>NC_007776.1:0-1450000 GCF_000013225.1 Synechococcus sp. JA-2-3B'a(2-13)
TCCTGTCGAGGAAGCCGCCGCTGTTTCCTCTGGGCTTCTGCTGTGTCGCTCTGAGTGTGTGGTGTGGATATTTCCCTGGATCAGCTCTGGGATGAAGCCCTGTGTCATCTGCAGGTGCAGCTCAGCCGCCCAACCTTTGAGGCTTGGATCAAAACGGCGCGGGCTGAATCGTTGGTGGACAACCGCCTCACCATCTGTACCCCCAGCGAATGGGCGCGGGGCTGGCTGCAAAAGCACTACGCCTCCACCATCACCGAGGTGGTGCAGCGGGTAGCCGGGATCCCTTTGCAGGTGGAGTTTTCCGTTTCCCCCCACGCTTCTGTCGAGGCAGAACCCCCTTCAAGGGCGATTTCCCCAACATCGGGCAGAGCCGGCAGCTTACCTGCCTCCACCACCCTAGGACTGGAAGTCGGCGGCAGCCTGCCCATGCGGGCGCCGGATCTCAACCCCAAGTATTCCTTCTCGCGGTTTGTGGTTGGCCCCAACAACCGCATGGCTCACGCTGCAGCTCTGGCTGTGGCCGACAAGCCTGGGCGCGCCTACAACCCCCTGTTTCTCTGCGGTGGGGTGGGTCTAGGCAAAACCCACCTGATGCAGGCCATTGGCCACTACCAGCTAGAGGCAAATCCACAGGCCAAAGTCTTTTACGTGTCCACCGAACGGTTTACCAACGATTTAATCGATGCCATCCGGCGAGACAGCATGCAGTCTTTCCGGGAGCACTATCGGGATGTGGATATTTTATTGGTGGATGACGTTCAATTTATCGAAGGCAAAGAGTACACCCAAGAGGAGTTTTTTCACACCTTTAATACGCTGCACGAGTCCGGCAAGCAGATTGTGCTGGCCGCCGACCGATCTCCTCATCTGATCCCGCGTCTGCAGGAGCGGCTTTGTTCTCGTTTCTCCATGGGTTTGATTGCGGAAATTCAATCGCCGGATATCGAAACCCGCATGGCCATTCTCAAGAAGAAAGCCGAGTATGAGGGAATGAACTTGCCCGCCGACGTGATCGAGTACATTGCCACCACCTACACCAGCAACATCCGCGAGCTGGAAGGTGCCCTGATCCGCGCCGTCGCCTATGTTTCCATTTCTGGCTTGCCGATGAGCGTGGAGACGATTCAGCCCATCCTCAATCCCCCCAGCGAGCCGAAAGAGATCACCGCCGACATGATTACCGATGTGGTCTGTGAAGAATTCGGCATCGACCGAGACAGTTTACTGGGATCCTCCCGCAAGCGCGACATCAGCCAAGCACGGCAAATTGCCATGTTCTTGATGCGCCACTACACCAACCTCAGCCTGCCCAAAATTGGCGACTACTTTGGGGGAAAAGATCACACCACCGTCCTCTATAGCTGTGAAAAGGTCAGTCAGCTACAGCGGCAAAGTCTGCAATTTGAACGGCAACTGCAAAAATTGGTCGAGCGCTTGCGGGTGGTTGCCAACAGCCGGAGCAGCTAGGCTTTCTGTTGTCGCTGGGCCGTCTTTGAGGTGTTGTTGCCGCGCTGTGGAGCACCTCCAGCCTTGCCCGTCTGCGTGGAGAATCCCTCGGAAAGCGGCTACAGTAGGGACGCGATGCATGGGGTTGCAGGCGGTGAGACAGTCTGGCAAAGGGCTTCCCCTGGGTATGCTGCTCCTCTGGGCTGGACTGGTGCCTGGGTGGCCAGTTTGGGCCAATTCCACGCAAGCCAGCATTCAGGATCCGGCGCCGGCCACGCTCTCAGCCGCTTTGGATTTGGGCTTGGATAGCCAACTTTTGGAAGGCAGCCCCGTGTTGCGCCGCTGGCTGCAAAACCCGCCCCATCTCCTGGAAGAAATCCGCAACACCCCTGTCTTGCCCACGCGCTTGCAGGCCGGTTTTGAGTCCTCTTCGCACTGGCGAATCAGCCTACAAGACTTGCGTCTGGGAGATCGCCTCACCCTCAGCGGTGACTATCGCCAATCTTCCGAACATCCCGAAGTGCGCCAGTACGGGTCGGAAATGCGTTACTTTCTGGCCCCCATGGGATCCCGTTTTAATCTGGCGCCACAACTGGGGTATCGGGCTTTGGAACAAAAGAACCGCAGCCTCAGTGGAGTTAGCTATGGGGCTTTTGCTGTTTTGGCCTTGGCTCCGGGAGGTGTAGATTTGACCGGCAGCTACAGTTGGGTTGCCCCCCAGGAGCCGGAAGAAGGACAGGCCACCCTGGCGGAGCTCACTGCTGCCTACGCCATTAGCCCTTCCTTTCGTCTTTCTGCTCGCTATAGCCTGCGCAACTCGACCCTGGATCGGGAGTTTAGCTTTGGCGTTGGGCTGGAGTGGATCCCATAGAGTGCCCCCTCACTCCTAGTCTCTCTCTTGGTGGAAGAGGGGAGCCAGGGATCGGCATGACTTGGATTGGGGTAATGGCTCCGACATCGACTCGATGGCCACTGCACAACTTAACCCGGCCAAGATCAGAGGCGCACCGCCCGCACAAAGGCCACCCAACCCAAGCTGAGATAACGCTCCAACTGCAGCCCCACCTGTTGAAGGTGCTCGCGCAACTGGGTTTCTGAGAAAAAATGAAGGCCGGTGGCTTCCAGCCATTGCTGCACCATCTGCCCCCATCCCTGTACCTGCTGGCTGTGCATCGAGACAAAGGCCCCTCCCGGTTTCAAGACGCGGGCAATTTCCCGCAAACAGGGATCCAAAGGCACTTCGTTCAAGGTCGCCCCACTGATCACCGCCCCAAAAGTTCCAGAGGCGAGGGGAAGCTGTTCGGCTCGGGCCCGCATCAGGCTGTAGTGCTGCCAGTGGGGCTGTGCCTGTTGAGCGGCTTCCGCCAATACCCCTGCCGCATTGTCCAGGCCGACCACCGTCCGCTGCGGATCCCTGGCCAGAATCAAGCGGCTCCAGTACCCCCCGGCAGTGCCCAAATCCAAGATGGGATCCCCCTCCCCCACCAACTCGGCCAGCAGTTGACTCTCCCGCTCGCTGCCAAAGCTCTCTCCCGTCAGCAGCGACAGAGCCCAGGGCCGCCAGAGGCGATCGTAGCCCCAGGCAAACCCAGGCAGATGGGCAATGGCTTGGGCCGGCGTGAGATGCAGGTCCGATGAGCTGCCGATAAAATCCACAGCCCCAGAAGCGGTGATGGGGTAAATTTGGCCACAACTGGGACAATAAACCCGATCTGCCACGGATCCCTGCTCCCGCCCTGGTGCTTGGGTCAGCCCTTCCCGACCGCAGCTCAGGCAGCGATAAAGGTGAACCGGCAAAGCAGAGAGCGAAGAGAGCATGCGACAGCCCAACGCAACCCAAAACTCGCGAGGAAAAGGGGGCAGCTGCCGGGATCCAGCCCCAACAACCCCCCCAGTTGTCTATCTGGCAATGGAGATGGGATCCCTTAGACCAGCTTTGGACTCCGTCCCGCTTCCGGGAATGGACTGGGTAGGCCGACCTTCTCCGGGATGGGCACATACTCTGAGACAATCGCCCGGAATTCGTCGCCATCCAGGGTTTCCCGTTCCACCAAGGTATCGGCCAATCGATCCAGCAGAGGGCGGTGCTCCAGCAAAATCTGCTTGGCTTTCTGGTAACAGCTCTCCAGGATCTGCCGCACCTGGCGGTCGATCTTGGCGGCCACATCCTCCGAGTACTCGACGCGGTTCATCCAGCCGCCGCCCAAGAATACCTCGTTGTTGGGGGGATCCAGCATCAAGGGCCCCAGCTCAGACATGCCAAAGCGGGTCACCATCTGCCGCACCAGATTCGTGTTCTGCTGCAGGTCGTTGCTGGCTCCGGTGGTCACTTCCGAGTAGCCGAAGACGATCTCTTCGGCCGCCCGACCGCCAAAGCCCACCACCACCCGATCCAGCAGCCAAGCGCGGCTGTACATGCCGGAGTCGATCTGCTCCTCGTTGGGCAGTTGCTGGGCAAAGCCACCTGCGCCGCCGGAACGGGGGATGATGGTCACCTTGTTCAAGGGATCCGCGTGGGGCAAAAGTGTCATCAACAGGGCATGGCCACACTCGTGGTAGGCGATCAGGCGCTTGCTCTTGCCGTCCAGAAGCGGCGGCTTGGTCAGGCCGATGGTGATGCGGTCAATGGCGTCCTCAATGTCTTGGTTGGTGATGGCCATGCGCTGACGGCGGGCCGCCAAAATGGCCGCTTCATTGAGCAGGTTGGCCAGATCCGCACCGGCAAAGCCAGGGGTACGGCGGGCAATCGCCTCTAGGCTGACCTCTTCCGCCAGCTTCTTGTTGCGGGCATGCACCCGCAAGATCTCGTAGCGCCCCTTAAAGCTAGGCCGATCCACCGTAATCTGGCGGTCGAAGCGGCCCGGACGCAAGAGAGCCGCATCCAACACATCAGGGCGGTTGGTGGCGGCAATCACGATAATGCCGGTGTTGCCCTCAAAGCCGTCCATCTCCGTGAGCAACTGGTTCAGGGTTTGCTCGCGTTCGTCGTTGCCACCGCCAATGCCGGCCCCCCGCTGCCGGCCCACCGCGTCAATCTCGTCGATGAAGACGATGCAGGGCGCATTCTCCTTGGCCTTCTTGAAGAGATCCCGTACGCGAGAGGCACCCACCCCGACAAACATTTCCACAAACTCAGAGCCGGACAGGCTAAAGAAAGGCACTCCTGCCTCGCCGGCAATGGCCTTGGCCAGAAGGGTTTTGCCCGTCCCCGGCGGCCCCACCAACAACACGCCTTTGGGGATCTTGGCCCCAACAGCGGTGAAGCGCTCCGGCTTCTTCAAGAAGGTAACCACCTCTTGCAATTCTTCTTTGGCTTCTTCGATGCCGGCCACATCGTCGAACTTAACGCCGGTTTTGGCTTCCATCTGGAAGCGGGCCCGCGATTTGCCGAAGTTCATCGCCTGCCCAGGGCCGCCCGCTCCGCCACCGGCACGCCGCAGGAAAAAGAACAACCCCCCCAACAACAACAGCGGGATCACCAGGTTGCCCAGAAGCGCCCAAAAGGCGCTGCCATTGCGGGTGGGTACCACTGCCACTTCGATCCCCTGCTCGGTGAGGCGGTCCACCAGTTGCGGTACGGTGTTGGGCAGCAGGTTCACTCGGTAGCGGGTGGAATGCTGGGTCTGGGGATCCACAGCCGTAACTTCAGCTACCAGATTGTTGTCCGTGAGGCGCACATCCGTAACCCGCCCCTCCTCGACGTAGCGCAAAAAGCGATCGTAGGTGAGGGCCGAGGCCAAAGCTGCATGGGCGGGTGCAGGCTGCAGCACCAGGCCGGATCCCTGCCAGAGACAAAAGCCCAGCAGGAGGGCGATCAGCCAGCGCTGGGGAGATAGAGGCTTGTTCATAGGGAAGAGAACGCTCGGTTATTAAAAGTCCTTTAACAAACTTAACCTGTCCCTCCTGGAAGGCACAACCCTACCCCCGCAAGGATGAGCTCCTGAGGGATCCCTGCCCCATCCGATGCCCGCCACAAGCCTGCAGTTAGGCCGAGCCGGGGGATCCCAGACCATCCAGCCCATAGACGCGCCGCCACATGGAGTCAGCCAGAGCAGCGGGCATGAGCCGCATCAGCCCCAACGCCACCTTACCCCCCGTGAAAGCGGTGTAGCGGTCGGAAGGGTGAGGATCGGTCATCGCCCTCAGGATCGGCTCCACCACCTTCTCCACCGGCCAGGCCATTTTGTTAAACGAGCTGGCCAGCTCGGCAGTCTTGTCCAAGATCGCTTTGTAGGGGCCATTGGGGTTGACAACAGCGGCAAAGGTTTCTTCCGCCACGCGGCCAAACTCGGTGGCTACCGGCCCCGGCTCGATCAAGATGACCTTGATGCCGAAGGGGGCCACCTCCACCCGCAACGCATCGCTGAGGGCCTCCACAGCAAACTTGGTGGCGTTGTAAACGCCGCTGAAAGGCATCGACATCTGGCCGGCCACCGAGCTGAGGTTGAGGATGCGGCCACTGCCCCGTTCCCGCATTTGGGGCAAGAGGGCACGGGTGAGGGCGTGCAAGCCAAATACATTCACCTCAAACTGGCGCCGCATGGCCGCCACATCCACCTCTTCCACCGGCCCCATCTGGCCATAGCCGGCGTTGTTCACCAGGATATCCACCCGGCCAAAATGATCCAGAGCCTTTTGGGCCAGCGCCTCCACCTGGGCCGTATCGGCCATGTCGGTGGGCACCACCAGCGCCTCCGCCCCCCGACTTTCCACCAAGTCCTTGACGTTTCGCAGCAGCCCCTCCCGACGGGCCGCCAGCACCAAGCGAGCCCCTCGTTTGGCCGCCTCCAGAGCGACGGCTTCCCCAATTCCAGCAGAGGCGCCGGTAATCAGCACCACTTGATTGGCAAGTGAAGGCATGGTTTCTTTTATCCAAACTCTCCACCATCCTAGAAGAACGACCGGGATCCCTGGAGAGGGGCAGCTCCGTCTTCCGAACTTCTGGATTCGGCATCCGCTATCATGGCTACATTGGGTAAACCCAGAAAACAGCCGGGACAAAGCCCGATAGACAGGTCTCTGCTTGGGCTGAAGTCCTATGGTGCTTTGATTTAAAGTAGAGAGTTGTGTATAGGGTGCAGCGACTGTGAAGTACTTCTGCAGGCGAGTTGGCCGAGGTCGATCTCTCTCCCCGGAAGAGCGTTGGGTTGTTACTGAGGTTCGATTGGCTCAATTGCTCAGGGCAGCGGAAGCCAACTTGCGGGCCAATTCTGAGTTGCGCCAACAGCAGCAGGAGCAGCAAAAGCAACTGGAAGCCGAGCGCCGCCACAGCGAAGCCCTAAGAGACTCGACCGCCGATTTGCGCACCAGCGTGATGGAGCTGCGGGAAGGACAGGCCCTTTGGCAGAGCCATGTGGAAGAGCTGCGCTCTTGTCTGCGGGAGCTGCTCAAGGAACAAAGCGAACTGGTGCAGATTGTTGCCCAGCAGCAGCACATCCTGAAGGATTGTCAGGAAGTCATCCGCGCCATGCTGGAGCAAATGCGAGATGACCACCGAGACTTCCGCTCTGCCATCAGCATTTTGCTGGAGGAGCTGCACCAAACCGTGCGCTGTTTGGTTATCAGGTCAGGTGGCACCCTACCCAAGCCCGTTCGCCATCCCGAAGTGCCGGAGACGGATCCCGGCTCCCCGCCGACCGATTCGGCCTCGCCTGGGGAAGGCTCTTCGTCCTAGGGATCTTCTGCTCCCCCAAGAGCTATCCCACATCGCCTTCCGGCAGCCACTGCGGCCAGAACAGGCGCAACTCCCTGACCCGCTCCCCTTTGACCAGGAGGGATCCGCCCCCGGAGCGGCTTTGCAGCGGGATCTCGGCAGGAGAGAAGGAGTACACCTGTTCAGACTCCGTGATCACATCCAGTTGCAGATGGGAAGGCCTCTCCAGCTCGGGGGGGAGACCCACCAAGCCCACCAGCACATCCCCTCGGTCGGAGAAGTGAAAGGCCGGCGCGCCCACTTGACCCCGCTCCAAGATGGGGATCTCCTCCAGAGACAAGCGCTTCAGATAGCCCAACCGGCTGGCCAGAACCAGGATCCCTTGGGAGGGCACCAGCGCCATACCAACTATTCGCTCGGTGCGCCCCAGGCGCAGGGCCGGCGATCCCATAGCCGCCCGACCCATCAGGGGAATCTGTTGGACATCCAGCCGCAGCACCCGTCCCCCTGAAGTAGCCAGGACGACGCTGTAGCCTTGGTGGTCGGGATCCCAAAGGGCTGCCCAGCCCAGCTCATCTCCCTCCTTTAGTTTGAGGACGGTGGATCCCCGTTGGGTGAGGCCCATTAGCTCTGCCAGGGCCAGCCGCTTGATCCGCCCCTGCCGGCTGAGCACCACCAAACTTGCCTTGCCCGGATCCGGATCCAACGTGAAGGTGGCGACGATCGGCTCAGGGTTGGGGAGAAGGGTAACCAGAGGCACCCCCCGTGAGGACCCAGTGCTGAGGGGGATCCCTGCGATGGGCAGGGTGAAAGCTTTGCCGCCGGCGGTGAGCACCAAGATTTCCTGCTCCAGCGTGACGCATTCCAGGCCGACCAGCACATCTTCCCCCAGTTCCCGTTGCGCCGGGTTGCTGCGGGAGCGACGGCTAGGCAGAGGCAGGCGGCGCACATAGCCCTTGCGGGTGAATTGCAGCAAGAAGTGGGTCTCTTCCGTCTCTTCGCCGCTGGGGATTTGGGCCACTTCCGCTTCCAGCTCCGAGGCTGAGAGGATCTGGGTGCGCCGGGGATCCCCGAAGGTCTTTTTCAGGTGTCGCAGCTCTTTTTTCAAATAATTCAAGAGCTTGCGGCGGTCGCTGAGTAGCCCCTGCAGTTCTTCGATGCGGGTCTGCAACTGGGCGTGTTCCTGGTGCAGCCGTTCCCGCTCCAATCCCGTCAGGCGACGCAGAGGCATGGCCAAAATCGTCTCTGCCTGCTGGGGGGTACAGCCCAGGCGAGTTTGCAATTGGGCTTTGGCCGTGGTGCCATCGGGCGCTTGCCGCAGCAGCTCGATCACCCCCTCCAGATCCGCCAACGCCAGCAACATTCCTGCCACCTCTTCCGCCTTGCGCTGCACCTGCTGCAGTTCGGCACGGAACATCCGGTTGAGGGTGGCCTCGCGAAATTGCAAAAAGTGCTGCAGGATCTCTTTGAGGCTCAGCTGCCGCGGTTCCCCGTTCACCAAAGCCAGCAGGATGGCTCCAAAGTTGCTTTGCAAAGGGGTGAGCTTATACAACTGCTGCAAAACCGCCTGTGGGTTGGCCTCTCGCTTCAGCTCCACCACCACGCGAATGCCGCTGCGATCCGACTCATCCCGCAGATCGGCGATGCCGCTGATGCGGTCTTGGTTGGCCAGCTCGGCCACTTTTTCGATCCAGGCGGCTTTGTTCACCTGATAGGGAAACTCGCTGATGACTAGAGCAGGCCGCCGGTGGCGTCCTTTGCCCGGCTGGATCTCCTCAAATCGGGCTACCCCCCGCAGGGTGATGGAACCGCGCCCGGTGAGGTAGGCTGCGCGGATCCCTTGGGTGTCTAAGATTTGGCCGCCGGTGGGAAAATCCGGCCCTGGGATCCACCGCAACAGTTCCTCAGGGCTGAGGTCGGGATGGTCGATCAAAGCCAACAGGCCATCCACCACTTCCCCCAGGTTGTGGGGTGGGATATTGGTGGCCATGCCCACGGCAATGCCGGAAGAGCCGTTGAGCAGCAAAATGGGCAATCGGGCCGGGAGAACGGTGGGCTCCGCCTGGGATCCGTCGAAATTGGGCATGAAATCGACGATCTCTTCCGACACCTGCTCCAGAAGCGCTGTGTGGCTCAGCTCCGCCAGCCGGCACTCCGTGTAGCGCATAGCCGCCGGCGGGTCATCATCCACAGAGCCGAAGTTGCCGTGTCCCGCCACCAGGGGATAGCGGCTGGAAAAGTCTTGCACCATGCGCACCAGCGCGTCATAAACTGCCTGATCCCCGTGGGGGTGATATTTCCCCAGCACATCCCCCACCACCCGTGCGCATTTGCGGTAGGGGCGATCCGGCGTCAGGCCCAGCTCGTGCATGGCGTAGAGGATGCGGCGGTGTACCGGCTTGAGGCCATCCCGCACATCCGGCAAGGCCCGCCCCACGATCACGCTCATGGCGTATTCCAGGTAGGAGCGCTGCATCTCCCCCTGCAAATCGGTTACAATCACCCGACCCAGACGGGATCCCCCACCCGAGCCAAATCCCAGTCCGTCGAGAGTCAGTTGCTGAGTCATGGCACAAAGGAGCGGAACGCTTTCCAGGTTACTGTAGCCGTTTCTCTGGTTCTTGCGAGGTGGGATCCCACACTGACAGGGGCTGAGAGACTGGAAATGCTGCTCACTATCCATCGAGTTGTATCCATGCGTTTCTCTGAAAGAGCTCAACCTTTGCTCGTTGTGGTATCGATCGGCGTGGGTCTGGCCCTCACAGGATGGCCAAACTCTGTCCAAATCTTAAGAGGCTGGGTACAACCTCTGTTGGCTTTGCTGCTTTATCTCACTTTCCTGGGCATTCCACTCGCATCTGGGGGAAAGGTTTTTTTCAGAAACTTGAGCAGGTTAATCGCGCTTCTAAAGCTGTATTGGCAGTGGCGTTGGCCAGTTTGTCGATCAACTTTCTGTGGACTCCGATTTTTGCCTGGGGATTGGGGGCTGTTTTTTTATCGGATCTGCCAGATTTGTGGGTTGGCCTGCTCATGTTGATGGTAACTCCTTGTACGGATTGGTATTTGGTTTTTACAGGGATAGCGGGTGGAAATGTGGTTTTAGCAACGGCCCTGTTGCCTGTTAATTTGGTTCTGCAAGTTTTGCTTTTGCCAGTTTATCTTTTGCTTTTGGCAGGAGATTTAGTCGAATTAAATGTTGAAATTTTATTGTCAGGCTTGTTTTGGATCCTTTTCTTGCCTTTGCTGGCAGCAGCACTCACACAATACTCCATTCGGCAAATCAAAACGGAACGTGGAGAGAGGGGATCCCTTGAAAGCTATCAAGACCGGATTAGCATCATGCAGATTGTGGCTTTGAATCTAGCGATAGTTTTTATTTTTGCCACTGAAGGAAGCATTCTCGCTGAGAATCCAGCCCTACTTTTCAAGCTTCTGCCTCCCATTCTGGTTTTTTTCGCCGTCAACTTCCTCTTGGCTTACCAGGTCAGCCGCTGGCTGGGTTTGGCTTATGAGGAGTGGGTCTGTTTGACCTGTACAACCTTGGCTCGCAATTCTCCGCTTGCTTTGGCCATTGCTGCTTCTGCTTTTCCGCAGCGTCCGTTGATCCTTCTGGCTTTGGTGATCGGCCCCCTGATCGAGCTGCCAGTTTTGACGATTGTTGCCCAGATGCTGTTGCAAATTCGACAGAAGAGATGCTGGAAGCAGGCTCGACGCTAGTTGAGGTGGCGCTCGGCCAATTCTAGCCAACGGGCGGTCCCGGAGTCGATGGCGGCGGTTAAGTCTGCCAGTTTCTGGGCTAACTTTTGCACTTCGCTGTAGCCGCTGGGAGGGTTGCGATAAAGGATCTGCTCAATTTCAGCTTTTTCTGCCTCCATCTGCGGAATTTGGCTTTCAAGCTGCTCATATTCCCGTTTTTCTTTGAAGGAGAGTTTTCTGCTTTGTGGGATCCTATCAAGCTCTTTTTCAGGCTGGGGAATGAGAGGGACAGACTCAGGGCGGGCGGATTTGATCTCACTCTCTTGGCGCTGCTTATGCTCCAGATAAACAGAATAGTTGCCAGGATATTGCCGGATTCGGCCGGATCCCTCAAAGGCGAAGATGCGATTCACGGTGCGATCCAAAAAATAGCGGTCATGAGACACCACGATCACACAACCATTGAATTCTTCCAGATAGTCTTCCAATACTGCCAAGGTTTGCACATCCAGATCATTGGTGGGCTCATCCAAAATCAACACATTCGGCGCTTGCATCAACACCCTCAACAAAAACAAGCGGCGGCGCTCACCACCGGAAAGTTTGTGGAGTGGGGCATATTGTTGATTGGGGGGAAAGAGAAAGCGCTCCAACATTTGCGATGCGGTGATCGTCTCCCCATCGGCAGTTTTCACCAGCTCTGCCACTTCTTTGAGGTACTCGATCACCCGTTGGTCGGGGTTGAGGCTGAGATCGTCAGAGTGTTGGTCGAAGTAGCCAATGTGGATGGTGGGGCCAATCTCCACTCGGCCCGCATCTGGAGCCAATTTGCCGATGATGATATTCATCAAAGTCGATTTTCCCGCCCCATTGGGGCCAATAATGCCCACCCGATCATCGGGGGCAAAGGTATAGGTAAAGTCTTGAATGAGGAGTTGGTCGCCGTAGGATTTGTGGATCCCTTCTAGCTCGATCACCTTTTTGCCGATGCGACGCCCGGCGGTCGCAATATCCACTTGTCCCAGAGCTTGCTTGAATTCTTGATTTTGTAGGTCTTCGATGCGCTGTTTGCGGGCTTTTTGCTTGGTGCTGCGGGCTTTGGCGCCTCGTTTGAGCCATTCCAATTCCCGCCGTAAGAGATTGGCATACTTGCGTTGGGATCCCTTTTCGACCGCTTCAGCAGCCGCTTTTTTCTCCAGGTAGTAAGAGTAGTTGCCGCTGTAGGCATACAGATCGCCGCGATCAATTTCCAGAATGCGCTGGGTAACCCGATCCAAAAAATAGCGGTCGTGGGTGATCAGCAGCACTGCCCCAGCAAAACGATTCAAATAATCTTGCAACCATTCCACCGATTCGGCATCCAAGTGGTTGGTGGGCTCATCCATCAGTAGAGCATCTGGCTCTGCCAAGAGGGCTGACGCAATGGCAATCCGCTTACGGTATCCCCCCGACAAATCGCCAACGCGGGCCTGAAAGTCTGCAATGCCCAAACGGCTGAGAATGGTTTTGGCCTGGGTTTCCAGATCCCAAGCGGATTCCACCTCGATACGCTCGCTAATACTGGCCAACTGGGATAACAGACTGGGATCCCCACCTTGATGGGCCAAGCGATGGGAAAGCTCCTCGTAGGCTCGGATCAGGCGCATTTTTTCTCCGGCAGCCGCAAACACCTGCTCCAGCACCGTATGCTCGGGATCCATCTCTGGCTGTTGGGGTAGGTAGATTATCCTCGCCCCAGAACTGACCCAGAGGTCGCCCCCATCGATGGGTTCTAGGCCAGCGATCATCTTGAGCAGTGTGGATTTTCCGGAACCGTTGGTGCCGATGATGCCGACTTTATCGCCTTCTTCTAGGCTGAAACTGGCATTCCTCAGGAGTTCCTTGATGCCAAAATCTTTGCGAACGGAGTTGAGGGTGAACAGGGCCATGGGGGATCAGGATGCTGGGATCTGCAGGATAGGTCTGCAACGATGATACTGTCCGGCTCGATCCTGACTGTCGCAGGACAACAAAAAGGGATCCCCGATCGAGAAGGGATCCCATAAGTGAAAGATCTGCTGGAGAGGATTTAGAGCTTGTACTCCACGCCGCTGGCTTTATCAATAGTGCGGATCACTTCCCAATACTCTTTGTAAGTGATGGTAATGAACTGCTCCCCACCACTCTTGCCAAACTCTTCCGCTAGCTTGGTGCCTTCCCACTTAAAGGTGAAGAAAGCCTCTTTCACTTTTTCCGCCACTTCTGGGTGGAGGTTGTAGACAACTCCATAGGCTGTGGTGGGGAAAGTTTGAGATTTGTAGATGGTGCGAATTTTGCTGGGATCAATCGTGCCCCGCTTGGCCATGCGGGTCATCACGGAGTTGGCAATAGCCGCCGCCTCGTAGTCACCGTTAAACACACCCAAGATAGAGTTCTCGTGGTTGCCTGAGAAGACAGTTTGGTAGTCAACCCCGGGCTCCATGCCAAATTCCCCTTTCAGCAGCGCCGAAGGAGCCTTAAAGCCAGAGTTGGAGGTTTCGCTAGTGAAAGCCAATTGCCGACCGCGCAGATCTTCGATGGATTGGATATCGCTATCGGCAGGAACGATGATCTCCATTTCGTAGCCGAAGCTGCCATCCAAGCTGGCCATCATAGCAAAAGGACGGAAGCCCACCGCATTCACCGCCAAAGGGACAGAGCCGGTGTTAAAGCCGGTCACATGCAGACGGCCCGCCCGCATCGCTTCCAACTGAGCAGCATTGGACTGCACTGGGAAGTATTCCACCTTCTTGCCGGTTAACTCTGCCAAGTGATCGAGAAACTCAGCCCAAACGTTCTTGTAAACTGAGGGATCCTCAACGGGGGTGTAGGCAAAGATCAGGGTATCCGGATTGATCCACTCGTTCGGATCTTCCGGCACATCGGCAATCAAATCGCCATCGCGGTCGCAGAAGCGCACATCCATCTCCGGCGGACGGGGGCAATCTTTGGCCTGGGCATGCACCAGTCCAGACAGGGCTACAGAAGCACCGGCCACGGTGGCAACTAGCCCCACGAGCAAAGAGCGACGGCCTGCCAAGAAAGTTTTCATCATAGTGTCTATTGACTCCTCAATGAGGGCTCAGTGTTTCTTCAAGGAACAGATAGAAAATAGCAGGCTAGAGTTAACTTTTTGTTAAGCGAAGATTCAGAAAAGGTAATCTCCACTCAAAATCCGCAGAATTTCAGAGAGGGATCCCAGTGATTGCTACTGATACGCTGGGTTTACCCGTAGAACTCACTCCCAGGCCCGAATGGCCGAAATGGCCACCAGCAAGCTACCAAAACCGACAACACCCGCCAAAAATGCCCCAAAGTGCCCTTCGGTTTCGGGTAGCTCGTGCTTCAGCACTTGAAAGATTAAAACCCCCGCTACAAAGGCAATGCTGGCGGCTAAGGCTATCTCCGGCAAAATGGCCCTTTGCCCCATCAGCCAACCGACAAAAAGGGATCCGATCAACAGCCAACGCCCTTGGTGCTGAAATAAGTGGGGATGATGCTCAAATAGATCTTTACAGACGATGCTGAGGTGGATAGCCAAAGCGATGGTCAGCAACAGGCAACTGAGCCATTCTTGCACCGTGTGTCTTAGCAAATAACCCAGAATTACGCTGTAGAGCGTAAAGAAACCAATGTGAACGGAAAATATCCTTGGATGCAGCAATGCCTCTTGCTTGGAAGATTGGGCCAGCCCCTCCAACCCATATACCGTAACAATGCCCAGCAACATGAGCAGATGAATGTGTTCAATCAAATAGCCCAACACAGGCACTTCTAGGGGCATCAAGTGTTGTTGCAGCTCCGTCACTTCCGCCAAAAAAGCCGTGAACACATAGGCCAGAGAAATCCCTCCACCCAGAGAGAGCCAGTAGCGCTGCGGAATGTTGTGCAGGAGTTGCTGTAGCCGCCGGGTGAAGAAGATCACCCCAATCAAGGTCAGCAGAAGGAGTAGGCTGAACATCTTGGCACCACAACTTGCAGAACTGTACCCACGTAAATACGCGGAGGAACTCCCTCGCAGATACCTTGGGCCGTCAGGCTGGGAGCTGGATTGATGAACCCTGCAAGAGAAACTCCTCTCTTATTACCCCCGCTCCAGCTGAGAATGCAGCCCATTTTGCCTGAGAGTGGGCTGAGAAACCGCAGATCAACCGCTTTTTCGTCCTCCTTGAAACCATTGACCTTGGCATCATGCTATGAGTTGATGCGACGGGATCCGATACATCAAGCCATGCCCACCCCCCCTATTCACTTTGGCACCGACGGCTGGCGAGCCGTGATTGCCGATGCCTTTACTTTCCAAAACTTGGCCCTTGCCGCCCAGGCCAGCGCCCAAGTGTTGGCCCGCACCTACCCCGGCGAAGGGATCCTGGTCGGCTACGACAACCGCTTTCTTTCGGAACGCTTTGCCGCCCACGTTGCTGAGGTGGTGGCCCGCCTGGGGATCCCAGTTTACCTCTCCACCTGTGTGGCCCCAACGCCGGCCTTTAGCTGGGGTGCCAAGGAGCGGGGCTGCCACGGCGCTTTGGTGATCACCGCCAGCCACAACCCCCCCCACTATTCCGGCCTCAAGGTCAAGGGGGGATTTGGCGGATCCGTGCCACCGGAAGTCACTGCCGCCATCGAGCAGGATATGCGCCACCTGCAACCTCTGGGATCCCACAAGGCCCCCATTCACGCCTGGGATCCCTGGCCTGGCTACCTGGCCCAGCTCAGCCGCTTTGTGGATCTGGAAAAGCTCAAAGGATCCCCGGCCAAGATTTGGGTGGATGTCATGTTTGGCTCTGGCGCTGGCGGCCTCAAGCGCCTCTTGGGGGAGAAGGTGATTGAATTGCAGGCGCATCGGGATCCCTTGTTTGGGGGATTTCCCCCCGAGCCCTTGCCCCAAAACCTGCAGGCTTCTGCTCAGATCATCGCGGCGGATCCCGCCCCCTTGAAAATGGGTTTGGTCTTTGATGGAGATGCCGACCGCATTGCCGCCCTGGATGGGCAGGGCCATTTCCTCAGCCCGCAGATCCTGATCCCCATCTTGATCGACCACCTGGCCGGGCGACGCGGCTTGCGGGGCGAGATTGTCAAAACCATCAGCGGCTCCGAACTGTTTGTTAAAGTTGCACAGCACTATGGCCTACCGGTTACGGAAATGCCGGTGGGCTTTAAGTACATCGCCGAGCGCATGATGAGCACAGAGGTGCTCTTGGGTGGAGAGGAATCGGGCGGCATCGGCTACTTGGGCCACATTCCCGAGCGGGATGCCCTGCTTTCGGCCCTGTATCTCATCGAAGCGGTTACGGAAACCGGCCAAGATCTCAGCACCATCTACCGGGCTTTGCAGGAACGGGAAGGGTTCACCTCTGTTTACCTGCGCCGCGATCTCCACCTCGCCGATCAAAATCAACAAACTGAGTTATTCAAACGGCTACAGATGGATCCCCCGGCTGAGATTTTGGGGCAGAAGGTGATCAAACATTTCGACAAAGATGGCCACAAATTCACCCTCGCCGACGGCAGTTGGGTGATGATTCGCGGCAGCGGCACCGAGCCTTTGCTGCGGCTGTACTCGGAAGCCAAAACCCCGGAAGAAGTGAATCGCCTGCTGGATTGGGCAGCCGGCTTGAACAGCACAACAGCTTAATATCCCAGATAATCTTTTGCGCAAAGCTGGATCCCTTTGACTCTTGAGTGCAGAGACTGAGAGGCTGCCAAACTGCGGCAGCCTACAGGGTTGGCCTCTCCCCCCAAGCTCTGCTGAGCAGCATAGGAATGCTCACAGCTTGACCCATCTGCCTCACTTTTACTTGGGTCAAGGGTAAGAACTCTACTTAAAAGTTACGGTGTAAAAGTTACCATAACTGTACCAGAAGTCGCTGGCGGCGCGCCATTGCTCAAGAGAGTAACAGGTGGATTGGTGTAGGTTCCAGGCGTGGGCATCATAGCTGCTTGCTTGACCGATACAGAAACCACGCAGGAGGCGCCTGCGGCTAGGCTTCCGCCCGTGAGAGAAATCGCGGTCGTACCAGCAGTTGCTGTCAGCGTGCCACCGCAGGTGTTTGAGGTAACTGCTGGAGTCGTAATTTGTAACCCTGAAGCCGGAACGTTGGGCAAAATGTCGATGAAACTGAGGCCGGTTATGGGAACAGTTGCAGTGTTCGTAATTGTGAAGACAACAGTTACGACGTTGCCGTTTGTAGTCGGGTTAGGAACAAACTGCTTAGTGAACGTTGGAGCAGCCAAGGGGCCTGGGGGCAAGCCAATAATGCTAGGAGAGGGATTGGGAGTGGGCAGGGGCGGGGTGGATGGCAGCCCTACCCCCGTTCCTCCGGGTTCTGTGTTTGGGTTTTGCACAGGGATGATTGGCCCTGGCAGCGAGCTGATTGGATTCCTCTCTTTAGTTTGTTGACAAGCTGTTAGCAAGCCCAAGCACAAGCAAGCCAAAACCCCAGCTACTTTTCCCGTTTTCATTCCCTCATCCTCCTGCCATTCAACTCTCTCGTGGCACAAACCCAAACAGCCTTACTCAGCTCCAGCTTGGGTGGCTTGGGCGTCCGCTTCCAGCCTCAGAGCTTGACCAAATGAATCTCGAATGACCACGATTACCAAAACCCTTTCTCCCGCAGCAACGTTGGTGTTGTAGGCGGCTAGATCCGCCGGGAAGGTGAAGCCGTTGGTAAGCGTGATCCCGTTGATTCGGTCGTCGTAGCTATTGCCTCTGCCTATCAGCGTATTTCTAAACTGCTCGATTGCCGTCGGCAAAAAGATGCTGGTAATATCCGTGCCGCGACTGATGTTAAAAAACTGAACCTCTACGCTCCTGATCACTCCTGGAGCAAGTAAGCCTCTCAGAGTGATGGTTACGAAAGCGGATTCCACTGATGAAAGATTGAACTCCCCATCTGGCAACAGACTAGGCGGATCCGGTAGGTCGAGCTGGATGGGCGGTGGGGTGATGGGGGCAATCGTAGGGGCAACGGCCACAGGAGGAGGCGTGGCACCGCTAGAAGCCAGTAGAGGCGGCACCCCGCTGGTGGTCTCGCTACTGCAGCCGGTAATCAGCGCAACCGAAGCACAGGTTGCCCAAAGAGAGAGGCCGCCACGGCCAAGGGCTGAGCCAAAACGTCGTCTCATCGAAAAATCTCCACTCACTCACACCACAGCAAACGTCTTAGGCAGCGTCCAGCGGGGATCCACGGAGCTTGCTCAAGTCTTATGCATCTGCACAATTTCAAGGGGGATGCCTGCTGTTAGTTCTACTGCATCCTAGAGCGTTGTCAAGCGAGCGGCAGAGCAAATGCAAGAAATTGTTCTGGAAATGGCCCATCCCCTAGATATGGGGTATCATAGCCTCGAGCAGGGGCGGCCAGCTTACCTGTAGCGTTAGGGGTTGGGTGCCTTCTCCCCATTTTGTGTGTGGATTTGCCCAGATTTAAGGTGTGTGAGGAAGTGCCATATGAACTTCAAAGGTCGCTCGTTGGCGGTTTTGTGTGGAGTCTTGCTGCTAGGCGGCTGCGGAGAAGTTAATGAGTCTCCGACCTTGCCTGGGCCCGTCCAGGTGGATCCGGCTGCCTTTGTCTCGGCCCAAGAGTATCGCTTTACCCCCGGCTCGGTGCTGGAGACCACCAGCCTGCGGCTGGACTATGTCAATCCGAGGTTTGACAACGGGATCCCTGTGCGCACCAACCCCCTCCAAGGCAGCGGTGAAGCTCGCATCGCCAATGTTGAAGCCCGCATCTTGCCTGTGAACGAGATCCCAGCCACTGAGCTGACGATTGACTCAACTCTTCGCTCCAGCACCCTGGCCATCCAAATTGGGCGAACCACACCGCTGGTGAATATCACTGCCTTTGGACCCAACGACGGCAGGCTATCTACGCAATTCAATATCGCCGGGCTGGTTGCAATTTCGACCCTCCCCAACGACCAGCGCATTCGGGTGAACACCACCTTCAGGGCTATCCGAGATGACCGCACTGTTTTAACGCTCACCGTGCGCCGCATTTTGGTGAGTAGAAATGGTAATCAAGTCGTCCTGGAGGGAGATTCTTCCCTGATTGTCCCCACTGTGGGTGTATTGTTTGAAAACGGTGGCCCTGGCCCCGGTGGTGAGATTTTGGCGCCTGGCTCCTTTGTCAACCCTCCTCCACCCCAAGGTCCTGTAGTCGCTATTCTCCAAACAGGCAGTTTCTCCGCGAGCTTTGTGGTGCGGCAGCGGGGGGTTGCGGGCGATGGCACTCCTGAGGATGCCTTGGCTCTCTTTGCCCGCCTGAACTTCCGGCCCAACCAGGCGGAGATTGTCTATCGCCCTGCCCAGGTGGGTACGCAGTCGGTACTGTTCGCTCCGGATCCGACTCGACCGAACATCTTGCCCAATCAGTTGGTTCGCATCCGCCGCCTGTTGAACGGTCGTGTTCAAGCGGAGTTTGATCCGGCCAACGTCAGCACAGTCCTCAACTTTGTGCAGGTCAGCCCGCCGCCAAATGCTCCTACAGCCTTTGATTACTTTTTCTCATTACGAACTGAAAGGGAAGAAGGCGGGGGTACTCCAGTTGTTTTGCAGGGCATCGTGCCTGCAACGGGGGATTTCCTCTTCCGCACCTTGGCCGGAGCACAGTTATCAGGGCCGTTTAACCGGCTTGATATTGGTGGGGGAACACAAAGAGGAAATCTGAACCTTGTCTTCGATTCAACGACCTCTGCTGAGCGCATTTCCGGCCAGTGGTTTTTGGAACAGCAATTCCCTACTAACACTCTTACTCCAGACCCAACTGGAACTATCTTAATCATCCGTGGGTTCTTTGAGGGAACTGAGGTACGCCTGTAGCCCAGGCAAACCGTCTGATCCCAGAGCAGGGATCCGCTCTGGCTTGGCCTTTTCGTCGGTCAGAGCTTGGGTAGATCGCTGAGCACCACCTGTGCGCAGTTGTGGCCAGGGATCCCGGTCACTCCGCCTCCTGGGTGCGCCCCTGAGCCGCAGAGGTAAAGGCCGGGGATGGGGGATCGATAGTCGGCTAGGCCGGAGATGGGCCGCAGGTTGTAGCTTTGATCCGGCGTCATTTCCCCGTGAAAAATGCTGCCCCCCACAAGGCCGAAGCGGGCCTCCAGATCCACGGGCGACAACATCTGCCGTGCGATCACGGCGTTTTTAATGTTGGGGGCAAATTGGGCAATTTTGTCGATTACCCGATCGGCAAATTCCTCCCGTAGGCCATCGTTCCAGTCTCGCCCTTTGGGTTGGTAAGGCACAAACTGGCAGAAGCAGGAGAGAATGTGCTTGCCTGGGGGAGCCATCGTCGGGTCGGTGGGGGATTGGCTGTAGATCTCGATAAACGGATCCCGGGAAGGGATCCCGTATTTGCAATCATCCCAAGCCCGCTCCAGATAGGCCACCGAGGGAGCAATGTCTACCGTGGCGGAACTGACAACTTCTGGGGGCACTTCAGCAGGGGCTGCTGTGTAGCGAGGCAATTCTTCCAAGGCCAAGTTGAGCTTGTACACCGGGCCTGAGGTGCGGTAGTGCCGTTCTAGTCGGTCGCGCAAGTCTGGGGGCAAAGAGGAGCAGAGTCGCAAAAAGGTGATTTGGGGATGGGCATTGGAGAGAACCGCCCGCGCCCGCACGGTTTCCCCCGATTCGAGGACGACTCCAGTGGCCTGCCCACTCTCCATCAAGATCTCCGCCACTGGAGCAGACGTGCGGATCTCCACCCCTAAGTCCAGAGCTGCCTTGGCCATCGCTTGGGTAATGGATCCCATCCCACCGCGCACATAGCCCCAGACCCCACGCGAGCCAATGGCCCGACCTACCGCATGGACCAGCCAGATGTAGGGCGTACCCGGAGTCATCGGCCCGGCAGAGGTGCCGATCAAAGATTGAGGAGCCATCGCCGCCTTGACTTGCTCCGACTCGAAGAATTCATCCAGGAGATCAGTGGTCGAGAGGAGCATGATGCGGCGGAAATCGTCTTCATAGCCAGCAGCTGCAAAGCGATCCGCCAGTTGGCCCAGTGAAATCGGCGGCTGCATTAAGGTTGGCTCCACCACCTCGTTCACCCGATCCCAAAACTCCTCCCAGCGGTCGTAGGCTTCCGCATCTTTGCGGGAAAACTTGGCAATTTCCGCTTTGCTCTTGGCGCGGTTATCGGCATACAGGAAGAGGTGCTGCCCATCCGGGAAAGGCATGAAGTAGGAAGGTTGCTTGGCATAGACCTCAAAGCCATAGTCCGGCAGGCGCAAATCGCGAATGATCTCCGGTCGCAGCAAACTACAGGAATAGGAAGCCACCGACACGCGAAAGCCCGGGTGAATTTCTTCTGTAATGGCAGCACCACCAACGGTGTGATAGCGCTCCAGCACCATCACTTTTTGCCCCGCTTTGGCCAAATAGCAAGCGCTCACCAGCCCGTTATGCCCGGCCCCAATCACCACCGCGTCGTAGCTCATCGACAATCCTTTTGCAAATGCTTCCCCACCCACAATACTGATACATTTACGCTGAACACTGCTGAGCATTACTGCTCAACGGTGAAGCGATAGCATTCTGCCCGTTTCCGTTGTCGCTACGCGACGCTAACGCGACCGCGTCAGCGGGACGGAGTCCGAACAGAAAGGCGGTATCCCGCAAAGCTCTGAGCATAACACCCAGAGCGCCTTGCCAATCTCGTGGTAGCCTATGGTTGCACTTTGGGCATCTAAACACCTTTGCGCCACCCAACTTGGTGTGGATGTGCCCGCACTTAGTACAGGTTTTACTGGTGTACGCCTCCGATACTTCCACGACGACCACGTTTTTCTTTTTGGCTTGGAACTTCAGGAACTGCTTGAACCGATAGTGCGCCCAGGTGAGCATCGCCCCCGCCGTCTTGCTACCAAACTTCCTCCCCGCCTTGGCAACCATCTTGGCTGACTCGAAAGTGGGGAGGAATATCAATCGGTAGTTATCCGTTAGGAACGCCGCTACCTTGCGATGGCACTCGTCCACCAAGTTCCTGATTCTCTCCCGCAGACGAAATGCCGCTTGCCGCATTCGCCTACGCTTGGGTCTCGGTGCTTTACTCAGCCTAGACTGCAGATCGTCTAGGTGGTAGCACAGCCGAACGATTCTGCCAAAGTCTCCCTTGGCGATATCTACAAAGCCCGCCCCATCAAACCCTGTAAGGAAGCTTCTTACTCCAGGATCAAGTGCGATCACCCCCCTTGCTAACGAACACTGCTCGTTCACGGGCTCGGGGAAGATGGCATACCATCTATCTTTCACCCGCATTAGCTTAGTCCCATAGGCACACTTTTGCGGCACCGCTTCTGACGCCGTAAACGACAAACCCTTCGTGAGCTTCGGATACCACCTGCCCTGACTGAAATTACTGTTGTTGAACTGCAAGGTGTGGGTCTTATCCCTCACACTGCGAAACCGAGCTTCCTTGCTTTGGCGAAACGCTTGCCATGCCTCCATGACGGCGTTCTGCTTAATGTGGCAGGGGGCTTCCTTCACCCACTGCGGCAAGTCCGATTGCAGGATAATATTCCGCAGCTTTTCTGGGGTTTTAGTAGTGCCATGCTGACGCTGATAGGCAATCGCTTGGTTGTAGCAGTACCGGCACGCCGCTTGCCACCGCTTCCAAACTTTAGCCAGCGCTGGCTCCGGATAAATCCGTATCTTTCTCGATTGCAGCCCGATATTTTCTGAGTCCGTAGAGCCGATTGCTGAAGCAGTGCAGGATGGCGAGGATATCCTCAACCAGTTCCTGTTGGGGAGAAAAGTGATCGTCATCGAGAACCAAGATTTCGCACCCGTATTGGCGGCAGTACCACTCAACGAACTCAAATCCAAACCGGCAGAGTCGATCCCGGTGAGCGACCACAATTGTTCCGACATCTCCCGCACGAACTCGTTCCAATAAGGCAAGGAACTTTGGTCTTTTGAAGTTGAGACCGCCGCCAACCTCTCCGACCACTTCGGCTCCAGGATAGAGGTTAACCAGTCTTGCAATCTGTCGCTCCAAGTCTGACTTCTGCCCTCGACTGCTGACTCGGGCATACAAAACGACTCGCTTGGCCTTTCTGGGCGCTTTGATGTAGCTGTCGAGGTCATACCTTCTCGCTCTACCAGACGGCGTACGTACTGCATTGATCCAACCTTTCTGTTCCCATCGCCTCAAAGTGTGGAGACACACCCCAAAATAATCCGCCGCCTCTCTCGGTTTCACATACCTAGCCATACCAAGCAGCCATACTGAACATACTGTACATTATTTTCAGTATAGTCCAGCGTATCATTGAATAGAGTCATGCTCCTGCCAGCCAAGATTCGATCTGCCGGCAAGGGATCCCTGCCTTAACCGATGGAAAAAACCTGATCCAGACTCAACTCTCCAGCCCGGATCCCTGGGATCCCAACTTTCTCCTCGGGGGTGTAAGCCTCTCTTTTCTGGTAAACTCCCGACCCTGTTGGCAAGCTGTACGTCTCTAGGCAGTTCTCTTGCAAGTTCAAGATCCAGTAGTTGGGGATCCCGGCTTTGGCGTAGAGTCCGAGTTTGACTTCCCGATCATAGGTAAGGGAAGAATCAGCCACTTCGATGATGAGATAGATGTCTTCGGGCTGAGGATGCCGAGAGCGGTACTCATCCTGCTGAAAGCGCACAATGGCAAAGTCGGGCTCTGGCTCGTGATTGGGGGGCAGTTGCACCGGATCCTGGGTGCGCACAATAGCTTGCTCCTGCACAAGGCCCACCAACAGTCGGTACAGGCGGCTACAGTAGGCGGCGTGCCTCTCCCCTTTCGTCATCTTTTGAACCAGGAGCCCGTCAATCAGCTCCAACTGATTGGGCTCTTCAATCTGTCCAGACTCAATCAGCCGATGAAACTCCTCAAAGGTATATCGCCTGATATAGGGATCCAATCGGGCGGCTAGAGTCATCGACCAAACTCATCAGACCCTAAACTTCATATCACCACTCTACCAACTCACAAAAAAGGGATCCCTGGACCAGCCGAGGGATCCCTATTCAGCAGGTTATGGGCTTGCTACCCCGACTGAGAGGCTGTCGAGGCGATAACAAAGGCCGCATAGGTCAACACGTAACCCACCGTGAAGTGAGCCAGACCCACCAGACGACCTTGGACAATCGACATGGCCACCGGCTTGTCTTTCCAGCGGATCAGCTTGGCCAAGGGAGTGCGCTCATGCGCCCACACCAAGGTCTCGATCAGCTCTTGCCAGTAGCCGCGCCAGGAGATCAAGAACATGAACCCCGTCGCCCAGACCAAGTGGCCAAACAGGAACATCCAGGCCCAAACCGCCAGGTTATTCATCCCGTAGGGGTTGTAGCCGTTGATCAACTGAGCAGAGTTGGCCCAGAGGTAATCCCGCAGCCAGCCCATCAGGTAAGTGGAGTTCTCGTTGAACTGGGCAGTGTTGCCGCTCCAAACCCCAAGCTGCTTCCAGTGCCAGTAGAAGGTAACCCAGCCGATGGTGTTCAGCATCCAGAACATGGCCAGGTAGAAGGCATCCCAGGCGGAGATGTCGCAGGTGCCGCCTCGACCCGGGCCGTCGCAGGGGAAGCTGTAGCCAAAGTCCTTCTTGTCCGGCATCAGCTTAGAGCCGCGGGCATCCAACGCCCCCTTGACCAAGATCAAGGTGGTGGTGTGCAAGCCCAGCGCAATGGCGTGGTGCACCAGGAAGTCACCCGGGCCAATGGGCAGGAACAGGGATCCATTGGGATCGTTGATGGCCTGCAGCCAGCCCGGCAGCCACACGTTGCCGTAGTTGGGCCAAGCGGTAGAAGCAAGGCTGTCGGGGTTGGACAACAACACATCCATGCCGTAGATCATCTTGCCGTGAGAGGCCTGGATGAACTGGGCGAACACCGGCTCGATCAAGATCTGCTTCTCGGGCGTGCCAAAGGCCTGCATGACGTCGTTGTGGACGTACAGCCCCAGCGTGTGGAAGCCCAAGAACAGCGATACCCAACTGAGGTGGGAGATGATCGCTTCTTTGTGATCCAGCACCCGCGCCAGCACGTTGTTCTTGTTGGCCTCAGGATCGTAGTCCCGCACCAGGAAGATGGCCCCGTGGGCAAACGCCCCCACCATCAAGAAGCCAGCAATGTACTGGTGATGGGTGTAGAGAGCCGCCTCCGTGGTGTGATCCATGGACATGAACACGTAGGGGTTAAGGGCGTACATGTGCTGCGCCACCAGCGAGGTCACCACCCCCAGACAGGCCAAGGCCAGAGCCAACTGGAAGTGCAGGGAGTTGTTGACCGTGTCGTAGAGACCTTTGTGGCCTTCTCCCAGCAGGCCTCCGAAGGGAGTGCCCTTGGGGGGGTTGTGGGCGCCAAGGATCTCCCGGATGCTATGGCCAATGCCCCAGTTGGTGCGGTACATGTGGCCGGCCACGATGAAGATCACCGCGATGGCCAGGTGGTGGTGGGCCATGTCCGTCAGCCACAGAGACTGGGTGTTGGGGTTAAAGCCACCCAAGAAAGTGAGGATGGCCGTGCCCGCCCCTTCTGCCGTGCCCCAGACATGGTTGGCCGTGTCCGGGTTTTGGGCGTAGACCCCCCAGTTGAGGGTAAAGAAGGGCTTCAGACCTGCCGGGTGGGGCAGAGTGGTAAGGAAGTTGTCCCAGCCTACGTGCTGCCCGCGGGACTCGGGGATGGCGACGTGTACCAGGTGACCAGTCCAAGCCAGGGAACTGACCCCAAACAAGCCGGCCAGGTGGTGGTTGAGACGGGCTTCAGCGTTCTTGAACCAGCTCAGGCTAGGCCGGAAGCGGGGCTGCAGGTGCAGCCAGCCGGCAAACAGAAACACCGCCGCCAACAACAACAGGCCAATGGCACCGGCGTAGAGATCGCCGTTGGTGCGCAGGCCAATGGTGTTGAACCAGTAGTACAGGCCAGAGTAGGCCGCGTTGACGGGGCCGCCGCCCCCCGGTTGGGTAAAGGCTTCCACCGCTGCCTTGCCAAAGTGGGGATCCCAGATGGCGTGGGCGATGGGGGTGACACCCGTGGGGTTGGCTACCCATTGCTCATAGTTGCCTTGCCAAGCAATGTGGAAGACGTTGCCGGAGGCCCACAGGAAGATGATTGCCAGATGGCCAAAGTGGGTGGCGAACAGCTTTTGGTAAAGCCGCTCCTCCGTCATGCCATCGTGGGTCTCGAAGTCGTGGGCGGTGGCAATGCCATACCACAGCCGACGCGTGGTGGGATCGCTGGCCAGGTCTTGGCTGAATTGGGGAAAACGAGTTGCAGTTGTCATGATTCTCTCTTCCTCCTTGCCTTAGCCGAGTGCGCCGAACCGTGCCAGGAAGAACGCCCAGGTGGTGACGATCCCTCCCAACAGGTAGTGGGCCACACCGACCGCCCGACCCTGAATGATGCTCAGAGCGCGGGGTTGAATGGCCGGAGCGACTTTTAGCTTGTTGTGGGCCCAAACGATGGACTCAATCAGCTCCTGCCAGTAGCCGCGACCGCTGAACAGGAACATCAGGCTGAAGGCCCAGACAAAGTGAGCGCCCAAGAAGAGCAGCCCATAAGCCGACAGAGCCGAGCCGTAGGAGTTGATCACCTGCACCGATTGCGCCCACAGGAAGTCCCGCAACCAGCCGTTGATGTTAATGGCGCTGGCCGCAAAGTTGCCGCCGGTGATGTGCTCAATCGTGCCATCGGCGTTGACGGTGCCCCAGATGTCGCTCTGCATCTTCCAACTGAAGTGGAAGATCACGATGGAGATGCAGTTGTACATCCAGAACAGCCCCAGGAACACGTGATCCCAGCCGGAGACCTGGCAGGTGCCGCCGCGGCCCGGGCCATCGCAGGGGAAGCGGAAGCCCAATTTGCCTTTGTCCGGGATCAACCGGGAAGAGCGGGCAAACAACACCCCCTTGAGCAGGATCAGCACCGTAATGTGGATGGTCATGGCGTGGATGTGGTGCACCATGAAGTCCGCCGTGCCCAGCACCATGGGCATCATGGACACCTTGCCACCCACAGCCACCACGTCGCCACCAAAGATGGGGCTAACCGAGGCGCCCACATAGGGAGCGGTGCTGGCAATGGCCGAAGTGTGCAGCGACTGGATCCACTGGGCAAAGATGGGCTGCAGTTGGATGCCGGTGTCCGAGAACATGTCCTGCGGACGACCCAGGGCCTGCATGGTGTCGTTGTGGACGTAGAAGCCAAAGGCGTGGAAGCCCAAGAACAGACACACCCAGTTGAGGTGGCTGATGATGGCGTCGCGGTGGCGCAATACCCGATCCAACACGTTGTTGCGGTTCACCGCCGGGTCGTAGTCCCGCACCATGTAAATGGCCCCGTGGGCAGCACCCCCCACCACGAAGAAGCCGCCTATCCACATGTGGTGGGTAAACAGGGAGATCTGGGTGGCGTAGTCGATGCCCATGTAGGGGTAGGGGTTCATGGCGTACATGTGCTGCGCCACGATGATGCTCAGGGATCCCACCATGGCCAGGTTGATGGCCAGCTGGGCATGCCAAGAGGTGGTGAGCACTTCGTAGAGGCCCTTGTGGCCTTCGCCGGTGAAGGGGCCCTTGTGGGCTTCCAGGATCTCTTTAATGGAGTGGCCAATGCCCCAGTTGGTGCGGTACATGTGCCCGGCCACGATGAAGAGCACGGCAATGGCCAAGTGGTGGTGGGCTTGGTCGGTCAGCCAGAGGGCACCGTTCTGCGGATCCAGGCCACCCTTGAAGGTGAGAAACTCCGCGTACTTGCCCCAATCCAAGGTAAAGAAGGGCACCACCCCGCTGAAGATGCCCCAATCCACGCTGGGGAACATCTCCTTCATCAAGGCGGGCTTGAGGATGAACTCGTGGGGCAAAGGCACCTGGTCAGCCGGCACGCCCGCATCCAACATCTTGTTGATGGGAATGGCCACGTGGATTTGGTGACCGGCCCAGGCCAAAGAACCCAGCCCCAGCAGGCCCGCCAGGTGGTGGTTGAGCATCGATTCCACATTTTGGAACCACTCCAGCTTGGGAGCCCGCTTGTGGTAGTGGAACCAGCCGGCAAACAGGCACAACCCGGCCATCACCAAGCCACCGATGGCGGTGCAGAGGAGTTGAAACTCATTGGTGATGCCGGCAGCTCGCCAGAGGTGAAACAGACCGGAAGTAATGCGGATCCCTTCGAAGCCGCCGCCCACATCCCCATTCAGGATCTCTTGGCCGAAGATGGGCCAGACCACTTGGGCGCTGGGCTTGATGTTGATCGGATCCGCCAGCCAAGCGGAATAGTTGGAGAACTGAGCTCCGTGGTAGTACATGCCGCTCAGCCAGACGAAAACCACTGCCAAGTGGCCGAAGTGAGCGGAAAAGATCTTACGAGAGACGTCTTCTAAGTCGCTGGTGTGACTGTCGAAGTCATGAGCAAGAGCATGGAGGTTCCAGATCCAGGTCGTGGTCTTGGGGCCACGGGATAGGCTGCGATCGAAGTGGCCCGGCTTAGCCCATTTCTCAAATGAGGTGGGAACCGGATCCACATCAACCGACACCTTGACCTTCGGCTCTCGCTCCTTTGGCGTAGTTGTCATCAAGAACTCCTCTCTTGCGACAAGGAACGAAGCATCCCTACCCCTTGGCAGAAGATTCCCCCAGGGCAGGACTTACCTGGCATTATAGGTCAGGGTTTGTGAGCCCTCAGTTGCTTCACAATAATTAAACGAGGGATCCCTTGTCCCATCGAGGTCGGAGTCGATTGGCAATTGTTTTTTCGATCATAGATGTAAATATATGTAACGAATTTTCAGTCGACCCAATGGGTTCTAATGAAGGGTTGAAACCAGACAACAAGCAGCAAGGGATCCCCTGGGTGGGGATGTGTGGTAAAACCCTGGCAGCCCTTTTGCAGATACCACCCTATGACCCTAGAGATTCCCCGTCGCCAATACGTCAGCAACTACGGCCCCACCGTAGGGGATCGGGTGCGCCTGGCGGATACCGAACTGATCATCGAGGTGGAGGAGGATTTCACCACCTACGGCGAGGAGATTAAGTTTGGGGGCGGCAAAACCATCCGCGATGGCATGGGGCAATCGCCGACGGCCACCCGCGCCAACGGGGCCTTGGATCTGGTGATCACCAACGCCCTGATCCTGGACTGGTGGGGCATTGTCAAGGCGGATGTGGGCATTCGCGATGGCTACATTGTCGGCATTGGCAAAGCCGGCAACCCCAACATCCAAGCGGGGGTGACGCCGGGCATGGTGGTTGGCCCCAGCACTGAGGTGATTGCCGGGGAAAACCTGATCCTGACAGCGGGCGGGATCGATGCCCATGTGCATTTCATCTGTCCGCAGCTGTGCGAGTTTGCCATCGCCTCGGGAGTGACCACCCTTTTGGGGGGCGGAACTGGGCCGGCCACAGGCAGCAACGCCACCACCTGCACCCCTGGAGCTTGGAACTTGGGCAAGATGTTGCAGGCGGCGGAGGGGTTCCCCGTCAATTTGGGCTTTTTTGGCAAGGGAAACGCGGCTTTTCCCGCAGCTTTGCGGGAACAGGTGGAAGCGGGGGCCTGCGGCCTCAAGATCCACGAAGATTGGGGATCCACGCCGGCGGTGATCGACAGCTGTTTGCAGGTCGCGGATGAGTACGACATCCAAACCCTCATCCACACCGATACCTTAAATGAGTCCGCTTTCGTGGAGGACACTATCGCTGCCATCAATGGCCGCACCATTCACACCTTCCACACCGAAGGGGCCGGGGGTGGGCATGCCCCCGATATCATTCGCATTGCCTCTGAGCCCAACGTGCTGCCCAGCTCCACCAATCCCACCCGCCCCTTTACCCGCAACACCATCGAAGAGCATCTGGACATGCTGATGGTGTGTCACCACCTGAGCAAGAATGTGCCGGAGGATATTGCTTTTGCCGAAAGCCGCATTCGTCCCCAAACCATCGCCGCCGAAGACATCTTGCATGACATGGGGGTGTTCAGCATCATCTCTTCCGACTCGCAGGCCATGGGCCGGGTGGGGGAGGTGATCATCCGCACTTGGCAGACGGCTCACAAGATGAAGGTGCAGCGGGGGCCTTTGCCACAAGACAGCAGCCGCAACGACAACTTCCGGGCCAAGCGTTACGTAGCCAAGTACACCATCTGCCCTGCCATCGCCCAAGGACTCAGCCACGTCATCGGGTCGGTGGAGGTGGGAAAGCTGGCGGATCTGTGTCTATGGAAGCCGGCCTTTTTTGGGGTTAAGCCGGAAATCGTCCTGAAGGGGGGCCTGATTGCCTACGCCCAGATGGGGGATCCCAATGCTTCCATTCCGACCCCGCAGCCGGTGTACCCTCGCCCCATGTTCGGCAGCTTTGGCCGCGCCTTGACCGAGACCAGCCTCCTCTTTGTCTCCCAGGCTGCCCTAGACCTGGGGATCCCGGAAAAACTGGGGATCCAGCGCCGGGCCGTAGCGGTGAAAAATTGCCGCGAGATCGGCAAAGCGGATTTGAAACTCAATACCGCCACTCCCCACATTGAGGTGAACCCGGAGACCTATGAAGTGCGGGCCGATGGAGAATTGCTCACCTGCGAGCCGGCAGAGGTGCTGCCCATGGCGCAGCGGTATTTTCTGTTCTAATTTGGGTGTTCTAATTTGGGAGAGTTTGAGAGCTCTATTGAGCGTTTGATCGGTAACCCAAGCATGGGCCACCTTGTTCTCCGCCACCTCAGCAAGCGCTTCCACAAGGGAGGGATCCCTGTCCTCAGGGATTTGTCTTTGAGTGTGGAGGCAGGGGAGATCTTCGCCCTGCTGGGGCCGTCGGGCTGCGGCAAGTCCACCACCCTCAATCTCATCGCCGGCCTGCTGGAGCCGGATCCCTTGCCCTATCCGGGGGAAATCTGGCTGGACGGGATCCCCCTCAACCCTCTGCCGCCGGAACGGCGCGGCGTGACTTTGCTGTCCCAACACAGCCGCCTGTTTCCCCACCTGAGCGTGGGGGAGAATGTCGCTTTTGGCCTGAAAATGCGGGGCATTCCCCGGACAGAGCGGGAGGCTGCCGCCTTGCGCATGCTGGAGCGGGTACAATTGGCCGGGTTTGCTCAGCGTCGGCCCAGTCAGCTTTCTGGCGGACAAGCGCAGCGGGTGGCCCTGGCGCGGGCTTTGGTGATTCGGCCCAAGGTGCTGCTGTTGGATGAACCTTTATCGGCCCTGGATGCCAACCTGCGCCAAGAGATGCAGGCTCTCATCCTGGAGCTGCAGGCGGAAACAGGGGTGACGACGGTGCTGGTTACCCACGATCAAGCAGAAGCCACAGCCATGGCCCAACGCATCGGCCTGATGTTTGAGGGGCAGCTACACCAGGTGGGATCCCCTGTGGAGTTCTATCAGCAGCCGCGCTCCGAGCGCATTGCCCGCTTTTTTGGCGGGGTCAATTTTTTCGATGCGCAGGCGGAGGGTCACCAACTTCGCCTCAACGACGGGATCCTCTTGAAAAGCGACGCGCCACTCCAAGGTCAGGTGCGGCTGACGGTGCGCCCGGAACAGGTGCAGGTGCTTCCCCAGCCGCCCGGCTTGGCCGACAATGTTTTCTTGGCCCAGGTGATGGCGGAACGCTTTGCGGGCACCCAGCGACGGCTGACCTTGCAAGCCCCTTGGGGCAGTCTGCAGGCTTGGGTGGCTCCCCACCAAGTGTTTGCGCCGGGGCAGACGGTGTGGATCCATTTGCCGCCAGAGGCTCTGTGGCCTGTGGGGGTTGGCGGGGATCCCTCACCCCCAGCCCTTTTCCCAAAGGAAGAGGGGAGAGCATGACTCTAGTCAATGATATGCTGGACTATACTGGAAATAACGTATAGTATGTTCAGCGTGGCTGCTTAGTATGGCTAGGTATGTGAAACCGAGAGAAGCGGCGGACTATTTCGGGGTATGTCTCCACACTTTGAGGCGATGGGAACAGAAAGGTTGGATCAAGGCAATACGCACACCATCCGGTAGGGCGAGAAGGTATGACCTCGACAGCTACATCAAAACGCCAAGAAAAGTCAAACGAGTCGTTTTGTACGCCCGAGTCAGCAGTCGAGGGCAGAAACCAGACTTGGAGAGACAGATTGCAAGACTGGTTAACCTCTATCCTGGAGCCGAAGTGGTCGGAGAGGTTGGCGGCGGTCTCGACTTCAAAAGACCAAAGTTCCTTGCCTTATTGGAACGAGTTCGTGCGGGAGATGTCGGAACAATTGTGGTCGCTCATCGGGATCGACTCTGCCGGTTTGGATTTGAGTTCGTTGAGTGGTACTGCCGTCAATACGGCTGCGAAATCTTGGTTCTCGATGACGACCACCTTTCTCCCCAACAGGAACTGGTTGAGGATATCCTCACCATCCTGCACTGCTTCAGCAGTCGGCTCTACGGACTCAGAAAATACCGGGCTGCAATCGAGAAAGATACGGATTTATCCGGAGCCAGCGCTGGCTAAGGTTTGGAAGCGTTGGCAAGCGGCGTGCCGGTACTGCTACAACCAAGCGATTGCCTATCAGCGTCAGCATGGTGTTCCAAGAACGGCCAGAAAGCTGCGGGACATCATCCTGCGCTCCGACCTGCCCCAGTGGGTAAAGGACGCCCCCTGCCACATCAAGCAGAACGCGGTCGTCGAGGCGTGGTTGGCGTTTCGCCGAAGCAAAGACGCGAGGTTTCGCAGTGTGCGGGACAGGTCGCATACGCTGCAATTCAACGCCGGCAACTTTCGCAATGGGACGTGGTATCCGAAACTCACCCGAGGTTTGGCGTTCCGTGCATCCGAGGAGATGCCCAGAGAATGGGCACGTGGAACTGAGCTAATGCGGGTGAAAGACAGATGGTATGCCATCTTTCCTGAGCCCGTGAACGAGCAGTGTTCGTTAGCAAAGGGGGTGGTTGCGCTTGACCCTGGGGTAAGAAGCTTCCTTACAGGGTTTGATGGGGCAGGTTTTGTAAATATTGCCAAGGGGGACTTTGGTAGAATCGCTCGGCTGTGCTACCACCTAGACGATCTGCAATCTAGGCTGAGCAAAGCACCGAGACTCAAACGTAGGCGAATGCGGCAAGCGGCGTTTCGTCTGCGGGAGAGAATCAGGAACTTGGTGGACGAGTGCCATCGCAAGGTAGCGGCGTTCCTAACGGATAACTACCGATTGATATTCCTCCCCACTTTCGAGTCAGCCAAGATGGTTGCCAAGGCAGGGAGGAAGTTTGGTAGCAAGACAGCAAGGGCGATGCTCACCTGGGCGCACTATCGGTTCCAGCAGTTCCTGAAGTTTCAAGCCAAAAAGAAAAACGTGGTCGTCGTGGAAGTATCGGAAGCGTACACCAGCAAAACCTGTACCAAGTGCGGGCACATCCACACCAAGTTGGGTGGCGCAAAGGTGTTTAGATGCCCAAAGTGCAGCCATAGGCTACCACGAGATTGGCAAGGCGCTCTGGGTGTTATGCTCAGAGCTTTGCGGGATACCGCCTTTCTGTTCGGAAATGGACAGAATGCTATCGCTTCACCGTTGAGCAGTAATGCTCAGCAGTGTTCAGCGTAAATGTATCAGTTTAAGTTGAATCTGGAACCTGAAAGTTTGATGGGGATGGTGGCAAGGCTATGCAACCCAAAAGCGTTTTCTGGAAGCGGCGGCAGGTGTTGGCTGGTCTGGGATCCCTGGGGGCTTGGGCGTTGAGTCAAGGCTCTCCGTTTGCCCAGAACACCTCCCAGAACATGGTGGATCTGGGATCCTTGAGCTGGGCGGATATTCTGGAGCGGGCGCGGGGCAGCTCTGTCAACTGGGCCATGTGGAGCGGCAGCGAGGCCATCAATGGCTTCGTGGATGGCTGGGTGAGAAGCCAGTTGCAGGAGCGTTATGGCATTCGCTTGAACCGGATCCCGCTCACGGATACCGTTGAAGCAGTCAACAAGGTGATTGGGGAGGTACAGGCCGGGCTGCGCAGCGGCGGCAGCATCGATCTCATCTGGATCAATGGCAACAACTTCCGCACCCTCAAGCAGGGGAATTTGCTCTACGGCCCCTTTGCTGAGAAATTGCCCAGCTTGACCTTCTATGATCCCGCCGATATTGCAACGGATTTTGGCCTGCCCACCGAGGGCTATTCTGCACCCTACACCGGCAACTACTTTTTAATGGCCTATGATGCCGAACGGGTACCCAATCCCCCCCAGAGCCACGCCGAACTGTTGGCTTGGGCAGAGGCCAATCCAGGGCGATTTACCTACGTGGCCCCGCCGGATTTTCATGGCAGCCGCTTTTTGTTGAGCGCCTTCTACGGCGTGACCGGGGGCTATGCTCAATACAGCGGGCCGGACTTCGATGCCGATCTCTGGGCGCGACAATCCCCTGCCCTGGTGGAATACCTGAGAAAGCTGGATCCCTTCCTGTGGAGACAGGGCCAAACCTACCCGCCCACCTTTGCCCGCCTGGCGGAGCTTTTTGCCAACGGCGAAGTGTGGCTCATCCCCACCTTTATCGATCAGGTGATCTTGCGCAAGGGCAACGGCCAATTTCCCCCCAGCACCACCCCCTATGGGATCCCGGGCACCAGCTTGATCGATCCCTCGTTCACGGCCATTCCCATCAATGCGGCCAATCCTTGGGGGGCAATGGTCCTGGCAGAGGTCTTGGCCAGCCCGGAGGGGCAGCTGGAAAAGTTCAAGCCGGAGGTCTGGGGGGATCTGCCGCTCATCGATGTCAGCCGGTTGTCTGCCGACTACCAAACAGCTTTTGCCCAGCTGGAGGCTGCTGCCGGGATCCCCATTCAAGAGGCCATTGCCGGGGCAGTGCCCATCGTGAACTCCGAATACACGGTGCAACTGGAGGCCCTCTGGCAGCAACAAGTCTTGCCGGGATAGGGGTCAGGTATGCCCCTCACCCCCAGCCTCTTTCCAAAAGGGGAGGTCTTCTGACATTGGGGGTGGGCCGGGCAATGGCGGAGCAGGATCCTCACCTTGGGGCAACCAAACTTGGAAATGCGTCCATCCATCCGAGCTGTTGACGGAGATATTCCCCCCCATATGCTCCACCAGTTGCTTCACCAAAGCCAGCCCCAGGCCGGTGCCGCCGTGCTTCCAGCGATCCGATTGCGGGATCCGGTAAAACTTTTCAAAGATGCGGGGCAGCTCTGCTGTTGGGATCTCGCTGCTGTTGCTGCAGACGAAGAGGATCCCCTCTCCTTCTGAGACAGCCCGCAGGTGGATGGATCCCTCGGGGGCCGTGTACTTGATGGCGTTGTGCAGCAGCTCGCGCAGAATGCGCCCCAAGCAGGTGGGGTCGGCCCAAAGCGAGGGGATCCCTGCCTCCAGGTGCAGTTGCAGGTGTTGATGTTTGGCTTGGGCCAAAGGCTGAGCCCCGGCCAGCAAATCTTGTAAATACCGCGGCAGAAAAATATTCTCTGGTTGCAGCAGATACGTCCCGGCTCCCAGCCGTCGCATATCCAGCAGGTCGTTGATGAGCTCGATTTGCCGGTTGCACTCTTTCAGGGCAATGGTGAAGTAGTGCCGCTGTTTCTCGGGGTTATCGCGGGTCATTTGCAGCATTTGCAAGGCCATGCGCACATTGGTCATGGGGGTGCGCAGCTCGTGCGAGACGGTGCTGAGGAAATCATCCTTCAGCAAATTCAGCCGCTCCAATTCCTTCACCTGCGCTTGGGCTGCTTGGTACAGACGGGCTTGGCGAATGGCCAGGGCACACAAGTTGGCCACCTGATAGGCCAGTTGAATCTCGTCTTCGGAAAACTCTTGCTCCGGCAGCCGCTCCAACAGCAAAGCTCCCAGCCGCTTCTCTTTGTCCCAAAGGGTGCAGACCAGCAGCCGCACCCAGCGTCCTTCCTTCCGACAACAGCAGTGGATTTTCCATTTCTGCTGTGAGGAAGAATGGGACTGCAGCAGGCGCAAGAACTCCGGGTCGCTGGCGTAGTCTGGCCCATGCAAGGGATCCGCCCCGCCATCTTGAGCCACGTCAGAAGAGAGAGAGGGGGAGTAGCAGTAGCCAGGGATCCAGGTTGACCCATCTTCTAAAAGCAGCAGGACTTGGCAGCAGGTTAGGCCTAGTGCCTCGGCAAGGGCTCTGACCACTTCTTCAAGAATTTCCCCCTCGTTTAGGCTGACCACCATCCGGCTGCTGATGGCGCGCAGCACCCCCTCAAAATGCAAGGCCTGCTGCAGCTTGGCCGTGCGCAGCTCCACCTGGGCTTCCAGCTCCCGGTTGAGGGCTTGCAACTGTTGTTCTGCCCGCTTTTGCTCGGTGATCTCCCGCCCCACCGACAGGATCTCCACCAAGCGGCCTTGGCTGTCGAAAATGCCCCGATCCACCCAGCTAATCCAGCGGGACTGGCCGTTTTCTCCGGGATACTCCCGCTCGCTGCAGTAGAAAGGATGCTCAGGCGTGAGAGCAGCAAAAGCTTGCAACACCTTAGCCTGCTCTTCTTCCGGCAGCCGATCCCGCCAAGGTTGGCCCACCACCTCCTCTGCCCGCCGACCGAAGAAGCGCAAATAGGCAGGATTGACATAGGTGATGCAGGTATCGGGCCGAAAGCGACAAATGAGCTCCGTCTGCTGTTCCACCACGGCGCGGTATTCTTGCTGCTGCTGCCAGAGACGATCCAGCAGGGCCTGCTGAGCTGCTGCCGCCTGCTGCCAGGCTTTGGTTAGCGTCTGCACCTCCTGGATGGGGCCGGGATCCAAAGGAGGCCAGGGCTGGAAACCGCTGTGTATAAATTGCTCGGCTACTTGGGTGAGGCGGCGCAGGGGACGCAAGAGGGCTTCGCCGAGGAGGATCCCTGTCCCCAGCATGCTCAGCAATAGCCCACCCCCCAGCAGCGCAGCCTGTTGGGCGCTCCGACGGACTTCGGCCAGAAGGGTTGCCTCTGGGATCCCATGCACAAAATAAAAGCCCAGCCTCCCTTCACTCTGAACGGACTCCACCTCCACCCAGTAAGGGATCCCTCCGACCTTGAGGCGCAGCGAATCTTGGGAAGAGGCCGTCCCCCAGGAGCCCACCTGCTCTTGCACGGCCACCAGCAGCGGGTGGGGAGCAGGCCCCGCCGTACTGGCCACCACTTGCCCCTCTTCGTCCAGCAGAAAGCTCACCCCCACAGCAGAGCTGCCTTGTACTCGTTCCAGAAAAGCCTGAAGCTGCTGAATGGACAGGGAAGCCAATAAGCTGCCGTAAACCCGCCCCCCCGAGTCGGTCAGGGATAGGGACGTCAGGATCAGCCGCTCTGGATCCTGGGCAGGAAGCTCCGCAAAAAATCGGGTTACCACCCAAGTGTCGCGGATCCCTTCCGACTGCAGGAGCTGGGGAAACCAGAACAACCGCCTCAAATCCACAAAGCCTAACTGCCTCCTCAGGCCAGTGGGATCCCCTGTCTCTGGATCCCGTTGGCAGCCCTGGACGGATCCTGGCAGCAGGCTGGGGGTGTGGTAAGTCCAAATCGACCCATCGGCGTGACGGCGGGCGGTAACAAATCCCCCCTGAGCAGAGACAAAGCCGATATAGCTGAGCTCAGGAAATGGCTGCAACTGGCGGGCAAAGTGAGCTTCCAGCACCTCTAGATCGGCTGGGCTGGGGGTCGTCAAATCGGGCAGCAGCCCCCCCCTCACTGCCCCTTGATTGAGGGCATTGATCTGAAGGGGAATTTGCAAATATCTGGCGAGGTGCTCTTCGGTGCGGTCGGTAACTTCCCGCCTCAGTTGCTCCGTCAAGCGCAGCGCCAGGTGTCGCCCGCCCTGCCAGGAGAGATAGGCCACTCCCCCCACTCCCCCTGCTACTGAGAGCACTAGGGGCAGCAGCAACGCCACCCGCAAAGGAATGGAGCGGAAAGGCCAACGGGATCGCACTTCAGAAGAACCAGAGAAAAACAGCATGGGATCCCTCACAGAACCTCAGGCTTGGGGAGGTTCCAAAGCCCGCTGCAGAGTGCCAAGGCCGATCTCGGCCGCAATAGCCAGAAGGGCCACTGGAACCGCCCCCACCAGCAAGATGGCGTTGTCGTAGAGGGCAAACCCTAGGGTAATGAAAGTACCCAGCCCTCCTGCGCCGATAAACGCTGCCAGAGTAGCACTGGCAATCACCTCAATGGTAGCCGTTTTAACACCGGCCAAGATCACCGGCAAGGCCAAAGGGATCTCCACGTGCCGCAGTACCTGGCCAGGAGTCATGCCCATGCTCAGGGCAGCTTCCCGTAGGGCCGGCTCAAGGCTGCGGAAGGCCACATCCGTGCTGATCAGAATGGGGGGCAAAGCCAGGAGGGTTAGCGCGACGACTGCCGAACGGAAGCTGAGGCCGAAATAGGGGATGGCCAAAAACAAAATGGCCAAACTGGGGATCACCCGCAGGCTGCTGAACGCATTGATCACCACCAGAGAAAGCATCTGGGAGCGGGAGCTGAAAAAGCCCAGCGGCAAACCCAACAGCAGCCCCATTCCCAAAGGCACCGCCACCAGTTGCAGGTGTTGGACGAAAGCTTGAAACAGCATGTCGCTGTGGTTCTGGGCGTAGGCCAGGGAGCGGGCCAAAAGGCTCATCAAAGGTGCGCAGATGACCGAGGGATCCAAGACAAGCCCCAGTGTAGCGCCGGCAGGCGATCTTGACAGTGCGGAATAGTGCAGAGCGGGGATTTAGCACCAATCAGGGAGATGGGGTCACTCCAATTTCGGTCTCCGACCTGCTAACGCGGTGCAATCAACCTCAACTTTCTCCCAAGGATTAGAACCCACAGCGCCGCCTGCCGACAAAAATAACCATCTGTTTCACTGCCCATCTGAGTTGCCATCTCTATCCTGCTGATCTTTCTCAATCTTGTCTGGATCCCTGTTTGGGGGGTGGTTGGCTTCTCGCTCTTGCAAACGGCGGATTTGGGAGCGCACCTGCAGAGCAATCTGTAAAGCAGCCTCCAGGATTCGCCCCTGTTCGCTGGCCTGCTCGCTCACCTGCAGAGCTGTCAAAGCTGCCAAGTTATCGCCGAAGAACTCGCTCTGCTGCTCGATCAGGTCTTCGTTTTGCCGCAAGATCCGTTCGGTTTTCAAGGCGCGAATGAGATCGGCCCGGGTCAGCTTCAGGGCTTCGATCACCTCAGCCCTCTGGGCCAGCTTCACCTCGGGGTTGCCCGCTTCCACCAACTGGTCGTTGACGTGGATGGCCTGGATGATTCGGTTGTAGCGATCCACTTCCCCCAGCAAGTTCAACAGCAGCGGCATGCGACGGCTGCGGAAAATCCAATAGGCTTGGCCCAGAGCGGCAATAGCCGCCAGGATCCCCCATTCCACCAGCCAAGTGCCCCAAGTGGCCTGTAGGCCAGGGATCCAAATCCGCCCCACCAGGGTAAGTAGGGATCCCCCTGTCCAGAAGGTCAAGAAACGCAAGAACAAGTCCAGCGTCACCAGCAAGCGTAGGAGATCCCAGAAAGCGGAGAACTGGCGCAGACGGTCTTTAAAACGACGAACGGGCCGAGGCCGATACAACCAAGCCACCGGCACTTGAGAGAGGCTTTGAACTTGAGCTGGGGAGATGATCAGCTCTTGTAAGTCCCGCTGCATCGCCATTTGCTCTGCTGAGGCTGGGAAGTTTTCCCATTGTACTTGCGACCTTGAGCAGCTTGGGCTTGCTCAGGGATCCCTTCCAGAAGGGAAGCTGCCTGGCCAAGTCTCGATAGAATGGGGTTCGCTGGGCTGTTTGCGTCTTCACGCCCTCGTGCTCACGTTGTAGGGCAACAGTGAGACACAAGACAGCTCGTCAAACGCAAAGGAGAAGAGCAGGGTGACCAGCCAATTGCGCCAACTGAAGGCCCATCTCGCTGAACCGGAAAACTTTGCCCCCTACGGACAGGTCATTTGCCCCACTCCCGATCACAAACCCTTCGACAGTCAAGATGCTCAGTTGTTCTTGAATCAAGGGCAGCCCCGCTTTTACATCATGCGCTTGCCTCGCCGCGGCCTCAAGTTTACTCAGATCACCCACCACATCCGCTGCACCCAGTGCCTGGGATCCCTCAATGGCAAGGAGTGGTTTATTGGTGTTGCACCCCCTGCCGATGAGCTGCACGTGGATCAGATTCAAGCCTTTCGGGTGCCTGGGGATCGCTTTATCAAACTGGAGATGGGTACCTGGCATGCCGGCCCCTATTTTGACCACGAAGAGTTCATCGATTTCTACAACTTGGAGCTGGCCGACACCAACATCACCGATCACGAAACCATAAACTTACTCCAAACCTACAACCTGGAGTTCCAGATCACCCCCTGACAAGCTTTTGGGGATCCCTTATCAATCGGGCAAAAAGCAGCATTGATCACAGCAATCTTTCGCTTGAGCGCAAGAAGAGCATGCCTCTAACCCCCAAAACCCTGAACTTTGCTGAATTTACTGAGCTTTAGGCGGTTTGGCAAAAGTCATTGAGAGGGATATAGTAGACCAAGTTTCCCCCTGATCCTTGAGTCCACCGCAACGGTTGCCGGGAAGTGAAGGGGGAAAGCGCTCGGGGGGTATTCCTCAGGGCTTTGCGGGATACCGCCTTCCTGTTTGGACTCCGTCCCGCTGACGCGAACAGAGATAGGCAGGATGCGATCGCTTCTTTCCTGAACCATGTTCAGGAGAGTTCAGCGTGAATGTATCAGTTGTGGGGATCCGTACTCCACTATGGGTGGAGAGAAAAAGTGGGCTTGGATCCCAGTCCTAGTGGATGTAGCCGACTTGGGTGAGCGTTCCTTGACTTGGGCTTAAGTTATACCCTTGTCGCCATGGATCTTGGTGCTGTAACCCACCTGGCCAGGTGATAGAACAGGATCAAACCCAGCAGCATTTGGGAGGTTTGTTGTCATGGCTACGTTGCAACCCAAAGTGACCCACCAGCTTTTGGCGGCCTTAGCCCTGTTTGCCTGTCTGGGCTTGTTGCCTGCTTGTGGCGAGAGCAGCAGCAGCACCGTCAGCCCCCCCAGCATCACCCCCACCCCCACCGGCTCATAATTCGGCTGGTTTTTGCATGCCCTTGCAGCGGTTGCCCAAGTTGGTTCAGCTTTGGGCTTTGAGGATCGTGGGGATCTTTTGTCTTTGTCTGCTGGCGGCCTGTGGAGGATCCCCTACCTCGATGGAGCCACCGCGGGCAGGGGAAGTGCCGATTGCCAGCTTCCTGTGCCGGTTGGATCGCCAGACCCGCAGCTTCACGGGGCCTATTTACGCCGAACAGCCCCAGGTTGCCACCTGCAACCCCGGTCGCCTTACGCCTGCAGCAGCCCAAAAGATGATGGATCGGCTGAATTTTCTACGGCTGTTGCACCAGTTACCGCCGGTGAAGCTCAATCCTCAGTTCCTAGAAGCCGCCCAGCAAGCGGCCTTGATGCAGGTAGCCAATGGTACTCTCAGCCACCAGCCGCCCCCTTCTTGGCGCTGCTTTACCCCTGCTGGGGAGGCGGGATCCCGCTTCAGCAACCTGGCGGTTGGGCCCATCCTAGAGCTGAACGGCCCCGATCCAGGCCGGGTGTTGGCGCGGCAGGTGGACATCTATTTTGCCGAGCCAGGTCGAGAAAACTTTGTGGATGTGGGGCATCGCCGCTGGAACCTGTATCCTCAGTACGCCCAGGGGGCCTACGGCATTGTCTTTGACCCACGGGCTGGACGGGTGACCCAGGCCAACGCCAACTGGATCTTCGGTTTTGACGAGTCGGTGCCAGATCCAGAGTTCATCGCCTTCCCGGAGAAAGACGGCTACCTCTACCGCCTAGAAGGGTTTTCCGGCCAGCCCCTGTCTGCCTACCGCTGGTCTTTCTCGGTGCCCAGCCGTGGCGGCAAGGCTGATCTCAGCCAAGCCCAAGTCCGCATCACCGATGCCCTCAGCGGCGAGCCGGTGCCTGTTGGAGATCTCCGCGTGGGGGATCCCGCCTTTGGCCTGGAAACTTTGACCTACTCCGTGGGTTCGATCCAGCCCAATCGCAACTACACCTTTGAAATTAGCGGCATTCGCCTCAACGGTGGCCCCCCCCGCAGTTACCGCTACACCACCGCTCTCTACGACTGCGATCCCCAAACTTCCCAACGGCCCGCACCCCTCACCGAAGGGCTGGGGATCCCGCCCCGTCTGCTCTGGCAGAGGGAGCCTTTCAACTCTTTCAACCCTCTCAACTAGCTTTTCCTCACCCCCAGCCCCTTTCCCAAAGGGGAGAGAGGAGTCTGCTGCTCCTGGAAGCTTGACTTTATGCATAAAGCGCAATTCGAGAATGACAAAACTGCATAACCTGTTACAGAGTGTAACTGCCAATACCAAAGTTAACAGTTCGTCATCGCTAGAGTAGCCAGTGTTCACCCCACAGCAGCGATCATGGCGAACCAATTTGAACGCCTCAAAAGCGAAAAGGATGGGCTGGCGGTCAAGGCCGAGCTGGAGGCGTTTGCCCGGATGGGTTGGGAGAACATTCCTGAAGACGACCGGGATCACCGCCTCAAGTGGCTGGGGATCTTCTTTCGCAAGCGCACCCCAGGTCAGTTCATGCTGCGGCTGCGCCTGCCCAATGGGATCCTAACCAGCGGCCAAATGCGGATGTTGGGCGCAATCATCCACCCCTATGGAGAACAGGGCGTAGCCGACATCACCACCCGGCAGAACCTGCAACTGCGGGGCATCCCCATCGAGGAAATGCCCCAGATCCTGGGCTACCTGAAAGAGGTAGGCCTGACCAGCATCCAGTCGGGCATGGACAACGTGCGCAACATCACGGGATCCCCTCTGGCCGGTATTGACCCGGACGAGCTGATCGATGTGCGCGGTCTCACCCGCAAGGTGCAGGACATGATCACCAACAACGGCGAGGGCAACCCTTCCTTCAGCAACCTGCCGCGCAAGTTCAACATCGCCATCTGCGGTTGTCGCGACAACTCCGTGCATGCGGAGATCAACGACCTGGCCTTTGTGCCCGCCTTCAAAAATGGCCGCCTGGGCTTCAACGTCCTGGTGGGCGGCTTTTTCTCGGCTCGCCGCTGCGCCGAGGCAATTGGCCTAGATGTCTGGGTGGATCCCCGCGATGTGGTTCCTCTGTGCGAGGCGGTGCTGCTGGTCTACCGGGATCACGGCCTGCGGGCCAACCGGCAAAAGGCGCGGTTGATGTGGCTCATTGACGAGTGGGGCCTAGAGAAGTTCCGGGCGGCTGTGGAGCGCCAGACTGGCCACCCTCTGCTCAGGGCAGCGGAAAAAGATGAGGTGGTCTGGCACAAGCGGGATCTGCTGGGGGTGCATGCCCAGAAGCAGCCGGGCCTCAACTTTGTCGGCCTGCACGTGCCTGTGGGGCGGCTCAACGCCCTGGAGATGATGGAGCTGGCCCGCTTGGCGGAGGTGTACGGCTCCGGGGAGCTGCGGCTGACGGTGGAGCAGAACGTGCTCATCCCCAATGTGCCCGACTCCCGAGTGGCCCCGCTCCTCAAAGAGCCGCTCTTGAAGAAGTTCTCCCCCAACCCAGGGCCCTTGCAGCGGGGGTTGGTGTCCTGTACGGGCAACCAGTTCTGCAACTTTGCCCTTATCGAGACCAAAAACCGGGCTGTGGCCTTGATGGAGGAGCTGGAGGCGGAGCTGGAGATCCCCCAAACGGTGCGCATCCACTGGACGGGCTGCCCCAACTCCTGCGGCCAACCCCAAGTAGCCGATATCGGCCTTATGGGCACCACTGCTCGCAAGGACGGCAGGGTGGTGGAGGCCGTGGACATCTACATGGGGGGAGAGGTGGGCAAAGACGCCAAGCTGGGCGAATGCGTGCGCAAAGGGATCCCTTGCGAAGACCTCAAGCCGGTCTTGGTGGAGTTGCTCAGGGAGCACTTTGGGGCCAGGCCGCGTCAGCATCCGTCCGCCGCCCAGGCTTCTGTTTTGGTAACCCGCTAGCGGTTCTGTTGCCGTCCTGAAAGTTTTTCTTTCTTCGTCGTTGTAAATCTTGGAGGTTTCGATGTCTAAGCTGTTCAGCACTTCCTCTCCCGTCTCCCGTCGGCAATTTTTGGCCGGGGTGGCTGCTCTCACGGCTGGGGCGGCCACGGCTGGGATCCCGCGCGCCCAATCGCAATCCTTGGGCAAAGGCTACTGGGTGGCGCAGGCCGATACTCCCGAAACCACCAGCGCCAAGCTGGGGTTCATCGCTCTAACCGACGCGGCCCCCCTGATCATCGCCAAAGAGAAGGGGTTTTTCGACAAGTACGGCATGAAAGATGTGGAGGTGGTCAAGCAGGCCTCTTGGGGCACCACCCGCGACAACTTGGTGCTGGGATCCGCCGCCGGCGGCATCGATGGGGCACACATCCTCACCCCCATGCCCTACCTCATCACCACCGGCAAAGTTACCGATGGCAAGCCGGTGCCTATGTACATTTTGGCCCGTCTCAATCTGGACGGTCAGGGCATTAGCATTTCCAACCAATATCGGGATTTGCAAATCGGCCTGGATAGTTCCCCCCTCAAGGCCAAGTTTGCCGAGGTCCGAGCTGCCGGCGGGGATCCCAAATGTGCAATGACCTTCCCTGGTGGCACCCACGACGTGTGGATGCGCTACTGGCTGGCCGCAGGCGGGATCGATCCCACTAGCGACGTCTCCATCATTGTGGTGCCGCCGCCGCAGATGGTGGCCAATATGAAATCCAGAACCATGGAAGCCTTCTGTGTGGGCGAGCCTTGGAATGCCCAGCTGGTGAACCAAAAAGAGGGGTATAGTGCCCTCACCACCGGCGAGCTGTGGAACGGCCACCCGGAAAAGGCCTTTGCCCTGCGGGCCGACTGGGTGGATGCGCACCCGAAAGCCACCCTTGCCCTGTTGAAAGCGGTGCTGGAAGCCCAGATCTGGTGCGACCAGATGGAAAACAAAGAGGAGATGTGTCGCATCATCGGCGACCGCCGCTGGCTGGGGGTTCCCGTGACCGATATCTTGGGCCGTTCTCGGGGCACTTTTGACTACGGCACCGGCAAGGTCGTTGAAAACAGCCCCCACCTGATGAAGTTCTGGCAGAACTACGCTTCCTACCCCTTCAAGAGCCACGATCTCTGGTTCTTGACCGAAAACATTCGCTGGGGTTACCTACCTGCCGACACCGATACCAAAGCCTTGGTGGAGCGGGTGAATCGGGAAGAACTCTGGCGGGAAGCTGCCAAAGCCATTGGCCAGGAGGCGGCCATTCCCCCCAGCCCTTCCCGAGGAGTGGAAACCTTCTTCGACGGGGTGCAGTTCGATCCCGAAAATCCTGCCGCCTACCTGGAGAAATTGGCGATTAAGAAGCTGGCCTAATTTCCCAACTTTCCCCAGCAAGTTAGCTGCAAACCCTCTGTCCAGGAGAGAAGGGATCCCCGAATCCCCACAAAGAGTGTTCAACTGAAACCCCTTCTCTCTTGGGATCCTCTTAAGTTGACTTCAACCTTACTCCCAGCAAGCCATGAGGATTTTCCACTCTGCCCTACAGTTGGGCTACCACCTCTTTCGGATCCTGCTTCCCCTACTGGTTGGCCTAGGCCACTGGCTGCTGAAAACCGGCCAAGGTTCTGTTCTTCAGTCCAGTACCGGAATCGGTTCCCCCGCCAGTTCTGCACCTTCTTCTGCTTGGCGGCAAAGAGTCCAAATCCACAAAGCGCTGCGTCGCATTCTGTTGCCCGCTACGGCCATTTTGCTCGTCCTGATTCTCTGGCAAATCATTTACAGCCGCCCCGGAGCCAACTTGCCCACCCCTCTCCAGGTTTGGCAGGACACCTGGGATCCCCTCATTAAAGATCCCTTTTTTGACTATGGCGGCAATGCCAAAGGGCTGTTCTGGCAAATTTGGGCCAGCTTGCGGCGGGTGTTCATTGGGTTTGCCCTGGCCGGCTTGGTGGGGGTTGTGGGCGGCATGATCATCGGGGTCAATCGCTGGCTGTACGAGGCTTTGGATCCCATTTTTCAGGTGCTGCGCACGGTGCCGCCTTTGGCCTGGCTGCCGATTTCTTTGGCTGCCTTTCGAGATGCCAACCCTTCCGCCATTTTCGTAATCTTCATTACGGCCCTCTGGCCCATTTTGATCAACACCGTTGTCGGCGTACAGCAGATCCCACAGGACTACCGCAACGTGGCCAGAATTGTGCGCATGTCCGGCTGGAAGTACTTTTTCAAAATCGTTTTCCCGGCAACTGTGCCCTATATTTTTACCGGCTTGCGCATTGGGGTGGGCTTGTCTTGGCTGGCCATTGTGGCAGCGGAAATGTTGATTGGCGGTGTGGGCATCGGGTTCTTCATCTGGGATGCCTGGAATAGCTCCCGCATCAGCGAAATCATTCTGGCTTTGATCTATGTCGGGATGGTGGGTCTTCTGCTGGATCGGATCACGGCTTGGATTGGCTCGCTGGTGGTGGCTGAGGATCGCTAAATGAGCTTGGCCGAGTTTTAGATTGGTTGCTGACAATTTCTCCATGCTCTCAGAAATCATCTCAGGGGAATCATGAAGACTCAGCCTTACATTGAAGTGGATCATGTCGACAAGGAATTTCTCCTCGACAACGGAGAGGTCTATCCTGTCCTGAAAGACATCCACCTGGAGATCCAAAAGGGGGAATTTGTCTCGTTGATCGGCCACTCCGGCTGTGGCAAATCGACCCTGCTCAACATCATCGCCGGCCTGGAAAAGCCTTCCCGCGGAGGCATTCTCCTGGAGGGCCGACAGGTTACAGATCCCGGCCCAGATCGCATGGTGGTGTTTCAGAACTATTCCCTGCTGCCCTGGCTGACCGTGCGGGAGAACGTTGCCCTGGCTGTGGACGAGGTGCTGGGATCCCTTCCCAAAGCAGAGCGAAGCCGGATTGTGGAAGAGCACATCCGCCAGGTGGGGTTGCAGGGGGCAGCCGACAAGCGACCGGCCCATCTGTCAGGAGGGATGAAACAGCGGGTAGCCATTGCCCGGGCTTTGGCCATCCGTCCGCGGGTGCTGCTGTTGGATGAGCCCTTTGGCGCTCTGGATGCCTTGACGCGCGGCAACCTGCAGGAGCAACTGATGGAGATTGCCCAGGCGGAGCAGCTCACCTGTGTCATGGTTACCCACGATGTGGATGAGGCGCTGCTGCTTTCGGATCGGGTGGTAATGATGACCAATGGCCCGGAGGCCCGCATTGGCCAGATTTTGCGGATCCCTTTTCCTCGACCCCGCCATCGTTTGGAAGTGGTGCGTCACCCCGACTACTACAGCCTGCGGGGAGAGATGATCTACTTTCTCAACCAGCAAAAGCGGGCTCGCCAAAAAACGCCTGTTCGCGTGGCCATTGCCAAACACGGCCTGGAGAAGGTCAATTTGGAGATTGGCTTTGTGCCCCTCAACGACTGCGCGCCTCTGGTGGTGGCGCAGGAAAAAGGCCTGTTTCAAAAGCATGGCCTGGAGCAGGTCACCCTGGTGCGGGAGCCAGGCTGGAAGACCATCTGGGAAGGGATCCGCTCCGGTCGGCTGGATGCGGCCATGGTGGTGGCCGGGATCCCGTTGGCTTCCACCTTGGGAGTAGGGGGAGTTCCGGTGCCTTTGGTAACCGCCTTAACCCTCTCCCGTGGCGGCAACGCCATTACCTTTGGGCGCAGACTTTTGGAGCGAGGCGTTCAAAGCCTGGCGGATTTTCGCCAATACCTCAACCACACCCCCGACACAGTCCACACCCTGGGAGTGGTTCATCCGGCTTCCATGCAAAACTTCCTGTTGCGGCACTGGCTGGCCGGTGGGGGGGTGGATCCGGATCGGGACGTTACGTTGACGGTGATCCCACCCCCGCAGATGGTGGCCCACCTCAAGGCCGGCAACATCGATGGCTACTGCGTGGGCGAGCCCTGGAACTCCCGCGCCGTGCGGGAACAGTTGGGATTTATCGTCACCACCACTCTCGAAATCTTGCCCAGCCACATTGAAAAAGTGCTGACAGTGCGCCAGGATTGGGCGCAAAACTACCCCCGTACCCATGTAGCTCTGGTCAAGGCACTACTGGAGGCTTGTCACTACTGCGATCAGCCGCAGCACCGTTCTGAGATCTTGGAGTGGCTGGCTCAGCCCCAGTATGTGGGCGTGGCCCTGGAGGATCTGCAGCCGGGGTGGACGGGTATTCTGCAGCGGGGAATTGCCGATGAATCCCAAGCCCTCACCGGTTTTCACCAGTTTGCCAACGGGCGCAACACCTGTCCGGAAAGATTGGAACACCTCTGGATCCTGACGCAGATGGCTCGCTGGGGACTCTGCGCTTTTCCCCGCAATTGGGTTTCGGTTCTCGACCAAGTTCTGGACAGCGAAACCTACGCCCTAGCCGCCAGAGAACTGGGCCTTCCGGATCGGGCCCACGACCGCGGAGCTTTACTCTTTGGCGATGGATCCCGCTTTGACGGAGAGGATCCCGTTGCTTACCTGGAGTCGGTGGCCATCCGGCAGGATCTGAAGCTGCAGGAGTACCAGCTCAGCGAAGTTTAGCTTTTGTTACCTTAAACTCTCGATTGGAAAACACCATGATGACCAGTTCTCGCCTATCTTCCTCACCGCTATCTTCTGCATCTCCGGTTGCAGGACTGCCCCTTCTTTGTCTTCAGAATGTGGGCAAGACCTACTTCACCTCAGCAGGGCCCTTCGTTGCGCTGGAAAATATCAATCTGGAAGTGGCCGCCGGTGAGTTTGTTTGCATTATCGGCCACTCGGGTTGTGGCAAATCCACCTTGATCAACATGGTGGCGGGTTTTTCGACTCCCACTTCGGGATCCATCGCCCTCAAGGGCCAGCCCATCACCTCCCCAGGGCCAGATCGGATGATGGTGTTTCAACATTATTCCCTTTTGCCCTGGCTGACTGCCTTTGAAAATATTTATCTGGTGGTGGATCAGGTTTACCCAAACAAATCCCGGCGGGAGAAAAGGGAAATCGTTGAAGAACACCTAGAATTGGTAGGTTTAGCAGAGGCAGCCCACAAGCGGCCCAAGCAGCTTTCTGGAGGCATGAAGCAAAGGGTAGCCATTGCCCGTGCTCTTGCCGTTCGTCCGCAAGTTTTGCTCTTGGATGAGCCTTTTGGGGCCTTGGATGCCATTACCAAGGAAGATCTACAAGATGAGCTGCTGGCCATTTGGCGGGATCACCGCTGCACAGTTTTGATGATTACCCACGACATCGACGAGGCTCTCTACTTGTCAGACCGTGTGGTGATGATGACCAACGGCCCCGCTGCCCATATTGGTGAGATCTTGACCATTCCCTTTGAGCGACCGCGCATCCGCTCCCGCATTATGGAAATGCCTGAGTTCTACGAATTGCGTAACCGCGCCCTTGACTTCCTCTATCGCCGCTTTGCCCATGGAGGGGATTGAGCTAGGGTTCAAAATACTTGGAGAGGGAAGTTGATGGCCGCTGCTCCGGTTCAGGTAGTTCCAACCGATCTCCCAATGGAGGAGCGGGTCTTGCCCTGCCCAAAACCCTTGCCGACTGTCTGGCCAACCCAGTTGCTCCAACCAAATGGGTAGATGGCTACATTGTGGAGAAAGTGGGGCAAACCTTAGGGCATGCAAAGATCCAAACCCGACTTCTCTTCCGTTGGCTCGGTTATGTTGAATGTCTGCCATTGGGGGGTATGGTTTTGGTGAAGGCTCCCTGCCAAACGACAGGCAAAGTCAGAAGACCTGATGTTGCCTACCTGTCTCCAGATTTAATCCAGCAATTTGGAGAGGATATTGCCACTTTGCCGCAGAGCTATCCCCTCACCGGAGAGATCCTCTCCCCAACCGACTCTGGAGAGGACATTTTCTTGAAAGCCCAGGAGTATCTCAGCTCCGGTGCGCTGGAAGTCTGGCTGGTTTTTCCCAAAAGCAAATTTATTTTTATCCAGACTCAGGATCGCCACCTTTGGCTAACCGAACAAGAGACTGCCAAAAGCCAGGTTGTATTGCCCGGATTTGAGATCCAAGTGGCCGATCTCCTCGGCTGAGAGATCCTTAACCTGATGGCCTATCGGGATCCAAAATGCAAGACACTTATCCATCCTGACAGGGATCCCCACTCATGGTGACCGCGATGGAGCCGGAAAAAGCCGTCATCAAAACCCTATGTCCCTACTGCGGCGTAGGGTGTGGATTGGAAGCGGTTTCGACAGCCTCAGGTGGCTGGAAAATAAGAGGCGACCGGGAGCATCCTTCCAGCTTGGGGATGGTCTGTGTAAAGGGGGCTACGGTTCTGGAGGCAGTTGGTCGAGATCGGCTGCTCTATCCCCTGTTTCGGGAGAGCTTGGGCCAGCCCTTTCGTCGCATTTCTTGGGATCAGGCTTTTGAGGAGATGGTTTCTCGGCTGCGCTGCCTCAAAGACAACCCTCACTCCATGGCTATGTATGGATCGGGGCAGTTGCTCACTGAAGACTATTACGTTGCTCAAAAGCTCATTAAGGGCTGCCTGGGCACCAACAATTTCGACACCAACTCGCGCCTGTGCATGTCCTCAGCCGTCTCGGCCTACACCCAATCCCTGGGATCCGATGGCCCCCCCTGCTGCTACGAGGATCTCGATCTCTGCAATCTGGCTTTTCTGGTGGGCACCAACACCGCCGAGTGCCATCCCATTCTTTTTAATCGCTTGAAGAAGCGGCACAAGCCCGGATCCCCCCTCAAAATGGTGGTCGTGGATCCCCGGCGCACTCAGACAGCAGAAGCTGCCGATCTCCACTTAAAAATTCGCCCCGGTACGGATATCGATCTTTTCAATGGGATTGCCCATTTGTTGTTAAAGTGGGGATCCATTGCTGCTGATTTTATCGAGGGCTGCACCCAAGGTTTTGCTGAATATGCAGCTTTGCTGGCCGATTATGAACCGCAGATTGTGGCCCAGCGCTGCGGAATTGCCACCGAGGATTTGATCGAAGCAGCCAAGCTTTGGCAGGGATCCCAAAGGGTTCTCTCCCTTTGGTCGATGGGCCTAAACCAGTCCAGTGAGGGCACCGCCAAGATCACCAGCTTAATCAACCTGCATCTCCTGACCGGGCAAATTGGCCGACCGGGGACGGGCCCCTTTTCCTTGACCGGCCAGCCCAATGCCATGGGCGGTCGAGAGGCAGGGGGGTTATCCCATCTGCTGCCGGGATATCGGCTGGTGAGCCAGCCCCAGCATCGGGCAGAGGTGGAGCAGGCTTGGGGTTTGCCCGGCGGCTCCATCTCCCCCCACCCAGGACTGAGGGCCACCGAGATGATTGCCGCTCTGGAGACGGGATCCCTGCAGTTCTTCTGGATTGTGGCCACTAATCCTTTGGTGAGCTTTCCGGATCTGGAACGGGTCAAAAAAGCCCTGAAAAAGTCTCCCTTTACTGTTTATCAAGAGGCTTATTACCCTACAGAAACGGCAGAATATGCCCATTTGCTTTTGCCTGCCTGTCAGTGGAGCGAGAAAACCGGGGTGATGACCAACTCCGAGCGCAGGGTTACCCTTTGTCAAGCCTTTCGAGATCCCCCTGGCGAAGCCCGACCCGATTGGGAGATCTTTGCTGAAGTGGGGCGCAGGTTGGGCTTTGAAGCGCAATTTTCCTTCCAAACCGCGGCAGAGGTTTATGCAGAATTTGCCGCCCTTACCGCAAATCGCCTCTGCGATCACTCCGGCCTCAGCCATGCCCTTTTGGCAGAACGAGGCCCTCAGCAATGGCCTTATCCCAAAGAAAGAACCTCGGCCCCTAAGTCCACTCGCCTCTACACAGATTGGCGTTTCCCGACCCCCGATGGCCGCGCCCGCTTTATCCCCCACCATTCCCGTGGCCTAGCAGAGCCGCCGGATCCCCAGTTTCCCTACGTATTAACCACGGGCAGGCTTTACGGCCATTGGCACACCCAAACCCGCACCGGCAGGATTGAAAAAATCAAGCAAATGCACCCCCAACCCTTTATTGAAATCCATCCTCGCGATGCGGAAAAGCTGGGCATCCAAGATGGAGATTGGGTTCAAGTGCGTTCTGCCCGCGGGCGGGCCTATTTCCCGGCCAAGATAACTGCCAACATCGCCCCTGGAACAGTGTTTGTGCCCATGCACTGGGGATCCCTCTGGGCAGAACAAGCCGAGTGTAATGCCCTTACCCATGACATCAGTTGTCCCGATTCCGGCCAGCCGGAATTAAAAGCCTGTGCCGTTGCTCTTGAGAAAGCCGACCCACCGCTCAAGCAATCCCCTCAACTCTAGATTTGGTTCCTAATCGAGGTTCCCATGACTCTGTTTCAGTTTGAGCAAGATTTTGCCGACTCTCTGCGATGCATCCCCATGACCTTGCGCCTAAAGCTGGATTTGTGCGGGATCAAGCTCAAGCTCCATCAATGGGCCAAGTTTTCCTTAGAAGAGCGGCGGAAGTGTGTTGATTGGCCCTCTGAATCTCCACAGGATCTAGAAGAACTCCGCAACCATCTGCGCCATTTGGTTCGCTCCATCTGCCACGAAGAGGCGCAAGAGATTCCCATTGATCCCCAGCCTGAATGGCAAAATCCCAACCAGATCCCAATGGCTGTCCAACAAAAAGCTCAAGACCTGGGGATCCGGCTTGCCCTCGATTTCTGGAGAAACTTGCACGATATCCAGAGATTTGCCTTGCTGAAGTTGAGCCGATCCCATCACGAAAACAAAAATTTCTTGCCCGCTCTGCGAGAGTTTGGCCTGAAGATGGCGAGGGATGGTGATTGCAGTTACTGTAAACTACCCGGCTCCGACCGCTAAGCGATACGGAGCGGGCTTTCAGTAGCCCTGAGCCTGTTCTGCTCTACCAGAGAACAAAACAAGCCCGGACCTCTAGGCTGGTTTACGACAGCCCCCAAGAGCGCAATTACGTTTGCACCATTCAAATCCGCATCCCCTTCCCATCCACAGTGCCCACACTTGAACGACTTACCACTGCGATAGGATTGCGCAGGGTCGGGATGGATGTGCAAACACCGGTGGCAGGTCTGCGACGTGTAGGCAGGCGGAACAAGAATCAGAGCAACCCCCGCACGCAGAGCCTTGTATTCCAGAAACTGCCTCAGTTGGTAGAACGCCCAACTGTTGGCCCTGCGCCTTTCGGTTTTGCTGCGTGGCTGTTGATTGACCCTTTCCCGGATCCCTGTCAGGTCTTCCAGAGCGATAGCGCTGTTGGTAGCTTTTGCCCTAGAGACAATAGCTTTGGAGATGCGATGATTGACCCACGTTTTTGCTACGCAACGCTGACGCGACTGAAAGCGTCTCTCCTTGCCAGACAGCCGTTGCAACAGTTCTCTGCATCTGCGCCGCGAACTGCGTGTGCCCTTACTGGCTTTGCGTTGGAGTGCCGCCCTCAGCTTGGAGTAGTGGTCGCGGACTCTGTTCAACTGCTGTCCATTCCAGTTGTCCCCCTCTGACGTATGAGCAATATCCGTCCTTCCCAAGTCCACCCCGATCACCTTGTCGGTATCTTGTTGCTTGGGTGGTTTTTTCTCTACGCAAATCTGGATGTAGTAGGAGCCATCCTTCCGCTGGACCAGGGTGGCAGATTTGGGGTTGGAACCAGCCAGCATCCCACGCTGGTAGTTGCCAATGGCCAGTTCAAAGCGTTCTCTCCCTTCCACCGTGGTCAGCGACACCGTCCAGTCTTTTTGACGGAACGAGAAGATGCGTGCGTCGTAGGTAACAAAGCCGCTCTTAAACTCCTTGACGGGACGCTTTTTCTGCTTAGCCACTTTGCGGGAACCCGCTACCCGTCTGCACACCTGTTGAGCCAAGTTACTGGACAAGCCGAACCGGGCTCGAATCTCGTAGTAGCAAAGGGATTGCAGTTTGACCGCGTTGACGATCTTCTCCGGCGTGTTCTGGTTGACCCAGTTCAAGGCTTGGCCAAAAGCCTCCATCGTCGCGTCCAATTTGGCGGCTTGCGACTGGGCTACCTTGAGCTTACAGGATATGGTCAGGACTTGGCTCATAAGTTCATTGTACTTCATCAAAGCGCATTCCTCCCGACACCGACCCTACGGGTACAGTGCGGGGCTCCTGCGATTTCTAGCTGAATCTATTTGAGAGAGATAGTCTTCTCTGCCATGCGCTGCCCCAGACGAACACCCCCAACCCCTCTTCCACCCTGGGAGAGGAAATGCCTGCTCTAGGGGATCCGGGTCCGCAACAGTTCAAGTGGGCTAATGGGGGATCCCCCTCGAGAGGGGAGAGACTCAGCTCAGCAATATCCGTGCCTAGTCAAAGCAGAGGGCTATTGTTAAGGAATCTAAAGTAAAGTTGAGCTTTTGATATCACTGTTGCCGTCTTGTTACCGAAAGCGCTATCGTCTAAGCATCAAAGCTTTTTTCAAAGCTGCTTTATGGGCCCTGGAGGAGCGACCCCTCTGGGGCTTCTTCCATCCGGCTGCAGCTGAGAGGGCAAGGGATGGCTTTATGGGGTAGGGATCACTCCTCGGCGGACGGCAGGCCCCAGGGCGTGGCTGCCGATGTCAGAACGATAGTAGGCCTTGGGAAACTGCACTTGCTCCACAGCTGCGTAGGCTTGGCGCAGGGCCTCGGATAGGGTTGCCCCTTGGCCGGTAAGACAGAGAACGCGCCCGCCATCGCTCAGGAGCTGCTTGCCTGCCTGGCGGGTACCCGCATGAAACACCAACGCCCCCGTGGTGGCAGCTGCATCCAAGCCGGAGACGGGGATCCCTCGCTCGTAGGCATCGGGATAGCCTGGGGCTGCCATCACCACGCAGGCGGCATAGCCGGGTTTCCATTTGAGCTGGATTTGGGCCAGCCGTCCTTCTATACAGGCCAGCAGCACCTCGTCCAAAGGGTTTTCCAGCAAGGGCAGGAGGACTTGAGCCTCTGGATCCCCAAAGCGGCAGTTGTACTCCAACACGTAGGGATCCCCACTGGGCGTGATCATCAAACCGGCATAGATCACCCCCTGGTAGCGGATGCCCCGCCGTTGCAAAGCCTCCAGGGTGGGATCCAGGATCTGGGCTTGGATGCGGGCCAACAGTTCTGGAGTTACCAGGTGATCCGCAGGGGCATGAGCTCCCATACCGCCGGTGTTGGGGCCAGTATCGCCCTCGCCAAGGCGCTTGTAGTCCTGGGCAGGTGGCAGCGGCACACAGATCTGGCCATCGGTTAGAGCCAAAACCGACACCTCCTGGCCGGGGATAAACTCCTCGATCAGCACCTGATCGCCCGGCTTGGCCAGGGCTGCTTCCAGGGCTTGCACGGCTTCTTCCCGGTTTTGGGCAACGGTTACCCCCTTGCCGGCAGCCAGTCCATCTTTTTTGATGACCACTGGGAAACTCTGGGAGTCGAGATAGGCCACAGCGGCAGATAGCTCAGCAAAGCCGGTAGCGCGAGCAGTCGGGATCCCCGCCTCTTGCATCAATTGCTTAGCCCAGAGTTTGCTTCCTTCCAGTTGGGCAGCGGCGCGGCTAGGCCCGAAAATGGGCAACCCTGCTGCCTGGAAGGCGTCCACGATCCCCTGCACCAAGGGCAGCTCTGGCCCTACCACCGTCAGGCGGATCCCTTGTACGGTAGCAAACCGCACCAGGCCTTCAATGTCGGTAGCCGCCAAAGCCACGGATTGACAGCGGGGCAGCTGCTGCATGCCGCCGTTGCCGGGGGCACAGTAGATCCGAGTAACCTGGGGAGACTGCAACAGCTTCCAGGCCAGAGCGTGTTCTCGCCCCCCAGATCCGATGACCAGAGCCTGCATGGTGTGCTATTCCGCTGTTTCTAAACCCAGCTTGCCTGTTTTCCGAACATCCCCCATTAGACCATGTTCTTGTACCATTTCTGGGGTGTTGGCGCACTCCGGTCAGTGGACGGCGAGAGAACGGCCCCGCCAAGTCCAGTTGCGGCCGGTGGTGGTGCGGATGGCCGAAGCCAAGATGATGGCCGCTGTCGCCCAACCCCCCACTGCCGTTAGCCACCAGTAGCAGAGGGGCAGATGCGCCCAATGCCGGAGCAGAAGCCGGATGGCCAATTGGGCCAGGATCCCTGCAAAGCTGGCCAACAGCACCTCCAGGGATCCCGTAGCCCCAGCCAGGATCAGCCCCAACCAGGGCAAGCTGCAGATCCCCAAGACCGTACCCATTGCCAACACCGCCAAGGCCCAGTTGCGCTCCAGGCCCAGGAACCAGTTTTTGGTCCACCCTTCCCAAAGGGCAGCCCCGTTGGCATACATGCGGCTGCGCACCCGCGGCCCTCCCAGGCAAATTTGCAGGCCCAACCCCTGGGCTTTGATCCGTTGCCCCAGGGCCACATCCTCGATCACCACATCGGCCACTCCGGCATGCCCGCCAACTTGCTCGTAGGCAGAGCGGCGAAACAGCAGGAAGGGACCAAAGGCAAAGGCTTTGGGGTTGTCGGGATCGTTGACGGCGGCAAAGTTGTAACCCACCGCCAGGATGGTCATCATGATGGGTTGCACCAGCCACTCCGCCAGGCAACCGCACACCAATTGCGGCCCTACACTCACCAAGCCGCTGCCGCTTGCCAGCAAATGTCCTAAGGCCGCTTCAATGGCACCGGATCCCAGCCGCACGTCGCAATCCAGAAACAGCAAGTAGTCGGCTTCTACGCGGGCGACGGCTTGGGCACAGGCCCAGTTTTTGCCCACCCACCTTTGGCCTTTGGGACGGGGATCCCCCTTGAGCAGGTGTAGGCGCGGATCTTGCCGTTCGGCAGCCAGGGCTTGGGCCAGCTCCCAGGTGGCATCCGTGGATTCATCGTCCACCAACCACACCTGTAAAGGGGCAGAGGTGCTGTCCAGAATGCTGCTCAGGCAGCCCACCACGTTCTCGGCCTCGTTGTAGGCGGGCACGATCACCGCCAGCCGCTCCATCCCGGCCGCGATTTCCCCTGCCTGTTCCGCCGGGGGATCCCTCAGCCAGGGGGAAGCCCGCAACGCTCGCCTCAGTTGCAGAGCCACCAGGGCAATCGCCAAAGCTGTTAAGGACAATACCCCCGTTAGGATTTCTCGGATCCCCACTCCTGCTTCCCTCGTTGTTTAGATGTGCTCAGGAACAGATTCCCACCTCTAATGCTCTAGCTCTGGGATGGCCCAATGATTTTCTAGGCAGACAAAACCCCTTCTACGATATCGCCATAGGGCCGGGGAAAGATTAGCCAGACCTGGCGCTGGGTTTCCACCAAGGCACGCACCAAAGGGGAAAGATGGGCAATTTCTTCATAGCCACGCTCGGTTTTGAGCTGGATCCCTTGGTCATAAAAGCTATAGCCCTGGACATGGGCAGAGCGGATGCCCAAATAGCTTTCAGGATCCAGCCCATCCCGCAGCATTTTGGCCTGCACAGCAGCCACCAGGGTTTGGCGTTGTTCCTCAGACAACTGGGTAATGTTGCGGGCCTTGAACAAATCCCGCTCCAAGTAGCGCCGCGACAGATCCGCCAAGATGGGATCCTTCCCCGACATGGCCCAGAGGCGCATGGGGTAGCTGAAGATGATATCGTCGGCAGCCAAGTAGAGGGGGAGCGGCAACTCGAAGGGATCCCCTTTTTGAGCCGCCAGCGAGGCCCAGCACCAAGCGCTGAGGATGGGATCCAGCTCAATCTCCCCCCTTTGCAAGAGAACCTGCGCCCGTTTGAACAGCCGATCCAAGATGAAGCGGGCGCACAAGCTTTTGGGATGTTGGTACACCTGGGTGTACATGAAATAGCGCACCACCAGGTAGTGCTCGATGGCCCCCAGGCCTTTGCGGGCGGGGATGGACAGGGATCCCGTCTCCGGGTCATAATCCAGCACCGTTAGGATGCGATCCAAGTCCAGGTGGCCGTATTGGGCACCCGTGAGCAGGCTATCCCGCATCAGGTAATCGAAGCGGTCGCAGTCCAGTTGGCTGGAGATGAGTTGCCCCACCAGCGGCAGGGGAAACTGCTTCTGCAGCACTTGCTGCATCTGGGCCGGCAGTTGGGAATCAAACTCCGCCAGCAGCGTCCTCACCTGGGGATCCTCCCGGAGAATGCGGGCCGTCCAAACCTCGTGCCGGCAGCCGAAGATCTCTTCCCCGGCATGGCTAAAAGGGGCATGGCCAATGTCGTGCAGCAGAGCCGAGGCCAAGGTTACCGCCCGATAGGGACGCAGCTCCGGGTGACGATGGGCCAATTTGTCGAACAGCCGCCGCGTTACCTGCAGCACCCCCACCGAATGGGTAAAGCGGGATCCCTCTGCCCCATGGAAGGTAAAAAAGGCCGTGTCCAACTGGCGGATGCGGCGCAGCCGCTGAAAGGCCGGCGTATCGATCAGGCGAATGAGCAGAGCCTCAACCGCGTCCCCTCCATTCAGGCTGATGGCGCCATGCAGGGGATCGTGGTAGGTGCGGGACTTGCAAAACCGTAGCGGCATACTCCCACCATACCTCGCCAATTTTGGGATCCTTGGCTAGCCTGTCTGGGGGTGCTTCCCGCCTCGCCCTATCTATGCCCGCTTTCCCATGCCTCTCTCTGCAAAGGATGCCAGCACCCGAACCCCAGAAAACTCGACTCCAAGACAACAAGACAGCTGGGTGTTCCTCCTCTCCCTGCTGATTTTGATACTCAGTTTGGGGCTAACCGCCTGCTCTGCCAGTTCTGGATCCCCTGTTGTGCCCAGCCCACCCACCCTCACCCGCTACGTTGCCCTGGGAGCCAGCGATGCCGTTGGCTACAACGCCTCCATTTCCTGTGATGGCCCAGCCAACGCCGCCGGCACTCGACCCCAGCGCTCAGAGCCCCTGGACTGCCCCAATGGAACGGGCTATGTGCCCCGCCTGGCTCGCTTGCTGCCCGGCCCAGTGGAGCTTATCAACCTGGGCCGTTCGGGAGCGGTGCTCAGCCCCGCCATGCAAGCCCTGAGGCAGGGGATCCCGGCCAATTTGCTGCAGGATCAAGTGCCGCGCCTTCCCCCCGATGCCACCCTGATCACCATTTGGGTGGGCGGAAACGATACCAACGCCATCGCTCTGGCGGCGGCTCAACGGGCTCTCCGAGGTGAGGATCCCTTGCCCTTCGTCGATCAACAGATCCGACAATTCGCCGCCGATTACCAAACCCTGCTGCAGGCGGTGCGTGCCCGCGCCCCTCAAGCTCGCCTGGCGGTGGCTAACCTGCCCAACTTCGCCCTGATTCCTCTGGGTCAGCAGCAACCCAGCAGCGTGCGCCAACTGCTCTCCCTGATCTCGGTTGGCCTCACGCAACGGGCCATCAACCCCTTAAGCCAACAGGGGATCCCAGTGGTGGACTTGCTCTGCGATCCCCGCTCCTACCGGCGCGAGTCCTTCTTTCCCGGCCCGCTGGCCGACGGGTTTCACCCCAACGACCGGGGCTACGCCGATTTGGCCGATGCCTTCTTAAGCGCCTTTCGGCAACCGATCCCTCCCCAAACCCGCTGCCCTCCCTTTAGCGAGGTGGGATCCCTGCAATGGGATGCGGCGGCAGAGTCCGCCCTCCGCAGTTTTCTCACGGATGAATACAAGCCGGCACAATGGGAAGGATCCCTGCGCTCGGCAAGGGATCCCAAAGGCGCTTAGACGATCCAGCCACGGAGAACGGGCCAGTTTTAGGAAGCAGCTACCGCTGCCGAGGAACGCCGCCGCCGGCCCAGAGCACCCGCTACCGGCTCCGGTTGGGTTTCCACACCCAAAGAAGACACAGACTCCTCTTCAGGGGATTGCACAAAAACCGCCACCGTGGGCCTGCCGGGCAATTGTTCTCGCAAGAAACGGCGCACCACCCGCTCCACTTCGCCCTTAAGGCCGGCCCAGTCGATGTCCAGGCTGCCCCGCTCCAGCGAGCGAGCAAATTGGGGCCACGCTTGCCGAAGGGTGTTCTCCAGAAGGGGTTTCAGGTCGGATCCCTTGAGTTGGTTCCCTTCCCCCGCCAAGCCAAAGGTTTGCACCTGCGGGGTGCAGAGCAACTGGCCGCTGCCGTCCAGGCTGATCACCACCGTCACCATGCCATCTTTGGCGATCTGCTGCCGCTCCTGCAGCATCTCATCCATCACCACTCCATCGTGGGAAGCGGCGATCATCTGCAGGCCAGAGGGGACGCGGCCCGTGATGGCAATGCGCTCCCGGTTCACCTCCACCACATCGCCGTTGTCGATGATTACAATGTTTTCCCGCGGGATCCCCATGCTCATGGCGGTTTCGGCGTGCTTGACCAGCATGCGGTATTCCCCGTGGGTGGGAACGAAGAACTTGGGGCGGGTCAGGGCAATCATCAGCTTCTGGTCTTCCTGGCAGCCGTGGCCGGAAACGTGCAGGCCCTTGTCTTTGCCGTAAATGACATTGGCTCCCAGCTCCATCAGCTTGTCGATGACCCGCGAGACCGCGATGGTGTTGCCAGGGATCGGGTTGGCCGACCACACCACCGTGTCGCCTGGCTTGATTTGCAACTGCGGGTGCTCGCCGTTGGCAATGCGGGTGAGAGCAGCTAGAGGTTCTCCCTGGGATCCGGTGGTGAGGATGATCACCCGGTCATCCGGCAGGCTGTTGATCACATGCATCGGCTGCAGCGTCTCGTCCTTGCAGCGGATGTAGCCCAAACGCCGCGCGTGAGCCACCACATTCAGCATGGAGCGGCCCAGCAGAGACACCACCCGACCCTGCTGTTCGGCGATCTGCAGCACCAAGTTGAGACGATGCACCGAAGAAGCAAAGGTAGTGATGATCACCCGCCCTTTGGCTCCGGCAATGGCCTTGGTGAGACCGGGCACCACTGAGGCTTCAGAGGGGGTGAACCCCGGCACTTCAGCGTTGGTGGAGTCGCTGATCAGGCAGAGCACTCCCTTTTCCCCATGTTCGGCCAACCGCTGCAGGTCGAAGTACTCCCCATCCACGGGGGTATGGTCGATCTTAAAGTCGCCGGTCTGAATAATGACGCCCACAGGCGTGTGCAGAGCCACCGTAAAGCTATCGGCAAAAGAGTGGGTGTTGCGAATGAATTCGGCAAAAAAGTGCTTACTCAAGGGAACGATTTCACGGGGGCCAACAGGACGCAGCTCTGTGCGGTTGAGCAGGCCCACCTCCCGCAGTTTCTCTTCCAGCAGCGCCAGCGCCAATCTGGGGCCGTAGATGACCGGAATATCGAACTCCCGCAGGTGATACGGGATGCCACCGATGTGATCTTCGTGGCCGTGGGTAACCACCATCCCCCGCACTTTGTCGCGGTTTTGCTTGATGTAGGTCATGTCCGGCAGCACGATGTTCACGCCGTGCATGCTCTCATCGGGAAAAGCCAAACCGGCATCCAAGAGGATAATGTCGTCCTCGTAGCGGAAGGCCCATGTGTTTTTGCCGATCTCCCGCTCGCCGCCCAGCGGAATCATCTGAACGGAAGAGGTGGATTGTGGGATCACAGAACGAGAAGCAACTGAAGAACGTGGTGTTGGCATATGGGTTTAGATCCTCAACAGTAAAAAAACAAAAACAGAAATAGGCACAAGCTATCCCCGACAAAGTTGTGGGCGAAAGCCGCAACTCATCCATTTCCCAGGCCGGGGAAGAGCTTTTCAGGGAAAAAGCTACCTACCCACAGGTCAAACGCCACAAAAGAGCCCCTTGCAAACCCCTGAAAACCGTGGTCATGGCAGAAGCAAAGTCTAAAAATGCAATCATGAAACTTTTGTCGCCATTTGTTCGGATCCCTTCGATTCAGCCAGTAGGCCCATCTCTTCAAGCACCTGTCGCAAAACCTGCAGAGAACTGGGCTGTAGAGGCGCTAGGGGAAGGCGCGCCCGACCCACTCGCCAACCCTGCATCTCCAATGCGGCCTTAATCGGAACTGGGTTGGTCTCGATGAATAAAACCTTGAACAACGGAAACAGGCGCAGGTGGTGGGCCAAAGCTTGATCGTGTTGCCCCCTGATGTAGCTCTGGATCAGCTCCTGCAACTGCAACCCAACCAGGTGGCTGGCTACACTGACCACCCCGCTCCCCCCCAAAGATAGGAGCGGCAACGTCAGAGAGTCATCCCCTGAATAGATGGCGAAACGCGAGGGAGTGAGTCGCCGAATTTCCGAAGCTACATCCATCATACCACTGGCTTCTTTGATGGCGACAACCGTTTCCAATTCTGCTAATTGGGCTACAGTCTCCGGCTGTAAACTGGCCCCTGTCCGACTGGGAATGTTGTAGAGCAAGATGGGCAGGTCACTGGCTTGGGCGATGGCCTTGAAGTGCTCATAAAGGCCGGCCTGGGTAGGCTTGTTGTAGTAGGGCACCACCTGCAGAGAGCCATCCAAACCGAGTTGAGCGGCCTTTTTTGTGGCTTCAATGGCCTCACGGGTGGAGTTGGATCCCGTCCCGGCGATCACCTTAGCCCGACCGGCTACGGCATCTCGCACCACGCGGAACAGCTCATACTCCTCTTGCCAGGTTAGGGTGGGAGATTCGCCTGTGGTGCCACAGACCACCAAGCCGTCACTGCCGTGGGTTGCCAAGTAATCGGCCAAACGAGCGGCCTCATCGTAGTTAAGCTCCCCCTCATCAGTAAAGGGGGTAACCATGGCCGTCAGCACTCGACCGAAGTTCACCGATTGCTTCTCCCCATCAACCACACCAATCCAACAATCGACCGGGCGACCCAGATGAGACCAGTTTGTTTTTCCATCATACCTGCCTTTGCGTTAGGGATCCCGCTTGCCTGCCCTGCCAAGGCCCAGTTTGTGCCTCACCCGGTTGCCACAGGCTGGATAAAAGGGAGATAACAAAGAAGACAGACCGTTTGAACACGGAATGTATAGCCATTTGCCAATCCTGCCCCTACCTTTGGGGGGAGCAGCCTTTCTACCGACACTTGAGGATCCCTATGGACGCCCTAACTGCCCTGAAAGAGCGCATTTCCGCCGACAAATTGGATCCCAGCCGCCGTTTATCGGAAGCGGAGATCCGAGAGCTGGTGGCTTATGCTACGGAAGCTCCTTCTTCCTTCAACATTCAGCACTGGCGGTTTGTTGCGGTCACCGACCCGGAAGACAAAGAGCGCCTCAAATCTCTGGCCTACAACCAACAGAAGGTGGCGGATGCATCGGTGGTGTTTATCATCCTGGGGGATCTGCGGGGGTATGAGAAACTGCCTGAAATTGTGCAAAGAAGCGTTGCTGCCGGGATCCTCCCCCCCGAAAAAGCGGAAGGCTGGGTGAACATGGCCCAGGCAACCTATCTCCACAATCCCACCTTGGCGCGGGATGAAGCGATTCGCTCTGGGGCGATGGCTGCCATGGCGCTGATGATCGCGGCTCAGGCCAAGGGTTTGGTGAGCGGGCCGATGATCGGCTTTGATCCGGAAGGGGTAAAGCGGGAGTTCGGCATTGCCGACCGCTACGTGCCGGTGATGCTGCTGGCGGTTGGATATGCGGCAGCGGGTAACCTGCCGCGCAAGCCTCGCTTGGGGGTGGATGAAGTTCTGGCCTTTGGGCGAGGGCGGGAGTTTTAGCCCTAGGCTCAGGTGGGATCCCTGTCGCCCTCTCCTGGGCTCCTACCGGCATCAAGCCTTGAGAAAATGAACCAGCTGTTGCAAGCGATCCCAAGCGGCACCCCTGGCGAGAATCTCGCGAGCTTGGGCGATCCCGGCTCTCCAATCGGGGGCCACTCCGGCCACCTGCAGGGCCAAAGCAGCATTCAAGGCCACCACATCCTGCTGGGCAGGCGTCCCGGATCCCTGGAGAACTTGGGTGAGGATGGCGGCATTTTCCGCCACATCCCCCCCCTTGAGAGCTTGGGTGGGTGCCAGGGTTAGCTCGTAATCTGCAGGGTTCAAGACTTCCGTCCGTACCAGCCCACCGGACAGGATGCCCAGATCGGTGGGTTGATCCAGACCGGCCTCGTCGAGACCTTCGCGGCTGTGCAACACAATGGCCCCTTCCCGTCCCAACAGGCGCAGGGCCTCTGCCATTACCGGCACCAGCTCCTGGGCGTAAACCCCGATCACCTGGCGGTTGGGATAGAGGGGGTTGACCAAGGGCCCCAACAGGTTGAAAATGGTGCGAACCTTGAGGGCCCGCCGATAGGGGATCACCGCCCGCATGGCCGGGTGCCACTGGGGAGCAAACAAAAAGGTGATGCCCACTTCCGCCACAGCCGCCCGCACCCGCTCTGGCTCAGCCCCCAAGTTCACCCCCAGGGCCTCCAGCACATCCGCCGAGCCGACCTTGCCAGAGGCGGAACGGTTGCCATGTTTGACCACCGGGATCCCGGCTGCACTGACCACAAAGGCCACCGCCGTGGAAATGTTAAAAGTGCCGGCCCCATCGCCGCCGGTGCCACAGGTATCCACCAGGAGAGACAAGTCCAGCGGGGATCCCAGCGAAGCCCGCTGTAGCACTCGTGCCATGCCGGCCAGTTCACCGGCGCTCACACCCTTGGCTTGCAGGGCCGCCAGAATCGCCCCCGACACCACATCTGGCACTTGGTTCTGGAGCCAACCGTTCATCAACTGTTCAGCTTGGGCTTCGCTGAGAGATTGCCGATCCAGCAACTGCCCCAAAAGCTGTGGCCAAAGGTCAGCCGTTTCCGTCATGGGTCGGGATCCTGGGTGTCAGCGGGTACTTATAGTAGCGTATCTAGTAGCGTATCCCGCCTCTGGGTCACTTGCCTCGTGCAGGTCGGGCCATGCTGATGGTTGGTATAGTGGGTCTGACCTGGGCCGTTTCCGGCCTCGGCAGGGTGCGTTCTATTCTTCTCTTCCCTCCCGGAGGTTGTGATGAACCCTCCAACTAACCCAAGGGCTTGCAGCCCGCTTGCACGAGCGGGATCCTTTGCCCCCATCCATGTTGTGGGCGGGGGGTTGGCGGGGACAGAAGCTGCTTGGCAAATTGCCCAGGCAGGGTTGCCTGTCATCCTTTCGGAGATGCGCCCCGTGCGTCAGAGCCCGGCCCATCACACCGATCAGTTGGGGGAGCTGGTGTGCAGCAACTCCTTTGGGGCTGCAGCCAGCGATCGGGCGGCAGGGCTACTCAAGGAAGAACTGCGACAACTGGGATCCCTGGTGATCGCGACGGCGGATTGCCATGCAGTGCCGGCAGGAGGGGCATTGGCAGTGGATCGGGCCCGCTTCAGCCAGGCTCTCACGGAAGCCATTCAAAACCATCCCCGCATCACCCTGCGTCGGGAGGAGGTGACGGAGATCCCGGAGGGCATTGCCGTCCTCTGTACCGGCCCTCTGACCAGCGATCCCCTGGCCAAGGCACTGCAAGCCTTTACGGGCCTGGAGTACCTGAGCTTTTTCGATGCTTCTAGCCCCATTGTTACCGGGGATTCGTTGAACCGAGCGGTGGTGTTTCAGGCTTCCCGCTACGACAAGGGGGAAGCAGCCTATCTCAACTGCCCCATGACGGAAGCGGAGTACGAACGGTTTTGGCGGGCGCTGGTGGAGGCAGAGCAGGCGCCCCTCAAGGATTTTGAACGGGAGGAGCGCAAGTTTTTCGAGGGCTGCTTGCCGATTGAAGAAATGGCGCGCCGGGGCAAAGACACCCTCTGTTTCGGCCCCTTGAAGCCGGTGGGGCTGGTGGATCCGCGCACGGGATCCCGTCCTTACGCGGTGGTGCAGTTGCGGCAAGAGGACAAAGCAGGGCAGCTGTGGAACTTGGTGGGCTTTCAAACCAACTTGAAATGGGGAGAACAGCAGCGGGTCTTTCGCCTCATCCCCGGCCTGGAACAGGCGGAGTTTGTCCGCTTTGGGGTGATGCACCGCAATACATTTTTGAATTCGCCCCAGCTTCTGTGGCCGACCTTGCAATTCCGTCGCCGACCCACGCTGTTTGCCGCCGGCCAGTTGGTGGGCACCGAGGGCTATGCCTGCGCGGTGGCAGGGGGATGGTTGGCCGGACAGAACGCCGCCCGCCTGGCTCTGGGGTTGCCCTTGATCACGCTGCCCCCCGAAACGATGATGGGATCCCTGTTTCAGTTCATCAGCAGCGCGGATCCCAGGCACTTTCAGCCGATGCCGGCCAATTTTGGGCTGTTGCCGGATTTGGAGGGGCGCAAGCTTCGCAACAAGCAGGAGCGCTATGGCCGTTACCGGGATCGCGCTTTGGCTGCTCTGAAAACGACTGGGTTGGTGCGCCAAGTGCAAACCGCCTAGGGGAGCTTGGAGCGTGTTCCCGACCATTGCGATCCAAGTCAAAGTCGAGATTGAGCGTTATCGTCATTTGAAACTAGGTTGTGTTGATCTTTCATTTGAGCCAAAAGAGAGCACTGACGAGATAGAGAAAACTCAAGAAGTTCCTGGCCAATTTGTCAAAACGAGAACATAGATGCCGGTACTGCTTTAACTTATGAAAAAAGCATTCGATTAAATGCCTCTCTTGATACAGATGCTTGTCATAATGCCGCTGCGTCTTTCTATTCCTTTTAGGCGGAATAACCGCTTGAGCTTCCCCTATCTTCTCAATCAACTTATCCGCATCATATCCTTTATCCCCAATTACTTTGGTATCCTTTCTCTGCCAGCCCTCTATCAATTCTTCCCCTTGAGTAATATCGCTCTTTTCTCCGCCAGTTATTCTCAATTCCAGCGGATTTCCCAACCCATCTACACTCACATGAATCTTGGTGCTGTATCCCCCTCGGCTTCTCCCCAAAGCTTGCTCCCCTTTTTTCCGGCAGCACAGGAGTGCGCTCGAACCATGGTTGAATCAATAATGAGATGCTCTAAATCAGGGTCGTCAATAAAATACTTGAACATCCGTTCCCACACTCCAAAACGACTCCACCGGTGGAATCTTTGATAGATGGTGTACCATTTGCCATATCCTTCTGGGAGGTAGCGCCAAGGAGCACCGGAACGGGCTATCCAAAGAACTGCTTCAATAAACTGTTTGCAGTTTGCTTCTTTCCCAATGTTAACTCTCTCTTCTGTCTGTAAAAAAGCCAATATCTTCTGCCATTTGTTTTCATCTAAAAAAACCAACTTCATCCTCTTTCCTCTATAAATCATTCTCTCTATCCTAACATAAGATCAACACGACCTAGATTGAGACACTTCCTAGGCGTTTCGCGACCGCCCCCAGCCCCTCTCCCTCTGGGGGAGGAGAGTCGGGAAGCAATGCCACAGAAATATTTAGAAATGTTTCATTCCTATGCCGCGGTAGCAGATCCCAAAACGAGCTGTCAAAAGCTGGGCAAACCTGTTGGCTACCTTCCCTCTTTCCGCTGCTCACAAGACAAAAGGGCGCGCATGGACTCCAACAGTTGGGGTGCCCTCTGGGTGAGGTCTTGATAGAGGCAAATTTGCTGTTGGCAGCGGGCCAGGTTATGGGCTTTGCGGCTGGGGTAGCGCTGGGGATCCCAATTCCAGTAGGCGTCTTCAAACCAATCCTGCAAAAAGCGCATCCCCAATTCCAGGGTAATCAGTTGGATCCCTTGGAGAAGGAGTTCCGGTTGTAGGGCGTGCAAGTTCCCGGTTTGGGCATAGCCCCGCAACCCGGCCAGGATCGCCTCTGGCTGAAGGGTATTTCCTCGTTTGCCCCAGGAGCGCAGGGCATCCCCCAATTCAACATAGAGATTGTGATACATGAAGGTGTCCAGATCCACCAGGCCCACAAATCGCCCCTGCTCATCGAACAAAAAGTTGTTGAACTTGAGATCGGCGTGGATGATTTGAGTTGGGATCCCCGAGGGCAGCAGAAGATTGGGCACAGTTTCGATTAAAAACTGCCATTCTGCCTGCACTTCTGGGGCCGGCTCATACTGGCGTAGCTGTTGCCAAAGGTGAGCCGTATCGTGAAAATGCGGGATCTGGAAGCGAAAACGATAGTCCATCTGGGCCAAGAGTCGATGCAGGCGTCCAACGGCTGCCCCCGCCTCTTCCAGATAGCCCCAATTGGGAGGAGTTGGGTGACAGGATCCCGGCAGACAATCCATGACCCGCCACAGCCCTTCTGCCCAGGACAAGTGCAGGGATCCATCGCGAGCGCGGCGGAATTGGGGGACGGGGAAGCCGTGTTGTCTCAGCCATTGGCCGATGGCTTGACCATCTTCAGTGACAGCAGGATCAAATCGGGGGTGAAGGCGCTGGACGATGAAGGATCCCTCAGAGGTGTTGAGTTTCCAAGTTTGGTGAATGAGGCCCACTCGGATGGCTTCGGGTGGCTCTGGATCCCCCAGTTGAAAGTGCTGGACAAGGGGATCCAGCCAAGTCAGGTCAAGCATAGGCAAGGAAGAAATCTATTCAAGCTTGGGGTGCTGGGTCGATCTTTTCGTTTTCAGAGCTGCCTCAAACTGCTTACCACAGCGGCGGCCTTTGAGGCTTACAGTTCAAGTTCTATTGAAGTGGCTTCATGTTGACGATTTTACCGTCCTCGATAAACAGGGCAAGTTGTTTGGGAGGGTGCAGCTTGTTATGCAACCACAGCCTTTTTGCGGCTCACCCGAACGGGACTTGTCGCCAGAACTCACTGCCCAATTGGCCGAGAACTCAGGTGTCGTTGTGGCAAACCCGCGAAAGAGCCCCATTTGCTACCTTAATGAAGGTTGCTGGCCGGACAACCGTTAGGTTCCCTCATCACCCCATGGATACCCGCCTAATCAACATTGGCTTTGGCAACATCGTCGCCGCTGGGCGTGTGGTCGCCATTGTCAGTCCCGAGTCAGCTCCCATCAAACGCATCATCAGCGATGCCCGCGAGAGGGGCCAGTTGATAGATGCCACCTATGGTCGTCGTACCCGCGCTGTCATTATCACCGATTCCGGGCACGTTATCCTCTCCGCCATCCAACCCGAAACCGTTGCCAACCGCTTCCTCACGGCCAAGCCCGGTTTGTCAGAGGAGACCGAGTGAAAGCCCATCGCTGTGAGCCGTTTGAGAAACCAGAAGTGAGATATCCTAAAACCAACCCAAACAAGTCAATTGCCCAGCCGTCTTGCGTCGGTCTCTGTCTATGCCAACCTCTCCTACCCCGGTTTCCTCTGAGTGTACGCAGCAGCAGGGATCCCTTCCGGCTCCTACCCCGCGCGGTCGCTTGGTGGTTTTGACAGGGCCCAGCGGAGTGGGTAAGGGTACGCTGGTCAACCAGTTGCGCCAGCGCCACCCCGAGCTGTATCTCTCGGTTTCGGTCACCACCCGCCCCCCCCGCCCCAGCGAACAGGAAGGTGTCAACTACTACTTTCGCAGCCGGGAGGAATTTCTCAACTTGATTGAAGCCAACGAGCTGTTGGAATGGGCACAGTATGCGGGCAACTTTTACGGCACTCCCCGCGAGATCGTGTTCCAAAAACTTAACCAGGGTCAGGATGTGCTGCTGGAAATTGAGCTGGCGGGGGCCCGTCAGGTGAGGCAGCAGTACCCAGATGCCATTCGCATCTTTCTTTGTCCCCCTTCTCTGGAAGAGCTGGAACGTCGCATCCGCGAGCGCGGACAAGACTCAGAGGCCAGCATCGAGCGCCGCCTGGAGCAGGCCCGCAAGGAATTGGATGCCCAAGACGAATTTGACTACGTGATTGTCAACGACAACCTGGAGCAAGCGCTGCAGGAGCTGGAAGCCCTGCTCTATCCCCCCTCTCCCTCTTCAAAGGAGCAGCAGCCCTAGCTTCTCCAGCCCCTTCCCGGAACGCTGGTGTCGGTGGTGCAGTGGCTCCAGATTGGGCCTAGGGTTAACTTTCGGTTAAGAAAAAAGCTGCTGGGGAGGGTAGTTTGGCTTTACCAAAAAACTGGGTCTGAAGCTCCGCCCTAGGGCCTACGGCCCGCTGCCGCGATGAGCGCCGCTGCCGTGGAGGGGCAACCTGACACGGTAAGTGCTGTCGCAGAACCAGGAACCAGAATCCCCTGCCTTTAGGCAGGGGAGTATGACAATTGTGAGACAATGGTAAAGCTGCGCTTTCTGTGCAGCCTCTGGTTCTAATCAGTTCTATCTGGCCAATTAGGGGATAGTATGCTGCACACACTATCTGGCCAATTAGGGGATAGGTCTCCAGCTCTGATCGGGATCCACTGTATCCTGGAGCTTTACGACTGCCCGGCCAAACTTTTGGATGATGCCTCTCTGGTGCAACAGGCTTTGCGAGAGGCAGCCAGACGCTCCAACTCCACCTTTTTGGGAGAGCTGTGCCATCGATTTGAGCCACAGGGGATTACAGCCCTCGCTCTTTTGGGGGAATCCCACATCTCCATTCACACCTGGCCCGAAGCGGGCTACGCGGCGGTGGATGTGTTCACCTGTGGTCGCCACACCCGACCGGAAGCGGCCTGTGAATATCTGATCGACGTGTTTCAAGCGCGACGATATTCCCTGCGCAAGGTGCCCCGCCGCACCGCGCAACCGACACTCCTGGAAGAGGCCCCAGACTCGGCTGAGGTGCTCACCTGTGAAGCGACCCGACGAAGGCGCTGAGATCTTCGCCAATCGCAGCTTTTTCCAAACTGTCATGGGGGCCATCTGTAGGCTGGGTGGGATCCGATTCACCCCAGAGGTCAGTCTATGTTGCTGGAAAAAGCTGTAGCGAGGTGCTTATGAGCAGCCCGAGAAGTTTCTTCTGGGTTCAGGAGTACTTTACCCCTTGGGACTACACCGCCCGTGCCGTCACGCGCATCTTGGCCTACCGAAAAACCCCTTTCCAGGAGATGCTGATCGCCGAGACGGGGGCCTTCGGCAAGGGTCTGATGCTGGATGGGCATTGGCAGTCCACTACGGTGGATGAATTTCTGTACCACGAGGCTTTGGTTCATCCGGCTATGGTGCAGGTTGTCCAAGCGGGCGGGATCCCCCGGCGGGTACTGGTGTTGGGGGGGGCAGAAGGGGCAACGCTGCGGGAGGTGCTGCGTTGGCGCTCGGTGGAGCAGGTGGTGATGGTGGATATCGATGGGGAGGTGGTGGCCGCCTGTCGAGAGCACCTGCCGGAAATGCACCAGGGATCCTTTGAAGATCCGCGGGTGGAGGTGGTGATTGCCGATGCCTTGGATTTTCTCCAAGAAACAGGCCCCATTTGGGATGTGATCCTTTCCGATCTCTCCGATCCCATTGAGTCCGGCCCTGCCTACCGCCTCTTCACCCAGGAGTTTTTCCGCCAGATCCGCTCCAAGTTGCAGCCAGATGGGGCTTTCACCATCCAAGCCGGGCCGACGGGGCCGGTTGAGCTTCATCAACACACCCGCATTGTTCGCACCCTGAAAACGGTGTTTGCCGCCGTGCAGCCCTACGCCATCTATGCCCCCACCTACGGTGGCCCACTGGGTTTTGCCCTGGCAGCTCAGGATCCCATCTCCCCCAGGCCAGAACCGGAGCAGATCGACCAGATTCTGAGCCAACAGTTGGATCCCGAGCGAGGGGCACTGCAATTCATCGATGGCATCACCCTTCTGGGCCTCTACCAAGTCCCAGCTCACCTGCGCCGTGCCATTGCCGCCGAGACTGTGGTTTATACCCTGGATAACCCGCCTCGCATTGAATGAGGAGCCATGCAGCGCTCAAAGGGATCCCAGGAGAGTTTGTCTTTGGTGCCATAACTTGGTAGATTCGTGAGCAGCCGAATTTTGCTTCCCTGATGAAAGTCCTGGTTATTGGTGGTGACGGATACTGTGGCTGGGCGACAGCCCTGCACCTATCCAACAGGGGTTATGAGGTGGCCATTCTCGATTCCTACGTCCGCCGCCTCTGGGATCTGCAACTGGGGGTTTCTACCCTGACCCCCATTGCCCAGCTAGAGCAACGGGTGGATCGCTGGAAGGGGCTAACCGGCAAGGACATTCCCATCTTTGTCTGCGACGTTACCAACTACGAAGCCCTGATCTCCTGCATGCGCCGCTTCCCGCCGGAGGCCATTGTTCACTTTGGCGAGCAGCGCTCTGCCCCTTACTCGATGATCAGCCGCGAGCATGCGGTGATGACCCAGGTGAACAACGTGGTGGGCACCTTGAACATCCTCTACGCCATCAAGGAGGAATTTCCCGATTGCCACCTGGTGAAGCTGGGCACCATGGGCGAGTACGGCACCCCCAACATCGACATCGAGGAGGGGTACATCACCATCGAGCACAATGGCCGCAAGGATACCCTGCCCTACCCCAAGCAGCCGGGATCCATGTATCACCTCTCCAAAGTACACGACAGCCACAACATCCACTTCGCCTGCCGCGTCTGGGGCCTGCGGGCCACCGACCTCAACCAAGGGGTGGTATACGGCGTGCTCACAGAAGAAACCGGCATGGACGAGGTGCTGATCAACCGCCTTGACTACGATGGTGTATTCGGCACGGCTCTAAACCGCTTCTGCATTCAGGCTGCCGTGGGCCATCCGCTGACGGTGTATGGCAAGGGCGGCCAGACCCGCGGTTTCCTGGATATCCGCGACACGGTGCGCTGCGTGGAGCTGGCCATTGCTCACCCTGCCGAGCCGGGCCAATTCCGGGTGATGAACCAGTTCACCGAGCAATTTAGTGTTGAGCAACTGGCGTTGCTGGTGCAAAAGGCGGGAGCCACCATGGGCCTGAAGGTGGAAATCAACCACCTGGAGAACCCCCGCGTCGAGCTGGAAGAGCACTACTACAACGCCAAAAACACTAAGCTCCTAGACCTGGGCCTCCAGCCCCACTATCTGTCCGATTCCCTCTTGGATTCGCTGCTCAACTTTGCTCTCAAGTACAAGGATCGGGTGGATGTGCGGCAGATTTTACCCAAGGTGAAGTGGAAAGGTTAACTCTCCAGGCAAGCTTGGGCCAGGCTCAGCCAGCCGCGCGCCAGGTTGTCCAGGTTATAGCCGCCTTCCAAGCCGAAGAGGGTTTTGCGGGTCACCTGCTCCAGGCAAAGGCGGGCCATGCGGCCAAAGGCTTCCGGCTCTAGCTGCATACCGGCCAAGGGATCCCCTTTGGCACAGTCGAAGCCGGCGCTCACCAGCAGCAAATCGGGCTGGAACGCTTGCAAGAACGGCAAGATCTTCTCGTCGAGGGCCTTTTTGTAGGCCAACCAATCCGAGCCGGCAGGCAAAGGCACGTTGCAGAGGTTGCCGTGGATCCCGGTTTCGCGAGCGGAGCCGGTGCCGGGGTAGAGGGGAAACTGATGGATGGAGGCATAGGCCAGTTGGGGATAGCGCTCCACCACCGCCTGCGTGCCGTTGCCGTGGTGAACATCCCAATCGAAAATCGCCACCCGCTTCACCCCCGGCTGATCCAGCGCCCACAGCGCCGCAATGGCTGCGTTGCTGAATAAACAAAACCCCATTGCCCGTTCTGGCTCTGCGTGATGCCCAGGTGGACGGCACAGCACCAAAGCCGGCTGAGCGGTGGTCAAAACCGAGGCAGAGCCGGCCACCCAAGCCCCCACAGCCAGGCGCGCCGCTTCAAAACTTCTCTCCGAGAGAGCAGTGTCGGCATCAATGTGTCCCCCACCTGCTGTTGCCAACTCAGCCACCTGTTGGATGTGCTGACGCGAGTGTACTCGCTCCAGCTCTGCCAGCTCCGCCAAGGGGGGATCCCGCCATTCCAACTGGTTGGCAAAAGGGGCACCACGCAGCGCCTTAACAATGGACTGCAAGCGAGCCGGACGCTCGGGGTGAAATGGCCCAGTATCGTGGCTGAGGAAAATATCGGAATAGTAAACAGGCAACATGGGCAGAGGCAACAAGCTAAGGCAACGCCTTTGCAGTGTAGCTTAAGCCCGCCCCCTCTATCCGTAGAAGACCTCTGACATGGATCCCGCATAGGGGTCAAGGCCAAAAGAGGCTTGTTGGAGTTTTTGATTGACCACATCCCGCACTACCGACCGCAGCAATTCCAGCTCAGAGGAATTGAGTTGATCGCGGCTGGGACACTCATCGGCAGCCAGCCACATGTAGATGGCGGGGACCCGGTTTAGGATCTGCTGCATCATCGCTTCCCGCTCCCTAGCGTCATAAAACACCTGTTGATGGGGGTGCTCAGTGGAGAGGATAGTTTCCAGTTCTCCCAATGCCAGGTACTCGACGATATTAACCAACATCTTTTCCATGATGAATGTCCCTCCTAAAAATCCCTGTCGCTCTTAAAAACAGACATTAAACAAAAAACGCTGCTTCCCCATCTTCCTCCGCTGCTTTTGGCACCGGATTTTGCCTACAGGCCGACCATTTAAGCCGGTTGCAGTTAAGTCTGCCGTCGGGAAGAAGTTGCGGTTTCGTTCGTAAGATCCTCTTGTGCAGCCAATCCTTGCCTCCTCTATTCGCCTCGTTTGCCTTTCCACTTGCCGCTGAAAGCAGCCAATAGGAGCCATCAGCAGCTGGAAAATCTTTTTGCTGGTATTCAGTACCAACGAAGAATTATCAGCGTTCAAGAGAAACAAGGTAGAGCGTTTAACAAAGACTATAGAAACTCGACTGCAAAAGGCAGGAAGATCTTACTCAGCTATTTGTCATTCACTACCCTAACACGTGACTGTGTAAGAAATTGCGGGAATATTAAGAAACTTACATATTTCTTGACAATTGACTAAAACTTCTGTCTGTCAAGGAGGCCCTGGAAGGCAGTTAAAGAGTTGTAAAGAGCAACTCTTCCCTTGGCTCCAAGACCTGAAGAACTGCCAAATCCAGGGATCCAAAACAAATAGATTTAGCCTGCTATGGGCAGATCGACTCGCTGAGCCTGGATCCAGAAAGACTCTAGGTCATAGTAGTCCCTTTCCTGTTGCATAATCACATGGACAATGAGATCGGCATAGTCGATCAGTATCCAAGAGGCCGATTCCTGCCCTTCGATGCGGCGCGGAGTTTGTTTCCACTCGTCCCAAACCTTTTCCTCAATTGCTCGGGCAATGGCGCGGACTTGCGTAAGCGAGTAGCCGCTGACCAGAAGAAAGTAATCTGCCAAAGTGGAGACTTGGGATACATCCAGCAGAACGATATCGCCACCTTTTTTCTCTTCTGCCGCGCGAGCTGCACTCAGCGCCATGCAATAGATGGGATCCCCAGCAGGGGCAGGCATGAGATGTAGCAACTAAAACCCTCCTGAAACGACTGAGCTAACCTAGGACACCGCTTTTTCTAAAGGATGTAACAAAAAATGATTCCGAGTCATGAGCGTGCGCGGATGAACCACCTGATTCCGGTCTAGCAAAAATTTTAGGCTCAAGTCACATACTCCCACTACGGTTTTAGACAAATCTACAAAAGCCATCTGCCGCAACCGCTCCAATTCTGGGTTGCTGCCCCGATTCGGCTCCAGGGCATCGGCCACGAAAACCACGCAACTGAGGGGATCCATGCCGGGCTGCCCTAGCGTGTGGTTGGCAATGGCCGCCAAAATCTCCGGATCCTGTACCTGAAACTGCTCCCGCGCCACCAGGGATCCCACCTCAGCGTGCAGGATGTGAGGTTCGGCCCGCTCAATTTCATCCAGCTCCCGTTCCTGAGCCACCCTTTGCAACAGTTGCTCCGGCGGGAAAGCCTTGGCCAAGTCGTGCATCAGCCCTGCCCAAGCAGCTTTCTGCTCATCCAGCCCGTAGTGGGCCGCCAGCTGTCGGGCCATCCCCTCTACCCCCAAGATATGGCGGAGGCGAGGAGGAGACACCCGCTCCTGTAGCCAGGCCAACACCTCTTCCCGCCCCAGTTGAGTGCCCATCGCCCTAGTCATTCTGCAGCTTCAGCACGGCCATAAACGCTTCTTGGGGCACATCCACCGTTCCCACCGCCTTCATGCGTTTTTTCCCCTCTTTTTGTTTTTCCAAAAGCTTGCGTTTGCGGGTCACATCTCCTCCGTAGCATTTGGCCAAGACGTTTTTGCGCAGGGCTGGTATGGTTTCACGAGCAATCACCTTAGAGCCAATTGCCGCCTGAATGGGCACTTCAAATTGATGGCGTGGGATCAGCTCTCGTAACTTGGCAACTAGGGAACGGCCTACATAAAAAGCTTTGTCCCGATGCACAATTGTGGATAGAGAATCCACCACATCGCCGTTGATCAAAATGTCCAAACGCACCAAATCATCGGCGCGATAGCCAATCATTTGGTAGTCCATGCTGGCATAACCGCGGGTGCGTGATTTCAATTGGTCGAAAAAGTCGGTGACCACTTCCGCCAGGGGCAGCTCATACACCAGCGTAGTCCGACCCTGCGCCAGATATTTCATGTCTTTAAAAGTGCCGCGTTTGGTCTCACACAGCTCCATCACGGTACCGACAAATTCCTCAGGAAGAATCACCTCTACCCTGACAATCGGCTCCTCAATGCTGGTGCGCTCGTTGGGGGGAGGCAGCTTGCTGGGATTGTCCACCCGAATCACAGAGCCGTTGTTGAGGGTAACTTGGTACACCACCGTCGGAGCTGTGATCACCAGATCGAGATTGTACTCCCGCTCTAGGCGTTCCTGCACCACCTCCATGTGCAGCAGGCCCAGAAAACCACAGCGGAAGCCGAAGCCCATGGCGCTGGAAATTTCTGGCTCAAAGTACAGGGCAGCATCGTTGAGCTTGAGCTTTTCCAGAGCCTCTTTGAGTTCGGCGTACTGATCGGAGCTGCTGGGGAACAGGCCACAAAACACCATCGGCTTGGCTTCTTTGTAGCCGGGCAGGGGCTCAGGAGCTTTGCGATTCACCAGTGTGATGGTATCCCCAACACGGGCGTGTTCCACGCTCTTGATGGCGGCGGCCATGTAGCCCACCTCGCCCGCATGTAGGGCATCCACCGGCTCTTGGTTGGGACGCATCACCCCCAGCTCGGTAATCTCGTATTCTCGGCCAGAGGCCATAAAGCAGATCTTGTCCCCCGTCTTCACCTCCCCATCCATGATGCGCACATAGACGATCACGCCGCGATAGGCGTCGTAGTAGCTATCGAAAATCAAGGCCCGCAGGGGCTCCGCCACCGTATCCCGTGGGGGCGGCACCCGCTGGACAACGGCCTCCAGAATCTCTTGAATGCCAATACCCACCTTGGCAGAGGCGAGGATTGCCCCGCTGCAGTCGAGGCCGATTACCTGCTCAATCTCGGCAATGACCCGCTCCGGCTCGGCGCCCGGCAGGTCGATTTTGTTGATCACCGGAATAATTTCCAGGTTGTTCTCCAGGGCCAGGTAGACGTTGGCCAGGGTTTGGGCCTCCACCCCTTGAGAGGCATCCACCACCAGCAGCGCCCCTTCACAGGCGGCCAGGGAGCGGGAGACTTCGTAGGTGAAGTCCACATGCCCCGGCGTGTCGATCAGGTTCAAAACATAGTCTTGGCCGTCTTGGGCACGGTAGTTCATGCGGGCCGCTTGCAGCTTGATGGTAATGCCCCGTTCCCGCTCCAGTTCCATGCTGTCCAGCAGTTGTGGCCTCATCTCGCGGGCTGAAACGGTGCCCGTTTCCTGCAGGAGGCGATCGGCGAGGGTGGATTTGCCGTGGTCGATGTGGGCGATGATGGAAAAGTTGCGAATACGGGAGACAGGAACGCCGGTCATAAAAACCTGATCAGGGCAAAGATTTTTTACAATGCTAGCCTCTCTGCTCCCCTGCCTGAACTGAGGTTGCCCAGAAGTTGGCTGCCAAGGGGAGAAGACACAGCCCTTCTGCCGGACACCAGAGCACCCTACTGGAATTGGCCGGGACAGCTCCTTTCCGGCAGCGCTGACTAGAGCCGGTACAACAGACGTGCCGCTTGTGTGGCAGGGATGGGATCCGTGAAGATGGAAAAAGCCAGAACGAACTCGGGCGGTGTTGTCGCCAGCTCGCCAGGAGGCTATGGGTCTGACCCGACGGCAGAGGAAGCAGTCCAGAACCCTGCCCAAAGCACTACTTGTCTAACTTCTCAATGTAGGGGCGAATGTCATTGAGGTCGATGTAGCGGTCGGTGGCGTTGCGCAGCTCGCGGGCGATCATCCCTTCGGTGGAGACAACTGTAATCAGCGTGTTTTTGGAACGCAACAACTCGACAGCCCGCTCAAAATCTCCATCACCGCTAAACAAAATGATCCTATCGTACTGCCCAACGGTGTTGAACATATCGATTACTATTTCGATATCCAGATTTGCTTTTTGGGAGTACCGACCGGAGTCTTCATCTCGATATTCTTTGAGGATCTTGGTGCGCACAGTGAAGCCCATGCTGATCAGAGCGTCTCGAAAGGCCCTCTGATCATGGGGATCCTTGATGCCGGTGTACCAAAAGGCGTTGACCAATTCAACATTTGGCTGTGATCTAACAAAATAATCCAGCACCCGGCGTGGGTCAAAAAACCAGCCATTTTTCTGTTGAGCATAAAACATATTATTGCCATCAATAAAGATGGAAACCCGAGTGACGGGATGATGGTAAAACATAAAGCTTTTCCGAAAAAAGTAAGGTGAACTGGTCAGAAAAAGAGGATGAAAACGAGGTCACTGACTTTCCACAAGAGCCATTTGGGCAGCCAGCACCTTGCTGACACCAATCTCTCATCATAGCCAAAGGTGGGATCCCTTTCTCAAGAATTAACTCTGGGGAGAGGCACCCCTGTAAACCAAAGCGGGTTCCGGTTGCCGCAGGGCATAGCTGGATCCCGGTCGATCGGCTTGGCTAACGTACAGCTCCGCCAATTGTCGAGCCAGGTTACGGATGCGCCCAATGTAGAGGGTGCGCTCGGCTACAGCAATGACACCACGAGCGTCGAGCAGGTTAAAGGTGTGGGAGCACTTGAGCACATAGTCGTAGGCGGGCAGGAGCAGAGACACGGCCAACCGATCCGGCAACACCTGTTTCTGCAGTTTCTGTTGGGTGGTTTCGATCAAACGCTTGGCCTCGGCTTCGTAGAGCCGGAACAATTCCAGTAGCATCTCCGGATCGGAATACTCGAAGTTGTAATAAGATTGCTCGACCTCATTTTGGAAATAGATTTGTCCATAGGTAATCCGTCCCAGAGAAGGATGCTCATTCCAGCAGAGATCGAAAACCGAATCCACCCCCTGCAGATACATGGCCAGGCGCTCTAGCCCATAGGTAATTTCTACAGAAACCGGGCGACAATCTTGTCCGCCCACCTGCTGAAAGTAGGTGAACTGGGTTACTTCCATGCCGTCCAGCCACACTTCCCAGCCCACGCCCCAAGCCCCCAAGGTGGGAGATTCCCAGTCATCTTCCACAAAGCGAACATCGTGTTCTGCCGGGTTCACGCCCAAAGCTTGCAGGCTATCCAGGTAGACATCTTGAATGTCATCGGGGGAGGGCTTGATCAACACTTGGTATTGAAAATAGTGCTGCAGGCGATTGGGGTTTTGACCGTAGCGTCCATCGGTGGGGCGGCGACAGGGTTCGACATAGGCTACTCGCCAGGGATCCGGCCCTAAGGCGCGCAAAAACGTGTGGGGGCTCATGGTGCCGGCGCCTTTTTCCAGGTCGTAGGGTTGTAGGATCAAGCAGCCCTGCTCCCCCCAAAACTGTTGCAGGCGAAAGATCAAGTCTTGAAAGGTGTGGGCTGACATGGCAGGGGTTGGGCAGAGATGGATTAACCCCTATCCTACCAATCTCCTCCTCTCAGTCGAGCAGCTCTTCCCGATCAGCTGGATCCGAGTAGTCCCACTCGATGGGGGGCATTTGGTCGAAGGCTTGTTTGAGGGCGCTCTCCCACAGTTTGCGCATCTTGGCCAGGTAGGGATCCCCGGTGCGCAGGCGCAGACGGTGGGTGACCTTGAACTGATCCGCTTGCACCATCACCAAATCGATGGGGGGGCCGACGGAGATGTTGGATTTCATGGTGGAGTCAATGGAGAGGAGAGCGCATTTGGCCGCATCTGCTAGCGAGGTTTCGTAGGAGAGGGTGCGATCCAAGATTGGCTTGCCGTATTTGGTTTCCCCCACCTGCAAAAAAGGGGTTTCCGGGGTGGCCTGGATGCAGTTGCCCTGGCTGTAGATCAAAAAGAGGGCCGGCTCCTCGCCTCGGATCTGTCCCCCCAACAACAGGCTGCACTGGGCGTCGATACCGTCCTTTTCCAGCCAGGGTCGGTCTTGCTCCTGGATGTAACGAATTTTGGATCCCAGGTAGCGGGCCACGTCGTAGAGGTGGGGAAAGGTGTGGAGATTGGAACTTTCCTGTTGGCGCAGATCCCGCTGCACTTCGGTCAAAACGCCCTGGGTGATGGACAGGTTGCCGGAGGTGCAGATCAAGATCACCCGCTCTTCGGGCACGGAAAAATCGAACAGCTTTTGGTAGGTGGAGACGTAGTCCACCCCGGCGTTGGTGCGGGAATCTGCCGCCATCACCAAGCCAAAGCGGGTGATGATGCCAAGGCAGTAGGTCATGCGAACGATGCGGCTCGGCTCTCTGATTGTAGAGGCGATTGTAGAGGTTCAGGGGAAAGCAAATCCGATTTTGTGGCGGATTTCCTCCCGCAGGCGGGCGGTGATCGAGGCTTCGTCCAAATCGGCCAAAATCTGGGCTATGGCGGCTTTGGGGCCCTCTGGCCCCCAACTGGCTCCCTGGGCCAGGTAGCGGCGGGCGGACTCGCCGATGGCATAGCAGGAAAACCCGGCCAACACCGCCTGCGTCAGGGCCACGGAACCGTAGGCTCCCAGAGAGAATCCCCCCAGCAAGGTTTTCAGGGATCCCAGGCCCAACAGCGCCACCCACTCGCCGGCGCCCAGGCTGAGCATGCTGAGGATGATCTTCTGCAGCAGTTGTGTGGCTCCCGCAGTGCTCATGGGCCAGCCGTACAGGCGGGCCAGGCGCAGGATCAGGGTGACATCGATGGCCAGCCCTCCCAAGGTATCGAGCAGGGTGATGGGGTTGAGGGCAACCGCCAGCGCTTTAGTGCGGGCGGCTGAGGCGATCAGATCTTGGGCTTGCTGGGCACGGGTTTGCAGCTTGCGCTCAATTACCTGCTGGTTAACCCGATCGGCAAACAGGAGGGCATTCAAGGCCAGCAGCGAACGCCCCTCCCGATGCAGGACTTCCAGGATTTTCAGGCGCAGCTCATCCACCTGCGGGGATCCCACTTCCATCTGGGCAGCAAAGCTCCCATCCGGCCTTTGCACCAGGCGGGGCACGCGAGGGGAGGCCGCCACCATGACGATCTCGTTGGGAGAAAGGAGCTGCCGCACCCGTTCGTTGCGGATCTTGTCGTAGATGGCCTGGCGATCTGCCTCTGGGTACTGGTCGATCTTGTTGAACACCAGCAGCATAGGCTTGCCCGCCTCCCGCAGGGTGGCCAGAGCCTCAAACTCCACCCGCGTCAGATCCCCGCAGACGACAAACAGGATCAGATCCGCTCGCTGGGCCACTTCTCGGGCCAGCCGCGCCCGCTCTTCGCCGTCTACTTCATCCAGGCCGGGAGTGTCGATCAGCTCCAGACGGGATCCCTGCCAATGGGCGACCTGTACCGACTGCACCGAGGAAGGGGGGAGGCGGGATCCCTTCAGGGATGTGCCAGAGAAGGAGGACTGGGGGCGGGTTTCCCAGCTGATGTTCCAAGTTGCCGCTTGCTGGGTACGGGTGATGCCATGGGTGGGCCCCGTCTCAAAGACTGGCTCGCCCAGCAGGGCATTGAGCAGGGAAGACTTGCCTCGCCCCACCAGACCAAAGGCGGCGATGTGGATGACCTCGGTTTCCAGCTTGTCCAAGAGCGCTTGCAAGCTCTCCAACTCCCCTTCTAAGCCCGCGACCTCTTGGGGGCGCAGATCCAGTTGGGCCACCCACTGGCGCAGGCTGCGCTTGGCTTGTTGGTAGTTGAGGTCATCTTGTAGGGTGTTGCGGCGAGCCATAGCCGTAGCGCTCAATAGCGGTAGGAAGCAGCCCTTAAAAGACTCCACTTTGCTCTCGGGATCGGCAGGCTTCCCCACCGGACAGAGAGCTTCTCATCGGACAATACAAGGGACAATACAAGACGATCATAAGAGGAAGGGAAGAGTTAAGCTCAAAGCAAGGCGGCCTCAGCCGCCGGGATCCGCAACTCAAAAATCCGATATCCAAAACTTGGCAAGAGGAGGTTTTCCATGCCCAGGGCTATCTGGAATGGGGTAGTGGTGGCGGAGACAGAGCGCTACGAAACCGTAGAAGGCAACATCTATTTTCCGCCGGAATCTCTGCGCCGGGAATACTTCCAGCCCAGCTCTACCCACACCACCTGCCCCTGGAAGGGGGAGGCCAGCTACTACACCCTCGTGGTCAACGGCCAGGAGAACAAAGATGCCGCCTGGTACTACCCGGATCCCAAACCCGCTGCGGCCAACATCCGGGGCTATGTGGCCTTCTGGAAGGGTGTCAAGGTGGAGCCCTAGCCGGAGCCGAGTTTGTCAACCGGGTATGATGGGAAGAGTGGGTTGGAGAGGCGATGCCATGCTGACCAATGGCCGGATCCTGTTTGGCGCGGCCCGGTGGGCGAGAAAGCTGGGCCTGGCCGGATTGAGCTTGGTGCTGTTGGGCTGCAGCCCCGCAGGTTTTCGCACCCCGCGTCCCAGCCTGACCAACAGTGGCCTCAACAGCATCTTCCCCGATGGGGAGCCTGCTTTCAACGGAGATGGCCGCTACCTGGTGTTTTCCTCGGCCCGCAGCGGCAGCCAGGATATTTTTCTCTACGACACGGTGGAACGTCGCTTGGTGGATCTGCCCGGCCTCAACTCCAGCGACGTGGCGGCCACCTCGCCCGACATCAGCGCCGATGGTCGCTACATCGTCTACGTGTCCAATGCTCTGGGCAAGTCTGAGATTTTTCTCTACGACCGCGAAACCCGCAGGATAGAAAACATCAGCAGCCGGGTGCCGGGAGATGTGCGCAACCCCACCATCAGCGGCGATGGCCGGTTTATCGCCTTCGAGAGCAACGGCCAAGGGCAGTGGCACATCGAGATTTTCGACCGGGGGCCGGCAGCCAGCACGCGCCCAACCTCACTCTCTTCCCCCACTTCTGGCGACAATCCCTGAGGGGATCCTCAAGCTAGGATAGACCCCCCTGCTTTGCAAGAGTTGTTGCATGTCGATTCCCCTCGCCCAGCGACTTCAGCCCCTCGGCGGCAATGTGTTTGACCAAATGGATCAAGCCAAGCGAGAGGCTCGTCGCTCTGGCCTGGATGTGATCGATCTGTCTCTGGGATCCTCCGATCTGCCCCCACCTTCAGACTCCTTGGCGGCCATCCAATCGGCTCTGTCGGATCCCTCTACCTATGGCTACACGCTGTTTCACGACACGGCGGACTTTCGCTCTGCCTGCGCCAAGTGGTACAGGGGCAAGTTCGGCCTGGAGATCGATCCGGAAACAGAGGTGCTGCCGTTGATCGGATCCCAGCAGGGAACGGCCCTCTTGCCCCTGGCCCTGCTCAACCCCGGCGATGTTGCTTTGGTTGCGGATCCGGCCTATCCCTCTCACGTGGGCGGGATCCATCTGGCGGGCGGGATCCCCTACTACCTGCCCCTGCGGGCGGAAAACCGCTTCTTGCCCCAGTGGGATCGGATCCCGGAGGCAATCTGCCGGCAGGCGCGGCTGCTGGTGTTGAACTACCCCCACAACCCCACCACTGCCACCGTCACCCCGGAGTTTTGGCAAGAAACCCTGCAGTTTTGTCAGCAGTACGACATCGTTCTGGCCCACGATTTTCCCTATGTGGACTGGCGTTTCGACGGCCAGGTAGCCCCTTCCGCGCTGCAGGCGGATCCCGATAAAACCCGCACCATCGAGTTTTTTTCTCTTTCCAAGTCCTATCACATGGGAGGGTTCCGGGTGGCCTACGCCATTGGCAGCCGAGAGCTGATCCGAGCCCTGCGATGGGTGAAATCCACCATCGACTTCCACCAATACCAGGGCATTCTGCGGGGGGCAGCAGCAGCTTTGACAGTTCCCGATAGCTTTTTGCAGCGCTGGCGGCAGGTGTACCGCGAGCGACGGGATATAGCCGTGGCGGCTCTGCACCGCATGGGTTGGCCTGTGCCTTTGCCGGAGGCCACCATGTATCTGTGGGCGCCTTTGCCGGAGTTTTATCGCGGCTCTTCTGCCCAGTTTTGTTTGGACTTGGTGAGAGCCACAGGGGTTGCCCTGTCTCCGGGTTCTGGCTTTGGCCCCAGTGGGGAAGGCTATGTCCGCTTTGCTTTGGTGGTCGAGGGATCCCGTCTGGAGGAGGCGGTGGGACGGATCGAGGCGTTTTTGTCCCGGTGCATTTCCTAAATCCCAAACATCAATCCCAAACATCGAGCATCCAGCTCTCGGTTGGTTGTGCTCGCCCACCGTCGGGCAATCTAAGTCAGGATAAGAGTAAGAGTGTTATCCAAGTTGAGTGGGCATGGAGAAGGAAACGCTCGACAGTTTTTTGTCCATCCGTGGGGTGATGGGGGTGGCGCTCTTGAGTCGGGCAGGTCGCCCTTTCTTCTACCGCTCTTTTCAGGATTTGGATAGCCGACAGCAACAGGCCCTCACCGAAGGGCTGTTTCAAGTTTTGCAGACCATGCCCCCAGGACTTGACTATTTTGATTTTCAGTTTGCCGAGCAGCGGGTCTTCGTTTACCCCCTCGGGCCGGAATGGGCGTTGCTGGTGGCGGTGAATGACGAGCTGGTGATGCCGGTTTACACCTTGGCCGTGAACCGCCTGCGAGCCGAGCTGCAGCAGGATACGCCAAAGGGCTTGGCCACCTTTCGTCTATTTACCAGCCAGGCGGAGGCAGGCCGGAACGCTACCCAGCCCAGTTCCGCTCCTGCGGCGGGCCCGCGCATGGAGATGGATGTCTTCGTGCAATCTCTGAACCGTCTCTGCCAGATTACAACCGGCTATTTGGGCAAGGCGGTGATCGTCAACTATTGGAAGGCAGCACGGCAGGAAGTGGTGGAACGCCAGGGATCCAAAGCAGAATGGCTGAACCAGTTCGAGATCGAGCGCAGTGGCCAGATCCACTACCGGGGATCCCTCAAGGAACTGGACGAATCTCAGCAAAGGGTGCTACGGGATTGGGTGCTGGCTTTTTTCCGTCGCTGTGAAGAGGTAATCCACGATTTTCGCAACTTGATCAAATCGACAGAACTGGGCCTATGAAAAAGGGGCAGGCTTTTTCCTAAGTAGGGCTATCGGCGAACTCTACCCGGCTCTTGGTCGAGGAAAATCCAGGCTAAGCTATGACCATGATCAACCCGGATCGCGCCAGGTGCAGACAAGATCCCTGCCTGGGGATGTCCCTTCTTGTCGCCGCAAGCCGACCCAGCGAAAGATCCGCTTTGCTACCGCGATGCCGCCGGATCCCTCGTTACTATGGGGTTGCGGCACTCTACGCGAAGGAGTCGCTATGCTGAGAATCGTCACCCAGCTAGCCGAGGCTGAAGCCGAGCTCAGACGGATCTCGGAGCGCACTCAGGCTGACCAGAACCTGCACCGCGAAGCAACTGTGCGGGAGATCCTGCAAGCGGTACGCCGTCAGGGGGATCGGGCCCTGCTGACCTATACGGCTGAGTTCGACCAGGTGGAGCTGAGCGTTGCCGAGCTGAAGGTGTCTGGGGCCGAGCTAGAGGCAGCTTACCAGGCGGTATCTCCGCAATTGCTTTCAGCCCTACGGCTGGCCAAGCAGCGCATTGAAGCTTTTCACCGGCAGCGGGTGCCCAGCAGTTGGGTAAGCTTTCCCGGCCCTGAGATCGTCTTGGGCAAGCAATACCGCCCTGTGGATCGCGCCGGCCTCTACATTCCGGGAGGGCGAGCCGCCTATCCCAGCACGGTGTTGATGAACGCCATCCCGGCCCAGGTGGCAGGGGTGCCCGAGATTGTGATGGTGACGCCACCGGGATCTGACGGGTTGGGGGGCAAGGGGATTAGCCCGGCCATTTTGGTGGCCGCCCAAGAAGTAGGCATCCACACCATCTATCGCGTTGGGGGGGCTCAGGCAATAGGGGCTTTGGCCTACGGCACCGAGACCATCCCCAAGGTGGACGTGATCACCGGCCCCGGCAACATCTACGTAACTTTGGCCAAAAAGCTGGTGTACGGCACGGTGGGGATCGACTCGCTGGCCGGGCCATCGGAGGTGTTGATCATCGCCGACGAGAGCGCCAACCCCCTTTATGTGGCTGCCGATTTGCTGGCCCAAGCCGAGCACGATCCCTTGGCGGCGGCCATCCTTCTGACCACCGATCTCCAGCTGGCCCAGCAGGTGCAGCAGGCGGTGGCCACCCAGATGGAGGCCCATCCCAACCGTCTGATGGTGGAAAAGTCGGTGGTGAATTACGGGCTGATTGCGGTGGTGCCGGATCTGACGGCGGCGGTGGCTTTGTCCAACCTGTTTGCGCCAGAGCATTTGGAACTGCAGGTGGCAGATCCCTGGGCTTTGCTGGATCCCATTCGCCATGCGGGGGCCATTTTCTTGGGCCACCATACTCCGGAGGCGGTAGGAGATTACCTGGCCGGCCCCAACCATACCTTGCCCACCGCCGGTGCGGCCCGCTATGCCTCGGCTTTGGGGGTGGAAACTTTCCTAAAGCATTCCAGTCTGATTCAATACAGCTCAGCGGCTTTGCGGGAGGTGGCCAGCGCCATTCAGGCTCTCACACAAGCGGAAGGGTTGCCCGCCCACGGCCAGTCGGTACAGGTGCGGTTGGCGGAGGAGCGCTAATCAAGCCCTGGTCGCAGTTAGCTAGACCGCCGGGAAGCCCCACCCTCTGTTAGTGACTAGTGGCTAGTCACTATCCACTCACCACTATCCAGGGTGAGGGTCGGGATAAAAGGCGAGGACACGATGCTTCGTCCTTACTGGTGCTATGACCGGCGTAGCAGGATTTTATACCCTCATCATGAGAACTGCTTACCAGTATCGCTTACGCCCTACTTCTAGCCAAGTTGCTCTGATGGACCAATGGCTAGACTTGTTACGCAAGCAGTACAACTACCGCTTGGCAGAGCGCTTTGCGTGGTGGCAACACAATCGCTGTGATAGCAATGCTTGTCCCTTAATCTGTCACTTGCCTGAGTTAAAAGACAATCCCGATTTCTACTCCCAGAAACGGGATTTGGTGAAGATGAAAGCCCTGTTTCCGCAGTACAGAGCAGTCCATTCGCAAGTCCTCCAGAACTGCATAGAGCGAGTGCACAAAGCATTCGACCGCTGGCTGAAGGGTGACGGTAGCGGCAAGCGGGCAGGGAAACCCAGATTCAAGGGAGTTGGGCGGTATCGCTCCTTCAGTTTCCCCCAGATGAAACAAGACTGCATTTGCGGGCAGTTTATCCATCTGCCCAAAATCGGTGCTGTTCGGATAATTCAGCACCGTCCTTTGCCTGAGGGCTTTGTGATTAAGACCGCTGCCATCAGCCGCAAGGCAGACGGGTGGTATGTGACCTTGAGCCTGCAAGATTCATCTGTCCCCGTATTTACCCCTGACCCGCCAACACTGGAGAACACGATGGGGATCGACGTGGGGCTGGACTCCTTTTTGGTGACCGATGCGGGGGAGTCTGTTCCAGTTCCCCAGTACTATCGCAAGGCAGAGCTCAGGCTCAAGAGGTTGCAGCGAGCCTTGTCTCGCGAGAAGAAGGGGTCAAACCGCCTATGGCTAGTGACTAGTGGATAGTGACCAGTAGATAGTGACCAGTGGATAGTGAATAGTGACTATCCACTAACCACTATCTCAGCGCAAAGATTTTCATGACAAAACAGCGAACTGGCTGGTAAGCAAGGGCAAGCATATTGGGTACGAAGCCCTGAATATCAAAGGTATTGCGAGGACGAAGCTAGCAAAATCCACCTATGATGCTGGGTGGGGACAATTTCTGCAAATGCTGGCAGTCAAGGCTGAAAGAGCTGGGCTGAGGGCGATTGCAGTGAACCCCAACGGCAGCAGTCAAAACTGCTCTCGGTGCGGTCAAAGAGTACCGAAAGCGGTTCAAGACAGGTGGCATTCTTGTTCCCATTGTGGGCTAGAACTAGAGCGCGACCACCATGCGGCCATCAACATCAAGCACAGGGCGGTGGGGCATCCCGTTCTTTTCGCGTCAGCGGGACGTAGTCCTCAAGCGCAGGAAACGTCCTTTTCGCGTTAGCGGCGCGGAGCGCTTTGCGTCAGCATGAGTGCGGGAGTATGTCACACTCCAAAATAAGCCCTATTTCTCAACCTGGACAAGCAACGGGATCCCTCGCCTGCCCTAGCGCCGCCTGGGGATTTCCCCCTTCCACTGGCAGGGATCCTCACCAACATCATTGTTGAATTGAATAATGTTGAATGGTCTGGGCGGGTGCAGGTTCATATCCGCGCTCCTGACGGATGGTCTTCAAAGAAAGGAGATCCAATGCTGTTGGCGGTTCGGTTCCCCAGTCCTTTGGCGGGACGGAGTCCTCAAGCAGGCTGGTCTGGGATGGTGAGGGATCGTTTCTGGGGCTTCATCTTAAGATCCTTCAAGCCCCTGGCAGTTTGTCTGGGTTTCCTCTGGGTGGGTCTGCTGGTTTGGACGGGATCCCCGGTTGCCCACGGCCAAAGCGCTGTCCCCGCTGCGGAGCACTTTCTGACGGTGGTACGCTTGCCAGGGCAGAACTGGGCCAATATCGAGCGGCAACTGCAGCAGAGCGGCCTCAGCTACCAGGTGATCGACGGGATCGAGCCAGCAGGTTTGCGGGGGCGCAGCACAGTCTTTTTGCCAAACGTGAATCGCCTAACCGTTGCTCAAGCCCATGCTCTCGCCGAATGGATGCAACAGGAAGGGGGTCAGTTGATCGTCAGCGGCCCGCTGGAAATCCCTGCTGAGGCACGGGATCCCTTACGCAGCCTGATTGGCGCCTACTGGAGCGGAGATATTCCTCTGGCCAGTACGGTGCGCCTGACAGAGTTTGCTGAAGCATGGGCCCGCAGCGTTCAGGCGGCCGATCGCGCCAGCGGTGCGGAGCACTTTGTGGTTGCCGGGGGAGCCCTCTTGCCCACCGGCCCGGAAAGTCGTCTGGTGGCCGTCTGGGAAGAGGTGGACATGGGGGACAATGCCTATGCGGTGATTGCCAGCCGCCAGAGTGTGTACCTGGGTTGGCGTTGGGGGGAGTTTCCCGAGGAGACGGCGCAGTTGGATCGGGAGTGGTTGCAAGCGGCTCTGCGCCGGGCCCAAGGCCGTTTCGCTGCCCTCAGACAGGCTGCTGCCACCCCATCCCCTTTGCCAGCGGTGCGGAGCACCATCAACACCCTGGAGTTGCTGGCCATGCGCCAAGAGCTGGGGAGCTTGCTGGGTCGGGTAGAGGGATCCCTGTTGCTGGCTCGGGCCACTCAAGGGGGGGTAGAAGCAGCCGAGTACAAGCCCATTTTGGAGCAAGCCCGCAGCGTGTTGCAACAGCTACCGGCCTGGGTGGAGGCAGGGCAATACGAGCAGGCGCGGCAGGCTTTTGAACAGGCACGGGCGGATCTGTGGGCCCACTACCCGGTGGATCGGTTGACGGCTTTGTCTGAGGTACGGGCCATTTGGCTGGATCGGAGCACCATTGTCGAGGCAGGCTCTGAGGCAGGGCTGGCTCAGATTTTCGATCGCCTGGCTCAGGCTGGCCTCAACACCGTCTTTTTCGAGACGATGAATGCTGGCTTTGCCATTCATCCCAGCCGCGTCGCCCCCCAACAGAACCCCCTCACCCGTGGCCGGGATCCCTTGCGGGCGGCGGTGCGCTTGGCTCATGAGCGGGGCCTCGAATTGCACGCTTGGATTTGGACTCTTGCGGTGGGCAACACCCGCCACAATCTGCTGCCGGAGATCAACTTGCCCCAAGACTACATCGGCCCGGTGCTGACGGCTCACCCCGATTGGGCCAATCTGGACAATCGTGGCCGTCTGTTCCCGCGCGGGCAGCCGGAAACCTGGCTAGACCCAGCCAATCCGCAGGTGCGCAGCTATCTCCTGGCTCTTACCCGCGAGCTAGTGCAAGACTACCAGGTAGACGGGATCCACCTGGACTACATCCGCTATCCCTTCCAAAACGCTGCCAGCCGCCAGGTGTTTGGCTTCGGTCGGGCCGCTCGTCAGGGGTTTCAGCAGTTGTCCGGCGTCGATCCGCTGGAGTTGGATCCCTTGAGGGATCGCTCCCTCTGGCAGTTGTGGACCCGCTACCGCACCCAGCAGGTGAACGAGGTGGTGGAGGCCATTGCCCGCACCGCCCGCTCCCTCAACCCGCGCGTGATCCTCTCGGCAGCTGTCTATGCTCTGCCCAAGCAGGAGCGCCTGCAAAGGCTGCAGCAGAACTGGGAAGAGTGGATCCAGGCAGGGGAGCTGGATTTGTTGATCCCCCTCACCTATGCGGGCAATACACGGCGTTTGGCGCAACTGGTGCAGCCCAATTTGGAAATTGTCAGCCGCTTCTCCACCCTCTTCGTCCCCAGCCTTAATTTGTTGAACTTGCCGCCCGTCGAGTTCTTGGATCAACTGCAGGTGGTGCGGGATTTGCCCACCGGGGGGTTTGCTTTATTCTCGGTGCGGCAGCTTACCCCAGAGCTGGAAGCCATCCTCAGGTCCTCCGCCATTGCCTCGACTCGCATTCCCTATCGGGATCCCTTTGGGGCTGTTCGGGATCGCTTCCAGGCGCTGCGGCAGGAGTGGATGTTTTTGCTCGAGCAGAAACGGTTGGGGTTGTGGGAGCACAGCCAATGGATGGAGCAAATAGAGCGGGTGCAGGGATCCCTGGCGGCCTTGGCAGCGGATCCCACCCCGGAAGCCCTGGAACAAGCCCGTCAGCAACTGGGCAACTTGAAAACCAATCTTGCCACTTGGATGCGGCTGGAATCTCTGCGCAACCCCTATCGAGTTCAAGTTTGGGGCAACCGTCTCGCGGCTTTGGAGATGATGCTGCGCTACGGAGAGCAAACCCTGATGAGGGCATGAAGCTCCCCTCTTGCGGGATGGGGATCCCATCTATCCCCAGAACTTCCCCAGAACCGAAAAAAACTGTTATGGGGTATCTTTCGGCATTTCCTCTGCGGGGTCAGGCCCTGTATCCGGCTCCTTGGGGAGAGCAGAGTCCTCAGGGCTGGGCAAGGACTCTGTCCTGCTGGCGCGAACCGCTTCCGGGGAGGTTTCTGGCTCCTCGTCATCGCTACGCGACGCTTCTGGGAACCCGTCAGCAGTGTGTGGCGCTGAAGCGGGCTGAGCAGCAACAGGTTCAGGAGCAGAAGGAGGAGGTGCAGCTGGGATCCCGGCTTCTTCTGCAGGAACAACCGCAGGTGGCTGAGCAGCTTCTTTTTCCTTTTGCTGTTCGTAGCGGCGACGTTTGTTGCCCTCATCCACCAGCACGTACACCAGGCTGAGGAGAGAGAGCCCTGCTGTTCCAACCAAAACCCAGAGTAAGTTGTTGTCTATGGTCATGGGTTGAGCTCCGTCAAACGCTGCTGGCGATGGAGGGATATTGCTCCTTAAGGCTTGATCTTACCGTTGAAGCCGCTCTGCCAAATCTTTCTGCCAAATCTTAAAGATTGGAAAGGTTGGGTTCACAGTTTTGTTGTTTTGTGTGTCATGCGCTATCTCAAGTTCTACAAGCCCTATGGCGTGCTCACCCAATTCACCGATCGAGAGGGACGGCCCACCCTCCAGTCTTTTATCCCGGTGCCCAGGGTTTATCCGGTGGGGCGACTGGATCGCGACAGCGAAGGGCTGCTCCTGCTGACCGATGATGGTCGCCTCAATGCCCGCTTGATCGACCCCAAGTTCGGCCATGAGCGCATCTACTGGGTTCAGGTGGAAGGGATCCCCACCCCCCAAGCCCTGCAACAGCTGCAACAGGGGCTGATCATCCAAGGGCGAAAAACGCGCCCGGCCCAGGTCAAAGTCTTGGCTGAGGAACCCACCCTGCCGCCACGGGATCCCCCCATCCGCTTTCGCCGCTCCATCCCCACCACCTGGCTGGAACTGACGCTGCGGGAGGGTCGCAATCGCCAGGTGCGCCGCATGACTGCCGCTGTTGGGATCCCAACTTTGCGGTTGGTTCGGGTTGGACTGGGGCCCCTCTCTCTGGCGGGGCTTGCTCCTGGCCAGTGGCAAGATCTCAGTGAGGTAGAACTGGCCCAACTGCGGCAATATTGTTTTTCTCAAACCATTAGAGTCATTTCAAGTTAGATTAAGACGCTTCCTATTCGCTCGGCAGTGAGGAGCTGGGAAGCAAGACAACGGAACAGTTTTATTCCCTCTTAAATGACTATAAACTAGGACACTGCATCCACACCTAAGACGTTGAACGCACAGGGCCGGAAGGCTTTTCTCCGTAGCTTAGGCGTTTCACCCTAACCTGAAATGACCATAACTTAACTCACATTGATCATTACTGAGCATTTGATCACTACATTGTTAATGATTGCCCTATGATTGCCCTTGTTCCCAATTGTTCTTGAGCCCACTCAGTCGGGCATGAGGGCGTGGGCGCGCTTGCCACCATTGGGGTAGAGAAGGGCCCGCTTGGGGCCGTGGATGGGATCTTCGACAATGATCGTCTGGTCGCGGCTGGCCCCCAGAGAAACAATGGCAATCGGCACCTGCATCAACTGTGCCAAAAACTTCAGGTAATCATGGGCTTCGGGGGGCAAGTCTTGGATGGAGCGGCAATCTTTGGTGGAACATTTCCAGCCCGGCAGGGTTTCGTAGATGGGTTTGCACTGGGCGAAAACCCGGGCATCGCTGGGAAAGTGACGAATTTCCCGCCCCTGGTACTCGTAGGCCACGCACACCTTGATCTCATCCAAGCCATCCAGCACATCCAGTTTGGTGATGGCCAGGCAGTCTAGGCCATTGATTCGCACCGCGTAGCGCCCAATTACCCCGTCAAACCAGCCGCAGCGCCGTTGTCGCCCTGTGGTGGTGCCAAATTCAGCACCGGTTGCCCCCAGGTACGCCCCGATCTCATCTTTGAGCTCGGTGGGGAAAGGGCCTTCGCCAACGCGGGTGGTGTAGGCTTTGGCCACCCCGATCACCCGGTCAATGCTGGTGGGGCCGATCCCAGCGCCAATACAAGCGCCACCGGCAATGGGATGGGAGGAGGTGACGTAGGGGTAGGTGCCGTAGTCGAGATCCAACAGGGTGCCTTGAGCCCCTTCAAACAGGATGTTCTCCCGATCTTCGATGGCTTGGGTGAGAAGCAGAGCAGCGTCGGTAACATAGGGGCGCAGCCGCTCGGCATAGGCCAGGTATTGCTCGATAATTGGCTCGGGATCCAAGGGCGGCAAGTTATAGATCTTTTCCAGCAAGACATTTTTGTAGGGAATGGCCCAACTGAGGCGCTCCCGCAGCTGGTCAGGGTACATCAAGTCCACGACGCGAATGCCCATGCGCTCGGCCTTGTCGGCATAGGTGGGGCCAATGCCCCGACCGGTGGTGCCCAGCCGGTAAATGCCACGCCGCTCCTCTTCTGCGATGTCAATGACCCGGTGGTAGGGCAGGGTAACGTGGGCCGTTTCGGCAATGAACAGGTTGTCGGTGGAAATGCCCAATTGATGCAGTTGGTCGATCTCGGCCAGCAGAACCTCGGGATCGATCACCGTGCCGCTGGCGATGATGCAGCGTTTGTCGGGGTAGAGAATGCCAGAGGGGATCAAGTGTAGCTTGAAGGTTTGGCCCCCCACCACCAGGGTATGCCCTGCATTCACCCCACCTTGATAGCGGACGACCACATGGGCCTTTTCACTGAGGAGGTCGGTGATCTTCCCTTTTCCTTCATCGCCCCACTGGGCACCGACAACCACGACGTTTGCCAAGAGCTTCTCCTACAGTCCGTAGATGGCACAAAAAATCCCCTTTGCGGGGGTTGCTGCACTAATCTACCGCATCGCTCCGGGCGATGTTGAGAGATCAGGACAAAAAGATTAACAATCGATTAACTTTTCTCCGGCAGGGGACAACGTGGAGATGGGCGGGATCCCCGAACCCTCTGGCAAGCCAACAGAGATTCCCCAGTTGCCCTCGCCTTCAGCTCCCCGGCTTGAACAGGCCAATGGCCGTGACCTGGTTGGATCCCACCTCAAAGGCAAAGGCCAGGCCCAGGGCATCGTAGTTGACGTAGTAGCGGTCGTCGCGCAGATACTCTCGGCTCCCCTTGGGATAGGGCACCACCTCGTTGTAGCCGTTCTCGCCGGGCCCACCGTAAACGGCGATCACTTCCGAGTAGGTGGAGCCGATGCGGATCCCTTCGCCGGTCATGGCTTCCGGGTGGGTGGTGTAGATGCGGTTGGCGAAAAAGCTATCCACAATGCCCGGATGACGGTAGGTGAAGAGGATGTAGTCCTGCAGGTAAAAGATCTTCAAGTCGCTGTTGGGCTGAAACACATTAGCTCCGGAGGCCGCTGGGATCTGATCGACATTGCCCAGCAGGTGGGTATCCACGTTGCGGGTATCCATGCCCAGCTCAAAGCGACCGACTCGACCCTCTTGCACCAGCACTGTAGGCCGTGGGGGCAGGGTGGGTCGCCGGGGGGGCAAGGCCAGCGCTTGCAGGCCGGCATTCAGCCAAGCATTGTCATCTCCTTCCACGGTCTGCAAGGGCACCAGACCCCGCTCCAAAGAGCGACCATCTCCTGTCTTCCAGGTGGCCACGGCCAGTTCCACCGCCGCGCCGGAGGGGAGAGCAAAGAAGCGGGTTTGTCGCTCGCTGCCTTGGGTGGGCTGTCCCAAGATAAGGGTGCTACCGCTGGATCCCAACTGGGCAGCCAAGAGGGTGGCCCCCTGGCGGGTGTTACCATCCACGAGAACGGCCAACGGGATCCCGGCGGCAATGGGCAGATTTTCGCTGTTCCAGAGGGTGGGCTGCCCGAATCGGTCTTCGGTAATCAGCAGCGGCTGGACGGAGCGGGGCAGAAATAGGCGCGCCACATCGGCCACCACTTGGGGGTTGTAGCCCACCGAGCCGCGCAGGTCGAGGACAATGCCCTGGCTGTAGTCTTGGGTGTAGAGGGTTTGGCGGATTTGCTGAGCTGTGGCCGGGGTGAGATCCGGCACAGCCAAGTAAACCTGGCGCGGGCCGATCCCGCGGGCTTGTACGGGAGGACGAGGACGGTTGAGCAAGTCCTTAAAAGCTTGCGGATCCCAGAAACGATCGGCGGGATCCCCATACTCCCGCAGGATCTCTTGAATGAACTCGTACTCCACCTCAATGGGGGGGCGGGGATCCCCGTAGCTTCGGGCCAACAGGCGGGTGTAGAGGTCGTTGTAACTGACTGCGGCAGCTTGGTTGCCTGCACCCAAGGACTCGTTGATGAACAATCCCACTAGATGGCGGAGATCCAGCCCGACCGGCTCACGGGGAGGGGAAGGGGCTGCCGGGATCCCTGGATCGGGAAACGAACCTTGGGGATCCGAGGGCATGATGGGCACAGGAGGCAAGGCCGATTGGCCCACAGCGCTGCCGGGCGAGATCCCGGCGATCAGGGTGAGGATCCCCCAAGCCCCAAGTACGCGCGCAAATCCCTTCATGGCAGCCTGCCCTCTCGCAGATGTTGCGAATAGGATAAACCCTAAACGCTCCCCTTTGCCACTGCCAGCAGTGGTAGATATCTATTTTTTGCGACTTGGAACACTAGGGGCTGCGCCCCCTTGCTTTTGAAGGAAATGCCCTCAGCCAGAAAATCCCCAGCGCATTCACCAAATTTTCGGGCTGGAGGCCCGCACCATAGCCGCAGGCTTGGTGTCGGGAGGAAAGCCCTCCTCTATATAGGTTTGCCGGTCAAAAGTCTGGATAAACTACAATAATCCCATGAGCCAGACTATCTCTGTACGTTGCAAGCTGATAGTCCCACAAGAGTTGCGTCAAGAAATTGACCGCACTTTGCAGGGCTTTGCGAATGCTTGCAACCAGATTCTCGACACCGCCAAACAAAAGAACTGCTGGAACACCGCTAAGCTGCACCACTTGGTCTATCGACCGGTAAGGGCAGCAACGGGGCTGAAAGCCAACCACGTCTGTCAGGCGCTCCGTCGGGTGATTAGCAATGCCAAGGCGGTGAAGCAAGTCCACAAGTTCCGCCCCACCAGTCTGACTTTGGACGCTCGTACTTTTAAGTACCGAGAGTCCGACCAGGCCGTGGGCGTGACCCTGATGAGCGGACGGGTTTGGCTCAAGCTCAAGATTGGCGGTTATCAAATCGCTTTGCTGCGGGGGCAAACGCCCACCAGCGCTACTCTGTCCAAGACCAAGCAAGGGGACTACTACATCAACATTGCTGTTGAGCTGGATACTCCCCTAACCGGCAAAACTCCCAAGGTAATCGGAGTTGACTTGGGCAGGCGAGATATCGCCACCGCTAGCAATGGACGCTCTTGGAGTGGAGAACACATCCAGGCCGTCCGTGACCGGTTCAGCCGTGTACGCGCCAAGGTTCAATCCAAACGCACTCGCAGCTCTAGGAGGCTGCTGAGAAGGCTCTCTGGGAGAGAACGGCGCTACCAGACATGGCTGAACCATAACATCAGCAAAACCTTGGTCAGGGATGCCCAGGCTATTGGTGCGGCACTGGCTTTTGAAGACTTGACAGGCATCAGAGATTGCCTGAATCAGAAGTCTCGAAGTAAGGCTGAGCGGCGCAGGACTAACAACTGGGCGTTCTACCAGCTCAGGATGTTTGTAGCCTACAAGGCTGCCATTGCTGGAGTACCTGTGGTGCTGGTGCCGCCTGCCTACACCAGTCAGACCTGCCACAAATGCCTGCACATCCACCCTGAGCGGGGTAAGTCCTACCGCAATGGTAAGTCGTTCAAGTGTGGACACTGCGGGTGGGAAGGGGATGCTGACCATAACGCTGCTCAAGTAATCTCTCTCCTTGGGGCGACTGTAAACTCGCCTGAAATTCCGAAACTTAGCTGTCCTCTGGGGCCGCTGGGGATTGGGATAAAGCCCGCACCCTGCGCGTAGCGCGGGTGTCGGGTAGTTTACTTGCCTTTTTTGTCCTTTTTGCTTGGCTTGGGCTTTTCTGCTGCCGGGATCTCTGTAGCGGTCTCTGCCGCTTTCTCCTCAACTGGGAGCGTTGCCTCTGCCGCAGAGGCTGAGACGGTTTCAGCAGGGGATGCTTCTACAGCCTTTTCTGTAGCTGGCTCGGCTTCCGCAGCTGCAGCTTCTCCATCCGTTTCCGCCCCCGTAGCCGTCTCTGATGAGGATTCAACTGCCTCAGGGATCCCAGATACCTCTGCTTCTGGCTCATCGGCCTCAAACTCGGCCTCTGGCACTTCAACCTTCTCCTCCGAGCCTGCCAAAGAAGTGGGCGCCTGGGTTGGATTCCCCTCGCTATCGACCCAGTTGACTGTGGTCTGAGACTTCAGCCAAGCCATCACCTTGTTGGTCAGCAAGCTTTCATAGACGGCTTGGCGTACTCGTTCCCGATCCAGCTTTTGGCCTTGCTGGGCATAGGCCGCCATCACCTCTTCCACCTCCACGTCCAACTCCGTGGAACCTACGGCAATTTGCTCTTGCCGAACGATGGCGCTCAGGGCCAAGGTGCGCCGCAGCCGGTCGATGGCTTCGGGTCGGTGGCGCTCTTTCAACTGGTTGAGGGTTTCGGGAGGCAACTCGGACAAGAACTTACGGAGCTCCCCCGGCTTGATGCCTTCCTGCCGCAGGGCCTGGAGACTCTGGGCCAGCAGTTGTGTCGTTTCTTGTTCGATGAGGGTTTCCGGCAAATCCACCTCAGTAGTCTCCAAGATGGCGTTGAGGATGGCGGTTTCCAGGTTCTCCTCGGATTGTCTCAGGGCATCCTGTTCGAGGCGCTTTTGCAGGTGTTCCCGCAACTCGGCTACCGTTTGGAAGCTGCTGATCTCTTGCACAAAGGCATCATCCAATTCGGGCAGCTCTTTGGCCTTGATCTCCCTCAGGCAGACGATGAAGGTAACCGTTTTCCCGGCCAACTCTTTTCTGAAGTAGTCGTCGGGGAAGGTGGCTGCGATCTCCTTGGTTTCGTCGAGCTGCATGCCCACGATGCCCGCCACAAAACCGGGGATGAAGTTGTCTTCCTTGAGTTCCAGCTGGAAGTCCTGGGTGGTCATCTCGTCGAGGGGATTGCCTTCTGCATCGCGGGCTGCAAAATCGATCACCACCACATCCCCCAACTGAGCAGGCCGATCTTCTACCGGCAAGAGGGTGGCCCGCTGATCCCGCCATCGGTCGATGAGCTGGTCAATTTGCTCAGGCTTGACGTCAACACGGGTTGCCGTAACGGTCAGCCCTTTGTATTGGCCAACGCGGGCTTCGGGGTACACCTCAACATATCCTGAGAAGCTGAAGTCTGCTTCGGGGTTGAACTGAGCCAAGAGCTGCCCCACCTCGTCATCCAGCTCGAACCGACTGATGGGGGTGAGCTGAGCTTCCTTGAAAGCCTGTTGAATGGCCTCGTTGATTAGGTCATCGACAGCACTGGCCAGGATGCGCTCGCGGCCCACCTGCCGCACAACAAGATTGCGGGGGGCCTTGCCCTTGCGGAATCCCGGAATTTGGATATTCTGCTCCAGTTGACGCAAGGTTTTTTCGTAGGAGCGCTTCACCCGGTCGGCTTCTACCACGATTTTGAGGCCAACCCGGCTGCCAGGGCGTTTTTCTTGTGTGACCTGCATAGGAAGTATGAGCTAGTGGGCAAGCAGAAGTTCAATTCTACCTCAACGGCCTGTGGGTCAACCTGGAGATTCTAGGCAGGGGATCCCTCAGTGGCCACTTCTTTTACGTCCTGGATGTCTTCTTGGGGTTCGGCGCGCTTGCTGGGGGGCAGTTGCTTCACTTTGGCTTCCAGCTCCACCACCATTTCCTTGAGTTCGGTGATGGTGACCTCCTTCTCCTGCAGTTGCCGATTTTTTTCCCGGGCTTCGATGCTGAACTGTACGCGCATCCAGAGGCTATACAGCCAGGCGAGGGCGGCCCCAATCCCGGCAGATGCCAGAAGTTCCATCACCAGAGGGCTTTCAACGCTGACGCCGGGGGCAAAAGTAACCGTGACCGGGGTGGCGTTTTGCATGGCAAAGAGGGCAATGGCCAGGAGGGCTGAAAACAAGATCAGGTAGTTGAACAGTCGCATCGTTTTTCTCCTCGAAGGGATCCACTACGGCTTGCCAGCACCAGAATACCCATAAACTCGGGCCGGTTTTTGAGAAAAATTCCCTCAGAAAAACCAGCCATAACTGTGTAAGCCTTTGCCCAGAAAGTTGACCCCCAGGTAACATACCCAAACCACTCCAAAACCCAAGCTGGCCAAGAGGGCGGGGCGTCTGCCTTGCCAGCCTTTGGTGATGCGGGCGTGCAAATAGGCGGCAAAGACCAACCAGGTAATTAAAGCCCAGGTTTCTTTCGGATCCCAGCTCCAGTAGGTACCCCAGGCTTCGTTGGCCCAAACGGCGCCGGCAATAATGCCGATGGTGAGCAGGGGGAACCCCAGCCCGATCAGCCGGTAGCTGGTGTTGTCCAAGATTTCTGCCAGGCTCAGCCGTTGCCAGGGGATCCCTTCGGGGGCCGGTTGGGGGGGGAGTTCAGCCGACGAGGGGGCAGGACGGGGGGAGCGGAGGCCGGCGTAGGCCAGTTCTGAAGCCGGGGAAGGCAGGGTGGCTTCCGCCCATTCGGGATGGGTTTGGGGTTGGGGAGGGCGAAATTGCAGGCCGAGGGAGTTGCCCTTGAGATGCACTTCCTGACCGCGAGTGACGATGAGAAAGCTGATGGAGAGAAGGGATCCCACCAGCAGCGCCGCGTAGGCCAGCAACATCACAGTCACGTGCATCATCAGCCAGTTGGATTGCAAAGCCGGCACGAGGGGCTGGGCTACCTGCATATCTTCCGGCAGCACCAAGGCAGCAAAGGCTACGATCCCGGTTACAACTGGGGCAGTCATGACCCCCACCCAGCGGCTGCGGCTCCAGTGGAGGGCCAGCAGGTGCAAAGCGGTGATCCCCCAGGCCAGGAAAAACAAAGACTCGTACAGATTACTCAAGGGGAAGTAGCCTGCATCGATCCAGCGGGCCGTCAACAGGGCGGCCATCGTCAAGTTTGCCCCGATCATCCCCGCTAGGCCCAATTCGGCCAAAAGCTGCATCTGGGGAAAAGCTGCCCCACCCCAGTAGAACAGCATGGCCCCCAGAGAAATGGCAAACGCCACGTTGTTGAGCAGAGCTTGCCACTGGGCCAGATCCATGCCCGCAAGAGCTGTTATCGCCAACAGAGCCATACACGACCTCAAAAGTGTCTCCGACCCGGCTTGAGCCAGGCCAGTTGATCCCATTCTAGGGCGGGGGAAGGGATCTTCCCCAAAGGACACATGCTGGTAATGTGGGGATGGCTTGTCTGCGGCTCGGCAGGATACAAAGAGCATTGGGATGTAAGGCTCATGCAAGAACACGCGGGAAATGCCAGGTTGAGAAGGTGGGGGTTGTTGAGATGGTGGATCTGTCTGTTGACCGCCCTCGTTTTGGCCTCTTGTGGGGGATCCCCGCCTAAACCCCCGCAGGAACAGCTTCCCCAGCTAGAGCGCGTGCCGGTTCCCCCGGAGATTGCCAAGCTGGATGCCCATTTGCAGTATTGTCGCCCGCAAGTTCAGATCCTCAGCCCCAAGCCAGGTGAGGTGTTGCCAGAGCGGCAGGTAACCGTTCGCTTCGCGGTGCAAGGGTACCCACTTTTCAAAGATCCGCAATTGGGTCTTGGCCCTCATCTGCACGTGGTGCTGGACAACCGGCCCTACATCGCCCATTACGATGCCGATGCTCCCCTCGTTTTCAAGGATTTGGAGCCGGGATCCCATACTCTGCGGGTGTTTGCCGGCAAACCCTGGCACGAGAGCTTCAAAAACTCTGAAGCCTATGCCCAGGTTAGCTTCCACGTGCTAGCTCCCACCCCCGAGTACGTGCCACAGCCGCAACTGCCCCTGCTCACCTACAACCGCCCCACAGGCAGCTACGGGGCCGAGCCAATCTTGGTGGATTTCTGGCTGGCCAATGCCCCAGTGCGGGAGAGCCTGTTGAGTGACTTGCCACGGGACTGGCGGATCCGCTACACCCTCAACGGCCAATCTGGCCTGCTGGATCGCTGGGAGTCTTTTTATCTGAAGGGCTTCAGGCCCGGTCGCAATGTGATGGTGCTGGAACTGGTGGACAGCAAAGGGGATCCCATCCGCAATGTGTTCAACAGCGCCGCCCGCGAGATCACCTACACCCCTGGCGGCCAAGACACCCTCTCCAAGCTGGTTCGGGGGGAGCTAAAAGCCGAAGAGGCCCTGGCCATCGTCCAGCCCCAGCCCACCCCTACCCCAACTCCGACACCGGAGCCCACCCCGACTCCAGAACCCACGCCCACTCCTACTCCGACGCCCACTCCTACTCCGACGCCAACGCCAACTCCGACACCCACGCCCGCTCCTACTCCGACGCCAACACCCAGCCCGACGCCCACACCCACTCCTACTCCGACGCCAACACCCAGCCCGACGCCCACGCCCACTCCTACTCCGACGCCAACACCCAGCCCGACGCCCACGCCCACACCCACTCCGACTCCAACGCCAGAGGCGACGCCCACGCTTGCACCTCGTCGCCAGCCGCGCTTTCAACTGGGCCGCCCCCGTCCGACACCAGAGGGGATCCCGGCTGTTCCAACGCCACCGCCCGTAGTAGCCACTCCCGAACCTGAGCTTACGCCTGAGCCCAGCCCAGAGCCCTCTCCGCAAGCTGTGCCCACTTCAACTCCCCAGCCTGTGGCTACGCCTTTGCCGCGCGTGACCCCTATCCCTTTCCAGGAGCGGCGAGTGCGCCAGCAGGGGTTGCGGCTTTTCCCGCCGGGACTCCACAGTCCGGCCTTGCCAGGTGAGCAATAGCGGGACGGAGTCCTTGAGTTGATAGAAAGTTGATAGAATGCCCTTCGCGCAGCGGGCCGTAGGTCTCACTGTTCTCCCAATGCCCCTCTGCCTGGGCGCACGGTTGCCGCTTGTTGGATTCTCGCTCGCGATAGCGGTGCGGGGCCTTTATACCGGTCAAGTCCTTCAGGGCAAGAACCGCTTTCTGCTCTCTTGGTCGCGTAGCTAGGCTGGTGTGGCTGAGCCAAGTCAGGAGCATTGCTCCCTTAACCATCTCGCACCGATTGCGGCGGCGGGATGGGATCCTGGGTGGAGCTCTGGATCCCATTCTCTCCACTTTCCAACCTGAGCAAGGGCCGCAATCGGGATCCCTGCCAGGGATCCAGGACATCCCGAATTAGCACCTCCTGAATCCACACCTGCAGGATTGCCGCCAAAGGCACGGCCAGGAACAGGCCCAGCACCCCAAAGAAAAAGGCTGAAGTAACTTGAGCTACTAGGGTTAGGGCGGGCAGGAGCGACACCTGTCGGGACATAACGATGGGGGTGAAGACGCTGCTTTCCAACTGCTGGATCAGGATATACAGCCCCAGCACTGCCAAGGACTTCCAAGGGGCATCCGTGAGGGCTACCAGCATGGGGGCTACCACGCTTAAGGTGGGGCCGATATTGGGGATGAAGTTGAACAATCCCGCCAGCACCGCATTGGCCAAGATCAGGGGCACCCCCAAAATCCACAGCCCGATCCCACTCAGCAGCATCACCAAGGTGCTGGTGAAGAGGATCCCCATCAGCCACCCTCGCAGCGCCAGCTCACAGCGCTTGAGGATGTAGCGAATGCGGGGACGGTAAAAGGCCGGGAAAACCGAGACAAAAGCGCGACTGTAGGCTTGGGGATCCGCCAACAACAAAATGGTGAGGATGATTACAAACAATAGGTTGAGCAGGGTGCCAAAAAAGGCAGTGAAGGACTCGGAGAAAAAGTCGCGCACCTGTCGCACCAACTCGGTGGCCTGGGGCACCAAGCTATTGGCCAATTCCCGCAGCGTCGGCAGCTCAATATCCGTCGGCAAAGAGAGAATCAAGCTCTCGAACAGCCGCTGCGCTTGCACGATCCCGGCGGGCACCCCATCGGTAAACAGCCACCGCAACTGCTCCGCCAGGGGGGGCACCACGATTAGCCCCACCAAGATCGCGGCCACCAAAACCGTCAAACTGGTGATGACAATTGAGGGGCCACGCCGAAAGCCGTAGCGCTGTGGGATCTGGGCCAAGGTATCCAATGCTACTGCCAACACAATGGCCGCGAACACCAACAGCAGGATCTGCCGGATCTGCCAAAGCAGAACTAGCAGGCCCAACAGCGCCCCTAGCCCCAGCCACTGGGCGAAGGTCACCCGCCAGCTCACCTCCTCTCTCGCCCGGTTGTCGCCTATTCTAGATGGGATCCCGACAAGTCCCATCGCTATTCGAGAACCCTGGATGCGCGATCCTGTCCCTTCAGCTAGAAATCGCAGGAGCCCCGCACTGTACCCGTAGGGTCGGTGTCGGGAGGAATGCGCTTTGATGAAGTACAATGAACTTATGAGCCAAGTCCTGACCATATCCTGTAAGCTCAAGGTGTCCCCGTCGCAAGCCGCCAAATTGGACGCGACGATGGATGCCTTTGTACAGGCATTGAACTGGGTCAACCAAAACACACCAGAAAAAGTAGTCAACGCAGTCAAACTCCAATCCCTTTGCTACTACGAGATTCGAGCCCGGTTTGGCTTGTCCAGTAACTTGGCAAGGACTACGTCCCGCTTACGCGACCAACAGGTGTGCAGACGGGTAGCGGGTTCCCGCAAAGTGGCTAAGCAGAAAAAGCGTCCCGTCAAGGAGTTTAAGAGCGGCTTTGTTACCTACGACGCTCGCATCTTTTCGTTCCGTCAAAAAGACTGGACGGTGTCGCTGACCACGGTGGAAGGGAGAGAACGCTTTGAACTGGCCATTGGCAACTACCAGCGTGGGATGCTGGCTGGTTCCAACCCCAAATCTGCCACCCTGGTCAAGCGCAAAGATGGCTCCTACTACATCCAGATTTGCGTAGAGAAAAAACCACCCAAGCAACAAGATACCGACAAGGTGATCGGGGTGGATTTGGGAAGAATAGATATTGCTCATACCTCAGAGGGGAAGAACTGGAATGGACAGCAGTTAAACAAGGTACGAGACCACTACTCCCGGTTGAGGGCGGTACTCCAACGCAAAGCCAGTAAGGGCACACGCAGTTCGCGGCGCAGATGCCGTCAACTGCTGCAACGGCTGTCTGGCAAGGAAAGACGCTTTCAAACGTGGGTCAATCATCGCATCTCTAAAGCTATTGTCTCTAGGGCAAAGACCACAAACAGCGCTATTGCCCTGGAAGACCTGACAGGGATCCGGGAAAGGGTCAATCAACAGCCACGCAGCAAAGCTGAGCGCCGCAGAACCAATAACTGGGCGTTCTACCAGCTTAGGATGTTTGTGGTCTACAAGGCTGCCATCGCCGGAGTGTCTGTAGTACTGGTCCCGCCTGCCTACACGTCGCAGACCTGCCACCGGTGTTTGCACATCCATCCCGATCCTACGCAATCCTATCGCAGTGGGAAGCAGTTTAAGTGTGGGCACTGTGGATGGGAAGGGGATGCGGACTGGAATGGAGCCAACATGATTGCTAAACTTGGGGCTGCCGTAAACCGGCCTAGAGGTCCGTGGTTGGCTTGCCAACTGCAGGGCTACCGAAAGCCCGCCCTGTACTGCGAAGTAGTCAGGGTCGGGTAGTTTACAAGTGACTTTAGCCGCCCGCAGCAGTGGGATGGAGTTTTTGCTCACGGATGAAGCTCCCCTGCTCTCGGTGGGGGGAGTGTCCCGTTATTTGAAATCGCTGCTGGCCGGGGATCCCTACTTGGCCAGGCTGTGGGTGAGCGGGGAAGTATCCAGTTGCCAGCGCAACCGCAATGGCCACCTGTTCTTGACCCTGACCGATCCGGAAACCGGCGACGTTCTCAAGGGGGTGGTCTGGCAGAGCCAAACTTCCCGGCTCAGTTTCTGGCCGGAAGTGGGGCAACAGGTGCTTGCCCTTGGGCAACTTGGCATCTATAGCGGCGGCAGCCATTATCGCCTCGTCATCTGGCAATTGCTGCCTGCCGGGGAAGGGCTGTTGGCGTTGCGATTTCAACAGCTCAAGGCCCGCCTCAGTGCCGAGGGCTTGTTCGACAACCAACGACCTCTGCCTGTTCATCCCCAGTGCATTGCCGTCGTCAGTTCCCCCCACGCTGCCGGCTGGGGAGATATTCGGCGCACCCTCAACCAGCGCTACCCCGGGCTACGGGTGCTGTTCTCCCCAGCTCAAGTGCAAGGGGAGGCGGCCCCGGAATCAATTGTGCGGGCCATTCGCCGGGTGGAACAGGATGGGCGGGCGGAAGTGCTTCTTTTGGCGCGGGGCGGTGGAGCCAGCGAAGATTTGGCCTGTTTTAACGATGAGCGGGTGGTGCGAGCCATTGCCGAATGTCGGATCCCGGTGGTCACCGGGATTGGCCACCAGCGGGATGAAACCCTGGCTGACTACGCTGCCGACTACGCCGCCCATACCCCAACGGCAGCTGCCGAGCGGATCGTGCCGGATCTGGGGGAATTGCAGCGTCAGGGATCCCAGTTGCGCCAGAAGTTGATCGAACGCACTCGCCAAGCTTTGGAAAGGGCCCAGCAGCGTTTGCAGCAGGCCCAACACCACCTGGCTTACGTGCATCCAGAGCGGCTGTTGCAACAGGCTCAGGATCGCTTGACCCAACACCAACATCGCCTGCTCCAAGCCGTGCGCCATCGCTTCCAGCAACGCCAACAGCACCAACAGGCCCTGCAAGATCGCCTCCAAGCGCTCGATCCCGAAGCCATTCTGAAACGGGGCTATGCCTTGGTGCGAGATGAAGAGGGATCCCTGATCCGCACCCATCGCCTGCCTCCCCAAACCCGCCTGATGATACAACTGGCCTCGGGAAGCCTATGGGTACGAGTAGAGGAGAGCCATGAGCCGCCGCAAACGTGAGGAGCCGTGGCGCTATGAAGCAGCCATTGCCGAGGTGGAAACTTTGATTGCCCAGATTGAATCGGGGGAACTGGATCTGGCAGAAGTGGTGGAGCGCTTTCAACAGGCCGCCCAAACCCTGAAAACCTGCGCGGACTTTTTAGAGCAAAAGCGGCAGCAGGTGGAGATCATCATCGAGCAATTGGGCCAAGAGGAAGAAGACCTGCCCGAATCATAGGGATCCCACCTGATCATTCCCCCTGCACTGCTGTCGCCATTCTGCTTCACTATGGATGGTCGTTGGATGGTTGTCTTTATCCTTGCGCCCCCATGCCCGCAAAGATCCTCGATGGCAAAGCCTTAGCCGCCCGCTTGCAAGCGGAGATGGCCGCCCAAGTGCAAGCTTGGATACCCCAGGTGGGGCGGCCACCGGGATTGGCAGTGCTGCGGGTTGGAGAGGATCCCGCCAGTGCGGCTTACGTGCGTGGCAAAGAGCGGGCCTGTGAGCGGTTGGGCATTGCTTCTTTTGGCCGACATTTTTCCGCCCAAGACTCCCCTGCCCATTTGCTCGACACCATCGACCAACTCAATCAGGACGAGCGGGTGGATGGCATCCTCGTCCAACTGCCCCTGCCCCCCGGCTGGGATCCCATCCCCCCCCTTCTGGCCATCAATCCCGACAAAGATGTGGATGGACTCCATCCCCTCAACCTGGGCCGGCTGTTGCGCGGCGAGCCCGGCCTACGCAGTTGTACCCCCTTGGGCGTGATGCGCCTGTTGCAAGCAGAAGGGATCCCGATTGCAGGCCGAAAGGCAGTGGTGGTTGGTCGCAGCATCTTGGTGGGCAAGCCCTTGAGCTTGATGTTGTTGGCCGCCGATGCGACGGTCACCCTAGCCCACTCCCGCACCCCCGACTTGGCAGAAGTGACCCGCGCCGCCGACATTGTGGTGATGGCCGTGGGCCGCCCCCGCCTATTGAGGGCAGACATGGTGAAACCCGGCGCGGTGGTCATCGACGTTGGCATCAACCGCATCGAGACCCCCACCGGAGCCGAGCAATTGGTGGGAGATGTGGACTATGAAGCGGTCAAAGAGTTGGCCGCTGCCATCACGCCCGTACCGGGAGGCGTAGGGCCGATGACGGTAACGATGCTGCTGGCCAACACCCTACAGAGCTATAAACTGCGCAGCCACTTGTGTAGTCATTATTAAACAGGAATGAAACATTTCTGTTGCATTGTTCCCTAACTTCCCTCTCTCTCTGGGAGAAGAGCTGGGGTTGGTCGCGGCAGCGGCACAGAGCGCTTGGGGAGTGTCTCAATCTAGCTTGAAATGACTATGGTTTGGAGACTGTTCTCAAAATGTTCTGTTGCTTGGATCCTGATACATTTACGCTGAACACTGCTGAACATCACTGTTCAACTATGCAGCGATAGCATTCTGTTTGTTTCCAAACAGAATGGCGGTATCCCGCAAAGCTTTGAGTAGAATACCCAAAGCGCAGTTTCCGTGTCGTCTTACTACCAATTTTCTGCTTTGCTTTGGCTACCATGTTGGCAGACTCGAAAGTAAACAGAAAGATCAACTGGTAGTAATCCGTACTGAACATATTATACATTATTTTCAGTATAGTTGAGCTTATTATTGACTAGAGTCATGCTCCGCGCGCAGCTTGGACATTTGCAGCGGTCACCTCAAACTCCTCTGGGGCAACTTCTCCATTCCTCACTCTTCTGGGCCAAAGGGGGAGCACCCTAAGGCTGCAAGATCATCGACCAGGAGCCGCTCTCCCCATCCCAAAACGGGGCCAGAGACTCTCCCACCACATTGGGCCCCCAATAGCGGCGGGTTCCATCCAGGGCGAAAGCCACCACAATGTCTCCGGGGCCGATTTGCAGCGGTTCCTCTCCCAAGCTCAGCAGCAATCCCTCGCTCCCCCCCTCTCCAGGGGCAAAGTCCCAGTGGGCCGTTTCCGGATTGATCATCCGTTCGCCGCTGCGCATCAAGATCACCAGCCGAACCGGATGGGGCGTGCGATTGCCGACCCGAAAGGGTCCCGTACGGGCGGAGGTGGGGACAGCCTGGGGGGGCAAGGCAGGTTCTGAGTGCAGAACAGGGACAACATTCCCCTCAACAGAATCTTCCAAGGCTTCCAGCATCGGTTTCTCCAGAGTTTGTGCTCTCAATCCCTGCACAAGAACCCCTACCCCAACCAAAGCGACAGACAACACTAGGGATCCCTTGCCCCTCAAAGCTCTGTTCAGCAATGGGCCGCCGGCGAAAAAAGAGGCAACAGCCTGAGCGAATGAGCAGATCAAGACGCACATCGAGACCACTGCAAGCCAAAGTGATACGTGTCGAGTTAGACAAAAGGCATCAACTGCTGCCCTACCCCTGATAGACCAGCCATACGCGTACAGAGTTCCATCAGAGGATAACGCCCCCACCGTGCAGAACACGATCGTTCAGCTACGTTAACACGTCCATTCCTCTATTCCCTGTGCTTTGGAGGAACAAGGAATAAGGGATCCCCCACTCCAGACCAGGCTAAGCAAGTTTGGATCGCCTTCAGGGATTCACGGCCCGACGCTGCCACCCTTTGGAAGTGCGCTCGTACACCGTCCGCAATTGGGGATAGATCTGATCCCCCTTAAGCTGTAGGTGATCCACCTCCGTTGGCTCCAGCAGTAAAGCCACAAAGGTCTGCGGAGGCAGCAGATCTTTCTCTTTGGGCAACTCCTGGATAAAAGCCTCTGGCGGGGCGAGCGGCCCTTTGGGTTCCGGCCAAAACCAGAGGAGCCGTCCTTTTTCCGATATCTGTTGCCACAACTGCTGCCGCTGGCGCTGGGCTTGGGGATCCGGATGATCCGCGGCGATGGCCTCAAGGGTGCCAGCGATGCGGAATTGCTCGCGGGTTTTGCAGAAATACCAGCAGATCTGGGCTTGGGGGCAGTGGGCAATTTGTCGGATCTTCTCGCTGCGACTATCCACCGCCAATTGAATGCGGTCGGTATCGCCCAAAAACCCCCGGAAAACGACCGTGCGGTTGCGCGGATGCCCCTGGGGATCCACCGTGGCCAATTGCAAATACCGCACACTGGGATCGCTACGGTTACGGTGCAGTGCCGCCTGAATCAGCGCCCGCCAAGAGGGATCCGCAGTAGAATTGCCCTTCGGGTCTTTCATCCGTTTTTCGCAAGGTGCAAGCAAGCCGGGATTGGGGTTTTCTCTCCCTGACGCGATCAGCTAGGGGGTGGAGAAGCCTCAGATTGGGAGTCTCTGGAGAGCCCTGGTGAAGACTCCACACCGCTGATGCGACCAGAGCTGGGATCCGGCTCGGTTGGGCTGATGGGATGAAAGTGGTGCTCTACCCAGCCCTCCGGCGGCCCCTCAAACCGCTCCGGCACTGGCTGCTTCACCTGTAATCCCCGCAGCATCGCGTTGAGATAAGCACTATCCCAGGTAAAGAGGCGGCTTTCGCGGATTTTGTGCCACACCGAACGCGACATCAGCAACGTCCGCTCTACATCCTGGGCTCCCAGCTTCAGCAAGAACTCCTCCCGTTCCGGCTGGTAATCGGTGGAGGCCAAGGCCAGAGATTGCGGCGGATGAGCCTGAGTAAGCTGGGCCATCTTGGCCATGAGTTCGGGGTAAAGCCAAGTGTAGGCAGGGTGAACCGTAAGCTTGGCCACATGAGGTTGCTGCCCGGTGCGATCCAACTTCAAGTTGAAGTAGCCGATGGCGGTTTTGCGTTCGGGCTCGTAAACACACACTTCCACCCGCTCCGTCTGGCTAATGGCGCATTTGGCCTGCTCCAAAAGCCAATCCAGTGGGCTAGTGCGAAAATCGTTCACCTCACGGTCGTACACCTGGCGCACAGTGGCCGGCATGGATCCCGTATCCAGTTGGTAGATGGCATAGGCATCCCGGTTGGTCACCGGCACCAGGTTGGGCAATTTGGGCTCGTGCTGGCTGAGAGCTGCCAGAATATCGGCTGGAATCGACCAGTAGGTGATCTGAGCCAAGGGTTGGAAGCCGTTGCGCCGGTAGAGCGCCATTGCCCCTTTGTTGTGGATGTTCACCTCCAGGATCCAGGTGCGAGCTTCCCGAAAGTGCTCCATGCAGTGCTTGAGCAGCCGGGATCCCACCCCCTGTCGCTGGGCAGAGGGCGCCACTGCGATATGATCGACCCGCCAGGTGCTGCGGGAATGGTTGAAGGGAGAAACCTGAATCACTCCCTGAATCTTGCCCTCCAGCTCCGCCACATGCACTGTAAACATGTGCTGAAAGCGATTGGGAAACAGGGTCAGGGTTTTCAGGGGCCCATACCACTGGCGCAACCGCCGCACTTGGCGACGAATATCCACCGAGCGGCTGCTGTACTCTTCATCAAAGGCTTGCGCCAAAATCTCTTCCACAGCCTCCAGATCCCCCAGTTGGGCGGGGCGAATGATCAGGTCAGGGGCACCAATGGGGGCTTCGGCATCCGGGTCAGGTTTTGCTGTGGTGTTGTCCATGCCAATCGCAGGCGGGAGAATATTCAAAGCATAGCTCAGGCTCTCTTGCTTTTTCTAACCGGGAGGATCGTTCTGCAACAAAGCTTGAAAGCCTACAGACTGGCTTTCCCGTTATCGAGAAAGGCTTGGCCGCCAAGAAGGGCGTGAACTCAGCCTCCCGGTAGCTGCCCAACAGTGACGAACGGGAGAGCTGGCCCCCTACCCTGCTGGGGTCAATGCCGGGTCGCTCACGCCCCAGTGTCCAGCAAGGTCAAGTTGCTGAAGGTGAAGCGCTTCTCCACAGGGCCGGTTTCCGTCTCCGTCTGGATACGCCGCTCCGAGAGGATGTAATACTTGCCCACTTTTGTATACAGATCCTCGAATTGGCTGCGCCCGCCTTTTTGCTCGCCCGTTTGGGGATCGTGATAGACGGAATCGTAGCGGTGGGAAAGATAGCCTTCGCCGGTATCGTGGCTGCTGAAGGTGTGGATGGTAACCACCACTCCGTGGATATGCCGATGCACCATGGTAACCTGGTTATCGCGCACGTGGTAGCGATCCCCTTCGGCTTTGCCCCCCACCAGGATCTCTACTGTGCCATCGGGCAGGGTTTGGCCGTAACGGAAGGTGTTGTTCCCATGGGTCTCGTCGAAGCTGCGGCGCACCCGGTGAATGGCAATCTCCCAGAGTTGGTTGTGAATGGCTTTTCGAGCTTCCTCATCTTCTACGCCCGTAACGGTGGCCTTTAGGTCTGCCCCCACTCGCACCTGCCCAACGAATGTGCGCTCCCCATCCCAATAGGTGACCTCGGCGCTGTAGCCCGGGAAAGCGGGATCCCAGGTGTAGCGGTTTTCATAGGCGGCCCGAAACAACTCTTGGGCAGAGACTTGAGTGGCGATCATCGGCTGTCTCCTTCCTGTTTTCCTTGCAAGCACTTCCCCTGAGCATCCATCATACCGCCCCCTGCTGTTGGGCTGCCCCCCAGTTGCCTTCGCTGAGAGCCTGCATCTGGTGAACTGGCCTAGCCGCTCCCCTGTCCGCTGCTGCAGGATAGAAGCACAGCCATGGGAACTTCTTCCTCACACCCAATTTGGCTTGCGAGTTTAGCCGCTGCTGTGATCCCCAGAGTATTCTCTGAGAAGGGTTCGCCTATTTTTTGTGGGTGAGGAGGGAGATTGAAAGGTTTTGACAATCGCGTCAGCGGGGCGGATCCCCTAGAGCCTGGCCTGACGCCGCCCCAGACCGGCATGGCAACCGCGCCAGAGATGATGGGGCCAGTGCTGAAAATCATTGGCAAGCAGACCCTGAGTGGCCACATCCCTATTGGCGGGGCAAAAAACTCTGCCTTGGCGCTGATGGCCGGGGCCATCTTGGCTCCTGAGGCCTGTCGAATTCACAACGTGCCGCGTCTGCTGGACATTGAACGCATGGGGCAGATCCTGGCCACGCTGGGAGTTAAGGTTTCCCATGTTGGCAATACCCTGGACCTGGATGCCAGCTCCCTCAAAACCTCTCAAGCCCCTTATGAATTGGTCAGCCAGTTGCGGGCCAGCTTTTTCATCATAGGGCCTCTGTTGGCGCGGCTGGGGGTGGCCAGAGTTCCCCTGCCCGGTGGCTGTGCGATCGGGTCTCGTCCTGTGGATCTGCATGTGCGGGGTCTACAAGCCTTGGGGGCAACGGTCCAAATCGAGCATGGGGTGGTTCATGCCTATGCCCGTAAACTGTTGGGAACCCGTATTTACCTGGACTATCCCAGCGTCGGTGCCACCGAGACCTTGATGATGGCCGCTACGCTGGCGGATGGAGAAACGGTGATCGAGAACGCCGCCCAAGAGCCGGAGGTGGCGGATCTAGCCCGTTTTTGTCAAGCCATGGGGGCCCGCATTCGCGGTGTCGGCACCAATACGGTTGTGGTGGTAGGGGTGCCCCGCTTGCATGGAACAGAGTACACGGTCATTCCCGACCGCATCGAGGCCAGCACCTATCTCATTGCCGGGGCCATTACCCGCTCTCACCTCACGGTTGGCCCTGTTATTCCCGATCATCTGCGGGCGGTGATCGCCAAGTTGCAAGCCATGGGTCTGCGGGTGGAAGAAGAGGGCCCAAACCGGTTGCGCATTGCCCCAGCTCAACTGAGCTCAGGCTGGCTCTGTCAGGCAACCGATATTCAAACGCTGCCCTATCCCGGTTTCCCCACCGATGTGCAGGCGCCGATCATGGCTTTGGCCGCCTTGAGCGAGGGCAGTTGCACCATTGAGGAGACAGTGTTTGAAAACCGCATGCACCACATTCCCGAGCTGAATCGCATGGGAGCCGATATTCGCCTGAAGAACCGAGTGGCCCTGATCCGAGGGGTGCCGTCCCTTTCCGGCGCTCCGGTGGTGGCTACCGACCTGCGGGCGGGTGCGGCCCTGGTGTTGGCCGGTCTGGCGGCTGAAGGCTGCTCCACGATCCACGGATTGCACTACATCGACCGGGGCTACGAAGCCATTGATGAAAAGCTGCGCAGTGTCGGGGCCAAGGTGTACCGCAGCGAAAGCCCGACAGGGATCCCGCAATTGGGGAAATGAGCTGTTTCACTGCTGTCTGAAATTTGAAGATTTGAGGAAAGAACTGCTCCTCTCCCTGCTTATCGTCTGGCCCCAATGCTCGGTGACCGCTTGCCAGGTGAGCTTTCCAGCCGTTTCGCAAGTATCGAGTTGTCTGGTGACTCAACGCAGTCAGGTTGAGTATCGTAGGTCAGAGGTGGTGGGGAGGTAAAGCATGGGGATTCTGACAAGCAGCCAACGACGCTGGACAAGATGGGCTGCCGGTGTGCTGGCAGCAGGAGCGGCTCTGGGTGGAGCTGTCTGGGGCTTCTACACCTCATCCTGGGCAGAAACCGTAGAAGTGGCCTCTGCACGAGAAGGCAGGGATCCGACGCAACTGCCCCAAACTTCCACAACGGCCTTTCTGCGGGCCTACGCAGCGCTGCAAGCCGGCCAAGCGCAATCTGCCTTGAAGGATTTGCAAGGGCTGGAAGAGAGCCTGCCGGTTTTGAGGGAAGAGATTTGGAAGCTCAGGGCCCAAGCCTATGAACAGTTGCAGGATAAGGAAACAGCCCAAGGGATCTGGTGGCCCCAGATTTTGCAGGAATATCCCCACAGTCCTGTGGCCGCCTACGCCCTCTGGGGGATGGGCCAGGTGGATCGGCTGCGGCAGCAATTTCCCACCCACCCGCTGACCGGACGTGCCCTCAAGCATTTGCTAGAGCTGAACCCCGACCGCTATGACCTGCTGCGGGATTTGGCCCAACATCACCCGCAAACCCCTGGGCTAACGCCGTTGCTGGATCGCTGGCGGCAGGCTCAGGAGGGATCCCTCACGGCTTCCGACTGGCAGATCCTCGCCGATGCCTACTGGGAGCAACGGGAGTACGGCAAAGCTGCCCGGGCCTATGGACGTGCCCCCGCCACCTCTCAGAACCTCTACCGCTGGGGCCGCAGCCACCAGATCTCGCGGGAGTTTCCCCAGGCCAAAGCGGCTTACCAAGCGCTGCTGGCACAGTTTCCCGATGGGCCAGAGGCTTCTCTCACCCGCCGCCGTTTGGCGGAACTGAGCGACCTGCCGACGGCGATCGACTTGCTTCGACAGGTGGGATCCGGCTCAGATAAAGAAGCTCCAGAGGCGTTGCTTAGCCTCAGCCAGCTCTATGATCGCAACGCCAGCCCCCAATCGGCCCAGGCTACTCGGCAAGCCCTTTGGGATCGCTTTCCGGCCAGCGAAGCTGCGGCCAACGCCGCCTGGACGGTGGCCTGGAGCCAAGCACAAGCAGGCAATCTCAGCCAAGCCATCGCCCTGGCCCAACAGATCGGATCTGCTCAGCGGGACACGGAAATGGGGGCACAACTGCTCTACTGGGCGGGCAAATGGCGGGAACAGCAGGGGGATGTCGCTGCAGCTCGGCAGACCTATCGGCAGGTACTGCGTCAGTTTCCCCACACCTACTACGGCTGGCGGTCGGCAGTGCAACTGGGCTGGCCGGTGGGGGATTTCTACAGCGGGCGCAAAAGGGTTGAGGTGGATTTTCAGCCGGTGCGCCAACCGTTGCCGGGGGTCTCTGCAGTTACGCAAACCCTGCATTTGATGGGAGCCAGCCAACTGGCCTGGGAACGCTGGCAGGGCGAAACTCCCGTGCAGCGGGATCCCGGCCAGATGAGCGTTGCCGAGCGCTTTGTCACGGGCATTTTGCGCAACAGCGCCGGAGATCACCTGCGGGGCATTAACCAGGTGGCTGCTTTGCGCTTCAGCGAAGAGCCGGATCCCCTGCTGGAGACGTTGAGGCAGCGCCAAGATTTCTGGCAGGCCATCTATCCGCTGCACTACTATGCGGGCCCCGACAATTCCTGGAGCGGGGATCCCTACGCCCAACCCGGCTTGGCCCACTGGTCACGGCAATTTAACCTCAATCCCTTGATGGTGGCGGCTTTGATCCGGCAGGAATCCCGCTTTGAGCCAGAGATCGTCTCGGCCTCGGGGGCTTTGGGCTTGATGCAGGTGATGCCCGCTACTGGCCGCTGGATTGCCCAGCAGATCGGCCTGGCCCAGTACAGCCTCACCAACCCCGCCGACAATCTCTACCTGGGATCCTGGTACTTCGACTACACCCACCGCACTTACCAAGACAACACCTTGCTGGCCCTGGCCAGCTACAACGGTGGCCCCGGCAACGTGGCCAGATGGCTGAACCGCTTTGGCTTCGAGGATCCGGACGTGTTTGTGGAGCAGATCCCCTTCCCCGAAACCCGGGGCTATGTGAAGTCCGTGTTTGGCAACTACTGGAACTACTGGCAGCTCTACACCCAGGAGGGGCGCACTCTGGTCAGCCAGCGACTGCATAACCCCTCGTCTTCTTCATGACTTCCGGTTTTGTCGCGGGAGTGCTGCCGTAGAGGGAGCGGGCTTTTCCCCCGACAGAGCACAGTATTCTGTGAGAGTTACAGTGATTCCAAGGTTTACTTAACAGTGCCGTTCGCGCCGGCAGGACAGAGTTTTGGAGTTCTATGGTCTCTGGGTTTGAACAACAGGAGGGCGTTTGCGTTAGCAGCGCGGAGCACCATCAGGGGGCGGCAGAAAAGCAGACTGCCCGACAGGAATTGGCCGTGGATTTTATTCGCCATGGCATAGCCGAGGAACCCCGGCCAGAAGTCGAGGATGCCTTTCGGGCCCTTACAGACGAAGGTCGCAAGCGTTGCCGCAAGGTTGCCCGCCAGCTCAAGAACATGGGCTGGAGGTGGGATCTCCTGCTCACCAGTCCCTTGGTGAGGGCTCGACAGACCGCTGAGATCTTTTTGGACGAGAACCTGGCCGAAGCTGTGGAGGTGTTTGAGCCGCTGGCTCCGGGGGGCAGTTTTGCTGACCTGGTGCGCTGGCAAGCAGAGCGGGAACCTCTGGCGTCTTTGGCTCTGGTCGGTCACCAGCCGGATCTGAGCCTGTGGGTACAAGCGGCTGTTGGTCTAAACCCGGCCAACGCCCACGCGATCACCCTCAAAAAAGCGGGCCTAGCCCAAGTGCGCTTTGCCGAAGGCCGGATTGACTACCGCCAGGGATCCCTGACTTTGTTGCTCTCCCCCAAGGTGGTGCTGCGCTGAGAAGAAGCTGGCTCATCATGATAAACGCCCAACGAGTCGGCCAGAAGTTGTGCCTACAGCCCCCAGCTTCAGCGCCGAGAGGAGGTCAGCCGCTCGCCCAGCAATTGCAAAAAGTAGGCCGCCAGCCCCAGCCCCACCAGGGCAAACATAAACGCGATCAAGGAAACGGAACCGACCAGCAGGTAGCGCACCAGAATGCTGATTCCGCGGGCCAACGATCCAATCTCCACCTCAATTGGCGGCAACTTGGCCAACATCGAGAGCAGCAGTTGAAAGAACCCGTAGCCCAAACTGACGGCGATGGCGGCCCCCAAGAGGGCACTGAAAGGATGGGGGGATCCCTGGGGCGAGGCGGAAGACATGGGGCAGCACCGGAAAACTCACCTTTATTCTAGGCTGCAGGTAGAATATGGAAGTTTCTTTCCGGCAAGCCTAGGGGTTATGGAGAGCGGATCCCATTACGAAGTTTTGGGCGTTTCCGTGGCGGCGACGGCGGAGGAGATCAAGTCCGCCTACCGTCGTTTGGTCAAGTATCACCATCCCGATAGCCTGCTGGCCAAAAAAGATCGGGCCACCTCTGAGCGCATCCGCCAGATCAACGCTGCCTACGCGGTGCTCAAGGATCCGCAATCTCGCCGCGACTACGACCGGCAATTGCATTCCAGCCGCACCTCACCCTGCCCTCAGCCGAGGGGATCTCCCCATGAAACCGTCAGCCACGAAGCCATCGCCCGCGCAGCCTGGATCCAACAGGTCTACACCCCCCTAAACCGAGTTTTGGGGCCCCTGCTGTCTTCCCTAGAGCCTCAGTTGCATGCTTTGGCGGCGGATCCCTTTGATCCCAACCTGTTGCAGTCTTTTGCTGACTATCTGGAAGAGTGTGCGCAGAAACTGGCCCAAGCCCAGCAGATCTTTGGCCGCCTCCCCAATCCCAGCAGCCTGGGGGGAGTGGCTTCTCGCCTCTACTACGCCCTCAACCACCTAGAGGACGCTCTAGAGGAGCTGCAGTATTTCCCCCTGAACTTCGACGACCGCCATCTGCACACCGGACAAGAGCTGTTTCGCCGGGCAGGGGGGCTGCGCCTGGAAGCTATGGAAGCTTACGCCAAGAGTTCACCCTAGGCCAGAGCGGGATCCCCCTCTGGGCAGAGCGGGGCGAGGATCATAGGGGATGGGGATGTACTGTACAGAAGGACGGCCTATGGCGGCCTGTGGGTACAAGTCCATCAGGGCATAGATTTGGGGTGGCAACTCGGTAGAAATGGGCAGGCCCAACCTTTGGGCTTCTTCGGCGGTGATGGGGTAGTCGTGGGTAACTTGTCCGCTGGTTAGGTACTGGATGAGGGGCTCGATGCGTTCGGGGGCAATTTTGCGCTTGGGCACATCGTCCTTCAGGAGATCCCGCACGAAGTTCTGCACCTGTTGCATTGCTTTGCGGGCCAGATCCGCCAGGATCAGGGTTTGGTCGTCGATTTCGGCAATGGGTTTATCCGCCACCACCTGCAGAATACTGGCGGCAGCATACCCCCCCAACTGTGGATCCACCGGCCCCAGGACTGCATTGGCATCCATGACGATTTCGTCGGCGGCCAGGGCCAGCATCGTCCCCCCCGACATGGCGTAGTGGGGCACAAACACTGTCACTTTGGCCGGATGGCGGATCAAGGCGCGGGCAATTTGCTCCGTAGCCAGCACCAGGCCACCGGGGGTATGCAAAATCAAATCAATCGGGGTATTGGGTGGAGTGAGGCGAATCGCCCGCAATACCTGCTCGGAGTCCTCGATGCTGATGTAGCGGGAAACCGGGATCCCCAAAAAACTAATCGACTCCTGGCGGTGAATGAGCAGAATCACCCGGCTGCCCCGCTTTTGCTCCAACTCCCGAATGGCCATCAAGCGCCGGAACTCTTGGGCACGACGGTTCAGCAGAGGTTGCAAAGAGCTGAAGATCAGGAAAATCCAGAACAGGCTGCCCCAGTCCACTTTCGCACCTCAAGTGGGATCCCTTTGCTTCCAGGATAGGGGATCCAAAATCTTCGGCGATCCCTGAGCCTCATGAGTTGGGTTCAGACGCCGCAAAAAGGCGATCCAAAGCCTGCAGCAAATCCGGTACGGAAGCTTGGTCAATCCAGGATCGAATATAAGCCTGCTGCTCCGCCAAGTTTTCAATGCGGCCCAACTTTTGCATGGCCAAGTAGCGGGTTTCTGCCTCGGCGCGATTGGTTTGCAAGTCCAGCCGCTGCTCCGGGGTCAGCGGATACTCTGTTTGGGCCAACAGGTGATCGGCCACCATCATGAACAGCAGAGGCCCCGCCAATTCCACCTGGGGCTCGGCTTCTGGCTCAGAATCAGCAACAGCGAGATCTTGGAGATCTTGAAAAAGATCCTGACCCAGTTGCAGCAGCTCCTCTGCTGAAGCCGCCCGCAGCACCGTCTCGGCAGCAGCCTGCAGCGGCTCTGGGGAAACCCTGTGGTGGATGGCCAATTCCGCCAGGGCCTGTTCCCATTGATCCCGTTGGGCTTGCACCACAGCCCGCTCTTCTGGGGAAAAGTCCAACCGCTCCAGCACCACCTCCAGAGCCACAGCCCCCACCAACAGGGGGGGGAAGCGCAGCACCGTAGAGGCAGATCCCGCCTGCTCCAAAAAGGCTTCCAAATCCGGGCCAGATCCCCTGTCCAGCAAGTCCTGCAAGTAGGCCAGCACCTCTTGGGGCGAGGTCAACCTGAGGATCCCTCGCACCTGTGCCCGCAAGTCTGCGGGGATCCCAAGGAGCTGCACCTGGGCTTCGGCCCGCGCCTGTGCTTCTGCGATCAACTCCGGCAAATCCGCCGTTGCCCGACCGGCCTGCAACAAAACCTGGCTAGAGTCCTGCAACAGGCTGGCCGCCTCCACAAACAGCAGCACCTGCGGGACTTGCAGCGTTGGCCAAACCATGCTAGCCAAGCTGTGGATCCGCAGGGGATCCCTCCGATTCTGGATTGGCTGGCGCAGCGGGGTGAGCTGAAGTGGGCTTGTGCCAGTGCAGACCGATCAGAGCATCGTACAAAAAGCCCCAAAACTCTCCCTTCTCCCAGATCCCCAGCGTTTGCTGGCAGTTGCGCGCGTCCAGCTCAGGTTTGGCTGCCCAGTAGGCTGCTTGGTATTTGTACCAGGGAACAGAAGGCCAGAGATGGTGGATCAGGTGATAGTTTTGCCCCAACAGCAGAATGTTGGTCAGCCATCCGGGATAGACGCGGGCATTGTACCACCGCTCTTGGGATTGAAAAGGGCGATGGGGCAGGTAGTCAAAAAACAAGCCCAGCAAGAACCCCATGATAAAGGCAGGGGGTAGCCAATAGTTCATGATGTAGTCGGTGTAGCCGAAGTAGCTGGCCAGACCAAAGGTCAGGATAACCACCAGCCGACTCAAGCCCCACTCCAGCAGATCCCAGCGACCTTTCCGCCAGAGCTGCCGCTTAAAGAAAAACACCTCATGGTAGAAAAACCGCGGCGCGATCAGCCACAGCGGCCCTCCCGTTGAGACATAGTGATCGGGATCGTCTTCAGGATGGTTGACGTGGGCGTGGTGCTGCATGTGTACCCGCTTAAAGACGGGATAGACAAAACCCTGCAACAGGGCAGAGCCGTGTCCGAGTGCCTCGTTCAGAAAGCGGTTGCGGTGGGCCGAGCCATGGGAAGCATCGTGAATCACCGTGCCCAGAACATAGAGGGCCACAAAATTGAGCCAGAACACCATCCATTTGGGCCAGTGCCAAAAGGCGTACCCGCCAAAGCAAGAGGCCGAAAGCACCACCGCAGCCAAAAACATCAGCAAGGTGGGATTCCAAAATTCCGAGGGTGGCCCCAACAGCTCACGAGGCAATGCGAAAGGTTTTTGGGCTGGTTCAGCAGTAGCAGCAACAGTCATCGGCAGCCATCCTTAGGTGCGCACAGTGCAGACAGAGAGGATGGGTCGAGGCAGCGCGTCCCAGTCATCACACCGAAAAGAGATCGAAGAGATAAGTTTGTTAACTTTCGTTAGTATACGGCAGAGACCTGCCCAGCTTCTCAGCCCAAGCCTTATTTTCCTCACAACCCCAGCCATGGGGGCACCTTCCTCTCCTGGCCAAGGATTCCTGAAGGATCCCGGCAACGGCAAACTGCCCCTGAAGCCAGAGAAAAGCCGTAGTGTGAGGTTTTGTTGCAATTCATGTGCAGATTGCGAGGGGATCCCAGCAGGAGGGGTAATCTAAGGGTCGGTTAACCTGAGCTGAGGATGGAAACCATGATGCCTGTTGTTGCGCTGTTGGCTCTGACCGCTCAAACCAGCCCCTGGTCCCCCCTGAACGCCGTGATCATTCTGCTCTGCACAGGGCTGGCTTACTTGAGCTTCAAATCCTCCTCTGGAGTGGCCTCAGAGACTGGGCCGGTACTGGGAATGACCTGGCCAGAAGTCATCGGGGTTGCCAGCTTTGGCCATTTGTTGGGAGTGGGGGTCGTTTTGGGCCTCTCTAACATTGGCGTTCTCTAGGTCGCCACTTCCTTTACATTTCTTGAACTTAGTCCGGATCCCTGCTGGATGATGTTAAGCTCTATTTTAATTCTGAAAGAAGCAGTTTCTTCAGCCGCATTTTCCCCTGAGGTTTGTTGCTATGTCAGCGATGGTGTTCCTGGCCAGTTTGCCGGAAGGCTATGAATTGTTTGACCCGCTGATCGACATTTTGCCGATCATCCCTGTTCTGTTTTTCCTGCTGGCTTTTGTCTGGCAAGCGGCAGTGGGCTTTAAGTAAAGCCATTGCTTTTACTGAGGTCGCAAAGGTCTCAAAGGCCTGGGTGGTCTGGAGAAAACTCAAGCAAACCTAAAGGGCTTCCCCCAGCTTATCTCCCAAGTTGGGGGCTCTTTGCTTTGCCCATTTATGGTCATTTCGATTCAAACTAGGACACTGCACCCACGCCTAAAACGTTAAATGCACCGTGCCAGAAGGCCTTTCAAAGACTCCGTCCCGCTAGCGCGAACAGTAGCTCAGGTGTCTTGCCCTGAACTGGAACGACTGTAAACGACTATAAAAACAACAAGCCGTCTCGCCACTGTCCACATGACTCCCAAAGGTGGGCCAGGGATCCGGCGCTAGGGTTCGCGGTCGAGGACACCGGTAATCCAGAGAACCCCTGCCAAGCAGACGAAGTGGGCAAACGTCACGTTGATGTTGGCGGCCAGCAGCAGCACTCCTGTCACCTGGTTGGCCTGGGTGCGGGAAAACATGCGCGCCAACAGCTCGCCCACTTGGGCTTCCATACCAATCAGAGCGAGGAAGGCCCCAATGAGGCTGATATAGGTGACCAACTGCAACTGCTTGGGCAGATCCAATTGGCTTAAGGCATCGGCAGAAGCTGAGCGGCGCTCCGCGTGGAGCAAGTAGCGCCAGTTGAAAAATAGACCGGCTGCCAGGGTGAGCAACGTAAACAAGGTGAACCAGAAGGCGATGATAGCCCCCAGCGAGTCATCTCGATAGACGGTATTCTGGCCAATTAAAAAGCCGAACCACAGCAGCAGCGCCGTCGCCCCCAAGATCGCCTGGAACCAAAACCCGAAGCGACGAGTCAGGCGCAAGCGAGACTTCATCCGCTCGACAGCCGCCCGCACTGACGGCGACATGGGCTCGTTCATCTTTTTCCCCCGCTCGACTGGATGAACAGCAACTTCCGCTTCCAGCCTATCTTTATCCTCTGGCCCCAGTCACTTTTATCGGGCTGGCGGTTGGGGATCCTCGCTTTGCAGGCGGAGAATTTCGGCCTCAATGCGCTGTTGCAAAGCTTTGCCCTCTTCGGAGCGGATCAAGAGTGTAATGCGGTTGTAGTCGGGCACAGTCATACCGTGGCGAGTGATGATCTCGGTCGCGGTGCGGATGAATTCTCGCCGGATTTGATCTTTGCTGGCTGGGTCGTTTGTGGCTTGGGAGCGCTTTTGGGCCTCTTGCCGGTGGGGCTCCATCTCCAAGACGATACGGGCGTACATTGTTACCTGCTCATCGCTCAACACCACAGAGGTGGTGGGGGTTTGAGCCACGGCCAGAGAGACAGTGAGCACAGGGATCCAAGTGCAAACCCAGATCAAACCCACCAGCCCTTTTTGGACCACGCTTTGGATTGGAAATGCCGTCCACCATCTCCGACTTGCTTTGCCTGACACCGCTGATGTCTCCCCACCCGCCAACTGTTGCTCAGGTTGCCTAGGGTTTTTGTGAGCTTTCGGCCCCACGCCGGTTCAACACTCTGATGAACCCCGCGGGCTTCGATCCTATCTGCTCCTCTCTGTGAAAGCCCAGGGCGTCGTCCACGCTGACAACTGAGCTTGCTTTTCCATTTGACCGAAAACTGGTCTTTAGGTTCCAGTTCCAGTCCCTTTCCAGCCTATCTGACCCCCAGAAGGGAGTGGCCTCTGGGATAATGGGGATGAATTGTTGGTTATTGCCCCTATGCATTTGGAACGTCGCCCGGTTTTCCCGTTTACGGCCATCGTCGGCCAAGAGGAGATGAAATTGGCCTTGCTCCTCAACGTGATCGACCCGCGCATTGGCGGGGTGCTGATCATGGGGGATCGCGGCACGGGCAAATCCACCACCATCCGCGCTTTGGCCGACCTGCTGCCCCAGATCGAGGTGGTGAAAGGGGATCCCTTCAACAGCCACCCGCGGCAGCGGGACTTGATGAGCGATCAAGTGTGGGAGCGCCTGCAGGCGGGAGAAACGCTGGAAAGCACTTGGATCCAGGTGCCGATGGTGGATCTGCCCTTGGGGGCAACAGAAGACCGGGTGTGTGGCACTCTCGACATTGAGCGGGCCTTGGCTCAGGGGGTGAAGGCTTTTGAGCCAGGGCTACTAGCCAAGGCCAATCGAGGCATCCTTTACGTGGATGAAGTCAATTTGCTGGATGACCACTTAGTGGATGTGTTGCTGGACGCGGCGGCCTCAGGCTGGAACACCGTGGAACGGGAGGGCATTTCCATTCGTCATCCGGCTCGGTTTGTGCTGGTGGGATCCGGCAACCCGGAAGAGGGGGAATTGCGGCCTCAACTGCTGGATCGCTTTGGCATGTTTGTCCAGATCGAAACGGTGCGAGATGCTGCCCTGCGGGTGCGGATCGTGGAGGAGCGCAGCCAGTTCGACGCCGATCCCCAGGCTTTTTTGGCCAAGTATGCCGATTCCCAGCAGCGCCTGCGGGAGCGCATCGAAAAAGCCCAACATCTTTTGCCCAACGTGGCAGTGGATCCCGACTTGCGCTTGAAGATCTCCGGAGTATGTGCGGCTTTGGAGGTGGATGGGCTGCGCGGAGACATTGTCACCAACCGGGCTGCCAAGGCCCTGGCAGCTCTAGAGGGGCGCAGTGAGGTCACCGTCGCCGATATCCGTCGGGTGATCAGCCTGTGTTTGCGTCACCGCCTGCGCAAGGATCCCTTGGAAACCATCGACTCGGGCTACAAGGTGGAAAAAGCCTTCAGCGAAGTGTTCCAGGTGAGCCTAGAGAGCGCCGCCTAGCCCTCACCCCCCAGCCCCTCTCCCAGGGGGAGTGTGCCCTCACCCCCCAGCCCCTCTCCCAGGGGGAGAGGGGAGTAGGGTGGCTGCTAGCTTGTCGGCAATGGCCGCAATCCAGGTTTGCTCCTGCCGGCTGAAGCTGCGTGGGGTATCGCTCCCCAAAATCAAGCACCCTTTCTGGCCGATGGGCTGGCACAGCACGGCTTGGGATCCGGGGGGCAACAGATCATTGAACTCGGCGCGGGCCGGGAACAGCTTGAGATCCACCAGATAGACGGGTCGCCCCGTTTGCAAAACCCGCTGCAAAACGCTCTTGGGCTGAATGGAGGGCATCTGGCCGGGGTTGGCCAGGAGCCCCCGTTGTAGGAGGGTTCGCCCACCCACCCAGATCACCACAGTGCGGGCGGCAGTGGTGCTGAGCAGGGTATGGGAGGCCCAAGCCAGCTCCAGTTTCTCACTTTCAGAAAGATCGGGATGCCAATCACAGCCGGGGATCCCCTGCAGGGGGGCCGTTTGGGGTGGAAGAGGCTGGATCTGCTGCCACAGCAGGCCGGTCAGGATCAAAACGGCGCTGAGGAGGATCCCCAAGGCATCTGAGCGGGACTGGCTGGTGAGCAATTCCGGCGTAAAGGCCAGTCGATTGATGACCAAGAGGGCGCTGCCCAAAAGGCCGGTCACCAGAGGCAGCCGCCTCAACCAGCGATTGGGATCCCTGGGGGCTGGAGTGGGTTCAACCGTCAAGGCAGGCTAGGCATAACCTAGAGGAAGTAACGGGAGAGAAGGGAGAAGCTGATACATTTACGCTGAACACTGCTGAACATCACTGTTCAACTATGCAGCGATAGCATTCTGTTTGTTTCCATTCGCGTTAGCGGGACGGAGTCCAAACAGAATGGCGGTATCCCGCAAAGCTTTGAGTAGAATACCCAAAGCGCAGTTTCCGTGTCGTCTTACTACCAATTTTCTGCTTTGCTTTGGCTACCATGTTGGCAGACTCGAAAGTAAACAGAAAGATCAACTGGTAGTAATCCGTACTGAACATATTATACATTATTTTCAGTATAGTTGAGCTTATTATTGACTAGAGTCATGCTCTTTCCTCTCTGCTCCCTTGAAGATTAAAGAACTGAAGTTCAGTATAAAGCCAACTCAGAGACGGCTCCAAATGCCAAGGCGCTCCTGCTGGGCTTTTTCTTGTAGGCCACCGTAGTAGCTGTCGTACTTGATGTTGTGGCTGTAGGGGATGATGCGGGCCAGGCCATTGCGCACCAACATGGCGTTCATCTGATGGCCTTCTAACCAGACATAGGCCTCCACCAAGCCCGTAGCATCTACGTTGCGCAGCAACTTATCCCCTTCCAGCTTGACGGTGCGGTAGAGGATGCGCTCCCGCATCAGTTCAATGGCTTGCTGGTAATAGGGGTTTTCTTCCGGGCTGAGACCCTCGATCCCGGCCAACCGGATCAGGCGCATCTTCTGTTCCCCTTCGATTTGCACCACTAGGGTGTCGCCGTTGACCACCCGCACCACAACCGCATCTGGGTAGCGATCGAAGCGGTGGTTGTCGAAGTAGAACGGGGTATCGGGAACGACCCGGGGCTCTCCAAACCCGTGGCTGGGAAGGACGGGTATGGCCAGAAGCAATCCCAATGCAGCAGAGCCGAGAGCAATACGCTGGAACATGACCTTAATTCCCCACTTTGGACGCAGCCCCCTCTTCTTTTCCCGCCGGGGAGTTTCCGGTGGCAACGCTCAAAGTGTAATGGTAGCGGCAACTCTCCAGAAAACAATCCCACCGCAGATTTGAATTGGCCAGCAGTAGATCCGCCGTTGGTTGGGTTGCCCAAGGCTCCCAGGCGACTGAGCCATTCCTGCTCGCTTTTCTTCAGTTCCCCGACTCTCCCCGCAGTTGCTGGGCAAATTTGTCGGCGAACTTGTCGCTGTCGAAGCGAGCCTGCGCGTTTTGAATGGCTTGGTGAATGCGCCGCTCGGTCGCGTCCGTGGTGCGGAGCACTTTGCACCCATCTCGGGTGTGGGTATTTGGGGTATAGCCGGGCTGAGGGTAAAAGCTTGGAAGCCCTTCTCTACTCTAAGCCTTGAATCACGTTTTTCTTTCTGCTTCTCCCAAGGCGGCTCCGGCGGTCGTTGCCAAGGTATTAAAAGTTCCACGGCTCCTGCTCTCTTTGGGAGACATTCTGAACTCAAAAAGAGGCTCTGGGGTGGTTATTTGTAGAACCCAAGCTACTACGCGGGTACAGCGGGGCAAGTTTCCGGAGAGGTTATCAAGCGCTACACAGAGGCTCAGAAGACAGAGCAAGGGGGCGATTGAGTCCCTTTGGTCACACTCAAGGCTCATATCCATGCTGGCTTACAAGCTGAGGCAGTTTTGAGGGACGCTCTGTAGCTGCTGTCAACCTGCCGTGAACCTAGGACCGCTGAGATAAACGATGATAAAAACAGCAGCTGCTGTTAACCCTCCGGAGTTCGAAGCCTAGGGATCCCCTCCATGACTTCCCAGATTCAGCCCTGCACACGCGAACAGATCTTGAATGGAATGGGCATCACCACCCTGTTTTCGGCTCTCATTGTGGGTCTCTGGATCTGGCTGGGATCCTCCTTTCCCGTGCCGTTTCGCTGGGATCCCCTAGCCTTGGCGTGGGGGGCAGGGCTGGGACTGGGGGTGGCTCTGCTCAGCGGCGGGGTTTACCGGCTCTGGCCAGCCTATCGTCGGGCAGCCACTGCCTACTTACACTGGGTGGCGGATCCCTTGCAGTGGGGAGACATCCTTTGGGTGGGCCTGCTGCCGGGCTGGAGCGAGGAATGGCTGTTTCGCGGCGTGTTGATGTCCCTGCTGGTGGCCAGCCCCTTAGGGTGGACAGGCGGGATCCTGCTGAGCGGCCTCTTGTTTGGCGCCTTGCATTGGCTGGGATGGCAAGGCTGGCCTTATGCCGTCTGGGCCGGTGGGGTTGGTATCCTCATGGGGATTGGCTTGTGGCTGTCGGGAAACCTGTTGGTCACCATTGTCGCCCACACCCTTGTCAACTGGATTGGGGTTTGTGCCTGGAAATGCTTTTTCTCTCAAGCGGAGCCCTGAAGGCCCTCTCCCCGTGTGGGAAAGAAGTTGAGGGTGGTCGGTAAGCAGCGCAGAACCTCAGGGAAGTCCCCCAAATTGAGGTGACCGTAACTTATGGTCGCTTCAGGTTAGGGTGAGATACCTAGGCTATTGAGAAAAGCCTTTGGTCGCATGTATTATTGCTCCGCAATGCTGACACGAGGACGCGACCAACGTTTTGGGTGTGAGCGCATTGTCCTGGTTTGAATTGAAATGACCGTATTTGTCGATGCCTTCTCGTCAATGCCAATCCGAGACCTCTTGCAATTTCCAGTTTTGGGATCCTTCTCGTGGCTGCGCGTGGGGCGATCTTTGCTGCTCGTCGGGCTGGTGGTGTACGGCTACCTGCTCTGGCTGGGCTGGTTTCAATCGGAGCGAATGATCTTTTTGCCTCGTCCCGCCAGCTATCGAGATGGGGACGCCATTCTCAAGCTCACGACCTCTGATGGGCTGCAGATTTCAGCGGTATATCTGCCCAATCCGGCTGCTGCTTATACCCTCCTCTATAGCCATGGCAACGCTGAAGACTTGGGGGATATCCTGCCCCGCTTGGTGCACCTGCAGCAGGCTGGGTTTGCCGTCTTGGCCTACGACTACCGCGGTTACGGCACCAGCGAAGGGATCCCTTCCGAGGCCGGCGCTTACAAAGATATCGAGGCCGCTTACACTTACCTAGTTGCCCAAGGGATCCTGCCGGAGCAGATTTTGGTTTATGGGCGCTCGGTGGGGGGTGGGCCATCGGTTTATTTGGCAGCCCAAAAGCCGGTGGGGGGCGTGATCCTGGAATCCACCTTCGTCACAGCCTTTCGCGTCTTAACCCGCATCCCGCTGCTGCCCTTCGATCGCTTCGATAACCTCAGCCGCATGGCCAAGATCAATTGCCCGCTGCTGATTTTGCACGGTACCCAGGATCGTCTAATCCCCTTCTGGCATGCTGAAGCCCTTTATCAAGCAGCACGGGATCCCAAACGCTTGGTGCCCATCGAGGGAGCCGATCACAACAACTTGCTGCAGGTGGCCGGAGAGCGCTATGTCCCCATCCTGCACCAATTCGTAGCCGAGCTGGTGGATCCCCATGTCGTCTTCCCTCAGTAGCGGCTTAGGTGAGGACAATCTTAAAATCACCTGTAATCCGCTCGGAAAATCGGGGTTTATGTGGCAAGATCAAGAGGGATCGGGTCGAAGGATCCGGATCCCTGTCTCACCGGATTGAACCCTTTTACGGAGGATCAAGAGCGTATGTCTCTCCGACTTGGCGATACTGCTCCCAATTTCACGCAAAAGTCTACCCACGGCGAAATCGATTTCTACTCTTGGGCCGGGGATAGCTGGGTGGTGTTGTTCTCTCACCCCGCCGACTACACGCCGGTCTGCACCACAGAGCTGGGCACCGTTGCCAAGCTGATGCCCGAATTTGAAAAGCGGGGTGTGAAGGTGATCGCCCTCAGTGTGGACGATGTGGACTCCCACGTCGGCTGGGTAAAAGACATCGAGGAAACCCAGAACGCCACTTTGACCTATCCCATTTTGGCAGATGCAGACCGCAAGGTCTCTCAGCTCTACGGCATGTTGGATCAAACCAACCTCAATCAAGAAGGGCTGCCCCTGACGGTGCGCTCGGTGTTCGTTATTGATCCCAATAAGAAGATCCGCCTCATTCTCACCTACCCAGCCAGCACGGGCCGCAACTTCGACGAGCTCCTACGGGTGATCGATGCCCTACAGCTGACGGATAAGTACAATGTCGTCACCCCTGCCGACTGGAAAGACGGTGACGATGTCATCATTCCGCCTTCGCTGAAAGATCCGGAAGTGCTGAAAGAGAAGTTCCCAAAAGGCTACAAGGAAATTAAGCCCTATTTGCGGGTCGCCCCTCAGCCCAACAAGTAGAAGTCTCAGCAATCGAACCTACTTTCGGCTGATCCCTTCTCTGCCGAAGCTGCGCTCCCCTCGATTTGGATCCCCGACCAGGGGATCCTTTTTTATTTCAAGCCAGATTGAGACACTTTCCCTTTGGGAGAGAGGAGTTAGGGATCCCTCATTTTGCAGTTGGGGAAAGTTTATTCTTCAAAGTTTATTCTTCGGGGAAAGAAGCCGCCTCTGTTGCTTTTTTGGCCAGCTCATCTACCATGAAGTAGCGATGAAACTTATCGGTCACCCGCAACCAGGGGGAACGGCTGCCTTCTTTGCGATAGCGGGTAACGAAGCCTTTTTCTACCAGCTCTGCCACGTGCTGATAAGCACCTTGGCCGCGCAACTCCACCAACTCCGCCTGCGAGAGCGGGCCACGCAGAATGATTGTAGCCAGGGTACGGGTAGCACCCACCCCAATTTCAGGGGGTAAAAGCTGGTTGGCCAGCTCCAAAAACGGCTCCCGCAACTGCAGGGCAAACCCCTCCTCCACCTGTAAGACCTCCAAGGCAGAATCTCGATGGGCATAGTCTTCCATTAATTCCAGCAGCGCATCGTAGGCTTCGTCGCGACTGCAATGGGCCAACTGGGCCAGGGCGGATAGCTCCAGGGGCTGCCCTTTTAAGTAGAGGATCGCTTCGATCTGATTTTTCAGGGCCAAGACACGCTCCCTCTGACCTTGCCTTTCCGCCAACAAGGGATCCGAAATCGACGTAAGACGACGCGGGGCCATTGCAACAAGGGATCCGCTCAACTTGCTCCGTAGCATAGCAGCAGTTCTAGGCTGAGGGATCCCTTGGCCAAGCGGGCCGGATCCATCCTCGCCTTCGAGCTAGAACCCTACCCCTGATGCCACCACCATCACCACCACCGCTGCAAAGATAATCAAAGCGTAAAACTGGGCCTTGCCGCTCTCCAGGTATTTCATCGCCTCGCCGCTCACCATGGTCACCAAGCCCGTCAGGTTGACCACACCATCCACGATGCGGCTGTCCACCTCCAGCGCCTCCCGTGCCACGAAGCGGGTGCCCTGCACAAAGACTCGCTCATAGAGGTCGTCAATGTACCACTTGTTGAGGGAGAAGTAGTAGAGCGGTTGCAGGCTTTGGGGGAAGGTGCCCGGGTCGATGCGCTTTTGCCAGTAGATCAAGCTGGCCAAGGTGATGCCGATCAGCCCAATGCCCACGGAGCTACCCGCCATGATTAGAAACTCTGCCCAATCGAAATGGCCCGCCAGCACCTCCTGCCACTCTGCTGCCACCAGCGGCAAAATCGAGCCTGCCTCTGCCACAGACTCAGTCGGTGGGTGGATGAAAGCTTCAAAGAAGTTGGCAAAAGGGGTACCCACCAGGCCAATCAGCACAGAAGGGACGGCCAGAGCCAACAGCGGGAAGGTCATCGACCAAGGGGACTCATGGGGCTCTGAGGCATGGGCATCTCCGTCGTGCAGGTTTTCGTGGGCTTCAGGATGGCTGCTGGGCTGGGGTTTTTCTTGAATGTTCATGGCTCCAGGGCCAAAGGCCGGTTGTTTCCCCGCAAAAACGTAGGCAAAAGCTGGCACAGGACGGCCCTGGCTGATGGCCACCTCCTGCCGCAGTCTCAGGTTGGTGCCGCGAAACTCCCCTTCAAAGGTGAGGAAATAGATGCGAAACATGTAGAAGGCAGTGATGCCGGCGGTGAGGAAGCCCACCCCCCACAGAGCTGGGTTCCGTTCGAAAACAGCGCCCAAGATCTCGTCTTTAGACCAAAAGCCGGCGAAGGGCGGGATCCCACAAATGGCCAACGTGCCGATCAAAAACGTGATGGCCGTAACCGGCATGTATTTGCGCAACCCCCCCATCAGGCGCATATCTTGGGCCAAAACCGGGTCATGGCCGACCACCGCTTCCATGCCGTGGATAACTGAGCCAGAGCACAAAAAGAGCATCGCCTTAAAGTAGGCGTGGGTCATCAGGTGAAACAGGCCCGCCCCATAGGCGCCGCACCCCATGGCCATGACCATGTAGCCCAGCTGGGAAATGGTGGAGTAGGCCAAGCCTTTTTTGATGTCGTTTTGGGTGATGGCAATGGTGGCCCCCAAGAAGGCTGTGCCCGCCCCTGTCCAGGCGATGATGTCCATGGCCGCCGGGATCCCTTCCAGCACCGGGAACATGCGGGCCAAGAGGAATACCCCAGCCGCCACCATCGTGGCTGCGTGGATGAGAGCCGAGATAGGCGTGGGACCTTCCATAGCATCCGGCAACCACACATGCAGCGGGAACTGGGCCGACTTGGCCACCGGCCCCAAGAACACCAACACCGCAAACAGGGCAATCAAGCTGCTGCTCACCGCTCCGGCAGCCAACATCTCCTGCAAGTTGCGCCCGATCTCGTCAAACGCGAAGGTACCGGAAATCCAGTAAAAACCTAAGATGCCCAACAGCAGGCCGAAATCTCCCACCCGGTTGACCACAAACGCCTTTTGCGCTGCTTCTGCCGCTGCCTGCCGGTCGTGCCAAAAGCCAATGAGCAGGTAGGAGCACATCCCCACCAGCTCCCAGAAGATGTAGATCTGCACCAGGTTGGGGCTGACCACCAAGCCCAGCATCGAGGAGCTAAATAAGCTCAGGTAGGCGTAGAAACGCACATAGCCGGGATCGTGGGCCATGTAGCCATCGGAGTAGATCTGCACCAGAAAGGCCACCGTGGTCACCACCACCAGCATCATGGCGCTCAGGTGATCCACGACAAAGCCCATATCCACCGAGAAGGATCCCGCCTGGGCCCAGGTGATGGTTCTGAGGACGGCTTCGTGCCCCTGCACCTGGCTGACCAAAAGGGCAAAGGCATGAACCATCGCCGTCCCGGTCGCGAACACGCTCAAAAAGGCAGCCAAAGAGCGGTTGGCCCTTGTCCAGGCGTTGAACATCAGGATACCTAAGCCGAGGAGAAAGGCTGCCACCAAAGGATAGACGGGGATCAACCAGGCGTACGTGTAGATGAATTCCATGGGAAATGCTTCTGAATGCGTCCTCTCACAGCAACGAACCTGCTCTGCTAGCCCTGCAATTGGCCGGTGGGAGTGTCTGGTGGGCTGGCATTTGCTCAACTGCTTCTGCCATTGTAAACTTTTGCGACAGAGTGCGGAGCCGGATCCCGAGCATCAAGTCCATCACAGCAGAGGCTTTTCCCAGAGATCAATCGGGATCCCCGCAGCTAAATCTGTAAATATCCTAAAGAATCGGCTCTGAGCCCAAGCTGACGGTCGCAAGCCAAAAGATGACAGGGATCCCTTGCGAGCGCTACAACAAAGGCTAGATTTACTGGCGGTCTGGAGAAGCTGCCCATGAGCTTGAACCTGGTGACCTTGGTGGGGCGAGCCGGCATGGATCCGGAGGTGCGCTACTTTGAGTCAGGCAAGGTGGTCTGTACTTTTAGCTTGGCGGTCAACCGATTCCGCAAAGGGGAAGACAAGCCCGATTGGTTCAGCCTAGAGTTGTGGGGCCGCACTGCCGAGGTGGCGGGAGAGTATGTGCGCAAAGGCAGCCTCATCGGGGTAACGGGCAGCCTCAAGTTCAATCGCTGGACAGACAAATCCACCGGAGAAGAGCGCCAGAGGCCCATCATCGCTGTAGATCGCCTAGAACTGCTGGGATCCCGTCAAGACCGCGACTCCAACCTGCCCCCCGAAGAGCCGTTTTGACTTGTCTGGCCGGAGCCGGGCAACCTCAAGGTTTGGCTCTGCCCAAGCATCGCCTGCATTCCTGCACCACCTCTGTCAAATCCTGGCTGCACCAGGGATAGTCCAACGGGGGTCGCCGGATCACCCACAGAGGGATCCCCAGGGTTTTGGCCACTGCCTGTTTGATCCCCAGCCCACCTGCTTCCCCAGAAGCTTTGCTGATCACCACCTGAGGGCTGAACCGCTGCCAAAGCTGCAGTTCTTGCTCAAAGCTGAGGGGCAAGCGCATCCCGATCACCCGCTCGGCAGGGATCCCGGCTTGCACCGCTTGGGGAACCGATTCCGGCAGCACCCGTGCCCACAGTTGGCAGCGATCTTGCCAAGGTACAAACAGGGGCAGGGCCTTCACTCCCACCGTCAGCAGCACCCGCCGCCCCGCCAGCACCGCCTCTGTGAGCACCCCCTGCCAGTCCGGCACCACCTGGACCCAGGGATCCAGCTCCAGAGGAGGGCGTTCGTAGCGCAGGTAGGGGATCCTCAGTTGAGCCGTCACCTGGATGGCCAGTTGCGAGATTTGCTGGGCAAAAGGATGAGAGGCATCCACCACTACGCGGATCCGGCACTCTTGCAGGAATTGTTCCAGAGATGGCGGCGAAAATCGGGTGACCACCACCTGACCGGGCAAATCCTGATACAGTCTTCTGGCCCCTTCGGTGGTGACGGTTGCCACCCAAGGGATCCCTTGGCGGCTGAGGGCGTCGGCCAAGCTGCGGCTCTCGCTAGTGCCCCCGATCAAAGCCACTTCAACTGGACTACCAACTGAGCTCATGGTGTGTTGCCAAACTTTGACGCCCGTAGATACGATCAAGATCACCGGCTGGAGGCAATTGCTCATGATCGAGATGCATGTGGCTGGGATTGCGGTCGATGCCGTCAACCAAAACCCCATTGTCATCCTGCGCGATGGCAGTGAGCGTCGTGCCCTGCCCATTTGGGTGGGAAAAGCAGAGGCCAACGCCATTTTGCAGGCCCTGGACGACCAAAAGCCACTGCGCCCCATGACCCATGATCTCATCCTCAACTCCTGGAAGACGTGGGGGATCAAGCTGGAGCGAGTCATCATTCACGCGTTGCTGGATAACACCTTCTACGCGGTGCTCGTCACCGTGAATGGTGACAAAAAACAAGAGATCGACTGCCGCCCCAGCGACGCCATTGCCCTCGCTCTGCGGGCCCATGTTCCCATCTGGACGGTGGAAGAGGTCATTGCGGAAGCCTCGATCCCCATGAACCAAGATGCCGACGAAGCAGAGCGGGAGGCCTTTCGCAAGTTTGTAGAAAATGTAACCCCCAGAGACTTTATCCGCAGCTACCCCATGACCGACCATCCCACCGAAGCCGACAGTTAAGCAATTCAGGCGGAGCCCGGCAGACAGGCCATGCCCCAGGTTGCCAGGTTAACGGTCTATCCCATCAAGTCCCTGGATGGGATCCCTCTGTCTGAGGTGAGGCTGACGGCAGGGGGGACTTTGGAGGGGGATCGGCGCTACGCCCTGGTGGATGCGGAGGGGAAGCGGGTGAACGGCAAACGCCATGCTGCAGTCCACCGCCTGCGGGCCCGGTTTGATCCCCAGTTGGGCCAGGTGCAGTTGTGGGGGGATGGCAAGGCGGCTCAGTTTGACCTGCAGCAGCAGCGGGATGCTTTGCAGACTTGGCTCAGCGATTGGTTCGGTTTTCCGGTGCAACTGCTGGAGGAGCCTCTCAGGGGGTTTCCAGACGATCCCTATGCCGACGGCCCCACCCTGATCAGCACAGCCACTCTGGAGACGGTGGCCGGTTGGTTCCCCAACTTGACCCTGGAAGCGGTTCGGCAGCGCTTTCGCATGAATATCGAGCTGTCGGATTGCTCTGCCTTTTGGGAGGATCGTCTCTTTGCCCGCGCAGATCAAGGGGTGCGCTTTCGCATTGGGGAAGTGGAGCTGCTGGGCCTCAACCCCTGCGCCCGCTGTGTGGTGCCCAGCCGGGATCCCCTGAGCGGAGAGGCCTATCCCGGTTTTCAAAAGCACTTCGTAGCGCAACGGCAGAAAACCTTGCCACCCTGGGCCGAAGCCAGCCGCTTTGACCATTTCTATCGCCTTGGAATCAATACGTGGATCCCGAGAACGGAGACGGGCAAGCACCTGAGGGTTGGGGATCCCGTCGAAATCCTCGGGGTTGAACCCCTCAGCCTCTACCCTGAGCTGAGTCGAATCCCAGGTTAGTTTCCGACCTACAATCAAGCTAGAGCAGCTCTTTTGGCTTGACCAAGCTATGCAAACCCTGGATCGGCCCAACGCCCCCACCCAGCAGCCCTACCCAGAACCGGTCTATCCCCGTCGCCCCACCCGTACGGTGGCCGTAGCCGATGTGTTGATCGGCAGCCAGCACCCGGTGGTGGTACAGTCCATGATTAACGAGGACACCCTCGACGTCGACGCGGCAGTGGCCGGGATCCGCCGTCTGCACGAGGCGGGCTCAGAGATTGTGCGGGTTACCGTTCCCAGCATGGCCCATGCCAAGGCGATGGAGGCAATTCGGGAGAAGCTGATCCAAACCTACAAGCCGGTGCCTTTGGTAGCCGATGTCCATCACAACGGCATCAAGATCGCCCTGGAGGTGGCCAAATACGTGGACAAGGTGCGCATCAATCCAGGGTTGTTCGTCTTTGAAAAACCTCAGCCCGGTCGCACAGAATATACCCAGGCGGAATTTGAGGCCATTCGTAACAAAATCCGGGAAACCTTCACCCCCCTTGTCCAGACCCTCAAAGCCCAGAACAAAGCCCTGCGCATCGGGGTAAATCATGGATCCCTGGCAGAGCGGATGCTCTTCACCTACGGGGATACGCCTGAGGGCATGGTGGAGTCGGCCCTGGAATTTGCCCAAATCTGCGCCGAGCAAGACTTTCACAATGTGGTGCTTTCCTTCAAGGCCTCCCGCCCGCAGGTCATGTTGGCGGCCTACCGGCTGGCAGCCCGTCGCTTCGATGCCCTGGGCCTGAATTACCCCTTCCACTTAGGTGTCACCGAGGCGGGCGATGGAGAATATGGGCGCATCAAGTCGGCGGTGGGGATCGGAACCCTCTTGGCTGAAGGGATCGGCGACACGATTCGGGTTTCTCTCACGGAAGCGCCAGAGAAGGAGATCCCGGTGGCCTACGGCATTTTGCAAGCTCTGAACCTGCGCAAAACCATGGTGGAGTATGTGGCTTGCCCTTCCTGTGGCCGCACCCTCTTCAATTTGGAGGAGGTGCTGCAGAAGGTGCGCGCCGCAACCCAGCACCTGGTGGGGCTGGACATTGCCGTCATGGGCTGCATTGTCAATGGGCCGGGAGAGATGGCCGACGCCGACTACGGCTACGTGGGCAAGACGCCGGGGGTGATCTCTCTCTACCGCGGCAAAGAGGAAGTGAAAAGGGTGCCGGAATCGGAAGGCGTGCAGGCGCTGATCGATCTGATCAAAGCCGATGGGCGCTGGGTGGATCCCCCTTCTTCCCATTAACTCTGCTTCCCCCTCAAGAGGCGACCTGCCCAGCCATCCTGCCGCGCTCTTGCTTCGCTCAGAAACTGGCTAGTGGCGTTTGCCACGCAGGGCTTTGGCGCGGTTGTTCACCTGTCTTACAAATAGAGGCAGCAGGTGCGCCTGGATATATTCAAACGCTGCTTGTAGACCTTCTTTTTCGTAAACCAGGCCGATTTCCGCCTCAACCTGCGTGGGATCCCTGAAGGCCGACAAAAATTGATTGGAGGTCAGCCAAGTGAAGAGTTCTGCGCGATTCAAGTCACAACTGGGCGGGGAAGGCACTTGCCAGTCTTGAGGTGGCCCAAGCAGCCACTGCCGGGCAAACAAGCTCAACACCGCATCCCCCAGCCAAGCCTTGTCGCGACGGGATCCCTCGTCCAACTGGGCCACCTGCTGTCTGATGGTCTGGCCGGTCGAGGAGAAATGGGATCCTGTCAGCATGGAAGTGGGAAGTGTGCAAGAACTGGCAGCAGACAAGCCCGGCGGCGAAGCGCCCCTGCCTCATTTTAAGATAGGGTCTGGCCCGTTGCAGATGGAGTGTGGCATTGTGAGGATCCTTGGAGCATGTTGTTGGAGCTAACCCCAGAAGAATGCGAATCGGTGATTCCGGTGGTGCCAACGCGCCTTCAGTATGCGGCTTACTGGAGCGATGCCCTCAAGAGCACGGGCCGCATCATCACGGCCATTTTGGTGGGCGTGGCGCTGCTGGTTCTCTCTCGCGCTTTTGGCGAGGGATCCTTTCTGGGGGCGATCTCCTTTCTGGTCGGGATTCTCTCGTTGCTCTATCCCTTCCTGTGGGGGCCGCTCTATACCATCTCCCGCCGTCAGCTAGCCTTTCGCGAGATTCCCTATGGGGGATTGTTTTTTGGGCAGGTGTTGCGCACTCGCCGCTACGAGGTGGTGGTGGAAGAGCGAGAAAAGCTGGATGAAGATGGCAACTTCTACATTGAAGAGGTGCGGGAGCGCCAGTTTGAGATGGAAATTGGCGATGAGACCGGAGTCGTCTATCGTGTGCGGGCCAAGGACGATCCCCGCTACAGGCGAATTGTCAAAAAGCAATCGGTGCTCGGGTTGGTGAAAGCCTATTCCCGCGATTTGCAGCGCCGGCCCACCTTGAGCGAGGTCTATGTGGTCAAGCTGGGGGAGTGGGTGGGAGATGTCTCCTATCTGGATCGGGAGGCTTTTTTGGATATGGCAGATGAGCTGTTGGAGCTACAGGCCCAAGGACAAGCTTGATCCCCTGGATCCCTGGTGTTCTCTGGGATGGAGGGGAAGGGATCCCTGCCTTTTTATTCTGAAACCTAAACGGCTGCCTATCCGGGAGCGCCGCTTTTAACGCTGGGTTAGCCGCATTATTGTACTGGCCAGGGGTAGGGTTGGGTAGTTTACTGTGGACTGGCGGGAGCTTTAAACTGAGGGCTGTAAGCCAAAAACAACTGCCATGGGCGATCCTCTCACCCCCCAAGTTAGCGAGCGCATCTGCAAGCACATGAACGAAGATCATGCCGATGCAATAGCCCTCTACGCCAGGGTCTTTGGCCAGGTGGAAGGAGTTACCCAAGCCCGCATGCAGGCCATTGACCCGGAAGGGATGGACTTGCGGGTGCAGGTCGACGGGGCCGTACAAACGCTGCGGATCCGCTTCGACCACCCCCTGCGGGACTCCGAGGACGCCCATCAAACCTTAATTGCCATGGTGAAGCAGGCTCGCGCTCAAGTTAAACAGGCTACAAAGTGATGAGAGATACAGTTGAGGCTTAGCTGGCCTGCTGTAGGAGCAGATCCAACTGGCCGCGAGCCTCTAGCGCGTAAAGATCGTCGCAGCCGCCGATATGCTGGTCGTTGATGAAAATTTGCGGCACCGAACGGCGGCCGTTGGCCCGCTTGGCCATTTCCGCCCGTGCTGCCTCGTCTCCATCGATGGCGTACTCGATATACTTCACGCCTTTGCGATCCAGCAGTTGCTTAGCCCGGATGCAGAAGGGACAAAAACGCCAGGTGTAAATCTCAACAGTCATAAGAAAACAACAAACGCTTTTACATAGCTTAACATTTTCACGGAGCCGGGATCCCTTTCCTTGCAAACCTGGGGTTTTCTGCCTCCCATGGTCTAGTTGGCTTCCTTCCAATTGTGGCCAATTTGGATATCCACCACCAGCGGTATGGAGAGGGGCACTGCTCCTTCCATTTCCCTTTGGATCAGCGGTTTTAGGGCCTGCCATTCCGAGGGATCCACCTCAAACACCAGCTCATCATGCACTTGCAGGAGCAAGCGGGAACGAAAGTTCTGCAGCTTTTGCCGCAGGCGCACCATTGCTACTTTGATAATGTCCGAGGCGGATCCCTGAATGGGAGCATTCACAGCTGCCCGTAATTCCGCTTGTTTGCGATGGCCTGTCAGACGAGACAAATTGGGAAAATAGCGACGGCGACCCAAGATCGTTTCTACATAGCCATGCTTTTCCACAAAGGCTTCAGTGGAGCGCAGATAGGCAAAAATGCCGGCGTAGCGCTCGTTAAATCGCTGTAAAAATTGCTTGGCTTCCGACAAAGAAACCCCCGCAGTGCGGGCAAAGCGCTGTGCCCCCATGCCGTAGATCACCCCATAGTTAATCGTCTTGGCCAGGCGACGTTCTTCGCTGGTTATTTCTTGTTTTTCCAGGAGCAGGCGGGCGGTCAGGGTATGCACATCTTCCCCTGAGCGAAAGCCTTCCAGCAAGGCAGGTTCTTGGCTGAGGTGGGCCAAAATGCGCAGCTCAATTTGAGAGTAATCTGCTGCCGTCAATAGCCATCCCTCTTGGGGAATAAAAGCTTGTCGAATCCGGCGACTGAACTCGGTGCGAATGGGAATATTTTGCAAGTTGGGGTTTGAGGAGCTGAGCCTGCCGGTGGCAGTAACGGTTTGGTTAAAGTCGGTGTGGACTCTGCCGGTATCGCTTCTTACCAGGGCAGGCAGAGCATCCACATAGGTCGATTTCAGCTTGGCCAAGGTGCGGTATTGCACGATGGTTTCGATGAGAGGATGATCCCCCTCTAGCTTTTCTAAAACTGAGGCATCAGTGGAATAGCCAGTAGCCGTTTTGCGGGTTTTGCGAATGTCCAATTTCAGCTTTTCAAAGAGCAGGGATCCCAGTTGCTTGGGAGAATTGAGGTTAAAGGTTTCTCCAGCCTGGGCATAAGCTTTCTGCTCCAAACTTTGCAGCTCTTGTTCCAGCTCTTGGGAAAATTGCCTCAGAAACTCGGTATCAACGCGAATGCCGATCCACTCCATCTCTTCCAAAACTTGGGCCAAGGGCAGCTCGACTTGAATAAAAAGATCCCACAGGCGTGGATCGGTTTTCTGCAGCTTTTCGGTGAGGATTGGCACCAGACGATAGGCACAATAGGCGTCGGTTCCACAGTATTCTGCAACTTTGGAAATCGGGATATCGGCAATGGACTGTTCCTTGCCCAGCAACTTTTTGTAGCTGGTGGTCGGCAAATTCAAATGGGTGGCTGCCAAATCGGCCAAGTTGTGGCTGGCTTCTGGATCCAAAACGTAGCTGGCCAACATGGGATCAAACTGGATCCCTTGCAGGCGGATCCCGTGGGCGCGGAAAATGCTCAGGTCGTACTTACAGTTTTGTAGGCTTTTGGGTCGGTTGGGATCTTCCCAAAGGGGTTGCAGGCTTTGTTTCACCAGCTCCCAATCCAGGTTGGATCCCTGGCGGTGGCCGATGGGCAAGTAGGCGATATCTCCCTCTGACCAACAACAGCCGATCCCCACCAATTGGGCATCCCGTGGATCTAGACTGGTGGTTTCAGTATCCCAAGCTACAATCCCTGGGCAGGCCAGCAGCTCTTGCCGCAAAAGCTCCAGTTGCTCCGGCGTATCGATGATGCGCACCGCCGGCAGAGAAGGGACGGGATCGAGGGCAAAATCAAACCACAGGGCTTCGTCAGGAGCGTTTGCGGGATCCCCGGTGGGATTAAAAGCGCCAACCACCTCTGCCTCGGTTGGGATCCCCCCCAAAGCCGTTTGTATTTTGCGCACTTGGGCGATGAAGCTGTGAAACTCCAATTTTTCCAGCAGCGGCAGCAATTCTGCTTGATCAAACCCGGTTAATTTCATGCTCTCCCAGTCGGGAGAAAGAGGAACGTCGCATTTGATCCGAGCCATAAATTGCGAGTGATGGGCCGCCGGGATCCCTTCTTTGAGGTATTGCTGGACTTTTCCTTGGATCTCGTCCAGGTGGTCGAAAATTTCATCCAAACTGCCGTAGCGCTCCAGCAGCTCCACAGCTCGCTTGGGGCCGATCCCTTTCACCCCGGGAATGTTGTCGGAAGGGTCGCCACAGAGGGCCTTATAATCCACCACCTGCCAAGGCCAGATGCCCAATTTTTCTTTCACTTGTTCGGGGCCAAACTCGCTGATGCGATCTTTGCTGTTGAGGTGCAAAACCCGAACTCTTCCATCGGTATCGATCAACTGGAACAGATCTTGATCGCCACTTAAGATCTGCACCCGGTAATCTTGGGGGGCTAGCCTACTGAGGGTGCCCAAAATGTCATCGGCTTCAAAACCAGGCACCACCAAAATCGGGATGCGTAGTGCCGTCAACACCTGCTTCAGGTTCTCCACATCTTCGATAAACTCCGGTGGCGTTTCCGGGCGGCCTGATTTGTAGGTTTCGTCGGCCTCGTGGCGAAAAGTGGGCTGCCGTGTATCAAAGGCAACGGCTACATGGGTAGGGGTGTATTTGTCCAAGACTTCTAACAGCGATTTCAAAAAGCCAAAGCTGACGCTGGTGGGGATCCCAGTGGAAGTGCGCAACCCCCCCTCGCGGCTGTAGGCAAAGGCGTAGAAGGAGCGGTAAGCCAAAGAGTGACCATCCACCAGCAGCAGTGTTGGAGTTTGCCAAGCCATCAGCTGATACCTTGAGGGTGAATCTAGCCTATCGGATCTGGGCTATGGGCAGAAGGGATCCCACATCCATCATCGGCCTCAAGAACTCAGCAAGAGCGCCCGGCGGTCAACAGGACGGGATTCCAATTCCAACTTCTGTGACCCGGCTACGGCAAGATCCAAAAAGCCATCGATAGGCCCGCCACCCCTGTCTGTTTTGTTAGCTACAATGCTCATGCCCATTTTTTCAATTGGTTGGCTCAATCGGCAATACCTAAATTTGTTACCCAGTTGATCACCCAAAGCATTGCCCTCTGGTTCTGGACAAAATACAGCCCACCACAATGCTCTTCTCTTCTCGGCAAATCCTGCCCCCATCTCTCTACCCACCCCTGCATTGGGGCCTCAAGACCCTCTTTCCCGACGGCCTGTGGGAGTTGCCGGCAGATCCCCATACCCAGCGGGTGGCTCTGACCTTTGACGATGGCCCTCACCCTGAGTACACCCCTGCTTTGTTGCAGGTTTTGATGGATTTTCAGGTGCCGGCCACGTTTTTTGTGTTGGGAGAACGGGTGCAGCGCTGGCCCCACCTGGCCCGTCAGATCCGCCAACAAGGCCACCGCATTGGCCTTCACGGCTGGCAGCATCGCCCTTTTACCGAGCTTGCCCCTGGAGAGCTTTATCAGAGCCTGAAGCGCAGCCAAGCTGCCCTGGTGGCTGCCTGTGGCGGGATCCCTGACGATTATCGGGCTGTGCGCCCGCCCAATGGCTTGTTTTGGCCGCAGACGCTTGCGGATTTGCGCCGTTGGGGCTTTTGTCCGGTGATGTGGAGCGTGGTGCCTGAGGATTGGCTGATCCCACCGGTATCGGTGGTAGTGGAGCGGGTGCTGGCCCAGGTGCGGCCTGGCTCCTTAATCGTGCTGCACGATGGGGTACAAGGAGGAGCCCAAGTGGTTGAGGTAACGCGGCAGTTGATCCCAACTTTGAAGAAGCGGGGATTTGAATTTGTCCACTTGCCGGATCCCTGAGATCTTTCCAGTCAGGGAGAAAGTTAAATACAGTAGAGGCACGCACAAGCAGGAGGGTCAGGCCATGGGCGCACGCAAGATTATCTACGGCATTTTTGGGCAACGGGCCGGCAGCGTCATCGTCGGAACTTGGAACTGGCTGTGGGGGATCCCGGTGGAGAAAGGCGGCACAGGAGCGGTGATGGTGGCGGAAGAATCCCTACGCACGATGCAGGAGACGGTTCAGCGTCTCACGGAAGCCGTTGCCACCCAAGTAGCCGCCTATCAGCGGGCTGAGCAGAAGTACATGCAAAAGGTGCGGGAGTACCAGGCCCTGGAGAACAAAGCTCGCCTGGCCGCCCAACGGGGCGATCAAGAGGCTGCCCGCCTGGCTATGTCCCAAGCGCTGCAAATTGAGGCCATTCTCGGCCCCCTTAAGGAGAACGTGGAAACTGCCGAGCGCTACGTCAACGCCGCCAAGCAAAAGCTGGCCCGCGAGAAAGAACGACTGGCCGCTTACAAGAGCGAGCTGAGCAACCTCAAAGACATCAACGAGGTGAACCAAGCTCTGGAGCAGATGACCCGCGTCAACAACTCCTACAACATCGACTCGGCCAAGTCCCAATTTGAGGCGGCAAAGAATGCTATCCAGGCTCGCCAGCTCAAATCCCGAGCCATGAGCGAACTCTCGGAAGATCGCAGCGAGCAGATTGCTGCCCAACTGGATGAAATGGCCATGGACGACGAAATCTCCCGCCGCTTGGCAATGCTCACCGGCCAAGGAGGTGCCCAGGCCAACTTGCCGATGCCGGATTTGGATTTCGAGAAGCGGCTCCCCCAATAGCGGCAGTTGCTTCCAAGCTTGGGGATCCCTCGCTTTTCAACCCACGTCGGCAACCCCGCTGCTAAGTTGCAGGGGGAGTTTTCCGTTGGGAATTGACGGTCAACGGGCTAGAGGGAGTGCGCTCGTACTAGGATGATAAAGGAAGAATAGGCAACCCACCTGAGGAGAGGATCCCAGCAATGTCAGCAGCACGAGGCGCGCATTCTGCCCGATCAGGCCTGTGGCCCACTTACGCAACCAGCCCGTGGCTGTCTAGAGCGCTGTTGCTGCTCTGTGTCTGCCTCAGCTTGGTGGTCGGTGCCTGTTCCGCGGGCTCTAACCTGCGGGCCTACAGGGATCCCAGCGGAGCCTTTGCTTTTGCTTACCCCAACGGCATGGTGGCGGTCAATCTTGGGCCGGGGAAAGGGCCGGTGGTACTCCTGCGCGACCTGGTGTACGAGACCGAGAACGTCAGCCTGATGATCGCCCCGTTTGACAAGGGGGAGACGATTGCCGATTTGGGCAGCCCGGCTGAGGTGGGGCAGTTGGTGGCGGAGAAGATCATTGCTCCTGAGGGATCCGGTCGCTCGGCCAAGCTGTTGGCTGCCGAAGCCTTTGAGCGGCAGGAGCACCCCTATTACCTGCTGGAATACCAAACCGATATGGGATCCCAGCTTCGCCACGAGGTGGTGACGGTGACCGTTCGGCACCATCGCCTCTATACGCTGACGGCCTCTACCCAGGAATCCCGCTGGCCTCAGGTGCAGGCTGCTTTTAGGAACGTGGGCCGCTCTCTGAATGTTTCCTAAGGCTTTCTCAAGGGGTTGAACCGGGTTGACGGACTTGGGTAGGTTAAGGTTGAGCCCTTTAGGGCTGAGTTATGGTCATTTTAGGTTGGGGGCGAGACGCCTGGGCTACTGAGAAAAGCCTTGTGGTTCTGGGAATTATTGCTCCGCAACGCTGACGCGAAGACGCGACCAACGTTTCGGGTGTGGGTGCAGTGTCCTAGCTTGAATCGAAATGACCCTACCTACTGGTTCCAGCCGGGCCATCTGGTGTTAAAACGTAAAACGGTAGTGTTTTAAACCTGCGGAGATGGGATCCCACCCTCTTGGGCCTGCTCTATGACCGTATACGTGGTTCAGATCAGCGACCTGCATCTGTTTGCCAAGCCCCATCACCGGCTGCTGGGGGTGGACACGGAAGCCTCTTTCCTGCAGGTGCAAAAGGCCATTGCCGCTCTGGATCCCTTGCCGGATCTGCTGCTGCTTACCGGAGATCTCTCTCAAGATGGCAGTGCGGCATCTTACGCCCGTTTGAGAGCCCATTTGCAGGCTCTCCCCATCGATACTTACTGGTTGGCAGGCAACCACGATCGCCTGCACACCATGAACCAAGAGCTYCAYGCCGAGCGGCTATTTGGGGACAAGAGCTTCAGCCGGGAAAATTGGAGCTTTATTTTGTTGAACTCCCTCGTGCCCGGCAAAGATAGCGGTTACCTGACGGAGCGCACGCTGCTGTGGCTGAGACAGGAATTGCAGCGGAGCAAAGCTGCCCAACACCATGTTTTGTTGGCCCTGCACCATCCCCCTTTTTCGGTGGATTCTGCCTGGCTGGATCAAAGTGCCCTGCAGCAGCCGGAGCGGTTGTTTGGGGTTCTGGACGAGTTCGACCACATCCGCCTCGTTGTATTCGGCCATATTCACCAAGACCTGCACCGCCGGCGGGAGGGGGTTGATTACCTGGCTTGTCCCTCAACCTGTGTGCAATTTCGTCCCAAGAGCCCCCAGTTTGGCCTGGAGGTAATTCCCCCTGCCCTGAGGCAGATATGGTTGGAGCGAGATGGCAGCTTCAAAACTCAGGTTCAACGGGTGGGAGCTGCTCTGCAACGGCCCAACCTGGCCCTGAAGGGATATTAGCTCTCCCCCTCTTGAACCTCTGTGGGGGGTAGCCCGATGGCCTGCCCCAAACAGACGCTGGCCCCCAGCAAGGCCAACCACCCCGGCAGCAGCGACAGGAAGGCCACTGCAGCCACCAGGGTATTGTTTCCCCCTTGCAAAAGGCTGTAGAGCAGCATTGGCAGCGTGAGAACCCGCCCACCGCCGACAAAGAAGGTGAGCAAAAATTCGTTCCAAGAGATCAAAAAGGCAAATACCGCCCCAATGGCTGCCCCAGGGGCAATGAGGGGCAACGTCACCTGCCACCACACCTGCCAGGGATCCGCCCCCAAACAGCGGGCCTGCGCCTCGTAGCCGCGGTCGAAACGGGCGAACACACTGCCCATCACCAGAGCCATGTAGGGAATGGTGGGGATCAGATGCACCAGCACCACCCCCAGCAGGGCACCGTCTAGCCGCAGGCGAATCAGCACCCCTTGGATCCCCATCAGCACAGCCAGAGGAGAGGTGATGACGGGCAACAGCAGCAGCAGGCGCAGCCAGGCAGGCACGGGACGGGTGCCCAAAACTCGCCCTGCCGGGATCCCCACCCCCAGGGCCAGCAGGGTGGTGAACAGGGCAATTTGCAAGCTCTGGCCGAAGGCTGCCCGGAACTGGGATCCCCAGCTCAGCAGTTGCTGCCAACCGGCTATGCTCCATGCCCGGGGCAGGGCATCGGGAAAATACCAGGCCCGCGTGAAGGCCCAAAGGGCCAGCACCCCAAAGGGCAAAGCCCAAAGGAGGGCCACTCCGGCCACCCCAAGGCGGAGCAGGGATCCCCCAATCCATCTGCGTCCTTTCACGGCTTTCTCCAAGGACTCCGTCCCGCTGAGCCAAACGGCAGCTGCAGAAAGGATACTCTGGCTGCAAACAGCCCTCCGATTAGGCTGACCACCGCTGCCGAGACAGCCAGCAGGATGATCCCCAGCGCCACCGCCTGCTGCCGCTGCTCCAGGTTGATGTGGGTGAAGCGCTGATAGATCAGAACGGGCAAGGTGCGCGGGTAGGTGGGCCCTAAGAGCAAGGGAACCTCAAAGGCGCTGAAGACAAAGCCGAAGATGAGAATCCCGGTGGCCAGCAGCCCCGGCCTGAGCAAGGGCAGGGTCACATACCAAAACGTTTGGGCGGCAGAAGCCCCCAGCAGCCGAGCCTGTTGCTCCAGCTCGGATCCCATCCCGCGCAGCAGCGTCAGCGCCACCAGAGCGGCAAACGGGATCTCCTTCCAAAGCCAATAGAGCAACACCCCCACATAGCCGCGGTCGTTCACCCACAAGGGAAAATCCTGATCCGAGGCAATCCAGCCCAGTTGGAAGGCCAGCCGCGCCAGCCAACCGCTGGGCCCCAGCAGCAGCAGCATCCCCGCCACCCCCACCAAATGAGGAATCGGCAGCGTCAACTGGCCAAGCCAGATGGCCCACCCCCCCACCCCCCGCAACAGCAGCGCCAGCCCCAGCCCCAAAAGCAGCGCCAACCCCGTCGCCAACAGAGCGATTCTGAGGCTGAGCAACAGGGATCCCCCGACTTCCGCATCCCGCAGCAGCTCCCCATACCCCTGCAGGGTAAACCCCCTCTCGCCCAGGCCGTAGAGGCCCACACTCTGGGCCAGAGCCAGCAGCAGCCCCCCGCCGTAGAGCAGGCCCACCAACCCCAACGCCGGCAAAAGCGGCCCATACTGCCGGATCCCCTTAAGCCCCACCGGCCCAGATCCCCGTCCATTTAAGCTATTCATTGAGCCAGTCCCAAGAGCTGCCTCACGAGAGAATTCAAGATGGGAGCGGATCCCTCGACGATCAAGCGATCAAGACTGCCTAGTGCTCCACACCGCCAACGCGACCAACCATTGCGATCTTTACATCCCATGGAGAGAACCCTAGACCAGATTAACCAACGCATTGCCAAAGGCCAGGTGCGGGTGTGGACGGCCCTGGAAGCCAAAGCCAAGCTGGCCACCTTGGGGATCCAGGAAGCCTTTGAGCAGGTGGATGTGATCACCACCGGCACCTTTGAGCCAATGGAGTCTTCAGGAGCCATTGTGAACCTGGGCCATACGGATCCGCCCATCAAGATTCGCCAAGCTTGGCTGAACGGGGTACCGGCCTATGCCGGATTTGGCGCGGTGGATCTTTACCTGGGGGCAGCCCAACCCAGCGAGCAAGCGGATCAAGCCTATGGGGGCGGCCATGTCATTGCCGACCTGGTGGCGGGCAAGCGCGTCCATTTGCGGGCCATCGGCCAAGTGACCGATTGTTACCCCCGCGCCGACTACGAGACCACCCTGACTCGGGATCAGCTCAACCAGTTTTACCTGTTCAACCCCCGCAATGCCTACCAAAACTTCATCGTCGGGGTGAACGGCGGGGATCGGCCTTTGTACACCTACTTGGGTCTGTTGGAACCGCATCTGGGCAATGCCGTCTATTCCAACCCGGGAGAGCTATCCCCCTTGTTGAACGATCCCCTGTTGCGCCGGGTGGGGATCGGCAGCCGCATCTTTTTGGGAGGCGGCATCGGCTACGTCGCCTGGGAGGGCACCCAACACTTTCCGCTGCAAAAGCGATTGCCCAACCAAACTCCCATCGGCCCGGCGGCCACTCTAGCCCTGATTGGAGATGCCAAGCAAATGCAGGCGGAATGGGTGAGGGGCTGCTACTTCCGCAACTACGGTCCCAGCTTGATGTTGGGGGTCGGGATCCCCATTCCCATCCTCGCTCCTGCGGATTTGGAGGCCATCGCCATCCGGGATGAAGAACTGGTGGCACCGGTGATCGACTTTTCCATTCCCCGCCGGGTGCGGCCCACCTTTGGCTTGGTGAGCTATGCCCAGCTCAAATCCGGCCAGATCACCCTCAATGGCCGCAAGGTTCGCACCGCTCCCCTGGTCAGCCTGCGCCGCTCCATGCAAATTGCCGAAATCCTCAAGCAATGGATAGAAAGCGGCCAATTTACCCTCACCCAACCTGTCGCCCCCCTGCCCCTGGATCGGGAGTTTCTCCCCCAAAACCCTCTCAGGTGACGTCCTGATACATTTACGCTGAACACTGCTGAACATCACTGTTCAACTATGCAGCGATAGCATTCTGTTTGTTTCCAAACAGAATGGCGGTATCCCGCAAAGCTTTGAGTAGAATACCCAAAGCGCAGTTTCCGTGTCGTCTTACTACCAATTTTCTGCTTTGCTTTGGCTACCATGTTGGCAGACTCGAAAGTAAACAGAAAGATCAACTGGTAGTAATCCGTACTGAACATATTATACATTATTTTCAGTATAGTTGAGCTTATTATTGACTAGAGTCATGCTCCCCTCAATGAATTGGGAGCCTCCTCAAGCGGATGCACGCAGCGCTTTGGTTCGGGGACACCGTGCCTCCCTACTTTTGGGGTAAAGCAGCTCTCCAGAAGAACCGCTACCGGAATTCGCCCTGGCAGCAACTTCTCCAGGCAACCCCATCAACCCCACTTCAGGTGCTGTCTCAACAACTGAGCGTGCTGAGCCGATTGCCTCGCCCACAGGTCAGCTTGGGCAGGGCTGAGAGCTAGGCTCTCTGAGTAGCAGGCCAGCCAAGCTTGGTGTAAGGCTTCAGGATCGGTGGGCATCTCCTGCAGATCCCAGCCAGGCATGCCCAATTCCTGGAGCAGCGTTTTCACCTTGGGATCGTAGCTGAGACCAAAACAGGCGCAGCCCTCTGCCGCCGCCATCACCAATCCGTGGTAGCGCATGGTGATCGCCAGCCTGACACCCCGAAAGACTCCTTTCAATAGACAGGGATCCCGAATTTCCAGCACTTGGCTACGGTGGGGTAGGCGCTGCTGAAGCTGCTGAGCCAAGTGGTAGTCTGGCCCAAGGTCAGGGGATCCGGGAGGAGCCAGCTGAAAGGGCACGAAGAGAAGGTATGCCCCCGTGGAAGCCTGGAGACGCTGTAAACCCTGGCTCAAAGCTTCTAGACAGGCTCCAGTCAGTTGCGGATGCGGACGCAAGACCACAGCAATGCGGGGCTGAGGCCACGTTTCCCATTCCGGCAAGGTTTTGGACGGCAAACTCCAGACGGGATCCGGAGCCACCTGGTGAGGGATCCCCCACTCTTGCAGCCATTGGGAGGCAACCCCATCCCGCACACTGATGGCCGTGCAACCTGCCAACGAGCGACGGGCTAGTGCGCGAATCCACCCCCGCTGCAGCGGCCCGATCCCCTGGGCCCAGGCAACGGTTCTTAGCCCCCATCGCTGGGCTAGGCCCATCACCCCCAGGTAGTAGAGAGGGCTGCGCCAACTGGTGCGATCCTGCAGCAGGCCACCTCCACCCCAGATGAAAGCCTGGGCCTCCTGGAGACAGCGCCGTAAAGCCAAACTGTTGAAGCGCGGATAGGCCAGCACCCCATAGGTGGCAGCCGTTTCGGCAGGGCGACGGGAGAGCACCACCGGCTGTACGGGGCTGGGCAACTGCTCTAGCTCTCGTAAGAGAGCCACCAACAACGCCTCATCGCCGGCATTGCCGTAGCCGTAGTAGCCACAGATCAAAACCTGTGGCCGTTTCATCGAGTCCATCTGAGTAACAGGGATCCTAACTCACCCACAGAGTCCTGTGAGGTTGGAAAAGGCCGCGACGGCAAACCCTAGTTGGATGATGACTCCCTGAGCCATTGGATCAAATCGGCCAGGGTTTGGAAGTCCAACAGCGCTTCCGCCAAAGCCTCCAGTTGCTCGGTAGGTAAGAGGCGGATGGTTTCAGACAGGTCTTCCGGCAAAGATCCCAGCTTGCGCCGCAGTTGACTCAGAGTCAGTCGAGCTGCTTCTTGCTGCAGACCTTGCTGCAGACCCTGTTGCAGACCTTGCTCTAGACCTTGTTTCAGGCCCTCCTCTCGCCCTTCTTTGAGGGCTTCTGCTCGCCACATCTGATAGATGGTCGATTCCCGCACAGCCAGACCTCCCAGTACCCTGCTAATTTCCTCTGGCGTCCATGTTAATCCTGCCAAAACAGCAGTGGCCGCTTTCACCTCTTGCCGTAGCTTTGGATCCTCTATCTCTGCTATTGCTCTGGCCACTTGGCGGAGTCGCGGCTCCGGGTTTTCCGGATCTGCCAACACGGCTAAAGGCAGGAGTCCTGGATATTGAGACAGCACCTCCGGATCTTGTTCCCACAGGCGCAAGACCTCAAAGCGATGGGACAGGGATCCCCGTTGAAAAGAAGTCTGGTACACCCGTTCTGACTGGGTTTTTCTTAGGTAGATGACAATCTGCCGCACCTCCTGGTCGGGATAGCGACGGAACAGGCGCAGGCAGTAGTCGGCCATGCGCAAGGGAATGTCGGGATCCGGATCGGTTTGAAACTCCAGATGCAAAATCAGGTTTTGGGCCCGCAGCAGGATAAGAGAGTCCGCTCGGATGGGCTCGGTGGACAGCTCCGTCGGCTGTAGCTGAGCCAAGGAAACAGGGGATCCCAGTAGCCACCGGGCAAAGGACTCGGGGAACCATTCCACCAAGTACTTGCAGACGTTATCGTAGGCCACAGGATCCCTTTCCTACAAAAGCCGATTCTCCCGATGGCCCCTCTGCCGAGATCAGCCGTAGTACCCTTGGTTGATGCGGTTTTCCAGTTGGTTAGCCCCTTCCTGATACTCGCCAAACACGAAGTTCTCGGCGTTGGCTTTGATCAAGGCCTTTTGCTGCTCTGTCAGGCCTGAGATCTGCAACATGTCTTCCAGGCTCTTGTAGGGGGCATTTTTCACCAGGATGCGAGCCAGGGTGGGATAGAAGCCGGGCAGTTGGCGGTAGTTGCGCAAGATGGTGTTGTTCACGTCAATCGGAGTGTCCAAGTGCTTTACCGGGGGAAGCTCTGCGGCCCTGGCCACAACAGGGATCCCCAAAGGAGCGAAGCACAGACAGAGCACTAACACCACACGAACCAAGATGGACAGCAGCCAACGCATAGCATCACTTCTCCAAGCAGAATCCAAAAGGCTCATCTGTATAGGTTGCTAACATTCTCCGACCATCTAGTGTCTCATCCCCTCCACCCCGAATCGAGGGCCAAGACAGGATTTGGATCCCGACAGAAACAATTTTTAACAACTATGATCAGGAGACAGTCTTTCTTGCCATTCCTTTCGCGGCTGATTGCACCATGTCCGACTTGGCCCTTCTCCACTCGACTCGACTTGACCCCCCGAGCCGGGATCCATCCACAGGGATCCCACAACCCACGCCTTCTCCGGAGCTGGAGTTGCTGGGGCAGACCGAACTCTTTCTCAGACGGCACATTGGGCTGGATGCCCGGCAAATTGGGCAGATGTTGCAAGTGTTGGAGCTGAGTTCGCTGCAGGAGCTGGTGGAGAAGGCGGTGCCGCCGGCCATTCGCAGCAGCCAGCCTTTGCAATTGGGATCCCCTTGCCCTGAGCAGCAGGTGTTGGCGGAACTGCAGGCAATGGCGGCCCAGAACCAGGTGTGGCGCTCCTTTTTGGGCATGGGCTATTCCAACACCCTGACGCCACCGGTGATTCAGCGCAACATCCTGGAAAACCCTGCCTGGTACACCCCCTACACCCCCTACCAAGCCGAGATCGCCCAGGGACGACTGGAGGCCCTGCTCAATTTCCAAACGATGGTGATCGACCTGACGGGGATGGAGATCGCCAATGCTTCCCTGCTGGACGAGGCCACCGCAGCCGCAGAAGCCATGGCTCTTGCCTACACCTTGGCAGGCAGGGGATCCCCAGTTTTCTGGGTGGATCGGGGCTGTCATCCCCAGACGATTGCAGTGGTGCAGACGCGGGCAGAGCCCTTGGGGATCCAGGTGCGCATAGCCGATCCAACAGAACTCTCCCTGGAAAAGGGTTTTGGATTACTCCTGCAGTATCCCAGCACCTATGGGGAAATCCGGGACTACCGGCAGTTGGTGGAGCAGGCTCACCAGAAGGGGATGGTGGTGGCGGTGGCTGCCGACCTGCTCAGCTTAACCCTATTGCAACCCCCAGGAGAGTGGGGAGCGGACATCGTGGTGGGATCCACCCAGCGCTTCGGCGTGCCCTTGGGCTATGGTGGCCCCCATGCGGCTTACTTCGCCACCCGCGAGGCCCACAAGCGGCTGCTGCCAGGACGGCTGGTGGGGATTTCTCAGGATGCTCAAGGCAAGCCAGCCCTGCGCTTGGCGTTGCAGACCCGCGAGCAGCACATCCGGCGGGACAAGGCCACCAGCAACATCTGCACTGCCCAGGTGCTTTTGGCGGTGATGGCTTCTATGTATGCCGTCTACCACGGCCCCCGCGGCTTGCGACACATAGCCGAGCGCATCCACCGCCAGGCCCATCACTTGGCCACTGGGATCTGCCAGTTGGGTTATGAGGTGGGGCCCGAGCATTTCTTCGATACCTTCTGGGTCAAGGTAGCTTCTCCAGAGCAGGTGCAGGCGATCCAGGCCGGCGCTGCCCAGCGACAGATCAACCTCCGCCAGATCGATGACCAGACGCTGGGGATCAGCTTGGATGAGGCTACCACCGCTCAGGATCTGCGGGATCTGTGGGAGATCTTCGCCGGAACCCTTCCCCGCAGCGGAACCGAGTCCTTACCGCCAGCTTGGGATCCCGACAGCCCAGAGCTGGACTTGGGCCAGAGCCTGCCGCCCCAGCTCCTGCGCACCACCCCCTACCTCACCCATCCGGTCTTTAACCGTTACCACTCGGAAACTGAGCTGCTGCGCTATATCCACCGCCTGCAAAGCCGGGATCTGGCTCTCACCCATTCCATGATCCCCTTGGGCTCTTGCACCATGAAGCTGAACGCCACGGTGGAGATGATGCCGGTCACCTGGCCGGAGTTTGCCCAGCTCCATCCTTTTGTGCCCCTGGAGCAGGCCCGCGGCTACCAAGCCCTCTTTGCCCAGTTGGAAAAGATGCTGGCGGAGATCACCGGCTTTGCCGGAGTTTCTCTGCAGCCCAACGCCGGATCTCAGGGGGAATATGCCGGCCTATTGGCCATCCGCCGCTACCACCAAGCCAGAGGGGAAAGCCGGCGGCAGGTGTGCTTGATCCCCACCTCGGCCCACGGAACCAACCCGGCCAGCGCCGTGATGGCGGGGATGCAGGTGGTGAGCGTAGCTTGTGATGAAGCCGGCAATATCGACATTGAGGATCTGCGGGCCAAGGTGGAGCAGCACCGGGAGCGGCTGGCAGCCTTGATGATCACCTACCCTTCTACCCACGGTGTGTTTGAGGAAGGGATCCGCGAGATTTGCCAGATAATCCACGAGGCGGGGGGACAGGTGTACATGGATGGGGCCAACCTCAACGCTCAGGTGGGCCTCTGCCGTCCTGCCGAGCTGGGGGCCGATGTCTGCCACCTCAACCTGCACAAGACCTTCTGCATTCCCCATGGGGGAGGTGGGCCGGGGGTAGGGCCCATTGCCGTGGCCCCTCACCTTGTGCCCTATTTGCCTGGCCATCCTGTTTTGCCCGGCTGTAACGGCCCCGTCAGCGCTGCCCCGTGGGGCAGTGCCAGCATTTTGCCCATCTCCTGGGCCTACATTCGCCTTATGGGATCCGCCGGCCTTACCCTGGCCAGCCAAGTGGCCATCCTCAACGCCAACTACATCGCCAAGCGGCTGGATCCCTACTACCCGGTGCTCTACAAAGGGCCGGGGGGATGGGTAGCCCACGAGTGTATTTTGGATTTGCGCCCCCTGAAAAAAAGCGCCGGCATCGAGGTGGAAGATGTGGCCAAGCGCCTGATGGACTATGGCTTCCACGCCCCCACCATCTCCTGGCCGGTGCCGGGGACAATGATGGTGGAGCCCACCGAGAGCGAATCTCTGGAGGAGCTGGATCGCTTCTGCGAGGCGATGATTGCCATCCGCCAGGAGATTGCCGCCATTGAGCGAGGCGAGATGGATCCGGTGCGCAATCCCCTCAAGCTGGCCCCCCACACCGCCGAGGTGGTGGCTGCCGACCACTGGGATCGCCCCTATCCTCGCTCGCTGGCCGCCTACCCGCTCCCCTGGGTCAGATCCCACAAGTTCTGGCCCAGCGTCAGCCGCATCGACAATGCCTACGGGGATCGCCACCTGGTGTGCAGTTGTCAGCCCTGGCTCGACGAATGATGGCTGCTCTGGAACTTGGCCCAGAAAGGGAGATTGGTTGTATCCAAAGGCGGGATCCGCTATAACCAGTCAGGGATCCCTGGCCAACGGATGAGAAAAAATCCCCGTCTTGAGCGGTTCACGTCAGTGGGGCCAAGTTCTTTGCCTATTCTTACTCGGCTAACCCTGGGGCTGTTGGCGGGATCCCTCGTGGCCTGTCGCAAGATGCCTGATCCGGTTGCTCAAGAAGTGGATCAGGATCCCGTGCGGCGTCACATCGGCAAAGATGGCACGCACTTTGAGGCTTCCCTAGGAGATGCCCGCGCCCTTCCCCCTCAGTTTCCCCCTCACTTGCAGTTGCCCAACGCTTCCATCATCTCTTCGGGACAGATTCGGGATCGAGAGGGGGGCCTTGCTTCCCTGATCTTGCAGACCTCTCAGCCTCTGGAGGCGATTGCCGCCTACTATCGCCGCACCCTGTGGGGCCGGGGCTGGGACATCCTCTCCGACATCGAGCAGGCCAACGGGATCCGCACCTTGGTGTTCGAGTCTCCCCCCCACCCCAAAAAGCCTCTCCAACAGGCGGTGGTGCAAGTGGGATCCCCCCGTCGCGGGCCGGATCAGGTGGAATATCGCGATATCTTGATTTTGCTGAGCACCGTATCCCCCTCTGCCACGGCAGAAGACCTCTCTGCGGCCAAGCTCGCTCCCCCAACTTCCCCCTGAGGATGCCCATCTATACCCAGTCAATTCCGATTGCGGCCAGCGTGGCCCAGGTGGATCGCTGCCTCACCGACCTGGAGTTGATGAAGCGCTGGCTCAACCCGCTGTTGGGCTGTGAGGCGGTGGGATCCCCTCTGGCGGAATTGGGCAGCCGCTACCGCTTTTTCCTTCGCTTGCCGTTTGTATCCCCCAGCTTGGATTGCGTGATTACAGAGCGGGCAGAAGGCTTGGTGCAGTGGCAGTTTAAGGGATTTTTTGAAGGAACCGACCGCTGGGAATGCCATCCCCAGCCGGGGGGTACCCTTCTAGTCAATTGCTTCAACTTCCGCATCCCCAGTCCCTGGGTGGCGGCAGGGTTTTACCTGTTGGCAGCAGGGCCGACCCAGCAGGATATGCGGGCCCAGCTCCGACGGCTGAAGGCAGTGGCCGAGGCTTTGGGTTAGGCTGGTGGCAAGTAGTAAAGAAACGTAAAAAACTGCAATGACCAGCAACAGCGGACTGTTTAACCGTCGCTTTGCCGACAACTTCATCCCCCAACCAGCCAACACTTCTCTGGAAATCGGCCAGATTGCCCCCGATTTTGAGCTGCCGCGCGTGCAAGGGGATCCCGTGCGGCTATCGGACTACCGCGGCCAAAAGCCGGTGGTTCTGGCTTTTACTCGTATCTTCACCGAAAAGCTTTTTTGCCCTTTTTGCTACCCCCACATCCAAGAGCTGAAAGCCCGCTACGGCGAGATCCAAGCTCTGGGGGCCGAGCTGCTGATGGTCACCAGCACCGATCCGGTTCAAAGCCAGCAGATCCAAGCCGATCTGCAACTGCCCTACCCGCTGCTGGTGGATCCCGAGTGCAAAACCTTCCGCCTCTATGGGGTTGGCCAAGCTTTGGGAGCACCCCTGCCGGCCCAGTTCGTTGTGGATCGGGAGGGCAAACTGCGCTTCAAGCATGTTTTCTCCTTTGCCCAGCCCAATGCCGATACCGATGAGGTGCTGCGGGTGTTGCGGGAGGGGCTGCAAACCGGCTGGGATGGAACCCGTAGGGTGGCCCCTATCCCCTTTTTCTAGGGATCGGGCTTCTCTGCCATTGGACTTCCAGGGAGAGAGACTGCGATGTTTGCCCGTCTGGCCCAGAGTGGGGCGCGTCAGGCCGAGATCCTGGAGGTGGTTTTGCGCCACGGTTGGGACTACATGCGCCGCTTGCTCTCTTTTGGCAAGGCTGGGGAACCCCAACTGCCCCCCCCAATGGTGCTGCGCAACATTTTGGTGGATCTGGGGCCGGTCTATGTCAAGCTAGGCCAGCTGCTGAGCACCCGTCCGGACCTGTTGCCGCGAGAGTACATCGAGGCCCTCAGCACTCTGCAGGCCGACGTACCTCCTGTTCCCTGGAATGCGGTGGAGATCCTGCTGCGGCAGCAGTTGCGGCAGCCGTTGGAGCAGGTGTTCAGCAGCCTGGACACAGAGTCGGTTGCGGCGGGATCCATTGCCCAAGTCCATCGGGCTTGTCTGGTCAGCGGCGAGTGGGTGGCCCTCAAGATCCAGCGGCCCGGGCTGGAGGCGGTGGTGGAGCGGGATACGCGGCTAATCCGGGGCATTGCCGAGCTGGTGGCGCAAACGGAGTTCGGCAGGTTGGCAGATGTGGTGGCCTTGGCGGATGAGTTCTGCCGGGCCATTCAAGCAGAGCTGGACTTTACCCAAGAGGCCCGCCACACCGAGCAGCTCCGCCAACAGTTGCAAAGGGGGCGTTGGTTTGATCCGGCCCAACTGGTGGTGCCGCGCATCCATTGGCCTCTCACTACGCCAAAGGTGTTGACGCTGGAGTGGATCGAGGGCCGGCCCCTGTTGGAGGCGGATCGCAGCGACGCGGACCCGGAAAACATCGCCCGCCTCTTGACCCGCGCTTTTTTCCAGCAGATCTGCATTGATGGCTATTTCCACGCCGATCCCCACCCCGGCAACCTCTTTTACTTGGGATCCGGTCGCGTAGCCCTGCTGGATTGCGGCATGATTGGGCGGCTGGATCCGCGTACGCAGCAGATTCTGCTGGAGCTGATGCTGGCCATTGTCAGCCTCGATGCCCAGCGCTGTGCCGAATTGACCCTGGAGTTGGCCCTGCCGGAAAGATCCGCGGCCCGCTCGCGGGATCAGACTGTCAGCTTGGCCCAGCTCCAAAGCGACTACGAGCGTCTGCTGCGCCAGTACTACGCCCTGAGCATTGCGGAGCTCAACTTCAGCCAGCTCTTTTCTGAGATCCTGCAGGCGGCCCGGCGCAACCAGATCCGCATTCCCGGCAATTTGGGCCTCTGTGCCAAGGCGCTGGCCAATTTGGAAGGGATCGCCCGCCAGCTCACCCCCGACTACAACCTGCCGGAGCAGCTTCGCCCCCTGATGGCGGATGTGTTTCGGGCGCAATTGCTGGGGGAGGCCCCTCTGCCTTCGCTGCTGCGCACGGCTTTGGATTTGAAAAATCTCTCTCTGCAATCGCCGCGCCAGATGGAGCTGCTGCTCAGCCGCATCACCTCGGAAACCCAGCGCTGGAACTTGACCATCCAAGAGCTGGACGGGATCCGCAGCAGCCTGGATCAGTCGGCCAACCGCCTTTCCTACAGCATTGTGGTCGGCTCTCTGATCGTCGGAGCTGCCATCATCTCGGCTCAGACGCAGCGGTTTCAGGTCTTTTGGCTGAGCGAACTCCTGTTCGGGGCGGCCAGCCTGTTGGGGCTGTGGCTCGTCATCAGCATCCTGCGCTCCGGTCGCCTGCGTGGCTAGATCCCTCACTCGGATCCCAATGTTTCCAAAAGAACACCAAAACGGTATCAACGCCTCTGCGAGCGTCCCTGAAAATCCCGGAAAAGCTCATTCTTTCGTCGGATCCCTCGATGCCTTGCGCCACAAGGCTTTCCGGCTACAAAACCCCCTCGCCAAAACTCTCTTTGCCCCCTTTTTTCCGGATCCCTCGCAAACGGGTCTTGCATCCCTTGTCCTGCTTGGCTTTAATAGGGGTAGAGTTCCCCCTTCGGGGGGATCCCTAGAAATTGGAAACGCTTACGTGGCGTGGCATAGAAGTACAACTCATCAGGTTCCCCCTTCGGGGGGATCCCTAGAAATTGGAAACGCTTTTATTGCAGCGTGTGAGAATAGCAGGTATCATGGTAAGTTCCCCCTTCGGGGGGATCCCTAGAAATTGGAAACCCCTGGCCAGAGCTATCGAGTTCACCCGCTGGCTGCAGAGTTCCCCCTTCGGGGGGATCCCTAGAAATTGGAAACTTGCCGGGGAAAATGTAGGCGAACGCCATCAGGGCCGTTCCCCCTTCGGGGGGATCCCTAGAAATTGGAAACTTTTGGGCTCTCGGGTAATCATGACTACCCCGTCTAACTGTTCCCCCTTCGGGGGGATCCCTAGAAATTGGAAACTTTACCAATAGTACCTACTGGTCTAGATTGTTTACCCCAAGTTCCCCCTTCGGGGGGATCCCTAGAAATTGGAAACGCTATCCAGCAAAGTTACCAGTTTCTCCATTTCTTCGTTCCCCCTTCGGGGGGATCCCTAGAAATTGGAAACAAGATCTGCTTCTCTGCACCACTAGCTCGCTTGGCTGGTTCCCCCTTCGGGGGGATCCCTAGAAATTGGAAACTCATTGTTTCCCCCTTTCATGCGTGCGTGTGGATAAGTTGTTCCCCCTTCGGGGGGATCCCTAGAAATTGGAAACGCCCAATATAAATGCCTCTGCTAAAGCCCTCGACTTTGCCATTGTTCCCCCTTCGGGGGGATCCCTAGAAATTGGAAACAGATGGTGGTGAACCTTGCATGGATCCGCAGTGAGGTTAAGTTCCCCCTTCGGGGGGATCCCTAGAAATTGGAAACTTGGCAATTAGCAAGTGAACCAATTCAGGATGAACATCGTTCCCCCTTCGGGGGGATCCCTAGAAATTGGAAACTACCAAACTATCGGAAGAGGGGAGGGATGGCAGTAGTTAGGTTCCCCCTTCGGGGGGATCCCTAGAAATTGGAAACAGAACTACCTCTGGACTAGCTTCTTTGGTTGCTTTGTTCCCCCTTCGGGGGGATCCCTAGAAGTCGGAAACCAGAAGACGAAGTCTAGAAACAAAACGAGAGGAGTGTAGTTCCCCCTTCGGGGGGATCCCTAGAAATTGGAAACTCTTGGTACTCGATCTCGGCCCCTTCTAGCCCATCTGGTTCCCCCTTCGGGGGGATCCCTAGAAATTGGAAACCTTTCTCCGAATGTCCTTTCGGACTTGCGCGTTAAAGCGCTTACGGTTCCCCCTTCGGGGGGATCCCTAGAAATTGGAAACTGTCTCTGAAATGTTGAAGAATCAGAGACTTTCCAGGTTCCCCCTTCGGGGGGATCCCTAGAAATTGGAAACAAGGAACCGTCGAAGCCGGCGAACATCTCGATTTCGTCCGTTCCCCCTTCGGGGGGATCCCTAGAAATTGGAAACCCCTCTTGAACGGTCTGCGAGCTGCCGCTCGTGTGGAGAGCGTTCCCCCTTCGGGGGGATCCCTAGAAATTGGAAACAGGTGAACTGGTCTTTTTCTCTCACCTTGTAGGTGAGGTTGCTTGTTGTCCCCCCTTCGGGGGGATCCCTAGAAATTGGAAACGTTGCATTCTTGATTGGTCCCAGAGGAGTATCCTGCCGTTCCCCCTTCGGGGGGATCCCTAGAAATTGGAAACTACGTTGAATCTCAGGACGTTGAAACTCTTTACATATACGATGTTCCCCCTTCGGGGGGATCCCTAGAAATTGGAAACTTTGACACTAAACACTCGCGGATAAACCGCATGGCCTGCAGTTCCCCCTTCGGGGGGATCCCTAGAAATTGGAAACAAGGGAGGAGTCTGTTATGAACGTTATGAAGTTTATCGGGTTCCCCCTTCGGGGGGATCCCTAGAAATTGGAAACACGCGCACGGCGTTTTGCACGATGCGTAAGCATAACCAACCTCGTTCCCCCTTCGGGGGGATCCCTAGAAATTGGAAACTGCCGAACACGGCCTGGTAGCAGTTTTCTGCTACTTCGTTCCCCCTTCGGGGGGATCCCTAGAAATTGGAAACTTCCCTCAGGCTATTGCTAACCAGACGTGCCCGAACAGTTCCCCCTTCGGGGGGATCCCTAGAAATTGGAAACAGCATCTAGCCAGCTCACTTTTGCGAGTATCCGGGCAGTTCCCCCTTCGGGGGGATCCCTAGAAATTGGAAACTAAGCTTCTTGGTCCCTGGATCTACTACTCCAAGTTCCCCCTTCGGGGGGATCCCTAGAAATTGGAAACAATCCAGATAATTTCGTTATTCTCGTTGATTGCATACAACGGTTCCCCCTTCGGGGGGATCCCTAGAAATTGGAAACAACCAGTCCTGGCATTCGCAGGTGAACTGGTCTTTTTCCGTTCCCCCTTCGGGGGGATCCCTAGAAATTGGAAACACCAAAAGCTCCCTGGCACTTTGCCGGCGAAACTCGAGTTCCCCCTTCGGGGGGATCCCTAGAAATTGGAAACCGCAACTCCAAGACAATCTCATACAGGTCATCGTAAAGTTCTCCCTTCGGGGGGATCCCTAGAAATTGGAAACAACTTGTTGGATCCCTTGCCACCTTGGGGTGTATTTGTTGAGTCAGTTTCCCTGCAGTGAGGGATCCCTAGGGATGGGGAAAGGACTCAACAGCTTGCGCTGGCTGGCGCGTCAGTATGCGCTTCGAGTTCTGGATGCTGCCGGTATAACCCTCAATGGCTCGCAACCTTGGGATATTCAAGTTCACGACGAGCGGCTATATCTGCGCTGCCTGCTCTATGGATCCCTGGGCTTTGGCGAGGCCTACATGGAGGGCTGGTGGGATTGCGAGGCCATTGATGAGTTAGTTTGTCGTCTCCTAACTGCCCAGGCACCGCAGCAGGTGGGTTGGCTAACTCAGCCCTTGCTTGGGTTGGACAGTTGCCTTATCAACCGCCAGCGGGGCAAGGGGGCATTCGTCATTGGCCAGCGCCACTACGACATTGGCAACGATCTCTATGAGGACATGCTGGATCGCCGCATGATCTACAGCTGTGCCTATTGGGATGGGGGCGCGCAAACTCTGGATGAAGCCCAAGAAGCTAAGCTTGACCTCATTGCCCGCAAGCTGGAACTCCAACCCGGCATGCGGGTGCTCGACATCGGCTGTGGCTGGGGCGGCACAGCCCAGTACCTGGCCGAACGCTACGGGGTGCAGGTTGTGGGGATTACTGTTTCCAAAGAGCAAGCCAAACTGGCCAGCGAACGCTGCCGCGGCCTGCCGGTCGAGATTCGGTTAGAAGACTATCGCCAGACCCAGGGAAAGTTTGATCGCATCCTTTCTGTCGGCATGTTTGAACATGTTGGCTACCGAAACTACCGAACGTTTATGCAGGTAGCCCGCCGCTTGTTGAACGACAATGGCTTGTTTCTTCTGCACACCATCGGCAGCAACGTGGCCTACCAGGGGCGGGATCCCTGGATTGAGCGCTACATTTTCCCCAACTCGATGCTGCCCTCGCCTCATCTGATTACTGCAGCCTTTGAGGGCTTATTTGTGCTGGAAGACTGGCACAATTTTGGGATCAATTACGTGGCCACCTTAAAAGCCTGGCACGCCAATTTCGAGCAGGCATGGCCAAAATTAGCCGACCGCTACGATGAGCGCTTTCGCCGCATGTGGCGGCTCTATCTCCTGATGAGTGCCGGTAGCTTCAAGGCCCGGGCCAGCCAACTTTGGCAACTGGTCCTCTCACCACGGGGAGTAAGTGGCGGCTATCGCTCGCTTCGGTAACGACAGTCCCAAAAGTTTGCAGGTGCCCCTGCGCCCTCGCTGAGTGGGGGTGTTATGATGAGTTTGATTATCATTCTCACTCTAGACAGGCTGAGGGATGCCCGCAGCTCTGCAGCAAATTGTCAATCGCTTCCAGAAGGCCAAGACCTCGCGGCAGAAGTATGAGCTTCTCCTAGCCTATGCCAAGCGCCTGCCACCCTTTCCCGAAGCGGAGAGGAAGGAGGAGAACCTAGTCAGAGGTTGCGCTTCGCGGGTGTGGCTGGCCACCGAGTTTAGGGAGGGCAAGGTCTACATCCAAGGGGATGCCGATGCTCAGTTGGTCAAGGGTTTGGTGGCCATTGTGGTGGAGGGGCTAAGTGGCCTAGCGCCGGAAGAGATTTTGGGGGTTTCCCCAGAGTTTGTGCGGGAGATGGGCCTCAATTTCAGCCTTAGCCCTTCCAGGAGCAACGGTCTGGTGAGCATGTTTTCTTTGCTCCAGCAGAGGGCTTTGGCTTTTCGAAGGTCGGGTTCTGCAAGTTCTGCTGTCTCTGTTGTTTTGTGAGGTATTTCTGCACATGACCGATAGGCTTAACTCTCTTCGCTCTGTTCGATCCATGCGATTGCTGGTATCTCTGGTGGCCGCTCTTTCGGTCGGGATCCTGGGAAGCCTGCAGATGCGCCAAGAAGAGTCCCGGGCCCAGCAGGGATCCAGCCCCCCAAAGGTGGTGACCACGATTTTGCCGATAACGCAATTTACCCGTGCTGTGGCCGGGGATCGGGCAGAAGTCACGCCACTCCTTCCCCCTCAGATGGGGCCCCACGACTTTCAGGCTCGACCTGAGGAGGTTCGTTTGCTGGCTCAGGCGGATGTGCTGGTGATCAACGGGTTGGGTATGGAAACGTTTTTGGAAGGGTTGATCGCCAGCGCTGGGAACCCCCAATTGCAAATCGTTGACAGCAGCGAAGGGATCCCAACTTTGCGGGCTGAGGAGCCAGAGCATGGGCACTCCCACGGTCACGGCCATGGACACTCTCATGGACACAGTCACGGCCATTCTCACGGGCACGGTCATGGACACTCTCATGGGCACAGCCACGGCGAGTTTAACCCTCACATTTGGCTGGATCCCAGGCGGGCCATTCAGCAGGTGGAAAATATTCGTGATGGCCTCATCTCTGTAGATCCGGCGGGGGCAGAGATCTACCAGGCCAATGCGGCTGCTTTTATCGAGAAGCTCAAGGCTTTGGATGAGGAGATTGCCGCTCGGCTAGCTCCCTTTGCCGGAAGAAGCTTTGTGGTCTTCCACGACTTTGCCCCCTATTTTGCCGAGCGCTACAACCTCAAAGCCGAGTTCTTGGTGGAGATCCCAGAGGCCAATCCTTCTCCAGAAGATGTGCGACGGGTGATGGAGACGGTGCGGGAGTCGGGCCTGAAGACGATCCTGGTGGAACCGCAGCTGGGGAGTAACAACCCCTTTGAGGTTTTGGCCAGAGACCTAGGGATCCAAGTTCGCGTTTTCGATCCCATCGAAACCGCTGGCCCTGAGGGGATCGAGCCGGAATATTACCTGACCATCCTGCGGCAAAACGTGGAGAACCTGGTCTCCGCCTTTGAGAAGGAGACGGCCTTCCTGCCCCTGCAATTGCCGCTGCTGGGCCAAGCTGCTCTCGAACACCTGCTGGCGAGGGGGCGATGATCTCCTGCTCCGGCGAGGTTGTCCTGCGCGTCGAGGGGCTGACGGTCTATCGGGGATCCCAGTTGGCGGTGCAAAATGTGTCGTTTGAGCTGAGGGCGGGATCCCATACGGCGGTTGTTGGCCCCAATGGAGCCGGCAAAAGTACCTTGGTACAGGCGATTTTGGGGATCCTGCCGCGGCAGTGCGGCTCGGTTTGGATTCTGGGAGAGCCGGTGCGCCTGTCCGGCTATTTGCCCCCCTCGGTGCGGCAGCAGGTGGCTTACGTGCCCCAACGTTTTCAGTTCAATCCTGGGATCCCCATGGTGGTGGAGGAGTTTGTGGCTTTGGGTTGGGGGGCGTTGCAACCCCGCTGGCCCTGGCAGCAGCGCTCTGCTCGGCAGCAGGCGGTGCAAGAGGCGCTGGAACGAGCCGGCGCATCCCACCTGTCCTCCAAGGCTCTGGGCCAGCTCAGCGGCGGGGAGCTGAAACGGGTGCTGTTGGCCTATTGCTTGGCTTGGCCGCGGCGGCTGCTTATCCTCGACGAGGCACCGGCAGGCTTAGATACGCTCAGCGAGGGGGAGTTTTACCGGCTCCTGGAAGAGCTGCGCCAATCTCTGGGCTGGACCATTTTGCAGATCTCCCATGATCTGGAAATGGTGTCTTGCTATTGCGACCGCGTGCTGTGCCTCAACCAATCCCTCATCTGCCAGGGATCCCCCCAGGTGGCTTTGGCACCAGAAGTGCTGAGCCGGGTTTATGGGCCTGTTCGCGACAGCGGTGCGGAGCACCATTTTGTCCGCTACATCCACCGTCACTGAGGGGAAGGCGATGTTGGAGGGCTGGGTGCGGGTAGTGGAGCTGTTGCAGTTGCCCTTTATGCAGCGGGCCATGCTGGGTGGGATCCTCACCGGCATGACAGGTGGGCTGCTGGGCAGTTTTGTTATTCTGCGGCAACTGTCGTTTTTTAGCGATGCCCTGGGGCATTCGGCTCTGCTGGGGATTGTTTTGGGAGTGCTGCTGGGGCTGAATCCCACCGTGGTGTTGATGGTGTTTGGGGTGGGATTTGCTTTGGGCGTCACCTTTGTCTTGGAGCGCACTCAACTGTCGGCGGATGCGGTGCTGAACATCATCTACTCTTCCTCTTTGGCGCTGGCCGTTATCGCCCTCAGCTTGCTGCCCGGCTATCGGGGCAACCTCAACCAGTTGTTGTTTGGGGAGATTTTGGGGATCAGCCCGGCAGCCCTGTGGACGAGCGGGATCCTCTTGCTGATCAGCTCGGCCTATGTGGGATTGACTTTGCCCTCCCAAATGTTGCTGACCCTGGATGAGCCGCTGGCGCGGGCGCGGGGGGTTCAGGTGGGCTGGCAGAAGCTGGCTTTTGTGGTGTTGCTGGCTGTGGTGGTGGCCCTGGCGATTCGCTCGGTGGGGGTGTTGCTGGTGAGCGCTTTTGTGGTCATCCCGGCCTCGACAGCACGGATGTTGGGATCCCGCTTTACAACCTATGTGCTGCTGGCCATAGGTATTGGGGGACTGAGCGCGGTGCTGGGGATGATCGCCTCGGCAACCTTCAACCTGCCCTCCGGCCCCAGCATTGTTGCCACCCAGTTGCTCTTTTTTCTCCTAGCTATGGCGCTCAAGGGGGTGTCGCAACTCCTGCAGCTCTAGCTAGCGGCAATCCAAGAGCTCTCTCGGGCAGCGGCTTTTCCTGCAGAAGCTGGCCAAACAGGCGGCGATAGCTCTCTGGAAAGACCTGCCCGCTGAGGGTGGGCTGCTCGTAGACGCGCTTGAGGGTGTTGAGATCCCGCTTGGTAATGTTGGGCACCCGCAACACCCGCCGATTGCCGGTAGCCGCCGCATGGTGTCCGCCATACATCAGATCCCGCAGGTTCGGGCTATGGCCCCACAGCCCCAGCCCATGCCCGATCTCGTGTCGGGCCACCGCCGTTATTTCGGCCAACCCCTGTCCTTCTGCAATGACGATGCGCACCCGCTGCTGCAAAGAGCCATCGGAGGCGAAGAAAAACTCCGGGCGGGCCGCCCCAGCCACCCCGCCGCCAATAGGAGGAACGCGGTAAATGCTCATCCCGTAGAAAGCCTCCTCCTCTTTGGCCACCACCTTGAGCGGGATGTAGGCCGACCACTCCTTCACCGCTTGCTCCACGGAGGCCTTCCACTGGGGGTGATCCCCTTGGATGTAGATAGGGACGGGATAGAAGGCCCACTGGGCATAGGCTCCACCTGGCAAAAGCGGCTCGATTTCCTCAAAGTAGTCTCCCACCGCCTTGTCGTAGGCGTAGCGATCCAGGCCGGGGGGAAGTTTGAGCCGCATCGGCTGCGGCAGTTCTCCGGCTTGAGTTTGAGCCTGGGCTTGCAGGGCTTCAATGCCAAAAAAGTGGGGAACCGGCAGGGATCCCCTGCCCCCCACTGCCAGGACGAGGAGCATCGTCCAGCCGAGGATGCAAAGCTGTAGAATGCGCCGCCGCATCAAAGCCGCCCTTTCGCCCTTGTCTTTCTACAAGGTTAGTGGCTCAGAAAGCAAGTGTCGTTCGTTTGACATCCTCCCCGGCCTGAAGGCTGGAGATTCCTACCACGCTGCGCATGGATGGCTCCTTGCGCAGTCGTCTCGGCGGGTTCCTGCTTCCGACCGCCCGTGCAGTTCGATCCACAGGCCATCCGGGCTGACACGGGTGGTTCACCCACCCGCATCCCGACCGCAGCGTCGGCCGTGTCCTGCCCTTCGTCTCGCAACAGCTGTATCCCGCGAGCAAGGATGTTGATGGCACCGACCAGAAAGGCCTCCGGCCCGCTGCCGCGATCGGCGTTATTCTCATAACTGCGTTTTTAAAGGGCGTCGGCTACGGTCGGCGCTATCCTTCCCTGCCCTGAAGGACGGGGCTTGCCGCGCCTTTTGGTCAACCACTGATAGGCTACTTGCCTGAATAAAGCTGGGATCGGCAGCGCAGCCTCAATGCTAGCCTAGTAAGGCTGTGTTTTTGTGCGAAGCCATGCCTGTTCCTAAGAAGAAAACTTCTAAAGCCCGCAGTCGCAGGCGCTACGCCGTCTGGCTGGGCAAAGCTAAGCTCCAGGCCCAGCGAGCCATGACCATTGGGCGCGCCATTCTCAGCGGTCGCAACACCGGTTTCTACTATCCCAAAGCTAAGTCTGAAGAGGATGAGGAAGAATAGAGGCTTGCTGCAGGGATCCCGGTGTCTGCGCGAGTGATTACACTGGACTAGAGCTGTGCTCCCCTGAAAGCGGTTTTGCTGCCCCTGTAGTCTTGCTCCTCCATAGGTTGCATGCGCTCCTTGACTTCCCTCACCTACTACCAACGGCTGGGTCTGTCTCCAGGGGCATCTCCTGAGGCCATCCGGCGGGCTTATCGGCAGTTGAGCAAACGCTACCATCCCGATACTTCTCCCCTGGCCCCGGAAGTGGCCATTCGCTGCTTTCAAGAGTTGCAGGAGGCCTACCTTGTCCTCAGCAACCCGACGAAACGGGCCATCTACGATGCCAGCTTACGGGCGGTGACTGCCAACACGGGATCTCTGAGCATGACGGGATCCCTTGGTGCCGATTCTCTAGAGCTGCGTATGGAAACCCGCCCACTTTCGGCTGGCGAGCTGTGTGCCCTGCTGCTGATGGGATCCACCCTGGTTGTGTGTTTGGTGTTGGCAGGTGTCCTCGCTTGGCTGCGAGAGAGTGGGGCAAGCTGATTCTGCGAGCATTTCCTGCCCTCTTCGGTAGGACATTGGGATCGAGTTTTCGGATTCTGGATCAGGAGTGCTTGAATGAACATAGCCCGTTGACTCTAGGGTTTGATTGCTTTTCTTGAATCTCGCCATGCCTTTGCCTCCTGCAACCACGCCCCTGTACAATCACCCGCTCCACACCATCGAACGCTGGCTGGAGGATCAGGGCTGCACCCGCGATCCGCAGGATGTGGAGCAGTGGTTTTGCGAACGGCCTGGCTGGAAAGCCATTTTGCGCCTGGAAGAAACCAGCATTTGGGTGCGATACACCTACCCAGACGGCAACACGAAAACTTTATCTTTTCCCTATTCCCTCAGCCGGCAAGACGTAGAACAGGCCATTTTTGAGAGTTAGCCGAGCCATGCGCGTTCTCCAGTTGCCTGCCCTGCGCGATAACTACATCTACCTGCTCCACAATCCCGACACTGCAACAGCAGCCGTGGTGGATCCGGCAGTGGCTGAGCCCGTGTTGGAAAAGCTGGCCGAGCTGGGGGCGGAGTTGGTGGCCATTTTCAACACCCACCACCACCACGACCACGTGGGGGGCAACCGACAGCTTTTGGAGCGCTATCCCCGTGCCAGAGTCTATGGCAGCCAGGTGGATCGGGGGCGGATCCCTGGCCAGACGGTGGAGCTCAAGGCAGGGGAAACAGTGGAGTTTGCGGGTCGGCTAGCAAAGGTGCTGTTTGTGCCCGGCCATACCCGCGGCCATATTGCCTACTACTTTTCCGAGAGTGGGGATCTCTTCTGTGGCGATACCCTGTTTGCCGGGGGATGCGGGCGGCTGTTTGAAGGCACGCCGGAGCAGATGGTGGGATCCCTGGATCAACTGCGGCAGTTGCCGGAAGCCACACGGGTGTGGTGTGCCCACGAATACACCTTGAACAATCTCAGGTTTGCCCTGACAGTGGATGGAGACAACCCCGACCTGCAGGCGCGTTATCAGCAGGTGGCTGCCCTGCGCCAGACGGGATCCCCGACTGTCCCCAGCACCATTGGCGAGGAACGCCGCACCAATCCCTTCTTGCGTTGGGATCAGCCGGCTTTGCAGGCAGCCACCGGGCTCCAGGATCCGGTGCGGGTCTTCGCTCGCCTGCGCGGTATGAAGGATCAGTTCTGAAAATCGGGTTCTGACAAAAGCTCCTGGAGGTGGCCCAAAACCTGAGGGGATGGTGCTCCTCACCACTAGCACAAACGAAACCCCCGAAGAGCTGCACCGTAATCTGGTGCAGGGGCTTTTCATCAGCCCACCTCGGCCTGCCTCCTGGACACTAGAGCCAGCAGGATAGCCGCCCCCAGCCCTTGAGTGACTACCGAAAAGAGCACTAAGCCAGTCAGGGAGAAATCGTAAAGCACCCCCATCAGGGCGCTGCCCACAAACCAAGCCAATCCATAGACACTGGTAAACAGGCCAAAGGCAAAGCCCCTCGTCTCGGGAGCTACCATACCGGCCACCGCCGCCTTCATGATGGATTCTTGGGCCCCCAAGCCAATGCCCCAGAGCACCATGCCCAGCACCGTCAGAGCATAGGTACCGGAAAAGGCCAGCGGCGCAAATCCAGCCGATACCGCCACCGCTCCCAGCAAGCTCCACAGCCCCACGCGGTCAAACAGCCAGCCACATCCCAGGGCGGCCAGGGCATCCACCCCCATGGCCAGGGCATAGAGCAAAGGGATCCCTGCCCCATCGCTCCCTGACTGTTGTTGCAGATGCAGGGCAATGAGGGGAAAATCCGCAAACCCCATAGCCACACAGGCTGCTGCCAAAAGATACAGCCAGAAAACTCTGGGCAAGCCTTTTGCCGAGGTCATCTCCGGCTCCGGCTCGAAGTCTCGTGGGCTGGGATAGAGCCATTGCGCCAGCCCCAAAACCCCCAGTCCTATTGCCGCCGGGATCCCCAAGGCCAAAAACGCGCCCCGGAAGCCATATCCCGCTCCTAGCATGGCTGCCACCAGCAGCGGCCCTGCCACTGCCCCAATTTGATCTAGGGTCTCATGCAGGCCAAACCCCAAGCCCCGTCCCACCTGCAGGGCTGCATGAGAAAGCAACACGTCCCGCGGCGGGGTGCGGATCCCTTTGCCGGTCCGCTCGGCCAAGAGCAGCACGGCGGCCCAAGGCCAACTGCCCACCCAGGCCAAAGCCGGGATCACCGCCGTGTTGATGACATAGCCCAAGGTGGTGAGCTGCCAGTGCCCCCGACTGCGGTGCAAGGGATCCCTGCCCAGCTGGTCGCTCCAATAGCCCACCCCCAACCGCAAGCCATAGGCCAATAGCTCCCCCCCGCCGGCCACCAGGCCCACCACCGTGCCGCTGGCCCCTAGGGATCCCAAAAAAGCTCCAGAAATGCTGCGTGCCCCTTCGTAGGTGGCATCGGCGCAGAGGCTGACGATCCCCAGCAAAACAATAAAGCGCAGGGCAGAAGGGGAATCGGGCATAACCAGCTCCTTGGCAATGGGGAATCTATTTTCAGATCTGGACTATTGTTGTTGATGAGGAACATGATGGAATACTTGTACCCTATGGCAAGTAACTAGACCGTCATGCATCAGAGTTTTTACTTCCGGTAGAAAGGCTTTGATTTTTTCCGGCGTGTCGATGAAAGTTACCAAAATGGGCAGATCTGTGGAAAGCTCTAGAAGGTTACTGCTGCGAATATGACTGTTTCGACCAAAGCCAGCAATAGCTCGCACCACAGTACCACCAGCTAGCCCACGCTGACGACCTAGCTCCAGCAGAGCCAGGTAGAGAGGCTTCCCTTGCCAACGGTCTGACTCGCCGATGTAAATATCCAATTTATAAACTTCTGGTTCATCATCTAGCATACTTGTATCCCTTTTGTTTTTGGGCTGTTGCGATTGTCATGGTTACAGATTTTTCCGCTTCACATAAGGTCTACAGTGAAGTGGGATCCTTGTCAGGCAAGAGATTGGCTGGCATTGGCTGTAGTGAGTAACGCTGGAAAAACTGTATATTGCTTTGGTGAAGAGTGCTCCTTAAGATAAGAAATTCCAGGGGGTTGACTAGTGGGGATCCCGGTGCTTTTAAGAAAAAAGTTATTGCCTAAAATGACCAGTTGCTGCACCTGGCTTTTGGATGGATAGATTGCTGATTGATAGGGGTTACGTTAAACGTTATCGCCACAATCGTGCCAACAGGATCCCAAGCTCCATAGCCAAGGCTCCAAATAGGCAAGAACCGAGCCAATAGACAAGCCCAGTAGCAAAGCGATGTTGCTGCCAGAGGCTAAAGGTATCCAGTTCATAGGTAGAAAAGGTGGTGTAGGAACCCAGGAATCCCACCCCGAACAGCAGGCGAATTTCCGGTGAGATCTCAGGGCGTTCCATAGCCACGGTCATGAACCAACCCATGACCACACAACCCGATAAGTTGATGATCAGGGTTCCGTAGGGAAAGCTAGGGCCAAATCGCTCCGCAAACCAGAGGGATAGATAGTAGCGACTCAGGGATCCGCCAATAGCCCCCAACGCAACCGCAAACGGAACTCTCAAACTGGGAGAGACCAAGCCATGGTTTAGGTAAGCCCACACCGATTGCAAGCGCATCTATTCTCCTTGAACTGTGTTCCCAGAACTTCCTACGGAAAAGGTGGGATCCTTAGCTTTTTCTGCCCTCAGAGATAGGGATCCTGCTTCTCTTGAAGTCCTCTTCCTCTACCAAAATTACCGGAATCGGGCTGGTTTCCAACACCGCTTGGGAAGTGGATCCCACCAAAACCTGCTCCCAGCCGCGGTGCCCCCGCTTGCCCATGACGATGTCGGTTACCTGCCGCTCCTGAGCTAGGGTTACGATGGTCTCTGCCAAGGGCCCCGAGGCCAAGCAAAACTGGTGGCGAATATCCGCCAAAAGACGCTGGGTGAGTTGCCGCAACAGTTCTACCCCTTTCCCCTGCGGCTTATCGGTAACATGCAACACAATCACTTCCCCATCCACCCGCCGCGCCAAATCGGCCACCTTGCGCAGCACGGCTTCGGCCAAAGGGGAGGTGTCCACCGCTGCCAAAAAGCTCACCTTGCCCTGGCTGCCTACCTTGGTGGGATCCACCTCTCCTTTTTCCAAAAGCCGGGGGGCGCAAACCTGGGTCAGCCAAGCGCCCAGGGGAGCGGTAACCAGAATTGACAAAGCCGCCAAGGCCAAAATGATCTCCCCACCGGGGATCCCTTGGGCCAAAGGGATCCCACCAATAGCCGCCTGCACCGTCGCCTTGGCCATGTTGCCCGGTAGCAAAAACAGCCGCTCCCGCCCGTTCCAATTGCTTCCCAGAGTGGAAAGCCACCAACCCAGGCCCCGCCCTAGCAGCAGGCTCAGGGTTAAGAGCAGCAAGCCCGGCCAAAACACGGATCCTAGCACCCCCAGATCCAGCGACGCTCCCAGTAGCACAAACAACACGATCTCCGCCACCGTCCAGAGGGCATCGAACCCACCCCGCAGCCGCCGCGCCAAAGGGGCATCCAGCTCAATCAGAAAAAACCCCATGGCCATCACCGCCAGATAGCCGGAAAAATAGGGCCACACCTGCGGCGCCAGCACCAAGCCCAAGGCCATGCAGGCAGCCAGCAGCACTTCCTGCACGCTGTTGCGAGTCCAGTTTTGTTGGGTTAGCAGCGACACCAGAACCCGCGCCCCCAGGTAGCCTACAGCCACGCCCAGCAGGATCTCCATCACCACCTGGAACGGCAGCCACTGCAGCGGCGACAGCTCCAGGCTTCCCAAGCGAACGCTCGCGGCGGATCCTTGGCCCAAAAAGCTGAGCAGCAGGCTAAACCCCAACAACAGCAGTACGTCGGAAAGGGCGCTGCCGGTCAAAATGGCATCCGGGATCCCTTTGGTTACTCCCCAGCCCAAACTCTTGAGGCGCAACATCCCCGGCACGATCACAGCCGGCGACTCTGCCCCGATCACACAGCCCAGCAGCAAACCGGTAGGCCAGTCCAACCCCAGGATCCAGGTGCTCAACAGGGCCACCGCCACCGCCTCGCAGGCTGCCGGCAAAAACCCCAGCCGCAACGCCACGGATCCCTGCTGGGCCAGCTTCTCCCGATCCAGCCCCAGGCCCGCCTTCATCAAAATGATCATCACCGCCACCACCCGCAGATCCCCCGCCGCTGCCAGCACCTCCGGGGATAGGACATCTCCCAGCAAGATCCCCACGAGGATCATCCCCAGCAGGGGGGGCATCCCCAACCGACCCACGATTTGGCCGACAAAAAAGCCCATCACCAAGATCCACAGCCAACTGCCCAGCATCACCAGATCCTCATCTCCTTGTCGTCAGGGTGTTGAAGGGCAGCCCAGGGAGAAAAAGCCATCCGCGTCAGGAGTGGGAGCACCATCGCGTCCGCAGGGTGGGGCCTCAAACAAAGCCAAAGACCCCTACCCCCTGGACTTGCCCAGAAGTGTAGGAGTCATCAGCCTCAGCTTTTGAGGTTAGAACCCTCTTCCTCTATAGAAAAATTCCAAGTGAGGCGGTTGCGGCGAACTCCATCGCCGGTTGCCGGAGCACTACTCGAAAGCTGACCGGCAACTTACTTGGCACCTAAGATATCACGCTTTGTCTTCCACTGCAATTAAGCGATAGGGGTGATCGGGACACCCAATAGAGCGATAGAAATCGCTGCACACATTGTGGGTGAGGCGGTCACTCATACCCCGGGTTACCTGCTGCACCACTTGACGGGCCACCCGATAAACCAACTTGCGGGGCAAAACCTGCAAAAACCTGGGCAAAGCCAGCCCAATCTCCAGATGAAGAGACCAGTGAACACGAGTTGTGGGCAGGTCTTTCAGGGATCCCTGTAGCTCCTCCAGCCGGAAATCGGCTTGGCAGCTGACCCGGTAAGGCATTCCTTCATCGCCGGGCAACTCAATCGAGGTCAGACAAAACCGGTAATCTTTATCCGGCCAGATCTTGACCCCAAAACTGGGCTCCAGCTCAAACCCCAGCCCGCCCATGCGGAAAAACTGCAACCTGTAAGTCTCGGCAGACAAAGCTTCCACCTGCAACGGCCTAAAGCACCGCTGGATCCACTGGGCATGGCCTCTCAGGTAACGGGCCAAGGTCTCCCGATCGGTTTCCAGATCCACTTGGCCACAGCGCGCGGCTCGTAAATCCAGGTGGGCTTTGTCCAGGGAGGGATCCCAAGAGGACGGAGAGGGATCTGCGGGAGCACCGCCTTCGGGGGACATGGCCCTTTCACTTGGCGGAACGGCGGGCTTGGAGCTGGCGATAGACATCCCTAACATCTACCTGATAGTGAGCAAGGGCCACGAGGCAGTGGTACCAGAGGTCGGCCATCTCACGGGCCAAAGCCACGCGGTCTTGATCCTTAGCCGCCATCACCACCTCAGCCGTCTCCTCGCCAAGTTTCTTCAAAATGGCATTTTCCCCCTTGGCTAGCAAGCTGCTGGTGTAGGAATCGGGACGGGGATCCGCCTGGCGGGCTTTGACGACGGCAAACACCTGCGACAGGGTATCGGCTGCCGGAATGGGATCCCCTTGCAAAGGGCGGAAGAAGCAGCTCCGCGCCCCCGTGTGGCATGCCGCATCCCCCACCTGCTCCACCAGGATGACCAGCGCGTCGCCGTCGCAGTCGTAGCGGATTTGCTTGACCCACTGGACGTGGCCAGAAGTTTCCCCTTTGGGCCACAGCGCCTGCCGCGAGCGGCTCCAGAACCAGGTGCGGCCTGTTTCCAAAGTTTTTTGCAGGGACTCCCGGTTCATCCAGGCCATCATCAGCACCGTCCCATCCAGGTAGTCCTGCACGATGGCCGGGATCAAACCCTGTTCGTTGTAGGTGAGGCTGCCTAACCAAGCCATCTCCTCCGGTGAAAGGGCTCTGGGGGACTGCCAAGAGAGGCCCGAGATCACAGCAGCAGCCATAAGGGTTTGGCAGAAAACCAATCGAGATTATTAGCAGGATAGCAGAGCAAGCTCTCCCAGGGGTACCTCCAAGAGCGCCCTCCAGGCCAAAGCCAGTTTCGAGAAGCCATTGAGAAGTCCTGCTGCCCAGGCCAGCAAAGCTTAACTTGGTTTTAACTTCAGTATCAGGCCAATCTGCTAAGTTTGTTACCGGTTTTCCCGCCGTGAGGTAGCTTATGCGCATCCAAGTCGAGAACCTTTGGGTTGCCTTCAAAAACAAGGTTGCCCTAAGGGAGGTTTACCTTGACCTATTTGGCGATGGAGCGCAGGTTGTGGCCTTGATCGGACCTTCGGGAGCAGGAAAGTCGACCTTTCTTAGGCTTTTGAAAGGGATGGTCAAGCTCAGCGGCGGAAAAGTTTGGGTTGATTCTCTTCCTCTCCATGAAGGCCAAAGGGATGCCCTGCAACAGCTGCGCAGGCGCACGGCCATGGTCTACCAGACCTTTCAACTCATCGGGCGCCTGACGGTTCTGGAAAACGTTCTTGTTGGGCGTCTGCCTCACATGAGTCCCATTCGGGGTCTTTTCAAGCACTTTTCTGTTCAGGATTTGGCCAAGGCGGAAAAGCTGCTGGAAGAGGTAGGGTTGCTAGAGCATGCCTGGCAAAGGGCCGACGCTCTCTCAGGGGGGCAGCAGCAGCGAGTGGGTATTGCTCGCGCCTTGATCCAGGAGCCAGCCCTGATTCTGGCCGACGAGCCCATTTCGGCTTTGGATCCTAAAAATGCAAAGGTAATTATGGAGCTGCTGCTGGGAGCGGTGCGCCGCCAGGGGATTCCGTTGCTGGTTACCCTGCACCACCTAGAAATGGTGCGCCATTACGCCGATCGAGTCGTTGCTTTCAAGGAGGGCCAGGTTTTCTTCAATGGGCCGCTTTCCGATTTTACCTCTGAAAAGGAAAAGGAGCTCTACTTTGGGGAGAAGGAAACCCACGAGGCAAGCGAATGGTTTTCCTCAACCTTGATGGTCTAACAAGATCCACCTTCAACCGCAAGTTAACTGCAAAGGAGAAAACCTTATGCGGAGAAGAAAAATTCTGTTCCTTGCTGCCTTCCTCATGGGAATTTCCAGCTGGGTTCCAGGGCTGGCTCAGAAGCAAAACTGGCCCAAGGAGCTGGTGATTGCTGAAGTACCGGTGGAGAGTGCTGCCGATTACGAAGCTCGCTATGCTCCCTTTTTGGATTATCTCAAACAAAAACTGGGGATCCCCGTCCGCCTGTTTGTGGCCGGTGACTACACGGCGGTGATGGTCTCCCAGGCACAAGGCCAAACTCACGTAGCTTTCTACGGCCCTGGCTCCTACGTAGATGCCATTGAAAAGGCCAACGCTCCCATTGAAGCGTTCGTGAAAGAGGACTCGCTGCGCTCGGGTACCGTTTATCACTCCTTGATACTTTCCAAGAAAGGCAGTGGCATCAAAACTCTAGAAGACGCCAAGGGCAAAGATTTTGCTTTCGTCGACCCAGAGAGCACCTCTGGCTTCAAGGTGCCCATGGCCTACTTCTGTCTTGAGGCCAAAATCAAGCCCAAGGAGTATTTCAAGCGGGTGGCTTTTGCTGGCACCCACGAGTCGGTCATCTTGGGGATAGCTCAGGGAACCATTCCCGTTGGTGTAACCTGGGATACCGGGATCAGCATTGCCACCAACAAGGGGCAGATCAAAGGCATAGAGGACCTTGAGGTCATCTGGAGATCGGATCCCATTCCTTCCTCTCCCTGGGCCTACCGTAAAGATCTGCCAGAGGATCTCAAGGAGGCCTTGCGCACGGCCTATCTGGAGTACGAAAACACGCCGGAGGGTCAGAAATGGCTGGAGGCTCGTGGACTGAAGGGCTTTGAGCCGGCTAGCGACGCAGATTACGATCCCTTCCGCAAGGTCAACGATGCTCTTAAGAAACCTGAGTGCCAACTCTAGGAGACTTCCCCCCCTGCCAGCAGAGCTTAAGCGCAGGGAGCTGATCACGGTTGTGCTGTATGGGGGGGTTTTTCTCGCTCTCTTGCTGACGGCGGAGCCTGCCGGGATCTCGCCAGGAAAGTTGTTAGCTGGCTTGGGGAGGAGTGCGGCCTTCTTGGCTCGCTTCTTTCCTCCCAGCTTTTACTTCTTGCCCAACTTCCTTTACTCCCTGTTGCAAACCCTGATGATGGCCCTCTGGGGCACCTTCCTGGCCACTTTTCTCACGGTTCCCTTGGCCTTCCTGGGATCCAGAAATGTCATGCGTTCCCCTGCGGTTTACCTGCTTGTGCGCGGGCTCATGGATGTCCTCAGGGGGCTCAATGAACTGGTCTTGGCATTGGTTTTTGTGGCCGCAATTGGCCTAGGACCCTTGCCAGGGATCCTAGCTTTGACCCTGCACACGGCGGGTGTGGCAGGCAAGCTCCTCTCGGAGGCCATCGAGACAGTAGATATGAAGCAGGTGGAGGCGGTAGAGGCTACAGGTTCCCACCCTCTCCTGGTTATCGCCTATGGCTTCTGGCCACAAGTGGCTCCTGCCTTTTACTCCAGTACTCTCTACCTTTTTGAGGTTAACGTGCGCTCGGCAACGGTCTTGGGCTTGGTGGGGGCAGGGGGCATTGGGTTTGATTTGATGCAGACCATACGAGCCTTTCGCTTTCAAGATGCGGCCACGGTCGTTCTGCTGATTCTGCTAGCTGTATTTACAATTGACAAAGTTTCGGCGCGGATCCGCCAGACCCTGATTTAGGAGGCTGGGATGCAGCCCCTAGAGATGCTAGAGCTGTTGCAGGAGGCCCCCGAGAAGGAGGTGCTGGCTTTGGCGCGGGAGGTCAGGCCTGCTCTGGGATCCAGCCAAAAGCTCAGGGAAGGGGCAGGGCTGCTGGCGCTCCCCTTTGAGGACTCCCGCACGGGGACGCCCTTCTACGTGGGAGAAGTGCTGGTCTACGAGGTCTGGCTGCGCTTTCCAAAAAAGGGAGTAGAAGGATACGGGATGGTGCTGGGGGAAAAGCCGCGTCTGGCGCGCGCCCTGGCCTACCTAGACGCCGCTCTGCAGGCGGGAATTGCTGTGGAGAAGATCCAGGCTTTGGCGCTAGCGGCTCAGAAGGATCTTCAAGAAGAAGACGAGCGCCTCTGGCGCAAGGTAGCTGCAACTCGCCTGGAGGTGGAGACTCTGTGAGCCTGGGGATGTCCAAAGCCTACGGCCCCACACCGGGACTGGCAGAAAAGCAAAGCCAGCAGGTCTTCCGGGCGTTGGTTAGGGCGTTGAGCTACCCTGGCCGTCTGGAGAGCTTTCCCGCTCGCTCCCTTCGCCAAGCCTTTCGCCTCATTGGGCTGACGCTGGTGGATGGCAATGTAGGGGTTTGGGCGCCAAGCTGGCTGCTGTCGGATTTGCGTGGGCAGGATCCCCGGCCTGTGGCTTTGGAGGCTGCTGACTTTGTCTTTGCCGAGCAGCTGGAGAGTTTGCCCGCTGGCCCAGACAGCCTTTTGGCTCTCAAAAGAGGCACCCACCTTGAGCCTGAAGCGGGAGCGACCCTTATCCTGGGGGCCCCCTTGGGCCGGGGATCCCCTGTGTTGCTCAGAGGGCCCGGCATAGCTGGGGAGATCCAGTTGGCTGTAGGCTTGCCCTCTCTGTTTTGGCAGCTGCGCTCCCAGATCCTGGCCTACCCGCTGGGAGTGGACATCCTGTTAACTGACGGCCCCCAAGTGGTAGGCTTACCCCGAAGCGTGGAGGTGGGTGGATGGGCTATGTCGTAGCGCGGGGCAGCCAAGAGGCCATTCTCAATGCCGAGGCCCTTTTTCGCGAGCTGTTGTCAGCGGCAGAAGCCAAAAGCAGGCGAGGCCGGACAAAGCAGCTGGCTGGGCTGCCCTATCTCCTGGATCATGTGATGGCAGAGGCGGGGCTGTGGGCTCCGGAGCTGGCGGCCACTGCCCTTGTGCAGACAGGGGGGGACCTCTACGAGGCCCTGCTGCTTCTGAGAGCACACCGGACTACTCTCCCTCGCCTAGGGAAAGCCCAGCTGCAGAAAAAGGAAGATCTCCTGCTGGTGCGTCGGCTTTCCTCGGCTTTCAAGAGCATTCCCGGCGGCCAGGTCTTGGGGCCCACCCTAGACTACAGCCTGCGTCTTTTGGGCTTTTCTGAAAGCCCCCCGCTAGAGCCGGCGGCCGTGGCTGCTGCCCAGCACTATCCTTCTGTGCGCAGCTGGCTGAGGGAGCAAGGTCTGCTGGAAGAAGATCCCACGGCAGAGCAGCAAGCCAGTAGCCCTGCTCCAGGGGAAGAGATTCCCGACTTGACGCGGCAGCCACTGCTGTTTCCAGCGCCGCGGGCCCACCGCCTGCAAGCTTTGGCCAGGGGAGATACGGGGGGACTTCTGGCTCTGGCCTACAGCGCCATGCGCGCCTACAACGTCCACACCCACCCAACGGTTGCCGAGTTGGGCGTGGGCTATCTCGAGGTACGCGCCTTTCATCCTGTGCGGGGGGGAAGCTTTCGCCTGGGGCGGATCCGCCTGGTCTTTACTGAGGTGGTGGGACACGGAGAAAAAGGATACCGCTTGGGCTTTGCCGCTAGCCTGGGTTGGAACGAGGGGCGGGCCATCGCTGGCGCCATGCTGGATTTGGAAATGGATCGCCCCAGCCATCCGGCTCGCAGCGAGGAGTTTGTCCTGGTGCATACGGATCCCGTGGAGGCCTCCGGCTTTGCCCTCCACTACAAGCTACCCCACTACGTAACCTTTCTCAGCAACTGGATGAGCCACTTCCAAAAGGAGGCCTCCCTTGAAACCCAAGCATAGCTATGCCTACCTGGATCTGGAGGCCAAGCGAGAAATTCGGCGCAAGGTTCTCAAGGCCCTGGCCATACCGGGCCATCAAGTTCCCTTTGCTAGCCGGGAAATGCCGCTGGCTCGCGGCTGGGGCACAGGGGGATTGCAGCTTACGCTCAGCCTGGTGGGGCCGCAGGACGTGGTGAAGGTCATTGACCAGGGGGCCGATGACTCTGTCAATGCCGCCAACTTGCGCCGCTTCATTGCCCAGGTCAGCGGCGCTCGAACAACCACCGACACGCTGGAGGCCACCCTCATCCAAAGCCGCCACCGCATCCCCGAGGAGCGGCTCCAAGAAGGTCAAATCCTAATCCTGCAAGTTCCCATCCCTGAGCCTCTGCGCTATGTGGAGCCCTCTGACGCCAGGGCGCGGGAGCTACATGCTCTGGGCGACTATAGCCTGCTGTGGGTGGATCTTTTTGAGGAGCACCTACGCCACGGCCAGAGCCGCAAGGGAGCGGCCTACCCAGTTCTGGTCCATGGGCGCTATGGGATGGATCCCAGCCCTCTGCCCCGCTGGGATCTGCCCAAGCTGCATCTGGCAGCCCATATCACCCTCTTTGGGGCCGGGCGGGAGAAGCGGCTCTATGCCGTCCCTCCCTACACCCGGGTGGAGCCCTTGGCCTTTGTGGATCGGCCCTTCCAGCCGGAGCCCATTTTGGGATCCTGCCGTCGCAGCGGTTGCCGCCACGTCTTCCTCAACGCCATTCCCCAAGAAGATGGCAGCTTGGCCTATGAAATCTCCGACCAGGGCTATATGGAAAAGCTGCTGGCCGGGAAAACGAGCGGTCCTCTATTTGTGGAGAAAGAGCATGGCTGAGGAGACCCCCCTTCTGGAGCTGGTCAAGGTTTGCAAAGCCTACGGGGATCGCTGGGCGCTTAAGAACGTCAGCCTCAAGCTCTATCCCCAAGAGGTGCTGGGGGTGGTGGGAGCTTCCGGCAGTGGCAAGACTACTCTTCTGAAGATCCTTTACCTTCAGGAGACAGCCCAGGGGGAGTATCGGCTAAACGTGCCGGGTTGGGAGGGACGTAACCTGCTGTTGCTCTCTCGCTACGAGCAGCCTGCAGCGCGGCACTACCTGGCCATGGTCTATCAGGATGCCGCCCAGGCCCTGCGCATGGGCTTTGCGGCCCTGACTAATGTTGCGGAGCCCCTTGTCCTTAGAGGAGAACGGCGGTTTGGAGTGCTGGAAGCGGAGGCGCAGGAGGCTTTGGAGCGAGCCGATTTTCCTTTAGAGCGAGCCGGGGATCCCCCAGCTTCTCTTTCGGGAGGAGAGCGCCAGCGGGTACAGATTGCCAAAGCTTTAGTCCAAAAGCCTCTGGCTGTTCTTTTGGACGAGCCCACCACCGGTTTGGATTTGCTGGTGCAGGCCACCTTTCTGGATACTCTGCGCCGCCTCAAGCGGCAGTTGGGGATGAGCCTCATCCTAGTAAGCCACGATCTCTCGGTCGTGAGGGCTGTGGCGGATCGAATTGTGGTGTTGTACCAGGGGGAGGTAGTGGAGGAGGGATTGGCCGACCAAGTGCTGGAGGATCCTCGCCACCCCTTTACCCAGGATCTGGTTGCCGCAAGACTTTAGGAAGGGCAAGGTGTTGCAGGTCGTTAACTTAGAAAAGCGGTTCTTTCTTCACCGACTGGGGCGAGAGGTTCTGGCCTTCCAGCAGGTGAGCTTTTCCCTGCAAGCCGGAGAGTTTTTGCTGCTGGAGGGCCCCAACGGCTCTGGCAAGTCTTCTCTACTGCGAACCCTCTACCGCAGCTATTGGCCTACGGCAGGACAAGCCCTCCTGCAGACCCCTCTGGGAACGGTGGATCTGGCCCGCTTAGGGGATCGCGAGGTGTTAGCAATCCGCCGCGAGCGCATCGGCTACGTCAGCCAGTTTCTGGATCCCAGGCCCCGCACCACGGCCTTGGAGCTGGTTGCGGAGCCCTTGCTGTGGCAGGGAGTAGCGGAAAACCAAGCGCGACATCGAGCAGCAGAGCTGCTCCTGGAGCTGGGTCTGAAGCCAGAGTTGCTGGAGACTTTTCCAACCAGCTTCTCGGGGGGCGAGAAACAGAAAGTCAACTTGGCTCGCTCTCTCATCCACCCCTATCCGCTGCTGCTTCTGGACGAGCCCACCGCCAGCTTGGATACTGCAGCCAAGTTGGCCTTGCGAGAACGCCTACGAGCCTTGAAGCAGCAGGGAACAGCTATCATTGGCGTTTTTCACTCCTTAGACGATGTGTCGGGTTTGGTTGACAAAACCTATTCCCTGGAGGTGAGGGCAAATGTGGCTAGCAGGGCCTAAGCTAGTTCTCCCCGATGGTGTCCTCCCGGTGGGATCCCTGCGGCTGGAGGAGGAGCGGATTGCCGAGATTCGGCAGGGGCAAGTGGGGGAAGGGATCCCTTTGCGAGGACTTACCCTGGTGCCCGGCGTAGTCGACCTCCATACCGATAGCCTGGAGCCCGAGCTGGAGCCGCGCCCAGGGGTACAGCTGGCGGTGGACATGGCCTTGGGGATTTGGGAAAACCGAGCTTTGGCGGCGGGGATTACCACTGCCTTTGTAACTCTGTCCTTTTGGGAAGGCCTGCCTGGCTGGCGCAGCCCAGAAACGGCCTTGGCTATGGCAGAGCAGTTGGTGGCGCTGCGTTCCCAGCTGGCTCTGGACTTGAGGATCCACGCTCGCTATGAACTCTCGCGCCCCTTGGGAGCAGCAGCTGTTCGCCAAGCTCTCAGCCAAGGCTGGGTGGATCTCCTTTCCTTCATGGACCACACCCCCGGCCAAGGCCAATTCCGGACGCCGGAGGACTACATCCGCTACATGGCTCGCCATCTGGCCCGGCCTTCCGAGGAGGTTGCCGCTAGTTTGGCGGCCAAGGCGGGGGAGGAGACCTTGCAGAGCTTTGCCCAATTGGCTCAGCAAGCGCAAGCTTTGGGGGTACCTTTGGCTTCCCACGACGACGACTGCCCCGCCAAGGTTCAGTTAATGGCCAAGATGGGCCTGAAAATTAGCGAGTTTCCGGTTACCCTAGCAGCAGCTTTGGAAGCGCGGAAACTGGGCCTGCTGGTGGTCATGGGGGCTCCCAATGCCCTGAGGGGATCCTCCCATGTCGGCAATCTCTCCGCTTCGGAGGCTCTACAAGTAGGAGCCCTAGGCGCCTTGGCCACTGACTACTCCCCCGCTTCAGCCTTGAGGGCTGCCTTTGCCTTGGCGGAGAAGCAGCTGCTGGATCTGCCCCAAGCCATAGCTTTGGTCACTCACAACCCTGCCCAGGCGGTTGGTCTGCAGGATCGGGGAGCCCTTCGCCCAGGCCTAAGAGCCGATCTAGTGGTGCTGCGGGAGAAACCCTTCCAGGTTATGGGTGTATTCGTTGCCGGCAGGCCCGTCTTTCTCAGAGATAGCCTCTGTTGGAGGGGGGTCTTCTAGGCTTCCCGCCAAGGCCTAGGTTGGAAGGCGAAGACAAGACTTAGTCCTGCCCGAAGGCAACCCTGGGCAGCAGTTTCCGGGTTGGCTTGCGCTCCAGGGACAGGGCAGGCCGTTCCAAGCGCGTATCCACCAGTACCGAGGGAGAGGCCAAGTTAACGCGCTCCAGCAGACGCCGCAGCAGTTGAGCATCGATGATGTCCACCCCTTGGCGGGCTGTCGCCGTTCCGGCCACCAGGGGGGTAGGGGTGGCTGGAAGGGGGGATCCCATCTCACTGCGCTCAGGTGCAGCCAGCACCAATTCCGCCATTGCCTGGGCCAGCTCTTGACCATACACCCCATCAGGGCCCGAAGGGAGTAGATCCAGCCGTCCCTGCTGAGTGGCCAGGTGGCTCAACCCCAGTTGCACCGCCACCACCGCCGCCCCCCGATCCCCCCGCCTCAAAGTGCGTTGGCTGGCCAAGACGCTCTCTAGCTGGGCTTTGGCTGCATCTTGGTCGCTAGCTGGCAAAAGTTGCACTAGCCCTTCCAGCTGATCTCCCTCAGAGCCAGCCTTGGCCTCGGGATGGGGATCCTCCCGCCAAAGGCGAGTCAGGTCGTAGAGCAAGATGGCATGGGGCACAGGACGGCTGGGCTGGTTGGGACCGGCATGGCCGGTGGCGAGGATCTCCCCTTGGTAGACCAGGGAGGTGCTAAAGCCAGAGTCCAGCAGCACGGCTTCCCGGATCCCGGTTTTGGGCAGCAGACTGGCCAGGATGGCGGCGTTGACGTGGGTTTTGGTAACTCCGATCACCACCCGCTCCTGGTCATCTACCCCAAAGAAAGCTCTGGGGCGAAACTCAGCAGCGCTGGCAAGGCGGAACGAGTTGATCTCCGCCGGAGAGAGGGCATGGCCATCCTTAACCAGCCACAGACCGGCCACAAACAGATCCGTGACATCCGGCATCAACTGGCGGATGTTCTCCAAGTGGGTCATGGTGTCGGGATCAAAGGGCACAAAGCGGAGGCGATCCCTGCCCAGCAGCACCAGCGGCCGGCCGCGGATTGCCTGGTCATCTTCGGGACGACCGGGGATGAAGGTCTTGTGGTTGGCAGCCATCGCCGGCCCCACCATGACATTGCTGGCAGAGTTGATCCAAGGGATGGAGAAAAAGCTGCCATTGATGCCGGCATCGGCCTGGTAGCGCTGGGCCAGGGTGCTGACCTCGTAGCGCCGCTCCGCATGCACCGTAGCCGCCCGCCCGCCGCGAAGGGTGAGAACACGCACCTGGTTGATCACTTCGTCGGTCAAGGCCAACGGTTGGGTCACATCCAGCCGGTAGTCGGGGCTGCGGTTGAGGCTAAAGGTGCGGGCGCCAATGATGGCCTCGGTGATGCGAAACTGGTTAAAGCGTCGCACCTCCAGCAAGTTGGGCGATTGTCCTGTAAAACCGGGATCCATCGTAAAAGACATCCGGTAACCGGCATCGGCCAGGTATTGCTTCACCCGCTCGTCCCGGTTGCCTTCGGGATAGGCAAAGTAGTGGATGGGGTGGCCCAGCTCCTGCTCCAACTTGGCCTTGCAGTCAAACACCTCTCGCCGCAGACGGGCATCGTCTAGCACCCGCAGGTCAGGAGGATGGTTGACGGTATGGGCGGCAAAGTCGATCAGCCCGCTGGCATCCATCTCCCGCATCTGATCCCAGGTGAAGTGATCCTTGCTGGTGGGCACGCCGACAAAGCCGGTTTGCACAAAGTAGGTGGCGGGGTAGTTGTACTCCTTCAAAAGGGGGTAGGCGTTCTCGTACAGGCCCAGGTAGGCGTCGTCAAAAGTGAGCAAAATGGCTTTTTCGGGCAAGGGATCCCCGTCCCGCAGGTGTTTGTACAGTTGGTCGATGTGGATGGGGGTCAACCCCGCCTGCTTAATGGCCTCAAAGTGTTGCCGCAGCTCCGCCGCCGTAGTGTCGAACCAGACCTGCTTGCGGCCAGCCACCACATCGTGATACATGATGGCGGGCACATAAGAAAGGCTGGCCAAGGGATCCAAAGCAAAGGGATCCCGTTCCAGTTGGGTCTCTAAGGAGATGGGCAAGCGCTGTTGAGCCGCTTTAGCGTGGGCGCGGGGGGCAGGGATCTCCGCTAGAGGTGGCGAGAGCCCCGGCAGGCGGCTGACCCAATCGGGATGAGCAGTTGCCCAGGCTACCAGGGCTCCAGTCCCAAACCCCAGCAGGATCACCAGCAAGCTGAAAAAGTGGAACGACCTAAGGCGAGACTTTGCCGGCGAACGTCGAGGGGGATGGGGAAAGCTCTGTCGTGAAGTGGGTGAGGAGTATGGCTGGGATCCCCTTGCTGACCCAAAGCCTGCATGGCCTTGGGGCATCGACCCTCCCAAGCGCGTCGGCTGTCGTCGAGATGTCATGGCCTCACTCCCCACTCCCAATTGCAAAAGCTCAGCCCTCGCCGGAACGCCTTTTCCTACCCAAAGCCCACCCCCAGGACAGCAGGAAAAGGCAGCCTTCCAGGCAACGGCAAAACCAACGCCAGCCTACCACCCCATCCTCAGGTTGGGGATAGGGGAGAAATCGCCGCATGCTTTCTACAGGGATCCCTCGTTGAAATTGTTTGAACCAGAACGGCCTGGACAGGTGGCCTGAAAGAACCCAGAACCTCCCAGGAAGCCGCCCGCTACTCAAGGGTGCTTAGCAGATTGGACTCGGCAATGCTGACGATCTTGCCTCCCATTTGGGTGATCCGTTTCACTTCTTGGGAAAGGCGGCTGAAGGGCACTTTGTACTCGACAACACTTCTGCGCACACCTCCTCCCACGAGGCCGGATACCTTGATGGCGAAGATTTTATCGCTATTGGGCAGCCCTCCTTCTGAGCTGCTGGCCTGAGCAACCTCTGGTTCTGGAGCCGATGCCACCTGAGGCGCCGTGGCGACGCTCTCCCGCTCCAGGAGTAGCCGCCAGCTGCGGGGATAGGCAGGCGCCAAACGATAGACCACCTTATAGGAGCCGGCTATGTGGTCATCCTCGGCCTCCACCTTCACCACAGTTCCCGCTGGAATGTCCAGCTTGGCCCCCTTAGACATGACTTTAATTCCCGGCCAATTGGTGGGCACATCCGTCAGCAGCTCGACCTCAAAGGCTTGATCCCCCAACAACAACTTGGCCATCTCAACAACTCCGTTTTGCTCAGCACTCAGTGGCGAGAGAGCCGCTCACAGCCACAGCTTTACCGTCAGACATTCTACCGCTGCCAGGTGCCCACCAGAAGCTTCCCGCTGGCATGGGTCAGCTGACGTCCTCCCTTCAACGAATTGAGGGAGATCACTGATGTCCTCCCATTCTAGAATTGGGGTGTTGTAGATTTGTTAAGCAGCTGTAGATTTATTGCGGAGGTAGAGGGAGCGCCATGAACCTGTTGAGCTTGGCCTTGCCGGATCTGTCGGCAGCTTCGGATGGGTTAGCCGCCACCTTGCAGCCCGTAGCCCAGTTTTTTGCCGGCCTTAACTTGCCCCAACCCATTGTGCAATGGGGTCACCCCTTGATGATGGGGATCGTGGTGGTGGTGATGGGCAGCTTTGTCGGCCTGACTGGGTGGCGAGGACGGGCCTTGCGTCTGGCAGCCGCCTCCACAGCGCCAGAGGGATCCCTGCCGGAAGCGGCCCAGAAGCCTCTGCTTGACCACCGCAAATTGGCCCCCTGGATGGCCACCTTCATTGCCTTGGGCTACACTGGCGGCCTTCTTTCTCTGGTGATGCAAGGGAAGCCCCTGTTGAGCAGCCCCCATTTTTGGACGGGATCCCTGGTGTTGCTGTTGTTGGCGGTGAATGGAGCTTTGTCCCTCAGCGGCTTTGGGGGCAACCGCGCTGCTTTGCGCACCACCCATGCCTATGTGGGCAGCCTCATTCTATGTGTACTGTTTGCCCATGCCCTGCTTGGGCTCAAGCTGGGTTTGTCGTTGTGAGTGGCAGTAGGCTTCCCTCTGCCTGGGCAGGAACTAGCGATAAGGCTGCAGGGATTGCAGCAGGTGGAGCACGGTGAAAATGCCGATACCCAGCAGGACGACGGATCCCACCAGGTAGCTGCTGGCATTGGAGCGCTGCTCTTCCAAGAGGGCTTCAGGGGATTTGGGGGCAATCATAAACCTTTCCCCAGAAAGGGGTTTTCGGATCACGGGATCCCCTGCCTCAAAACGCACCTGCCCCATGGTAAACGCCATCGCATCCACCGGAATCACCCATTCCTTATAGATAAAAGCTCGGGTGGAGCGATTTTCTGTTCTCACTCCGGAAAGGTAGCGCTTGAGATTGAAGTTGAACCGGCTGGGCCCTTTTCCTGGAAAAATATGCTCATCCACAACCGACATAGCCTCTATCTCCGCACCTGTGGGATCCACCCTCACCCTTCCAGTTTCGTCTTCGATGAAAAAAGGGATCTGGCGAACCACCGAGTGAAGGGTTTCGTCTCTCGTTCTCGTCTCTCTTTCAAGGAGATATTCCCGACCTGTGCTCGGATCGTAATACACGTTGGCGTAGTGTTTTTGGGGAGAGCTTACTTCGGAAAACGGCGATTTTTGAGGATAGCCTGGAGAGCCAAGCTGCTGGGGGTAGCCAGGGTTGGGCTTTTGTGGAAAAGAATTAGAGTAGTCGGGATCAACCCTTTTCTGAAAAGAACCGGAGTCAGAGTAGCCCAAGCCGGGCTTTTTCCCGACCATCTCCCCCGGATAGGATTTTGCTCGGGATCCCAAGCGTAGAGCGTTCTGATATTCGCCTTCGCTGATCCGTTCGCTATACGCTACATCGCCTCGGCTATTCAAATACCTTCGATAGCATTCGATCTCGTCATACTCCCAAGAGATCTCAGACTTGTAGTAGACGCAAGGCTGTCGCGAAAGTTCCGATACCAAAGGCCGATCGCACACAACCCTGCCGTAAACTTGAGCCAAGTTTGCTCCTTTTGCCTGGGGGTTGGTCTGACCGAGATGGCGAAGCTCGGCTATCTTGAGCAACCGAGTTGCAGAGAGCTGTTGAACCAACCTTTGGGAGCGCAAATACTCAACAAACGAAAACAGAGAGGCAGGAAGACAAAGCAGACCAAGCAGCATCAGCCAGTTCATAAAGGCCTTCCTTTCCGGGGGTGGGAGTGAAGTTGGCCTCATGCTAGCAGTTACCTGTGAAACAGGATTTAAGAGAAGTTTAAGGCAATCCCGAATGCGGGCAGTTCCAAACTTTACCAAGAAGCTAGGCCTGAAGCCCCGCCCTTCCAGGACGGCTTTTGCCCTGTTAGACCTGCGATAAGATACACCCACGCTGGTCAGAGAAGCCAAACTCCTCAACGCCACTCCAGCGCAGTACCAAGCCTTGGATGACAGAGTACACCGGCCAGGTGGTGGGGCTGGATGTGGGCGACAGCAGTGGGCAAGCTGTGCCGTGTCTCCAGTTTTTGCGTCGTGCCGAAAGGAGATTGAAGCAACAGCAAAGAAGACTGAGCAGAAAGTTAGGCCCACGGCCCGCTGGCGTGAATAGGAAGGGGGTAAAACCTCAATACAGCAACTACCACAAGTAGAGGAAGCGGCTTGGCGAGGTACACTTCAACCAAATCAAAGTCTGGCGCCAGCGTAGAGACCGGGTTATTGAGCTAGCCCAGTGTGTGGGAATGTCTCACGACATTGTGGTTTATGAGGACTTGCAGGTGCAGAACTTGGTGAGAAATCACCACTTGGCCAAGTCTTTCACGCTAGCGGCGCGGAGCGCTTGGGGGAACGACTGGGGAGATAGGCACCGCCGTCGTGGAGGGGAAACCTGATACAGCTAAGTGCTGTCGCAGAACCAGGAACCAGAATCCTTGCTCTTTGGGGCGGGGGGCATGTCAATCGCGCAACACGTAGCCTACCCCGCGCACCGTCTGGATAAGGCGCTTCTCCCCTGGGCCTTCGATCTTGAGGCGCAAGTAGCGAATATAGACCTCGATGATATTGGAGTCGCCCGTGAAGTCGCAGCCCCACACATGCTCTAAGATCTGTTGGCGGGTGAGCACCTGACGGGGGTGTTCCATCAAGTAGCGCAACAGGTCGTATTCTTTGGCCGTCAGCTCCACCTGTCGCTCTCCCCGGGTTACCTCCCGCGTTACGGGATCCAGAATCAGATCCATGAACACCAACTGGCCGTCGCGGGATCGCCTTGGCTGCCGCAAATAGATCCGTATCCGAGACAGCAGCTCCTGAATGCTGAAGGGTTTGACCACGTAATCATCCGCCCCGGCATCCAACCCCGCTGCTCGATCCGACACCTCATCTCTGGCGGTCATCAACACCACCGGCACGCGGTTGCCCGTTGAGCGCAGTCGCCGACAAATTTCCAAACCTGAGATGCCGGGCAACATCCAGTCCAACAGCACCAAGTCGGGGTTTTGGTCGCAGGCTGCCCTCAACCCGGCCATGCCATCGCTGGCTACGCTGACTCGATATCCCTCACAGGTCAGCTCCGTTTCCACAAAACGAGCCAGCTTAGCTTCATCTTCGATCACCAGAATGTGGGCAGAAGAGGGTTCAGGCTCTGGCATACGCTCTCTTGCTGAATCCAAGGAAGACGCCGAAAAACTTGCTCATTGCCCCCAAGCATATCTCAACCGTATGGATTGGCAGTCGAGATGACTGAATCCGTCCCAGCCTGCAACAGCCTTGTGGAATTGCCTGGGGTTGATATCAGCAAGTGCTTTGAGTTATTCAAAAGGCATTCATGTACCTTATCACCATGAGTATCCTCAGCCATGACCCTCTCTCCTGTTCGGCTCACCCCGCCCCTACCTCCCATTCGATGGGAAAAACTGCCGGAAGACTTTCCCTTGCCGGATGAGCCTGTGGAAAGCACCTTACAGCCCCTTTTGGCTGCTGCTCTGCGTGAGGCATTGGAACTCGCTCAGATGATCCCTGCCCAGGCTTTGATCGCCTCCAACTTTGGCCTTTGCAGCACTGTCGGGGACAAGGTGGTGGTGAAAGCCCCCGACTGGGTTTATGTGCCCGCAGTACAGCCGATTCCCGAAGGAGAGATCCGCCGCAGCTATACCCCCCACCTAGAAGGGGATCCCCCGGCGATTGTGATGGAATTCATCTCCGAAACCGAGGGCGGCGAGTACTCCATCAATCCCCACTATCCCTATGGAAAATGGTATTTCTACGAGCGCATTTTGCAGGTGCCTGTCTATGTAATCTTTCATCCCAAAACCGGTGAGCTGGATGTCTACCGCCTGGAGAATGGCCGCTATACCCCTGTATCGGCGGATGAAAACCGTCGCTACTGGATCCCGGAGATTGGCTTGTTTTTGGGGGTGTGGCGGGGACAAAAAGCCGAGACCAAAGCCAACTGGTTGCGGTGGTGGACTGCCGATGGGAATTTGCTCCTATGGGGAATCGAACAGGTAGAGCAGGAGCGGCAGCGGGCCGAAGCGGCAGAAGCAGCCCTCGAACAGGCCCGTCTGGAACAGCAGCGCCTAGCCGCGAAATTGCGGGAGTTGGGCGTGGATCCCGAGGCAATAGCCGATTGAGGGCTCTCCTAGTAGGTGCGCCCGCGCCAAGAGCGGGGCCGGCTGAGGGCAGATAGGATTATCCGCAGAACGGCCAAGGGATCCGCCAGAGGCGACATCCAGAACGTCCAAGGGGGATCCTGATAGGAGCCGCGAATGCCCAGCAGTACACCTAAGCGCAGAATCAGTAAGCCTAGGTTAAGCCCCAGCAGCACCTGCTCCGTCAGGGAAAAGGGAAACCCCATCCCGGCTTTGCCCAACAGCCCTACAACCACCGGCCCAGGGATCCCTTGGGTGAGGACGAGGAGAGCTATATCCCCCCACAACTGGGCCACAGGGGTGGCATCTTTCAAATCGAGGGATCGGCCCCACTCTCGCCAAGTTTCGCCAAAAGAAGTGTACATGCGCACCTTGAGCAGGTGCCGACCGTCGTAAAAAGCTACTTTAAAGCCGGCTGCCGCAATCTGCCGCACCAGGGTCACATCGTCACAAAATGAAGCCCGCGCCACTGTGTAGCCATTCATCGCTTCCAGCACCGACCGGCGCACTAGCATACATTGCCCATTGGCCATCGTCCGTTCCGGCAGGGTGGCGGTGTCTCCGGCGGCCCCGTAGCGGTAGATCAGGGTCACCAAAAGAGCCGGCTGCAGCCAGCCTTCCCCCCAGTGCTGCAGGATAAACTGCGGTGCCAGGGTGATCAGATCCAGACCTTGGGCCTGGGCAGTTTCCAGCAGGCGCTCCACCAATCCTGGCTGGGGACGGGTATCGGCATCAATGCCCAGGATCCACTCAGAGGCCGGATCCGACTGGAGAAATCCATAGTGCAAGGCCCAGGGGCGCCCCACCCATCCGTTGGGCAAGGGATCGTCGGTTACCAGACGGAAGCGCGGATCCCGCTTGGCCATCTGCAGCACTTTTTCGGGGGTGCCATCTTGAGAGCGGCTGTCCACCACCAGCACCTCCCGCAGTACGGAGCTCTGTTGGTGCAATCCTTCTAGGCAGGGATCGATGCGCTCGGCTTCGTTGAGGGTGGGCAACAACACGCTGACCAAGCCCGGCTGCAAAGGGATCCCAGGCTGACCGGGAGGCAGAGGGGAAGGGCGCCGCAAAGAGGGCAGCAGCCGCGCCAGCAGCACCGCCAGCATCGGCACTTGCATAACCAATAGGCTCAGGGCGGCAGCATCTCCGGCCCAAGCAGGGATCCCGTTCATGCCAGTTCTAACCTGTAAGGGAAAAGTGTCCAAGAATGCTTGCAAGAGAAGCCCAGGGAGGACAAACTCATACTCATGGTGATTTAGCAATTCAAAATCAGTCTGGTTGCATCGTGCCTGTGCCCATCCCCCCTCAAACCTGCCGGGCTCTTCATGGATGTCTTCATCCGGCTCAGCCACAAGGGATCCCCTGTTACAGTTGTGAAATTGCACAGTGAAAGGCTCAACGCCGCGATTGCCCGCGAGGTACGGAAAGAGCTAAGCCAAATTCTCACCGAGAAACCGGGACATTTCTTGTTGGATCTTAGTCAGGTTAGCCTGATCGACAGCATGGGGTTGTCGGTTCTGGTTTGGGCGCATCGCCATTGCCGCACTTTAGGCTATCAACTCAAGTTCTGCAGCCTGCAGGAGCAGGTCAAGCTGCTCTTCTCCATCACCGGCTTGGATGCCATTTACGAAATCTACCCCTCTGTAGAAAAGGCGCTTGAGTCTTTTCCGTAGCTCTCCCTATCGGGTCAACTGAGAACCGTCAGGGATCAGCTTCTCAACACCTGGATTAGCCTAACGGTTGAAAACCCGCTCAGGGAGTGGGGTTATCGTTTTGCCTCTCGACCGTCTGGGGCCGGTTCACCTGAGCATAAATCTCTGCTTGCTGCTGGATTTGCTCCCGAACTTGGGGCGGGGCCAGCCGGGCTGCTTGCTCAAACAGCTCAGGCGCTTTTGCCCGTAGGTTTTCATCGGTGGCGGAGCTGAGGGCTATGGCTTTGCCCAACACGGGGGTGAAATCACTGGGATCCGCCGCAATCAACTTGTCGTAGAGGACTACAGCTTTCTCAGTCTGGTTGTTGCGGGCGTAGACAAAGGCCAAGCGCAAACGCACATCATTATCTTCCGGCGCTTCTTCAAGATGCTTCTCCAGCAGGGCAATGGCCTCAGAGGTGCGGCCCAGGGTTAGCTGCACATCCACCAACTGCTGCAGCACCTGGCGATCTTTGGGATCCCCCTCGTAAAGGATCTGGAGCTGTTCTAATGCCCCTTCAAAATCCCCCGTATCCTGCTGGATTTCGGCCAAAAAGGCTCTCAGTTGCCGATTTTCGGGCTCCAGTTCCACCAGCTTCTTCAGCGGCTCAATGGCCCCTTGCGGCTCGTTCAATTGCAGTTGGGTGTCGATCAACCCCCGCAGGGCAATGGGGTTATCCGGCTCCCGCTCCAGCACGACGCGATAGCCGTCTGCCTGGGCCCGCAGTTGCTCGGTTACCAGGCTGGCCTCTGGAGATTCGGAAGGCCCGAGGGCCTGGAATAGCGGGCCAAAGGAGAAGCCCAAGAAAGTTACCGTGCCCACCACCAGCAGCAAAATGTTGAGGAGCTTGCGGGCTGGGGATTCTTGGGGTTTGGACTGAGGCATAAAGGGCTCGCGCAGAAGACTCCTCTGTACTCTATCATCGGCGCCGGGGCAGGCTGCGGGGTGAGGTTACCCAATACCCAAAACTTTTGAAAACAGCATCCAAGGGGAGGGCAATGCCGTACTGAATTTAGGTAGTGCTGAATCTTTTTGCCACCCCTCACTCCCTCTTAACCATGCGGATCACCTGTTACCCCGACAACCTCACCTTGGAAGCCAATCCCCTGCTCACGGTTCTGGAAAATCTGCTCAAGGCGGGGGTGCGCCATGTCCATGCCTGTGGGGGCAATGCCGCCTGTTCCACCTGTCGCATTCTGATTTTGGAAGGCAGCCAAAACTGCCGCAGCATGACCCCTGCCGAGAAGAGGTTGGCCCAACGGCTGGATCTTCCCGTGCATATTCGCCTGGCCTGTCAAACCCGCATCACCGGAGATGTCACCCTGCAGCGGCTGGTGATCGATAAAGCAGATGTGGAAGTAGCTCAACATCAATTGCAGGCCCATTCGGTCGGCAGCCAAGTCACCGCCGCCATTCTCAGCGCTTCCCTGCGGGGGACGGCCAACTTCGACGAGGAGAACTTTCCCTACGATGTTGTCTACACCTTGGGTCGCTACTTCGCCCAAATGGGGGCCTTGGTGCAGCAATATGGGGGAGTACTGGCCAACCAGAGCGGGCTGAGAAGTCTGGCTTTGTTTGGTCTCAAACAACCCGAGCTGGCCGTACAGCAGGCACTGCAGGCGGGATTGGCGCTTGGACAGTCGGTGGCGGAGTTGAACAGGTGTTTGCGGCAACTCTCCTACCCGCAGGTTAAGCTCACCCTCGGGATCCACTACGGCCCAGTCCTTTTGCTGCCCCTCGATCCCCAAGATCCGCAGCGGTTGTCCGCCTTCGGGAAGTCGGTTCAGTTTGCCACCTGGCTGGAGTCGGTTGAGGATGTTTCGCAAGGGGGGGAACAGTCTGAGGAACAGAGCTCCCGGTTGCTCATCTCGGCAGCCGTGTATCGAGCCGTGGAAGGGCAACTCCTGCAGGTGGAGCCTCTTTCGGTGAAACCTTTTCCCAACGCCAAACCCATCCGAGTCTATAGGGTGCATCCCAACCCCGTCAGCTTGCCGACTGGCGAGGAGCAAGCTCCAGAAGCAACCAAGCCTGAACCGCTTGGATGGCTGGAAGCGCTCCGGGAATGGCTACAGGCTTGGTCTCGTTTTTGAGGGATCCCTTCAGGCAAAAACGCCATCCCTTTGCTGAACTTGGGCCTGCAAATAGGGGATCCCCATCCGGTGGCAGTAGTCGCCGAAGCTCTCGCCAGGACGGCGCTCCTGCTTGTAGACCTGCAGGAGAACTCTCATCAGCGGCACGATCTGGCTGATGTGTACCCGATCCTGAAACACTTGCGCCAGGCGATCCCCCTGCGGGCTGGCTCCCAGCCAAATCTGGTAGTAGCCATTGGGGGCGGATCCCACCAATCCCAGTTCCGCCAAGTAGGGTCGGGCACAGCCGTTGGGGCAGCCGGTCATGCGCACCAAAAAGGGCGAATCCTGCAGATCCAGCTCCTGCAACAGCCGATCCAACTGGCGAACCAGCCCCGGCAAAGCCCGCTCCGACTCGGTAATCGCCAACCCACAGGTGGGCAGGGCAGGGCAGGCCATCGACAGCCGCACCAGTTGGGGGATCTCTTCCTTGGAAAGCACCCCGTGGGATTTGAGGATCTGGTTGATGGCATCCCGCTGCTGCTCCGCAATGTCGATGAAAAGTAAATCCTGAGTGGGGGTCAGCCGCACGTGCAGAGAAAAGGCTTCCACAATCCGGCGCAGCGCCGTTTTGAGCTGCCGCTCTGGGGTGTCCTGGATGCGGCCATTTTCAATGGAGATGCCCAAAAACCAACGGCCATCCCCCTGCTCGTGCCAGCCTAGGTAGTCGTCGCTGTTGGGGACAAACTTGGGCATGCGCCGGAAGGGCAACAACTTCTCCCCCAGGTACTGCTCGACCACACGGCGAAACTTGCGGATCCCCCAGTCTCTCACCAAGTATTTCAACCGCGCCTGCTTGCGGTCGTGCCGGTTGCCGTAGTCCCGCTGTACCGCCAAAACCGCTTGGCAAACCCGATACACCGATTCCGGCGGGGCAAAGCAGAGCTTTTGGGCCAAAAGGGGCTGGGTTTCTTCCTTGCCGTGGGTACGCCCCATGCCCCCACCCACCACAATGTTGAAGCCCTTCAAGTTGCCCTTGCGATCCGTGAGCACAATCAAGCCCAAGTCCTGGGAGTACACATCTACCGTGTTTTCCCCGGCTACGGCGATGGCGGTTTTAAACTTGCGGGGCAAATAGACGGGGCCATACAGGGGTTCTGGGCCCTCTAACCTCACCCCGTTGCCGACAAACTTCTCGGCTTCCACCACTTCCTCATCCACCGGTGGGATGGGAACCGGCTCCCCATCCACCCAGATCTCGTAGTAGGCAGAGGTCTTCGGAGCCAACAGATCCGCCAGCTTGCGGGCATACTCTTGGGCATAGCGATAGGCAGGGCGATTTTTGTAGGGGGCAACCGGTGCCATCACGTTGCGGTTGACATCGCCGCAGGCGGCCAGGGTGGATCCCATCTGTTTGAGAATGCTGGCTATGGTGGCCTTGAGGTTTTTCTTGAGGATCCCATGCAACTGAAAGGTTTGCCGCGTTGTGGCTCGCAGGGTGCCATTGCCGTACTCATCGGCCAGCCGATCCAGGGTCAAGTAAAGCTGGGGGGGCACGTGTCCCCCTGGGATGCGGGTGCGCAACATGATGGAATAGGCCCGCTCCAATCCTTCCTGCTTCCGTTGCTGCCGCCGATCCCGGTCATCCTGCTGGTAGGCGCCATGGAACTTGAGCACCTGCACCGCCGCCTCGCTGAAATGGGTGGTGTCTTGGGCCAGCTCCTGCTGAAGGGGATCCCGTAGAAAGTGGCTGTCTGCCTTGATCTGCTCCACCTTGGAACGCTTGGCCTCGGATGGGATCATGGGGGGCATTGATAATCTCCAGTAAACCGGTCGGAATACTTGTGAATAACAGGCTATCACCTCCTTTGAAGAGCGTCCAGTTGGAAAAGTCAGCCTCTTATCCGGGTTTTGTCCCAAACCCGCAAAGCTTGTCATTTGAGTCAGCTGGAGATGTCGGCGCTGCTAGCTGGCCAGGGCTAGGCGGGCACCGTACTCCTGCACCGACCACAGTTGCCAGGCACAATTCCCCTGCAGCTCCAAGACCAAGTCGTGGTAGGCCAGGAGGGTGGGGCGATGCCCAACGCTGATGTAGGTGGTGTTCAGGTGTTGCAGTTGCAGGTAGAGCAGTTTTTCGTTGGCCACATCCAGGGCGCTGGTGGCCTCGTCCAAAATGGCGTAGCGGGGCTGGGTGATCAAAATGCGGGCAAAGGCAAGACGCTGCTGTTCCCCTAGGGAGAGAGTGCTGGCCCAGTCTTTCTCCACATCAAAGCCGCCCACCCGCTCCGGCAAGTCTCCCAGGTTCACCTGGGCCAAGACTCGGATGAGATCTTCATCGGTGAGGTCTCGGCGGCGTTTGGGATAGAGCAGTTGATCCCGCAGGGATCCCAGCAGCATGTAGGGCTTCTGGGGCAAAAAGAGCATCTCCTGAGTATCTGGGCGGGCGATGGATCCCTGGCCGTTGGTCCATAGGCCGGCAATGGCCCGTAACAGGGAACTTTTGCCGCTGCCGCTAACACCGACAATCAAAAGCCGTTGGTCGGCTTCCAAGGCGAAGGAGAGATCCCGAACCAGGGTTCGTTCTGAATTGGGGGTGAGCAAAGTGACGTGGTGCAGCGCCAATTGCTGGGCAATGCGAGTTTGAATGTTGCTTTCCCGAGCGCTGGTGTGGCGCAGCGCCGGATCTTCCAGAGACTCGTGAAAGGAGCCTAAGCGGTTGATCCCGGCGGCAAAACTGGAAATGCTTTGAATCTGGTTGGCCACAATGGAGAGGGCGCTCAACACCTGGCTGAAGGCAATGGTGGCTTGGGTAATGGTGCCGAAATCTCGCACGCCGCTGAAGTAAAGGGGGGCGACGATGACATAGGGCACAATGCGGGTGAAATAGTTGTAGGCGTATTGGAAAATATCGATGATGGCCTGCCAGATGATCAGCAAATTAAAATTGCGCAAGGCCGCACCAAAGCGATGCAAAATTTGCCTGAGTTCTTGATCCTCTCCCTGGTAAAAGGCGATGGACTCGGCGTTGTCGCGCACATGCACCAAGCTGTAGCGGAAATCGGCTTCATAGCGCAGTTGATCGAAGTTAATTTTGATCAGCTTGCGACCAGCCAAAATGGCAATGGCGGTACCAATGGTGGCATAGACCACCAGACCCAACGCCAACGGACGAGAAATGCCATAGAGAATGCCGGTGAAGGCGTAGAGGGTGAGAATCGAGTCGAGAATGTCCAACAGGAAGGAGAGGGTGGTGCCGGTAAAGGAGCGGACATCCTCTGATATACGCTGGTCGGGGTTGTCGATTTCGGTGTTGGCGGCGTTGGAATCCAGCTCGTAGTAAGCCCGCTGATTGAAGTAGCGATCCAGAAAATGATCGGTCAGCCATTCTCGCCAAAACAGCCCTAGCTTGAGGCGAGTGTAGCGGTAGATCACCAAAATCGGAATGGCTGAGATAATCAGCACTCCATAAATAATCAAAAATTGCCAGAAAGTGGGCTCTTCTTTTTGCTGCAGAGCTGTGTCGATAAACCGAAAGATAAAGCTGATCATCACGTTCAGCCGGTTTACCGTCAGCGACAGAAACAGCAAAAAGGTGAGCAGCGCCCACTGCAACCAGCGCTGGCGAAGCTGCCGCCACACTGCCCCAAAACAAAGGCTGCTCAGAGCCAAGCTGACCGAGGCCACCCACAGCACTGGCGAGGACAAGTTTCTCTTCGTTTGCGCCACCAATCCGGCTGCCACATTGGTGAAAAACTCCGGGAACAGGGCTTGACCGACCAAAGTCACCCCAATCTCCACAAAGAACATCAGGGCAACCACAAACACCATGGCCGCTGCCAGCAAGCCCAAAAAGATCCAGCCCCCATAGCGTACTCTGGGGTAAAAGTAGGGCTGGGCCACCGTGATAAACCGATCCCACAGTTTGCGGTCAAAGTTAAATTGAGAGGCTTGGGATTCCATTTTTGCGGTCGGCGGAGAGAGCAAGATCGACATCTCTCAGGCTAGCAGGCCACGGCTGCCAATCTGTGTTCAATAGGAGCAAATTCCATTGGGGGTGGAACAGGTTCGGTGTCTCTTCAACCTTGCAACCGGTTTTGCCAAGCCGATTGGGCCGCCAGCCACACCGTCTGAACCGGCACGTGAAACTCCTGGGCGCGGGCCACACAATCGCGAAACTCCGGCTGAGCGTTGACGATGCGGCCATGGTGGCGAGCTACCTTGATGTCCACCAAGCCGTAAGGGGTTTCCACCCGCTCGACGACCCGCTCCAGCAGGGTACGCTGCTGTTGGAAGTGGCGAATGCCCAGGGTGGTGGTCTCCCGGAAGATGAGATCTTGACACTCCGGCACCCGATCCGGCGGACAGATGACGGTAAGCAGGATCCCCGGCCGCCCCTGTTTCATGGTGATCGGCTGGGTAAACACGTCCCAGGCCCCCAGGGCCAACAACTGCTCGCAGGTGTAGGCAATCACTTGGGGGTTGAGATCGTCGATTTGGGTTTGCAACACCGATACCGTTTCCGTTAGCTCTCCCCCATTGGCTTCCCCAATCCAGAGACGAAACACGTTGGGAATGGGCAGCTCTTGGGCACCGGCCCCACGCCCCACTTTTTCCACCCGCATCGGCGGACAGGGGCCAAACTCTTCCGCCAACGCCACGGCCAAGGCTGCTCCTGTGGGGGTTACCAGCTCCGCTTCCACCCCGTTGCTGAACACCGGCACGCGGCCCATTTCCCACAGCTCGATCACCGCCGGCACCGGCACGGCCAATTTGCCATGCTCTGTGCTCACCCAGCCGCCCCCAACAGGATGGGGGGATGACAACACCCGCTCCACCTGCAGCCAATCCAGGCCAATGCAAGTGCCGACAATATCCACCAAAGCATCCACTGCCCCCACTTCGTGAAAGTGCACTTCTTCCACAGGCATCTGATGGACTTTTGCTTCCGCCTGCGCCAACTTTTCAAACACCGCCAAGCTGCGGGCCTTAATGGCTGGGGAAAGCTGGGATCCCGCGATCAAAGCCTGAATCTCTGCCCAATGCCGAGCAAGGGATCCACCACTCTGGGATCCCAGCACCTCCACCACAGCTTGCAGAGCAGGCTGCCCACACCGCTGCACCCGGCTCACCTGCAAGCCATATTCCCCCTCGATGCCCAACGCCTGGAGCTGACGGTTGAGGTACTCCAAAGGCACCCCGCAATCCAGCAGGGCTCCTAGACACATATCGCCGGCAATGCCCGCCGCACAGTCGAAGTAGGCTATTTTCATGCTGGAGAACTGGGGGTAGCCGCTGCCGCCAGAATGGACTTGGATCCCTCTTGATTGTAGGCAGCAACCGGCCTGGAAAAGGCGACGGGAGAGCAGTTAGGCTTCCCTAGAGTCAGAAGATTCAGAAGATCGAGCAGCAGATTCCCTCCACTGTTGGATGATGTTGCCCAAATTGCGCCGGAATTCTCCAATTCCCAGCAGGGATCCCGGCTCGGGATCCCAGGAAGCCGAGAACACACCGTAGCTGATGCCCAAAAAACCAAGGCCAAACAAAGTTAGCGACTCCGCCAAGGTGAAGTAAGGGGGCAGAGCGACCACATGGTTGGTCAAGAGATAGTAATTCACAAAAAAGCTGCTCAGACCTAGCCCCGAAGGGATCCCAGAAAACACCAGGATCCGCCGCACCATCCGCCGGCTGACCTCAGGGGGAATCACGGCAACAGGCTCCTTCTTGGCCGGCTTCTGCTCCACCTCAACAGAGGCGGAGGGGGAGCGACGGCGAAAGGTTTTGGACTGGCGGCTGGATTTGCCCACGAAGACAGATCTCCGATAGCGTTTTGGATGGGCTGCCTACTTTTTCACCCGGATGTTCAGCCGTTCGGCCAGCTCCCGGAAGCGGTCAGGAGAATGCTTGGCGATGTAGTTGAGCAAACGCTTGCGACGACCGATCATCATCAGCAGGCCGCGGCGGGAGTTGAAATCCTTCGGGTTTCTCTGAAGGTGCTGAGAGAGCTGGTTGATGCGACTGGTGAGCAGAGCCACCTGAACCTCGGCAGAACCGGTGTCGGTGTCGTGCAGTCGATAGCTCTCAATGATCTGCTGCTTCTCTTGTTGCAATAAGGCCATAAGATCAAGGGACTGGATGCACTGCTTCAAGATAATAACATCGGCTTTTCCTCCCTCGCTATGGCCGAGGAGGGTTATGGAGAAAATGGGATATGACAACAACCTCTGGGGATCCTCCGGCACTGCCCGCTTTGCTGGAGCTGTTGAACTCACAAGACTTGGGAAATCGGCTGCGCGCCGTCAACAAGGCCAGAGAGCTGCCAGGGTCAGAAGCCTTGACGCTGTTGCAGCGAGCAATCACCGACGAGAATGCCCGCGTCCGTTATGCTGCCATCAGCCAGATGGGCACCCTGTCTGGCGTCGATCCGAACCTACTGTTGCCCATTTTGCAGCGCTCTTTGCGAGAGGATCCGGAGTTCGATGTGCGGGCTGCTGCCGCCGCTGCCCTGGGGGATCTCAAGCAGCCACAGGCCCTGGCCGATCTCCTGGAAGCTTATCGGCGAGAAACGGAGTGGCTGGTACGGTTTAGCATCATCGCTGCCCTGGGAGAGCTGGGGAACCCTGCCGCCTTCGACACTCTGGTGGAAGCTTTGCAGGACAAGAGCGAGCTGATCACCACAGCCGCTGCCGCTGCCTTGGGCGATCTGGGGGATCCGCGGGCCATCCCCTACCTGGATCCCCTCATTGATTCCGACGACTGGCAACTGCGCTACCGCGTCTGCATTGCCCTGGCCAAGTTGGGAACAGAAGCCGCTCGCGCCGGACTGACCCGGCTGGCCCAGGATTCCCAAGAACAGGTGGCCGTACATGCCCGGGCTGCCTTGGGATCCCTGTAGATCCCTAGCTCATGGCATTGATGATGTAGTCAAAGTAAGGGGCGGCTTCAGCGGCTGCCGCCGGCTCCAACAAGCTGAGGGCAGCTTCCTTCAAAAAGACAATCGCATCGATCATGCCGGCGATGGGTACGTTGAGGGCATTGTACATTTCCCGCACCCCTATCAGGCCGATAGACTCAATCGGCTCTTTGCTGCCGGCAATAATGCCATAGGTCACCAGACGCAGATACCAGTCGTAATCTCGCAAACATTGGTTGTAGCGCTTGTCACCGTAGGCATTGCCACCGGGTTGCACGTACTCGGGCCGCTTGGCGAATAGCTGCTTCTGGGCCTGGTCAATGATGCGCTTTTTGTTTTCTGCTAACACCTGAGCGATTTGCAAGCGCCTCTCGCCGGTGGTCATGTAATTCCTGATGGCTTCCAGTTCGCTAACTGAGAGGTAACGCAGCTGGTCATCCGCGGTCTCGATGATCTGGTTGATCACGCTCACGGTAGGGATTCTCCTGTTTTCTAACTTGCTTTCAATTCGGTTCATCAATTCGCAACCCATCCCCCCAGCCCAAGGTCGGCCCAAGAGATGAGCAGGTAGCTCGGCAAGCCAGCGCCGCCGGCTGCTCCCAGTTTAGGATAGGGCAAACCTTCCCTCAAGCACTTTGGCGTGACTCCATCTCGAGACTGGCCCTAGATCCGGCCTCGCAGCCATTGGGCCATCTCATTGCGGCGTGGGGCAGCCTCCAGACACACCTCTTCGGTAATCCGCCCCTCTTGGTAAAGCCTAAACAGGGATTGATTCATGGTACACATGCCCTCATAGGAGCCGTCGGCGATCAGCTCCTCAATTTCGTCCACCGCCCCCCGCTTGATGTAGTCCCGAATGGCATCGGTGTTGCGCATGATCTCGTGGGCCGCAGCTCGCTTGCCATCGGTGGTGCGCACCAGGGTTTGAGCGATGATCGCCACCAGGGTTTCTGCCAGCTGCAGACGCATCGGCTCCTGTTCTTCCGGCTTGTAAATCCCCAGCAGACGCTCGATGGTGCGGACGGCGCTGTTGGTGTGCAGGGTTCCAAAGACCAAGTGGCCCGTCTGGCCGGCCTTCAGGGCAATATCCACTGTCTCTCGATCCCGCATCTCCCCAATCAGGATGATGTCCGGATCTTCCCGCAGAGAGGCTTTCAGGGCATTGGCAAATTCCAGGGTGTGGATCCCGACCTCCCGCTGCCGCACCATCGATTTCTTGCTCTGGTGGACGAACTCGATGGGATCCTCAATGGAAATGATGTGTTTGGGAAAGTTGGAATTGATGTAGTCCACCATCGCTGCCAAGGTTGTGGACTTACCGGATCCGGTGGGGCCGGTCACCAAAACCAAGCCTTTGTGCTCTTCGGCAATGCGCTTCAAGACTTCCGGCGCCCGCAACTGCTCCAGCGTCAAAATTTTCAACGGGATCAGACGCATCACCATAGCCGGGCCAAGAAGGGAAACAAAGCAGTTGACCCGACACCGCACCAAACCCTCGTACTGGATGGCAGTATCCAGTTCCAAACATTCCTCAAACTGGCGAATTTGGCTCTCCGGCAGGCTTTCCCGCAGCCAGCCATAGAACATCTCGGTGGTGGTGACCGGGTAGTTGGTCAAAAGCATTTGCCCCCGATCCCGAAAGCGGGGCACTTCTCCTACCCCCAAATGAATATCTGAGTAGCCTTTGTCATAGGCTTCCTGCACCAGTTGGCGCAGGGTCAGGCCCGCAGGAGCAGCTGGAGCCACTGGGATCCGACCGGCAGCCGTTGGGCGAGCTGGTGGCGCAAAAGGCGGGGCAGCAGGAGTGGGGACAGGTGGCGACACTGGAGGCCGAGCAGCAGCAGCCGGAGCCGGAGTGGGCGGGGGCATTCGAGGGGGAGCGACAGGATCGGGCACAGGCACAGGCACCTGAGGGGGAGCGACAGCCACACCAGGAGGAAGGGGCCGACCCAGAATGGGGTTGGGGGGGCTTTTGGCGTTGACAGGCCGGGATCCCATCCCTTGGGAAGCTGAACCCAGCACCGGATCCAGTTGCGTTGGGGGCTCCACCGGGGGCGTTTGAGCAGCCGGACGAGGCGGACGCTGCATGACCGGCGGAGCCGGGGGCTGCCAATTGGAGTCCAAATCGGTGGGAAACTGGTTTTCGGGGCTGACCTCGCTCATGACAAGCCTCGCTTCTGGCAGGGTTTGCGTCGATCTTAGGCTAGCATTCCCCGCCTGAGCAGAGGCTTAACCCACTCACCGACAAAGCTCCGGGAAGCTCCCTAAAAATTGGACGGATGGCGAATGAGACTCAGAAACTCTTCGCGGGTACGGGGATCCTCCTGAAACACCCCCACCATCGAGCTGGTGACCGTCCAGGAGCCGGCCTTTTGTACCCCCCGCATCACCATGCACATGTGGGTAGCCTCGATAACCACCCCCACCCCGTAGGGATCCAGCACCTCCATCAAGGCCTCAGCAATTTGCCGTGTCAGGCGTTCCTGAACCTGCAGGCGGCGGGAGTACATCTCGACGATACGGGCAATTTTGCTTAGGCCCACCACCTTTTGCTTGGGGATGTAGGCCACATGGGCTTTGCCGATAAAGGGCAGCAGATGGTGCTCGCACAGGCTAAACAGAGACACATCCCGCAACAGCACCATCTCGTCATGGCCCTCATCAAAGATGGCACTGTTCAGTAGCTCCTCCAAAGACTGCCGATACCCACTGGTCAAAAACTTCAAAGCCGCAACCACTCGTTCCGGGGTTTTTCGCAGCCCCTCCCGTTGGGGATCCTCCCCGATCCCCCGCAGCAGCGTCTCCACCGCCGCCACCATAGCCGGATCTGAGACATCCGAGCTACCCAATTCTTCTTCCGCAAAAGTGGCTCGATCTCGAATCACCCGAGACTTGAAATGGGCTTTGTCATCCATTCGAGATTGCGAGCCAGATCCGGGTTTCGCAAGGGTCATAGCAGGATATTCCTTGTTGAACGAAAGGCTAAGAGAACTCAGTGCAACTCAGCTCAAGGGGCATCCAGTCAAAAGCTGCGATAGCCAAGACCATCCTCAGTCAGGGGCAAGCCTAAAAGGCTCCCACCGCAGGCATGAAGGTGAGATCTTCCACCACCGCGCCTGTGGGCAACCGAACAATATAGGTAATCAAATCGGCTACCCATTCCGGCGAGAGCATTTTGGAACGGTCGAAGTTGACCCCTACCGTGCCCGTATCCCAGAGGGACGTGTCCACGGCACCAGGGCACAGGCTGGTGACCCGAATGCCATGCTGTCGTTCCTCTTCGGCCAAAGCTTGAGAAAAGCCCATTAGGCCGAACTTGCTGGCACAGTAAGCTCCCCAGTTGGGAAAAGCTCGCTTGCCCGCAATCGAGATGACGTTGACAATCGTGCCGCAGCGCTGCCGGCGCATTCCGGGAAGTACGGCTTGGGCACACAGAAAAGCTGCCGTCAAGTTCAAGTCGATCACTCGCTGCCAATCCGACAAAGGTAAGGTGGCCAAAGGGCCAACGTGGGCCATGCCCGCATTATTGACCAAGACATCGCAGACGCCAAATCGATCCAGGAGAGCCTGCAACTGCTGGGGCAGAGCTGCTAAGTCGGCCAAGTCCATGGGAAAAACCGCTGCCTTGCCGCCCTGGGCTTGGATTTGGGCTTGCACCGCCAGCAGATCAGGTTGGGAACGGGCCACCAGAGCTACTGCTATCCCTTGTCGGGCTAGGGCTAGGGCTACAGCTCTGCCGATCCCTCGACTGGCCCCTGTAATCAGAGCACGTTCGGGAAACTTTGTCTCAAAACTCATTTACAACAAGCCTCTGGAGTGCGCCACACAAGCAAGCGCCGCCCAGGCCTGAGAAACTTCGTTAACTAAGTTTAACACTGATTTTCCGCTGCTTCGCTTGGAATCAGGGCGAGGCGTAGAAACCTTATTCTGTCCTGCTCAAGATCTGGCTGCTGGCTGTTGGATCTCGATCCGGTTGGACGGGATCCGGGGACATGGTAGTGTGGTAAAAATAGTGAAAATCTTTTGCAACAACAACCGTCATGGCTGAGTCTTTGTTTTCTCCAAGCCCCACTGCCGCGCGGGAGGATCCCTCCTACATCCTTCAGCTTGAGGGCATCAGCAAGGGGTTTCCCGGCCAGCGGCAGTTGGTTTTGCGGGAAGTCGAGTTTCGCCTGCCCCAAGGAGACATCCTCAGCATTGTGGGCCCATCAGGTTGTGGGAAAACCACCTTATTGCGCACCATTGCCGGATTTGAGCAGCCGGATAGCGGGCGGATCCTGCTGGGGGGGCAGGTTGTGGCTGGGGAGGGGCAGTGGATCCCACCGGAGCGACGGGGAGTGGGGCTGGTGTTTCAGGATTTTGCCCTGTTTCCCCACTTGAACGTGTTGGCCAATGTGATGTTTGGCCTCCGACCCACTACCCCGTTTGCGTCGGCGGCAGGGGGTGGCAATCGCTCCTCCTCAACTGAGTTGCGAGCTGAGTTGCAAGGCGCTGCCCAACAGGCGCGGGAACGCGCTTACGAGGTGTTGCGGTTGGTGGGCCTGGAAGACTACACCCATCGTTATCCCCACGAGCTTTCGGGTGGGCAACAGCAGCGAGTGGCTTTGGCGCGGGCTTTGGCCCCCAAGCCCAGCTTAATTCTGTTGGATGAGCCGCTGAGCAATTTGGATGTGCAGGTGCGCTACTATCTGCGGGAAGAAATCCGCAAAATCCTCAAGCAAACCCAGACCTCGGCCATTTTTGTCACCCACGACCAAGAGGAGGCTCTCTGCCTTTCCGACTGGGTGGCGGTGATGCGGGAAGGCCGTATTGAGCAATGGGGATCCCCGGAGGAGGTTTACCGGGAGCCGGCTACTCGCTTCGTGGCAGAGTTTATTACCCAGGCCAACTTTCTGCGCTGTGAGCGGCGGGAGTTTGGTTGGCAGGCTGAAGAGCTGCTGCACATCCCATTCCAGGCTTTGAGGGATCAGCCCGACCCCAGCTTGCGCTGCGCAGAGTTGATGGTTCGACAGGAGGAGTTGCATTTGCATCCTGATCCTCAGGGCGGCATTGTCATTCGGGATCGACAGTTTTTGGGGCGAGAGTACCGCTATTCCCTGATCACAGCAGCCGGCAAAGAATTGCACGCCCTAGCCCGGGAAGCCCTGCCTGTGGGCGCGCGGGTTCACATTGCTGTTGGGCAAGGTCGGCTGTTCCCCCTCGCTGAGGGGTCCTCCGTGGCTGAAAAAGAGCCAAATCGCGCAAAAAGTAAAAGTGTTGCCTGAGTCGGGGTTCTTTTGCACACCTTTAGCAACCCATCTTCCCCGCGACACGAAAGCCTTCGCCCCAGATAGGGCTTAGACTGGCAAGACGGTGGTCCAGGCTGGTAGCTCCCTCTGGAGGGACAAACTGGGTAGGCTGTTGGTGGAGCATGCCTCTAACCCCCAAAACCCTGAACTTTGCTGAATTTACTGAGCTTTAGGCGGTTTGGCAAAAGTCATTGAGAGGGATATAGTAGACCAAGTTTCCCCCTGATCCTTGAGTCCACCGCAACGGTTGCCGGGAAGTGAAGGGGGAAAGCGCTCGGGGGGTATTCCTCAGGGCTTTGCGGGATACCGCCTTCCTGTTTGGACTCCGTCCCGCTGACGCGAACAGAGATAGGCAGGATGCGATCGCTTCTTTCCTGAACCATGTTCAGGAGAGTTCAGCGTGAATGTATCAGGATTCAGTGCCAAGCTATGCAGGGATCCCGCATCGTGGCAGGCCCATTGGAGAACCGGATCGCCTTGGCGGAGTTCCGGGTGGGCGTGGATGCGGTCATTTTCTCCATCGACACTGAGCAGAATCGCCTCCTGGTGCTGCTGGTGCGGCGGCGGGAGGATCCCTTCCGCGGTTGCTGGGCCCTGCCAGGAACACTGGTGCGGCGCTCAGAATCCCTAGAAGCAGCGGCCTACCGCATCTTGGCCGAGAAGATTCGTGTTAGGAACCTCTATCTGGAGCAGCTCTACACCTTTGGGGGGCCGGAACGGGATCCCCGCGAGGCCGAGGATGGCTATGGAGTGCGCTACCTGTCGGTCAGCTACTTTGCCCTGGTGCGGTTCCAGGATGCTGAATTGCTGGCAGACGGAGTGGAGGGCATTGCCTGGTATCCCGCCGACCAGATTCCCCCCTTGGCCTTTGACCACGAAGAGATTTGCCGCTATGCCCGCCGTCGCCTCTGCGCCAAGTTGGAGTACAGCCCGATTGCCTTTGACATTTTGCCCGCCACCTTCACGCTAGGGGAGGTCTATCAGCTCTACGGCACCGTTTTGGGCGAGGGGTTCTCCGACTACTCCAATTTTCGCGCCCGCCTACTGAAACTGGGTATCTTGCAAGATACCGGCCAGAAAAGTTCCCAAGGAACAGGCAGACCGGCAACCCTCTACCGTTTTGATGCGGCTGCTTTCGAGAAAATCCGTCATAAGCCGATGGTGTTTGTCTGAAGGCCGTCTGAGGGATCCCGGCTCGCCAAGGCCAAGCTGGCCAGATCGGTTGGTATAGATTGGCTTTTATTCAAAGGGAGTTCCATTACATGACCACCTAGACAAAGGTTTATGCCTTGATCATGGTCATTTCAAGTTAGGCTGAGACACTTCCCAACTACTCCGCGTCGCTTCCACAACTATCCTCAACCCCTCTTCCAATGGAACAGTTTCATTCCTCGTTAAAATGACTACAGTCGTTTCAGGTTAGGGTGAGACGCCTAGGCTACTGAGAAAAGCTTTCTAGCCCTTTGCATTATTGCTCCGCAACGCTGACGCGACCAAGGTTTTAGGTGTGGGTGCAGTGTCCTAGTTTGAATCAAAGTGACCATATAGGATAGGAGCAGCCTGGTCATGACGCACTCAACTATCCCGGGAACCTTGCCAAGACAAATCTTTTGATGGATGCCGTAGAAGCCTGCTTCAGCACGGCTCAGATGCTTTCGGTGCCGTCCCCAAACTGCCTAGCGCTGCGGTTGGCTGAGCGAAGGTCTCAGGCCGGGATCCCAAGGGACAGTTCCTTTGGCGAACGCTCCGTGTAGTAGCAATGGAACAGGCTGAGGTCACCAGCAGCCTGGGGGCTGTGCTAAGATCAGAGACCATGACAGGTGTTGTTTCAGGAGTTCTCCAAGCATGTCTGCAGCAATAGATATCGCTGATGCTACCTTTGAGGCAGAGGTGCTGCGCAGCGATATTCCAGTTCTGGTTGATTTTTGGGCACCTTGGTGTGGCCCCTGTCGGATGGTGGCTCCTGTGGTTCAGGAGATAGCTGAGCAGTATGTTGGCAAAGTTAAGGTTGTAAAAATCAACACCGACGAGAACCCTCAAACTGCCAGCCAGTACGGTATTCGCAGCATTCCCACCCTGATGTTGTTCAAGGGCGGCCAGAAAGTGGATGTGGTGGTCGGCGCCGTACCCAAGGCAACTCTAACCACGATTTTGGAAAAGCACTTCGACACACCTGCCGAAGCCTGAGGGCTATGCCTTGGGTGTTTCAGAATGTAACTTTTGGGTTCTGGATTAGAACCCAGCTGCCATTTTGTGCCGAGAACTGATTAAAGTAATTCCAGAGAACTTTAGGATCCCAGCTTGACCGATTCCGTTTCTTCCCTTCTGCAAGAAGTTTTTTCCAACGCTGAGACCCGCCTAAAGCAGTTGGAGTATCATCCCAACCGGACGGCCTGGCTGCGTATTTTGCAGTCGCTGCAGCGCATGGGATCCCTGGAGCTGAGCCGTTTAGATGCCAAGATCTTGGCGGCTACTCTTGAGGATCTGGAGCAGGGGTTTGCCGCCTTCCAAAACTATGCCCACCAACGCAAGATCACCGTTTTCGGGTCGGCACGACTGGGGCCAGAAAGTCCCGAATATCGCCAGGCCCAGTTGTTCGCCTACTGCATCAGTCAACGGGGATTCATGGTCATGACGGGGGGCGGCGGGGGCATTATGGAAGCCGGCAACCGAGGGGCAGGGCTGGAAAACTCTTTTGGGCTCAATATCCAGCTTCCCTTTGAGCAAATGGCCAATCCCGTTATTGCTGCCAGCGATCGGGTCATCAACTTCAAGTATTTCTTTTCGCGCAAGCTCTTTTTTGTTAAAGAAACCGACGCGCTGGTGCTTTTTCCCGGCGGTTTCGGCACTCAGGATGAAGCCTTTGAATGCCTAACCCTGATGCAAACCGGCAAAACCAAGCTCATGCCCTTGGTGCTGGTGGACAGAACAGGTGGCTGCTACTGGAAAGAATGGGACGAATACGTGCGGGAGCACCTGCTTGGTCGCGGCTTGATCAGCCCAGAAGATCTCTTCCTCTACACCCTAACCGACGATGTGGGAGATGCCTGTCAGCAGATTGTCGATTTTTATCGCGTCTTTCACAGCAATCGCTACGTGCGAGAGCTCCTGGTTTTGCGCTTGAACACCAGACTCTCACTGGAAGCCCTAGACATCTTAAACGAAGAGTTTGCCGATATTCTCGATTCGGGCCGGATCGAGCAAACTGGGGCCTTGCCGGAGGAAGCCGAGGAAGATATTGCCCATCTGCCACGGCTGGTGATGCACTTCAACCAGCGCAACTTCGGACGGCTATGGCAAATGGTGCGCCGGATCAACAAGCTTCACCCGGAACAGCCGGATCCTCTGCAAATGCGCCCTGAACAAAAGTAGATGTATCAGCGCTCTCAGAACCATCCAAGAACCAGCAGCCAATTGTTTTGGTGGTGCTCCCAATGGGCCGGTTGTTTGTCAAAATCTGCGGCATCACCCGTCAGGATCAGGCGGAGGCCATCGCCGCGCTGGGGGTGAGTGCCCTTGGGTTCATCGCGGTGCCCAATACCCCCCGCTATTTGCCCCTCTCGGAAATGGCTCGTTGGGTGGGATCCCTGCCCGGCCCTGTGGAAAAGGTGGGGGTCTTCCTGGATCAGGATCCCCGCGCCATCGCCGCCTGGGTGGAAACGGTGGGCCTCACGGCTGTCCAGTTGCATGGCCAAGAATCCCCGCAGGATTGTCAGCAATTGGGGGAATGGCTTCCCGGGATCCGCCGCATCAAGGCCCTGCGCGTCCGCCAGCCGCAAGATCTGGAAGTGGCCAATCTCTACCGAGACTGTGTGGAGATGCTGCTTTTGGATGCTTATCACCCCCAACAGGCGGGGGGAACGGGGCGAACCCTGAATTGGCCAGAACTTGCTCGCCTTTCGCGTGAGCGGGCTCTGCCCTTGCCTTGGCTACTGGCCGGTGGTCTGAACCCGGACAATGTTCTGCAGGCGCTCAGCCACCTGCAGCCAAGCGGCATCGACCTCTCCAGTGGTGTGGAACGTCGGCCAGGCGATAAAGACATCGACAAAGTCCGGCACCTGCTGCAGCAGCTTGGCTCCCAAGGGTGGGAGATTGCTCCTACTCTGCCGCCGATAACGCCAAGCGCAACGGGATGATCATTTGGCTGGGTTCCTACTGCAGCGACTGAATATCCAACCCCGGCTCGAACATCAGCTCTTTCACTTCCCCAAATCGGCCCATCACTCCAAGCTCCCGGTCGTTAAAGGTCACCAACACACCGCCCGCATTGCCGGTACGCAACACGATTGACTGCTCCGCTTCCCAATTCAACTCGGCCCCTGGCTGTAAGGTGGCCTCAAAAACCGTTTGCCCATCGGCGATGACCCGCAACCAGGAAGGGCGCTCCACAACGCGAATATCCAGACGCACCGGCTTGCGCCCCGCCCCCCCTGAGTGAGCATCCAAGACCTCGGGGAAGACGCCCTGAATGCGCGTCCATTGGTCGAGGGTGGGAAACAGTTGGCGGGCCGTGGGCTGAACTGCCGACAGAGTGGGATCCGGGGAGTTGGCAGCAGGCGGTTGCTGGCCGGATCCCTCCCGACTGACCGTTGACAGGCTCACCAGCCAACGCCCAAAGGGATTGCCTGTGCCTTCCAAAAGAGCCGACAATCCCCCCACCGTCAGCACAATCAGCACCACATAAGCGGCCCAAAGGTGGAGAGGACGCAGGGCAAAGGTAGGTTGCTGGCCGACAACGGCAAGAGGAGCTGGCGCGTGGGGCGTTTTGGCCGATAAAAGCGGAGAAGCACGCCGAGAGAGGGTTTCGCCATCCAACCCCAAATAGTCGGCATAGCGCTTGAGAAACCCTTGCACATACACCGGCTCCGGTAACCGGCTCAAGTCAGCTTCCTCCAGCGCCTGCAGATATTGGCAGCGAATGAAGGTATCGTTAGCTACTTCTGTCAACGTCAGTCCCCGTGCCTCCCGTGTTTGCCGCAACAGGGATCCCAGGGCTTCTAAAGAGTGTGCTGGCTCTTGCATCATTTGGCCACCTGCGGAAGAAAGGAGGCTACTGTGAGAGTTTGCACTCAGTTAGAGGCTCTGACGAGCTAATCGCGTGAGCGGGCCGGAGGCCTTAGAGGGCGCTTCCCGAGCGAGGATGAGCTGCTGTGCCCGGTGAGAGGGGCCAGCAAAGCTTGGAGCTCATGGGGATCCAACTGGCGGAACTGGCCTGCTTTCAGGTTGCCCAAGCCCAGTGGGCCAATGGCCTCCCGATGTAAGCTGAGCACCGGATGCCCAAGACGCTCCGCCACCCGCCGAATTTGCCGGTTGCGTCCCTCAAACAACACCACCCTCAGCCAGGAGCAATTGGGATGCTCCCTTTGCCGGAAATCCGGGGCAGGACAAAACTCCACCTCCGCCGGCAGAGTGGTGTACCCCTCTAAGTCTACTCCGTCTCGCCAATGTTGCAGAGTGGCCTGACTCGGATGCCCTTGTACCTGTACCCGGTAGGTTTTGGGCAGATGATAGCGCGGATGGGTCAGCTTCAAGGTCAAGTCGCCATCATTGGTGAGCAGCAAAGCGCCACTGCTGTCCGCATCCAGCCGGCCCACCGGGTAGAGGCGGGTTTGCCGTTTCCAAGATGGGGGGAGCAGATCCAGCACCGTCTTGCGTCCCCAAGGATCTGCACAGGTTGACAAAACCCCCACTGGCTTGTGCAGGAGCAAAACATAGCGCGCCGGATCCTTGGCCAAAGGGATCACTTGCCCATTCACCTCGATGCAATCCCGCTCTGGGTCGGCTTTGGAGCCCAGCTCAGTGACCACCTTCCCATTGACCCGAACGCGCCCGGCCAGGATCCAGGCTTCCACCTGGCGACGCGAGGCCAATCCCTGCTGAGCCAAGAGCTTCTGTAGCCGTTGGGGTTCTGCCATGGGGATTTGAACAGCAAAAGCAGCAACCGAAGCTGGGGGTGCTAGGTCGTGTTGATCTTATGTTAGGATAGAGGGAATAATTTATAGAGGAAAGAGGATGAAGTTGGTTTTTTTAGATGAAAACAAATGGCAGAAGATATTGGCTTTTTTACAGACAGAAGAGAGAGTTAACATTGGGAAAGAAGCAAACTGCAAGCAGTTTATTGAAGCAGTTCTTTGGATAGCCCGTTCCGGTGCTCCTTGGCGCTACCTCCCAGAAGGATATGGCAAATGGTACACCATCTATCAAAGATTCCACCGGTGGAGTCGTTTTGGAGTGTGGGAACGGATGTTCAAGTATTTTATTGACGACCCTGATTTAGAGCATCTCATTATTGATTCAACCATGGTTCGAGCGCACTCCTGTGCTGCCGGAAAAAAGGGGAGCAAGCTTTGGGGAGAAGCCGAGGCGGATACAGCACCAAGATTCATGTGAGTGTAGATGGGTTGGGAAATCCGCTGGAATTGAGAATAACTGGCGGAGAAAAGAGCGATATTACTCAAGGGGAAGAATTGATAGAGGGCTGGCAGAGAAAGGATACCAAAGTAATTGGGGATAAAGGATATGATGCGGATAAGTTGATTGAGAAGATAGGGGAAGCTCAAGCGGTTATTCCGCCTAAAAGGAATAGAAAGACGCAGCGGCATTATGACAAGCATCTGTATAAAGAGAGGCATTTAATCGAATGCTTTTTTCATAAGTTAAAGCAGTACCGGCATCTATTTTCTCGTTTTGACAAATTGGCCAGGAACTTCTTGAGTTTTCTCTATCTCGTCAGTGCTCTCTTTTGGCTCAAATGAAAGATCAACACAACCTAGGCGGCAGAGCCTGGGGCCTCCGGCCCGCTTACGTGAACGGGGTTGGAGAGCCGGTCGGACAAATCATCAGAATTGGAGGGCAACAGCAGCATCTCCGACTGAGACTCTGAGTTTCCTCCTAGAGAATAGCTGAGGCCACAGTCGAACTCTTCTGCCAGCCGACAGACTTCCTTGAGATCTCCCACCGACCAAATGCTCCAACTGCTGCGAATTTGGTTATCCACCCACACTTCCACGCGGTTGCCTTCGATGTGAAGGATGCGCTTGGGCTGGGCTTCTGAAGGGCAGCCTGCAGGCTCGGCCAAGACCTCCGGCCCGCTCACGCGAAGGGAAGATTTTTGCCTCAAGGCCCCCAGAGCCGCCATGAGCTGCGGCAGAGCCAGCAAAAGGTGCTGAGTGGCCTGTTGGGGTTGCCCTTTCAAGCAGGAAACCAAAGCTTCGGCAACACTCTGGTTTAGGGCCTGCAGAGCTTGGAGTGGAGTAGCACCCCCTAGAGAGGGATCCGGTTGCAGTGGGCTTTGAACATCCATGAAAAGGCAGGAAAGGCATGGACAGCAACCTTACAGCCCTTTCGCAGGTTGACCACAACAACGCCGCTGCCCTTTGGAGCAGAGCGCTCTGGTTTGCGCAAGTGTGCCGCAGACATTGAGTCCTGTACAGATGGATGACCAGAAGAAGGGCTGTATGGCTCCCTTAAGCCTAACAAATCCAAGAACTTCAGGGCCTCCGGCCCGCTTACGCGAACGTCAAAAACTTTTCTTGGATGTTGTCCGCATTGCTGCAAAGCAAAGGCCTCTCTATCTGGTCTGCTTAGCCATCGGTGCAATTATTCACCGCCCGATGGGTTTTCTTCGCCCTCGGCGGTGTTCTCTAGCGGTTCCTCAACCCCAGTCTGGGCCTTGGCCTCAAAGGTCGGTCTCAGTTGGTTAAGCAGAGCCAAAACGCGGGATCCCCGCTCCAAAGAGCGATCCTGCAAAAACACCACCGTTGGCACCCGTCGCAGGCTGAGGCGCTGGCCGATTTCCCGCCGCACAAAGGGTGTGGCCGCTGCTAGCCCTTCCATAGCTTGGTGTTGAGCTGTCTCATCCCCATAAATGCTGACGAAGATGCGGGCGTTTTGCAGGTCATTGGAAACCTCGACATCCACAATGCTGACCATCCCTGCCCCAACCCGGTCATCTTTGATCTCCGAGAGCAGGATTTGGCTGACCTCTCGTTTGATCAGCTCTGCTACCCGTGCCACCCGTCGCGCTGTCGCCATTTTTGGATACCTAGGCTAACATCATCCGCAAGCCTGCTCTGGCTGGTGTGGAGCTCAGCCCTTGCCGGCTCGATCCCAAGAACAGTAGCCAATGCTACGAGCATCTCTTCCTTCCACCTTTATCCTGAGTCCATGTCCATCTTGCCTTGAGTATGAATACCTAAAGCCATCGATGGATGGATGGAGACGTGATGATCAAGACGCCAGAGGCGCTGCGGCGCTCCATTGAGCAGTTCATGCTGAATGTGACGGAGCCGCTTGACCCGTTGCTTTCCCTGAAGCTGACTCAGCTGGTGGTGATGTTGGGGGATACAGCTTACGCGATGGGATACAGCGATGGCCAGCAAAAGCCAGAGGAGCGCTGCCGCTATTGTCCCAGTCGGGTGTTCGACAGTCTAGAGCTTTGATAGGGTTCTTCAAGGTTCTTTAGAATGTAGCTTCTGGCCGCCCCGGCTCCCAGCCTTGGGGGGAGTGAGTTGAAAGGGACGGTGGCAACCAGCCAAGATGGGATCCCATTGCTTGGCAGCCTATGACTTCCCCCGTTTTGCTTTGGCATCGTCGCGATCTGCGGTTAGGGGACAACACAGCCCTGCATGAGGCAGCCCAGCGCAGCTCCCAGGTGGTGCCTGTCTTCATTTTCGACCCGCAGATGCTGAGACGGTCGGACATGGCCCCAGCTAGGGTGGCCTTTTTGCTTCAGGCTTTGCAAGAGCTCCAAGAGCGCTACGCCCAGATGGGGATCCCACTGATCTGGCGGCTGGGGGATCCCTCGGTGGAGTTGCGGTGCTTGGCCATAGACCTGGGAGCCAGGGCCGTGTTTTGGAATGCCGATGGGGAGCCGTTCGCCCTACAGCAAGAGAGTCGAGTGCAGGCCAGTTTGGCCGCAGCCGGGATCCAGTCCTTCTCCTACCAAGACATGCTGCTGCACGGGCCGGGGGAAGTGTTGACCCAGGCGGGGGAGCCCTATTCGGTCTTCACTCCCTTCTGGCGCAGGTGGGCGAGCTTGCCCAAGCCGGATCCCTACCCGATTCCCAAAGGGCTACAACCGGTGTCCGGTCTGAAGGCGCAGCCTCTGCCCACTTTGGCAGATTTGGGCTTTGTCTGCGACCAGCGGATCCCAGCAGCGGGGGAAGCAGCAGCTCAGGCCCTTTTGGAAGACTTTTGTCAGGGTTTGCGCATTTTGGACTACGAGCGAGCCCGCAACTTCCCGGCTGAGCCGGGCACTTCTCTACTGAGCCCCCACTTGTGCTGGGGAACGATCGGCATTCGCCAGGTGTGGCAAGCCACGCGGGAGGTGGAAGCCGAGGTGCGCAGCCAAGAGGCCGAAAGCAGCTTGCAAACTTGGCGGCAGGAGCTGTGCTGGCGAGAGTTTTACAAGCATGTCTTGGCCCACTGGCCCCACGTGGAAACCGGAGCCTATCGACGAGCCTTCGACGCCCTGGAGTGGGACAATCGGCAGGACTGGTTTCAGGCCTGGTGCACCGGTCAGACGGGCTACCCCATCGTGGATGCGGCCATGCGCCAACTGAACGAAACTGGCTGGATGCACAACCGCTGCCGCATGATTGTGGCCAGCTTCCTGACCAAGGATCTGCTTATCGATTGGCGCTGGGGGGAACGCTACTTTATGCAAAAGCTGGTGGATGGGGATCTGGCGGCCAATAACGGCGGTTGGCAGTGGAGCGCCAGTGTGGGCACGGATCCCAAGCCCCTGCGCATTTTCAACCCGGCCACGCAAGCAGCCCGCTATGACCCGGAAGGAGAGTACATCCGTCGCTATCTGCCGGAGCTGGCACGGCTGGATACGCCGGCTCTGCTGTGGGTGGGAGATGACCCCAAGGGAGCCTGGGCTTTGCGGGAACGGCGAAGTTGTGGCTATCCGGATCCCATTGTGGATCACAAGGTGCAGCAGCAGGCGTTCAAACGGCGCTACCAGGCGGTGCAGCAGGCCTACTCTAGGTCTGTTCGAGACGGTCTCCCCCCTCCTTCCTAGGTTGTGTTGATCTTTCATTTGAGCCAAAAGAGAGCACTGACGAGATAGAGAAAACTCAAGAAGTTCCTGGCCAATTTGTCAAAACGAGAAAATAGATGCCGGTACTGCTTTAACTTATGAAAAAAGCATTCGATTAAATGCCTCTCTTTATACAGATGCTTGTCATAATGCCGCTGCGTCTTTCTATTCCTTTTAGGCGGAATAACCGCTTGAGCTTCCCCTATCTTCTCAATCAACTTATCCGCATCATATCCTTTATCCCCAATTACTTTGGTATCCTTTCTCTGCCAGCCCTCTATCAATTCTTCCCCTTGAGTAATATCGCTCTTTTCTCCGCCAGTTATTCTCAATTCCAGCGGATTTCCCAACCCATCTACACTCACATGAATCTTGGTGCTGTATCCCCCTCGGCTTCTCCCCAAAGCTTGCTCCCCTTTTTTCCGGCAGCACAGGAGTGCGCTCGAACCATGGTTGAATCAATAATGAGATGCTCTAAATCAGGGTCGTCAATAAAATACTTGAACATCCGTTCCCACACTCCAAAACGACTCCACCGGTGGAATCTTTGATAGATGGTGTACCATTTGCCATATCCTTCTGGGAGGTAGCGCCAAGGAGCACCGGAACGGGCTATCCAAAGAACTGCTTCAATAAACTGTTTGCAGTTTGCTTCTTTCCCAATGTTAACTCTCTCTTCTGTCTGTAAAAAAGCCAATATCTTCTGCCATTTGTTTTCATCTAAAAAAACCAACTTCATCCTCTTTCCTCTATAAACTATTCTCTCTATCCTAACATAAGATCAACACGACCTAGTCCTCTGTGCCGCTGCCCCCTCTCTCGACGACGGCAGACAAAAGGCAAGACAGGTGCCATTTGAAATGACCACAAAGCAGGTCTGTGTAGTTGTAGTCAATTCAGTTGACAATGAGACGGTGTTAAAGGCAAGATGACGTGGGGGTAGACCTCAGGAGGAAGCTTCATGACCTACAGCTTAGACCTGAGAGAGAGAGTCGTAGGGTATGTCCAGGAAGGGGGCAGCCCCACTGCAGCTGCACAGATGTACAAAGTCAGTCGTGCAACGGTTTATCGCTGGCTGAACCGAGAAGACCTGAGGCCGACAAAAGTCAAGACTCGGAAGCGAAAGATAGACTTGGTCGCTCTGCAGCAAGACGTAGAACAGTACCCAGAAGCTCGACTGAAGGATAGAGCCCAGAGGTTTGGCGTCCATCCCAGCGCTATTTACTATGCTCTTAGGAAGATGAAAACAACGCGAAAAAAAAGAGTTAAGGCACCGAGAGCGGGATTGGCAAGAGAGAATCCAAGAGAGAATCAACGACTCTAGGGTCTTGAGGGAGTTGGTTCAGAAGTATGGAAGTGAGAGTTTAGCTTACAATGGGCTCTGCACCGCTGACGCGAATGATGAGAGAATGACGAGACAGGGTTTGGGGAGATACGCACCTGTTTTATGCTTGGCCAAAGAGAGGGGAGAAAGTTTATGGGAAGAGAGAGAGCTGAGTAGCCGGTAGGAGGAAGGAGAGAGGGGGTTTGATAGCCCCGACGCTTTTTCAAGTAGCTCGAATGCGGAAGAATTTGAGGGACACTAAATGCCGAGTTTGGAGAGGACATCTGTATTGACTCTGGGCAATGGGCCGATTCAAAGGCCTAGGGCCTGCTCGGCGAACGGAAGGGAAGGATAAAGGATTTGATGAAAGCGGCAGGGCAGGAGGTGGTTTTTTGCTGAGGCCCTCGCCAGACTTGAATGAGATTGAGGGTGACTTTAGTGCTCTCAAGAGGGCAAGGATGCATGCTGATAGAGGAACTTCTGTGGATGAAGTGATAAGGCCTGCGGTCCGCTGTTGCAGACGGAACTGTTGTACTGGCTAGCGTCTCATTGTTATTTGGATTGACTATGGCGGCTATTCCAGCAGCAGCGAGAGGAGGGCCAGGGATCTTCAGGGCAGTTGCAGCACCTGAACGGGCGAACCAGCAGGGATCTGGGTTGTCCCTACTGGCAGCACAGCCAAGGCATTACAGCCGGCCAGACTGATGAGATTGCCGGAATTGAGGTTGGCGGCGGGCTGAAATTGGATCCCCTCAGGCCTGACCTGCAGCCGTCCCCAGAGGTAGTGTTCCCGCCGACCGTCGGCATGCAGATCCACAGCGCTGAAGGCGGAGAGGATCTGCCAGTAGGGGGGCAGGGATCCGCCCATTTTTCGCAGGGCCGGGTGCAAAAAGCGCCAGAAGGTCACCAGGGCAGAGGCAGGGTTGCCCGGCAGGCCAAAGTAGAGCTTGGGGGGGCCGTGGGGATTGGGAAAACGAGCCACCGTCAGGGGTTTGCCCGGCTTGATGGCCACGCTGCGGATGAAAATCTCGCCTCCCAACTCCTCCAGCACCTTTTCCACCAGGTCAAAATCCCCCACCGATACCCCTCCAGAAGAGATCACCCCATCGGCAGAGGCCAGGGCCTGCTGGACGACCTGCCGCAACACCTGGGGCCGATCCGGCACGATGCCCAACTGGATCGGGATCCCACCCGCTGCCTTGACCAGAGCCGCTAAGCCGTACTGGTTGGAATCCACAACCTGCCCCGGCTCCGGCACCTGCTGGATGGGCACCAACTCATCCCCTGTCGAGAACAGGGCCACCCGAGGCTGACGAAACACCGGCACCATCGCCTGTCGGATGGCGGCCAAAACGGCTAGCTCCGCTCCGCCCAAAGCCTGCCCTGCCGGCAGGAGGGGATCCCCCTGGCGGGCAAAGTCTCCCTGAGGCCGGACAAATTGGCCCCGCTGCGGACGCTGCAAGAGGCGAACGGTTCCTGGCGAAGGTTGCTGCGTGTATTCCTGCATCACCACGGTGTCCGCACCGCTGGGCAAGAGGGAGCCGGTGTAGAGACGCACCGCTTGTCCAGGCTGGAGCTCTCGGGTGGGTGCCTTTCCGGCGGGGAGAGTCTCAATCACCTGCAGCTCACAAGGGATCCCCGCTTGCACATCTTCATGGCGCACGGCATAGCCATCCATACTGGAGGTGGGATGGGCCGGAAAATCCTGGGGGCTATACACAGTTTGGCTGAGAACGCGGCCTTGGGCGGATCCCAGCTCCACCCACTCTGGGCCCAGCGGCTGAACCGCCTGCAAAATCAGGGCTTCTGCTTCCGCCACCGGCAGCATCACGGCTTTTACAACCCCCTTCTCCAACACCTTATCTTCAGCATCCAGAAGTCGGTTCCGCCAAGGCCATTAAAAACAACTTAAACTGCGGACAGCGGCCATCAATTGCGGACAGCGGCCATCAATTCCGACCTTGGCATGAGAGGTGTATGACCAGGATCCCACCAAGCCCCAGAGCTGGCAAGAAGTCGCAGCAAGTTGCCCATTGGGAGCTGCAACTCTTTCTACTTCGGGATCCCGGTCTTGCTGGGGAGATGGGGATCCCGGCAGCGTTGCAGCCGGCCACAGGCTATCTGGCTGCTGTGACTGCGGAAGCTGGATACTGGTCACGTAGCGGGCGTAGCCTTAGAACGACTGAGCGACCAGATAGCTCGAGCGCAGCAAGCGAGGTGTCTATGTTAAATGCCGCCGTCCTCCTCACGATCTTCCTTGGCTTCTGGGGAGTCGTGGTCAAGCGCAACCTCATTATGAAGATCCTATCTATGGATGTTATGAGCACCGGGGTCATCGCCTTCTTCGTGATCTGGGCAGCCCGGAGCGGTGTGTTCACCCCCATCTACAAACCCTGGCGCGAGCTGGACTATGCCGACCCGGTGCCTCAGGGGATCATCCTCACGGCCATCGTCATTGGCCTATCGGTACAAGCCTTGATGTTGGTGGGGGTGATGAAGCTGTCCCGCAATCATCCCACCCTCGAAGTCGAGAGCATCGAACAGGCAGTCGCGTCAGGGGCGCAGAGCACTTCTACCGATGACTGAGCTGACGCTGGTGTGGGTGGCATTGCCCTTTCTGCTGGCCTTCACAACCTACTTGATGCCGGCCCTGACCCGTCCCAGCTTGGTGGGGATGGCCGCGCTGACGGTGGCCTATGCGGTGCAGCAGGGGGGCTTGCCCGGCACAACCGCTGCGCCCTTGGAGCTGCAGCTTTTGGATCACTTCGGGGTGACGCTGCGGATCGATGCCAATGGAGCAGCGATGCTCTTGGCCCACGGCCTGGTCACGCTAGGAGTGGCCCTGTATTTGGATAGACGCTTTGCGGGCAGCCGCTTTCTGGCCATGCAGTTGCTGATCGTCCACGGTAGCGCCAATGCTGTCGTCATCAGTGCCGACCTGATCAGCGTCTACGTTTCCCTGGAGGTGCTCAGCATCGGCGTGTTTTTGCTGCTGACCTATGGGCGGCGGGCTGAGGGCCAACCCACAGTGGAAGAAAATGCTCCGCACCGCGATCGCCAGCTCTGGGTGGGGCTGCGCTACCTTTTCATGAGCAATGTGGCCATGCTCTTCTACCTGATGGGCGCAATCCTGGTCTATGTGCGCACGGGATCCCTGGCGATGAGCAGTTTAACTATGGCCGACCCCACGGCCTTGGCGCTGATTGCTGTGGGTCTTTTGGCCAAGGGGGCGATCTTCGTTGCCGGCCTGTGGCTGCCCCTCACCTACGTTACCGCGGATCCCGTTGTTGCGGCGGTGCTCAGCGGTTTTACGACCAAAGCAGGAGCCATGGCTTTGGTGCGCTGCAGCGAGGCTTCGCCGGTCTTGGCCCAGGGGTTGCCCTACTTGAGCGCTGGTTCAGCCGTTTTCGGGATCCTACTGGCCCTGATGGCGAGCACGCCCCAGCACCTTCTCGCCTGGAGCTCGGTATCGCAGATGGGATTTGTGATTGCTGCCCCTCAGTGGGCGGGTTTGTATGGCCTTGCCCATGGGTTGGCGAAGCCCCTGTTGTTTGTTGGAACGAGCGTGAGCCATCGCTGGCGGTGGCCCATGTTGCTCTTGGGGTCGGCTTCCCTGGCGGGAGTGCCCGGCAGCTTGGGGTATGCAGCCAAGGCCCTCAGCTTATCTGCTCTGGATCCCTGGCACGAGTGGCTGCTGGTGGGGGTTACCGTCGGCACCACTTGTTTAGGCGTGCGAGTGCTGCGGGCACCTGTTTCTCGAATGAAGGGGGCAACCACCTCTGCAACTCCTTGGCAAGATAAAGTGGCACTGGTGCTTTGGGGTGGGGGCTTGCTCTGGGGCTGGCTACCGGCGGCCTATGGCGCTGACAATCTTCTCAAAGCCCTGCTGAGCCTAGGCGTTGGGATCCCCCTAGGCTGGTTTTGGGAGCGGATCCCTTTGAAGGGAGGGTCGGTGAACGAAGGGCTGGAAGCAGTGGTGGGCGGCTTGAGCATAGTGTTGGTGCTGGTTTGGGCTCTGTTAGCTGTGGGGAACTATGGGACGCTACCCTGAGTTGGGTCTATTGGAGATCGGCCTGCGCCTCTTGATTTGGTTTCTGCTGACGGGCAATCTGAGCTGGGACAATGTGGCCATCGGGGTGGCGGCAACGTTGCTGCTGCCGCGCCAGGCTTCCGCACCGGTGCAATGGCGGGATTGGGGGCGAGTGCTCCAGGAAATTCTTCTCGCCATCCCAAGAGCCTACTGGGAAGCCTTCGAGATGATCCTCAAGCCCCACACTGTTGAGGAAGTTGTATACAAACAAACCCTGCCCAACCGTTCAGCAGGGCTGGTGTTTCTGGATATCTTTTTAATTACCTTCACGCCCAAAACCATCGTGCTCAATTGCAATGCCCAAGGCACTTATGAAGTCCATGTGCTCAAGCCGCGGGAGGACGTGTGAACCTACTGCTGTTTCTCCTGACCCTAACGCTGTGCTTGCCCCTGTATGCCGCTTGGCTGAAGGAAGATATTTGGCAGACGATGCTCGCCTTTGCCAGCTTGGCCACAAAGACGGCCATCCTGATTTTGGTGGTGTCGGTGGTGCGGGATGATTGGATGATCGGGATTGTGGGGGTTTTGATTTTGTCGGTGGGCAATGCGGCCTTAATGCTCTTGGCTCATGTACTGAAACGGCTGGAAATGCTTTAGAAAGGCCCTGGGGGTAGGTATGGAAGTCTGGGTGGAAGGTCTGAGCTATCTGTTGTTTGGGATTGGTGTGCTGTTTTGGCTGTGGGGAACGGCGCCGCTCCTTGGGGATCGCTCGATTTTATTTAAGCTGCACGGCCTTTCGGTGTCGGACACCCTGGGCTCTATGAGCATCATGCTGGGGCTGCTGTTGCGGATCCCACGGGAATGGCCCCTGTTGGTGTTGGCACTGATCTCCCTGGCTATTTGGAATACCATTCTGGGCTATGTGCTGGCGTTTTGCTCGCAGCGCAAGTCCCTATAGGAGGGCAGGATGGAAGAGACCCTGTTGCTGGTGATGGCGTTACTCCTGCCCCTGACGGCAAGCTTGGTGGTGACTCAGACCAATCCCTACCACGCCTTGGTAATGCGAGGGATCCTGGGGACGATTGCCGCCCTGATCTATGCGCTGTTTGGGGCGGCGGATGTGGCCCTGACCGAGGCACTGGTGGGCACCATGCTTTCTATTACCCTCTACGCCATTGCGGTGCGCTCTTCGCTGAGCATGCGCCTGGGCGTTCTCGAAGGCAGCCCTGTGCTGGAGGCCAGTACCTCAGCAGCACGGCAGTTGTTACAGCAGATGCGCCAAGGGCTACAGCGGTACCACATGCGCTTGGAGTTGACCGCCTATGGGAGTTCAGAGGCGTTGGTGGCTGCTCTTCGCAGCCGGGAGGTACACACCATTGCCCTTGAGCCCGGTGGAGAAGCAGCAGAGTATCGCCTGGTTACACGCGTGCCCCGCCTGCAGGCCATTTTGGCGCAGCAAGCTCTGGCCACTGAGGTGATGGCGACATGAAGTGGGTGTACGGGATAGCGGTGTTGCTGGCAGCCCTACAGCTCATCGTGGGCGAGGTGGGATCCGTGTCCCCCAATCGCGCAGCGGGCGTAGCTTTAGTCGAGGCAGTGGAGATTCTGGCCAGCGAAAGCGGTGTGCCCAACGCGGTGACGGGTCTCATTCTGCGCAACCGCCTCTACGATACGGTCTTTGAAGTGGTGGTGTTTTCCACGGCGATTTTGGGCGCCCAATACCTGCTGGCGGATGAGCAGCCGACAGCCAATGTAGCTCAATTTACCGATATTCCCTCGATTGTGTTGGCGCGAGTGGGAGCCACCATTTCGGCTTTGATCGCGGTGGAGCTTGCCATTCGAGGGCACCTGACGCCGGGCGGAGGCTTTGCTGCCGGGGTGGCGGGGGGGACGGCCATTGGCTTGGTGGCGATCACCGCCTCTTCCACCTGGATGGAGGCCATCTACAAACGGTGGCGGGCTGCGATGTGGGAGAAGCTGTCGGTGGTGACGTTTATCGGGGTGGCCGTGGTGGCTCTGGCCGGCTGGGAATTGCCCAGAGGGGAGTTGGGAGCTCTGTTTAGCGGCGGCTGGATCCCGATTCTCAATATTCTGGTGGCGATCAAAGTGGCGCTGGGATCCTGGGCGGCAGTTTTGATCTTTATTCGCTACCGCGGCTTGTTATGAGGGTCTAAATGGGTTAATGAGAGGTACCCCTGTCCCGGCAAAATCACGGACATTGCGAGTAACCAGGGTAAGTCCGTAAACCAAGGCTGTAGCAGCCAGTTGTTTGTCAATCGCATTTTGAGAGTGAGGTACGCACAGGCTTCCCCATACCTGGGCTTCGGTAATTGTGAAATCAAGAATGTGATCGGCATAGTCATCGACAACCGTTTGCAGCCACCTCTCCAGAAGGTTGGCTTGCAGATGATCGCCGCGATGGCGCATGAGTTCAACGCCTCGGCGGAGTTCGCCCAGCGTGATCACCCTAGCGTGGTCACACTAAATGTAGAGGCGGGTCTCTTGCTCAATGGCAGTTTGAAGAAATTCTTGAACCCCGGAGTTGGTTTGACTGTGCTTGCGCAGCTCACTGATAGCGTTAGTGTCAAGCAAATACGTCATGGGCAGTGTTATCTTGCACCCGCTCAAAGTCTGAATCGTTGCCAACGTTAGGTATCGATCTGAGCACTTCGGCAAAGGACTGTTTCGCAGGCTGGAGTAAGACTTGCTCTAGGATTTTGCGGTGTTCGGCCTCTGCACTAACGCCGTGACGACTAGCCCTTTGTTTGAGAGCTTTGACAATGGCTTCGTCAACATTGCGAACAATTAACGTGGCCATAGAGCGTTTCCTCGATCGGCAGATCCCTGGGCGGCTTTGCTGCGACGATAGCATTGATATCATCTAAAGTTCAAGTTTTCCCGTCTATTGATACTGATGAAGAAGCTGCCCTTTTGCGGGTTGCCCCAGAGAACTCCTGCCTGCCAGGGATCCAAGCTCTGCCTGCTGTGCATAGCCTTTGAAAGCGCAACACTCAAAAAAGAGGGATCCCGATGAGCAACTTGACCTGCAGGTGACCTCTACAATAGAAGGCTGACTCTGCCACCTGGTGGGATCCCTATGCCGCGCCGCACCGATATCCACAAAATCTTGCTCATTGGAGCGGGGCCGATCGTCATTGGCCAAGCCTGCGAATTCGACTACTCGGGCACCCAAGCCTGCAAAGCCCTGCGGGAAGAGGGCTATGAGGTCGTTTTGGTCAACTCTAACCCCGCCACCATCATGACGGATCCCAGTATGGCGGAGCGCACCTACATCGAGCCGGTGACGGTGGACTTTGTGGCCAAAATTATCGAGCGGGAGCGCCCTGATGCTTTGCTGCCCACCATGGGCGGCCAGACGGCCCTCAACGTGGCGGTGCAACTGGCCCAGCAAGGGATCCTGGAGCAGTACGGGGTGGAGTTGATTGGGGCCAAGCGGGAGGCCATTGAAAAAGCCGAAGACCGGGATCTCTTCAAGCAAGCCATGCAGCGGATTGGCTTGGCCGTGCCCCGCTCTGGCCTGGCCCACACCCTGGAAGAAGCCAAGCAGATTGCCCAGGAGATCGGCTATCCCCTCATCATCCGCCCGGCCTATACCCTGGGGGGCACCGGTGGTGGGGTGGCTTACAACCAGGAGGAGTTTGAAGAGATCTGCGCTGCCGGCTTGGAGGCCAGCCCCGTTTCCCAAATCTTGGTGGAAGAATCGGTCATCGGCTGGAAGGAGTTTGAGCTGGAGGTGATGCGGGATCTGGCGGATAACGTGGTGATCATCTGCTCCATAGAAAACATGGACCCGATGGGGGTGCACACCGGCGACTCCATCACCGTGGCCCCGGCCCAAACCCTCACCGACAAAGAATACCAGCGGCTGCGGGACTACGCCATCGCCATCATGCGCGAAATTGGCGTAGAGACCGGGGGATCCAACGTGCAATTTGCCGTCAACCCTGCCAACGGCGAGGTGCGGGTGATCGAGATGAACCCGCGGGTCTCCCGCTCTTCTGCTTTGGCCAGCAAGGCCACCGGCTTTCCCATCGCCAAAATTGCCGCCAAATTGGCAGTGGGCTACACGCTGCCGGAGATCCCCAACGACATCACCCGCAAAACTCCGGCCAGCTTCGAGCCCACCATCGACTATGTGGTCACCAAGATCCCTCGCTTTGCTTTTGAAAAATTCCCCGGCGCAGAGCCGGTTCTCACCACCCAGATGAAATCGGTGGGGGAGGCGATGGCCATTGGCCGCACTTTTCAAGAATCCATCCAGAAGGCCCTGCGCTCTTTGGAAATCGACCGTCCCGGTTTTGGCAGCGATAGGCCGGAGGTTTTCCCCAAGCCGGAGGAAGTGCGGGCCAACCTGCGCACCCCCAACCCCTTCCGCCTGCTCACCATCCGCACCGCTCTGCTCATGGGCTTTTCTGCCCAGGAGATTGCCCAACTCACCCACATCGATCCCTGGTTTATCGACAAGCTACAGGAGTTGGTGGAGGTGGAGCAGGCCCTCAAGGGGCGGGAGCTGGGATCCCTGAGCGCTGACGACTTGAGACACCTCAAGCAAATGGGCTTCAGCGACCGACAAATTGCCCACCTAACCGGATCCACGGAACATCAGGTGCGGGCCTGCCGCAAAAGCCTGGGGGTGATCCCCACCTACAAAACTGTAGATACCTGCGCCGCCGAATTTGAGGCTGCTACCCCCTACCAGTACTCTACCTACGAGAGCGAGTCGGAGATTTTCCCGGCCCGCAAAGAGAAGGTGATGATCTTGGGAGGTGGCCCCAACCGCATCGGCCAGGGGATCGAATTCGACTACTGCTGTTGTCATGCTGCCTTTGCCCTCAGCCGCCTGGGTTACGAAGCGATCATGGTCAACTCCAACCCGGAAACCGTTTCCACCGACTACGACACCGCTGATCGCCTCTATTTTGAGCCGCTCACCCATGAAGAGGTGATGAACTTGGTGGATGCTGAGCAGCCGGTCGGCCTGATCGTGCAATTTGGCGGCCAAACCCCGCTCAAGCTGGCGCAGGGGCTGGCGGCAGCCCAGGCTCCCATCTGGGGAACTTCCCCCGACTCCATCGACATTGCTGAGGATCGGGGGCGCTTCGAGCGCATCTTGCGGGAGTTGGATATTCGCCAACCGGCCAACGGCATTGCCCGCAGCGTGGAAGAAAGCTTGGAAATTGCCCGCCGCATCGGCTATCCGGTGGTGGTGCGGCCCAGCTACGTCTTGGGGGGACGAGCCATGGAGATCGTCTATTCCGACCAAGACCTGCAGCGCTACATGCAACTGGCGGTGGCGGTGGATCCGGATCGTCCGGTGCTGGTGGATCAGTTCCTGGAAGAGGCGGTGGAGGTGGATGTGGATGCCATTGCCGACCGCACCGGCGCTGTTACCATCGGCGGCATTCTGGAGCACATCGAGCAGGCCGGGATCCACTCGGGCGATTCGGCCTGTGTATTGCCCAGCCGCACCCTCAGCCCCGAGGTGCTGCGGGTGATCCGCGAGTGGACGGTGAAGTTGGCCCAAGCTCTGAAGGTGGTGGGCCTGATCAACGTGCAATACGCCGTCCAAAAAGGCCAGGTCTATATCCTGGAGGCCAACCCGCGCGCCTCTCGCACCGTACCCTTCGTCAGCAAGGCTATCGGCCATCCGCTGGCGGACTACGCCGCTCAAGTGATGAGCGGCAAAACTCTGGAAGAGCTGGGCTTTACCCAGGAGGTGATCCCCTCCCACATTGCCGTCAAAGAAGCGGTTTTGCCCTTCCACAAGTTTCCCGGCACCGACACGCTGCTGGGGCCGGAGATGCGCTCCACCGGTGAGGTGATGGGCATTGACACGGACTTTGGCCGCGCTTACGCCAAAGCCCAACTGGCGGCGGGGCAGAATCTACCTCTCCAGGGGACGGTGTTCATCAGCGTCAGCGACCGGGATAAACAGGCGGTCATCCCGGTAGCCCGCGAGTTTGTGGGGCTGGGCTTTCGCCTGTTGGCCACCGAAGGAACCCAAAAAGTTTTAGCCGAACACGGGATCCCGGTGGACAAAGTCCTCAAGCTGCACGAGGGGCGGCCCCACGTCATCGACGCCATCAAAAACCATCAGATTCAGCTCATTATCAACACTCCTTCCGGTGTCGAGGCGCAGCAAGATGGCCAAAAGATCCGCCGCACTGCCCTGGCTTACAAGATCCCTCTGGTGACAACCCTGGCAGGAGCCAAAGCCACTGCGGCTGCCATCCGTGCTTTGCAGTCGGGATCCCTGCAGGTGAAGTGCTTGCAGGATTTTTTTCCACCCAGGAATGCCCCAAGCAAACTTCTGGAAGCCCCATGAAGAGCCCATAGGGTCTTGCCGGCAGGAGAAAAAGCGGATCCTGAACGACTTCTCTTTCTTGAACCCATCCTTAAGAAACGTCTGCTCAAGCTTGGCTGCCATCAACTGCCAGTGACCGACCTTCGCTGGGAAGCTCTCAAAGACCTCCAAATTGCAACATATCGGTGCTGATTTGTATCGACAAATCCATTTTTTTCACATTCCCGTTGCGGAAGTTAGGGATCCCTGTCGGCGTCCCTAAAACTGTCTAGCCTGAAAGAAGGAGACGCTTTTGGCGGTCGGCGCGGGAAGAGTTTTGCCCCGTTCAAGGAAGCCGACAAAGCAAAGAATGGTTTTGTCTCTTTAGGAGTTGGCCTATGAGTACGGTAATTCGCCGCTCCTTGGCTGCGCGGCAGCTCTGGAGTTGGAATGGCTTTTGTCAATGGATAACCAGCACCGAAAACCGGCTGTACATCGGCTGGTTTGGCGTGTTGATGATCCCGACGCTGTTGGCGGCTGCCTTTTGTTTTGTAATCGCTTTTATTGCTGCTCCGCCGGTGGATGTGGATGGGATCCGCGAGCCGGTGATCGGCTCTTTGATAGGGGGGAATAATCTCATCTCGGCGGCGGTGGTGCCCACCTCAGCGGCCATTGGCCTGCACTTCTACCCCATTTGGGAAGCCGCTTCTTTGGATGAATGGCTCTACAACGGCGGCCCCTACCAACTGATCGTGCTCCATTTTTTGATTGGGGTGTGGTGCTATCTGGGCCGGCAATGGGAGCTGAGCTATCGCTTGGGCATGCGTCCCTGGATTGCGGTGGCGTTTTCCGCTCCGGCGGCGGCGGCTACGGCAGTGCTCTTGGTTTACCCCATCGGCCAGGGCAGTTTCTCGGAGGGCTTGCCCCTGGGGATCGCCGGCACCTTCTACTTCATGCTGGCTTTCCAGGCGGAGCACAATATCCTCATGCACCCTGCTAGCTGGCTGGGGGTGGCCGGCGTCTTTGGCGGCGCTCTGCTGGCCTCCCTGCACGGCTCCCTGGTGATCTCCAGCCTAATCCGCGAGACCTCGGAAGAAGAGTCACAAAATGCCGGCTACCGCTTCGGGCAGGAGGAAGTCACCTACAACTTCCTGGCCGGGCACTACGCGTTCTTGGGGCGGCTGGGGTTCCCCGGCCTGGGCCTGAGAAACAGCCGTTCCGTCCACTTCTGGATGGCGGCCCTGCCCACAGTGGGGATTTGGGCGGCGGCAATAGGTATCGGCATAATGGCCTTTAACTTGAACGGCTTGAACTTCAACCAGTCCATCCTGGACAGCCAGGGCCGCTTCATCCCCACCTACGCCGATCTCCTCAACCGCGCCAATCTGGGGATCCAGGTGATGCACGCCCCCAACGCCCATCATTTTCCCTTGCTGCTGGCGGCTCAACCCTAAGGCAGGCTAGGGGCAGTCCAGCCGGAAAGCGCGGTGAATAGCTTGCAAGGCCGGGATCCCTCGATCCCGGCGCACTACACAGCTCACCTTGATCTCCGAGGTGGCGATCATCTCGATGTTGATTCCGGCTTCGGCTAGGGCTGCAAACAGGCGAGCAGCCACGCCAGGGTAGGTTTCCATCTCGGCGCCGACAATGCTGACCTTGGCAATGTCGTGATCCGCGTCAACTCCTGCCGCCTGGAGCTCTTCGGCCACCTGCCGGCAGACTGCCTCAGCAGCCATCGCTTGATCCTGAGGCACGGTAAAGGCAATGTCGGTACTGGGGATCCCGTTGTGGTAGCCCCGCTGGCTTTGGATGATGGTGTCCACGATGATCCCAGCAGCCGCCAAGCGCCCAAACAAATGGGCGGCAGTTCCCGGACGATCCGGCACTTTGCGAAGGCCCAGCCGCGATTGCTTCAAATCCAAGGCAACACCGCGTACCGGGTGGCTGTCTTGAGGAGCAGCCGGCATCTTTGCCCGATGCAAGTGGGGGATCACCTGGAACGACTCTCCCAGAGCCAAGGCGGCATCCCCGGCCCGCTCCGCAGCCACCACACAGCTCACCTTGATCTCTGACATGGAGATCATCTGCAAATTGATCCCGGCCTCGGCCAGCACCTGGAACATTTGCGCCGCAATTCCGGGTCGGCCCATCATCCCCACCCCGGCAATGCTGACTTTGGCCACCGCCTCATCCACAATCACCGCTGCACACTGCAGCTCTTGGCCAATCTGCCGGGCAACGGCTGCAGCCTCGGCCACCTGCGACCGACTGACCGTAAAGGCAATGTCATTGGTGGGCTGGGGCACGGATCCCTGCGGCAAGGAGTCCGTCCCGCTGGCGCAAGAGGCTGTGAACTGGAGGGACTGCAAAATCAAATCCACATTCACCCCTGCTGCCGCGATCCCCTGAAAGAGTTGGGCGGCAATGCCAGGGCGATCCGGCACCCCCACCAACACCAACTTGGCCTGATCCCGATCCAGCTCCACCGTATCCACCGCCAGGCCCAGCTCGATACTGCTGTCGGCAGCACGAGGACGGGGGGGAGGAGAAAGAATGAGAGTGCCCTCGCATCCCGCCTGCAATGGCTCCAAGCTGGAGCGCACCCGCAGCTTCACACCGTAGTTGCGGGCAATTTCCACCGAGCGGGGATGCAGCACCTGGGCCCCCAAGCTGGCCAGCTCCAACATTTCATCACTGGTGATCTCCGGCAACAGCCTGGCCTCAGGCACCTTACGCGGATCCGTGGTGAAGATCCCCGGCACATCGGTGTAGATCTCACACAGCTCTGCTCCCAAAGCCACTGCCAAGGCCACCGCCGTGGTGTCGGATCCCCCCCGACCTAGGGTGGTGATCTCCAGCTCCGCCAGGCTGGTGATGCCCTGAAACCCGGCCACCACCACCACCTCTTCCCGCTCCAGGTGCTGCCACAGGCGGTCGGTGTGGATGTGCAAAATGCGGGCCCGGCTGTGATCCCGAGTGGTGACAATGCCCACCTGGGCTGCCGTCAGGGAAAGGGCAGGACACCCCAAGCGTTGCAGCGCCAAGGCCACCAGGGCAATGCTCACCTGCTCACCGGTGGAAAGGAGCATATCCCATTCCCGCAACTGGGCCGGCGTGGTCGGGGATCCCTGCAAGATCTGCTCCCCCAAGCCCACAAGGCGATCGGTTTCATCCCCCATCGCCGAGACCACCACCACCACCCGATGCCCTGCCTTCACCGTGTGGGCCACCCGTTGGGCCACGGCTTGGATACGCTCGACAGAGCCGACAGAGGTACCGCCGTACTTTTGAACGATTAAGCTGCGTTCCATGAGAGAAGAACGAGGTCAGGGGCGGTTTGGATCCTACCCCGGATCTAGGCCAAGCCCAGCCCATTTTGCAAAAACGGCGGCACCGGCAGCAGGATCAGCACCAGCAGCGTGAGCATCCCCAGCCCCAGCAGATCTCGGGCCTCGTCCAGTTCCGTCACATCGTTGAGGGCCGGCTCGTCGGCACTGGAAATCACAAACAGCAGCAGCGCCCAGAGCAACAGCCAAGGCTGCACCGTCAAGGCCAGCAGCAGCACCAACCAGCGGGCTACCCGGCCTACATTCGCTCCCATCTGCTGTCCATACACTGCGTGGACAATGTGCCCTCCATCCAGTTGGCCCACCGGCATGAGGTTAAAGGCAATCACCACCAAGCCCAGCCAGCCGGCAAAGGCCAGCGGGTGCAGCTCGATCACCTGCCCCGGCTGCAACTGATCCCCCAGCACCATGCGGGCCAGAATTGCCAGCAGCACCGATAGGCGCGGGTCAATGCGATGAAAACTAATCGGGGTCGGCTGCCCCTCCGGCACCGCGGGAGGATCTGCAGGCGCTGAAAACAACAGCCCCAGCAACAGCATGCCCAAAGCAACAAGACTCCCTGCCAGCGGCCCAGCGGCGGCGATATCAAACAACACCTTGCGGTTGGGCACCGGCTCTTTCAACTGGATAAACGCCCCAAAAGTCCCTAGGACAAAAGGCACCGGGATGAAATAGGGCAGCGAGGTTTTGATGTGGTGGCGGCGGGCCACCCAGTAACGAGTCCACTCATGGGATCCCAAAATGGCAAGGATCCCGACCGCATAGGGCAATCCTTTCATCAGAGAGGGCAAATGCAGCAGCCGGTCAGGGCTAACCCCAGCCGCGTGGGCCCCAGCACTGAGGGTTGTCCAGAAGGTGAATAGCAACAGCCCCAAAGCCAGCAGCGGCAACTCTCGACTGTCCGCCGGGGAGCGCCGCGCCGCCGGGTTGGGCACCAAGGCAAAAAAGGGCTTACCGGCAAACCCCTCCTGCAGCACCACCAAAAAGCGTTTGCCGAAAGTGGTTTCCACGTTTTGCTGCACCCGCTCATAGGCTTCACTGGGATCCGCCCGCAAGTTGCCCCGGCAGATGATCGCCTGGGGGCGGTACTCCACATTTTGCAAATAAAAGACGTTCCAGGGGAAGCAATGGCTCAGCTTCTCCCGCGGCACTTCGGAGATGGGGGTGTGGGCAAGAGCCAGCGAGACCGGATCTGCGGCGCCGTCTTCCTCCTCTTCCTCTGGCTCAGGTTCCCCAGCCGGCGAGGGATCCGCTTCTGGAGAGGAGTTTTCCACCTCTGGCCGAGGGCCTCCGGTTGAGGGTCGAATACCCCCTCGTCTCACCAAGGTCATGCTGGTAAAGTAGGAGGTGAGAAACAGCAGCAACATCAGCAAGGGAGGCAATTCGTACTGAAACACCTGACGCCCCAGCACCCAAACCAAAGGGGGCAGCATCATCACCAGCCACAGGATCCGCCACGGCACCTTTGAGAGGCGGGCCACACTTTTTTGCAGCAGCAGGTAGGTTGCAGAACCCACCAGCGCCAACAGGATCCAATCTGCCATGAGTTCAAAAAACGGAGGAGAACACCTCTACCAAGCTAGCGGCAAATCCAATCCCCTCGCTACAGCTTGCAGCCGGGATCCCTGAAGAGCCAATTGAGGCTTGGCCTGCCCATAGACCGCCACCATTCCGGGGCAAACTTTTCATTCGCGCGAGCGGTGCGGAGCACTTTACTTCTTGTCAGCAGTGGGGCGAAAAAGAGGGATCCCCTTGAGGCGTGCTTATGCTGCCGGCGTCCACTGCACAGCTTCGCCCATGGGCCCCAACCTCAACCCAGTATCTATTCTGGCCAAAAGGTATTCCCTGTCATGCCTCGCAGGGTGAAATAAACAAATAGAAGCAACAAAAGGGATCCCAGCGTCACCATAGCCGCCGCTGTTGGACTTTTGCGATACAGGCCGACAAAAGGCTGGAGGCCAGCCCAGATCCCCCCCAGCAAAACGGTAATAAAGTAAGTGGGATAACGGGAGACATTCTCCACAAACTGGTCTTCCAGTCTTCTGGGGGGCTGCGGTTGTGGCATAAGAGGCTGGGGCTCCAACTCCTTTTTTCTCAGTGTGCCATAGGTAGCTGTCAACCATCTGGAGGCTGGCCATCTTCAGGGAACTGGCGGCAACTCAAAAAGTGTAGTCATCTCAAACTAGATTGAGACACTCCCCAAACGCTCCGCGCCGCTGCCGCGACCCCCCAGCTCATCTCTCTGGGAGAGGGGGGTTGGAGAGCAAGGCAACGGAAATGTTTTATTCCTATTCAAAATGACTATAAATCTCCTCCATTGGCGCTCTTTTGGCAGCCGAGCAACCTCGGCTCCCCAGCCGCTGTGGCACCAACCGACCGGTAAGCAGCCTCTCTGCCGCTTGGCTCACAGCCTCCGCGAGGGAGAAAGTCCATCGTCCCCTCATATCAAAAAGAACATCTACTTCACGAAGAGTGGTTGGAGCGAAGGGGAGACTGCGCAGATTCAGGAAACCGAGAACCTGATATGGTAGGCGTTATCCTGCCTGATCTGCTCTTTTGCTCAGTGCAGCCTCCCCTCTTCATAGACTGATGCGAGAATTGCCCTCTGATCCTTCCAATCGTGCCGGCGTACCCTTTGGGGATCAGACCCTGGCTCTGATGCGCGTCCAGGAGGCCCTGGATCAATTGGAGGCAGCCATTCTCAGTAGCCCTCGCCTGTTTTGGTCTCGCACCCTTATTGAAGAGGAAAAGATTCTGGAGCAGTTAGACTTTATCCGCCTGAACCTGCCGACAGCCCTGGAGGAAGCGGAGGAACTGCTGCGCCAGCGGGATCGGATCTTGGCAGAGGCCAATCGCTACGCCCAAGAAATTGTGGCCGCGGCCCAACGTAGGGCTGAGCAGCTCCTCAACGAATCGGCGATTCTGCGACAGGCCCAAGCTCAGGCGGAGCAGTTATTGCAACAAGCCTATCAACATAGTGAGGAGGTGCGGCGACAGACACTGCAGGAATCGGAGCGCCTGCAGCGGGAGGCCCACCGTTACGTGGATCAGGTGTTGCAAGACTTGGAGTTGCGGTTGGTGGAGTCCTTACGGGTGATCCGCAACGGGCGGCAAAATCTGCAGACCTAACAGAGAAGAGTCAGACTGGGGCTTGAGCGCTGCCTTCAACCTGTGCCAGGAGCATTTTTATCCCGCGTTGTGCAAGTCTTTTGGAGCGGTGGGTTAGGGATCTCCTGAGCAGGCGAGGGACGGCTCCCCTCGCTAGACTTGAGCAGAAGACGTTCCCCAGCGGCCCTTGACATCCTCTCTGCCCATCATCCTTGGCGTATCAGGCGCTTCAGGGATGCTCTATGCTGTGCGCGCTCTGCATGTTCTGCTCAGCCTGGACTACCGCGTCGAAGTGGTGGCCTCCAAAGCGGCCTATCAGGTGTGGCAGGGAGAACAAGGGGTGCTGCTGCCGACAGACCCCCGCAAGCAGGCCCACTTTTGGCGACAGCAAGCCGAGAGCAGCGGTGGATCCCTAGTTTGTCATCGCTGGCAGGATGTGGGGGCAACCATTGCCAGTGGCTCCTATCGCACGCAGGGGATGTTGGTGATCCCGTGCAGCATGGGTACAGTTGCCAAGTTGGCTGCCGGCTTGAGCTCGGATCTGCTGGAGCGGGCTGCTGATGTGCAGCTCAAGGAGGGACGACGCTTGGTGGTGGTGCCGCGGGAAACCCCCTTTAGCCTGATCCACCTGCGCAACTTGACCACTCTGGCAGAAGCGGGGGCGCGCATTGTTCCGGCCATTCCAGCTTGGTACCACCAGCCGCGTACCATCCTAGATTTGGTGGATTTTGTGGTGGTGAAGGCGTTGGATCAGTTCGGTATTGATGGCGATCTCATTCGCCGCTGGCAGGGGATGCGCCAGCATCAGATCCTCAAGCTGCCCCCTGATCTCTGAGCGGGATCCCTTTTCCCGGCGGCAGGCTGGGATTTGGCTTGGGGGTGTTCCAAGCTGGGGGGGGCCCTGTGCCGATAGCCCTCACTTGTGGCACCTTGCCGGGAATAGCTCAGATCACTTGCTGAGCTAGCCGACTCGGGGATCCCGCTGAAGGGGGGTGGGCAAGTCAGGGCAGGTCTCCAGACTGGCCGCCCATTCCCCGATGAGGGTGTTGACCCAGTGAGGCAGCTCGTCGTGGGCGCAGTGGCCTACTCCCGGCAGCTTCACCAAGGTGAGGGCAGGTTGCCAGCGCTTAAATTGGTCTGCCAAAAAACTGGGCACTGCCGGATCTTCTCGGCCCCAAAGTAGCAAGATAGGCATTTTTAGGGTGGGCAGCAGGCGTTTGGGGCTGTCGAAGCGGCGGCAGAGAATGGCCCTCAGACCGTCCAAAAACACGTGGGCTGCCCCCGGCTCAAAGGCCGGTCTCTGGAAGATCTGCACCAGCTCGTCATCCACCTGCTCATCCCGCTTGTAGACATTCTTGATCCAAGCTCGTAGCACCTCGGTTTGTCGCAGCCAGTTGAAGAGGTGGGGATAAGTGAGGGGGCACCCCAGCAACGACAGAATCCCTTCGCAGAGGGCTCGCACCAGAGCATCCCAGGGAGGGGGTAATTCTTCGGGGTGAGGCCCATCGGCACAACTGATCAAGCACAAGCCTTTCACCATTTGGGGATAGCGGGCGGCGGCAATGACTCCCACCAAGCCCCCGATGGAATGGCCCACCAGGATGCTGGGCTGCTGAATGTGAGTTTGCCAAAACTCGTGTACCTGCTCCACCCACAGATCAACGCTGTAGGCAATCTCCGGCTTGGCACTCTTGCCAAATCCCAGCAGGTCGAGGGCATAGACGGAGCGCTGGGATCCCAGAGGGAGAATGTTGTGGCGCCAATGACCCACTGACGCTCCAAATCCATGGATTAAAAGGGCCGGAGCTGCCGTCAAGTTGACGACACCGGCAGGGGTTTGGGCACGACTGGGGGTGTAGGTGAAATGGATGGGCCAGCCCCGCCAATGCCAGGTTTGGGAGTAGCCGTAGCGAGGCAAAGCCGACAAGGGATCCCTGTCGCTACCCGTTGGGGAAGAGGAGGGCGCATCAACAGAGGAGAAACCGGGATTGCCGACGGAATTGGCGCTGACCCGAGCAGAAGGGGAAGGATGGGAGTTGAGTCTGTGCAAGGGAGGAGTGGGTGACAACAATAGGCTCATCTCCAATTTAGGCTAGACCAATCTTAGTGGTTTTCTCGGCTCGCCCAAAGCTACTTTGCTACCGGTTCTTCTTTAGGACATGCCAGCATGACTGTGCCCCTGACTCCAGACCCAATGAATGAAGCCTTCCAGGTAGACCCAATCACTGCTGCCAGCTTCCGCCAGATCGATCAAGAGATTGGCCCCCACCCCTGGCAAGGGATCCCTTATGAGGTGGTGCGCCGCGCCATTCATGCCACTGCCGACTTTGAGCTACGGGATCGCTTTTTCTTCGGCCCCAACGCCGTCGAACAAGCCCTGGCAGCCCTGCGGCAAAAGCGGCCTGTCGTTGTCGATGTCAGGATGGTGGCAGCTGGGATCCAGTCAGGTCTGAAAGCCCAAGGGATCCCCCTCTACTGTGCTTTGGACTGGGTGGAGGAGCCCCGTTGGCCCGGTCAAACCCGCGCCGCCAATGGGATGGTGAACTTGGCACGCCGCTATCCAGAAGCCCTGTTTGTCGTTGGCAATGCCCCCACCGCGTTGCTGGCTTTGGTGGAGGAGATTCGGGCACAGCGGGTCAAGCCGGCTTTGGTGATCGGAGTGCCGGTGGGATTTGTGGCGGTGGAAGAGGCCAAGCAGGCGTTGGCGCAAACGGATGTTCCCCAGATTCGGGTGGAGGGCCGCAAAGGCGGATCCCCAGTTGCTGCTGCCATTGTCAATGCCCTTCTCTTGGCAGCTCAACGGGATCCCATCCCCAACTGACTAGAATTGAAGGGATATCTTCAGACCTTTCCCATGACCCCAGAACAAGAGGAGTGGCTGATTCGCAACCTTCAGCAACAACAAGAACAAATCCAAGAAATGCGGGCCGAGCAGCAGCGGTCGGCTGAGCGCTTTGAGGCTCAGATGGTTGAGATGCGGCAGGGCTTTGCAGCCCAAATCTCCGAGATCCGGGCTGAGCAGCAGCGGTCTGCCGAGCGCTTTGAGGCCCAGATGGCCGAAATGCGAGCCGAGCAGCAGCGGTCGGCTGAGCGCTTTGAGGCTCAGATGGTTGAGATGCGGCAGGCCTTTGCAGCCCAAATCTCCGAGATCCGGGCTGAACAGCAACGATCTGCCGAGCGCTTTGAGGCTCAGATGGTTGAGATGCGGCAGGCCTTTGCAGCCCAAATCTCCGAGATCCGGGCTGAACAGCAACGATCTGCCGAGCGCTTTGAGGCTCAGATGGTTGAGATGCGGCAGGGCTTTGCAGCCCAAATCTCCGAGATCCGGGCTGAACAGCAACGATCTGCCGAGCGCTTTGAGGCCCAGATGGCCGAAATGCGGGCCGAGCGGCAGGCTATGGAAGCCCAACTCCAGACCGAAATCCAGGAGATCAGGGCGTTGATCCAACAGAACCAGGAGCGGATTCGACAGAACGAAGAGCGGGGAGACGAGCTGGAGGTGGCCATACAGGAGTGCCGCCGAGATATGCAGGCTGGGTTTGCCGAACTGAGGGAAGCGCAAGCCATGATGATGGAGCAATTTCGGGAGCGCGATGGCCGCCTGATCGAGGCTCAACTCAGCTTTATTCGGGAGATGCGGGAAATGCAACGGGAAGTGGCGGAGCTGCGACTGGATTTTCTCAATCACATGCGCCAATACCACCCACCTGTCGAACGTTAAATGGCTACGGCAGCACCTGGGCGGTCACCTCAGCTTGCGGTCGTAGGGGTAGCGGGGGATGGCTCTGTGGCTTCCTGGGGGATCCCCCCCCTTTCCCAAGCCAGGGTTTTGGCAGGAGCCCCTCATCTGCTCCGGCACTTTACCGATCATCCGGCCCGCAAGATCCCGCTCACCGGGCCAGTGGAAAGTTGGATCCCACTTTTGCAGCAGGAGATGGCTCAGGGATCCCTAGTTTTGTTGGCCAGCGGGGATCCGCTTTTTTTCGGGATCGGGCGGCTGTTGACGGAGTATTTCCCAGCGGAGCGGTTGGCCTTCTATCCGCAGGTGAGCTCGGTGCAGCTGGCCCTGAACCGCCTGCAGATCCCCTGGCAGGAGGCGACCATCCTCAGCCTGCACGGGCGGGGAGTGGAGCGGTTGGAAGCCGTTCTCAAGCAGGGATCCCCTGTGATCGTGGTGCTCACCGATCCGGAGCATACACCGACCGTCTTGGCCCAGTTCATTGCCGACCTGCGGCTGCCGGTGCGTTACCAAGCCTGGGTCTGTAGTCAACTGGGATCCCCTCAAGAACAGGTCGTGCCCCTCCAAGAAGGGGAAGACGCCGTTTTCCCCAGCCCCAACGTTGTGGTGCTGCGACGAGTAGAGCCGGAGCCAGATCCCCATCGCTGGCCTTTGGTCGGGATCCCGGACGACCAGTTCTACACCTTTCCCGACCAGCCCGGCTTGATCACCAAGCAGCCCATCCGCCTGCTCACCTTGGGATCCCTGCAGCTCCCCCAAGAGGGCGTGGTGTGGGATATCGGTGCCGGCACCGGCTCGGTGGCCATCGAAATAGCCCGCCTCTCTTCTCGGCTCCAGGTCTATGCTGTCGAGCGCAACGCCATGGGCATCTGTCTGATTCGGCGCAACCGGCAACGCTTTGGCCCAGAGAACCTGCAGGTGATCCCGGGGGCAGCCCCCCAAGTGTTGGCCGACCTGCCAGATCCGGATCGGGTGGTGCTGGGCGGTGGCGGCAAAGGGATCCGCGACCTGCTGCCGGTGGTGGGAGCCCGCCTGCGGCCTGGAGGGATCTTGGTGGCCAACTTCGCTACCCTAGAAACCTGCAGTGAAGCCCTGCAATGGCTGCGTTCTCGGGGCTGGCAAGTTCGAGTAGATCACGTTCAGATCTCCCGCTCTGCCGTCCTGGCCGAGGGCACCCGCTTTGCCCCCCTGAACCCGGTTTACCTGCTGCAAGGGATCCCTTCAAATTGGAAAGCCCAGTAAGCCCCCCGTTGCTCTGCTTTCCCTTCTCCCTGTGGGGGAGGGAAAGTTATCCCTCGTCCTCCTCATCGGCGGTGAACCCCGGTCGGTACAGGTAGGCGGAGGAGGGACGGTTGGTCTTCTTGATTTGGTCTTTGATGGATTCCAGGTCGATGTAGCGATCCGCCAAGTTGATCAGTTGATCGCTGGTCATGGAACGCAAGCTGACCACCTCCACTCGTGCCCCTTGGTAGCTAACGGCATTGACCGCATAGGCCAAGTCTCCATCGCCGCTCACCAGCACAGCCGTCTCATACCAGCGCACCAGCGACAGCATATCCACGGCAATTTCCACATCCAGGTTGGCTCTCTTGGATCCATCGGGCAACTGGGTTAGCTCTTTGGTAACCACGCGGTAGCCATTGCGGCGCATCCAGAGCAAAAACCCCTGCTGCTTTTCGTTGTTGCGATCGACGCCGGTGTAGAAAAAAGAGCGCAAAAGGGGCGACCGACCACTCAGCGTCTTCAGCAGACGGGTGTAGTCGATCTCAATGCCCAGTTGCAGAGCGGCGTAGAACAGATTAGACCCGTCGATGAATATGGCCACACGCCCACGGTTGTCCTGCAAGGAATCCCCAGGCTGAAAACTGGGATCAGGATCAAGACGCAGCATTCGGGTTTTCTTCTCCAAGTTTTGACAAAAGGGCAGAAAAAACGAGGTGTTAAATGGGTTTAATCGCCAATACAGCTCTTTCCGGCAGCACCGACTACAGATAATGCAGACGCATCTCTTGTGCGATAGGGATCTTACTGCTTCCCAGAGTGATCTGCAGAATTCCCATGAAGTCGGAAAGAGCTGTAAGAGGGTGCCCCAAGCCCTGGGACACATGATTTACCCTAGCGCAGGAGAGACGATCCCCGGAGAAGATTTCCAAAATCCTAAAGAAAAATACCTACGAAAGGAGAGGCTTTGGGGATGGAGTGCGGGGATGGGCCGGTACCTTACCGCTTTTCGAGCCCCTTGCACAGAGGGGTGCTGCGCAGCCGCTACAAGCGGTTTTTGGCCGATGTGGAGCTGGAAAACGGGCAACAGATCATCGCCCATTGCCCCAACACGGGGCCGATGAGTGGGGTCTGTCAGGTGGGGGCACCTGTGTACCTCTCCCATCACCCGGAGCCAAAACGGAAACTGGCCTACACCTGGGAAATGATCCAGGTGGATGGGGTATGGGTGGGGATCAACACCAGCTTGCCCAATCGCCTGGTGGACTGGGGGCTGGAGCGAGGGTGGTTTCCCCAGTTGGCAGGATTTTCCCGCCGGCAACGGGAGGTGACCTGCGGCAAGAGCAAAATCGACTTTCTGCTGACAGGAGACGCTGGCTCGGCCTATCTGGAGGTGAAGAATACCACCTGGGCTGTGGGATCCCGCGCGCTGTTTCCCGATACGGTGACCACCCGCGGCCAAAAACACTTGGAAGATCTGATCCAGATCCGCCAACAGGGGCAGCGGGCTCTGCTGCTGTACTGGATCAATCGCGCCGATTGCACCGAGTTTGCCCCCGGCGAAGAACGGGATCCCCGCTATGCCCGTCTGTTTCGTGAGGCCCTGCAAGCCGGAGTGGAGATGTTGCCCTATCGGGTCGAGGTTTCGCCGACAGGGATCCGCCCCTTGGGTTTGGCCAAAATCGTTGTCTAAGCACCCCAAAAGAAGGGGCAAGCTCTCTGGAAACGGCTGGGGATCGCCTATAATACTGCTTTCTCCAGATTCTTAGTTTTCCAAGCACTTGAGGACCATGAGCGAACCTTCCTCCCGTCCTCATCACATTGTCCTGACTTCCCATCCCTCCCCTCATGGGACGCAAGCCCAGCCGATCCGCTGGGGAGCCTTGGATCCGCTGCGGCGGGGGCCGGTGGTGGGTAGCCTGACCAATCTTGCCCATCGCAATGTCATCGGCACCCATGCGGGAGCCTACGCTGTCTATCGGGCATTGGCTGTGGCCAGTGGCTCTTTGCAGGCGGATCACCGCGCCGATTTAACCCATACTGCCCCGGTGGTGTCGATTGGCCCTCACCCAAGCTGGGGAGATCCAGACCGGATTGTGTCCTTGGATCCCTGGGGAGCAGTTGTGGGGGAAGTCTTTGCTCCCCTCTATGCCCAGGGCTACGATATTCGCCCTACTATTGCCATTACTCAGGCCCACATCCACATGCCAGAACTGCAGGAGGCGGTCAACAAAGGGCGGTTACGGGTGGATGGCCGGATCCTCAAAGACAATGGCAGCCTGGTGGTCACCAAAGCCGCAATCGAGCCGGTCTGGTACCTGCCGGGGATCGCCAAACGATTGCAGGTGAGCGAAAGCCTGCTGCGCCGCACCCTCTTCGAGCAGACGGGAGGCATGTTTCCAGAATTGGTGACTCGCCCAGACCTATCGGTGTTTTTGCCGCCCATCGGTGGCCAGACGGTGTACATCATCGGGCAAGTGGCCGCCATCACCGACCCGGCTTTGCCCCTGGCGGTGCGGGTTCACGACGAATGCAATGGTTCCGATGTGTTTGGCTCGGATATTTGCACCTGCCGCCCCTACCTGGTGCATAGCATTGAGGAATGCGTTAAGACGGCCCAGGCCGGTGGAGCCGGGGTGATCGTGTACCTGCGCAAAGAAGGCCGCGCCTTGGGAGAGGTGACCAAGTTTTTGGTCTACAACGCCCGCAAGCGCCAGGAAGGAGGGGATCGGGCTGATGCCTACTTCGCCCGTACCGAGTGTGTGGCAGGGGTGCAAGACATCCGGTTTCAGGAGTTGATGCCGGATGTGCTCCATTGGCTGGGCATAACCCGAATCGATCGCCTGATTTCCATGAGCGACCTCAAGTATCGAGCCATCACCAACTCCGGCATTGAGGTCGTGCAGCGGGTGCCCATCCCAGAAGAGCTGATCCCGGCGGATGCCCGTGTGGAGATCGAGGCCAAAAAAGCTGCCGGCTACTACACTGAGGGTGAGGTACTGGATGCGGAGCGGCTGGCCCAAATCCGAGGAAGAGCCTTGGTGGAGTGAGCGGGATCCCTCATGCAAGTGGCTACCTGGAATGTCAACTCCATTCGCACCCGGCTGCCTCAGGTTTTGGCTTGGCTGGACAGCCAGGGATCCCTGGATGTGCTCTGCCTGCAGGAGACTAAGGTGGTGGATGAAGACTTTCCCCGGGCGGCCTTTCAGGAGCGGGGCTTTCATGTGGAGGTCTACGGGCAAAAGTCCTACAACGGTGTGGCTCTGATCAGCCGGGATCCCCCGGAAAAAGTAGAACGGGGGTTTGGTGCGCTGCTGCCTTCGGCGGCAGATTTGGACGAGCAAAAGCGGCTGATGAGCGCCATCTACCGCGGGATCCGTATTCTCAACCTTTATGTGCCCAACGGTGCTGAGGTGGGATCGGAAAAATACGCCTATAAATTGCGCTGGCTGGCCACGCTGAAGGATTACCTCGCGGTTGCCCTGAGCCAAGGGGATCCCATCTTGCTCTGCGGGGACTTTAACATTGCCCTGGAAGATCGGGATATTTACGATCCCCAAAAAGCGGGAGAAATCATGGCTTCCGAACCGGAGCGACAAGCCCTGCAGGAGATCCTGGCTTTAGGGTTTGAAGATGCGTTTCGCAGGTTCACCCCAGATCCCGGCCATTTTAGCTGGTGGGACTATCGCTCGGGGGGGTTTCAAAGGAATCGCGGCTGGCGCATTGATCATCATTATCTGTCTCGTGAGCTACAGGAGAAAGCCACCGCTTGCTGGATCGATGTTGAGCCACGGCGGGCCGAAAAACCCAGCGATCATGCCCCTGTCATTGTTGCCCTGGATATTTAAGCGCCTTGTTATAGTCATTTCAAGCTAGGTTGAGACACTCCCCAAACGCTCCCTGCCACTGCCTTCACCCCTTCTCTCAGAGGAAGAGGGGAGCCAGGCGGAAATGTTTCATTCCTGTTTAAATGACCATAACAGCTCATACCAACTAGCCATCCAATTAAAATGGAGCGGCCTCTTCGAGAATTTTCAGCTAGAAATCGCAGGAGCCCCGCACTGTACCCGTAGGGTCAGTGTCGGGAGGAATGCGGAAGTTATGATAGAACCATGACTCAAGTCCTGACCGTCCCCTGCAAGCTCAAGGTGTCCCAGTCGCAAGCCGCAAAGTTGGATGCGACAATGGATGCCTTTGTGCAGGCGTTGAACTGGGTCAACCAAAACACACCAGAAAAAGTAGTCAACGCAGTCAAACTCCAGTCCCTTTGCTATTACCAGATTCGCGCCCGGTTCGGCTTATCCAGTAACTTGGCTCAGCAGGTCTGCAGGCGGCTGGCCGGCGCCCGTAAAGTTGCCCAACAGAAAAACCGCCCCGTCAAAGCGTTCAAGGGTGGCTTCGCTACCTACGACGCTCGTATCTTTTCGTTCCGCGAGAAAGACTGGACGGTGTCGCTGACCACGGTGGAGGGTCGGGAGCGCTTTGAGCTGGCGATTGGCCGCTACCAGAGAGAACGGCTGGCGGGCTCCAATCCCAAATCTGCCACTCTGGTCAAGCGTAAAGACGGCTCCTACTCCATTCAAATCTGTGTGGAAGCGGAGCCATCCCCACCGCAACGCACGGGTAGAGTGCTGGGGGTGGACTTGGGAAGGACAGATATTGCCCATACGTCAGAAGGGGATAACTGGAATGGACAGCAGTTGAACCGAATCCGAGACCACTACTCCCGGTTGAGGGCGGCACTCCAACGCAAAGCCAGTAAGGGCACACGCAGTTCGCGGCGCAGATGCCGTCAACTGCTGCAACGGCTGTCTGGCAAGGAGAGGCGCTTTCAGGCGTGGGTCAATCATCGCATCTCCAAAGCTATTGTCTCTAGGGCAAAGACCACAAACAGCGCTATTGCCCTGGAAGACCTGACAGGGATCCGGAAAAGAGTCAATCAACAACCCCGCAGCAAAGCCGAGCGGCGCAGGGCCAACAGTTGGGCGTTCTACCAACTACGTCAGTTTCTGGAATACAAGGCGAGGGCTGCAGGGGTTTCTCTGATTCTTGTGCCGCCTGCTTACACGTCGCAGACCTGTCACAAGTGTTTACACATCCACCCTGAGCAGGGCAAGTCCTACCGCAGTGGCAAGTCGTTCAAGTGTGGGCACTGTGGATGGGAAGGGGATGCGGATTTGAATGGTGCGAATGTGATTGCGCTTTTGGGGGCTGCTGTGAACCAGCCTAGAGGTTCGTGGTTGGCTTGCCAACTGCAGGGCTACCGAAAGCCCGCCCTGTACTGCGAAGCAGTCAGGGTCGGGTAGTTTACAACCATTCTGTGTTCGGGGCTGAGCTGAGCCATGCTTTGCTGTAGAGCCTGTTGGTAGTGCAAGTGCATCAGGTCGGGGCCAGGGTGAGCGATATCCGATCCGAGGGCCAGGTTTTGGGTTTGGGAGTGTTGCCGGGCGCAGCGCCGTCGCTGATCTGAGGCCACATTCCAGCAGATGCGATACAGCCAAGTGGAAAACTGGGCCGAGCCGCGAAACCGAGGCAACCCTTTCCAGGCACGAATAAACACTTCCTGTACCAGGTCATCCAAAAGATCGGCTCCACACAAGGGATAGAGGATATTCCGTACCGACTGCTGGTATTTGCGGTAGAGTTGGCGAAAGCTCTGGCTGTCGCCGTTGAGGCAGCGCTGGATCAGCTCCCAATCGGATGTATCCTTTGCCGCCTGCACGAGAGGACGCTCCCTTGTTCTCAACCTTGCTTTGTCTGACTCCCAATGCCCCCAAAAGGTTCAAAGGATCCCTGTCTACGATGGCCCTCCACTTCCCGCCAAGATACCGGCATCTTCTGATTGCCGTTTTCCCTCAAAGGATACCCGCCGGCAGGTGTAGACAAGCCAATCCCTCTTGCCTGTTCGCACTTTCTCAATCCCAATTCTGTTGAATTCTATTGGCTCGTCGACCTACAATTCCAATAACACCAAAAAGAGGGAATGAAAAGCTGATCTTCATGCCTGCCTGGCCATGGCCAAAACAACTCAGATAACCGATAAACCCGATCTGTTTGGATTCCTCTATCATCACCCGACGCTCATCCTTGCCATTCTGTTGGGGCCACCTCTCATTTGGTTACTGGTCTTTTACTTGGGGCCGCTGCTGGCGCTGCTGCTGCAAAGTTTTTATCATCTGGATCCCTTTACCGGCCTGATCCTGAGAAAGTTGACTTTGGCCACCTATCGGGAGCTGCTCACTCCTGCCAGCGTGGATATCTTTGTCCGCAGCTTGACTATGGCTTTGGCAGTGACCCTAGCTGCAATTGTGTTGGCTTTTCCTCTGGCTTATACCATGGTCAGACTGGCCTCTCCTCGCTGGAAGGACTTTTTGTACTTGTTGGTGCTCCTACCGCTTTGGTCTAGTTATTTGATTCGGGTTTATGCCTGGAAGTTGATCCTGGCCAAAGAAGGGATCCTTACCTATCTACTCACCCATGTGGGCCTACAGGGCTGGGTGGAAAAGATTTTGCAGTTGCCCGGGATCGGTGGGCCATCGCTGGCTGTATCCAACTTGGGTATTTTCTTGGTGTTTCTCTATGTTTGGCTGCCCTATATGATTCTGCCGATCCAGGCGGCTTTGGAGCGAGTGCCTGATAGCTTAATTGAGGCTTCTGCAGATTTGGGAGCTCAGGGTTGGCAAACGTTCCGCCATGTTACTCTTCCCCTCGCCTTGCCAGGGATCCTGGCCGGGTCGGTCTTTACCTTTTCCTTAACGCTAGGAGATTTTGTGGTGCCTTATTCTCTGGGCAATTCCAGCTATTTCATCGGGCAGGCAGTTCTCGCCTTTCAGGGCACCTCTGGCAACATTCCCTCGGCGGCAGCCTTCACGGTTGTGCCGATGGGGATCATGACCGTCTATCTGCTAGTGGCCAAGCGGCTGGGGGCTTTTGAATCGGTGAGCTGACCCGATCAAGGATTTTTCCAACACATGAGGAGCCAACTGAGCTAGGCTGGTAAGTGTTAACGAATGTATCGGGCTGTCCCTATGGTGCTCTTTGGCTTTGGCAAACTTGGCAAGAAACTGTCCCTGCCCAAACCGGAAGAAGCCTTGCCGGGCCGGGCCGAGCCGATGGTGATCGTGAATCGGCATTTTGTCAATGGCCATCCGCTGCAGCCGCCTTTTCCCGAGGGCATGGAGCTGGCCATGTTCGGCATGGGCTGCTTCTGGGGGGCAGAGCGCAAGTTTTGGCAGGTGCCAGGGGTGTTCAGCACAGCGGTGGGCTACGCTGGCGGGTTTACCCCCAACCCCACCTATGAAGAGGTCTGTACTGGCCTGACTGGCCACAACGAGGTGGTGCGGGTGGTTTACGACCCAGCTCAGGTCAGCTATGCCCAACTGCTGAAGGTGTTTTGGGAAAATCACGACCCTACCCAGGGGATGCGCCAAGGCAATGATGTGGGCACCCAATACCGCTCCGGCATCTATGTGTATTCTCCGGCGCAGCGGGAGCTGGCGGAAAAAACCCGCGATCTCTATCAGCAGGCCCTGACCGCCCACGGCTACGGCCAGATCACCACCGAGATCTTAGACGCGCCTGAGTTTTACTACGCCGAAGACTACCACCAGCAATATCTGGCCAAGAATCCGCGCGGCTACTGCGGCCTGCGGGGCACTAGGGTTTGTCTGCCAGAGATCCTCACCGAGCCTGCCTAGCCCCAACCCAACCGTCAAAAGACTCGGCGGGAATGGGATCCCCGCTCAAGGAACTCCCTAGCCACTAGGGTTACCACCGCCAGCAAGGAGAGCACCACCGCCGCCGCATAGGCTGAGCCGGTGGCATAACTGCGGTAGGCATCTTCCACGAACAGGGGCAAGGTCTGGGTGCGGCCAATGATGTTGCCGGAAACCACAGCCACAGCGCCGAACTCCCCCATGGCGCGGGCATTGGTCAAGATGACGCCGTACAGAAGGCCCCAGCGGATGTTGGGCAGGGTGATTCTCCAGAAGATCTGCCAGGGGGTCGCCCCCAGCGTTTTGGCGGCTTCTTCCTGGTCGGTGCCTGCCTCCTCCAACACCGGCAACACTTCCCGCGCCACAAAAGGAAGGGTGATGAAAGCCGTTGCCAACACAATGCCCGGAAATGCAAAGATAACCCTCCAGGATCCCAGCCAACCCTGACGCCCGAAGATGAGCACCAGCATTAGGCCAGCCACCACCGGGGAAATGGAAAAGGGCAGATCGATCAGGCTCAGCAGCAGCGCCCGCCCCGGAAAACGCCGATGAGCAATGGCCAAGGCAGCACAGAGGCCGAAAAAGGTATTGAGGGGCACAACGACCAGGGCGGTTAGCACCGTCAATCGCAGGGCACTGAGCAACTCCCGCTCTGTCAGGCGATGGAGAAAGGCTGGGATCCCTTCTCGAAACGCCTGATAGAAGATGTTCACCACCGGGATCCCGAGCAGCAGCGCGATGTAAAGCCCGACGATCCCGATCAACAGGCCCGACAGCCATGTTGAGGGCTTCGGTTTGACACCTGCTACCTCGTCAGGTTTCATGGCGACTTCCCCAGGCTTGCAGAAGGTTAATTACCACCAGCGACAGGAAAGAGATCCCCAACATCACCGTTCCGATCACGGTTGCCCCAGCATAGTCGTGTTGTTCCAGCCGCTGAATCACCAGCACCGCCGCGATCAAGTCCCGAAAGGGAATGCTGGAAGCGATGATCACCACAGAGCCGTATTCCCCCACGGCGCGGGAAAACCCCAGGGCCACCCCGGTGAGCACTGCCGGCAGAATCTGGGGCAGCACCACGCGCCGGAAGGTCTGAAAGCGGGAAGCCCCCAAACTCCAGGCTGCCTCTTCCACATCTTTCTCCAGCTCCTGCAACACCGGCTGCACCGTCCGCACCACAAAGGGAAAAGAAATAAACAGCATCGCCACCCCCACCCCCAAGCGGGTAAAGGAGATGCGGATCCCCAAGGGGGCCAAAAGGGATCCAATCCAGCCGTTGCTGCTGTAAACCGTTGCCAGGGTGAGGCCGGCCACGGCGGTGGGCAAAGCAAACGGCAGATCGATCAACCCCTCGAGAAGCTTTTTGCCGGGGAAGGCGTAGCGCACCAGCACCCAGGCAGTCAGGGTGCCCATCACGCCGTTGATCAGAGCCGCCAGCAACGCGGTTACAAAAGTAACTTCATAGGCGGAGAGGGCCACGGGATCCGTCGCGATCCGCCAAAACTCCGCCCAGCCCACGCTGCTGGACTTGGCAATCAAGGCAGCCAGCGGCAGAATCAACATCAAGAAGAGATAGCCCAGGGTCAGCCGCCACGGCCAAGACAGTTGAGACAAAGCTTGCAGCAACGTTTCTCAAGCTCCCACCGGCATTGCGGTCATCTCGGTTTTTTTGACGGGAAAGGCTTTCACCACCTTGGGGCGCACATAGACCTGCTGCCCCACCTGCAGGGGTTGGTTGGCATATTGCTCGCGGCTGAGATGGGCCCACAGGGATCCGCCATCGCTAAGAATCAGCTCCGCCTGAATCTCCCGACCCAGGTGGATGATCTCCTTAACGCGGGCAGAAACACCACTGCTGCCGGGGTTGACCTCAATCTGCACATCGTGGGGGCGCAAAAAAAGCTGATGCGGGCCGGCCTGCACCTCGGGAAGCTGGCAAAAGAGTTGGGAGCGGGGAGAAAGCTCGTTGACCGGGCCGACAAAGCTCATCACAAAGGGTGTAGCTGGATGGTCATAGATTTCTGCCGGGGATCCCACCTGTTCGATCCGCCCCTGGTTCATCACCACGATCTGATCCGCCACCTCCATGGCTTCCTCTTGATCATGGGTTACAAATACCGTTGTCACATGCACCTCATCGTGCAGGCGCCGCAACCACTTGCGCAGCTCTTTGCGGACTTTGGCATCCAGGGCCCCAAAGGGCTCATCCAACAGCAACACCTGCGGCTCCACCGCCAAAGCGCGGGCTAGGGCCACCCGCTGCCGCTGCCCCCCAGAGAGTTGAGAGGGGTAGCGATCCCCGAACCCCGATAGCTGCACCAGCTCCAGCAGCTCATCCACCCGTGCCCGAATCTCGGCCCGTGAAGCCTTGCGGATCTCCAAGCCAAAGGCGATGTTCTGCCGCACCGTCATGTGCTTGAACAGGGCGTAGTGCTGAAAAACAAAACCAATGTTGCGCTCCTGGACGCTGGCATGGGTAGCATCCCGCCCGGTGAGGGAAATCCGCCCCGTATCCGGCTTTTCTAGGCCGGCAATCAGGCGCAGCAGGGTGGATTTGCCAGAACCGGATGGCCCCAAGAGGGCAACCAGGGATCCCGTGGGAATGGTGAGATCGGTGGGGTGAAGGGCCTGAAACTCGCCAAAACGCTTCGATACCCCTTCGATGGTGATACCCATAGGTTCTGCCTAGCTAGTGGTTTGCCTGAGAAGTTGCTGGATGGTTGCCGGCTGAGTCTTCTGGAGAGGGCGAGGGAAGTTAAACCCGCGGCTAATCTACGGTAAACCTGTCAACAAACCGTTGATACAGCTCCCAGAATAACTTGAACGGGGATCCAAAACAAGGGAGACTCCCTACAACTGAGCTTGGATGCGGTCAAACAAGGCCCCATCGGCAAAAAAGCGGCTTTGGACAACCTCCCAGCCTCCCAGGTCGGCGACGGTAACCCGCTTCTCAACAGGAGGGTACCGCCAGGCAAACTCTTGGGCCACCGTCGGCTCCACCGGGCGAAAGCCCACCTCGGCAAAGGCCCGCTGCGCTTCTGGGGTGAATAGGTAGTCCACAAAGGCTTCGGCCACGGCACGGGTGCCTTTGCGATCCACATTGGCATCCACCACGGCTACGGGGTTGTCGATGGAAATGTTGGGATCCGGCACCACATAGAACAGGGATTGGCCGCGCAGGCTGGCCAAGATCACCTCATGTTCGTAGGTGAGCAGGGCATCCCCTTGCCCTTTTTGGAAAAAAACATCGGTGGCCTCTCGTGAGTCCCGCGGCAAAATGCGGACATTCTTGTAGACCTGGGTGGTGAAGGCCAGAGCCTGGGGTTCAGGGACAGCGCTCCAGAGGGCTAAAAAGTTCCAGCGGGCGCCCCCTGAGGTCTTGGGGTTGGCGGTAACCACCTGCAAGCCGGGCCGAGCCAGATCTTGCCAAGAGCGGATCCCCTGGGGGTTGCCCTCCCGCGTTACAATTACTGCCACCGAACGGGTAACGATCCCTTGGTTGGGGGTACGGGCTTCCCATCCCGGCTGAATGAGACCGGCAGCCACGAGGCGCTCCACATCCAGGGCCAGAGCCAAGGCCACCACATCGGCATCCAGCCCGTCAATAACTGCCCGCGATTGCGTTGCCGAGCCGCCGTAGCTGCTTTCCACCCGCACCCGTTGCCCCGTTTTCGCCAGCCAATCGGCCTCAAAAGCAGGGATGATCTGCCGGTAGGCATCCCGCGTCACCGCAAAGGAGGCCAGGAGAATCGCTACTTCCTCTCTGGATCCCCCTGAGCCCATACCGCTGACACAACCACTGAGGCCAAGAAGAAGGCCAAAAATTAGGGATCCCATCCCCAGCCACCGCCCCATGCTCACCGGCAGCCTGCGGATCCCGGCCCCAACTCTCCCAGACCAGACCACCTCGATTGCTGAGGGGATCCCCCATTTGTTCGCAGGTGTCCCTTCAGTGTTCATAGCAATCCCCAAAAACTTCTCCTCCTCCTCAGAGGGAGTCCGCCCTCACCCCCAACCCCCCTCCCAAAAGGGGAGGGGACAAGCGCCAGGACTCTTCCCGTCTTATTCTACGGTAAGCCAGTCGGTAAACCGTTTTTAGTTCTCTGGGGATCTCTAGGGGGAGCAGGTGGCGAGGATTGGCGGATCGGAGATTAAAGCCAGAGCAGCCTTGAGGATCCCGGGATCCTCTGGAGAAGGGCGCAACTGAAACCCCAGCCGCTGACACAGGCGGCGCATGGCCTCGTTTTCGCAAAGAACCTCGCCGGTGAGGTGCTGGATCCCTTCGCAGCGGGCCACCTGAATGAGGCGGGTCAACAGCTCTGTGCCAATCCCTTGCCGTTGGTAGGGATCCGCCACCAGCATGGCAAACTCTGCTTCTTGGGGAAAGCCATGTTTTCTGGAGAGGCGGCTGATGCCGAGGATTAAGGACTTCGTCCCGCTGACGCGATTGGCCTCTGGCTCCTGTTTTTCTGCTACTAAGGCAATCTCGCGGTCGTAATCGTTAAAGCAAATGCGGGTAAGGCGCTCGTGGGCGATGCGGGCGCTGTATTTGATCGGGTGGAAGTAGCGCAGATAGACGCTGTAATCGGAGACGTGGCGGTGAAAATCGATCACCAAAGGCTCGTCTTCAGGGCGAATGGGGCGAATGGTGATGCCGTCCCGGAAGCTCCAGATGTACTGGGTGGGATAGGGGCGGATGGCCAAGGGCACCTGGGGATCCTGCTCGGTTCGCAAAATGACGCGGGCATCCAAAGCCAGCAGGCCCTCGCTGGAAGCCAGCAGCGGATTGATGTCGATCTCTTTAATCTCCCGCTGCTCGGCCACCAGTTGGCTAAAACGCACCAAGAGCTGTTCTAGGGCCTCCAGATCGACAGCTGGGCGTCCCCGCACCCCCCTGAGGGCCTTGTAGATGAGGGTGTTTTCCATCAGACGCCGGGCCAAGGTGGTGTTGAGGGGGGGAAGGCCAATGGAGCGATCTTGAAACACCTCCACCAGTTGTCCGCCACTGCCAAACAGCAACACCGGCCCAAACTGGGGATCCTGGCTGCTCCCCAGGATCAGCTCATAGCCATCCGTGTCCACCATCGGCTGCACCGTGACCCCCTGGAAGTGCTCCGGCCCCGCTTTCTCGCTGACGTTGCGGAGGATTTGCCCGAAGGCCCGGCGCACCGCCTCAGCATCGGGCAGGTTGAGCTGCACGCCGCCCACATCGGTTTTGTGGGTGAGGGTGTGGGAGTAGAGCTTCACCACCACCGGGTAGCCCATGGCCTCGGCAGCTTCCACTGCTGCTTCGGGGCTCTCGGCCACCCGCGTCGGCACCACGGGGATCCCGTAGGCGGCCAGGATTTCCTTAGATTCGACCTCCGTGAGAAGCGTGCGGCCTTCCCGCCTCGCCTGGGCAAGGGTTTGCTGCACTTTTTCCTGCTCCACTGGCCTGGTGGGAGCCAGGGTGGGGGTTTCGTAGAGGGCCTTGAGGTTGTCACTAAAGCGCCACAAATAGCCGAACACCCGCGCCGCTTGATCCGGGTAGCGATAGGTGGGGATCCCGGCTTGGTTGAGGATGTGCTCGCCCGCATCCACGCCAGCTCCCCCCATCCAACTGGCCAGGATAGGCTGCCGGGATCCACTGCGCCGCCAGGTCTCCACCACTTTCTCGGCAGTGGCCGTGGGATCCGTCATGGCTTGGGGGGTGAGGATGACCAGACAGCCCTGGCTGCCGGGATCTTGCAACACCACTTCCAAAACTTGGGCAAAGCGCTCCGGATCGGCATCCCCCAAAATGTCAATGGGATTGCCGTGGCTCCAGTGGGGGGGCAAGATCCGCTCAAGCTGCTCCAGGGTTTGGGGGGAGAGCTGGGCCAGGGATCCCCCGGCGCGAATGAGGGCATCGGTGGCCAGCACCCCTGGCCCGCCGGCATTGGTGAGGATGGTCAGGTGAGGGCCCTGAGGACGGGGCTGTTTGGCCAGCACCTCCGCCAGGTCGAAGAGATCTTCAATGTGATCCACCCGCAGCACGCCGCAACGGCGGAAGGCCGCATCCAACACTGCGTCGCTGCCGGTGAGGGAGCCCGTGTGGGAAGCGGCTGCTTGGGCTGCCGCCTGGGTGCGCCCCGCCTTGATGACAATGATGGGCTTGCTCAGGGCCACCTCTCGGGCCGCGGACAGAAAAGAGCGGGCATCCCCGATGGATTCCATGTACAAGACAATGCTGTGGGTATGGGGATCCTCGCCCAAGTAGTCGATTAAGTCTCCCCAGCCCACATCCAGCATCGATCCCAGAGAGATAAAGGCGCTGAAGCCCACATTTTCCTGCAGGCTCCAGTCCAGGATCGAGGTGCACAGGGCCCCACTTTGGCTGATGAAGCCCACATTGCCGGGCCGGGCCATCTGGGCAGCAAAGGTGGCGTTTAAGCCCGTGTGGGGGTTTTGGATCCCCAGGCAGTTGGGGCCAATCAAGCGCAGCTTCCTAAGGACTCCGTCCCGCTGACGCGATTGGATAGTCTGCTGAATTTGCTTCTCCAGCTCCCAGCCAGCAGGGCCCGTTTCCTTGAAGCCTGCTGAAAGAACAATGGCGCCCTTGACCCCGGCTTCTACGCACTCCTGCACCACCTTGGGCACCCCCGCTGCCGGAATGGCGATAATGGCCAGATCCACCGGCTCCGGCAGAGCGGACAGCCGCTCGTAGGCCCGGATCCCCAACACCTGGTGCCGCTTGGGATTGACCGGGTAAACCGTGCCGCCAAAGGGGTGGCTAATGAGGTTCCACAACACCGTCCGCCCCACGCTGCCCTCCCGCTCCGTGGCCCCCACCACCGCCACCGAACGGGGCAGAAAAATGGGATTCAGGGGATGGGATCGGGCCCTCCAGATATCCACACTGGGATCCAGTCGTTGCCACATACCCTACTCCTTAGGCCAACACTGGTTCCGGCTGGTGGTAGAGGGCAGAATCCACCCGGCAGCCCCGATAGGCCAAAACGTACAGCTCCTTCATGTCTTGAATGAGGGGATAGCGGGGGTTGGCGCCGGTGCATTGGTCGTCAAAGGCTTGCTCCGCCATCGCCTCCAGACGGTCGTAAAACTCCCGCTCTTTCTCCCCCAGGGCCTCGCGAATGGTGGCCGGGATCCCCAGTTTCCGCTTGAGTTCTTCGATGGCCTCAATCAGGCGCATGACCTTTTCATCGTCATCCGCCCCGCCCAACTGCAGGTAATCGGCAATTTCCGCGTAGCGGTGTTTGGCGTTGGGATAGCGGTATTGGGGAAAAATGGCCTGCTTGAAGGGGGCGTCGGTGGCGTTGTAGCGGATGACGTGGGTAATCATCAGGGCATTGGCCAGGCCGTGGGGCAGATGGAAGGTGGATCCCAGCTTGTGGGCCAGGGAGTGGCACACCCCCAAAAAGGCGTTGGCAAAGGCCATGCCGGCAATGGTGGCGGCGTAGTGGACTTTTTCCCGCGCTTCGGGATCCTCGGCGCCCTTCTCGTAGGCCCGCGGCAGGTAGGTCATCAGGAGCTTGATGGCCTGCAGGGCAAGCCCATCGGTAAAGTCGCTGGCCATCACCGACACATAGGCTTCCAGAGCATGGGTGAGGGCATCGATGCCGCCGTAAGCCGTTAGCTTCTTGGGCATCTTTAAGGTGAGATCCGGATCCACAATGGCCATGGTGGGGGTGAGGGCGTAGTCCGCCAGGGGGTATTTGATCCCCACCCGGTCATCGGTCACTACGGCAAAGGGCGTCACCTCGGATCCCGTGCCGGAAGTGGTGGGGATGCAGATGAGCTGAGCTTTTTGTCCCAGTGGGGGCAGCTCGTAAACCCGCTTGCGGATGTCCATAAAGCGCATCGCCAAGCCTTCAAACTCCACCTGGGGCTGCTCGTACATCAGCCACATCACCTTGGCCGCATCCATCGGGGATCCCCCACCGACCGCGATGATCACATCCGGTTGAAACTGGCGCAACTGCTCCAGACCGCGATTGACGTTGCTGAGGGTGGGATCCGGCTCTACATCGTGGTACACATCCCAGCTCACGCGAATCTCATCCAAAACCTGGGTGATGGGATGCAATATGCCCAACTCAAAGAGCGGCTTATCGGTCACCAAAAAGGCGCGTTTTTTGCCGGCCAATTCCCGCAGAGCAATGGGTAGACATCCGGGCTTGAAGTAAACCTTGGGCGGGATCCGAAACCAGAGCATGTTTTCCCGACGTTGGGTTACCGTTTTAATGTTGAGCAGGTGGCGCGGCCCCACATTCTCGGAGATCGAATTGCCTCCCCAAGTGCCACAGCCCAAAGTCAGAGAGGGATCTAGCTTGAAGTTGTAGAGATCCCCAATGGCCCCTTGTGAAGAGGGAGTGTTGATCAAGACTCGACCGGTTTGCAGGGCATTTTCAAAGTAGGCAATATCGTCCCGATTGGCGGGATCTGTGTACAAAACAGAGGTGTGTCCCCGCCCGCCGAAATTGACCAGTTGGACAGCAACATCTACGGCGCTGTGGAAATCGTTGGCGCGGTAGAGGGCCAGAACAGGGGCCAATTTTTCGTAGGAGAAGGGCTCCTCCGGCCCCACCTTCTCCACTTCCCCAATCAGCAGTTTGGTGCCTTCGGGTACCTGGATACCGGCCAGGGCAGCGATGGTCTGCACCGACTGGCCCACAATGGCCGGATTGAGGCGACCGTCTTTGAGAAGGATGCGGCGCACGGCTTCGATTTGTTCCGGATCCAAAATGTAGGCCCCCCGATGGCCGAACTCGGCCTTGACCTGCTCGTAGATGGCATCCACCACCACCACTGCCTGTTCTGAGGCACAGATCATGCCGTTGTCGAAGGTCTTGCTCAACAAAATCGAGCTGACAGCCATGGGAATATCGGCACTGGCATCGATCACTGCCGGGGTATTGCCCGCTCCCACCCCCAAAGACGGGTGGCCCGAAGAGTAGGCCGCTTTAACCATGCCAGGCCCGCCGGTAGCCAAGATCAGCTTCACCTCAGGATGCTGCATCAAAGCCTGGGACAGCTCGATGGTGGGCTCATCGATCCAGCCAATGAGCCCCACGGGAGCACCCGCTGCCTCGGCGGCTTCCTTAACCACTTTGGCTGCGGCAATAGTACATTTTTTGGCGCGGGGATGAGGGGAAAAGATAATGCCGTTGCGGGTTTTGAGGGTGATCAGAGCCTTGAAAATGGTCGTTGACGTGGGGTTGGTTACCGGCACAATACCTGCCAAAAGACCCACCGGTTCAGCAATGCGCTCGTAGCCAAAGCTCTCATCCCGCTCGATAACCCCGCAGGTTTTCTCGTGTTTGTATTTGTTGTAAATGTATTCCGAGGCAAAGTGATTTTTGATCACCTTGTCCTCCACAATACCCATGCCGGTTTCCTGTACCGCCAGCTTGGCCAACGGGATCCGTTCGTTGTTGGCAGCCAGAGCGGCTTTGTGAAAAATCCGGTCTACCTGTTCTTGGGTGAAAGTTGCATATTCAGCTTGGGCAGCCTTCACCTGCTGGATCAAGGTTTCCAGCTCGGCTAGATTGGTTACTGGCATCGGTGGATCCCTCCAAAACTCATCAAGACTTAGACGATAGGAACAATTGACAATCGGATAGTTGGAAATAGTCGAATAACCCGAATGGCAATCTAGGCGCCAACAGGAGCAGGAACTTGGATTTCGGTGGTCAGGGTGGGGGGATGGGTAAGCGTATTGTGAATGATGCAGGCATCAACTGTTTTTTCCAGACCCTTTTGATGCCTTTCGTCCAGCGGGATCCCGATTTTGACTTGGATGCGAATGTTGTCTAGGCGAGCCGGATGCTCAACTTTCTCCGCCGTGACCACCACCTCTAGTCCACTAGGATCCAACTGTCGCGCTTCCAGATATTTGACGGCATAAAAACCAACACAGGCACCCAGAGAAGCCAAAAACCATTCCGGCGGCGTCATTCCCTGATCTCGACCGTGGTTGTCCAAAGGCTGATCGCTGAGAATGCGGTGCCCTCGGCTTTCCGCTTGGAACTGAACACCATCGCGGTAGGTGACGCAAACTTCCATTGGGGATCCCTCCTCTTGGGGTATTCTTCAGTTCACATAGAGTCCGTAAAGTTAGCCTGAGGATCAACTTGGATTCCAGTCAGCTCAGGGCCAATCTGGAGACGGTGCAGAGATTAACTGTGAATCACTTCGGATCTAAGCGTGACCTGGCTATGCTGACCCAAGCCGCAACTGCAGAATTGTCAAATAGCCACCAGTCCTTGATCCCGAAAGATTTGTAATGCATGATTCACCTGTTCGGGTGTGGGTGGATCGACATCGGCAAGGGTGTAAGGCAATCCCAATTGCTGCCATTTGTATTCCCCCATCTTGTGAAAGGGCAAAACTTCCACTCGCTCCACGTTGGATAAGGTGGCCACAAACTCGGCCAGACCCTTAATGTTTTCCTCGGGATCCGTCAAGCCGGGAACCAGCACAAAACGAATCCAGGTAGGCTTGTGGATCTGGTCTAAATAGCGGGCCAGATTAAGAGTGGGTTCTAGCGAAACGCCGGTAACCTTTCGATACAGCTCCGGCAGATAAGACTTGATATCCAGCAACACCAAATCTGTATGCTCCAACACAGGCTTGGCTGCTTCCAGTTGCCCATAGCCAGAAGTATCCAAAGCCGTGTGCAAGCCCAACTCATGACAGCGACGGAAGATCTCAGCTACAAAGGTGGGTTGCATTAAAGGCTCTCCCCCGGTAGCCGTAACTCCCCCCCCTCGCAAGTAATTCTTGTAACGTTGGATCTCGGCAATCAAAGACTCAACCGTAACAAGCTGTCCCGCCTGCGGATCCCGACAGTCGGGGTTGTGGCAATACAAACAGCGAAGTGGACAACCCTGTGTAAAAATTACGAAGCGGATTCCTGGCCCATCGACGGTGCCACAGGTTTCCACCGAGTGAATGCGCCCAGCAATTGGTGTCAGGGGGTTCATAACGGTATCCATACTTTTATCCTGGATGACTTTTGCAAAATATCAATCAATCTTGAGGTTTTCTTCCAGATTGCTAACTCAGGTTAAATAGAACACAGTTTCCATTTCTCTTTGGATTAGGTTGGGACTAGATTTTTTTAGATCCCTAGGGTCTTTTAGCTAGACCGCTGCTATCCTGGCTGGAAGGGAGAAAGGGGGATAAAAAGCCGAAAGGGCAGCTTGGGGATCCCACCCAGCTCAGACCGATGGGTCGTGTGGGCTAGGCACGGAGGTATCCACCGTGATGCCGTGCAGGCGGTGGGCCTTGGGATCGAAATCCTTCGGGAAATGGGTATAGGCATCGAAATCTGCGTGATCCAACAAGGCTCCTTCTAAGAGCGCCCCTCGGAAATTGCTGCCAAAGAGGAGACATCCCCGCAAATCGGCTTCCGATAGGTTAGCTCCGCTGAAGTCGGCAAAACTGAGATCGCACCCCCGCAAATTAGCCCCCGCCAAGTTGGCCCCACTGAAATCGGCATAGCTGAGATCGGCGCCAGCCAAATGGATCCCCTGCAGCTCAGCCCCCTGCAAATCGATCTCCCGAAAATCGCGCCGTCCTGAGGCATACTGGCTGACCAGATCCGCAGCGCTACAAACAGTCATGATCATCGGGCCTCCTCGGTTATCGATGGGGGATCCCTTCCATCGACCCCGGTATGGGCGGACTTCAGGGATCCCCAGGCTGGTCTTTTAGCAGTGTTGATGGAACGTGCGGTTAATGACATCCAGTTGCTGCTCGCGGGTGAGCTTGATGAAGTTCACCGCATAGCCGGAAACCCGGATGGTGAGCTGTGGGTAGAGCTCCGGGTGCTCCATGGCATGCAGCAGGGTCTCGCGGTTGAGAACATTGACGTTGAGGTGGAAACCGCCATCCCGCATGTAGCCATCCAGCAGCCCCACTAGATTGGCAACCCGCTCCTCCGCTGTGCGACCTAGGGCCGCCGGCACAATCGAGAAGGTGTTGGAGATCCCATCCAGAGCGTCGTCGTAGGGCAGCTTGGCCACCGAAGCCAGCGACGCCACCGCCCCCTTGGTGTCCCGGCCGTGCATGGGGTTGGCCCCTGGGGCAAAGGGCTCGCCCGCTCGCCGCCCATCGGGAGTATTGCCGGTTTTCTTGCCGTAGACCACGTTGGAGGTGATGGTGAGGATGGACTGGGTGGGGATGGCATTGCGGTAGGTCTTGTGCTTGCGCAGCTCGGCCATGAAGGTCTGCACCAGTTGCACCGCAATGGAGTCAACTCGGTCGTCGTTGTTGCCGTATTTGGGGAAGTCGCCCTCCACCGCGTAATCCACCACTAGGCCCCGCTCATCCCGGATGGCCCGTACCCGCGCGTATTTGATGGCGGATAGGGAGTCGGCTGTTACCGACAGGCCGGCCAACCCAAAGGCCATGGTGCGCAGCACGTCCCGGTCGTGCAGGGCCATCTCCAGGCGCTCGTAGCAGTACTTGTCGTGCATGTAGTGGATGATGTTCATGGTGTTGACGTAGGTTTTGGCCAGCCAGGCCATCATCTGCGCCATGCGCGGCCACACCTCGTCGTAGTCCAGGACATCGGCGGTGATGGGGGCGAAAGCAGGAGCCACCTGCTCGCCGGAGATCTCATCCCGACCGCCGTTGATGGCATAGAGCAGGCACTTGGCCAAGTTCACCCGCGCCCCAAAGAACTGCATTTGCTTGCCGATGCGCATGGCCGACACACAGCAGGCGATGCCGTAGTCATCCCCCCAGTAGGGGCGCATCAAGTCGTCGTTTTCGTACTGGATGGAGCTGGTTTCAATGGAGACCTTGGCGCAGTAGCGCTTGAAGGCTTCCGGCAGCCGCTCCGACCAGAGCACGGTCAAGTTGGGCTCGGGCGCTGGGCCAAGGTTGTAGAGGGTATGCAGCATGCGGAAGCTGGTTTTGGTAACCAAAGGCCGCCCATCCAGGCCCATGCCGCCGATGCACTCGGTAACCCAGGTGGGATCCCCGCTGAATAGCTCGTTGTACTCGGGCGTGCGCAAAAACCTGACCATGCGCAGCTTCATAACAAAGTGGTCAATGAGCTCCTGGGCCTCTTCCTCGGTGAGGATCCCGGCCTGCAGATCCCGCTCGATGTAGATGTCCAGGAAGGTGGACACCCGCCCCAAGGACATGGCCGCCCCGTTTTGCTCCTTGACGGCTGCCAGGTAGGCCAGGTACAGCCATTGGATGGCTTCGCGGGCGTTGGCTGCCGGACGGCCCAGGTCAAACCCGTAGCGGGATCCCATCTCTTTCAGCTCTTGTAGGGCCTTAATCTGCTCGGAGAGCTCCTCCCGCAGGCGGATGGTCTCTTCGTCCATCGTGTCCAGGTCTAGACTGGCTTTTTGGGCCTGCTTGTCTTCGATGAGCCGATCCACCCCGTAGAGGGCCACCCGCCGGTAGTCCCCAATGATGCGACCCCGACCGTAGGCATCGGGCAGGCCGGTGATGATCCCGGAGCGGCGGCAGCGGCGCATCTCTTCGGTATAGGCGTCAAAAACGCCGTCGTTGTGGGTTTTGCGGTACTGGGTAAAAATTTCCTTGGTGCGGGGATCCAGCTCGTAGCCATAGGCTTTGAGGGAAGACTCCACCACGCGGATGCCGCCAAAGGGCATGATGGCCCGCTTCAGAGGTTTGTCCGTCTGCAGCCCCACAATCTGTTCCAGCTCTGGGTCGATATAGCCAGGGGCGTGGCTGGTGATGGTAGAGGGAACAGCGGTATCGGCATCTAGGATCCCTCGCTCTCGCTCCAGAGCCATCAAATCCTTGACCTTGGCCCACAGCCGCTGGGTGCGCTCGGTGGCTGCAGCTAAGAAGGTTTCATCACCGGTGTAGGGGGTGTAATTGCGCTGAATAAAGTCTCTGACGTCGATGCAGCGCTGCCAGGCTCCCGTTGCAAAATCGCTCAAAACTTTTTGACCGGCTGCGTTGGATCCTGTCCTTGGTTCCGCCTTCAATTCTGTAGGTGATGCTACAGAACGCTGCACACTGGCAACCATAACAATCCTCCCGGCTATTACGCCTGATAATCTATCGACAGGGCGAGGCAGCACCCCGGCCTTTGCCCCACGTAGGCTCTAAAAGAGAGCTAAAGAACCAATAGATCTCTGCAAGGCTTATAGGGATCCTACGAAGGGCTTTTAGCAACTCTTCTGTTTCTTTTTTAGGCGTTCTAAATACACCTCGCCTGATTTAATTTTAGTCCCTTGCGCTCTGAGGATATTTTCGGTTGCGTGATTTTTTAATCTTATTTTCATCCTATTTTTTAATGCTGTTTTAATATCTTCTTAACGTTGTTTTACGCTTTTCCATCGGCAAATGGCGGGCCTATGCTGAGGTAGGACGGCCCAGGTCGTCTGTTGCCGTGAGAACGTCAGGATACTCGGCCTTTGCCTTAGCAGTGCCTTGCTCTATGAACCAGTCCAATCGAATCGTCCAAGGGATCCATCACCTGCACTTCTATCTTTGGGATCTGCCCCGTTGGCAGGAACACTTTTGTCAAGTTTGGGGCTTCCGAATGGAAGGACAGCTCGGCAGTACCCTCTGTCTGCGTCAGGGATCCCTGCGCTTGCGCCTATCTCAGCCGGCTCACGCCGGGGATGAGGTGGATCGCTATTTGCAGCAACATTCGCCTGGCGTGGTGGATGTGGCCTTAGCGGTGGTGGAGCAAGAGCTGTTGGGCTTGGCAGAGCTTCTGCAGAGGCGAGGAGCCCAAGTGGAGTGGATCCCGGCAGAAGAGGAAGGCGGCCCCACTCTGCGCCTGCGCACCCCCTATGGACTTCGGCATTCTTTGCTCCCCGGCTCAGGGATCCCCGATTCAGCCCCTGCTGAGGAGAACCTGTTTTCCCACTGGGATCACCTGGTATTGAACGTGGAGCAGGGATCCCTGCAGGCAGCGGCGGATTGGTATGAGCAGGTGCTGGGTTGGCGGTCTCTGTATCGCTATAGCATCCGCACCAACACCTCTGGCCTAGAAAGTGTGGTGGTGGGAGATCCTGAAGCCGGGATCCAGTTGGCCATCAACGAGCCCACCTGTGCCGCTTCCCAGATCCAGGAGTTTTTGGATGCCCATCATGGCCCTGGCCTGCAACATGCGGCGTTGCACAGCTCAGATGTCTTCGCCAGTGTGCGCCGGCTGCGACAGGGAGGCGTAAACTTTCTGCAGGTGCCACCGGAGTACTACACAAACCTGGCAAGGGAGCTGGCTTCTGGAGCAATACTCCGTTCTGGTGGGTTGCCCCCCGCCATCTCCTGGCACGACTTGGTGGAGCAGCAGCTCCTTTTGGATGCCACCTTGCCTGCTTCTGATTCCCCACACCCCCCCCTGTTGTTGCAAACCTTCACTCAGCCTCTGTTTGGTCGGCCCACGTTTTTTTTCGAGGTCATCCAACGATTGGGTGGAGCCACAGGCTTTGGCGAAGCCAACTTTCAAGCCCTGTTTGAAGCTCTAGAACGCCAACAGCGACAACGGCAGCAAGCCCTGGTCTGCTAACACCCTTGTTCTAGGGATCCAGTGGGAGCACCAGGGGAATGTCTCCAGTTAATCAACACGATTGATTGCCCCTGAGTTTCCAGCCGATATTCGGGTATGCGGAAGGCGTTGACATCCTCCCCGGCCTGAAGGCCGGAGATTCCTACCACGCTACGCATGGATGGCTCCTTGCGCAGTCGTCTCGGCGGGTTCCTGCTTCCGACCGCCCGTGCAGTTCGATCCACAGGCCATCCGGGCTGACACGGGTGGTTGATCCACCCGCATCCCGACCGCAGCGTCGGCCGTGTCCTGCCCTTCGTCTCGCAACAGCTGTATCCCGCGAGCAAGGATGTTGATGGCACCGACCAGAAAGGCCTCCGGCCCGCTGCCGCGAAAGGCCTCCGGCCCGCTGCCGCGAAAGGCCTCCGGCCCGCTGCCGCGATCGGCGTTATTCTCATAGCCGCACGCCACGCACTCGAACCAGGCTTGGGTCTGGCGGTTGTCTGATGAAACATGGCCGCAACATGGACAGGTGCGGCTCGGGTTCTGCGGCGGCACGACAATGAGCCTGCCACCTTTCCAGGCCAGCTTGTACTCCAGCATGCAGCGGAACTCATACCACCCCTGGTCGAGAATGGCTTTGTTTAACGCTGACTTGGCGCGGACGTTCTTCCCAGGAGCATCTGCCGTCCCTGCCGCCAACTTGGACATATTCCGCACCCGCAAGTCCTCGATGCACACGATTGCCTGGCTTTTGCTAATCGCGGTCGAGACCTTGTGCAGGAAGTCGCGGCGGGCGTTGGCCATCTGAGAATGAATACGCTGGAGGCGGGCTTTTGCCTTCTTCCAGTTGTTGCTGAACTTGACTTTGCGGGAGAGCGCTTGCTGGGCCTTGCGCAAGCGCGCCTCGTGCCGCTTGAAGCTGTTGAGGGGCGCGTAGAACGTGCCGTCCGAGAGGGTAGCCAAGCGGGCAATGCCCATGTCCATGCCCACTGCGCCCCCCTGCGGAATAGGCCGATCAACCTCCCGCTCGGTCTGGATCGACACGAACCACTTGCCAGCGTGCTTGGATACGGTGACGCTCTTGACCTTGCCCACCACGTCGCGGCTGTTGCGGTAGCGCAGCCAGCCAAGTTTGGGCAGAAAGATGCGGCTGTTGGCCTGGTCCAGCTGGATTTGCTTGGGCGCGGGATAACGGAAACTGTCCGACCGGCCTTTTTTCTTGAACTTCGGGAAGCCGGCGCGCTGGGCGAAGAAGTGGCTGTAGGCTCGCTCCAAATCCTTGAGTGCCTGTTGCAGCGGATGCACCGGCGCATCCGCCAGCCACGCTGTATCTGCGCTGTGGCGCCACGCGGTGAGCAGCTGGCACAAGCCCGCATAGCCTAGCTTTTTCTGGCCTTGCTCGTGACGCTCCTTCTGCAACGCCAGTGCTTTGTTGTAGACGAACCGGCAGGAGCCAGCAAAGCGGCGCATCTGCCGTTCCTGCTGGCCGTTGGGCAGCAATTCGTACTTGAAGGCTTGAAGTCGTTGCATCGCTCAATCGTATTCTTGGCCTATGCGTGATGACAACGATATTCACATGGCCGACACTGCGTTTTTAAAGGGCGTCGGCTACGGTCGGCGCTATCCTTCCCTGCCCTGAAGGACGGGGCTTGCCGCGCCTTTTGGTCAGCGGTGCGGAGCACTTTGGAGGCCAAGGCGGGGGCGGTAGTCTATAATCCTGCCAATTCCCCTAATGCGTTCGCGCCAGCGGTGCGGAGCACTTTCGTCGCCATGACTGAGGCTGTCTCTACTGCCGATTCTGCCTTGCTGACCGTACAAGGGCTGCGGGTTTTCTTGCCCAGCCGTGCAGCTGGCGAGCCCTCGGGATCCCCGGTGGTGGACGGGCTGTCTTTCCAGATCGGGATCGGCCAGACCTTAGGCCTGGTGGGGGAGTCGGGATCCGGCAAAACCATGACCGCCCTGACGCTGATTGATCTGCTGCCCAGCTCGGCCCGGGTGGAGGGCAAAATCCTCTTCAAGGGCCCTGACGGAACGGTGGACTGGCTGCAGTTGGATCCCCGGCAACGGCGGCGCTATCGCGGATCCCAGATCGCCATGATTTTCCAGGAGCCGAGCACCGCCCTCAACCCCCTCTACACCTGTGGCCAGCAGTTACAGGAAACCTTGAGGGCCAACACCTCCCTGAGCCCGGCGGAGATCCGCGCCCAAGCCATTCGCCTGTTTGAGGAGGTGCAGCTTTCTCCCCAGATGCTGGAGCGCTATCCTCATCAGCTCTCCGGCGGCCAAATCCAGCGGGCGGCCATTGCCTGTGCCATCGCCTCCAATCCCCAACTGTTGATTGCCGATGAGCCGACCACCGCTCTAGATGTTACGGTGCAAGCGGAAATCCTGCGCCTGCTCTGGGAGCTGCAGCAGCACCGGCAGATGGCCATCCTCTTCATCACCCACGATCTCAATTTGGTGGCCGAACTGGCAGATCAGGTGGTGGTGATGCGCCGGGGCCAAGCTGTGGAACAGGGATCGGTGGAGCAGATCTTTCGGGATCCCCAGCATCCCTACACCCGCGGCCTGTTGGCCTGTCGCCCGGTGTTGGAGCGGCGGTTGCGGCGGTTGCCCACCGTCCAGGATTTTCTGGAAAAAGGGGGATCCCCAGAGGAGCAGTGGCAGCAGGTGGAGATCCCGGCTGCCGTTCGCGTAAGCGGGACGGAGTCCTTAGAGGAAGAACGGCTGCGCCGGCTGTACAGTCAGCCCCCCCTACTGCAGGTGCGGGATCTGCGAACCCACTACGCCGTCCGTCGAGGGCCATTTGGCCGCCAGGTGGGCGAGATCCGAGCTGTGGATGGGATCAGCTTTGACCTCTACCCCGGAGAGACCTTGGGGCTGGTGGGAGAGTCCGGCTGCGGCAAAACCACCCTGGGGCGAACCCTGTTGCGCCTGGTCCGTGCCAGCTCTGGCCAGGTGATCTACGACGGCGAGGAGCTGCTCCGCTTGCCGCCCCAACGCTTACGTCGTCTCCGCCGCGAGATTCAGCTGATCTTTCAGGATCCGGCAGCCTCACTGGATCCGCGCATGAGTGTGGGAGCCAGCGTCATAGAGCCAATGGCCCTGCACGGGATTGGGAGAAATGCTGCTGAGCGACGAGCACGGGCCCAACGCCTGTTTGAACGGGTAGGGTTGGATCCGGAAGCGCTGGATCGCCTGCCCCACCAGTTTTCCGGAGGACAGCGGCAGCGGATCTGTATTGCCCGCGCCCTGGCCTCGGAGCCCCGCCTGATCGTCTGCGATGAGGCAGTGTCTTCCCTGGATGTCTCCGTGCAGGCCCAGGTGCTGAACTTGCTCAAGGATCTGCAGGAGGAACTGGGGTTGGCCTACCTGTTCATCTCCCACGACCTGAGCGTGGTCAAGTTCATGAGCGACCGCATCATGGTCATGAACCGGGGCCGCATCGAAGAGCTTGGCCCCGCCTCCCAGATCTACCAGCAGCCGCAGCAGGACTACACCCGCCGCCTCATCGCCGCGTTCGCGCCAGCGGTGCGGAGCACTTCCCCCAAAGGGAGATCCGTTCGCGATAGCGGGCCGTAGGCCTTAAAAACGCACCCATTTGCCCCAAACGGGTTGAAAAGTTTCCCCTGCATCCGGCTCCGGGCTGGGCAACCCTGCGGGTTAACTTCGCAGTAAGATTTGCAATGAGGCTAAAATTAAGTAAACTTCCAGTCGTAAAGCTTCGGCTCTTTGTTAGCACATTTAACAAAACGTTTTATCCGCAGTTTGGGCTGCAACCGGCTATGGCTCGCATACTCATTATTGAGGACGACCCTTCGATTCTGGATATCCTGCGCATCAATCTGGAGTTGGCGGGCTACGAGGTTGTGAAGGCCACCGATGGGGTGCGCGGACAAGCACTGGCTCTGCAAGTTCTCCCCGATCTGATCATCCTCGACCTGATGCTGCCCCAGGTAGATGGCCTGACCGTTTGTCAGCGCTTGCGGCGGGAGGAGCGCACCAGCGAGATCCCGATTTTGATGCTCACCGCCCTCGGCCAAACCCAGGACAAGATCGAGGGCTTTAATGCCGGTGCCGACGACTACCTGACCAAGCCTTTTGAGGTGCAGGAGCTGCTGGTGCGGGTGCGGGCCCTGCTGCGTCGCTCAGACCGGATCCCACAGGCGGCCAAGCATGGGGAGATCCTCACCTATGGCCCTCTCACGCTGGTGCCGGAGCGCTTTGAGGCGTTGTGGTTCGGCAAAACGATCAAGCTCACCCACCTGGAGTTTGACCTGCTCCACTGTCTGATGCAGCGACATGGGCAGACCGTTTCCCCCAGCGAAATCCTGCAGGAGGTGTGGGGCTACGAGCCCGACGACGACATCGAGACCATCCGTGTTCACATCCGCCACCTGCGCACCAAGCTGGAGCCGGATCCCCGCCACCCCCAGTACATCAAAACCGTCTATGGGGCGGGCTACTGTCTGGAGTTGCCCAACATTGCCGATCCCGTCCCACCGCAGCCAGAGCTGGCGAAAGATTCCCACAAATAATGATTCTTTCATGATTCTTGAGGATGCTGCTCACGCAACTGCTAATCTAGGGGATGCCCTGCTGCAGATTGCGCTCTGAGATCTATGCCTGGTGCCATTCGGTATTTGATGTGCCCACCCGATCACTACGAGGTGGACTATGTGATCAACCCCTGGATGGTGGGGAATGTTCACCGCTCTTCGCGAGAACGGGCGCTGCAGCAGTGGCAGGCTCTTTATCGGCATCTCTCGCAGCGGGCGGAGGTGAAGCTAATCCAGCCGGTGCCGGGATGGCCGGATATGGTGTTTACGGCGAATGCTGGGCTCATCCTGGGATCCAAGGTGGTGCTGAGCCGTTTTTATCACCCAGAGCGGCAGGGGGAACAGCCCCATTTCAAGGCTTGGTTTGAGGAACAGGGCTACACCGTCTATGAGCTGCCGCCGGCCCTGGCTTTTGAGGGGGCGGGAGATGCTCTGTTGGATCGGGCAGGGCGCTGGCTGTGGGCGGGCTACGGCTTTCGCTCCATGTTGGAGTCTCACCCCTACTTGGCCAAGTGGCTGGGGATCGAGGTGTTGTCTTTGCGGCTGGTGGACGAGCGGTTCTACCACCTAGACACCTGCTTTTGCCCCCTCTCCGAAGGCTATTTGCTTTACTATCCACCGGCTTTTGATGCCTATTCCAACCGTTTGATCGAGATGCGGGTGCCCCCTGAAAAGCGGATCCCGGTTCAGGAGGCGGATGCCATTCACTTTGCCTGCAATGCCGTGGATGTGAACGGCACGATCTTGGTGAATCGGGTCAGCCCAGAGCTGGAAGCCACCCTACAGGAGCGGGGATTTGCGGTGGTGCAGACGGAGCTGACGGAGTTCCTGAAAGCCGGTGGGGCGGCCAAGTGCCTGACGCTGCGCCTCGACGAGACGGTGGCTCCCCAAACCGATCCGGTGGCCACGGTGCTCAGCCGGACGGTGACCCTCCAGGGACACTTGGTGGACAGCGACCTGCTCACCAGAGCCGTCGATTGCATTGTCGACAATGGCGGCAGCTTCCAGATCCTCAAGTTTCAGCTTGGGGAAAAACGGCAGAGCACTTCCACGGTGGAACTGGCCGTTTCCGCTCCCACCGAAGAGACCCTGGATACTATTCTCAGCGCCTTGATCGAGCAGGGGGCCCGTCTCTCGGAAGAAACCCAGCAAGATGCCCGTCTGGAGCGGGTAGAGAAAGCAGGGGTAGCGCCCGACGATTTTTATGTCACCACCATCTATCCCACGCAGGTGCGGGTGGCCGGCCAGTGGATCCCGGTGCAGCGGCAGCGCATGGATGGGGTGATCGTGGTCAAGGGATCCGATTGCAATGGCAAGACGGAGTTTTCAGCCTATTGCACCCTGATTCGAGATTTGCAGGTGGGGGATGCCGTGGTGTGTGGGGTGGAAGGGATCCGCACCGTGCGCCAGGCCAGCAAAGAGCGCTCTTCCCAGGAGTTCACCTTTATGGGATCGGGGGTCTCCAGCGAGCGGCGGGTGGAGATCCTGGTGGAGCAGATTGCCTGGGAGCTGCGGCAAATCAAGGAGCGGGGCGGCAAAACGGTGGTGGTGGCAGGGCCGGTGGTCATCCACACGGGCGGTGGATCCCACTTGGCTACCCTGATTCGGGAGGGCTATGTGCAGGCGCTGCTGGGGGGCAATGCCATTGCCGTTCACGATTTGGAGCAGAATCTCTACGGCACCTCGCTGGGGGTGGATCTGTCGCGGGGCACCCCGGTCAAGGGCGGCCACAAGCATCACCTCAAAACCATCAACCTCATCCGCAAGTATGGCAGTATCCGAGCTGCGGTGGAAGCGGGCGTGATTACCGGCGGGGTGTTCTACGAGTGTATTCGCGCTCAGGTGCCCTTCTCCCTGGCGGGATCCATCCGTGACGATGGGCCGCTGCCGGATACGGAGATGGATTTGATCAAGGCCCAGCAGGATTACGCGCGGCTGCTACAGGGGGCCGACATGGTGTTGATGCTCTCCAGCATGTTGCACTCCATTGGAGCCGGGAACATGACGCCTGCCGGGGTCAAGCTGATCTGCGTGGACATTAACCCGGCAGTGGTGACCAAGCTGGCCGATCGGGGATCCCTGGAGTCGGTGGGGATTGTTACCGATGTGGGCCTGTTCTTGAGTTTGTTGGTGCAGCAGTTGGCGCGTTTGGGGCAGGTGTATGAGCGCCCGCAACCTGCTCTTGCTGCCCGCTAGCCACCCCATCCATAAGCGCTGTTATCTTTTGGGATCCTTAAACTGGGATCCTCAAGCCTCAAAAGGGTATGCCTTTTATTAGCCTGTTGACGGATTTTGGCCTGCAGGATCCCTATGTGGGCATTATGAAAGGGGTGATTCATACCCTTTCCCCACAGGCTCAACTCATCGACCTCAGCCATGGGATCCCGCCTCAGGATGTGGCGGCGGCTCGCTTTGCCCTGATGACGGCCTACCCCTATCTGCCGTCGGGCACCATTCACCTGGCCGTTGTGGATCCAGGGGTGGGGAGTAGCCGCCGGGCGGTAGCCATCCAAACCGAGACGGGCTTTTTGGTTGGCCCTGACAATGGCCTGTTCAGCGGCGTTTTGGCCCAAACTCCGGCGCTGGCTGCTGTGGAACTCAACCGGCCCCGCTATTGGCGCACCCCCTCTCCCAGCCGCACCTTTCATGGGCGGGATATTTTTGCCCCGGTTGCCGCTCATCTGGCCAACGGGATCCCTTTGGCGGAGCTGGGGGATCCCCTAGACGTAGCAGAACTAACCCGCTGGGAGTGGCCGCCACCCCAGATGGAGACCAACGGCTGTCGCGGCCTGGTCCAGGCCATCGACCACTTCGGCAACGGCATCACCAACCTGCCCGGACATTGGGTGGAAGGTCGAAGCTGGAGCGCCTGGATCAAAGGGATCCCCGTCCGCTCCGTGGCCACCTTTGCTGAGGGAGAAGTTGGGGAAGTGCTGGCCCTGGTGGGCAGCTCCGGCTGGGTGGAGATCGTGCAAAACCGAGGCAATGCCAGCCGTGCCTTGGGTTTCAAAGTGGGAGATGAGGTGCGCGTGCAGTGGAGCGGCTAGATCCCCTCGCCTGAAAAGAGAGGGAGAGACTGGGGATCCTAGGCAGGTTGGCTTTCCACCGTCACGGCTTCCGTCGGAGTAGTGGGGTTTGAGGCGCCCACTTGGACTTTGATCACCCGCGCTGCGTCGGCTTTGGGCAGAGTGAGGGTGAGGATGCCGTCGCGATAGGTGGCCGAGACTTTCTCCGGCTGGATGCGGCGGGCCAGCTTGAGGATGCGTTGAAAAGGTTGGGGCTCCACTTCTTGGTAGCGCAATTCAGCACCTTCAGGGCCGTGAACCTGGATCTCGCCGCTGATGGAGAGCTGTTGAGCCGTGGCCTCGATGTGGAAGCGTTCCCGATTGGCACCGGGCACCCACAACTGGACGGTGTAGGCTTCGCCGCTCTCCCAAACCTGCAGAGGAGTGGGCAGGAAGGAGCGAGAGCGTCCCCGGTTGGGCTCCGCTTGCAGAGCTTGTACCTCGAAAAGCGGGCTGAAGTAAAGAGTTGCCATAGTGTCTCCTAGGGTAAATAGGCTAAGTCATCAATGGAGTTGAGGGAAGCGAAGAGATCTCGGCAAAGAAGGCTTGGCCTGCACTTGGGATTTGAATTCACAAAATCCTGCTCTGATCATCCAAGAAAGCCATCCCAGCGAGGGAGGGCAAACCGATCTGCGATAGGCAGGATCCCCTCACCTCATGGGGAAGAGGGATGAAAACAAACAGGGCAATCCAATGGTTCACTCGAAACATTTTGCTCAAAACAGAATGGGGTAGATGTGAGTGAAAAAAGAAGACCGTTATGGATCCCACTCCCATTCCCATCCGATTTCAGGTGAACGGCCAACCCTATGGGCAGGTGGTTCCGCCGGGGATCACTCTGCTGAGCTTGTTGCGGGAGCTGGGCTGGGTGGGGGTACGCCGGCGCAGGGGCGTTTTTCGGCTCCCCAGGGATCCCTGACTTTGCCGGAGCTGGCCCAAAGGGCTTCGGATCCCATCGAGGTGGAGCTGCACCATGCCGCCGACGAATCTTCCGTCTCCTTTGCCGTGGCGGGGGTGGAATTGGCAGTGGATATGGAAACCGGCCAGATTGAGCTGCTGATCGCGTAAGCGGGACGGAGTCCTTTGTCGCTACGCGACGCTAACGCGAACGCGTAAGCGGGACGGAGTCCTTGCATTTCACCAAATTTTCGGGCTGGAGGCCCGCACCATAGCCGCAGGCTTGGTGTCGGGAGGAAAGCCCTCCTCCATATAGGTTTGCTGGTCAAAAGTCTGGATAAACTACAATAAGCCCATGAGCCAGACTATCTCTGTACGTTGCAAGCTGATAGTCCCACAAGAGTTGCGTCAAGAAATTGACCGCACTTTGCAGGGCTTTGCGAATGCTTGCAACCAGATTCTCGACACCGCCAAACAAAAGAACTGCTGGAACACCGCCAAGCTGCACCACTTGGTCTATCGGCCGGTAAGGGCAGCAACGGGGCTGAAAGCCAACCACGTCTGTCAGGCGCTCCGTCGGGTGATTAGCAATGCCAAGGCGGTGAAGCAAGTCCACAGGTTCCGCCCCACCAGTCTGACTTTGGACGCTCGTACTTTTAAGTACCGAGAGTCCGACCAAGCCGTGGGCGTGACCCTGATGAGCGGACGGGTTTGGCTCAAGCTCAAGATCGGTGGCTACCAGATAGCGCTCCTGCGGGGGCAAACGCCCACCAGCGCAACCCTGTCCAAGACCAAGCAGGGGGACTACTACATCAACATTGCTGTTGAGCTGGACACTCCCCCGACCGGCAAAACTCCAAAGGTAATCGGAGTTGACTTGGGCAGGCGGGATATCGCCACCGCTAGCAACGGACGCTCTTGGAGTGGAGAGCACATCCAGGCCGTCCGTGACCGGTTCAGCCGTGTACGCGCCAAGGTTCAATCCAAACGCACTCGCAGCTCTAGGAGGCTGCTGAGAAGGCTCTCTGGGAGAGAACGGCGCTACCAGACATGGCTGAACCATAACATCAGTAAAACCTTGGTCAGGGATGCCCAGGCTATTGGTGCGGCACTGGCTTTTGAAGACTTGACAGGCATCAGAGATTGCCTGAATCAGAAGCCTCGAAGTAAGGCTGAGCGGCGCAGGACTAACAACTGGGCGTTCTACCAGCTCAGGACGTTGGTGGCCTACAAGGCTGCTATTGCTGGAGTGCCTGTGGTACTGGTGCCGCCTGCCTACACCAGTCAGACCTGCCACAAATGCCTGCACATCCATCCTGAGCGGGGTAAGTCCTACCGCAATGGTAAGTCGTTCAAGTGTGGGCACTGCGGGTGGGAAGGGGATGCTGACCATAACGCTGCTCAAGTAATCTCTCTCCTTGGGGCGACTGTAAACTCGCCTGAAATTCCGAAACTTAGCTGTCCTCTGGGGCCGCTAGGGATTGGGATAAAGCTCGCACCCTGCGCATAGCGCGGGTGTCGGGTAGTTTACAAAAGCTTGAATCGAGATGTTTTGTGAGTTTGCAAATGGCTACATAGGTAGTTGTGGGCTACGTGGGGATTATGAAAAAAATTAAGACTTTTGGCACAGCGGCAATTTTCGCCAGTAGTCCGGCACTAGGATAGCTTCCAAGTATACCCAGCGAGATCCCATGTATGTATATTGCCCGGAGGAATTTCTGGGAAGCAAAACCCAGTGCAACCTAGAAGCATTGATAGAACGGCTGGAAGAGGGGGGTCGCACCCTTTTGAGCCAGTTGTTTGACGTTCGTTACCCTTACTGGAAGCGTAATCTCCGCAACAACATTCGCTTGGTGGGGGAGCTGCGCTATGTAGGCGAGGTACCCGTTCTGGTTTTGTTTGGCCTCTGGCCGAGAGGCAGTCACGAATACCGGGAGTTCTTAGACCGACGGCGAGATCCGGATTATCAAGAACGGGTGCGGAGCTGGGTGCCCGATGACCGTTTGCAGGCGTGGCTGGCGCAGCGGCACGAACCAGGGGATCCGCCAAACCATCTCCCCCCTCTGCCCGACGAGCTGTATGAATGGACACAGTTCTTGAATGCTCCCAATCCGCAGGAGCGGCTGGTGTTGGAAAGCGGGGAATGGGTTCGGCAAGTACGGGCCCTTTCTCCAGAGCAGCGGCGCCAGGCTTACCAAGCAGTATCCCGCTTGGTAATTGAAGGCAGGCTCTACCGGCAGCTCCCGCCGTTTTATCTGGAGGCAGAGGTCAAATGCTGGCAGGAGGAATCCCTGTATCTGGCCGTCAGCTTGGTACAAGCGTGCGAGCAGCCGGGGAGATTGTTTCCATTTCTCATTGGAGTTTACGACCACGCCCCAGAGCAAAAGGAACGGTTTGAGCTGGGATGCCAAACCTGCCTCTTTGGGATGAAAGCCAAGCAGCCAGACATTCTCCAGCACCCGCAACCTTTGGAGGTGTGGAAGCGGTACGCCCGTCGCGCCTACCCCGACTACATGGTGATGGATGAGACCATTTGGTTGGAAATGCAGGAGATCACAGAGGGAAATTTGGCTTTGTCCATGGAGGAGGAAGAAATCCTGCAGAGTACATCCATGCCCCTACTGATCAACGGAAGGGCCGGGAGTGGCAAATCTCTGATGTTGTACTACCGCTTTGCCGACTATTGCAGCCACTACCTCAAAACTTCAAAACAGAGACCTCTTGAGTACCGCCCTCTCTTTTTGACCTACAGCCCAAGCTTGGTGCAGCAAGCCCGCGACAGGGTAAGTTCAATTTTGCGCATCAGCCACCGCTATCGGGAGAAGGGGTGCAGCTTCTCCACGGAGGAAATTCAGCAATGTCAAACTTTTTTTAGCACTTTTCAGGATTACCTGCTGAACTGCCTTCCTGCCGAGCGGCAAGAACGCTACCAACCGGATCGGTATGTCAATTTTTATCGATTTCAGAGCTGGTATTGTGGTCGCCGCGATGTAGAGCTGGCTTGGCACACCATTCGCACGCTGATCAAAGGCTATGAGGTCAGTGACTATTTGGATCCCGATAGCTACCGAGAATTGCCTGAGGCCGACCGCAGTGTGGATGAAGAAGCCTTCGAGCGGATTTACGAAGAGATTTGGCCGGGTTACCGGGATCGAACCACCCATGAGGGCTACTGGGATGACCAAGATTTGGCCAGAGATGTGCTGCAAAATGGCACTCTTAATCCTATTCATCCAGTCATTTTTTGCGATGAGGTTCAGGACTTTACCCAACTTGAGCTGAATATCATTTTTTGCTTATCTCCTTGGGGAAAATACAAGTTGGATTGGGCTATTGAGCACCTGCCCTATGCCTTTGCCGGGGATCCCTTGCAAACCATTAACCCAACGGGATTTCGTTGGGCTGCTCTGAAAAAATATCTCTACGAGCATATCCGCGCCTACTTGTTGCCGAGCCATCCCTTTGAGATTGCAGGCCCGCAGGAGCTGAGAAACAACTATCGCAGCAATCCACAAGTTACTCGTTTTAGCAATGTAGTCAACCTGTGGCGGCGAGTTCTCAGCAAGAGTCGAGAAATCTATCCCCAACAGCCCTGGCGTCCCCATGAGCAGGGCATGCCGGTTCAAAGGTTTGTGCTGGATGGTCAGGAAAGAAACTTAATCGAAGATGAGCTTAGAAAAATGCTTAGTGATCTCACAGGAACAGTCTGTATCTTACCCTGTCCTGTGGGAGAGGAGCTGAACTACGTGCGTCAGGATCCCGAACTCCAGAAGATCTTTGCCGAGGAATTGAAGCAGAATCTTAAACCACCGCTCCTGCAAACTGCTACGTCTGTTAAGGGAATGGAGTTCAAAAAAGTTATCCTCTACAAGTTTGGAAACGCCTATCGACAAAACTTTAACCGGCAGCTTAATTATTACGCCCGAGGAGCTGGGGAGGCGATATCCCTGCAACTCCATTATTTTCTCAACCAATTGTATGTCGGCATTACCCGCCCCATCGAGGCCCTGGCCATTGTGGACACCTCTGCCGGTTGGCGGGAGTTCTGGGATCCAAGCTTAGAATCCAACTCTTGGCTCGATCATCCTTCTCTGCAACCGGATCGGTCGGAATGGGAGACCGACCCACCGGTATTGGGTTACCCTGTCAAAGGCATCAATATCCAGTACTGGACCAATACAAGCTTGGAAGATCTGCAGGAGGCAGCTCTTGAGCTTCTCAGGCGCGGCATCGAGGAGGGCAACCCTAAACTTCTGGAGGATGTTCAAACTCTGGCGCGGAAGGCAAAAAAACCACCTCTAGAACAGGAATGTCAGGCCTGGCTCCTCAAGCTCCAGAGGGATTACGTTTCCGCAGGGCAAAAGTTCCTGAGCCTGGAGCAGTCTGCTTTGCCCAACAAAAATCTTAAACGAGAAGCCTGGGAGTGCTTTTGGAGAGGGAAGGCCTGGTTGGAGCTGCAGCGTAACGCCGCCTACTTTGCTGGATGTCCTGGGATCCCAGACTACAGCCCCTTGGTGGACTTGATGGTGGCGACCCAAAGAACCTCTGTCAAGTCTATGGAGCGCTTCCGACAGGTGGTGCGGGTGCGAGATTGGCTGAGCGTTGAAGTCAGCCCCAAAGATAGGGACTTCGTCCCGCTTACACGAACGGATTCCACCTGGAAAGAGTGTGTACAGCAATTTTTGGCAGAGCTTGAGCAAGTTCTCAACAACTTGGGAACTTTCTGCCCCCAGGAAGAGGCCCGCAGCCGGTTTTTGCAAGAGACCCTTGAGGCTTTGAAGGGACGTCTGGCCTTTCTCGGCCAGCGGCAGCCGTTCGCGAATCAGTACTACAAGATTTGGGGTATCTGTCACTTCTATCGGCAGGAATTTGAGCGGGCGGTAGAGGTTTGGGATCAGGGGGGCCAAACGGAGCATTCCCCCTACTACCGGGCCAAGATCCACCTGGAACCCCTTCCCGGCAAGGTGAGGTGGCTATCCAAAGACCGCCAAGACTCGGTGGTGCTGGACCGATGGCAAGAGGCAGGACGTCCCCTCACAGGCGAGTGGGCAGAGTACATCGGCGACGTCGTCACCAGTCTGGAGCGCTTGAAAGACTGGCCGCTGATGCTGCGAGTTCTGATCCAGTGCCGAGAGTGGGAGAAGCTCTGGAAAACGGTGCAGGCCCATCCTCAGGCGTGGCAGCGGGGACATGACTACGAGCTGGTGGCTGCCATGGCCCGGGATATCCGGACCAACTGGGAAGACTTAAGGCGCAAATCCCCTGGGCTGCGAGATTTTCTGCAGGAAGTGGTTACCAGCACACAGATGGAGCGGGCCTGGTGGCTACAGCCCCTGGAGGTAGGCTTGGCTTGTGAGCGATTGGGCCACTACCGAGACACGCTCAGGTTTTACGAGCGCTTCACCGAAAGCAGAACCGGCAGGCTGACCAGGCAGCAACGCTCTCAAATTCGGCAGCGCTGGCTGGTGACCCACCAAAGGTATCAAGAGGTTCTCCAAGCGGAGGGGCGCCCAACAGATCGTTTGGCGGAGGAGTTTCGACAGGCTCAAGAGCGTTGGAGGGAGCAGCTGCCCCAGGCAGAACCTGAGCTGGACGAACGGGATCCCTGGGCGCTTGACTTTGTGGAGCACCCCAGCCCTGTCCAAAGTTGGCTGCTGCAGCGGGCCCAAACCGACACCCAGAGCCGACTCAGAGCGGAAATCGCCCAGGCGCTGGAGCATCTGGACGAACGACACTTGCAGCAGGTGCACAGCTTGATCCAGCGCTTTTCGCGCGCCGACCCATCCACCTAGGCTGGCTCCGAACGCAGGCCGGGAGGCCTATTGCAGGATTTGGCGCAGGCGCTCCAAGGCCCGTCGGTTCTCTTCAGGGGTGCCCACCGTCAGACGCAGCCCCCCACCCGTGTAGCGCACACCAGTCCCCAGCTCCTGCCAGGCCCGCTGCAGCTCTTGGGGATCCCAGCCGGCCACCCGGAAGTAGAGGAAGTTGGCTTGGCTGGGCCACACCCGCACCCCCGGCAGCTCCTGCAGAGCTTGGTAAAGGGCTTCCCGCTCCTGACAAATTAGCGTCACGTCGGCCAAAAGCTCCTCGGCATGCTCCAAAGCCATCTGAACCGCCCACTGAGAAAGGGCCGTGAGGTTGTAGGGCAGGCGGATCCCATCCAGCACTTGCATAAGCTGTGGATGACCCACAGCATAGCCCACCCGGTGGGCCGCCAGGCGAAAGGCTTTGGAGAAGGTGCGCAAGATTACCCAGTTGGGATGCTCCGCCAATTTGGGCAGGGCTGTGTGCCGGCTGAACTCAAAATAGGCCTCATCCAAAATCACCAGAATCTCTTCGGGCAGCCCTTCCACCCACTCCCACTCTGCAGCCGTCAGGCCATTCCCCGTCGGCGAGTTGGGATCCACCAGGCACACCACCCGAATCGGATGCTCCCTCAAAGCCTGTTGACATCGCTCTAGATCCAGAGCAAACGTCTCCGGGTCGCGGGGAACCCGCACCACTGGGATCCCCAGGCTCTGGGCCAGGATGGCGTACATGGAGAAGGTGGGCTCTGCCACCAAAATACCGCCCCGCCCGCCCAAACAAGTGGCAATCAGCAGCGAGCGAATCAGCTCATCCGACCCATTGCCCAGGCTGATCTGCTCTGGCTCCGCTCCGGCATAGGCGGCGATGGCCTGCTTCAGGCCCCGGTGGTGGGCATCGGGATAGCGGTTGCTGGGGATCCCCTTTTCCCAAAGGAGGGAGAGCTTCTGCTTGAAGCCCGCCGGCCAATCGAGGGGGAACTCATTGGCATCCAGCTTGTCGGCAGCCGGGGCTGGCACAGCGTCGTAGGGCTTGAGGTAGAGCAAGTCGGGGCGCAGATACTGCAAGGCACACATCTTCCTGACGGGGCGAAACACCTATCATAACAGGGTCAACCCGACCCCCTATTCTTTGGTCAGGGATCCCTGCTGACGTAGCGCCTCAAAAAGGGCAATCGCTACGGCATTGCTGAGGTTCAGGCTGCGCACCGGCCCCCGCAGTGGGATGCGCACGCTGGGATAGGTTTCCAAGAAGAGAGGATCCAACCCCCGGCTTTCGCTGCCGAACACCAACCAGTCTCCCGGCTGATAGGTTACTTCCGTATAGAGGGCTTTGCCGCGCACACTAAAACACCAGAACCGGGCCTCAGGGTGGGCCTGCACCAGAGCAGACCAAGAGGGGTAGCGATACAGTTGGACATGCTGCCAGTAGTCCAGCCCCGCCCGCTTGAGGTAGCGATCCGAAAGGCGAAACCCCAGAGGATCCACCAGATGGAGAGGCGTATCGGTGGCTGCACAGGTGCGGGCGATATTCCCCGTATTGGCCGGGATCTCTGGGGCAACCAAAACAACGTGGAAGGGCATAGTCCTATCCTACTTGCCCCCAAATCCGCGGTTGCCGCCCCCTTTTTTACCCCCACCTTTGCCCGGCTTGCGGCTGGGCTGTTGCCGAGAGGGAGAGGCCGTTGAACGTCCGCGCCAACTGGGATCCCCGCCGGGAAGAGAGGTACGCCCACCCCCCCAACCCATACCGGGAAAACCGCCACCCATGCCCATGTTGCGCATCATGTCGCGCATGCGTTGAAAATCACTGACCAGTCGGCTGACATCCTCCAGCTTGTGGCCAGATCCGCGGGCCACCCGTCGTTTGCGGCTGACGCTGCGGGCCAACAGATCCGGGTTGCGCCGCTCTTCGGGGGTCATGGAGTTGATCATGGCTTCGGCGCGGGCCAGTTGGTCTTGTCCCTTTTGCAGTTGTTCCTCGCTGATTTTGCCCATCCCCGGCATCAGTCTCAGCAGCCCTGCCAAGGATCCCATGCGTTTAATTAGGCGCATCTGCTTGAGGAAATCGGTGAAATCAAACTGGGCAGTCATCATCTTCTCCGCCATGCTGGCGGCATCTCCCAGGTCGATTTCCTCTTGAGCTTTTTCCACCAAGCTGAGGATATCCCCCATCCCCAGAATGCGGGAGGCCATGCGATCCGGGTAGAAGGGATCCAGCGCTTCCACCTTTTCGCCAACACCGATGAACTTGATGGGCTGACCGGACACTTGGCGAATGGAAAGGGCGGCCCCACCGCGGGTGTCCCCATCCAGCTTGGTGAGAATGGCCCCAGTGATGCCCAAGCGCTCGTGGAAGGCTCGGGTAAGGCTGGCTGCCTCTTGGCCGATCATGGCATCCACCACCAGCAGGATCTCGTGGGGCTGCACCGCCGCCTTGATCCGCTCCAGCTCCGCCATCATCTCCAGGTCAATCTGCAAACGACCGGCAGTGTCCAAAATCACGTAGTCGTAGCCCTGCTGCCGGGCCGTCTCCACCCCCTGCCGGGCAATCTCGACGGGATCTGCTTTGCCCAGGTCGAAAACGGGGATCTGAATTTGCTGGCCCAGCGTCTTGAGCTGGTCGATGGCCGCCGGACGGTAGATGTCTCCGGCCACCATCAGGGACTTCTTGCCCTGCTTGCGCAAGTACAAAGCCAACTTGGCGCAGGTGGTGGTTTTCCCGGATCCCTGCAAACCGGCCATGAGGACAATGGTGGGAGGCTGCTCCGCTTGGGCAATGGGCACGTTGGCTTCTCCCATCACCTTCACCAGCTCGTCGTGGACAATCTTGATGAACTGCTGATCCGGCGTCACCCCCAGGATGACCTCGGATCCCAGGGCAGCTTCCCGCACATCCTCGATGAACTGCTTCACCACCTGCAAGTTGACATCCGCATCCAGCAGGGCTCGCCGCACCTCCCGCAGAGCTTCTTGAATGTTGGTTTCGGTGATCTTGTCCTGGCCGCGCAGCTTTCTCCAGGCCAATTCCAACTTCTCGGAGAGGGCATCAAACATGGGTACTGTGGATCCTGTCAGGCGCTTTGGGGGCATTTCCTACCATAGTCGAATCGGGGCGACTCCATCTTGGGGATCCCCACCCAGGAGACCATCCCGGCCCAGAAAAACTGGCGACTTCACAAAAGTTTAAGCAACAATAGAGGGCGTTGCATGCAGATCTTCCATGGTCAGCGTCGCTTCCCTTCCCTACAGCACCACCGACTGGCAATTGGGCTATCGCTCCCTATCCCAGGAGTACGACTATTGGATTACGGAGATCGAAGGACGGATCCCGGCAGGGTTGCGGGGAACCCTGTTTCGCAACGGCCCGGGCAAGCTGGAGGCGGGATCCCAGCGCTACGGGCACCCGTTCGATGGCGATGGCATGGTCTGCGCCATCACCTTTGTGGAGGGGAAGGTTCATTTTCGCAACCGGTTTGTGCGCACCCGCGAGTTTGAAGCAGAGGAAAAAGCCGGTCGGGTGCTTTACCGAGGGGTGTTTGGCACCCAAAAGCCGGGCGGCTGGTGGAGCAACTTTCTCGACTTGCGGTTTAAAAATCCCGCCAACACCAACGTCATCTACCAGGGAGATAAGCTGCTGGCCCTGTGGGAGGCCAGTGCCCCTTACCGGCTGAACCCGGCCACCTTGGCCACCGAGGGGATCGAAACGTTTGCAGGAGGGATCTCGGCCAGCCAGCCTTTCACTGCCCATCCCCGGCGGGATCCCCACACGGGAGATCTCATCGCCTTTGGGGTGCGGGCTGCCCAGAACTCCACGTTGCTGTTTTACCGTCTGGACTCGCGCGGGCGCTTGGTGGAAAAGCGGGATTACCGCCTGCCCGGTTTTGCCTTTCTGCATGATTTTGTCTGGACACCCCGCTACCGCATCTTTTTCCAAAATCCCTTGGCTTTCAATCCCCTGCCGTTTGTGTTGGGCTGGCAACCGGCGGGCACCTGTCTGACCTTGAAACCGGGGGAGCCGACCCGCATCTGGCTCTTTCCCCAGGGCGACGAGCCGCTGCAACTGGAAACGGAGCCGGGGTTTGTTTTCCATTTTGTCAACGGCTACGGAGTCGGGGATCGGGTTGTGGTGGATGCCGTCCTCTATGAGAGCTACCCTGCCCTGGAGCCGGATGCCGATTACCTGCAGATTGACTTTGCCCAAATTCCAGCGGGCAAGCTGTGGCGGTTTTATCTGGATCCCAAGGGGGGCAGCGTGAAGCGGGAACTGCTGCTGGATCGCTCGGTGGAGTTTCCGGCCATCCACCCGGCTCGAATGGGGGGATCCCACCGCTACATCTACATCGGGGCCACCCATGCCCCCGGCCCCAATGCTCCCCTACAGGCCATCCTCAAGCTGGATACCGCCACAGGCCGCACACAGCAGTACAGCTTTGCCCCCCGCGGCTTTGTTGGAGAACCGGTGTTCATCCCCAATCCAGAAGACCAGGGCGAAGAGGCAGGGTGGATCGTGACGGTGGTTTTTGATGCGGCCAGCCAGCGCTCTCAAGTGGTGATCCTAGAAGCAGCCGACCTGACAGCCGGCCCGGTTGCGCGGATCCCATTGCGGCACCACATTCCCTATGGCCTACACGGCAGTTTTACTCCCCAGGTGTGGGTAACGCCTGCCTAAGCGATGAGCTTCAAGATGGCTGAATGGATCCCATCGGCTCGGGAAAGATCATGCGCCCCAGCCTTTGCGGGAGCCCTGGGGATCGGTCAGTCGGATCCCGGCTGTGCAGAAACACCTCCAGTCAGCGTTGCCGGAAAAAACTACAGGTACTCTATTCGTTTCAGCTTAGGGTGAGACGCCTGGGCTACTGAGAAAAGCCTTCTGGCTCTGCACCTTCAATGTTTTGGGTGTGAGTATAATGTCCTAGTTCGAATCGAAATGACCATAAAGATGAAATGGTTCTGTCTGGGGGATAAACATTCTGCGGCCTGAGAACCATTCCCTTGGAACAGTTGCTAGTATTGGCTACACGTCGGCTACAGTGTTGACAACTGCTGGCTCCCCAGTTCCCGACGAGGGCACCTGCTGGGAGTTTGTCAATGGAAGCAGGATGGAAAGACGCTGTTGGGCGTTGTTAGGCTAGTGAATGGTGTGTTGAGCAGGTCTTGGGTCAAGAGCAAAGTTATGGCCTGTTTTTGCAACGGTAAATGTCTGCCGCCGAGCATTCTGAATTGACAGCAACGGAACCGTCACAATGTCCTCCGATCTGAGACCTCCCTTTCGACCTGTACGGCCCCCCAGACCCAGCTCAACGGGTGAGGCCAAGGGATCCCTGTCATCAGCGAAAGCTCAGGATCCTGCGGCAGCTCCTGGTGCTGTTCGCGACAGCGGGACGGAGTCCTTGCAGCCTGTTGTCAGTACCACTGCTAGCTTGGAAGAAAAGAAAGAGCGAGTCTGTTTGGAACCCATCCCCCCGCCTGGGGAGAAGATGCAATACCGAGCCATCGGCCTCATCGAAGGGCAATACATCCCCTCCCCAGAGCACTTTACCCGCGGGATTTTGCGCACCTCGGATGGCTTGGATCTGAATGCCGTATTGCTGGGCCGGGTGATGAGCCTGGTACGGAAGCATCTACGGCCGGAACGCAACTATCTGTGGGTGGTTTATCCTCGCACCCGCGACAAAACCGAAGATCTGCACGTGCAGTTGCTGGGGGTGTGGGCCCCAGAAGAAATGGGGCGAACTCTCCCCGAGGGATCCCGTCCAACAGTGGTGCCGGATTGGTTTTCCATCCGGGGCGAGGTCGTTTTTCAATCCCAGGAGAAAGGGTTCATCATCGTCAAGATCCGTCAATCGGGCAAAAAAGCTTCTGCCAACTCCCCCGCTCAGCGAGTCCAGAAGGATGGAACTGCAGCCTCCAAGCCCCAAGCCTTTAAATTGCGCCTGATCGGATCCCTGCCGGGCAAAGGGGTAGGCAATTTCTGGGATCTGCAGGTGCGCCGCCGTGGATCCCTGCTCTATGTGGAGGCGGGCACTCCCATCGGCCCAGTACTCAAAACGCCGCCGCGCCCACGCCTGAAGCGTTCCCCCCCCCAACCCAAAGCCAGGAAGAGTTCCACCCCCTCGACACGTGGGGAAGCGTCTATTCAAGAGCCGTTTTATCCTCTGCGAGATCCCACAAAAGTACCCAAGCCGGTTAAGAGAAAACGCCCATAAACTGGGCTAGTAGATCCTGCTTTAATGGAGCTTTTCATGTTGACCTTCTTGTTGTGAACCATTCTTTTACCCTGGTTAGGCCGTGGCAGAACCAACTCCTCCCAACAAAGATGAATTCATTTCGCCTCGCTATCCCTACTGGGGCGAAGTGAAGCCGCAGAACCTAGTTTTTGATGCCAACCTGCAGGAATTTAGCAATAAAGTGTCCTTGATTTGTAGCTTGGAAACCGGGGGCAAAATTACCCCGGAAGAAGCCTACCGGCAAATCAAAGAGCTGTGGAAACAACTCAAGCAGACCAAAAAAGCCATCTTGGACGATCCCCAGTGGAAGGAATCTCCCCCTGAGTTGCCAGAAGAGTAGCCGGCTGGATCCTGGCTAACCGCAAACGGTGTACACTGGGCGCGGATGCCGGGCTTGGTCAGGGAAGATGAGGACTTTTCCTTCGCCGGAGGCGCTGCGTCGGCTGCCAGCGGGGGCTGCCGATGGGGCCATCATTCTGGGCACGTTGGTTCTCCTGGCCTTGGTGGCGCAGGTGGGGGTAGGGGCTTTTGAGCGGTTTCAGCCCCCGGCGGTGGTGCCCCGGATCGACTTGGATCCGCGCAACCTGCCCTACTATGCGGCCCGCTCCACCTTGCGCATGTTCATTGCCTTGGCCTTTTCCACCCTTTTTACCTTGATCTATGGCTACATTGCTGCCAAAAGTCGCTGGGCCGAGCGCATTTTGATCCCTCTGTTGGATGTCTTGCAATCGGTGCCGGTGTTGGGATTTCTCTCCATTACGGTTACCGGTTTCATTGCTCTGTTTCCTGGCAGCTTGCTGGGGCTGGAGGCGGCTTCTATCTTTGCCATCTTCACCAGCCAAGTCTGGAACATGACCTTTTCCTTCTACCAATCCCTGCGCACGCTGCCTCAAGAGTTGGTGGAAGCGGCTACCTTGTATCGCCTGTCGGGGTGGCAGCGCTTTACCCAGTTGGAAGTGCCGGCGGCAATGGTGGGCCTCATCTGGAACGCCATGATGAGCTTTGGCGGAGGGTGGTTCTTTGTGGCAGCCAGCGAAGCCATCAGCGTGCTCAACCAGGAATACACGCTGCCGGGCCTGGGATCCTATGTGGAAGCGGCCGTCCAGGCGGAGGATCTGCCCAAGCTGGGCTGGGCGCTCTTGACCATGGCTGGGGTCATCCTGCTGGTGGATCAGCTTTTCTGGCGACCTTTGGTGGCTTGGTCGGATAAGTTTCGCCTGGAACAGAGCAGCGGGGCTGCTGCCCCCGAATCCTGGCTGTACGATCTGCTGACCACGGCGCGGATCCCGCGGCTGATCGGCAGTTGGCTGTCCCCCTTGGCAGAGTTGGTGGATCGGCTGTTGTCCTATCTGACTCGCCCGCACTGGGTGGATCCCCTCAGTCCTGAGGCCGAGCGACGCCGCGAGCGGCTGCTAACCCAGCTTTCCCGGGCAGCTATTGGCGGCATTGGGATTTGGATTGTTTATTTTGTGGCTACCACTGTGGGCTTTGGAGAGGTGATGCTGACCTTCGGGCTAGGGATCCTCACCCTGCTGCGGGTTAGCGTGTTGCTGGTGTTCGCCACGGTGATCTGGACTCCCATTGGGGTGGCCATTGGCTTTAATCCAAAACTGGCGAAACTGCTGCAGCCGGTGGTGCAATTCCTGGCAGCTTTCCCGGCCAATTTCCTCTTTCCTTTTGCCACGTTGTTTTTTATCCGCGCCCAGATCAGCATTGAGTGGGGCAGCATTTTGCTCATGTCGTTGGGGGCACAGTGGTACATCCTTTTCAACTCCATTGCCGGTGCCCAAAGCATCCCCACGGACTTGCGAGAAATGGCCGTGGATGTGGGCCTGCGGGGATGGCAGCGCTGGCGAAAGCTGATCATTCCAGGGATCTTTTCCGCCTGGGTCACCGGGGGAGTCACGGCCAGCGGCGGCGCTTGGAACGCCAGCATTGTCTCGGAGATTGTGGCCTGGGGATCCACCACCCTGACGGCTACGGGGTTGGGCACCTACATTGCTGAGGCAACGGCGGTGGGAGACTGGCCCCGCATTACCTTGGGCATTGGCATGATGAGCTTGTTTGTGGTGGGCATTAACCGTCTGTTCTGGCGACGGCTGTATCAGTTGGCGGAAGAAAAGTATCACCTTTAGTCTTTTCAATTTCTGAGGCAATATGAGCTCTGCAGCTTCCCCCGTTTTGATCGAGGTCGAGAAAGTCTACAAGCGCTTTCCTTTGCCAGAGGGCAAGGGGGAGTTTACCGTTTTAAGCCAAATTGATTTGCAAGTGCGGGCTGGGGAAGTCTTGGCTCTGCTGGGCCGCAGCGGCAGTGGCAAAAGCACCCTTTTGCGCATCATGGCGGGCCTGATCCCCCCCAGCCAAGGGCGGGTGCTGAGCAACGGCCAGCCTCTACGCGGGCCTAACCCCGATGTGGCGATGGTGTTTCAGAGCTTTGCTCTCCTACCCTGGCTGACCGTGCAAGAAAATGTGGAGCTGGGGCTGCAAGCCCAAGGGATCCCCCGCGAGATCCGCCGGCAAAGGGCCCTGAAGGCCATTGACCTGGTGGGCTTGGATGGGTTTGAGAGCGCTTACCCCAAAGAGCTTTCGGGGGGCATGAAACAGCGGGTGGGCTTTGCCCGCGCCTTTGTCTTGGAGCCCAAGGTGCTGTTTATGGATGAGCCCTTCAGCGCCTTGGATGTGCTGACTGCCGAAAACCTGCGGGGGGAAATTGATGAGCTGTGGAACGCCCAAGCCTTCCCTTCCCAAAGCATCCTCATCGTTACCCACAACATCGAAGAGGCGGTGTTTTTAGCGGATCGGGTGGTGATTCTGGGATCCAACCCGGGGCGGATCCGGGGGGAGGTGAGAATTGACCTGCCGCGGCCCCACGAGCGCACGGATCCCCGCTTTAAGTCCTTGGTGGACTACATCTACGAGATCATGACCAACCCCGAAATTGCTGTTACCGGAGAGGTGGCTCTGCCTGCGCTGGCTGGTGATAAGGCCACTTCCCCCTATGCCCTGCCTCTGCCCCATGCGCGGGTGGGCGGGATCAGCGGTCTGCTGGAGTTGATCGTGGAGTGGCCGCAAGGGCGGGCGGAGATTGCCGATTTGGCCGAGCGGCTGCAACTGGCCGTGGACGATCTGCTGCCGATTTTGGATGCGGCGGTGCTGTTGGGCTTTGCCGAGGTGGCCAGCGGGGTGGTGCAACTGACCGAAATTGGCCAGGACTTTGCCAACACCACCATCCTGCGCAGCAAGGATCTCTTCCGACAACAGCTATTGGCACGGGTTCCCGTGTTCCGCAGCATCTTGCAGACTCTGGAAGAAAAAGGCAGCCGCTCCATGCGAGCGGACTTCTTCTTGGATCTTTGGGACGAACACTTCCCCCACGCTGAAGCCGAACGGCAGTTTGCCACCGCCATTGACTGGGGACGCTATGCGGAGCTATTTGAGTATGACGCCTCGGAAGAACGTCTCTATCTGCCCGAGCCAAGCGAGAGCTCCACTGCTCAAAAGCCTGTCGGTCTCAACTCTCGTTCCGACTGAAGCGCATCTGGCTCTGCCTTTTTCAAAGCTGCATCGTAGAGCGGAGGTATGGCGCCAATTCCAGAAAGTCCCAAAATCTACCACATTACCCATGTAGACAACTTGCAAGGGATTTTGACATACCCCCCTGCCTAAAGGCAGGGGATTCTTGTTACTGGTTCTGCGACAGCACTTGAAATCATGGCCTGGGAACTTCAAGGCCTATGCCGCAGCCTGCCGGCGGGGGGAAGTCCAACCGGGCAAAATGTTCGTTTTCGAGACCGGAAACCTGACCAATCCGCGCTACATCATCAATTTCCCCACAAAACGCCACTGGCGGGGGAAGTCGCGGATCGAGGATATAGAAGCTGGGCTGAAGTCCCTTGCCGAGGAGATCAGGCATCTTGGTCTGCGCTCAGTCGCTTTGCCACCCCTAGGCTGCGGCCTCGGGGGTCTTCATTGGCCCGATGTGCGCTCCCGCATCGAGCAGGCGCTAGCAGAACTTCCCGACGTCCACATCCTTGTCTTTGAGCCCACCGGGCCTCAGCCTTTACCGAAGAGCATGCGCCGTGGGCAGGTTCCTACCCTAACTCCGGGAAGGGCGGTGCTGGTGGGCCTCATGGAACGTTACACCAACGGCCTACTGGTTCCCTTCGTTTCCCTGCTCGAGCTGCACAAGCTGATGTACTTCCTGCAGGAAGCCGGGGAGCCGCTTCGCCTGCGATTTACAAAGGGCGTTTATGGCCCCCACGCTGAGAACCTGCGGCATGTTCTTAAGGAAATCGAGGGTTACTACATCTCTGGGTACGGATCGGGGAGTGATCGACCAGACAAGAAGCTGGAACTGGTGCCCGGTGCTGTCGAGGAAGCCCATAGATATCTCGCTGGACAGCCAGAGACGAGAGAACGCTTTGAGCGTGTTAGCGACCTCGTGGAGGGCTTTGAGTCGCCCTATGGTCTAGAATTGCTGGCTACTGTCCACTGGATCGTGACTCGTGGGCACCCTTCTACGACGGCAGAGTTGGTGGAAAGCTTCTACGCCTGGGGAGATAGAAAACAACAATTCAGTAGCAAACAGATCCTGCTTGCCGCTCGAGTTTTGGCAGAGAAGGGGTGGTTCAAGGCACTTCCAACAGAGCCGCTTGCGGCCAGCCGAAGCCAGTTCGAAACACGGCCCTAGCGCTCTGCACTACTCCCGGTCTGGAACCTGCGAACACGACTACCCCTTGCCTGCAGCAAGTACCTACTCATAAATCCAGCTTTGGGCAACCGGTGTCCAGCTCACCAATTCCGACTCATCGAACCAAAGGGCGATCTCCCGCTGCGCGGTTTCAACTCCATCGGAGCCGTGAATGAGGTTGCGGCCAATGTCGATGCCAAAATCGCCGCGAATGGTGCCCGGTTCTGCCTCCAGGGGGTTGGTCTTGCCGATGAGCTTACGGGCGGCAGCAATCACCCCTTTGCCCTGCCAGACCATAGCCACCACCGGCCCCGAGGTAATGAACTTCACCAAACTGTGGAAGAAGGGGCGCTCCTTGTGTTCGGCGTAATGGGCTTCCGCCAGCTCTTGGCTCACTTGCACCAGCTTCAGGCCCACCAATTGGTAGCCCCGGCTCTCCAGGCGCTGGATGATGGTGCCCACCAGCCCCCGCTGCACGCCGTCTGGCTTGATGGCAATAAAGGTGCGCTCCATGGGATCTCCCCTCGTTTTACAGATCTTCACCGCTATCCTTGTACCGGATCGGGGATCCCGAGCGCAAGGGAGCAAAATTAGCGCTTTTTACGCGCCCACCACTGCCAAGGTCAGGAAGGCAGCCCCCACCACTGTAATCGCCCAGCCGGCCCAGCGGGTTAAGCCAGGGATCCGCAACCCCCAGCGTTCTGCTGCCCAAAGGGCCAGGAGAGCTACCCCATACTGGACGGTGCTCAACCCCAGTAGATATCCCACCCAAGGCATGGGTTGGGCGCCGATAATGGTTTCGGCGTAGGCATAGCCATGGAATAGCCCCGCCAGGGATCCCCCTATTAGCAAGAGCCAACTTGGGATCTGCCGCGGTTGCACCAGCAGCAAGCCGAAGAGAACCACGGAAGAGGCAATGGCCAGCTCCGTCAGTCCCAGGGGATCCCAGCCGGCCAGGTGGATCCCAGTGCCCACCAGACCCGCTAGCACAAAGCCCAAAGGGATCCCGTAGCGCCAGGGCTGCCCCGCCGCCACAAGACCGATGGCCACGACGAAGGCCAGGTGATCCAAGCCAATGACAGGGTGAGCCAGCCCGGAGAGAAATCCCTCCCAGGCCGTTGCAGGCAGTTTCCCTCCCAGGGCGTGGTGGGCAAAAGCCGGCGAAAAAAACCCCGTAACTGCCAGTGCACCCCCAGCAGCGGCAAAGCTGGGGATCCCTTCCTTCCGCCACCGCCCAAGCGGCGATGGGACTTGCTGCCACAGCCAAGACATGCTTTCAGACCTCCCTGAGTTGCCCTCAGTAGCCACCCCGATCTCCCAGTCTACGGGCGCTCTCTGTACCCTTGCAGATTTTCCGGCTCAAACTGGCGCAAAATCCGCGTGGCTTCGCGGAGGCGGGTTTCGTTCTCTTCTTCCACAATGAGCACGTACTTGCCCGCAGCGAGGCGGTTGCGGTAAGCCAAAGCATCGCCGGAGCCACCAGACAAGCCCACTCCGCCGCCGACGAAAAAGCTGCCCATGGCCCCGCCCATCGCGCCCAATAGGCCGCCGATCAGGTGGTTGCCTATAGGTCCCGCCCAGGCAAAGGTATCCAAACCACTCAAAACGCTGAACCCCACCCCGGCCAAAAAGCCAAAGGGCACCAACCAAATGGCCAGGCGCCGCATCTGACGGCGGGCCGCTTGGGCCGGGTCAATCAGCCCAAACTCGTCGGCACTCTTGTAGCCCCGCCCCAGCAGATGCAATCGCTCCAGGGAAAAGCCGGCTTGTTCCAGGGCGCTGTAGGCCGCCTCAGCGGCTATGCGATCCGGCAGTACCGCGATTAAATAGCTCATGGACCCGGGGATCCAATCCGTTCCACATCTTATTGTCTGCCAAGTTTGAGCGAGGATCCCTGTGACCCAGTCTGGCTCCACTAGCGCTCCATCTACTAGCCTCTACCAGCGCTTTTACGAAGTGGTGCGGCGGATCCCGCCGGGCCGAGTGGCCACCTATGGGCAGGTGGCGCGGGTTGCCGGTTACCCCGGCTATGCTCGCCAGGTGGGCTATGCTTTGTTTCGCCTGCAAGGCCAAAATACCGATATCCCCTGGCAACGGGTGATTAACGCCCAGGGACGCATTTCCTACTCCCCCTTTCGCCTGGGCTACGACGACCTGCAAAAGGCACTGCTGCAAGCCGAAGGGATCCACTTCGACGCCGAGGGCCAGGTGGACTTGCAACAATTTGGCTGGGATCCAGGGGAAGCTTAACCTAGGCTTGACCTAACCTTAAACAGGTCATAGCGAAACCCCAATCCCAGCCTTGGTAACGTGAACGCGGATGCGTCCTCTCTTGTGGATGGAGTGAAGGAATTGTCATGAAACCAGCTTGCCGTGCTCGAGGGTCTGCCCCTGCCAAGAGATGGCTCCCGGATTGGCTGAACCCTCTGGCCAGGTCCCTGTGGGTCGGGTTGTGGTGTTTGGTGCTGAGCCTGGCCAGCGCCTGCGGTAGCAGCAGCTCGGTTCCCCCAACCGGCGGAGGGGCTGGGTTTATCGCCTCGGATCCCAATGTGGCTCTCTCGACTCAGCCGCCCGCTTTTACCCTGCAAATCCTACATGCCAGCGACTTGGAAGCCTCGATCGCTGCCGTACAAGATGCGCCGCGCTTCTCGGCGGTGGTGAATGCTCTGCGCCCCCAATTCCCAAATACGGTGGTGCTCTCCAGTGGGGACAACTATATCCCCAGCCCCTTCTACAATGCCAGCACGGATCGGTCTCTGCAAGGCCGTTACAACCTCACCCCTGGCAAAGCCGATATCGAGATCATCAACGCCATTGGCTTTGAGGCGGCTGCCTTCGGCAACCACGAGTTCGACCAAGGCACGCGCCAGATTCGCGATCTAATTCGGCCCGACACGGGCCGCGGCTACGCTGGGGCTCGTTTTCCCTACTTGAGCGCCAACCTCAGCTTCAGCGGTACCGGCGAATTGGCTAGCTCTGACTTTGCTGCTGATGGTCAAGAGGCCAGCTCTATCCGCGGCAAGATCGCCAAGACGGCGGTGATCACGGTAGGAGGGCAGCGGATCGGTCTGGTGGGAGCCACCACCACCCGTTTGGCGGCCATCTCTAGCCCCGGCCCCGAGGTGAGGGTAGAAGGCAGGGTGGACGATACTGACCAGGTGAGTGCCGCTCTAATCCAGGGCTTCGTCGATCAACTCACCGCTCAGGGCATCAACAAAATTATCCTCCTAGCCCATCTGCAACAGTTGCAAAACGAGGTAGCCCTGGCCAGCCAATTGCGAAATGTGGACATCATCATTGCCGGCGGATCCCACCGGGTGATCGCCAAGCCCACCGATCGCCTGCGCACTGATTTGCCCGATACCCGCAGGGGTGACTACCCCATCTTGCGCTCCTCCGCCAGTGGTCAACCGGTGGCGGTGGTCAACACCGGCTCCAACTATCGCTACGTGGGCCGCCTGGTGGTCAGCTTTGACGCCAACGGGGTTATTGCCCGCATTGACCCGGTGAGCGGTGCCTATGCCACCGACGACCAAGGGGTAGCAGCTGTCAGGGGCACCCCCAATCCCGACGTAGTGCGGATAGCCAACGAAATTGGCAACATCATCCGCACCAAAGATGGCCGCACCTTCGGCTCCACCACCCAATTTCTCAACGGCCTGCGGGCAGAGGTGCGCACCGAGGAAACCAACCTGGGCAACCTCACTGCCGATGCCAACTTGGCCTACGCCAGAACGGTCGATCCTTCTACGGTTATCTCCCTGAAAAATGGCGGTGGCATTCGCGCTCCCATTGGGGCTACCACCGGCGGCGGCGGCGGTGAGCCGGTGCGGCGCATCCCACCGGTGGCTAACCCTGAAGCCGGCAAGCAGTCCGGTCAAATCTCTCAGCTGGACATCGAAACGGCCCTTGCTTTTAACAACGGCCTCTCTCTGTTGACCGTCACCGCTGAGGAACTGAAGCAGATAGTGGAACACGGGGTGGCGCAAACCCAGCCGGGAGCTACGCCGGGCCGCTTCCCCCAAATTGGCGGCTTTGCCTTTAGCTTTGATCCCTCGCGGCCACCGGGATCCCGCGTCCTCTCCTTGCGGGTGGATACGCCCACAGGTCGGGATGTGGTGGTGCGCAACGGCCAAGTGCAAGGGGATCCCAGACGCACCTTCCGCCTGGTGACCCTGGACTTCTTGGCCAACGGTGGGGATGACTATCCCTTCCCTCGCCTGTCCAACCCCAACCGGGTGAACTTGGCCCCCAGTTCCGGCATCACCTTCGATACCCCCGGCAGCGAGCAAGATGCCTTGGCTCGGTATTTGCGGCAGATCGGCGTGTTCACCCAAGCAGACACCCCGCCTGCCCAGGATACCCGCATCCAGAATCTGTCGGCCCGCCCCGATACGGTGCTGCAAGGGCTGTAGATTGGGTTAATGGACTGAGGCGGATGGATCCGGAGGAGTAGGGATTCCGATGCCAGACTCACTTCTTGCAAAAGGGGAGAGTGGCTTGGGTTAATTCCCTCAGCAACGCCATAGAAAATGTCTTGAGCTTTTTAGGAAAGACTACAGGAAGGGATCCCTGGCCAGTGTCAAGGATCCCTTTTCTTTTTCCTACTCCTATCCCTGCTGGTGTTACTTGGCAACGTTTACCGGGGTGCCCAGGCGGGCTGTAAACCTTGCGGGCATTGCCCACAATAGGTGGATTTGTATACGGATTGAGTTGCTTCCTCAAGGAGGAATCATTACCATCAAGGGTGACGTCCGCTCCTTTTGTTGTTCATGACTCTGGAGACGTTTTTTACCCAGCTCAACGCCAATGGCTTAGCCATTGCGCTTTTGCTCTTTGCCACCCCTTGGGTGGTTTGGGTTCTCTGCGACTGGATCCCAGGCCAATGGGAGGAGCCTTTTTTGCTCAGCTTAAGTATCGGCTTGGGAGCGGTAACTCTTGTCCTCTGGGCGGGCTACTTGGCCTATGCCACCAACACCGCCGGCTGGCAGGCGGTGGTGAAGCAGGCGGATATGTTCTTGCTGCTGGTGCCTCCCTGGACTTTTCTTAGCTCCATCTGGGTGGCGCGGCAGCGCATGCCTCTCTCGCGGGTGCCGGCTTTTCGCACCTTGCAAGGGATCGGCATTTTGGCGGCAGTCTATCTTATTTTTTCTTGGCTCAGTCGCCGGGTTTATCTTGTCTTTTTTTCCTACATGCCCTTTTCGGCTTTCTTGTGGATCCTGGCAGGGCTGTTGGGGGTGGCGTACATCGGCTATCGCATCATCTTCGGGGATCCGCCCAAGTACCCGCCTGAAACCTGAGGGGACGGACAGCAGGGACTAAAATCAAGGGAGACCTTTTGCAACTTGGCAATGGTGACCGTCCCTCTGACTTCAGCCCTGAATATCGACTATCGTCCTCTGCAGGAGCTGTTATCGGCGGGAGCCTGGCTGGAGGCGGATCGGCTGAGCCTACAACTGCTATGTCGGGCGGCAGGAGAGGGGGCGGCGCGGCGGGGCTGGCTGTATTTTTCCGAGGTGAGCCGGATCCCGGTCGAGGATCTGCGCACGATCGATCGCCTGTGGCGGGCGGCCTCCGGGGATCGCTTTGGCTACTCGGTGCAGCGGCAACTGTGGCTGGGGGTGAACCGCAACTGGGAGCGCCTCTGGCCGCTCATTGGCTGGAAGCAGGGCTACCACTGGACTCGCTACCCTGACGAGTTCATCTGGGATCTCTCCGCCCCCAAGGGCCACCTGCCCCTTTCCAACCAACTGCGGGGGGTGCGGGTGCTGGAGGAATTGCTCACCCACAAGGCTTGGGAAGAAGCTTCTGGCTGAGCATCCCTGGTTACTGGCTGAATCATAATTGGACTAGACTGTGGCCGAGCAACTGCAACTAACCCAATTTCCCAACTTGCCCGTCGATCTGGCCCAAGCCTGCGAACAAGCCATTGGGGCAACTCGCTTGGCCATGCAAGCGGGGTATCGCCGCCTGCTGATCGAGATCCTCGCCCCCGACCTGAAGCCGGAGGTTTTGGCTCGCCCTTTTTTGGAACTTGTGCAGCCACCGGCTTTGGTGCTATTCAGCGATGCCGGCGGAGCAGCCCTGGCCCAGCGGGAGTGGGGATCCCTGCCAGAAGGGATTGAATTACAGAGCTTGACTTCCCGGACTCAACCTACCCCAGAACAGAGCATCCTGCTGGTGATGCCCGCGGTTTACAGCTTGGATCAGGTGGAGCGGGTTTGCCAAGCGGTCAGCGGCGGGGATCCCTCTGGGCTGGCTTCCAAAGGACGGGATCCCAAACCCGTCGTGCTGCTCAACCCCCAATTGCAGGATGCCGCCACCGTGGGTGTGGGTCTGGCCGGTCGCCGACTGCGTCAGCGGTTCCTGAGCACCTTTGAGACCAGCTACTACCTGCGCTCCCTGGTGGAGGGAGCCCTGTTTCGGGCCTATCCGGATCCCTGGAGCGTGTGGCAGCAGGAAGAGCCCGGCCTCTACAGCGTCTTGAAGACTTTTATTGCCCAGCCCACCGGCGAGGAAGTGGCCGAACTGTTCAGGGCCAGCAAGGGAAAGGATCCCTGGTGGAGCTGGCGGCGCTGGCTGGGATCCCTGTGAGGGTCAGGATCTCATGGGGAGAGAGGCCAGGGGTGAGGGTTAGTACTATCTCAAACTCTTTTAATAAAGACTATAAAGCTCCCCGCCTCATCTCTATTTCGGTGATATGATCACACCACGCTAGGAGTGTCTGGGGATTATCCCCAGGCTGAGATTACATCCTCAGAACCTGATCTGGTTCATACCAGCGTAGGAAAGCGAGCACTGGAGTTGACAACATGCGCAGCGAATGGGTTGCCCGTCGCCGTGGGCAAGCAAATGTAACGCAGATGCACTTTGCCCGTCAGGGCGTGATTACCGAAGAGATGGAGTATGTGGCCCAGCGGGAAAACCTGCCGCCTGAACTGATCCGCTCGGAAGTGGCCCGGGGTCGCATGATCATCCCTGCCAACATCAATCACACCAACCTCGAGCCGATGTGCATTGGGATCGCTTCCCGGTGCAAAGTCAATGCCAACATTGGCGCTTCCCCTACTTCTTCCGGCTTGGCCGAAGAGCTGGAAAAGCTGAAATTGGCCATCAAATACGGCGCCGATACCGTTATGGATCTGTCCACCGGCGGGGGCGATTTGGATGAAATTCGCACAGCCATTATCCAAGCTTCTCCAGTGCCCATTGGCACGGTGCCCATCTACCAAGCCCTAGAAAGTGTGCACGGCAAGGTCGAAAAACTTTCTGCAGAAGACATCTTGCATGTTATCGAAAAACAGGCCCAGCAGGGGGTGGACTACATGACCATCCATGCCGGGATCCTGATCGAATATCTTCCGTTGGTACGCCACCGCCTGACGGGAATTGTTTCTCGTGGGGGTGGGATCCTGGCCCGTTGGATGTTGGCCCACCACAAACAAAACCCGCTTTATACCCACTTCCGCGACATTATCGAGATTTTCAAGAAATACGATGTTTCTTTTAGTCTGGGAGATTCTTTGCGACCGGGATGTTTGCACGATGCCTCTGATGAAGCACAACTGGCGGAGTTGAAAACCCTGGGCCAGTTGACCCGCATGGCTTGGGAGCACGATGTGCAGGTGATGGTGGAAGGGCCGGGGCATGTGCCGATGGATCAAATTGAATTCAACGTGCGCAAGCAAATGGAAGAGTGCGATGAGGCTCCCTTCTATGTTTTGGGACCTCTGGTAACCGATATTGCGGCAGGCTATGACCACATCAGCTCCGCCATTGGAGCAGCCTTAGCCGGTTGGTACGGGGCAGCCATGCTTTGCTATGTCACCCCCAAAGAGCACCTGGGTTTGCCCAATGCAGAGGACGTGCGCAACGGCTTAATTGCCTATAAAATTGCCGCCCATGCTGCCGATATTGCCCGTCATCGCCCCGGTGCCAGGGATCGCGATGATGAGATGTCGAGGGCCCGCTATAACTTCGACTGGAACCGGCAGTTTGAATTGTCTTTGGATCCAGAACGCGCCAGAGAATATCACGACGAAACCTTGCCGGCAGATATCTACAAAACGGCAGAGTTCTGCTCCATGTGTGGGCCAAAGTTTTGCCCCATGCAAACCAAAATGGATGCAGAGGCTTTGAGTGAGCTGGAGCAGTTCTTGGCCGCGCAGCCAACAGGGTAAGCCTTGGCCCATCCCTGCCCTGAAGGCTTGAAAAAGGCCATCGTCTGTCTCGCCTATGGACTGGGTTGGGATCCCTGTCTCAAGTTCTCAAGAAGTCAGGTCTAGAGCCCTGTCTTGCTGCGGGGATCCCTACCCTTCGGGGTGGGGAGTGTGTCAAGCTGATCTGGAGGAGAACCGTTGCAGTTGGCTCACTTGAGCACAGAGGATGACATGGCACTTAGACAACTCGGGCATGTCGCCATCCGGGTAGAAGACATCCCCAAGGCGGTGGAGTTCTACCAAAAGCTGGGCATGGTCAACGTCTGGCAGGATCCCGACTGGGCCTACATGAAGGCGGGAGAGGATGGGCTGGCACTGCTGGGGCCGGGCTATCGCGCAGCAGGGCCCCACTTTGGCTTTGTCTTCGACAGCATAGAGGAGCTCCAGCAAGAACACCAACGCCTGAAATCCCAAGGGATCCTGGTGGGGGAAATCCACAGCCACCGGGATGGCACTGCCTCTTTCTATGGCAAGGATCCCGACGGCAACCTGTTTGAGTTTTTGTATGAACCTGCGGGAACCTTCGACCAAGCCAAGGCAGCCCAAGCCACAGCTTGACTTAGCACCTTGAGGGCGCTCCCCCAAGTACTCTCAGTTTGTCCAACGCAAAGGGATCCTCTTGTACACAGGGGATCCCCTTTTTGACCGGCTTTAGGAATACCCCTTGCCCAATTTGAATCGGCAGGAGCTGCCCACTCAGTCACCAGATCTGCTGGAGGTTTGCACGTACAAAATCACCAGGAAGATGGCGGGCACCAGAACGACTAAGAGAGTGGCCAAGATGCCCAGGTAGTTCGTCTCCATAACTCCAAATGCCACAAGCCCAACTGGCAGTCAGCATACCACTCTTGAGTACGACTTGCCCAAAGGGAAAACGGGCGGGCCAAGGCTAGGGCTTGGTTTTGACCGAAACATCCCCCAACACCTTGGTCTGGCAAGCAAGGCGGTAGCTGTCGGGCTTGCGCTTGAGCTTGCGGTTTTCCGCCTCGGTGCGAGGGGAGAGGTTCTCGGATCCCTCAACAATCTCCACCACACAGGTGCCACACTGGCCGTTGCCGCCGCAGTTGAGCAGCTTGGCCATCATTTTGTAGAGATCGATCTGGTTTTCCAGAGCCTTCAGGCGCAGGTTAGCGCCTTCAGCGACGAAGATCTCTCGGTTCTCGTTGACGAAGCGAATCGTTGCCATACCCCTGCCAGAAACCACGACACCTTTCAGCCTGAGCCAGGAGAGCGCTCACAGTTGCTAAGTATTGTAACATTTTAAGTCATATTTTTAATCTCCGGCGAGAGATCTGGGAAGATGATGCCTAAAGTGAGACGGCATCCTGCCTGAAGCCACTCAGGTCGGTAGCGTTTCGTTATACTGTTTGATGCCCGTGATGGAAATTCTGAGAGCGATATCCTAGTTGGGTGCGCTCAGGGGTTCAAGCGGGTGCGGTACCCCCCGACTCTGAAGAGACTGCTCGGGTCAGGATCCCAGGTAAGATGTCGGCTTAATTTTGACTGGATATCGCGCAAGTGTTGGAGAACGTGGAGGACCGAGCTTTATGGGACTACCGTGGTATCGGGTCCATACGGTTGTACTGAATGACCCAGGTCGCCTGATCGCGGTTCACCTGATGCATACCGCTCTGGTAGCAGGTTGGGCCGGGTCGATGGCGCTCTATGAAACGGCCATTTTCGATCCGTCGGATCCTGTCCTGAATCCGATGTGGCGTCAGGGCATGTTTGTCATGCCATTTATGGTTCGCCTGGGGGTGGTCAACTCCTGGGGCGGTTGGAATATCTACGGCGAGAGCGTTGCCAATGCGGGCTTCTGGACGTTTGAAGGGGTAGCCACTGCCCATATCGTTTTGTCCGGCTTGCTCTTCTTGGCTGCCTGCTGGCACTGGGTGTACTGGGATCTGGAGCTGTTCCGGGATCCCCGCACCGGCGAGCCGGCTTTGGATCTGCCGAAAATATTTGGGATCCACCTGCTGTTGGCCGGGATCCTCTGCTTTGGGTTTGGCGCCTTTCACCTGACGGGGGTGTTTGGCCCGGGGATGTGGGTGAGCGATCCCTATGCGACGACGGGGCACGTCCAGCCGGTGGCGCCGGAATGGGGGCCAGCCGGTTTTAACCCCTACAACGCCGGAGGGGTGGTGGCCCACCACATTGCTGCAGGCATCGTGGGCATCATTGCAGGTCTATTTCACATCACGGTACGCCCACCCCAGCGCCTCTATCGCGCTCTGCGAATGGGGAACATCGAGACGGTGCTTTCCAGCTCGATTGCGGCGGTGTTTTTTGCCGGTTTTGTGGTGGCCGGAACCATGTGGTACGGCAGCGCCACCACTCCTGTGGAGCTGTTTGGCCCCACCCGCTACCAATGGGATTCTGGCTATTTCAACCAGGAGATTAACCGCCGGGTAAATGCGGCCATGGAAGCCGGGATGACCCGCAGCGAGGCCTACAACTCCCTGCCCAAGTCTCTGCTCTTCTACGACTACGTGGGCAACAGCCCGGCCAAGGGGGGACTGTTCCGAGCTGGCCCCATGAACAAAGGGGATGGCATTGCCATCGAGTGGCTGGGCTACCCGGTGTTCCGTGACCGCGAAGGGCGGGAGCTGACGGTGCAGCGGATGCCCAACTTCTTCGAGACCTTCCCGGTTATCCTGCGGGATGCCGATGGCGTGGTGCGGGCAGACATTCCTTTCCGTCGGGCGGAGTCGCGCTACAGCTTTGAGCAGGTGGGGGTGACGGTGGAGTTTTACGGCGGCAAGCTGGACGGCCAGGTGTTTACCGACCCGGCAACGGTTAAGAAGTATGCCCGCCAGGCCCAGTTGGGTCAGTTGTTTGAGTTCGACCGAGAAACCCCCAAGGCGGACGGCACCTTCCACACCAGCCCCCGCGGTTGGTTTACCTTTGCTCACGCCGTCTTTGCCCTGCTGTTCTTCTTTGGCCACATCTGGCACGGCGCTCGCACTCTCTTCCGCGATGTGTTCGCCGGTATTGACCCCAATATGAGCGAGGAAATGGTGGAGTTCGGCGTCTTCCAGAAAGTAGGGGATCCCACCACTCGCAAGGTTCAGGAAGCCTAGAGCCCTTTTCGGCGATGCCGTCGGCACTCTGCTTCACTTTGGAGATGGGGTGCTGGCGGCTCCGAGTTAATCTGGAATCAAGCCCCCTTAGAAATGGAGGTTTTGTATGGAAGCCATCACCTACACCTTTATCCTGTTTTTGACGTTGGGCCTTCTGTTTTTCGCGGTCGCCTTTCGGGAAACTCCGAGAATTACCAAGAAGTAACCCAGGGTAGTGGCTGCCGTTCCTGCTGTGCCGGGCTCAAGCAAGGCAGAGGGAAGGTCAGTCTCTTTTGAGATTTGTGGTTTAGGCTTAGTTCTGGATGGGGCCGGAGCTCTCTCCGGCTTTCCTATTTGCGGTTGGGTAGCGGCAACTCGGAATGGAGTGATTCCAAAATAAGATTCCAAAATAAATAGTCAAGTAGCGGCAACCTGAGGATCCTTCCTTTTGGGAGAGGAGGGGGGAGTTCTCAGAGCTACTGAGACCCTTTTCGGTACTCTTCAGTACTCTGTAGGAGAACGCTTGTCCTACTGCTCAAATTGAACTCGCTAAGGATGCCTTAGGATGGCTTTTGGGATCCCAGAGACAGCTTAGCTTGGGTTCAGATTCAAGATTGGGTTAACGATGGCAACAGTGCTGCTGGTGGAAGATGATCCGATCAACGCCCGTGTTTTTGAGAAGGTGTTGCGACGGCGGGGAGGTTTTGAGGTCTTTCACAGCCAGGATGTGGAGCAGATTTTGAAGCTGGCCCAGGGGCACGAGGTGGATGTCATTTTGTTGGATGTTTCCCTGTCCCAGAGCACCTTTCGCGGCGAGGCGGTGGACGGGATCCGCATTGCCCAACTGTTGAAGGCGGATCCAAAAAGCCGCTCCATCCCCATTATTTTGGTGACGGCCCACGCCATGCGGGGCGACCGCGAGGCATTCTTGGCCCAGAGCGGGGCGGATGGTTATATCGCCAAGCCAGTGGTGGATCACGAGGAGATGGTGAATCAAGTTCGCCAGGTGTTGTCTCAAGGGCCGAGGCAGGGGTGAGTTCTCCTGGAGAAGAGTTAGGCGGCGAAGCTGCGCAAAATCGACTGCCAGAAGGGGATCCCATCCTGCCCTGGCAAATCGGGATCTGCTGCCCGCTCAGGGTGGGGCATTAAACCCAGAATCCGACCGCTGGGATCGCAAATGCCGGCGATGTTGTCCACAGAGCCGTTGGGCGCAACCGGAGCATAGCGAAAGACGATCTGCCCTCGATCCTGCAACTGCTTGAGGGTATCCGGATCACAGGTGTAGCGGCCTTCCCCATGGGCGATGGGCAGGGTTAAGGTGGATCCCTGGGGATACGCGCTTGTCCAGGGAAGATCCTGCCGTTCTACACGGATCCCCACTCGGTCGCAGATAAAGTGCAGGTTGGCATTGCGCACCAGCGCCCCCGGCAGCAGGCCCGCCTCTGTCAAGATCTGAAAGCCATTGCAAATGCCCAGCACATAGCCCCCTCGCGCCGCGTGCTCCTTCAGGGATCCCATCACCGGAGCAAAACGAGCGATGGCCCCACAACGCAAATAATCCCCATAGCTGAAGCCCCCCGGCAGCACCACCACATCCAGCTCCGACAAATCCGTCTCTCGGTGCCAGATCAGCCGCGTTGGGCAGCCCAAGAGGCCGCGGGTTACCCAGGCTACATCTCGGTCGCAGTTGGAACCCGGAAAAACAACAACGCCAAACCTCACGCCAGCCATTGGGATCCCTTAAGTGAGAGGAAAGAAGATGGTCAGATTAGAGGGATGGAAGAGGGGTTGGGGGTATTTTTGGAATGGCCATCAGATCAACCCCAAATCGCGTGAACCCATCAAATTAACCACCGATGGCAGCCACTTGGATTTGATAAGTCTCAATCACCGGGTTGGCCAGCAGTTGATGGCACAGCTCATCCACCTGGCGGTGGGCGGTCTCGGCGTCGGGGGCCTCTAGCTGCAGTTGGATATGCTTGCCAATGCGCACCTGCTGTACCTGGGTATGCCCCAGCTGATGCAAGCTGGACTGAACCGCAGCCCCGGCGGGATCGAGAACAGAGGGGCGTAGGTGAATCTGAATCTGGGCCTGGAACTGCATAGAATAAAGGCTGGATCTGTTACCAGTGTATCAGTCGGATCATCACAGCTTTGGGTTCAGTCATGGATGCGTCGCGCGTGGTGGCCATTGCCCACAACGTTTTCCGGGAAACGATTCGGGATCGGATTCTCTACCTGGTGATGGTATTTGCGGTGGCCATGCTGGGAGCCACTGTTTTGATCCCGCAGGTGGCCAACCAGGCCCACAACAAAATCATTGCCGACCTGGGGTTGGCAGCCATTCACTTCTTCGGCCTGATCGTGGCCATTTTCGTGGGCACAGGGCTGGTGAATAAGGAGATTGAAAGACGCACGGTGTATGTGCTGATCGCCAAACCCATGAGCCGGGCAGAGTTCATTGTCGGCAAGCATCTGGGCCTATCGGCGCTGCTGTCGGTGCTGGTGCTGCTGATGACGGTTGTGTTTCTGCTGAGCTTGCTGCTGGTGCAGGCCCCGATCCCCCTTTTGGCCATTCTCTGGGCAACAGTCTTCACTTTCTTAGAGCTGGTGCTGATTGTTGCCGCGGCCCTGCTGTTCGGGGTTTTCACTTCCTCGATTCTGGCCACCCTCTACACCATTGCCCTGTTCCTGATGGGCCATGCCAGCCGCGCCCTGCTGCAACTGAGCAAGCTGGTGAAAGATGCCGGATTTGGCAAACTGTTTGAGGTGATTTATTTGATCCTGCCGGATTTGGAGCGCCTCAATTTGAGAGATGCTGCGGTTTACGGCCAAGTTCCGCCCCCAGCAGAACTTCTCGGAGATGCACTGTACGGCTTGGTTTACACCCTTTTGCTGCTGATTCTGGCAGTGTTGGTGTTCGCCCGGCGTGAGTTCTGACGTTACCTCTTCCCCCATGCGTTTTTTCCACTTCTATACGCCCGAACAGGTGCCTTCATCTGGGATCCCGGAGTGTGCGGTGGCCATTGATGTGCTGCGGGCCACCACCACCATTGCCACAGCGCTGGCAGCAGGAGCAGAAGCGGTACAGGTGTTTGCCCACCTGCAGCAGCTCCAAGAGGCAAGCCAAAACTGGCCGGCTTCCCAGCGGCTTTTGGCCGGGGAACGGGGGGGCAAAGCGGTGGCGGGGTTTGATCTGGGCAACTCCCCCCTCGACTACACTCCCGACCGCGTGCGGGACAAGCGCATCTTCCTGAGCACCACCAACGGCACGCGCAGCCTACAGCGCCTGGAAGGGATCCCGGTGGTGATCACAGCAGCCCTGGTGAACTTGGGAGCCGTGGTGGATTTTCTCAGACGGGGCTCCTTTGCCGAGGTGTGGCTGGTGGGATCCGGGTGGGAAGGGGCCTTTTCGCTGGAAGATACTGCCTGTGCCGGAGCCATCTTGCATCGCCTGGGCTGCTCTTTGAACCAGTTGGGCAACGACGAGACCTTGGCGGCCTTGGCCCTCTACCAAACTTGGCAGGACGATCTGCTGGGTTTGTTGAGACGCTCTAGCCACGGGCAACGGTTGTTGGGTCTGGGGCCGGAAAACGATCAGGATCTGGCCTACTGTGCCGATCTGGATCGTCTCTCAGTGGTGCCCCGACAGGTTCAGCCAGGGGTTTTGGCCAGTGGCGGGTAGATTTTGGACAGGTGGAGCGACCTGTGGATCCCACCACCCTCTGAGCTGGAAGTAGGCGGCCATTGTCAGCATGGGCTGGATCTCAACAGGCCGGGCGTAGGCTTGGGGATCCTTCCCCGGCAGAGCTGGTCTGCAGCTAACCCGCTTGGGCCGTGTCGGGGGCAATGCCCAGCGCTTTCTGGTGCAGCCACGCCTGCCATTCCCCTGGGATCAGCTTGTTGTTAAACGCATCGCCAGAAACAAACATATCCCGCTGATTCTGGGCCAACACAAAAATGGAGCGGCGATCGAAATGGGAAGTGAGTTTGTAGAGGGTGTAGGGGCCTTCTGAGTAGAGGGTCAGCGTTTCTTGATCCAGGCCATGGCGGCTGCTTTGGCCATAGGCCCGCAAGACCATGTTGATCAATCGCTCATAGTGCATAGACCGCAGATTAGAAAGCTACACAGAACATAGACAGATATTACGGAAGCCGCTGCCAAGGCCCGAGCGGCTCAGGTGAACCCAGCATAACAAATCCCCCTGGATGGCCACGCAACGCCAACGCGAATGAACAAGATGGGATCCGCACCCATGCAGCGTCAAATGCAGCAGAAAAATGCGGTAGAACTTAAGGCAAGCCATCACGCAACCCTCTTGCACAGGCAGCCCCCCCATGGCCAACATGGCGCCCCGCCCACCCCACCCCACAGAGCCTGTCCGCATTGGCATTGTCGGCGCTTCCGGCTACGGAGGGGTACAGTTGGTGCGGTTACTGAGCGAGCATCCCGGCGTGCAGATCACCTACCTGGCCGGGCAAGACAGTGCCGGCAAGCGCTACGGGGATCTCTATCCCCAGTTGGCCCAGGCCGTGGATCTGACCGTTCAGCCGGTAGAGGTGGATCGTATTGCCGCCAACAGCGATGTGGTGTTTTTGTCTCTCCCCAATGGGCTGGCTGCCGAGCTGGCCCCGCCCTTGCTGGCCAAAGGGTGCAAAGTCTTAGATCTGTCGGCGGATTACCGCTTTCGCAACCTGGCCACCTACCAATCTTGGTACCGCATGGGTCAGACGGATCCCAACTGGCCCAGCCCTGCCTATCGCCAGGCCAATGAGCAGGCGGTCTATGGGTTGCCGGAACTTTATCGCGAGGCGATTGCCCAAGCCCAACTGGTGGGCTGTCCCGGCTGTTATCCCACTGCTTCATTGTTGGCGGTTGCTCCTCTGCTGCGGCAGGGGTTGGTGGAGCTGGACAGCCTCATTTTCGATGCCAAATCCGGCGTTTCGGGGGCAGGTCGTACCCCCAAGGTGGGATCCCTGTTTGCCGAAGTGGACGGCTCTCTGGCAGCCTATGGAGTGGCCCAGCACCGCCATACGCCCGAGATCGAGCAAGCTTGCACCGACCTGACCCACACCCCCATCACCGTGCAATTTACGCCCCATCTGGTGCCCATGGTGCGGGGGATCCACGTCACCTTGTATGCCACCCTGCGGGATCCCGGCTTTGTGGGGGAAGATTTGCTCACCATTTACAACGCTTTCTATCGCCAATCTCCCTGGGTGAAGGTGCTGCCGCGGGGGGTCTACCCGCAAACCAAATGGGTCTCCGGCACCAACACCTGCATGATCGGGGTGGAGGTGGACAGCCGCACCAACCGCGTTATCGTCCTGTCGGTGATCGATAACCTGATGAAAGGGCAAGCCGGGCAGGCAGTGCAGTGTCTCAACCTGATGATGGGATGGCCGGAAACGTTGGGTTTGCCTCGGCTGGCGTTTTACCCCTAGCTATAATGCCGGTAATCCCCTTGAAGCGGATTCTGTCCATGTCTGAACCCCTGAATCCCCCTTTCCATTCCGAGCCCCAAAACGCCTCGCCCAGCTCAAAGGTTGCCTCAGATGCCGTCAATGGCGCTGCTGAGGGCCTGAACTGGGAGGAGCTGTGGCGGCAGCTGGAAGCGGGCTGGCAGGATCTACCCCGTCGCTCCGAAGAGACGGTGCAACAGACCCTGGCTCGCCTGCAACTGGAGTGGGGCGGGCTGTGCCGAGAGGCGCGGGATCGGCTGCAAAGCGCTCTGGAACAGTCGAGAACGGCGGGATCCCCAGAGCCCGTCCACCGAGAGCTGCAAGCGCTCTTGCCCCTGCTCAACCCCTGCCAATGGGAAGTGGTCATCGGCTCTTTGCGGCGGGCTGCAGATCGAGCTTGGGTGGCCAGCTTGCTGTATCACGGCTTGCAGGAAGCGGCCTATCCAGAGGCGGAAAGCCACGGGATCCCTTCTTGGGCTCGGACGCTGACCTCTGACCAACGCTCTGCTCTGGAGGCGATGAGTGCCCGTGCCTATGGCAACAGCCGCCTGCCTTTGGTGATGGACAAAAGCGGCCAGATTCAAGTAAAGGCCTCAGCCGCCTTGTTGGCCGCCTTGATCGCCATCGAGATCGGCAGTGTGGGTTCGGCAGGTGCCTTGTCCTTGCTGGGCACACCGGAGCTGCGCAAGCTCTTGAATGCCGAGGGCAAGCTGCGGCGAACTGGCTTAAAACAGGGACGAACTGCCCTCACAGAAGAAGAATGGCAAACGCTGCGCCGTTGGCTGGATCCCAAGGGATCCCCCCCCGACTGGTATCTCAATCTGACCCAAGTGGGGATCCAGACCACCCAAGTGGGGGACTATGCGGCACGGCGGCTGCGGGAGTTTTTCCAGAGTGAGTGGATTAAGCTCGTGATCCCCCCCTTGTATCACCTGGTCATCGATGCAGTGCGGCTACTGACGGGAGAAGTGTTTCTCAGCGTGGGCACCACCCTGGAATCGGCTTTGGAATCGGCAGAGGCAGGGCGGCGACTGGAGTTGGTGCTGCAAGCCTTGCCCCAAGCGCGGAACATTCCCAGACCCAACCAGATCCAGGCTGCCATCCCTGCTGTGGTGGAAGCTGCCGAGAAACTCCTCAGACCTCTGCTGGCCCGCCAGTTGATGACCGTGGCGGACATCTTCGATCCGCCCATTCGCAACGAGAGCCTAAATGAATTGGGGCGGCAGCTCAACCTCTGGAACCCCTTCCAGTTTTTGCTCACCTGGAGCACGGCCGGCTGGCTGGAGGCCCTTCTGGATCAGATCAGCGAGTTGCAGCAGACCTACCCAGAAATGCCCCTGTGGGAGAGCTATCGCCAGGGCCTTGAAACGGCAGTGCAAGCTCCACGGGTGATGGATCAGGCGGAGGCTCTGCGTCTAACGGCCAAGAGTCTGGATCCCAAGTTGGATCCCTTGGAAGATTGAGTAGATGATGCATAGGGAAGAAAATTTCCTACAGCATCCACAAAGTGAGGCTGGCAGGCTAGGTGGAATCTTTTCTACGCCAAAGACAAATCTGCACGGGTTGTAGAGGGTGGCCGGCGGACTGGTTTCCAACCTATTCCCAAGTTAGCCATCCAGGCGGCTAGGAAAACTCCATCCACGCCACCAACTGGCCACCCCCGTAAGCAAGGGGAGTGTCGAACAAAAACATGCGGGTCAAGGACGTGACCGGTAAGATCCAAGCAGGGATCCCCAAATAAAGAAAGAAGTAGAAACCAACGTGCAACATCAAGTTTTGGGGTTAGGCATTGCGGGGCTGGCGGCAGCGCGGCTGTTGCGGGCCCAGGGCTATGAAGTGCTGGTTTGGGATGAGCAAGATTCCCCTCTTCTCAGACAGCGGCAGGCTGAGCTCAATCAAGAAGGGATCCCGGTTCGGCTGGGGCAGCCTTTTCAACTGGCCGAAGGGGTGAAGCAGGTGGTGGTCAGTCCAGGCATTGCTTGGGATCACCCGCTGCTGCAGGCGGTGCGTCAACAGGGAATCCCGGTGGTGGGGGAGGCGGAGCTGGCCTGGATCTATCTTGACCACCTACCCTGGGTGGGGATCACCGGCACCAACGGCAAAAGCACCACCACAGCTCTGGTGGCGGAGATGTTCAAGGCGGCGGGGCTGCAAGGGATCCCCTGCGGCAACATCGGCCTGCCCCTGTCGCAGGTGGCTTTGGCAACGCTCCAGGGAAAGCTCAAGCCGGACTGGATCGTGGCGGAGCTGAGCAGCTACCAGTTGGAGGCCAGTAGCCGCCTCATGAGCAGCACTCCTGGAGGGCCGCCGCGCATTGGGGTGTGGACCACCTTCACTCCCGATCACCTAGAACGGCATGGGACGCTGGAGCGCTATGCCAGCTTTAAGGCTCGCCTTTTGGATCGGGCCCAGTGGCGGGTGCTCAACGGCGAGGATCCCTACCTGTGCCGCCGCCGGCAGGATTGGGAAAAGACCTATTGGATCTCCCTTGCTGCCCCGCAACTCTGTTGCGATCAGGATCCCACCGCAACCCTTGACCTGCGGGAAAACCGCCTCTACATCCAGGGGGAGATGGTGGCGGAGCTGGAGGACTTTGCAGAACGCTGCCCTGGCCAACACAACCTGCAAAACCTGCTCTTGGCGGCAGCAGCAGCACGTCTAGCTGGGCTCCCCAACGTTGCCATTCAAAAAGCCATCCGATCTTTTGCCGGCATGCCCCATCGGCTGGAGCGGGTGGCGCAAATCCAGGTGGGAGCCACCCCCATCCGCTTTGTCAACGACAGCAAGGCCACCAACTACGAAGCCGGCTGGGTGGCACTCAACGCCCTCTCCCCACCCATTATTCTGATTGCCGGAGGAAGGGCTAAGCAGGGGGATCCCGGCGCCTGGTTGCGGTTGATTCGGGCCAAGGTGGCCCGCGTGTTGCTGATGGGGGAGTCTGCCCCAGTGCTGGCAGAGGCCCTCCAGGGGATCCACTATACTGACGTTGAGCTCGTGCCAACCCTAGATGTAGCGGTGGAAAGAGCCTTTGCAGCGGCTTGTTCCCTTTCCCGTCAAGCTCAGAGGTTGGGGAAGCCCGCTCAGCCCATCACCGTTTTGCTGTCTCCCGCCTGTGCCAGTTTTGACCAGTACTCCAGCTTTGAACACCGTGGCAACCATTTCCGAGCCTGCTGCCAAGCCCTTCAGGGATCCCTGGAATGCTGAGGCTCGCTGGCTGCGCTGGCTCACCTTGATCTGGCTGGTGCTGGGGCTGATGATGCTGTTTTCCGCTTCCTACCCGGTGGCTCAGCGGATCACTGGCGATGGCCTCTACTTTTTCAAGCGCCAATTGCTCTGGGCCGGGCTGGGTCTGGGCTGTTTCTGGGCTCTGGTGCAGATCCCGCTGCGGCGCTGGTTCCCCTGGGCCGGGATCCTCTGCTTGCTGGGAGTTGGCTTGGTGTGGGCCACCCAGGTGCCGGGATTGGGGGTTTCCCGCCTGGAGGCCAGCCGCTGGCTGGATTTGAAGGTGATCCCTGTTATCCAGCCCTCGGAATTGCTCAAGCCCCTGTTGGTCTTGCAGGGATCCTGGGTTTTTGGCCGCTGGTTTCACCATCCCCTCTGGTTCCGCGTCCTCTGGGCGGGCATCTTCGCCTTTGCGCTCTTGGGGATCCTCGCCCAGCCCAACCTGGGCACCACGGCCATCTGCGGCCTCACCCTCTGGGTCATGGCTTGGACCGCCGGGATCCCAGCTTTCACCCTTTTGGCCACAGCGGGGCTGGGGATTCTGGCGGCTGTGGTGAGCATTCTCAGCAAAGATTACCAACGGCGGCGCATCTTGGCTTTTTTGGATCCCTGGGGCAATGCCCAAGGGGATGGCTACCAGCTGGTGCAAAGTCTGTTGGCCATTGGCTCTGGCGGCCTGTGGGGCAAGGGATATGGCCTCTCCCAGCAAAAGCTGTTCTACCTGCCCATCCAATACACCGACTTTATCTTCTCGGTGTACGCAGAGGAGTTTGGCTTGGCCGGATCCCTGTTCTTTCTGGGGTTGCTGACCTTCTACACTCTGCTGGGCTGGCGGGTGATGGGGCGCTGTCGGGAGTTGACCATTCGCTTAGTAGCCTGCGGCTGCCTGATGTTTCTGGTGGGGCAGTCGCTGATGAACATCGGCGTGGTCACTGGGATTTTGCCCACCACAGGTGTGCCCCTGCCTTTGTTCAGTCATGGCGGCAGCTCTATTCTGGCAGGGCTGATCACAGCAGGATTGTTGGTGCGGGCAGCCCGCGAAGCAGGGTAAAGTAAGGCTGCATGTTGCCAACCCAGCAAAGGGATCCTTTCACGCAAGCAGCAAACCCAGAGGGCCAGGGATCCCTATTGGATTGGTTAGTCTCTGCTTTAGAGCGGCTTCTTATGCAGCAAAACCAAAGCTGAAGTTGAAACCGAGCCTAGATCCAGCCCATTTCATCCAAAACGAGGGTAAACACCGTCGCGCAACAGGCCACCAACAGCGACACATAAGCCGGCTGACCGTGGGCAATGCAAACACCGGCTGCCACCGAAGCGCCCGCAGCTGCAGAAAAGGTACGACCTGCCCAATTGCCTTTGGAGGGTTTGTCAGAAGGATTGAATTTGTTAAACATTTTTACAGCAGAAAGAGGATTCAAAGGGAATCAATTCCATAGGAAACGGCCTCAGGTTATCACCCCCCGACTCGATTCCAGAGGGATCCAAGGCCATTCTCAATATTTCTTCGCTTAGGCTTCAATCTTTCGTAAAATTGCGCTGAGATGCTCATAATCATCCCGCAACAGAGAGCTCAACTGCCGACCTGCCTGTAAAAGCCAGTTGCGATCTCGGTTCAGGATTCGGTAAGTCTGGCGGATCACGGCAGCCACCAGCTCATCGGTTGGGATCCCGTTGACCCGTAGCAGGGTGCGCAAAAACTCGAAAGAGCGGCAGAACTCCCTTACTTCCGTATCGGAGCAGAGATAAACCGGCTGGTGAATCTGGGGAGGGCGTGGCGGCAAGTACTGATAGACCCGTCCCCCGCTGACAAAGCCGACAATGGCCGCGCGAAAATCGGTGCGCAACATGGCAAAAATCTGGGGCTGTTGCTCCCGCAGCTCCTGAGGGGAGAGGCCCAAAGCCCTGGCGCGATGGACGGTGTCGATGGGGGCGATGGCGGCATAGCAAACCACGCCATAGATCAGGTTGCCGGTCTCTTCGTCTTGGGAGCGCGTCCAACTGCCGAGAGCAGGCATGGGCGGGAAGGTCAGGCGTTCCGGCTCGAAGCACTGGGCCACAAAGGTTGTGGTGTCGGCCTCCACCACTTCTCCAAAAGCAGAGGCAGGCTGGGGGGCTCTCATCGGGATCTCAGACTTCTCAAGGGTTGCTGCTGCAAAGGCCGACGGAGGGAGACAGAGGAGTCAGGAGAAAATGGAATTTTTCCAGGTTTTAAGACTTGTGAAGATAGGGGCATCCCCTTGCCCAACATTTTGCCCCTTTTGCAACGTTTTGTCCGATCCCCGAACGGCAAATCGGCAACTCAACAGCCTATGAGATCCTCATTGCTAAGAAAGTTAGCCGATTTTGGGGATCCCTGCGTAATATATTTTTTCACACGCTCCCGTGCAAATTCGCCATCCTAAATATTAGCCATTCTAAGTATTGAGCAGTTGGCGAGCGGAGGGAGAAACAATGAATGCTCAGCAACGCGGCCAAATCATCGCTTCTGAGTGGATGATCGACAGCCAAAACCCAGTACACTCCATTTCTCGGCTCAAGCGTCGGGCGACCTACTCCGATGTAACCCTCTGGTGGTTGGTGGTGCAACTCAACCTGATGGAACAAAACTCTATCCACACCGATCACCGATAGGATGGACGGCACAAGAACAATCGGCTGCACGAAAATCCCAGCCCAGGAACATCCCGGATCCTAAATCCAATCTTAAAACTTAAAAAAAACAAAAGAAGAGCTGAAAGTTGAGTCGGGTTGCACCTCGAACACCAGCTCTTCTGGACAGAGTAAGGAATAGAGATAAAGAAGAACCGAGTCTCGACCCCCCTTTAATCCTCCAGAGGCAAAGCCGCCACCTGAGCCGATTGCACTGGCGAGGGGAAGAAAGGCCGCTGCACGATTTCAGTTGCCAACACACTGCGCAACTGGGCAGCTACCGCCACCGTCGTGACATCGTAGGTTTGGGTAGCCAGGCGCGGGTAGAAGCCAATGCCGAGAATCGGCAACAGCAGACAGAGGGCCACCGCCATTTCCCGCGGACGCACATCCCCCAGGTAGTCTTCCAAAACCAAGCCGGGATCCTGAGCCCCGTAGAACACCTGACGCAGCATGGAGAGCAAGTAAATGGGCGTCAAAATGATACCCACTGCCGCCAGCAGGGCAATTCCAGCTTTGAAGGTCGGCGCATAGGCATCGCTGGTGGTCAAGCCCAAGAACACCGTCAGCTCACCCACAAATCCGCTCATCCCCGGCAGCGCCAGAGAGGCCAGGGATCCCGCTGTAAACAGGGCAAAAGCCTTCGGCATCTGCTTGGCCAACCCTCCCAACTTGTCGAGGGCAAGGGTGTGGGTGCGCTCGTAGGTGATCCCCGTCAGGAAGAACAGAACCGCGGCAATCAGACCGTGGGAGATCATCTGCAGCACTGCCCCATTGATGCCCAGCTCCGTGAAGGCGGAGATCCCGATCAACACAAAGCCCATGTGGGCAATGGACGAATAGGCCAAGCGCCGCTTGAGATGGTTCTGACCAAAGGCCGCCAACGCCCCGTAAATGATGTTCACCACACCCAACACCGCCAGCACAGGGGCGAAGTACACGTGGGCTTCCGACAACATGCCCACATTCATGCGGATCAGGCCATAGCCCCCCATCTTGAGCAGAACTCCCGCCAAGATCATGGAAATGGGAGCAGAGGCTTCGCTGTGGGCATCCGGCAGCCAGGTGTGCAGCGGGAAAATCGGCAGCTTCACCCCAAAGGCAATCAGCAAAGCCGCATAGGCCAACAGCTCCAAGGCCAGTGGGTAAGACTTAGCGCTCAGCTCTGCCATCTCCAGGCTGAAGCCCTCGCCGTAGAAGGCCATCGCCAGGGATCCCACCAAGATAAAAATGGAGGCGGCGGCGGTGTAGAGGATGAACTTGGTGGCGGCGTACTGGCGCTTCGGCCCACCCCAAATGGAGATGAGCAGATAGACCGGCACCAGCTCAATCTCCCACATCAGGAAGAATAGAAGCATGTCCTGCGCCAGAAATACGCCCACCTGGGCGCCGTACATCAGCAGCAGCAGGAAGAAAAACAAACGCGGCTTGTGGGAGAGATTCCAAGCCGCCACAATCGACAGGGTTGTGATCAAACCGGACAGCAATACCAGCGGCAAGGACAGGCCGTCCACCGCCAGCGACCAGTGGAATCCAATTTGGGGCACCCAGGCGTAGCGCTCCGCCAGTTGCAGAGAAAAGTCCTGCAGGTCATAGTGCCGCGCAAAGACATAGGCCATCAGGCCCAAATCAAAAGCCCCCACAGCGAGGGCATACCAACGCACCCAACGGCTCTGGGGGATCAAGGGGATCCCAAAGGCTGCCAGCAGAGGCAAGAGCACCAGCACCGACAGCCAGGGAAACTCAAGAGGATTGCTCATGACCGGGAATAAATACTCATGCTCGATACCTCAATGATATGAAGCTGTGTAAACAAATGGGAAGCGATATTTACAAAAAAATCTGCGCAATAGCGCAGATCTCGAGAAAGTTTCTCTGATGCCGATCCTCGAGGATCCTCAAGGGATCCGGCGCGATAGCGCTCCGCCAGGTGGATGGGCCACCCGAGTTGGCCAGGGATCCTCCGGCCAAGCAAGATCTCGGCTCCTGAACTCCCCCGGTACCTGGGGGGGTCTACTCGTCTTCGGCAAAGACAAAACGGTGCAGCTCGTCCAGGGTTGGCTCTGGGCTTTCCAGAGCAAAAAGAACCGCGTCCTCAATCACGGCGCTGACCTCCGCGTGGATGGCTTGGAAGTCTGCCTCGGTCATTAGGTTGTGCTCCAGGGCATAGCGTTCCAGTTGCTTGATGGGATCCCGCTGCCGCCAGAACTCTTTTTCCTCAGGACTGCGCAGCTCGTCAGGGTCGGCCAGAGAATGGCCCCGGAAACGATAGGTGATGCACTCCAGCAAGGTGGGGCCTTCTCCGGCACGGGCGCGGGCGATGGCCTGTTGGGCGGCCTCTCGCACTGCTAGCACATCCATCCCATCCACCTGGTAGCCGGGCATGCCAAAAGCCGGGCCTTTGCGGTAAATATCGGTGTCGGAAGTGGCGCGTTCATGGGCCATGCCAATAGCCCAGAAGTTATTTTCCACCACATAGATGATGGGCAACTTCCAGAGGGCAGCCATGTTGAGGCACTCGTAAAACTGGCCGTTGTTGCAGGCTCCATCCCCGAAGAAGCAGGCGGTTACCTGGTCGGTGCCCCGATATTTGGCAGAAAAAGCAGCCCCCGTCGCCACTGGGATCCCTTCGGCCACAAAGGCATAGCCCCCCAAGAAATTGTGCTCCGCCGAGAAGAGGTGCATGGAACCACCCCGACCCTTGCTGCAGCCGGTGGCCTTGCCGAACAACTCTGCCATGACCGCCCGCGGCGGGATCCCGGTGCTGAGGGCATGCACATGATCGCGGTAGGTGCTGCACACGTAGTCGGTGGGCTTGAGCGCCTTGATCACCCCCGTAGAGACGGCCTCTTGGCCGTTGTACAGATGCACAAAGCCGAACATCTTGCCCTTGTAGTACATTTCGGCGCACTTGTCTTCAAACAGGCGGCCCAGCACCATGTCTTCATAAAGAAGACGAGCCTCTTCGGCAGAAATGCGAGCAGTTGTGGAGCGCGAAGTAAGTTCTTGAACCATGCTGCGGTGCAACGAATCAGAGGTATCTTAGGCGGTCAGCAGTGAGCTTTGCGGTTTGCCCATTATCTCATGCTCCAGTCTGTCTGCCACCTTACCTGGAAATCCCATCCTGCAGGGCCGAAAGCGGTTGTTTCGAGGCCAAGGGAGTTAAACTGAAAGGCTAGGGCAAGAGGCGTTTCCATTGCAGCAGCCGCATCAGGACTCCGTCCCGCAAACGCGAATCTTGAACACCAGAGGGGGGGTTTCTTCTGCTCTCGGCTTGGACGTCGATCTGCTGGAGCCGGGGGCAAGAGGTATTTGGCCAGCCAACGTGACGGGGTGCGCCCATGGGAGCCCGTTGGGTTAGCGGTTTTGCGGCGGTGTTGTTTGCGTTGGCGGTCACCCTGCTAGGGGGCTGGTATTTTACTGCAGCCATTGGGCTGATCATTTTTTTGGCCCAGTTGGAGTTTTTTCGCTTGGTGCAAGCCAAAGGCAATGCGCCGGCCATGCGCACCACCATGTTTTCCAGCCAGGTGCTGGTGATTTTGCAGCAGGTGAGGCCGGAGTGGACCAGCCCTGCCTTTATCGTGGCGGGATCCATCATCTGTTTTTATTTGCTCTTTAAGCCCAAGGTGGCCACCATTGCCGATATTGCCACCTCGATTTTGGGGTTGTTCTACTGTGCGTTGCTGCCCAGCTTCTGGATTCGGGTCAGGGCCTTGTCTTTTGCGCAAGGGCTGGGCGAAGGGCTATGGATTACGCTGCTGGCCATTGGCTGCGTGATCGCTGCCGATGTGGGGGCCTACCTGTGTGGTCGGGCCTTTGGGCGCACCAAGCTCTCCATCCTCAGCCCGAAAAAGACGGTGGAAGGGGCAGTAGCCGGCATTGCCGCCAGCATGACCCTTGCGGTGGTTGGAGCCTATTACCTGGGCTGGCCGTGGAGCTGGTTGAGTGGGGGCATTCTGGGGTTTTTGATTGGGTTAACCAGCCTGCTGGGAGATCTCACAGAATCTCTGATGAAACGGGATGCCGGCGTCAAAGATTCCGGGGATCTGATCCCGGGCCACGGCGGCATTTTGGATCGGGGGGATAGCTACGTATTCACCGGGCCGCTGGTGTTTTATTTTATGGAATGGCTCAACGCTTACTCTGGGCTGTAGAGCCAGCTTGCAAGTTTGCCAAACCCAGGAGCGCCCACTAGCCGAAGGTGCGGAAGGCCCTCAATTCAAAATTGCCTGGCATTCGGGCCGCTCCAAAAACACTTCTGGCAAAATGGAATCCCCGAAGTGCCCTGGAGGTGCACTCACTATGGCAAACCCCTTCAGATCCAACTCGGTTTCGTCGTAAACCACCAGTTGCCTGAAACTGGCAACAGGATCCCCAGGATCCCCCTCCACCTCGAGAATGCGGGCCTTCTGCTGGATAATCTGGGGGGTTTCTACTTCTAGTTCAGAAGGGGTTGAGGGGCTATCTAGGCCAAAGATGAACTCTCCACTTCGACCGACGAGAATTGCCTCCAGGCTACCGGGCTTTCCTGCACCTACAAAGCAAAAAAAGTAGTCAGAGTGCGGGGTAAAATACAGGCCTATCAGGGGTAGTGGAGGCGGCCAGGATTGTTCATCCGGATGAAGGCGAGCACTGAAGCAAGCTTCATAACCTGCCAGAGAGCCTGGTTCAAAAGGCTCCCCACGACAAAGTAGGATGTCTCTCTCTGATCTCTTCCAGTCCTGTTGCGCGAGGGCAGGGATCCCAGGGGATAGAGCCATCAGAGCCATCAGGACCGTTGCCGTCAATGATCTGGACATAACGCCGTACCCAAAGCTGAGGATGGTAGTACCCTAGCTCGAAATCCCTCTCTAGCCGTGTGATTAGGGTCAAGACCGATGGGCCACTCTACCCCGAAGGGCAAAGGGTTGAACTGCTACTCTATAAAGTGATTCATCAAAGTGATTCATCCTTCTCAGCCGTTGGCCTATCCTCCCTATGACTGCTGCAATTTCCTCTGTCAACCTGCCCAGCCAGTACAACCCCTTCGAGACCGAGCCGAAGTGGCAGCGCTTTTGGGAAGAGAAGGGCTTTTATGTGGCGGATCCCAAGGCGCCGGGAGAGGCCTTTAGCATGGTGCTGCCCCCGCCCAATGTGACGGGCAACCTGCACATGGGCCATGCTTTTGCCTTTACCCTGCCGGATGTGGTGACGCGCTACAAGCGCATGCGCGGCTACAACGTGCTCTGGCTGCCCGGCACAGACCATGCCAGCATCGCCGTGCACACCATCCTGGAAAACCAACTGCGCCAAGAGGGCAAGACCCGCTTCGATCTGGGCCGCGAGGCTTTTCTGGAGCGAGCTTGGGCTTGGAAGGAGCAGTCGCAGGGAGCCATCAAGAGCCAGTTGCGGCGGCTGGGCCTATCCCTAGACTGGACGCGGGATCGCTTTACCCTCGACGAGGGGCTGAGCCGGGCGGTAACCGAGGCGTTTGTGCGGCTGTACGAGGCGGGGCTAATTTACCGGGGGGAATATCTGGTGAACTGGTGCCCGGCCACCCAGTCGGCGGTGTCAGACATTGAGCTAGACGACAAAGAGGTCAAGGGCCATTTGTGGCATTTTCGTTATCCCTTGGCCGAGGATCCCAGCCAGTATCTGGTGGTGGCCACCACTCGGCCCGAGACCATGCTGGGGGATACGGCGGTGGCGGTGAACCCCCAAGACGAGCGCTATTGCCATCTCATCGGCCAGTTCATTCGCCTGCCCATTAAAAATCGCCTCATCCCCATCATTGCGGATGAGTATGTGGATCCCTCCTTTGGCTCCGGGTGTGTGAAAATTACCCCGGCCCACGACCCCAACGACTTTGAAATCGGCAAACGGCACCAATTGCCCTTCATCAACATCCTCAATAAAGACGGCACCCTCAACGAAAACGGGGATCCTTTCACCGGCCTAGATCGCTTTGTGGCCCGAGAAAAGGTGGTGCAGTGGTTTGCCGAACATGGCCTGCTGGAGAAGGTGGAGGACTACACCCACACCGTTCCCCACAGCGACCGCGGCGGCGTGCCCATCGAGCCTTTGCTTTCCATTCAGTGGTTTTGCGATGTCTCGGGGATGGGGGCTCGCTGTTTGGAAGAGGAATACCAACGAAATAGCCCCCGCTTTATCCCTGAGCGCTGGACCAAAGTCTACACGGGCTGGCTGGAAAAGCTGCGCCCCTGGTGCATTTCTCGGCAGTTGTGGTGGGGCCATCAGATCCCAGCTTGGTATCCAGTCCTCAATGGCCAGCTTCTCGAGGATCCCCAAGCTTTTGTGGTGGCCCGCAACGGCGAGGAAGCGTTGCTCAAGGCACGGGAAAAGTTTGGCCCAGAAGTTGAGCGGGTGGAACAGGATCCCGATGTGCTGGATACCTGGTTTAGCTCTGCTCTGTGGCCCTTTTCAACCCTGGGCTGGCCGGAAGAGACCGAGGATTTCAAACGCTACTATCCCAACTCCCTGATGTCCACGGGCTTTGACATCATTTTCTTCTGGGTGGCCCGCATGGCCATGATGGGATCCCAATTTACCGGCCAGATCCCCTTCAAAGATGTGTACATCAATGGCCTGGTGCGGGATGAGCACGGGGCGAAAATGTCCAAAACCAAGGGAAATGGCATCGATCCCCTGGAGCTGCTGGACAAATACGGCACCGACGCCCTGCGCTATGCCCTGGTCAAGGAGGTGGTGGGGGCAGGGCAAGACATCCGCCTGGCCTATGACCGCAAGACCGGCGAGAGCGCCAGCGTAGAGGCCGCCCGCAACTTTGCCAATAAGATCTGGAACGCCTCCCGCTTTGTGTTGATGAACTTGGAGGGGCAAACCCCTGCCCAACTGGGATCCCCTGCCCCCGAAGCGCTGGAGCTGGCCGATCGCTGGATCCTGTCGCGGCTGCACTCCACGGCCACCCAAGTTATCGCCGAGCTGGAAGCCTATGGCCTGGGCGAGGGGGCGCGCCTGCTCTACTCTCTCATTTGGGATGACTTTTGCGACTGGTACATCGAGCTGGTCAAGCCCCGGCTGCGGGGAGAAGACCTGGCTTCCAAACGCGCAGCGCAGAAGGTGCTGGCCACCGTTTTGGAAACCATTCTCAAGCTGCTGCACCCCTGGATGCCCCACATCACCGAGGAGATCTGGCAGCTGCTCACCCAGGCCAACCAAACCACCTCTATCTCCGTGCAGCCCTATCCCACCCCAGATCCCAGTTGGATCGACCCTCAACTGGAGCGGGAGTTTGGCTTGGTGATCCAAACCATTACCAGCCTGCGCAACCTGCGGGCAGAAGCCGGCCTCAAGCCCCATCAGACCATCAGGGCCCTTTTGCTCACTACCGATCCCGCCGAGCAGCGGATCCTGACGGCTGCCCAAGCTTATATCTGGGATCTGGTCAAGGCCGAGGCTTTGGAGATTACGGGATCCCTGGCCACGGAGCCCAAACAGGTGGCGGCTGCAGTGGTGGGCACGGTGCAGGTGCTGATGCCCTTGGCAGGACTGGTGGATGTGGAAGCGCTGCGGGCCAAGCTGCAAAAAGACCTGGCCAAGCTGGAAAAAGAGGCCCAAGGGATCCGCGCTCGCCTAGAGAACCCCAATTTTCTCAACCGGGCCAACCCTGAAGTGGTGCAAGCCAGTCAGGAGCAACTGGCGGAGCTGGAAGCCCAGATGAGGTTACTGGGATCCAGGCTGGAGAAGCTGGGCTGAGGTGGCGTCAGCGCAGGTAGGGCAGCGGAGTGTTTGGGCCGGGCCAGTTGGGGTGTGAAGGCAATGTCCCCAGAATTTCGCGAAATCGAAGTGGTGAACCCCTGCTTCTGTGTTAGGATAGAAGCTGAGATTGTTATCGGTTGTAGTGCTCGTTTCTTCTGGTCTTGACGGATTTTCACGTTTTGTATTGGCAGACGGCTCTCCGAACATCTCACCCTTTGTTACTCTCTCTTTCGGAGATCGTCTATGTCGATTTATGTTGGCAACCTTTCCTTTAAGGTGACAGAAGCGGATTTGACCGCTGTTTTTGCTGAGTACGGTTCTGTCAAGCGGGTGCAAATCCCCACTGACCGCGAGACAGGCCGCATTCGGGGCTTCGGGTTTGTGGAAATGAGCTCTGAAGCAGAGGAGCAAGCTGCCATTGCTGCGCTGGATGGGGCGGAATGGATGGGGCGCGACCTCAAGGTGAACAAAGCTCGTCCCCGGGAAGAACGCCCCACCTCAGGTTTCCGCTCTGGTAACGCGAACAGTGGCGGCGAGCGGCGGCGGAGTTTTCAATCTCGCTATTGAAACGCCTGCTGAGGCTTCCCGGTGCTGGGCAAGGGATTCTCAGTTGAGCTTGTTTTGAAGCGCAGCACCAGGATCCAGCTGTTTCTCTAGCCTGCTTCCATTGTTCCAACAGAGGAGTTGATGAGGGATCCCGATCAACTTACTCTTAAGATTCTTCCTTGCTCCCTGAGAGAGGAAAATAAAACGCTTGGCTTGGGTTACGGCGAGTTCGGGGATCCCTCTGGCCAAGGATCTGTCAGGTCGGCGGTCAAGGGATCCCAGTCCCATCCCCAATCGCGGGCAATGGCCTGAGTAATCCCCAGTTGCCCGTGGCCAGGGTAGCGGGCCAGGGCTACCACCAGATCAACAAGCTGCTCACCGGCAGGGATTCGACCAAAGATGTGCAGCCCATCGCGAATCTGAGATTCTTTTAGCTCGCAGAGATAGCCATCCAGGCGATTCCAATCTTCTTCTTTTTCCAAGTTGAACTGCTGGTCTAGATGCTCGGCTCGAACCAGCTCCTGAATCTGGGCGCGAATCAGGGGACAACGACTGGGATCCAACTGTTGGGCCTGCACGTACTCATCCATCAACCGTTCCAAGTCCGCCAGGGGGCCGTACAGCTCAGCACGAGTAAGGGGCGGGGTGAGGTGGTCGATAATCACTGCCTGGGCTCGCCGCTTGGCCTGGGATCCCTCTCCCGGATCGTTGACAATGAAGGGGTAGAAGTGGGGCAGCGGCCCCAGGGCCATCTCCGGGTAGCAGGTGGCGGAAAGGGCGGATCCCTTGCCGGGCAGCCATTCCAGGTTGCCGTGCTTGCCCACATGCACCACCGCTTGAACGGCGAAGACCTGCCGCAGCCACAGGTAAAAAGCCAGGTACTCGTGGGGGGGCACCAGATCCGGGGCGTGGTAGTTCAAGGACGGATCCCGGTCATAGCCTCGCGGGGGCTGAATGCCTACAAACACCTGCCCTAACTGCAGTCCCACCACGGGAATATCTCGAGAGGGCGGATCCCCCCACTGCCGGACGAGGTCGGTCTGGATGGGCTCAGGCAAGCGGGCAAACCACTCTCGATAAAGGGCAGCAGAAAGCCATTGGCGAGCGGGGCGCAGGGATCCCAGCGGGTCATAGGTTTGGCCCTGGGTGAGCCAGCGGATGAGCTCATCTCCTGTCTGCGGCAGGGGCCCCACCCGGTAGCTGGATTCCGCCAGGACCTTGAGAATCTCCACGCAGCTTGCCGGTGTATCCAACCCTACCCCATTGGCCAGCCGCCCGTCCCGGCTGGGGTAGTTGGCCAAAATCAGAGCCAGACGGCGCTGGTTGGCAGGGGTGCGCCGCAGTTTCACCCAGTTGGCCGCCAAATCGGCTACAAACTCCACCCGATCCGGCACAGCCGCATAGGCCACCACCTCCGTTTGCAAGTGGGGATCCCGCTGTTGAACCGCCTTGAAGGAAACGGCGCGGCTGATGATGCGCCCATCCACCTCCGGCAAAGCCACATTCATGGCCAGATCCCGCGCTCCCAGTCCTCGCGTGGAGTCCTCCCAGCTCTGGCGGGATCCGCTGCTAAGGATTACCTGCAAAACGGGCACATCCAATTCCTGCCACAGGCTTACATCGGGCTGGTGGCTGTCCAACCGCGCCAGCGAAAAACTGGTGGTGTTGAGCAACAGGTCAATCTGGCTGCCAAAGTGATCCCGAATGGCCTGGGGCAAGTCGGGATCTTGAAGGCTGTAGGTGTAAAGGCACAGAGGCTGCAGCCCCCGCTCCACCAAGGCTTTTGCCAATTGATCCACCGGCTCTATGTTCCCCGCCAGAACATGGGCTCGGTAGAGCAAAATCCCCACCTTGGGAGCTTGGGGATCCGTCGGCGAGGCTACGGGAGGTTGGTAGATCCCAAGACGAGGCAACCCTTGTGGATCCGGCGCCGAATATTGGCCCCCTAGGAACTCCCTAGCCAGCAACAGCAGACAGGCAGCCACATTCTCCGCTCCCCCCTCCAGCCAGTACCGCCACACCCGATCCGCCACCGCCAGGGGCACAGTGGAATGGCTCACCAAATCCCAGTCGGGGCGATCGTCCCCAGGAATGACGATCAGGGTGGATCCCTCCTCGGCGGCCACCTGCTTGGCTACCTCCAGGCCATAGCTCCAGTAGGCCCTTCCCCCCAACAGGCGAAGGAGCACCACCTGCGCCCGCCGCAGCACCCTCTCGGCATAGTCATCCAGGCTTAGGGGCTGTTGCAACTGCAACAAATTGGCCGCCCGCACCGCCGGAAAATCGCCGGGCAACAGGCGCAGGGCTGCGCTCAAGGCCGTGAGATCCGTATCGGCTGCCGAAAGGATAACGATGGGAGCGGGATCCTGCTCCAAGAAAATGACGCCGGATTGGGAAGGATCCCATCCCCCTGGCAAAGCAGCTATTCGGTGCATGGCCGCTCTCCCAAGGGAAGGAAGCTCAGGCTTAGCGACTGTACTTGAAGCACAGAAGCACCCCAGCTCCCAGCGCTCAACTGGTCAGGAAGGGCTCCCGTAGTGGTTCCCGCTACCCAAGCATTGCCCTGTCCAAAGTGCTCCGCACCGCTGGCGCGAAAGTGCTCCGCACCGCTGGCGCGATCGACAGCAATAGAGTCAGCCACCTCATTCGCAGGAGTTCCGAACTGGCGAGCCCACTCGATTGAATGCGAACCGTAGGCTCTCAGAAGAATTGAACTGGCAAAAAAAGTTAAAGCACTTGCGAAAACTACCCTGCCCACCCTTTTTTTCATATCCTTCAAGTCCCCCCTTGCCGACTAGGGCAGCACCGCCTAGAGCCTAGCATGGGGCAGCTTTCTGCTGGCTACTGGGGTGTTGAGCTGCCGCAGAGGGATCCCGCCCTGGCAAAGCCTCAGCCTAACGAGCGTATTTGAGTACAAAGGCATCTTTCATGCCGGCTCGGGGTTGGTCAGGAAAGGCTCCCCAAGTTACCCCCGCCACCCAAAGATTTCCCCTTCTATCCGAAGCAAGAGAACCGATCCATTCAAAGTCAGGGGTTCCAAACTGGTGGCTCCAGAGTTCATTGCCGTTGACGTCGTAAAGGCACACAAAGGCATCGCTAGGCAACTGACCCGCTGGGGTTCCCTGGGTATGTCCTGCCACCCAAATGTTCCCGATTCCATCCACAGCGATGGCCAGGACTCGTTCCCTCCGTTTGCCTGGGAATTGGCGGTTCCAGAGTTGGTTGCCGTAGGCATCGTACTGCTGCACAAGAACGCTGTACTCCCCTGCCTGGCCGGTGGGAGCTTCTTGGATGAATCCCGCTATCCAGACATTCCCCATCTCACCTACAGCGATGGAAAAAGCCCCGTCACCCCTCCCGCCTGAAAACTGGCGAAGCCAGAGCTGGTTGCCCTCGGGATCATATTTGCGCACAAAGCCTCCCGCTCTGGGACTCCGTCCCGCTGACGCGACCGACTGTCCCGGAAGGCTTTCTTGAATGGATCCCACCACCCAGACATTTCCCTCCTCGTCGGCAGCCAGGGCACCGGCCCGCCGATGGAGCTCGAGCTCTCGAGTCCAGAGCAGGTTGCCATTGGAGTCATACTTGTGCACAAAGCTTTTACCCCTGGATTGGCCGGAAGGGGCTAAGGACTCCGTCCCGCTACCGCGAACGGCATCCCCCGCCACCCAGACGTTGCCCTCTGCATTCACGGCAAGAGCCGTGACCCCGTCCAACTCCCCACTGCCGAACCGACGAGTCCAGAGTTCCCTGCCCTGGGGATTGTACCTGCGCACGAAAGCTTCCTTCCCCCCGGCACTGACCTGGTGGGGGAAAGTCCTGTAGGTAACCCCTGCCACCCAGGCGTTTCCCCACCTGTCCACCGCTACGGCTAGCGCTTCGTCAAGACTGGAAGTTCCAAACTGGCGGGTCCAGAGTTCCTTACCTTGGGCGTTGTACTTGCGCACAAAGGCATCTCCCCCACCTGCCCCGGCCTGCTTGGGAAGAGTTCCGTGGGTAACTCCCACCACCCAGGCGTTTCCCCTCTCATCTACAGCGATGGAGTGGGCCTCGTCGGAGCTAGGGGTTCCAAACTGGCGGAGCCAAGGAGCAGGATCCTCGCCGCAGGCACCCAAAAGAGCCGAGCTGGCAAAAGCCAGCCCTAGAGAGACAACCCTCTCCAGCGGTCGCTTCCTGTTCATATGCGTACGGCACCCTGACGGGAAAGGACTCCGTCCCGCTACCGCGATCGGCGCTTCCTGACAAGGGGGTACCGCCTAGAAGTTAGCACGGGATAACTGACGGGATAACTGTTGGATGATTCTCCAACGGCAGGACTGTCCTCTGGCTGGGAACCTTCCTTTAGGCGACTTGGGGTACGGGCTCAGGGTTGGGCAGCAGGCCAGCTAGGCGCGGGGAAAAACGCAGTGCTGCCTGCACAAAGGCTTGAAACAGACGGAAGTGCAAGGACTCCGTCCCGCTGACGCGAAAGGACTCCGTCCCGCTACCGCGAACAGCTTGCCGCCACTGACCACATTTAACAATTGCATCCCCCGGCAAATGCCCAAAACAGGGATCCCCTGGGCCAGCACGGCCTGAGCCAAGGCCACCTCAAATCGATCCCGCTCCGCGTTCACATAGCGCACCTGGGGATGTTGCGGATCCTCTCCAAAGGACTCCGTCCCGCTACCGCGAAAGGTGCTGGGGCAGAGGTCGCCGACACCGGTCAACACCAGGCCATCCACCCAAGACAGCAAAACCTGGGGCTCGCTTTCGCCTGGGGGAAAAAGAACAGGGATCCCTCCGGCAGCACGAATGGCATCCACATAGCGGCCTGGCGCTACAAAGTCTCCCTCGTCATTGCGGTTGCGGGTGGTAACGCCGATGAGCGGTCGATTTGAAAAAGGGGATGTCCGATTCATCCTTCTACGATAACCTTATTTCCCGATGTTGATGGTGCTATGCCTACGGCAGAGGAACCGCACCACTGTCCTGAGCAGAAAAATCCAAAGTTTTCCCCCGCGATAGGAGTTAAATCTCGTTGTTGCGCAACGCTAACGCAAAGGGATCCCAGAAATCGCCGAAGCCATTAACCTTTCCCAAGGAAGTAGCGGCGGCTGATCCCTTGGGCCAGCAAGACGAACAACACCAGGGATCCCTGAATCACACCGGCCAAAGAAGACTCCAATTGCAAAGAGAGAGGCAGTTGCAAGCTGCCGATGTTAAGACTGCTGAAGAAAAAGGCAATCGGCAAAATCAGCAGGGGGTTAAAGCCTGCCAGCATCACCACCAACAAGGCCAGAAAGCCCAAATTGCTGGAGATATTGGGGATGAGGCGATGGAACAGAGCCAACACCTGCAAGGCGCCCGCCAGCCCTGCTAAGCCCCCACAGCAGGCAAATGCCATGAGCAACCTGCGGGTAGCCGGGATCCCCAACCGGAAAGCAGCTACAGGGTTTTTCCCCACCGCCCGCAACTGCAGGCCGAAGCGAGTGTTGCCCACCACCAGCACCGTCAGGGCCAAAGCCAACAGGGCCAGCAGCAACGCCACCGGACTGGCCTCTGACCGCCCCCAGGTGGGCAACCACAGACGGGGATCCAACACTTCCGTCCCGCTCATGGAAGCCACCCCCGGCCTTTTCCAAGGGCCGAAGATCAGGTAGAGCACCCAACCTTGGGCAACAAAATTCAGCCCCAGCCCAGCGAAGATCTCGTTGACCCGCCCCCACACATTCAGGATCCCAGCCAACAGGCCCCAGCCCGCCCCCCCCAGGATCCCGGCCAAAAGCGCCAAGGTAATGGCCAGTGGCGGCGGCAACCATCCCGCTTCCAGACGCACCAGAAACGTGGCCGCAATTGCCCCGACCACCATTTGCCCTTCGATGCCCAAGTTGTAGAGACCGGCAACAAACGTAAACACCAGCCCACAGCAGCAGAGGACAAGGGGAGCCAGCGTTGCCAAAACCCGGCCAAACTGAGCTTCAGTGCCGAAGGCCCCCTGCCACATGCTGGCCGCCACCTGGAGAGGTGAAGCCCCCGCCAGCAGGATCACCCCCGCCACAAATAGCAGCGCTGCCAGCCAAGCCAATCCCTGGATTACCCAGGTACGCTCTAGAGACACCCACGACCGGCCCGATTCCGCTATTCCCGCCATGCTTTAACACTTCCTAGGATTCTTAAACTTAAGATTTTTAAACTCAAAGAGGCTCCCCGCTGCCCTGCTCCAAGAGGGGATCCAAACGGCGCACCAGTTGCCAGCCCTCCACCTCCGCCAGAGGTTGTAACCCCAAATCCCGGATCTCCACCTGTTCTGCCTGCACCGGAGATACCCAAAGGTAGTCTCCATGCTCCCCTCGTCGCAGAGCCTGATCATCCACCCATCTCCCCGGATTAGGGGTATAAAAAGCGATGGCCTGGGCCTGACAGACATCCGGCAAGCCGCTGCGGCCAATATCCACCACCGTCTCCCCAGACTCTGTCGAGGACTCCGTCCGAATAGCGCGAACGGACGGGGGCAGCATTTGGTTCCAATCCATTTGGGCAAAAGCAGGGCTGAAGTTGCCGAAATCAGGCCGCAAGACGATGGTGATCATGGCGAGGATCCCGGCCAACAAGAGGATTCCCACCCACAGCTCGCCGGCGCAGCGCAACACCCGCCACCAACTCCAGATCCCCGGCAGCAAGAGGTACAAAAGACCCATCGCCACCAGCGGCCAAGCGTGGGATTGCAGAAGCTCCAGACCGTCTACGCCCAGCCGGACGGCCACCCCCAAACCCAACAGCAGCAGCCCCACCGCTGCCAGGCCCCAAGAGATCACCTGAGCCAGACGGGGCTTTAAGTGCAAGGACTCCGTCCCGCTAACGCGATCCGCACCGCTGACGCGACCCCGCATAGCCAACGCTTGATCCAAGGCTACCCCGGCCAAGAGAGCCAGCCAAGGGTAAAGCTGCACGGTGTAGTAGGGGGTTTTGGTGGGATAAAGCTGCAACAACAACAGCAGCAGCAGGGGGAAAGACCAGATTAGCAGCGTGGATCCCGGCTGCTGGCGCACCAGGAGAAAGCCACCCACCAAAGCCAAAACCGTCCACGGGAAGCCATGAACGGGAATGTGCCAAAAGTAGTACCAGCCGGTGGCATCCGCATGGAAGGGCTCTTGCCCCAGATCCCACACCTTCCCCACCAGGGTGGTCAGCACCTGTGGGCCATACACCTGCATGGCTGGACCTAGCCAGAGGCCAAAAATCCCCAAGCCCAGCCCAAGCGCCAGCCAAAATGGGGCGGATCCCATCCAGCGGCGCCGTTGCTGCACGAGATAGGGGATCAAAGCCGCCCCCGGCAGCAGGATCATGGCACTTTTCATCAGCAGGCCCAGCCCGAAGGCCACTCCGGTTAGCCAAAACCAAACCCTGTGGCCGCGGATACCGTTGACCAGCCCCAGGATCCCCAGCAGCTCCAGAAAGGTCAAGGGCACATCCTGCCCCACCAGCCGCCCCTGCTGCACCCAGAGGTAGCACAGGGGCAAAACCGCCATCCCCAAAAAGGCCGCCCGCATCGGCAAAAAAAACCACCCAATCCAACCCACCAGGGGAATGGAGAGCAAAGCAGCGAGGATCCCTGGCAGCCGCGCTGCCCACTCGTTTACCCCGTACAGGGCAAAACTGAGGGCCACGCTCCAGGTGAGCAGAGGGGGTTTCTCGAAAAAAGGCTCCCCCAAAAAAGTGGGCCCCAGCCAATGCCCTCCCCGCAGCAGCTCGCGGGCCATTTGGGCATAAAAGCTCTCGTCGCAGCCGGCCAAACTGGGATCCGCCCCCGAAAGCACAAACAGAGGCACTGCCAGGCCCATGACTAGTAGGCTTAGGCCCCAAAAGGGCACTAGGTGCGGGTCGCGGCGAAACTGAACGAAGGAGCTGGATCCCGGCAGGGATCTGCGGCTAGGAGAACTGCCCAGACGGTTGGGGTTGCCGAAAGGACGCATGGGACTCCGTCCCGCTAACGCGATGGGACAAGTCAGCAAGGGGCGGCTCTAACCAGACTAGACAAGGACTCCGTCCCGCTTACGCGAGCGGCAGAATTTTTTAGGGAAGCTCCAGAGATCCAGAGGAGCTGATACATTTACGCTGAACACTGCTGAACATCACTGTTCAACTATGCAGCGATAGCATTCTGTTTGTTTCCAACCAGAATGGCGGTATCCCGCAAAGCTTTGAGTAGAATACCCAAAGCGCAGTTTCCGTGTCGTCTTACTACCAATTTTCTGCTTTGCTTTGGCTACCATGTTGGCAGACTCGAAAGTAAACAGAAAGATCAACTGGTAGTAATCCGTACTGAACATATTATACATTATTTTCAGTATAGTTGAGCTTATTATTGACTAGAGTCATGCTCTTCAGCTTATCTGCCGGCAAGGTTAAGCCCTGAAACCAGCTAAAAAACTGCAAGGACTCCGTCCCGCTGACGCGAAAGGACTCCGTCCCGCTTACGCGATCGGCATAGGGCCAAAGAGCGGGCTCCAAGTAGTAGAAGTTCTCCCCCCGGTCGGTAAACTCCCAAAACTCTGCAGCCGTAGAGAGCAGCTCTTGGTGGATGCTCTGCAGGCGCGCCAGGGGCTCGTGCTGCATATCCTGATAGATCAGCCTGGCCCAGTCCTCCCGGCCACGACTGAGGAAATAGGCTGCCAAGCGGACTTGGGTTTTGCGGATCCCACGCAGGGTGGTTTCCTGTTGCTCGCTTTCGGGATCCTGATCCAGACGTAACAAGGCTTGCACAATGGCTTCCGTTGTTTCAGAGCCCAGAGCACAGCTCGACTGGGCCAACATTCCCAGATCAAAGCCAAAGGTTTCAGATAGGAAAAAGAGGCCAGCTTTGTAGGCAATTAAGCTGTAGTAGCGAAAGTAGCCAACAATCTGCAAGACCAGAGCCGACTGGCGGTGTTGTAGGGCTGCCTCGGCCAACAAGCGGTACTGCTTGAGCAGGTTGTAGCCGCTGCGGATGTCTCGCGCGTTGATGACGGCCCGCAGATAGGTGTTGAAAAACTTGATCACCCACCCCGCTACCGTGAGTTGTTGGGCTTCCAGGGCGCGGATCCCCAGCTCCCGGCTGTGAATGGCCACCAGGGTGCTCGCCTGGCGCATGCCGTTTAGCCCCTCGGCAAACAAGGCTTGATACTGCCGCAGTATCTTCAGCTCCAGCCAGGATCCCTCTGCCTCGATCCGGCCCAGCAGGCCCCTATCCACCGAAGCAAAGTCCGGATCCCGCCGCAGAGCCGGGGTAAAGAGAAACCAGGCAGGGGGCAGTTGTGCTTTGTGAGCAGCATAGAAGACCCACAGAGACTTCAAGCTGTCCAAGGCTTCCAGGAGAATGCTCCCCTCCTGCTGACGGAGAGCACTGGTGGCGATGCTTTTGATTTCATCCAGAGCCGAGAGGCAGCGCTGATGAGCTGGCGAGCATTCGCCCATTGGAGAGTGCTGCTCTGTTGCTATGCCTACGGCACCCTGTATTCCTGCGCATCGCTGTTGCTGCACAACGTTGTCGTGACGAGGCCGCAGTTGCAGTGAACAACGGGAGAAATAGCCCCTCTTGGATCCGGAGTCCGATCCTGATCTCCTGGAAGCAAGGGATCCCAAAACGGCCTGCCGCACCTGCTGCTCAATGCGATGGATAATCGAGGCCGGTTGCAAGAAGTGAAACACGAAGCGAAAGTAGGGGATCAGCACCAAAAACGAGGCTGTGCCCAGCAGCAAATTCAGACCGATGAGCAGCCCCAGACGTTGTTGCTCCACACCGCCGACGCGAACGTAAAGGCTCAGGGCTGCCGAACTCCACAAACTGACCACATTGGCCAGAATCAGGAAAAAGAAGAGGTAGAAATTGACTTTCTCGCGCAAAAACAGCTCCGTGACCTTTGGCGTGAAGCGATCCGCGCTCAACTGCACCACAATGGCCACCACCGAGAGGGTAAAGCCCAGCACCCCCGACAACACCTGAGCCAAGGTGGTTACAAATTCCTGCAAAGCTTCTGTATCCTGCGTGGATCCCGCCCGAACCAGGTTCAACCCGCTCTGGATCCAGCGGTGCCCACCCCAAGCCCAAAGCAAACCTGCCCCCACCACTGCAGCACTCCAGGGCAGAAAGCGGGGGCGACGCCCAACAAAGCCTGGATCTGTGTGTCTCTCTTTCACAATGGCCCTTCTCAGAGAGGGGGTGCCTCAATACTCGCTTAGAAGAGCTTCCACAAACTCGTAGCTGGAAAAAGGCCGCAGATCTTCTAGCCCCTCGCCGGCGCCGATAAAGCGGATGGGCAGGTTCATCTGCTGCGTAATGGCCAGGGCAATCCCCCCCTTGGCGGTGCTATCCAGCTTAGTCAGGATCACACCGCTCAACTTGGCAGCCTCGGCAAACACCTCGGCTTGGCGCAACCCGTTTTGCCCTTGGGTGGCATCCAGCACCAGAAGGCTTTCTACTTTGGCTTCGGGAGCTTTTTTGTCAACGATGCGGCGGATCTTGGCTAGCTCGTCCATCAGGTTTTTCTTGTTTTGCAGACGGCCTGCCGTGTCCACCAACAGCAACTCGGTGCCCCTGGCCTTGGCGGCTGTGATGGCGTCAAAAACCACCGCTGCCGGATCGGCATTGGGAGAGGGATTGGCGATTACCTCTACCCCTGCTCGCTCTGCCCAAACCTTGAGCTGCTCCACAGCAGCAGCCCGGAAAGTATCAGCAGCAGCAATCAGACAGCGGTATCCAGACTTGCGGGCGACATGGGCAATTTTGCCAATGGTGGTGGTTTTGCCCGCCCCATTCACCCCGACAATCAGCCAAATGTTGAGCGTGTCCCGTTGTGGGGCAAAGGTGGGATTCCCCACCGTCAACATCTGCCGCATCTGCTGCTTGAGGTATTTGACGGCCTCCTCTGGGGGCACCACCTCCTCTCGCATGCGCTTTTGTAGGGCTTGGATGATCTGCTCGGTGGCGTCGATCCCCACATCGGCCTGCAGCAACAGGGCCTCAATTTCTTCCACAGCCTTCTGATCCAGGGGGCCGCGGCCTACCAGGGCTTTCAACTGGTTGATCAGGTTAAGGCGAGTTTTGCCCAAGCCTCGCCGCAGCTTTTGCAGCCAGGAGATTTCCTCAACGGAAATCTCTTCCGGTTTGCGCCCTTGGGCCGCCAGGATCTCGGCTGACCAGCGGAAGCCCTCATCGAAGACCAGCTCTTCCGGCCCAGTCTCTGGAGAAGGAGCAACGGCTGGAGTCACCGGCTCGGGTTTGGGCTCATCCACGGCGCTGGCTTGCAGGGCTTGGAGACGCTCAGCAGCACGGGGAGCCAGATCGAAAAACGAGGGAGCTGCCGCCGGCTGCACAGGGGGCGATTCTGGAGATGCTGGTTCTTGTGTTGGAGTGGAGGACTGGACGGGTTCACGGGGTTCTGCTTGGGCAAGTGGGCCGGAGTCCTCAGTCGAGGCCGGTGGCTGTGGCTGGACGGATTCTGCAGGGATCCCTTCCGCTGGCGCAGGTGGGACAGAGTCCTGGGTTGCCGGTGGGGCTTGGGCAGCGGTACGGGCCTTCAGGTTGGCATAGGCGGCTTTGGCGAAGGCCAAATAGTCTTCCGGGGAGATCTCCGCCGGTTCCGGGGCCGGTGGCGAAGGCTCTGCTTCACCAGAAGAGTCGGTAGAGTCGGTATAGCGGCGGCGAAACCAATCGAAGGCCATAATCCCATCTCCAGCCTGGCTGATCTTTATCCAGTTTGACAGAGCAGCTCTCCTGCTAGAGCGCAGCCCTGGGGAGCTCATCCCTGCTCAATGGGGATCCCCGTTAGCGGGACGAGGTCCTTTCCAACCCTTCCACCCGCACAAACCCAATCACCTGCAACTGGTCAGGCTCTATCTCTAGGCTGAGCACCCGCATCAGGATCCCAATCTCTTCCAGCTCTTGCAGGTCAAGCACCTCATTGAGCCCGCCCAAAAACGCTGCTGAGATCTCATCGGGAACCCGCACAGAACCGATCACAAACTCCGGATTCTCCAGCTTTAGGCTGCGCCCTTCTTCCACGCGGATCCCGGTGTTAAACACCACCTCCACCGCTCGCGTTAGCGGGACGGAGTCCTTTTGCTCAGTACCGCCGTCTTTCTCCACCAAGAGGGCAGAGAGCTGAATGCGGCTGGGATCCAAAAACTCGACGCGGGGCTGACGCAGATCAAAACGGCGAGCTTCCCTTCCAGCTCCCCCAAAAGGCAGATCGGCGCGGATATCCTGAAACTGGCGGAGCACCTCCGGCTTGTTGAGGGCAGCATTCAAGTCCTCTTCCCGCACCAACACCCGTACCGCCGCTTGCAGAGGTCGCGCCAGGCGCAAGGGAGCCCCCTGGAAAAAAGAGGGGTCAATTGCCACCGGATCAGTTTCCAGCTCCAGAAGCTCGATGCGGGGAAAGGGCGCTCGATAGAGCCCGCGACCGGCGATCAGCAGGCGATCCGCTTGGCCATTCAGCAGCCGGTAATTGGGCTGGCTTTGGATGCGCACCTCCAAAACCTCTGCCCGATCCAACTGATCCAACAGAAGCTGCCGCGCCGTCTGATCCGCCAGATAGCCCGCTCCTCCTCCCAAGCCCGCCAACAGCCCCAAGAGAACCGCCAGGATCTCCATGCTCACTGCCCTGCTGTGCCCTAACCTAGGTTAGCAAGGGGATCCCTGGCCCCCCTTGGGGATCTGGGCTAGCGCAGCACCTTGAGGGGGCTGGCCTCAATGGGTCGGTTGCCCATAAAGGTTTTGGCAATTTTCAGGCCATCGGCCATTATCGGCCGATTGAGCGCGGGGTCATGGATGAATTTGGCGCCAGAGGCAACCGTTGGGCGTCCCTCCCCCCAAGTGTCCACGACTTTGAGAGTTGCAGCAGCAACTGGACGTCCGTCGGCATAGTAATCCACCACTTTCAGGGTCGAAGCCCCAACCGGACGGTGGTCAATCTCAATTTCGCTGAACTTGACAGGGCTGGGAAACACGGGCGGGCCGGATTTCTCCCCCAGCAGTACCGGCATCTGAGCAGCCGCAGAGGCCCCATCAGCAGGCAGGGGAGCCAGGTTTAGAGCGTTACCCGTTTGCGTTAGCGGGAGGGCGTCCTTTCCCATAGAAGAAGCCTCTTGCTCTGGAAGCGTGCCGGAATGACCATTTGGAACGGCCATAAGAAACTCCTGAGTTGGTAGAGATAATGAACAAAACAGGACGGGAAAGGGCAGGAAGCTAGATCCCAGTGGAGCGCTGCAGAAGAGGGATATCCTTGGCAGGGCTAAAGGTTGGCCTCCCCAAGTTCAAATGAGTGAGACTGAATCTCGAATCTAAAAATATTCTAAACCAAAGTTTGGCATGGGATCCGCCGGCTGTGACCCAACGGTTCCTGAGACGATGCCGGCCAGTCGCGTTAGCGTTGCGCAGCTATGACGTCCTCTTCGCTTCAGCCACTCCCTGGCAAAATCCAAAGCGGACGGTACACTAGTGAGTTAGCAAAGTCTATGGCAGGGATCCCCTATTCCTATTGGCGCTGGGCAAGGTGGGCTACACCGGCTCTGTGGGCGTTGCTGCTTTTGTCTGCTCCTGCGGCTTGGGCTTCTGCCCCGGATGCGCCCCCATTTGACTTGGGTGTCGTCCGCTCCCGTTCTTTGCCGTGGAGACATCCTCTCCTTGTTCCCGAGCAGAAGGATCCCATCCCAGCCACTCGCGTTAGCGGGACGGAGTCCTGGGTTGAGGTCGAGGTGACAGAGCATCCCTTTCTGGAGTTCACCCTTGAAGAAAGCAACGCAGCTATTGCCCTATTCGGCTGTGATTGCCCGGCCCACCTCAACCAGTTGCGGAGACTGCGTGGCCTGCCTTTGCTGTGAAGCATAGCTCCACCAGTAGCCATCCCCGACCAAGAAACACAGGAAGTCATCAAGGCCAAAGATTGGGAGCGAGAGCCATTTCAGCCGGCCTTGGGCAGAAGGGATCCCTCTGTGCCGAGTTAGGGCAGGACAGGGAGTAGCGGCAGGATCTCAATCTCGGTGCGTTGGGTTTGTTCGGGGGATCCGGAGGGCCAAATGGAGCCGCCGGAGCCGTGGAGTGGAACGGTCTGACCGGCTGGGCTGACCATGCCGTGCTGAATGATGAGCTGGTTGAGGCGGGCAATGCGCTCCGAGACGGGGGGATGGGTGCGCAGGAACTCTGGCACAGATCCGCGGGATTGCAACTTGGCCAAAAATTGCGGCATGCCCTGCGGGTCAAACCCGGCGCGATAGGCTGCCCCCAGACCTTTTTCATCGGCGATAAACTCGTTCTCACGGCTCTGCGGGCGCCGTACTCCCAATTCCAGGGCCAGAGCGGCCAGGGTACTGTCGTTGAGCCCCAACAATTGAGCCCCAAACTGGGCAGTGGCAGCCTGCTGCAGTTGTTGCAGGCCGTGGCGTTCGCCGATGTGAGCCACCTCGTGGGCCAGCACGGCGGCAATCTGGTCGTCGTTGTCGGCGGCTGCGAGGGCACCAGTGGTGATGTAGACAAAGCCTCCCAGTGTGGCAAAGGCGTTGATGTCGGGATCTTCCACCACTTGAAAGGTGTAGGGCAGATGGGGCCGTTCGCTGTGGGCGGCCACCCGTTGGCCAATGCGGTTCACCCGCTCGACCCAGTAGGGATCCGAACTGAGGCGAAGTTGTCCCCGCGCTTTCAGTTGTCGATCGATCTGGCGGCCTAAGCTCACCTCTTGGGCATCGTTCAACTGGCTCACCTGCAGCCACTGAAGGCCATGAATCAGCAAACGGCCCAGATCTTGGGCATGGGCAGGGGATCCCATCCCAGATGCCGCAAGAATGCTGAGTAGGGCAATGGCGACCGGTCTCACCGCGCGAGAACTCCACCCCTTGGAGAGGAGAGGATCCTGTCCTGCTGGCGCGAGCAGCCTGAGGGTGTGGCGAGGTTTCAACATCAGGAATTGGCTCCATCAAGTACCCTCAAGTTAGCGATCCCGAAGCAAGATTGTCCTGCCACCCAAGCGAAACCGCTTTGCTATCAAGGGCAACCGCCGAGAGAGTTTCCCCTGGCTTGGGGGAATGGAATAGGATAGGGCTCTATATTCAGGCAGACGTTTAAGGGCGGTCATGACGGGATCCCCTACATGGAACCCTGAAATCTCCTCATCTCCAGACTCCTGGGCCACGGGCAGCGTTTACTTTCGGTCGGATGCCCAGGGGATCCATCTGCACTTGCCCAGCACCTTGCCTTGGGAGGAGCTTTGGGAAAACCTGGTTTGGCAGTTGCGCAGCCGCAAACCCTACTGGGCCGGAGTCGCTCCCCTCACCCTCTGGAGCCAGCAGCGAGAGCTGGACATGCCCACCCTACAACTTCTTGCTGCCCTATTGTCTCAGCATGGACTGCAACTGTGGCGCGTTCAAACTCGATCCCGCTCGACAGCGATTGCAGCAGCGACGTTGGGGTATTCTGTGGAGCAATCTTCCCTTTTGGAGGCAGTTCCCCTTGCTCCCCCAGACACCACACCTCTGTACCTACGTTCGACAGTGCGCTCTGGCATGTCCGTGCGTCACAGAGGATCCGTATTCCTGTTGGGGGATCTCAACCCCGGCGGCGAGATCATTGCCGGAGGAGACGTTTGGGTTTGGGGACGCTTGCGGGGCCTGGTTCACGCGGGGGCCGACGGCGACAAGGGAGCTGTAATTTTGGCTTTGCAGTTGGAGCCCACTCAGTTGCGCATTGCCGATCAAGTGGCCCGTCCGCCAGAAGGTGGATCCCTGCCCAACACCCCTGAAGTGGTTTACCTGCAGGAGGATGTCATCTGCGTCGCCAGCCTTCAGGATTTTTTGCGGAGAGGAGTATGAGCCGAGTCATTGTCATAACCTCTGGTAAAGGTGGAGTCGGCAAAACCACCGTGACGGCCAACCTGGGCACTGCCTTGGCGCGCTTGGGTCGCTCGGTGGTGGTGGTGGATGCAGACTTTGGCCTGCGCAACCTGGATTTGCTGCTGGGGCTGGAGAATCGGGTGGTGTACACGGCCCTAGAGGTGATTGCCGGGGAGTGCCGCCTCGAGCAGGCTTTGGTGAAAGACAAGCGCACCCCCAATCTCTCGCTGTTGCCGGCAGCCCAAACCCGCAACAAAACGTCGGTGCATCCGGATCAGATGCGCCAGTTAATCGAGAAGCTGGCCAGCAGCCATGACTATGTGCTGATCGATTGTCCTGCTGGGATCGAACAAGGGTTTCGCAATGCCATTGCCGGGGCCAACGAGGCCATCATCATCACCACCCCAGAAGTGGCAGCGGTGCGGGATGCAGATCGCGTGGTGGGCCTGCTGGAAGCTGCACAGATTTCATCGACTCAGCTGATTGTTAACCGCCTGCGCCCGGACATGGTGGCAGCCGGCCAGATGATGTCGGTGGAAGATGTGGTGGAGGTGCTGGCCATCCCGTTGGTGGGTATCATTCCAGAAGACCGCGAGGTGATCGTCTCCACCAACAAAGGGGAGCCCCTGGTTCTCTCCGCCAATCCAACTCTGGCTGCTCAGGCCATTCAGCGCATTGCCCGACGGCTGGAAGGGGAAACAGTGGACTTCCCCAAGATGGCCAGTTTGGGCGAGTCCTTTTGGGAGCGGGCCAAACGGTTTTTAAACCAAAAGGTGCTCTGACGACTGTTCCATCTCTAATTCATCCAGGTTGCAATGGCAATTTTGACCTGTTTACAACTTTCACAACTGAGTAACAAAGCCAACAAAACCTATGCTCCTCGATTTTTTGGATCAGCTTTTTTCTCGGCACTCCGGCAACAGCCGCCAGCAAGCCAAGCAACGGTTGAAGCTGATCTTGGCCCATGACCGCGCTGACCTCACCCCGGCGGCGCTGGAATCAATGCGCCTGGAGATTTTGGGGGTGGTGTCCCGCTATGTGGAGCTGGATTCAGAAGGGATGCAGTTTCACTTGGCCACGGAAGGGGGAACGACTGCTCTTATTGCCAATCTGCCTATCCGTCGCGTTAAGCCCTTAGAGACCGGTCTCAGCCGCTCAGAAGGCGAGAAAGCCTAGAAGGGGAGATTTCTGGCAGCATGTTAATTGGCCTTCATTCCAACAGGGCTCCCAATGCCAGAGTGGTCGTCAAGCTCGCTCTGTGATAGGTTGAGGTAAGTCGTGTGTACTGTAGAAAGAGTGGAGCTGGGTGTAGCTTTTGCAACTTTATGGAGCCAGCACACAGAGGTTAACTAAATGTTAACTCTGCATGTTCGAGCTCATGAACTGCTGACGTGATGGGCAGAGCCACCTTGACGATTGGAGACTTTCCAGCAGTCTGTATTGGCGTTAGCGTTGCGGAGTAATAACGACGTTAACGATGGAAACAAAACGATGGAAACAATGAGAGGGTTGGCGTTCAGTAGCTGGAAAGGTAAGGGCTCCGTCCCGCTATTGCGTTCGGTTAAGCCTCAATATGCAAGATTCATTTGAGCTGACGATCCTGTTTACGCTAGCCCTGGTGGCTGGGATCGCTGCTCAGGTGCTGGCCAATTTTGTCAAAGTGCCCAGCATTGTATTCCTGCTGCTGTTTGGCCTGTTGCTGGGACCAGATGGTTTGGGCTGGGTTCATCCCCAAGTCATGGGATCCGGGCTGGAAGCGCTGGTGTCGTTGGCGGTGGCTCTGATCTTGTTTGAGGGGGGACTGAACCTGCGGCTGCAACGTCTCAATCCGGTATCCGATAGCCTGCGCAATTTGGTTTTGTTGGGATCCCTGCTGACCCTGGTGGGGGGAGCGGCAGCAGCTCACTATCTGGGGGAGTTTCCCTGGCGGCTGGCTTTTTTGTTTGGATCCCTGGTGGTGGTGACGGGGCCGACGGTGATCAACCCTATCCTGAAGCGGGTACGAGTCGATTCGGCAGTCAGCACCCTCCTGGAAGGAGAAGGGGTGCTCATCGATCCCATCGGGGCCATTTTGGCGGTGGTGGTGCTGCAGGTGGTGCTCTCTGGCCATCCCAGTTTTCTCATGGCCTTGGAACAGTTGTCCAGCCGTCTGGCCATCGGGTCGGCGGTGGGAGCGCTGGGGGGCTGGCTGATGGGATCCTTCCTGCTTTGGTCGCGGCAGTTTTTAACCGAGGAGCTGCGCAACTCGGTGGTGATGGCGGGGGCCCTGGGGGTGTTTGCCTTGGCCCAGTCGCTGCGATCGGAGGCGGGGCTGATGGCAGTGGTGATGGCGGGCCTGGTGGTGCGGCAGAAGGCGGCCATTGCCGAGCGGGGTGTGCGGCAGTTTCACGGCCAGTTGGTGGTGTTGGCCATCTCGGTGATCTTTATTTTGCTTACCGCCACGCTCTCCCTCAAGGCGGTGTTTGCCCTGGGCTGGGGATCCCTGGCCACAGTGCTGTGTTTGATGCTGGTCATCCGTCCCTTGAGTGTGTGGCTGTGTACCTGGCGCAGCGACCTGAATTGGCGGCAGAAGCTGTTTGTGGCTTGGCTGGCTCCTCGGGGCATTGTGGCGGCTTCGGTGGCCTCCTTGTTTGCCATTCTGCTGACAGAACGGGGCATTACCGGGGGAGATGCCCTCAAGGCGCTGGTGTTTTTGACCATCTCGGTGACGGTGACGGTACAGGGGCTGACCGCGGCTTGGGTGGCCCGTTGGCTGGGTCTGGATCAGGGCAGTTCCACCATAATCATCGGCGATCATCCCCTCACCAACCAATTGGCCCAGTTGATGCGCTCGCTCAACCAGACGGTCGAGGTGATCCCGTTGGTTTCTGGGTCTTCCAAAAATGGGCACGGCAGCTACAAAGCTCCCCACCCAACAGACGGTAAGGACTCCATCCCGCCATCCCGTAAGTCCTCCACATCCCTGTCAGGAACGCCGAAGCGTCGTCCAGCAGATGGCTTGCCCCCACAACTTCATTCCTCTGACGGCAACGGCACCCACAAGTCTGCCCCAAGCCAGGAAGTCGGCAAGCCAGAAGCCATCCCCGGATCCCTGCAGGAAGCTGTACTGAACGAGTCTGCTTTGTTGAAGGCCGATATCGACCATGCGGAAACTCTGTTGATCCTGACTCTGGATCCGCAGGTGAACTGGGCCATTGCCGAGTTGATGGTGAAACTCTCGGTTTCGGCCACCATCTGGACGGTGTTGCTGCCGGATATGCCCATCTCAGAAGGGATCCGCACCTTGCAGCCTTCCTTCCCCCAACTGCAGCGCTGGGCCGGCTATCTGGAGGCCAATCGGGCCGAGCTGCGCTCGATCACCCTACCCACGTTGGCAGACCTGGGCCTGCCTCTCCCTTTATCGCTACGTGACGCTTCTGCGAATGCGGCCTCAACCCTGCCGGAGGCAGTGCGGAGCAATAGAGCTGATGTCTTGACGGCTCAAGAGTCGTTCCCGACAGCGGTGCGGAGCGCTTTTTCAGCACCAGCGCTGCCCAATCCCTTCCTGGCCCAGATGGGACTGGAGGATCCCACCCTTGAACGGCTGCGGGATCAGTTTGCCTATCGAATCAAAGCCGATCTATGCCTGCCCTTGTTGTTGGTGCGCCCGCAGCGGCTGAGGAGCGGCTCATCTCGACCGGGTCGGCTCTTCTACCTGCCTGAGCCAGACATTTGGCGACGCGGGGATCGCATCTACTACCTGGAGCGCGTTTCCAGCCCTGTGGATGCTGGTGTTCTCTCCGCCAAAGAGCCTGATTCCCAAGAATGGGATCCGTCCGCAGCCGTTCACACTCGCGTTCGCGACAGTGGTGCGGAGCACAACAGTGGGATAGAGTCTTTGTTGCCGCCCCAGTATGTTGAGGGCGTCAAGCTCCACTTTGATCTCTAACCAGCCAGCGGCCACTGGGGATGAGCGAGCACCCTTGCACCTGCTCAGGCCGACCCAGATAAACCCAAGCAAAGGTGCCGCTATCCAGTTGCACCCACTGCCGTTCGTACACCCGCGGGTGGTCTTCCAGTTCGTCCAATCGGGGCAATAGACTCAAGGGGATGCGGTAGCACTCGCCGTAGAGCCGGTTTCGGCCACGAACTGCCATCGGGTAGGGGCCGAGACTGTAAAGATCAATGTGGTTGAGGCTGTCTGTCCCCAAAAATTCTGCCCCCTGCAGCAAGCTGTGGTATTGGCCGCCCCGCAGCAGGGATCCGTAGACAAAAACCACTGTGGTCGGTTGCATAGCGTTGCGGAGTAATACAGCTGCTTCACAGTGCCTTGAAAATTAGGGAGATTGCGTCCATTTTTGGCCAATGCGCGGCTCCGACCCGGCCAGTAGGCGCTCGATGTTGCGCCGATGAGCACCGATCACATACACCCCGCCCGCCAACGCAAACAACAAATAGGGCAAAGGTTGAGCTGTTGCCCACATCACCACCGGAGCCGCCACTGCCGCCAGCAGGGAGCTGAAGGAAACGATGCGGGTGAGGGCGAGCCCCAGCAGCCAGACGCCGAAAGTTGTCAGGGCTACTGGCCAAGCCATAGCCAACAAGATCCCCAGGCTGGTGGCCACCGATTTGCCCCCCCTGAAGCCCAGCCAGCAGGAACGGCTATGGCCGATCACCGCGAACAATGCCGCCAAAACCACCCACCACGCGGATCCCAAGGCCGATCCCAGAGCCACTGCTGCTGCCCCCTTGGCAGCATCCACCAGCAACACCAGCAGGGCGGGCCCCTTGCCCAACGTCCGCAACACATTGGTCGCTCCGGTAGAGCCGGATCCCTGTTGGCGAATATCGATCCCCCCCCACCAACGGCCTACCCAATAGCCGGTTGGAATGGATCCCAGGAGATAGCCCCCCAGCACCGCAAGAAGAGCCGTAAGCAATGCAGGCATAGCAGGATCTGGAACGCTCTTCCCTCACTTTGCCACAGGGTCTGGGCTGCAACTGGGATCTTGCCCCGTCCGGGAGCTTTTGGCTGCTCGCGGCCTCGTCTGCAACACCGTTACGTTCGCGCCAGCGGTGCGGAGCACTTTCCCCCTGCCGTGGGCCCCGAAGAGGCGGGACAGAGTTCTCTCCACCCAATATCGAGAGTCGCTAAATATCGAGAGCCGCCAGATCCAAATGGGCACTGTGGGCCTCAATAAACTCCCGTCGGGGACCAACAGCATCTCCCATCAAGATGGTGAAAATGCGATCCGCCTCCACCGCATCTTCGATGGTGATTTGTTTGAGGGTGCGCGTTGCCGGGTTCATGGTGGTCTCCCAAAGTTGTTCAGGCATCATTTCCCCCAGACCCTTGAACCGTTGGATGGTGTACTTGGCGTTGGCAGGCAGCCCCCGCAGGATTTGGTCTTTCTCGGCGTCGCTGTAGCAGTAGCGAACATTGTTGCGACCCCACTCGATTTTGTAGAGCGGCGGACAGGCGATATAGACATAGCCCTGTTCCAGAAGCGCCTTTTGATAGCGGTAGAAAAAGGTCAGCAACAGGGTGCGAATGTGGCTACCGTCCACATCGGCATCGGTCATGAGGATGATGCGGTGGTAGCGCAGTTGGCTGGGATCAAATTCATCGCCTTTAACTCCCAAACCCAGCGCTGTGATCATCGCCTGAATTTCGGCGTTTTTGTAGATCTTGGCGGGATCCGCCTTTTCAATGTTGAGGATCTTGCCGCGCAAGGGCAACACCGCCTGAAACTGCCGATCCCGACCTTGTTTGGCGCTGCCCCCTGCAGAGTCGCCTTCCACCAAATACACCTCAGACTCCGCCGGGTCGCGGCAACTGCAATCGGCCAACTTCCCCGGCAGCGTGGAAGATTCCAGGGCAGATTTGCGCCGCACCAATTCTCTGGCCCGCCGGGCTGCCTCGGCAGCATTGAAGGACTGGATGGCCTTATCGACGATCCCCCTGGCCACGTTGGGGTTGAACTCCAAGTACTCCGTGAGCGCCTCGGAGACGAGGGTTTGCACAATGCCCCGCACCTCGGTGTTGCCCAACTTGGTTTTGGTTTGCCCCTCAAACTCGGGGTTGGGTACCTTGACCGAGACGATGGCCGTCAACCCCTCGCGCACATTTTCCCCAGCCAGGTTGCTGTCGGAATCTTTCAGCTTGTTGAGTTTGCGGGCTTGGCTGTTGATGGTGAGGGTGAGAGAGGTTTTCAGGCCCTCTAGGTGGGTGCCTCCTTCGTTGGTGCGAATGTTGTTGGCAAAGCCAATCAAAGTGTCGGTGTACACATCCGAGCACCACTGCAGGGCCACTTCCACCTCCACCCCATCCCGCTCCCCTTGGATGTAGATGATGTCGGAGTGGATGGGCGTTTTTTCGTGGTTGATAAAGGCTACATATTCCTTGATGCCGCCTGCATATTGATAGGTTTCGCAGTGAGGCGGATCCCGCCGCAGATCGCTAAAGGTAATTTTCAAGCCGGCATTGAGGTAGGCCAACTCGCGAAAGCGGGCCGCCAATACGGCATAGTCAAACTCTCGCTCGGGAAAGATCAGCCCATCCGGCTTGAAGCGCACCTCTGTACCCCGCCGGTTGGATCCCTTGGGTTGGGGTTCAGATTTCAGGGATCCCACCACCGCCCCGCGCTCGAAACGTTGAAAGTAAACCTTGCCCTCTCGCCAAACCGTCACCTCCACCCATTCGGAGAGGGCATTCACCACCGACACGCCCACCCCGTGCAGCCCACCGGAGACTTTGTAGCCGCCACCGCCAAACTTGCCCCCCGCGTGCAGCACCGTCAGCACCGTAACCAGGGCCGACTGACCGGTTTTGGGGTGGATGTCCACCGGAATGCCACGGCCATTGTCCAAAACGGATACCGAGCCGTCGGGATGCAGGCTGATCTGAATATCATTGCAATAGCCGGCCAGGGCCTCATCCACAGAGTTGTCCACCACCTCGTACACCAAATGGTGCAACCCCTTCGGCCCGGTGGAGCCAATGTACATGCCAGGCCGCTTGCGCACAGCCTCCAAGCCTTCCAAAACTTGGATCTGCTCTGCACCGTAGTTTTCCGTCATTCCCAACTCCAATTCCGAAGAAGGCTCCCGGCCAAGATCAACAGAAACCCAGAAAAATTGACCTTAAAGGCCAGGAATCAGCTTATCATCAAAAAACTGTCCCCATGATAGCACAAAAGGCTAGAACGGCCACACAGACGCTTCTGAGGGCCAAGTTCAGGATGGGATGCAGGTACGGAAGTCAGGCCGTCTTGCCGAACTCTAACCCAGAAAGCTCTCCACCAGCCCCGGCGGCGGCTGCACGTGAAGCGCGCCTTTTTCCAAGTCCACGACAGGCACCAGGGCTTTCACAAAGGGTATCAACACCTGCCGATGGTCAGAGGTCGTTATCTCCAGCACATCCTGGCCGGCTGCCAAAATCCCCGAAACCTGTCCCAGCAGCTCCCCTTGGTGATAGACGGCCAAGCCGATGAGATCGCGGTAGTGGTACTCTTCCGGCTGCAAGGGCAAGCGGTGGGAAGCCGGTACCAGCAGCCTAGCCCCCACCCAGGTCTCAGCCACCGTTCGATTGGGGATCCCTTCCAGTCGCACCAAATAAAGACCCTTAGCCGGGAAAAACTGCCCCTCGATCAAGGGGTGCAGCAGGGGCTCGGGATCCGTATCCCGCTGCAACCAGCGTGGTCCAGGCTCTGTGAAGCGCTCTGGAAAATCCGACCAGCACCTAACCCGCAGCCAGCCCCGCAAGCCGTGGGCCGCCACCACCTGTCCCACCAGCAGCCAATCGGGATCCCGGGCCATCATGGTCGGTCAAACTCAGTCGAGCCGCGGAAAGTCCACTTCGGTTGGGAAAGAAGCCGGGGTACGCAGCTTCTGAGAGGCCGCCGCGCGAGATCCTTCCCCACCCTTGGCCACGTCCACCATGGAGAGCAGCCCTTGCAGGGTGCCAGGGATCGAATTGGGATCCATGAAGATTACCTTGGCGCTGGGACTGCTGCCTACCTTGAAGCCCATGTCGATATAGTTTTGCGCCATCAGGTATTGCAACGCATTGGCTGCCTCTGGATTCTCTTGCAAAGTGGCGGCGATGGTCTTGATGGCTTCAGCCGTGCCCTCAGCCAACAGCAGCCGCTCCCGTTTCTCCGCTTCTGCCCGCAATAGCTGCGCCTTGGCGGCCCCAGCCGCTTGGTTGATGCTGGCCTGCTGCTCCCCTTCTGATTTCAGAATGGCGGCCCGCTTCTCCCGCTCGGCAGCCATCTGCTTTTCCATCGAGTCTTGCACAGTCTTAGAGGGTTGAATGTCCCTGACTTCCACGCGGGTGATCTTGATCCCCCAGGGATCTGTGGCCTCGTCCAGCTCTGTCAAAAGGCGGGCGTTGATCTCGGCGCGGGAGGAAAAGGTTTGATCCAAATCCATGCGGCCAATTTCTGCCCGCAGAGCCGTCAGCACCAGGTTAACCAAAGCCCGCTGCACGTCCTCCACCGCATAGCGGGCCTTGATCATGTCGGTGATGCGCCAATAGACCACCGCATCGGCCATCAAAGAGACGTTGTCGCTGGTGATGCACTGCTGAGGAGGCACGTCCAACACCTTCTCGCGGATGGTTTCCTGGAACACAATCCTATCGATAGGGGGAAGAATAAAGTGCAATCCTGGGGTCAGCTTGCGATGAAACCTGCCCAAACGCTCCACCAATGCCTCATACCCCTGGCTGATGATTTTGACCGAGTTGAACAGGTAGCCGACAAAGATCAGGGCAATGGCCGCTAAGATACCTGGCATAGGGCTTTTCTCCTAAGGGGGAGTTCAGTCCCCATTCTAGACGGTTGCTGGGACTGCTCCCTTAGCTCGATCACATCTCAACAGAAACGCGATGGACCAAGTATGATCTGCAGCTCTGCGGAACGTCTGGAGCTTCTTAAGATTTTTCGGGCCGCAACCGACAACTTGAGGCCACCCAGCAGAAGTCTGGTGAGGGGATCCCGTCTATGAAACTGAGCAGCAGGAATCTAGAAGTTGCTTTGAACAAAATCTATGACGTGATTGTGGCCGGAGGGGGAGCAGGGGGGTTGTCGGCGGCAATCTATCTGGCCCGTTACGGACTGAGTTGCCTGGTGGTGGAGAAGGGCAGAGGCCGCTCTTTTTGGATGCAGGATTTGCGCAATTATCTGGGATTGCCTCCGACCACTCCCGGACGAGAGCTGTTGCGACAGGGAACAGAGCATGCCCTCAGCTTGGGGGTAGATTACCTGCGCGGTTTTGTGGAAGATGCCACCGATGAGGGAGACCTCTTTGCGGTCAAAGTCAAGGTGGGAAAAATGAACAGCCTCTACCCCGTTTTTCGGAGCAAATATTTGATCGCGGCAACCGGCATTATGGACGAGCTGCCTCAGTTGTCGGATATGCAGAATGTTTACGACTACGCGGGCTATTCACTGCATGTCTGTATGATCTGCGACGGCTATGAAATGCGGGATCAAAAGTCAGTGTTGATCGTCAATTCGGAAGATCGGATCAATACAGCTTTTGTCCTCAACTGGTTTACACCCTATATCTCGGTGTTGACCCACGGCCTCTGCTCGGTCGGCCCCGACATGCGCAAAAAACTGGCGGATCATGGCTACCCCCTCTACGAATCTCCTATTCGCCGCTTTCTTGGAGAAAACCATCAATTGCAGGGTGTGGAGTTGGAAGATGGCACTTACATCGAAGCAACTACCGGCTTGGTGGCGATGGGCGCCAGATACCACAATGCCTATTTGAAAGGGATCCCCGGCTTGAAATGGCAAGGGGAAAACCTGCTAACCGACGAGTGGTGTCGCACTGATCATCCGCGGCTGTTTGCGCTGGGCGATTTGAAGCAGGGCCTGAACCAAGTGTCGATTGCGGTTGCCGATGGTACCTTAGCTGCCACAGCCATTTGGCGGGACATCCGACGGGCCTCGCCTGCACGTAAATGGGAAGAGCGGCTGCTCTCGGCACCCAGAAGCCCAGCAGGGCCTTCCGGTTAAATTGATGGGCTCTATCGAGCTCAGGTAGCTTCTGTCCTATAAAATTGGTTGCGAAGGCTTAAGCCATTCCTATGCACTCTCTGAAAGCGTTGAAAGCGTTGATATTTTGCCTAGCCTTCCTACTGGTTGGACTGATCTACTACTGCACGGTAGAGGCCCAGCCTCTTTTTGAGCTGAACCTGACGGCCACCTCGGAATACAACCTCATTCTCCCCATCGAAAGCATTCGGGTGGTGCGCGGCGCCAATCCCCAAGATTTGCTCATTTATCTATCAGCTCCTTCTGCAGCCTGGATCCATCAAGAAGAGGTGAACGGGCACTATTTGATTGACATCCCCTACGGAGTCATTACCCGTACAACAACCGTCGAGATTGCCTCGGATCTGCCCTATCGACTGAGCTGGGGCAACCAAAATGAGCAGACGGGGCGACTGTTGATTACCCCTGCTCCCCCTCGTGTGGAGGTGTTTCTGCAGCATAGCTGGATCCCGGATCCCGACTTTCTCGATCCGGCAGAAAATACTCAACCTTTGCAACTGCCCTTGGAAGAAATGCTGGGGCCTTTACTGGAGGTGCCGCCTCGTTCTGCCTTTCTGACCATTGACGATGGCCCCTGGCCTCAGTCTACCCCCCGACTTTTACAGGTTTTGGATGATCTTCAGATCCCGGCCACTTTCTTTGTTATCGGCACCCACGTTTCCCGATTTCCTGAATTGGCTCAATTGATCCAGGCCCATCACCACACCATAGCCAATCACACTTTTACCCACGATTATCAACGTCTCTACGGAAGCAACGAGCTGTTTTATGCTGAGGTGGATCAGACAACCCAACTGCTCAAAACGCTGAACTTGGATCCCCAACTGGTTGTTCGCCCACCGGGAGGTTTTCGCCTAGATTCTGCTTTGCGTCGCTCTCTGGAGCAGGCAGGATATCGAGTTCTTTACTGGAACATGAGCCCGGAAGATGCTTACGCGGGCCAAAGCGCAGCCCAACTTTTGGAGCGTGTTCGAGCTCAGTTGCCGGCGATCCAGGCTTCCGATCAGCCCCTGGTTTTGCTGCTCCACGATCGCTGGCCCCACACTGCAGAGGCCCTGCCGGATATCGTCGCCGCCATTGAAGGGGCGGGCTATCGCTTTTTGCCTTGGCCGGCCTTCAGGGATCCCGTTTGAAGGGCTGGCAACAGGTTTTCTGGCTTGAGGACTCCGACCCGCCTTTGCCGGCTGGGGATGTTCAAAGAAGGGCTGCATCTCGCTCAGCTCAGCAGCGTTGCCCAGAGATAACGGAGGCCTGTGCCTTGACAAGCTTTTCCCCAAGTAGCACATTGAAAGTTTACAGGACTTGGCTGCGGGCCGAGAAAGATGAGCGAGAGGACATTATTCGATAAGGTGTGGGATGCCCATACGGTGCGGATTTTGCCCTCTGGGCAGACGCAGTTGTTCATCGGCCTGCACCTGATCCACGAGGTGACCAGCCCGCAGGCTTTTGCCATGCTGCGGGAGCGTCATCTGCCGGTTCTGTTTCCCGAGCGGACGGTGGCCACCGTGGATCACATCATTCCCACCGACAACCGGGCACGGCCTTTTGCGGATCCCTTGGCAGAGGAGATGATCCAGGAATTGGAGCGCAATTGCCGGCAATACGGCATCCGCTTCTACAACAGCGGCTCCGGTCGGCAGGGGATCGTGCATGTGATTGCCCCGGAGCAAGGGTTAACTCTGCCGGGGATGACCATCGCCTGTGGGGACAGCCACACCTCTACCCACGGGGCCTTTGGGGCCATTGCTTTTGGGATCGGCACCAGCCAGGTGCGAGACGTATTGGCCACCCAAACTTTGGCTTTGTCCAAGCTCAAGGTGCGCCGCATTGAGATCCACGGCAAGTTGGGGCCGGGAGTTTACGCTAAGGATGTAATTCTGCACATCATCCGCAAGCTGGGGGTCAAAGGCGGGGTGGGCTACGCCTACGAGTATGGGGGCAGCGCCATTGAAGCCATGAGCATGGAAGAGCGCATGACCCTCTGCAACATGTCCATCGAGGGAGGGGCCCGCTGCGGCTACGTCAACCCCGATGCGGTGACCTTTGAGTATTTGCGGGGGCGAGAGTTTGCCCCCCAGGGATCCGATTGGGAAGAGGCGGTAGCCTGGTGGAAAAGTCTGGCCAGCGACGGCAATGCCCGCTACGACGACGTGGTGGTATTCCAAGCCGCAGACATTGCGCCGACGGTTACTTGGGGGATCACCCCCGGCCAAGGGATTGGGGTGGATGAGCGGATCCCTGCCCCAGAAGATCTGCCGGAAAGCGAGCGGGAACTGGCCAAAGAGGCCTATGCCTACATGGACTTGCAGCCGGGGGATCCCATTGTAGGGACACCGGTGGATGTCTGCTTCATCGGCAGTTGCACCAATGGCCGCTTGAGCGACCTGCGGGAGGCAGCCAAGATTGCCAAGGGGCGGCGGGTGGCCCCAGGGGTGAAGGCGTTTGTGGTGCCCGGCTCAGAACGGGTAAAGCAGGAGGCAGAACAGGAGGGCTTGCGGGAGATCTTCGAGGCGGCAGGGTTTGAGTGGCGGGATCCCGGTTGCTCCATGTGTTTGGCGATGAACCCGGATCGGCTGGTGGGGCGCCAGATCAGCGCCTCTTCTTCCAACCGCAACTTCAAGGGCCGCCAGGGATCCCCCAGCGGGCGCACTCTGCTCATGAGCCCGGCCATGGTGGCAGCAGCGGCAGTCAGCGGCAAGGTGGTGGATGTGCGGACACTGCTTTAACCAACCGTCTCTCAGGCATAGCGGGGACTGGATTTGAACCAGTGACCTTCGGGTTATGAGCCCGACGAGCTACCAGGCTGCTCTACCCCGCGGCGCTTTTCTAGCCTAGCTTGTCCTCCGGCTAACCGGCAAGCCTACACCTTGAGTTTCGCCGGGCATTCTCTTCGGGGATCCCCGTCGCACCTGGATGAGCTGGGCGGTGATGCTGATGGCAATCTCGGCGGGGGTTTCGGCGTGGATCTCCAGGCCAATGGGGGCAAAGAGCCGAGTAAACTACCCGACCCTGACTGCTTCGCAGTACAGGGCGAGCTTTCGGTAGCCCTGCAGTTGGCAAGCCAACCACGAACCTCTAGGCTGGTTTACAGCAGCCCCCAAAAGCGCAATCACATTCGCACCATTCAAATCCGCATCCCCTTCCCATCCACAGTGTCCACACTTAAACTTCTTTCCACTGCGATAGGATTGCGTAGGATCGGGATGGATGTGCAAACACCGGTGGCAGGTCTGCGACGTGTAGGCAGGCGGAGCCAGCACCACAGGTACTCCGGCAATGGCAGCCTTGTAGACCACGAACATCCTAAGCTGGTAGAATGCCCAGTTATTGGTTCTGCGGCGCTCAGCTTTGCTGCGTGGCTGTTGATTGACCCTTTCCCGGATCCCTGTCAAGTCTTCCAGAGCAATAGCGCTGTTTGTGGTCTTTGCCCTAGAGACAATAGCTTTGGAGATGCGATGATTGACCCACGCCTGAAAGCGCCTCTCCTTGCCAGACAGCCGTTGCAACAGTTCTCTGCATCTGCGCCGCGAACTGCGGGTGCCCTTACTGGCTTTGCGTTGGAGTGCCGCCCTCAACCGCGAGTGATGGTCTCGGACTTTGTTCAACTGCTGTCCATTCCAGTTATCTCCTTCCGATGTATGAGCAATATCCGTCCTTCCCAAATCCACGCCCAGCACTCTATCCGTGCCTTGCGGTGGGGATGGCTCCGTTTCCACACAGATTTGAATGGAGTAGGAGCCATCTTTGCGCTTGACCAGAGTGGCAGATTTGGGATTGGAGCCTGCCAACTGTTCTCTCTGGTAACGGCCAATCGCCAGCTCAAAGCGCTCTCGACCCCCAACCGTGGTCAGCGACACCGTCCAGTCTTTCTCGCGAAACGAAAAGATACGGGCATCGTAGGTCGCAAAGCCTCTCTTGAACGCTTTGACCGGACGGTTTTTCTGTCGGGCAACTTTACGGGCACCGGCCAGCCGTCTGCAGACCTGCTGAGCCAAGTTACTGGACAAGCCAAACCGAGCGCGAATCTGGTAATAGCAAAGGGACTGGAGTTTGACTGCGTTGACTACTTTTTCTGGTGTGTTTTGGTTGACCCAGTTCAACGCCTGCACAAAGGCATCCATTGTCGCATCCAACTTTGCGGCTTGCGACTGGGACACCTTGAGCTTGCAGGGGACGGTCAGGACTTGGGTCATGGTTCTATCATAACTTCCGCATTCCTCCCGACACTGACCCTACGGGTACAGTGCGGGGCTCCTGCGATTTCTAGCTGACGGCGGTCTCCGGGATCCCTTCCTGGGCCAGGGTTCGCAGTACGGTTTGCACCCGCTTGCGGCTGCCGATCATCCCCAGGTAGTGGGGGGTCAGGCCGGAGTGGTAGATGGCCCGCAGGATTTGGCAATCGAGGCTGTAGCTGCGGGTCACAAGAGCGATGTAGAGCTGCGGGATCCTGTGCAGATGGGGGATAAGTTGGGCAAAGGGTTCTGAGCACAGCCGCTCGGCAACGGGAAAGCGCTGAGGGGTTACCCAGTCCGGGCGATCGTCCTGAACCCAAATGCGAAAGCCGGCCAAATGGGCGATCTGGGCCAGGGACAGGCCGCAGTGGCCCGCTCCGACGATCAGCAGGGTGGGGGAAGGGAGGAGGGGCTCGACCCAGGATCCCGCGAGGAGCTGTGGGCGGGATGGCAGGGAGGCAAAGTGCTCCACATTGCTGTCGCCAAGCCTGAGGTAGGGGAACCCCTGGGGATCGAGGGGGGTGATCAGCCAAGCCCTTGGCCCTTGGGTCAGAGCCTGGAGGATCTGGGCCACCAACGTTTGGGCAAGGGATCCCTGCCATCGCTGTAGCCAAATGTGCATCCGTCCCCCGCAAACGCCCAGGGGAGGGCTGTTGAGGTCAAGGGAAACTTGCATCCCAGCCGGCGAGGACTCCCCATCGCCATCGCCAACGGGAACAGCGGTCTGCAAAAGGGTTTGCGCTCGGGCAATGACTTCCGCTTCGGCAGCTCCACCGCCAATGGTGCCCAACAGGGTGCCATCAGATCCCACGGCCAGTTTTGCCCCCGCCTGGTGAGGCACAGATCCCTGGGTGCGGACCACCGTGGCCACCACCAGCGGCCCGCGGGAGAGCATGTCTGCCAACTGTCGGTAAAAGGTCTCGTCCACCTCAGCCTCGGTTATGCCTACGGCACCCTAGCGGGAACGGTCAGGGACTCAATGATCAAGAAAGCCCCTCTAGGATGGCCTGATGGAAGGCAACCCGGAAAGCCTGGAACCCGTTCTCCTGCCGACTGTGGTAGACGGCGTTGGTGAGCAGCGTCACCACCAGCTCCCGCTCTGGATCGATCCACAGAGAGGTTCCGGTGAAGCCGGTGTGGCCGAAGGCGCTGGGGCTGAACGGGGAGCTGCTGGCCAAGGGATCCGGAGAGCGCAAGGCAAACCCCAAACCCCGGCGCTCGTGACAGCGGTGGGCATCCCCTTGCTGAGGCAACTGCTCGCGGGTCATTTCCCTCACCGTCTGCGGCTGCAACAGGGATCCCGTCAAAAAACTCTCTCCGAAAGCGGCTACTTCCTCTGCCGTGGCAAACAGTCCGGCATGGCCGGCGATCCCGCCCAGGCGGGCGGCATTTTCGTCGTGAACCTGCCCCTGCAGGCGGCGCTTTCGCCAAGGACACAGCTCGGTGGGGGCACAAGAGCCAGAGACAGAGGATGGGTCAAAGGGATCCCCTGGATAAAACTGAGTTTGGCTCAGGCCCAGAGGCCGCAAGATCCGGGCATGCAAGATCTGATCCAGAGGGGTTCCGCTCAGACGTTCCAAAGCCAGCCCCAGCAGGATCAATCCAAGATCGCTGTAGACTCTGCGGGATCCCGGCCTGTAGGCCAAAAAGGTGTGCAGGGCCATGTGCCGGGCCGATTCGGCATCGGGCTGTCGAAACAGGGGCCGCCAGGCGGGCAAACCGGCGGTGTGGGCCAGCAACTGTCGCACCGTCACCTGTTCTGTTGCAACAAGCTGGCCTAAGGATTCCGGTTCCACAGCAATCCATTTCCCCGGCTGCAGAGGATCTTCATAGGGGGCAATGGGGCGGGATCCCTGAAACTCCGGCAACAGGAGACTGACCGGTTGATCCAGCAGCAACGCTCCGGCTTCCACCAGGGCCATGCAGGCGGTGGCGGTGTACAGCTTGGTCAGCGAGGCCAGGTCAAAACGGGTGGCCGAGGTTGTCGGTTGGCGCCGGGTCTCAGGGTCGAGATGGCCTGCCGCCCTTGAGTAGATACACCTTCCCTTGTGGCGGATGACCACCTGGGCAGCGGGGAAAAGGTGGGGAATGGCGGAGTTGAGCAGCCCCTCCAGCAAGGCTGGATCCCAACCCATCTGCTTCTCCTCCTGGCTTGGGGATCCCCAGTCCAACAAACAACTTGTAACGGTGTTTACAAAAGCCTACCGCTTCCCCAGCTAGGATGCCACCACGGCAGGCTACATCATCAAGGGATCCCAGGTGCGGCTGGAGTTGTTGCAAGCCTTTTTGAACGTGGTGGAAACGGGCAGCTTTTTGGCCGCTGCTCGCCTCAGCGGTCTGACCCAATCGGCTATTAGCCGCCAGATCCAGGCCCTGGAAGAAGCGGTGGGCGCTCCGCTGTTGCATCGCAAAAGCCCGGTGGCTCTAACCGTAGCTGGGGAACGGCTTTTGCCCCATGCCCGTCGCATCTGTCAAGAATGGCAGCGGGCTCAGGAAAGCATTCGAGAATGGCTGCAGGGCCAGCAAACCGAGCTCTGCATTGCTGGGATCCATTCTCTGATCGCCCATCAACTGCCGCCGGTGCTGCAACAGTTTTGCCGGGAGTATCCAGAGGTGCAGTTGCGGGTTACCGCTCTGGGCAGCGACCGCGCCTTAAAGGTGCTCAGGGATGGGCTGGTGGATGTGGCCCTGGTGATGGAGAACCCCCTGATGACGCGGGGGGCAGAGCTGGTGGTGGAGCCACTGTACTCCGAGCCAATTCAAGTATTGATGCCCGCCACCCATCCCCTCAGCCGCTACGAGCGGATCCCCTGGAAGGTGCTGGCGGAGTATCCCCAGGCTGTGTTCAAGGATGGCTATGCCATGCGCTCCTTGGTGGGATCCCATCTGGCCCGGCAGGGGCTTCCCCTGAAAGCAGCCCTGGAACTGAACACCTTGGATGCCTTTCGGGGGGTGGTGCGACAGGGGCAGCTCATTGCCCTCCTGCCGGAGTCGGCCCTGGTGGACTGCTGCGCCGATCCGGATTTGCAGGTGCGACCCACCGAGCCCCCCCTCTTGAGGCGACAGGTGGTTATGGTTACCACCAGCGATCGCTATCGGATCCCTCCCATTCGCCGGTTTTTGCAGTTGGCCGCCCAGCTTATCAGGCAGTCTGAGGTTGAGCCTGCTTCCGGTACAGATCCCCATTTCCCTCAGCCCTCTGCCGGGCTGTTGTCAGTTCTGTAGGGATTTTTTGTAGAAATTTCTGTAAGTTGTCAAATACCTGTATCGGTAGTTGCAAGTGTTCCGCCGTTATCTCCCCCTACTTGGGTAGCCCAGCGCTCCCGACCGCCGATGCTATGAGCCAAGAGTTTCGCGAGCTGTTGAAAAAAATCGGCAGCGGCACCCACACCCACCAGGATCTCAGCCGGGCAGAGGCCGCCAGCGCTGCTCGAATGCTCCTGCGGGGGGAGGCCACTCCCGCCCAGATCGGGGCTTTTTTAATTGCCCACCGCATCAAGCGCCCCACTGCCGAAGAGCTGGCCGGTATGTTGGATGCCTACGCAGAAGACGGCCCTCTTCTGCCCCAACGGGATTTGCCCCATCCCTTGATCATCTTTGGCCATCCCTACGATGGCCGCTCGCGGACTGCGCCGCTGGGGGTGCTGGTGGCTTTGCTGCTGGCGGCGGCAGGGTCAGCCGTTTTGCTGCATGGCTCTGGCTTCTGTCCCACCAAGTATGGGCTGCCCTTGGAAGCGGTGTGGCGGAGCTTGGGGGTGGATTGGCGAGGGCTATCCCTGGAGCGGGTGGGGCAACTGCTGGAACAAACCGGGCTGGGATTTTTGTATTTGCCCACCTGTTTTCCCCAGGCTCAGGCTCTGATGGACTACCGGGATCAAATCGGCAAGCGCCCCCCCTTGGCCACCTTGGAACTGGTCTGGACGCCCTACCAAGGCCCCTTTCACCTGGTGGCCGGCTATGTGCATCCTCCCACCGAGGCCACGATGCTGGAGCTGTTTGCCCTGCGGGAGATCCGGCAATTTACCACCGTCAAAGGTTTGGAAGGCAGTTGCGACCTGCCGCGGGAACGGGCGGCCATTCTCAACCAGGGCGGGAAACGGCTGCTCTTGAAGGCCAGAGATTGCCACTTGGCAGGCCCGGAGATTCCCTTCTCCGGCGAGAAAGAGCTGCTCCAACAGATGCAGCAGGTGCTCAGCGGGGATCCCTGTGAACTCACCCCAGCCGTTCTCTGGAATGGGGGTAGCTATCTGTGGCTCCTCGGCCACGCCCCATCCTTGCCAGAAGGGATCCAACAGGCGGAAGACCTGCTTCGCTCTGGACGGGTGATGGAGAAGCTGAAACAACTGATCCGGGTGATCGACCTGATACATTTACGCTGAACACTGCTGAACATCACTGTTCAACTATGCAGCGATAGCATTCTGTTTGTTTCCAAACAGAATGGCGGTATCCCGCAAAGCTTTGAGTAGAATACCCAAAGCGCAGTTTCCGTGTCGTCTTACTACCAATTTTCTGCTTTGCTTTGGCTACCATGTTGGCAGACTCGAAAGTAAACAGAAAGATCAACTGGTAGTAATCCGTACTGAACATATTATACATTATTTTCAGTATAGTTGAGCTTATTATTGACTAGAGTCATGCTCTCCTAGGACTGGCATCCCCTGTTTTGATGGCTGGAGTCAAGCTCTCCAGCCCAGGGAAAAAAGCCCCCCGGCCAGCTCCAGGGGGCAAGAAGGGAAAGGTTGGATCCTTCAGGGCAACAACTCTTCGATGGCCTCTTCTTTGGTGTTGGTGCGGCGGGAGAGGGTGCGGCGGTCGAAGGTCATGTGGATCTCCCGGTTTTGCTCGCCATCGGCAGCCACCGCAAAGATGGGGAAGTCGATGTTGCCGTCTGGGAAAGCCATGTGGAAGCGGAAGGTGCCATCGGGGTTGAGCTGGATCTTGCGCCCGCCAATGGTAACGGTGGCATCCGGCTCTGTGGCCCCATAGACAATCAGCTCGGCATCGGCCACCAACCAGAACTTGCGAGAGCGCTGCGGCAGCACTTCGGAAGCCCCCGAGAACAGGCCCAGGCCGGATCCTGAAGCCATCCAGGGAGCAGCGGGCACCTCCGCCATGGCCATCCCCATCATGCCCACACCCGAGGGGATGATAAACGAGCTGATGGCCTGCTCGGGCACCAATTGGCGGCTGCCCATCTGGTGGCTGCCAAACAGGGATCCCGCCACCCGCATCGCCTCAAAGCCACCCACCATTTCCAGGAAGGGATCGACCGTGGCACCCTGCTGCGGCTCATCGCCTTTGTAGTCCACCACGCCCATGCCGGTGGCGCTGCGCTTGTAGGGCTCGCTGAGCTGGTAAAGGGTGCGGCCCTGCAGAGCCATGTCGAAGGGCACTGTCAGGAAGTGCTCTTCAAACCAGTCGGAGGGAAAGACTGGCGGCACCATCACCGCCGCCGAGCGGGCCAACATCAGCCAGCGGCCATCTGCCGTCCGGTAGCCAATTTCCACAATGTAGGAACGATCGCTCACCGGGATCGGCAAATACCACTCCCGCGCCAACTCGTCACAGGGGTACTCCTGCATGCTGTGGGCCGGCTGGTAGCTGAAATCGATATCCGTCACATCGTAGAGGCGCAGCGCCAACTGTTGGCCGCCCTCGCGGCGCTTGCTTTCTTTAGCCTCGTTGGGCACATCCCAATAGGCGTAGGCCCACTGGGGATCCCGCGGCAGCAAAACGATGCGGCTTTCCCCATAGCCCTCCGGCAGATCCCCCAGCCCTTTGTCCACATCGGCCAGATCCGTCTTGCCGGCAACCTCTTGACCCCTAAACTTCGTTTGGGTGACCGATTCTTGCCCCTTGGGCTCCGGCATGGCATCGACAGGGCGGCCAGCTTTGACTTGGGCCTCTCGAATGGCCTCAATCAGCTGGTCTTTGGTCATGCGGCTGTACTTGGGGATCTGATAGCGGGCAGCTTCTTCCCGCAACTGCCGGATGGTCATTTCTTCCAACGGGATCCGCTCTTGTGGCATGGTCGGGGTCTCCTGTCTTCGACAAATCGGGCTTCGTGCAATGCTCCAGCTTTTGTCCTATGGGCCGATCCCAGCTTGTGGTTCTGAGGACAACTTGAACCTGCTGATGTATCGGCTTGCCTCGGGCTCTCCAGCCGCTGATGACCACAGGTGGGGATCAACGGGGATCATCAAGAATGATGAACCCATGTTTGCGTATTTTTGCCTGTCGGTCAAGACCCTGGGGATCGCTGGGGATCAATCTCTTGTTCTCCGACCCACCTTTAGGGAGAGGCCAGGAGCCCCAGCTGCTCTCAAGCCAAGGGGAAGACTGCGCGGGATCCCCTGCCGAACCGGCCCTGCCTGGGTAGCATGAGGGAGGATGAGCGGTTGCCGAGCGGGCCGCAGGTTTTGAGGCCAAGAGGTGTGGGCATGAGGTGGTGGAAGTATAGGATTCAAGGCATACGGATCCAAGTGAGCTGGGCAGCACTGGGGATCCTGCTGGCGGGGCCGGTCTTGCCGGTGGAAGCTGTGGATGCCCAAACGCTGTTTCCTCCCCTTTACCGCTTGCAAGGGGGATCCCCTACCCTGCCCGCTTCTGAAGCAACGCCCTGGCGTCCAGTAACCCAGGATTCTGTTCCGCTCCCACAAACAGATCAAGCCGATCCAAAAGTCCAGCCGGCCCAACCCGGCCATGGAGAAGTGGCAGAAGGCCCGGTTTTCGATCTGGATCTGTTGCGGCAGTTCGGCACCAGCCCTGGCGGCAGTGGCTCTGGATCCCGGCAGGGGGAAGTGATCGGGCCGGGCAGCGGCCAGAGTGGGGTGCGCGGAGCCAGTCCTGGCTCAGGGGTGGGCACAGGCCAAGGGCCAGGGGGCGGAACGGGTCTGGAGGCGGGATCCCAGCGGCGGGAACCGCAAGTGACAGGGTTGATTGTGGATGCACGAGGCTTGGATTTCTTGCCTAGCCAGTCAATGCGCTTGTTTGATCCCGATGGCAATCAAGTCTATACCCCCGTTACTCTTGGCCAAGACCTCAACGCGGCTTTTGTGGGCAGCGAGGGCACAGCTGCCTATGCCACCTCGGAAGAGCAGGCCCGCTCACTGGTGAACCGCATCGGGGAACGGCCTCACCGCATTCGTGCCATCCGCACCCTGGGCTACGACCTGGTGATTTCCGCCGAAGATGCTTTTAGTCTGCGCCAGATGAATGCGACAGATGGCTTTCTGGATCGCTTTGCTGTGGTGGTCATCTGGGATGGCAGCCAAGCCAGTCTCCCCTGAGGCCCAGGGATCCCAGCATGGCCATCAAAGCACAGGACAGAGGAATGCTAGCCTAGCAAAAGTGCTCTGTCTGCACCACCCGCACCACCTCCAGCGGGGTTGATATCTTCCTGGGGATCCCAGCCTTATGCAACGGTTTGCCAACCAACCTCTGCGGGAACATCCCCACCTGGCGGTGTTTTCCTCCAGCAAGGTGGGCAATTTTGTGGTTACCATCCCGCTGTTGCGGGGCCTCAAGGAAAAATACCCCGGCTGTGTGCTGGATTTTTTTGGCAGCGAGATTACCCGCGACTTTGAGCTCCACTGCCCCTACATCGACTTCAGCTTTCCTCTCTACAGCCGTCGTCCCGATTACCTCGAGGCCCTGACCGCTGCTGTGCGAGAACGGGTGACCCAGGCCGGCCCCTACGACTTGGCCATCAATTGCGACGAGTTTAGCGAGCTCAACCTGGTGGCGGTAACGGCCCTGCGCCCCCAGTACATTGCCGGGGCCGGCTTGACTCTGGATTTTCGCCGCAAGTTGGACCCCGGCTCCGACCCGGTACAGCGCATGCTCCAGGATGACGACTGGAACGGCCTGGAGTTTCTGCAGCGCTACAAAGGGATCCTCACCAGCAACTACATCGCCGAAATCTTCTGTCGCCTGGCGTACGTGGAGACGGATTTTTTCCGCCTGGAGCTGCCCAGCCGGGATCCCGGTTTTCCGGTGCCAGAGGTTTTGGTGCACATCACCACTACCCGCCGCGCCAAGATGTGGCCTCTGGAGTACTGGCGGCAGGTGATCCAGTGGTGCCAAGGCCAGGGCCTGCAGGTGGGGCTAATCGGCAGCGCGCCGGAGCTGCAGCGATCCCTCTACCACGGCGGCAGCAGCGAAGACGAACTGCTGGCCCAAACGGGAATGGTTGACCTGCGGGGCAAAACCAGCCTCATGGAGCTGGCGGGGGCCCTGAAGCGGGCGCGGGTGTGTATCTCCGTGGATGCGGGGCCGATGCACATCGCGGCGGCAGTGGGCTGTCCCACCATTGCCCTGTTTGGCAACGATGCCGATGGGGATGGGGCCAGCCCGGTGCGACTGTGGGCTCCTCGTCTGCCCCACGTCTATCTCACCCAAACCGCCTACAAGTGCCGGGTCTGCGCAGAGAACAAGTTCAAAAACGAAACCTGCCTGGTGGAGGGTCATCCCTGTATGGCCCATCTCAAGCCGGAAACGGTCATCGGCTACTTGAAAGAGATTCTCAAGCAAACCTAGAGGTTCCACGCCCTCACCCCCAGCCCCTCTCCCAAAGAGAGAGGGGAGCTATGGAGCGACGGGGTGAGTTGTTTCATGGCTACTTGAAATGGCCATGTCTTGGGATCCCCATCTTTTTCCCCCTGGGAATCAGGGGGGCCGGTGGGCAGCAAGGAGTGCCCAGGGGCGCAGTTCGGATCCCTGGAAGTCCGTTTAAGCTGAGAGTTCAAGGCTGAAAACTTAGTGCCTAAACCATTTGGGTGTGAGCTGTGACTTTGGAGATGTGGTATCGCCACCAGCTGAGCCGCTTTGCAGAGTGGGGAAAAATAAGGCTCTGGCAAGGAGTTGCCCTGAAGCTGCTGGCCACTGCTTGCTTTGCCTGTTTAGGCGCGATCATCCGGCTCAACACTCCCGCCCTTCACCCCTTTCAGATTGTGTTTTTGCGCAACCTATTCGGGTTTCTCGCCCTGTCGCCGCTGGTGTTGCGGGCTGGGATCCAGTCTCTGCACACCGCCAAGATGGAGTTTTACCTCCTGCGCTCGGCGATCAGCACGGTGGGGATGTTGCTCTCCTTTTGGGCAGCCAGCCTGTTGCCTCTGGCAGAAGCTACGGCGCTGAGCTTTGTTCAACTTTTGTTTGCCGGCACGATGGCGGTATGGGTGTTGGGCGAGCAGATGCGCTCGTCCCGCTGGCTGGGATTGGGCCTGGGGTTTGCCGGGGCTTTGGTGATGTTGAGGCCAGGCTTCCGAGAGTTTTCTCTGGGAACAGGGCTGGCCTTGGGGGCGGCAGCACTCTTTGCCTGGGTGACCATCGTGCTCAAGATCCTCTCCCGCACCGAGTCCAGCCTCACGATTACGGCCTACATGGGCCTGCTGCAGACCCCCCTTTCCTTTCTGGCTGCCGTCTGGGTTTGGACCTGGCCTTCTCCTGAGCAGTGGCTGTGGATGGTGGCCATGGGGCTACTGGGCAGCATTGGCCAGGTGGCCCTCGCCCAGGCCTACAAGCTGGCTGAGGTGACGATGCTGCTGCCTCTGGATTTCTCCCGTCTGCTCTGGGCCAGCCTAATCGGGTTTTGGGTGTTTGCCGAGATCCCGGATGGGTGGACTTGGATGGGCGGAGCCTTGATCTTGGTGGGCGCCACCTCTGGAGCCTACGGCGAAGCCCGCCTGCCCACAATGCCGACCCAGGCCCGTACCGGCGGAGTTGGATAGCAGACAGATATCCTCTGCCAGGACTTACAGCCGAGGGAGAACAGGGCTGGAGCTGGTCAGGTCTGTGGTGGTAAGGGCCACCAACAGGGCTTCTGGACTGACGGGGAAGGGCAGGTGGTGGATGTCGGATCCTGGCTGGCAGGCCACTTGGGCAGCATGCAGCAGGTCGGCGGATCCCAAGTGACCTAGCTTGAGATCCCGCAAGTTGAGGGGCAGCCCCACCTGGCGGTAGAACTCCAGCAACTGGGTACGTGCTGCCAGCGCCAACTGGCTTCCCTGCAGGATCTCTTCTAGGCGGAGCTGGGCCAAAATGCCGAAAGCCACCTTCTCGCCGTGCAGGGTGGCCCGGTGCCCCGACAAGTGGGTTAGCCCGTTGTGGACAGCGTGGGCGGCCACGGTGCGACACTTAGCCCCACCCATGCCGCCGACGATCCCCGCCAGGCAGATGCAGGCATCCACCACCTGCTTCCAAGCGGTTCCGCCCGGCTCCCTCAAGGCCGCCGCCGATTGCTGGAGGAGCAAATCCCGCAGGACGCGGGCCTGCTGCACAGCGCCAATCACCAGGGCATCTTCTGAACTGCCGCTGCTGACGGAAGACTCGTACCACTTAGCCAAGGCATCTCCGATCCCGGCTACCAAGGTGCGAGGGGGAGCCTGACGAATGAGGTCGTAGTCCAAGATCAAGGCGGCTGGGGCCTGATCCAAGGCCACATCCCGCTGAAAAGCGCCGCTGTTGGAGTAGATATTGGATAGGGCACTCCAGGCGGCACAGGTGGCAGCAGAGGTGGGCACGGTAACCACGGGGATCCGCAGCCGGTGGGCCACCAGCTTGGCCGTATCCAGAGCCTTGCCCCCGCCTACCCCCAAGATGCCGGTTGTGGACTCCGCCATGGCTAGCGCCTGCAAACGCGCCAGCTCCGACTCGCTGCAATCTACCCCGTAGGTAGTCCAGTGAACTTGGAGGGCGGGATCCCGCGCGAAATTGCGCTGCAGAGGGGACTCAACCACAGCCAAGGAGCGTTCCCCCCCGATCACCAGCACACGGGATCCCAGTACCGCAAGGGGCACAGCTTCCAGAATGCCGCTGCCGCGGTACAGCCGACCTGGGGCCGGAATGGCAAGATCCAATTGGCAAGGAGAGGCGCTTAGCATTGCAAGAATGGGCGAGAAAAAGGACTCCGTCCCGCTATCGCGGTAGCTCAGTGTCCGTGAATACAGATAACGATCCTAGCCGCAAAAAGGGCTGCGCACCGCTGGCGCGAACGCAGATGGCTCACCCAAGGTCTGGCTATAGTTAAGCTGTTCATCCCCTCAACTCTGCAGCCTCTAAGGTCTCTGGCCCCCTGACACGTTCGCAGAAGTGTCGCGTAGCGACAACAGTTCTCAGCAAGGGATCCCACCATGAACCCCACAACTCAACATCAGCTCATGCTCAAAATTGTGGCCGGCTCTGCTTGGGCCGATGGGCATTTGGAACCCCAGGAATTGGCCTACTTGGGATCCCTGCTGCGCCGCTATGGTTTGGAGCACGATACCGAGCTGCGAGAAGTAAACTACCCGACCCTGACCTTCGCAGTACAGGGCGGGCTTTCGGTAGCCCTGCAGTTGGCAAGCCAACCACGAGCCTCTGGGGTGGTTTACAGCACCCCCAATCGACCGTTACCAGTGCCTTAAACAACCGTTTCTGGTGTCCGCAGTACAATTATAACCATGGAGGCGGACTTTCCTCTCGACACCGACCCTACGGGTACAGTGCGGGGCTCCTGCGATTTCTAGCTGATCCAAGAGCCCATCCCGATGGAGCAAACCGAGCGCTGGATGGCCGATTATCTAGCCCAGGCCAGCGAAACCGAGCGCATGCAACTTTTGGGAGCAATCGGCAACCTGATGATGGCCGACAACACGGTCTCTCCAGAAGAGCACACCCTCTTGGATGACTACTACACCCTCATGGCAGGGATCCCGGCTCGTCCAGAAGCTGCACCTAACCTGGTGAAGGGCGTTGGGCAATTTTTCCGGCGCGTGGCCAAGGCTGTGGGGGGCAGGTGAGCGGGAAATCTGCGCTCTGGGCTTCAAGGATCCATGCTTTTGGAGAGCTCCTTCCCTTGCTGCTCCGCACCGCTGGCGCAAGAGTGTATCAGTCTGTACAGTTGTTCCCCAATGGTCTGGATCCCACTGACAATGCGCTCCTCGGGTTGATAGCTGAAGGCCAGGCGCAGAGCATGGTCTCCTTGGCCGTCGGCAAAGCAGTGGGTGCCCGGCAGGAAGGTGACCCCCAGGGCACGGGTAGCCTGCAACAAGGTGCTGGCGCTTAGGAAAGGGGGTAGCTCACACCAAACGAAAAATCCACCCCCAGGGGCCTCCACCTTGACTTCGGGCGGAAAATATTGAGCGATGGCCTCCAGCATCACCTGGCACTTTTCTCGGTAGCGACGGGTGAGGAGTTGAATGTGGCTTTGCAGACGGCCCTCCCCGCAATAGCGGGCCACCACCCGGCCCAGAAAGGGCCCCAGGGATCCCTCGCTGCGAAACATCTCCAAGCGGCGGATGATCTCAGGGTGACCACAGGCCCAGCCCACCCGTACTCCCGGCACCACAATCTTGGAGAAGGTGCCCACGTGCAGAACCCAGCCTTCCCGATCCAGCGCAGCCAAACTGGGCAAGGGATCCCCGGCAAAGCGCAGGTCGTAGTAGGCCTCGTCCTCCACCACCACCACACCGTACTCAGCTGCCAACTGCACCAATTTCTGCCGCCGTGGCCCAGAGAGGGTGCAGCCTTTGGGGTTTTGGAAGGTGGGAATGGTATAGACAAATCGGGGGCGGATCCCTTGGCGAGCCAGATCGCGCAGCACCTCTTCCAGGCGATCCACCACCATGCCTTCCCCATCTACCGGAATCGAGATCAGACGCGCTCCTGCCGCCGCAAAACGGCTGACAGCCCCCATGAAGGTGGGCCCTTCCACAATGACTACATCCCCCGGCTCCACGAAGACCTGAGGCAACAGGCCGAGGATCTGCCCAGAGCCATAGCCGATCAGTAGGTTTTCCGGCTGGGCCTCTACCCCTCTATCCCGCATCAACTGCAGCACCACGTCGATCAGCCCGGCAAACGTGCCGCCGTAATTGAGGGCATTGTCCCCATCCTCTGCCAACACCTCCGCCGTGGCCCGCGCCAAGTCGGCCTTGGGAAACAGGCGCGGATCCGCCAGCCCAAAGGTAAAACTGGTAACCACTGGCACCGCCCCTGGGATCTCCGCCCCGAAAGGAGAAGGGATCACAGCCTGAGCCCGTTGGGCAAAAAGGGTTTGCAACAAGGGCCGCGAAGTGCTACGCGGTGCCGATGCGGACGAGGTCTGGGTCATGGCAAGCAAGAGAAAGAATACCTTAGGCCAATGCCTGCCACGATAACAAGAAAGAACTGCCCAGGAGTAGGGATCCCAAAACCCGCCGCCAGCTCCGGTAGGGGATCTCAGCCAAGACGCCGCCGGCGCTCAGGCATAGGAAGGGGAGCACCACCAAACCCCAGCGAGCACTTTGCTGCAGGGTGTTCACTTGGGGATCCCAAAACACTGCTGCCAGCACTCCCACCCAGAGGACATGGCCCAAGCCGGCCAAGCTGAGCAGGGCTTGTTGCCGTTCCGCCCAAGGCCAGCCCAGCCGCACCAAGCTCAACCCCAAGGGCAGCATCAAAGTAGCCAAAACGGCCAAGCCACCTTGGGAGCTGAGAGGATGGGGAATCACCTCAGCAGAGGTAGCCGGCAAATTAAACCGTCCCAGCCAGGAAAGCCCCATCACCAGCAGCAGCAAAAGCAGTCCTGATATTCCGAGCCGCTGACGCGAACGCAACGGTTGCCGTGGCCACTGCTGGCTCGTCCACAGCCCCGCCCAGAGCAGAGCCAAGGGCCAAACCTTATAAGACAGGGCACAAGCTAAGGCCAGACCCCACCAGCGCAAGGTGGATCCCGGCCCAACACCACAACTGCAAAGCAAAACCAGGCTGCCCAAAATCTCGCTGCCTGGCTCCAACCCTTGGGTCAACACCCAGGGGCTGAGTCCCCATAGACCGGCACTCCAGAAGTTGCCCCAGCTCCAGCACAACAGCAGAATGGCCAAGCAGGCCATAGCTGAGAAGATGTGCAGGATCCCTTCAGCCGAGATCCCGGTTCCCTGAGCCAACCAGGGCAGTAGCCCGTCTGCAAAAGTGCTCCGCACCACTGACGCGAACGAGTGGTAGAGAGGCAGTTCCGGTTGGACAAAAGTCAGGGATCCCTCAGAACTGCTCACCGGCAAAACGCGCCACCACTGCAGAGGAGCCGGTTGCCCCCAAGAGCGGAGTCGCTGCCCCAAAAGAAGGCCCATCCCTCCCCATAGCAGCCAGTGGCCCATGAAACCAAAACCAACCAAACGCCGACGGCGATGGTTGTCCCTGTTGGACGACCCCAGGTGGGGAAATGAGCCGCGGGGCAGCCGCCTGCCCGGGCGGGGTGTGGCGGGGGGAAACTTCATGGGTACACCCTAGCCTGTTCGCATGAGCAGTGCAGAGCACTATCCCTACACGGGGTGGGCCCTCGACCGGCAGCAGAACATCCGACGCCCTCTACTCTTGGCCGGTTGGGGAGAAAAAGTGCCCCTTCGTTACTTCCAAAAGAGAATCTCCCCGCGTGACATACTCCCGCACTCATGCTGACGCAAAGCGCTCCGCGCCGCTAGAGAGAAGGTCTAGTCAACTCTAGATCGCCCGTCAAGGGGCAACCCGACTGTTGCCAGCGGCGGATGGCCTGGGCAGTGAGTCCATTCGTGACATCGCGAATGGGGATCCCCGATCCGGTTACCTGCAGACGCACCAACCGCCAGGGATCCCCAGGGTTAGCCCGCAGGACATAAGCCTCGTAGGCCAGTTGCAGAGTTTCGCTACGCCGACCGGCCAAGGGGTTGGCGCTGCTTTCCGCAGGGGTTGCCAAGACCAAGCGGCGCTCCAACGTGGTGAAATACAGCCGAAAAGCTTCTGGAGAAGCAGTTGCGGTGTCCGGCAAAACCGGAGCCAGCTCCTGTTGGCGTAAGCGGGCCGGAGACCCTGGAGAGAGCATTTCAACCTCCGGCTTCCCCACCAGCACAACCTGAAACTCAGAGCGGGAGCGGCTCAAGGCCAGATTGAGAAACAAAGGCAACTGCTCCGTTAGAGCCTCAGCCCAAACCTGAGGAGCAGCCAGGCAAGTTTCCCCTCTTGCCGGAACGAAATGCTCCGCACCCCTAACGCGCCCAGGAGTGCTGACCAGGCCCAAAACCACCGACAAACCGACTCCTAGCCAACGCCTCCTGCCGGATCCAGCCGGCCTTTTTTCAGGGATCCACCGGACAAGCCTATGGTATCGTTGCATCACAGAACCACCAGGACAACATCAGGCCAAACCATCTCCCCACCCTCTCAGCTAGCAGCATCCCACAAGGCTTGGAAGCGCCGCAAGGCGGCCACGGGATCGGGAGAAGCGGTGATGGGGCGGCCCACCACCAGATAATCGGCTCCTGCCCGCAGAGCTTCGTCGGGCGTGCAGATGCGCTGTTGATCCTCGTCTCCATCCCCCGCCTTGGCTTGGCCCAGACGGATCCCGGGAGTAACCAGCAAAACCTCCGGCCCCAAAGCTTGGCGCAACCGCGAGACCTCCTGAGGAGAGCAAACCAGTCCAGTAAAGCCTTGAGCTTGAGCCAGCCGGGCCAAATGCAACACATAGTCGGCGGGATCCATCTCGATGCCCAGTTCCTGTCGCACCTGCGGGGGGCTGATGCTGGTTAAGAGGGTAACCGCCAACAGCCGACAAGAACTGCCCTGGGCGGCTGCCACGGCTGAGCGCAACATAGCACTGCCACCGGCGGCATGGACGGTGAGCAGATCCACTCCATAGCCGACGGCCACCTCCGTAGCCCTCCCCACCGTGTGGGGAATGTCGTGCAGCTTCAAATCCAGGAAAATGCGCTTGCCCCTTTCCTTGAGAGCCTGCAGGATGGAAGAACCCGCAGCAGTGAACAACTCCAGACCCACCTTCCACCACAGCACCTGCGGCAAGGAGTCCACCCACTCCAAAGCCTGCTCTTGAGAAGGAGTATCCAGCGCAACAATCAGGCGGTCACCCTTCATCGGGGCTCATTCCGAGGCTCGTAGTGGGGACAGCCCTCACAGGGGCCGCAGGGGTTGACGGCGCAGCGCAACTCTGGAGAATGGGCATTGTAGCGGCAGGTGGGATCCCCGATGTATTCTGGCGGCGAAGCCACGTAAGTGTAAACAACCACACCCCCAAATCCTATCGGGCTGACGAAGAAACGACTGGTGGTGAAAGATTCGCCAGAAGGGTTGAGGGTTTCCTCAAAGGGTTCTGGCTCAGGCTCCAGCTCCACTTCCTCCTCCAGATTCCAGAGGGCTTCCCACTGCCTAAGGGTTTCCTGTAAAGGCACAGCCAAGTGCTCTGCCAGCTCCATCAGGGCAGTCTCCAAAGAGGCCAAACTTTCTTCGGCCACTTGGGCAAAGGCTGCAACCCATTCCTCCAAAAGTTTCTCAAAATCCATGCAGCAGCGACCTAGAGGCTCCTTCTTCACCTTACCGCCAGCCTGGGCAACCTTTAACTTCCTCCCCGGCAAACGGCATCCACTAGAGCTTGATTCACCAATGGAAACAGCTCCGCCAGTTCTTCTGTGGAGAGGTTTCCGGTGCAGACATTGGCGCGAATATGCCACTCTGCCCACATTTGCGCCGAAGGAGCAGCAGGATCCCGGCCCTCCTCAGAACCTGAACCGCCCACAGGTACCCGAGGGAGGCTGCGTCCCGACCCAAGGTTCAGTTGCAGTACGCTGTCACGGTTGATGCCAGTCAGCGAGGTTTGAGCGTTAGCCTCCTCAAGGAAAGCGAGAGAGAAAGCCAAAGCCATCCCAGCTAATCCCCAGAAAACAGCGCGGTAAACCATGGGATCTCCAGTAGTTAGATAGAGCATGACTCTAGTCAATAATAAGCTCAACTATACTGAAAATAATGTATAATATGTTCAGTACGGATTACTACCAGTTGATCTTTCTGTTTACTTTCGAGTCTGCCAACATGGTAGCCAAAGCAAAGCAGAAAATTGGTAGTAAGATGACACGGAAACTGCGCTTTGGGTGTTCTACTCAAAGCTTTGCGGGATACCGCCATTCTGTTTGGAAACAAACAGAATGCTATCGCTGCATAGTTGAACGGTGATGTTCAGCAGTGTTCAGCGTAAATGTATCAGCCCTGTCTTGAGCGCAATTATAGCCACTACTTCCCGTTCCTCCGGGCAGAACTGGGTCAAGTCTGCCTACGACCGCAGGCCGATTCCCGACCACTGCACGCAATGACGGCCCTGCTCATCCTTCAGGGATCCATCGCGGCGGTAGGAAAAGAAATCTTGGGGTTGGCTGAGGGTGCAATGGGGGCTGACGGCAATGTGTTCAGGGGGGATCCCTTTGGCTTGGGCTTGGGCACCGTTGACCCAGCGCAGATCCAGGCGAACCTTGCCAGGCAGAGGATCGGGCAACAGGGCGGCGCGGGCATCCAGCCCCGGGGGTAAACTGTTCAGCACCAGCTCCGCCACCGCTTCTGACACCTGATAGACCGACCCCGAAATGGAAGGCCCGATGGCCACGCGGATCCCAGCAGCAGGGATCCCCGCCTGTAAAAACTCCTGCAGCACCTTGGACAAGATCCCCGCAGCAGTGCCTCTCCACCCGGCGTGAATGGCCGCCACCCATTCTCGACTGGCCACCAAAATCGGCACACAGTCAGCGGTGCAGACCCAGGCAGAATCTCCTTGGCGGCGGGCAATGACCGCATCTGCCTGAGAACGGGTAGAGATCTCTTGACCAACAGAGCAGTCCTGCTCTCGTTTGTGTCCAAAGGTTTCGGTGATCCCATCTGCCCAAACCCAGTTGCAGCCATGCACCTGATGGCCCCACGCGGCCTGTTCAGGGGGCAGTTGCAGCCGGGCGGCCAACTGAGACGGGGGATGGGGATGACCTTGGCGAGAGCCAAAAGCGTGAGGCCACTCCGCCAAAAGCTGACACTCCAGCCAGCGCCATCTCTCTGCCTGCTGCCAAACCCACAAGGCGGAGCCACTCATCGGCGGGAGCTACCCGGACCAGCAATCGGCGGGGATCCTTGAGACCGATGTTGGGCGTGGAGATGACCCACCCGCTCTTCCAAACACATCTTTAGCTCGGCAGGGTTAAACAGCATCGGCAAAAAATGAATGCTTTTGGTTTCTCGGAAAAAGAACAACACCGGCAGCGGCGGCCAGAAAATTTGCCAATCCTGCCACTCGCTGTAGGGAAACTCGCGGATGCGCTTGGAGCCGCTGTAGACCTGCAGCGCCGTCCTGGTAAAGGCCAGACCGATCAGAGAGGTCTGCACCATCAAAAACAGGCCAAACAGGCCCACCCCTAGCCCCGCCCAAAACGAAAGCCAGAACAGCGGCACCGCCAAAGCCAACACCGACAGGCTGAGGCGAAAATCCGGAGTCAATAGATGGGCAGAATTGGGCCTGATCATGCCCCACTCCTCCTCTCAGGGATCCCAGACCCATTCTAGGCCGCCTCGGCAACTCTTCAGAAGTCAGAGGATCTGTAGGACATAGAGGAGAGAGCCTCTTCTCGAAATCAGGGAACGAGGGGCAAACCGAACCCGTTTTTTGAGTTATCCCGAAAAATACTTGGGATCCTGGGGAAATTGGGGTTTGCCATTGAGCTTCTTCCCACAGCTGGCCGATACAACCGCGCAGGCGGGATGGAATCCTCGCGTAGCTCTCAACTGAGGGCCTCACCGCGTGCGATGGTATACGATAAACTCCAGAGTTCCGCAAGTTTACAGATCAGAACCGGCGAGACATCCCTCGCTCACCCAAACACGGCCTGGGGAAAACCGACATAATACGGATATAACGAGTGCTTACTGCTAACCCGCACAATTCGTTGGGCCTCTCCATGCCTCTCGACCCTCTCTCTCAGTTGCCAGAGGAGCCAACCACTCAGATCCCCTTGGAGTTTTACGAGCGCAGACCCCAGCCTGAGGCAACTGCGGCCTTTCTGACGGTGCTCAGCGGCGCCAATGTGGGCATGACGTTTCCCTTGGCGAGGGGTGGAGTTTTGGGGCGCAGCCACCGCGCGGACATTCAGCTCTTGGATCACGCCGTCTCCCGGCAGCACTGTCGGCTGGAAAGAGAAAGTGAGGGTTATGTCCTCACCGACCTGGAGAGCCTCAACGGCACATATGTTAACGGCGAGCGCGTCAGCCGCGTTCTCCTGAAGGATGGAGATCGCATTCAAGTGGGGGCCAGCACCCTCAAGTTTGCCTACTACGACGCGGCAGAAGAAGCCTTCTTTTTGCAAATGGCCACTGCTGCCCTCTATGACCCGCTAACCGGTCTGTATAACCGACGTTTTTTCCTGAAGCAACTGGAGCTGGAGATCCCCTTTGCCCTTCGCCATCGCATTCCCCTCCACGTGCTCTATCTGGATTTGGATGGGTTTAAGCAAATCAACGACCGCTGGGGGCACTGGGCTGGGGATCAAACCTTAATCCAGGTGGCGCGGCGATTGCAAGCTCACGTTCGCCAAGACGATCTGGTGGCCCGCTTGGGGGGCGATGAGTTTGCCCTGCTGGTGCGCGGGATCCCGAACTCGCAGATCCTAGGGCTGGCAGAACGCTTGCGGCAGGCTGTCCAGACCCTGTTGGTGCAGGCGGGGACGGAGACCATCTCCCTAAGCTGCAGTGTGGGCATCGCCTCTCTGCTGGAGCTGGGAGAGGGAACTGACCCACAAAGTCTGCTGGCTGCTGCCGACAAGGCCCTCTACCAAGCCAAAGCTGAGGGGGGTAACCGAGAGACTTTGCTGTAGTTCAGGGCCAACTGCTGGAGTTTAGGATCCCTCTACCAAGCTGGCATAGGCTTCGGCACTCATGGTGTCTTCCAAGTCTTCGGGGTTGGCAATGCGCACCTTGATCAGCCAGCCATCGCCATAGGGATCGTCGGCAAGGCTTTCGGGGCTCTCCACCACCGCTGTATTCACGGCCACCACCTCTCCAGAAAGAGGGGCATAGAGATCTTCGACGGCTTTGACCGATTCCACCGAGCCAAAGCTTTCCCCTTTTTCAATCTCTGTCCCTTCTTCGGGCAAGCCCACGAAAACGATATCCCCCAGTTGATCGACGGCATAAGCCGTGATCCCAATCACCGCAATATCATCCTCAACATGGATGTACTCGTGGGTGTCCACGTAGCGCAGATGGGATGGATACTCCAGGGCCATGCCGGTTCTCCCATAAACTCAGTGGATTATTCTAGGGTCAACCCTTGAAGATGGTAAAGAGCGGATCCCAAGCCCGGCCCGCTAGAGAAACTCCATCAGCAGCCGATTGACCGTTTGCGGAGCTTCCTGCTGCGCCCAATGGCCGCATTCGGGGATGTACTCCTTGCGCAGGCCGTTGGGGAAAAAGGGATCCATCCCCTCGGTTAGCTCGCGGCTGAGGGCAAAGTCTTCTTCTCCCCAAATCAGCAGGGTGGGGGCGAGGATCTGCCGCATGGGCTGCAAAAACAGGTTCTGCAAGGTGGGCAGGTTAAACAGCTGGCGGTAGTAGTTGAGGGCAGAGGTGAGAACCTTGGGTTTGGAGAGGGCCTCTTGGTAGAGCTTGAGGTCGTGGCGGGTGAAGGCGCTTTTGCGCACCGAGGTTTCCTGGAAAATGCGGCGCACCCAATCTCCCAAATCCCACTGCAGCACCCACTCTGGCAGCCAAGGCAATTGAAAAAAGAACAGGTACCAACTGCGGCGCAGTTGATCCAAGTTGCTCAAGAATTCACGGCGAAAGCAGGCCGGATGGGGAGAATTGAGGACGGCCAGCTTGCGAATCTCCTCAGGAAAAAATTGCGCCCAGTGCCAGGCAATGGCTCCCCCCCAATCGTGGGCTACGACCACCGCTCTTCGGGCCCCAAAGTGGCTCAGCAAGCCGCGAATATCCTCGGTAAGGGTATCCAGGTCATAGCCGTGATCCGGTTTGTCGGAATCGTTGTAGCCGCGCATATCGGGTGCCACCACGCGAAACCGCTGCGCCAACACCGGAATCTGATGCCGCCAGGAGTACCAAAACTCCGGGAAACCGTGCAACAAGATCGCCAGCTCCCCTTCCCCTTGGGTGACGTAGTGCAGTTGAATGCCATTGGTAAGGGCATACCCGTGCTGCCAGGTTCCCATCTTGGCGGCTACCTCAGGAGGAAGGCGGGGGATCCCTGCTTCTGCCATGTCGTCTGCTCTCGAGCTAACCCATGATTTGGTATCCACCCATACTAACCTTTGTCGCCGGTCTTCCCTTTGCCGGCGCAGGCTTTTTGAGAGGCATCCTACGAAGAAAGCTTAAGAGAAAGTCTGCGGGTGAACAGATTAGATGAACACTAGCGCAGAAGGCCAAAGCCCAACATCCCCGCAAAGCGTTGCCATTTTGGGAGCCGGGGCTTGGGGAAGTACCCTGGCGATGCTGGCTCAGGGGCAAGGGCACCGGGTGCGGGTTTGGAATCGCCGCAAGGGCCTGGATTTGGCAGAAGTGCTCCAGGGATCCCAAATCCTCATCTCAGCCGTCTCTATGGCGGGGGTACGCCCTGTGGTGGAAGCGGTGCGCCAGGTGGGGATCCCACCGCAGGCAATTTTGGTCTCGGCCACCAAAGGGTTGGATCCACTGCAGCTTCTGACCCCTACCCAAATCTGGGGGGCCACTTTCCCGGAGCAGCCTCTGGTAGTGCTTTCGGGGCCTAATCTTTCGGCGGAGATCCGCCAAGGCTTGCCGGCAGCGGCAGTGGTGGCCAGCCGGGATCCCTGGGCCGCTGTGCAGGTGCAGTATGCCCTTTCCTCGGAGCGGTTCCGCCTCTATACCAGCAGCGATCCGCTGGGAGTGGAGCTAGGCGGCACCCTGAAAAATGTTATCGCCATCGCTGTTGGCGTGTGTGATGGCTTGCAACTGGGGGCCAATGCCCGTGCGGCTCTGGTTACCCGCGGCCTGGCAGAGATGATCCGGGTGGGATCCAAGCTGGGGGCACGGGCAGAAACCTTCAACGGCCTGTCGGGGTTGGGGGATCTGCTGGCCACCTGCCACAGCCGCTTGAGCCGCAACTACCGAGTGGGCTACGGGCTAGGCCAGGGCCAACCCTTGTCGCAGATTTTGGCGGAGATCGAGGGCACCGCCGAAGGGGTTTACACCGCTCCCGTCGTGGTCGAGATCGCTGCCCAGCACGGCATTCAGGTGCCCATCACCCAGGAAGTGCATCTGTTGTTGCAAGGGCAGACCACCCCCACCGCCGCCCTCACCCGCCTGATGGAACGTCAACTGACTTCGGAATAGGCTGCCTTCACTTCTCCCAAAGGAGGAGGGGGGTTTCTGGCATAACCGCAAATCTGCGGATGAGGAAAGTTGTTCCGCACTCTATCAGGATTTTTGCAGAGCAGGGAGATCCCAGAATGAGCGATTTGGCGGAGTTTTTTTTTCCAGAGTTTCCCTATGCTGCAGCTGTAGTTCTTCGACTTGTTCTTGCATCAACTCGGATCTCTCTGGCTCCGGGAAGGCGGACAGTAGGCCCGACAGGTTGGGCCAGGTCTTTGTTTAATTTTTTACAAAGTTATGTCCAAACGCATCCTGGTGATTGAAGACGAACCCTCCATCCGTACCTACCTGCAGAAGGTGTTGCAAAGAGCGGGGTACGACACGGTGGCGGCCACCGATGGAGAAGAGGGCTTGCAGATGGTGCGCACCCTGATGCCCGACTTGGTGTTGTGCGATGTGGTGATGCCCAAGCTGAACGGCTATGGGGTGCTGGATGCCCTGAGATGGGATCAGTCTACAGCTCACATCCCCTTCGTCTTTCTCTCCTCGAAAATCTCTCCCGAAGAGATTGAACAGGGGCTATGTTTTGGCTCCGATGCCTATCTGACGAAGCCCGTTGACCAGAAACGCCTGCTGAAAGCCGTTGCTGCCCAATTGTCTTGAGTTGACCAAAAGGCGCGGCAAGCCCCGTCCTTCAGGGCAGGGAAGGATAGCGCCGACCATAGCCGACGCCCTTTAAAAACGCAGTGCCGGCCATGTGAATATCGTTGTCATCACGCATAGGTCAAGAATACGATTGAGCGGTGCAACGACTTCAAGCCTTCAAGTACGAATTGCTGCCCAACAGCCAGCAGGAACGGCAGATGCGCCGCTTTGCTGGCTCCTGCCGGTTCGTCTACAACAAAGCACTGGCGTTGCAGAAGGAGCGTCACGAGCAAGGCCAGAAAAAGCTAGGCTATGCGGGCTTGTGCCAGCTGCTCACCGCGTGGCGCCACAGCGCAGATACGGCGTGGCTGGCGGATGCGCCGGTGCATCCGCTGCAACAGGCGCTCCAGGATTTGGAGCGAGCCCACAGCCACTTCTTCGCCCAGCGCGCCGGCTTCCCGAAGTTCAAGAAAAAAGGCCGGTCGGACAGTTTCCGTTATCCCGACCCCAAGCAAATCCAGCTGGACCAGGCCAACAGCCGCATCTTTCTGCCCAAACTTGGCTGGCTGCGTTATCGCAACAGCCGCGACGTGGTGGGCAAGGTCAAGAACGTCACCGTATCCAAGCACGCTGGCAAGTGGTTCGTGTCGATCCAGACCGAGCAGGAGGTTAATTGGCCTATTCCGCAGGGGGGCGCAGTGGGCATGGACATGGGCATTGCCCGCTTGGCTACCCTCTCGGACGGCACGTTCTACGCGCCCCTCAACAGCTTCAAGCGGCACGAGGCGCGCTTGCGCAAGGCCCAGCAAGCGCTCTCCCGCAAAGTCAAGTTCAGCAACAACTGGAAGAAGGCAAAAGCCCGCCTCCAGCGTATTCATTCTCAGATGGCCAACGCCCGCCGCGACTTCCTGCACAAGGTCTCGACCGCGATTAGCAAAAGCCAGGCAATCGTGTGCATCGAGGACTTGCGGGTGCGGAATATGTCCAAGTTGGCGGCAGGGACGGCAGATGCTCCTGGGAAGAACGTCCGCGCCAAGTCAGCGTTAAACAAAGCCATTCTCGACCAGGGGTGGTATGAGTTCCGCTGCATGCTGGAGTACAAGCTGGCCTGGAAAGGCGGCAGGCTCATTGTCGTGCCGCCGCAGAACCCGAGCCGCACCTGTCCATGTTGCGGCCATGTTTCATCAGACAACCGCCAGACCCAAGCCTGGTTCGAGTGCGTGGCGTGCGGCTATGAGAATAACGCCGATCGCGGCAGCGGGCCGGAGGCCTTTCGCGGCAGCGGGCCGGAGGCCTTTCGCGGCAGCGGGCCGGAGGCCTTTCTGGTCGGTGCCATCAACATCCTTGCTCGCGGGATACAGCTGTTGCGAGACGAAGGGCAGGACACGGCCGACGCTGCGGTCGGGATGCGGGTGGATCAACCACCCGTGTCAGCCCGGATGGCCTGTGGATCGAACTGCACGGGCGGTCGGAAGCAGGAACCCGCCGAGACGACTGCGCAAGGAGCCATCCATGCGTAGCGTGGTAGGAATCTCCGGCCTAAAGGCCGGGGAGGATGTCAATTTCCCAGTTTCACCCTCCTCTCTGGCTCAGCTTGGAGCCAATGGCCTCATCGGCAAACCCTTCAACGCCGCCACCCTGGCTGCGGACATCTGTGCTCTGCTGGGCTGGGATCCCTGACTCAACCCTGAACCCGCCCCAAAGACCCCTGGGATCCCACCGATATCCGCCAAATCGCGTAGAAGAAACGTACAAATTGCCTACGCAAATCCTCGATGTTTCTCTGTACTTCCACTGATCTCGAGGCTATGATAGGGGCATGAACGTTAGAAATACGGAGGAAAAACAGATGCAAGTCAGTGAAGATCTAACCCTGGACTACCGTACTTACCGCATAGCAGCCCTATTGAGCGAGAGCTTCTCTTTGGGAGCACTGCTGGGAGTATCCCTCAAGTGGCAGAACGATGTCTCCTCCGTGAATGAGCCGCGGCCCAGGGCTTCCCATCTTTCCCTGCAGGACATCGAGCAGCGCTACCTCACCTCTTGGCAAAGATAGTCTTCTCCCTTCAAAAACCATCTCTCAAACAGAACCAGCCATGAATACAAGTCTTGACTCTGTTACTCTGCCCTCCAGCATCCAAGAAATCGTGGAGCAGGTGTTCCGCAGCAGCTTCCTCAGCTTGGGCCAAGAGAACCGCATCAATGAGCTGCTCTTTCAGCGGCGCTACTCTGAGGCTGACCTGGAACTGTTGGACTGCCTAAGCTTGGCGTTGCTGAACCATCAAATTGAGACGGAAAAACGTTCTGCGGCAAAAGCTGCCTGACCCCCAAAACGCATCAAGTTCCTCCAAAGCAAAAGGGGATCCCAGCTGGATCCCCTTATTTGTCCAATCTGAGTCCAGTGACCTAGCTGATCTCCAAGGAAAACCCTGGAAGCGCCCCGGCAAGCATTCTAGAGTTCTTGCAGGATGTGGGGACTAGACCGCAACGGTCTTCTTCACCTGAGCCGCCAAAGCTCCAGAAGCATACTTGGCTGCCATCTCATCCAAGGTAACCACCGGAACTTTGGTGCCATGGCCAGCACAGCCGAAGGCAATGTAGCGCTCAGCACAGACTTTTTGCATTTCCTTGATGGAAGGCTTGAGGAAGTGGCGGGGGTCAAACTCTTTCGGATTCTCGGCCAGAGCGCGGCGCACGGCAGCTGTGATGGCCAGGCGGTTGTCGGTGTCGATGTTTACTTTGCGCACTCCATTTTGGATGCCCCGCTGAATTTCTTCCAGCGGCACACCGTAAGTCTCGGGAATGGAGCCGCCGTATTCGTTGATGATGTCGATCAGCTCCTTGGGCACCGAGGAGGAACCGTGCATCACCAGGTGCGTGTTGGGCAGGCGGCGGTGGATCTCAGCAATGCGCTCCATGTCGAGGATGTCACCAGTGGGCTTCCGGGAGAACTTGTAGGCGCCATGGCTGGTACCAATGGCTACGGCCAGCGCATCCACCTGAGTTCGCTCCACAAAGTCCACCGCTTGGTCGGGGTCGGTGAGGAGTTGGTCATGGCTGAGCGCCTCTTCCGCGCCGTGGCCATCTTCCGCTTCCCCACGGCCCGTCTCCAGGGATCCCAGGCAGCCCAGTTCCCCTTCCACACTCACCCCGATTGCATGAGCCACTTTCACCACCTCGGAGGTAACGGCCACGTTGTACTCGTAGCTGGCCGGGGTTTTGGCATCTTCCTTGAGGGATCCATCCATCATGACGCTGGTGAAGCCGTTGCGGATGGCGGAATAGCAGGTAGCCGGGCTATTGCCGTGGTCTTGGTGCATGGCGACGGGGATGTGGGGGTAGGTCTCCACTGCCGCCAGGATCAGGTGCCGCAGAAAGTTCTCGCCCGCATACTTGCGTGCCCCTCGAGAGGCTTGCAGGATAACGGGGCTGTTGGTTTCATGGGCTGCCTGCATGATTGCTTGGATCTGCTCCATGTTGTTGACGTTGAAGGCAGGAATGCCGTAGCCATGTTCGGCGGCATGATCCAGTAGCGTCCGCATTGCAACGAGAGCCATCGGTTACCTCCTGAGGTGCTGACCTAGTGGGTATGAGATTTGCTTACCGTTGATCTTAAGATACTTTTTACGTTTTGGCGGATAAGCCGCCGGGGATCTGCGTATCTTGCCGAGGGATCCTTGCAGCTATTGGCCGTGATGCTCGCGCTCAGGCGCAACAGGCGCACCGACATCTTCAGATACAGTGGGGAAGGGCAAGACTGTTGGGCGCTTGCATCGAGGATGGTTCTGCCCATGCCCGCTCAATTTATCTCTTAGTCTCTCTAATTCTACTGTGGTGTTTTTGTGTTGTTTGCCCGGAGGAATGGGAACGTGCGTTGCAATCGCTGGCCGGTCTTGGGTGTAAAGCCAACAAGGGCTCTCTGGGGTAGTTGGGTGCAAGGAACCGGTTTGGCAATGGCCTGTTGGGCGACGGGCCTTCAGTTGGCAGCTTGGGGGATCCCTGGGCAATCTCCGGATCAGGTGGCGGCCTGGGTGAGGGACAATCCTGTGCTGCGGCCCCGTCCGGGCGAAACCCTGAACATCAACCGAGTGGAGCCGGATGGATCCCGTTTTACGTTCTTGGCCTCGGTGGCTCCGCCAGGACGGATCATCAACCCGCTGGATCGGGAGACGATTCGCTCGGAGCGGATGACGTTCTTTCGCCCCCAAGGACTGACAGCAGAGGATCTCTTTCGAGCCATTCGCGACGTTTATGGGCCGGAGATCGCCGCCGATCTGGATCAGGCGGTGGAGGTGATTCGCTACCCGTCCCCAGAAGCTCTGGCAAGCAGTCCGGGCTATACCTTGGCCCTTGCCATCCAAGGGGTGGTGCTGCGGGGAAACCAATTTATGTACTGGCTGGAGCTGACGCAAAACCCCGATGGCCGCGTGCAGCAGGGGCAGGTGTGGGTGTTCCAAGAGGAATGGCTTCCCAAAGTGGAGGGGGAGCTGGCGGAGCGCTTCCCCTTGCAGGTGATGACCCGTTGAGGGGCCCCCAATCTTTTCCCCAAGAAGAGAGGCGTTCAGGGACGGAGGAAAGCCGGCAATTCCACCCGCTCTACCTGGGGCCGAAAGCCCAACCAAGGAGTGGCCAACTGGGCAAATCGCTCTGGATCCCCGCTCACACAGAAACGGTGGGGTTCCTCCTGGGCAGCGGTCGAGGGGCGGCGCAAGCCCCATAAGCTCAATTCGCGGGCCAGGGATCCCACCAGCGCCATCCCTGGATCTACCCGTTTGACCGAGGACGGCAGCAAAGGCTTCAGGATTGGATCCAGCAGGGGGTAGTGAGTACAGCCATAGACAAGAGTATCGATCCCCTGTTGCAACAGCGGTTGCAGGTAGCGTTCAGCCGCCTGTCGCAGAGCAGGGCTATCCAGCCATCCGGCTTCAATGAGAGGGACGAACTCAGGGCAGGCCTGCTCCCAACAGTAAACGGGGTACGGAAAACGTTTGGGATCCAGAGCGCTGTACTCTTGAATGGCTCTTGAGTAAGCGCGACTCTTGACCGTGGCCACCGTGGCGAGCACCCCAATGCGGGATCCTTGGGCCAGTGCTGCCTGGGCGCCGGGTAGGATCAACCCCAGAACGGGCAGGGCAAACTCCTGCCGCACGTGGTCCAGAGCCAAGGCCGAGCTGGTATTGCAGGCCATCACCACCAGCTTCACCGGCTGTGCCTGCATCCATGTCAGAATTTGCCGCACAAAGGCCAGGATCTCCTCTGGCGAGCGTTCCCCATAGGGCAACCGCGCTGTGTCGCCGAAGTAGATGAGCCGTTCCTGGGGGAGCCGGCGGCGTAAGGCTCGCCAAACCGTCAGCCCGCCCAAGCCGCTGTCAAACACCCCAATTGGCCAACTGGGATCTGGCTCTGATTTCCACTCCCACTGCATGCTCCGTTCTCCTCAACACCTTGGCCTAAGCTGCTGTATCCTACCCTGCTTTCGAGAATCTCGGCGACAGATTCCCTGCCTTCCCTCTGAGATCAACTGGGCCAACTGGATCGTCAATTCGATCAATTTCAATTAAGGATCAATTGAGAGATCCGATAGACATGAACAAGCTCAGCCAACGGCTAGCGACTGCGCAAGAAAGTCTCAATGCCATCGGCAATGGCCCGCGCCAAGAGAGCCTGATATTCGGCAGTAGCCAATTTTCGCCCTTCGGTTGGGTTGGTTACGTATCCCAACTCCAGCAGCACGGAGGGCATACCCACAGGTGTTTCCCGCACCACAAAAAAGCGGGCTCGTCTCACCCCCCGGTCAGCAGCACCGGTGGCCCTGACCAAGCTGCGGTGCAAGATGGCGGCCAGCTCGGCGCTATCGGGTCGCAGGTAATAGGTCTCGATGCCGTGAATGCCGGAGCGATCCAGGGCGTTGGCATGAATGCTCACCAGCAGGGCAGCATTGGCCTGAACGGCCATATCCACCCGCGGTTGCAGCAGCACTTCCCGGTCATCGGTGCGGGTCATCACCACCCCGTACCCCCGCTCCTGCAGCAGTCGTTGCACCTGGTGGGCAACGGAGAGCACGATGTCCTTCTCCTGGATCCCATCTACCCCGATGGCACCGGGATCCCGTCCCCCGTGGCCGGGGTCGATGGCAATGACCGTCCGGTTCAGAGATTGGGGGGTGGAAGGGGAGGCAGGGCCGGGCGTCTGCGGCTGAGGTATTGGTGGAGGAGCATTCAGAGGTCGCAGCTCCAAGGTAATGCGGCGGGATCCCTGGCCGGGGTTGGGCTCGAAGACATTGAACTCCTCGGCGGGCTGCACCAGAATGCTGACCGTGCGGGCATCTTCCTGGACAAAGCGGATCCGCTCCACCGGCCCTCCAACCGGCAAGCCGGGATCCGGCATAGACTGGGGCAGGCGCGCCGGCGCCACATTGATGCGGTAGCCGCCACTCTCGGGATCCCAGCCGGCCCGGTAGAACATGAATCCATCGGCGCTGATGATCAACTGGTTGCCCTGGAGCTGAACCGATTGCAACGTGGCCAGCGGCCCACTGCTGTTGACAGAGCTGACCTCGGGCAAAAGGCTGGCCTGGGCAGCACCCCCGGCAGGCTGGATCCAGATCCCACCTCGCTGTGGGTCGTAGCGGGCTTCCCAGTCGCCACCGGAGGAATCCACATCCAGCACTACCCGAGCAACGGTGGGCTCAAACTGCCCGATACGCAGCCGCGAAACCCCCAGACGGTTGATGACATAAGCTCGCTGGGTGAGGGCAGGGCTGAGGGTGGTGTTGAGAAAATCCACCACTACCCGATCCGGATCGAGGATGCGCCGCACCGTAGTGGAGGGGCTGCCTTGGGTACGGATAAAAAAGCCTTCTGCTTGCGGGGATACCTCTAAAATTTGATGGCCGGAGCGAGGAGATGGGGTGGGTGCCGGGCGTCGGGGAGGCAGTGTCGGCAAAGGCGGGGACGGCGGGAAGGGATCCCTGGAACCTCCCAATAAGCCGACAGATGAAGGGGGAGAAGAAGAGAGAGATCCGGCCTGGGTGAGTTGAACAGCCCAGCGGGAGGGGCCGGCAGTGAGCAGTTGCAGTTGGTTGAGGCTGAGAGGCTGATCCGGCTGCAGATACAGCACAAAGCGGGTAATGGTATCCGTAAGCTGGCTAATCTGCAGAGAGGTGACACGGCCTGCAAAGGTCTGGGTCTGGGGCTCCCGTCCGAAGCGGGTGTTGGGAAAATCCAGCACAACCCGAGGCGGATTCTGCAGCACGAACAGAAAAGGCCGCACCTCGCCCTGGGTGTTAACTTCCAGCCGCCCCTGCTGGGGGTCGTAGTACCAACGCTCAATGCGCGATAAACCTGGGGCTGTAATCGCCTGAGCCTGGACAGATTCCGGGGGAAACAGCCCTGCCCCCGCCAAGCTCAACAGCAGCATCGCCCCCCATATCTGCCTTGACCCCGGCTTGCCAAATTCGGGCATGACCTTCCATCCACTCCCCACACCTGCAACTATACCAACCTGCTTTCGGAGCAGCCTGGGAAGGAGCGCAATTCCGCTCTTGCCTGCAGGGCTGGGGGATGATGGGTAGAGGCTCGCCCCTTCTTCTTCCTGCTTGTTCTCCGGCGAGGTATCTTGGGATGCCCAGGCCACCGGATCTCCTAACCCTGGCCCGAGCTGGACACGCCCAGTCGATTGTGCAGGTTGTGCGGATGGAGCTGCTGCGGCGTCGCTGGTGTGCCCGAGTAGACTTTGCCGACGAGACCCTGCACGTCCACCTGCTGGGATCCCTGTACCAGCCTGCGCTCTCCCCCCAAGTTGCTGCTGCCCAACTGTTTCTGATCTTGAAGCAACTGCGGATCCCACGGCTGGATCAAGTGGAGATTTGCGCTTTCCGCGGCTCACGCTTGCTCTGGCGGCAGAGCCTAAAGCTGGGATCCCGGCAGCGTTGGGATCGGTTTTCCTTCGATAACTGGGCAGTCAACGCCTGGGCTTACCCGGCTGCGTTTGCGGTGGCCCTGATGGTGAACAACATAGGCTTGTTGCAGTTGTTGCATTTGCCTCTTCACATTTGGATCCACGAATTTGGCCATGCCACCGTCGCCTGGTGGAGCGGGTATCGGGCTTTGCCTCTGCCCATCGGCTGGACAAGCGTTAGCTCGCAGAGGGATCCCTTTGTGTATTTTGGAATCCTCTTTTTACTGATTCTACTCTTCTGGTCAGCCCGCAAGGAGCGGATTGGGTGGCTGCAGGTGCTGGCCATCTTTCTTGCTCTATTGCAGTTTTACATGACCTGGCTGATGCCCAATCGCACCTGGGAGATGTTGTTTGTCTTTAGCGGCGTTGGAGGAGAATTTTATCTCAGCACCTTTTTGATGGCCAGCTTTTATTTTCCCCTGCCAGATCGTTGGCGATGGGACTCTTTGCGATTTGTCGTGCTGGGGATCGCGAGCAGCAACCTGTGGAGAAGCTTTTGGGAATGGCACAGCATCAGACTGGGATTGGCCGAGGTTCCCTGGGGAACTTTGTTGGGCGGCCAAGGAGATGCCAGGGGGGATATGAACCGCCTAAACTACGACTTTGGCTGGAGCACCGATCAAATCATCCAAACCTACACTTTTTTAGGAAACCTGTGTGTCTTATTCGCATTGAGCCTATACGTCCTATTCCTGTTGCGAGCAAACGATGAGACTTGGCTGTATCTGCGAGCAAGGTTTATTCTTTGGATGAATGGTTTGATAAGCTCCAGTTCAAGCAAACCTCCTTAAGATCCTCCTATAGCGATCATTATCCCAACCACAGCTTTTTTCGGCAGCGCCAGCTACATCCAGTGCAAAACTAGCTCTCGGGTAACAGGGATCCCGCTTGTCTCCAGAACTTCCCTAGTGTCCAACTCGATTCCTCAAGGGGGCAGGATCATTTTGGTTTTGGACTGCAGCTTTGCCGGTTGGGAATTGCTCCAACCACTCCGTTGAGCTCAGAGGGCGTTTGTGGTGCCCATCTGGGCAATGACTGGGCGGGAGAAGCGGCACCCCTATCAGGTTGGAGATGGCCTGTTGAGCATTCGCTCTATGCTGAGGGATATGTATAGACAAACTTCCTCTGCAACGGTACTTTACCCATGTCAGCCGCCTTCTCTTGGCCCTACCGCACCCCAGGGATCCCAGACTCTGCCTTTGAACGCATCCCAGGGATCCCGATGAGCCCTCGTGAGGTGCGCGTGTTGGTGCTAAGCCAGTTGCGCCTGGGAGAGAACCACTGCCTGTGGGATATCGGCGCCGGAACCGGCACAATTGCCATTGAAGCGGCTGTTCTATGCCCCAAAGCTCGCGTGATTGCCATCGAGCGAGATGCCGAGGTAGTCAGCCTAATCGAGAGCAATTGCGAGAAATTTGGCCTCACCAACGTGCAGGTGATTCAAGGTACTGCCCCCGATTGTCTGCAACACCTTTCTCCGGCACCGGATCGCATCTGCATTGAGGGAGGCCACCCCCTACGCGAGATCTTGGAAGCCTGCTGGAGCCATCTCAGCCCCAACGGGCGGGTCGTGGCGACGACCAACTCTTTGGATGGGCTCTACGGCCTTTCTGCCGGCCTGGCCGCTGTGCGGGCTCATCATGTGGAGGTGATTCAATCGGCGGTGAACCGCCTGGAACACCGCGGTCGGACTCAAATGCTGCTGGCACTGGATCCCACCTTTGTTTTGAGCGGAGAAAAAATGGGCTAAGTTTTGTGTAAACTGTTTACATTTTTTGGTAAATCTTTTCCTAAGGTGATGGATAAAAGTGGATTGATTTATCTCGGCTGTCTTAGAACCAGCAGAAAAGATTGGGTCACCCAAACCTTAAGCTATACTGATATTTCTCGATCCCAAACTCAAATCTGCTTTTATACCAGATAAGAGAGCTGGGAAACCCAATAGCTATGGATCAATTCCAACACCCCTTTCAGGAGTCACGGGAAGTCAAACTGCGGCAACTGTTGATTCGGGAGCGCTGGCCGGAAATGCTGAAAGGCTGCCGGGCTTGCATCCATTGGGACGACTTCAAGCGACCGGAATGCTGTGGTGATTGCGGCATCGGGGATCGACGCAGGCAAGCAGTAGCCGAAGAAAGCCCACCCAGCAAGTCCCCAGGCATTTAGGGTTCGCAAGCTTCCCAAATTGGGATCCCAGCTCCTGCAGTAACTTTGGTAGTTTCTATTGAGAACTTTTACTCAGGGAGTTTTACCTAAAAACCGGGTCTCAAGCCCGGTCTTCATACCTGCCTGCGGCGGAAGCAAGCTGGCAAAGTGGGGAGGCAACGAGCGCCTCTCCCAAGATTGCTATGTCGTCGCTCCCTAGCCTCTCATCTTGCCCTCATTGGCCCCCTGCTTCCGCTTCTCAGAGGCAGCTCCCCAGCAACCTCAAGGGGGGCAGGAGGATCCATATCAATTTCTACACCAACCCAGTTAGCGACAGGGTCGGCGACAAGCCTCAAACCCTGATTCTTCCGTTGACCCGGTCGATCCCGCTCTGGGCAAGGGTTTCAGGCCCCTCGGCGGAGAAAAATAAGGGGAAATTGCAGCCGTTCGCGCCAGCGGGACGGAGTCCTTAAACGAGACCCTGTCGATCTAGGCCCCTGGATCCCGCTCTGGACAAGGGTTTCAGGCCCCTCGGCGGAGAAAAATAAGGGGAAATTGCAGCCGTTCGCGCCAGCGGGACGGAGTCCTTAAACGAGACCCTGTCGATCTAGGCCCCTGGATCCCGCTCTGGACAAGGGTTATAATCGGGGAGAGTCGCTTCCCTTCGGGGAAGTGGAATTAATGGAATTAATGGAAACAATACGAAACTTCTCAATCACCAGTACCCCCATCATGCCCCACGCTAGGGGGTAGAACTTGGCACTGGCAAACCCTGCCTGCAGGGCCATTTGTCGTTGCTCTTCTCCAGAGGGAAAGCGATCTAGGCTGGGATCAATGTAGGCATATTCGGATCCCAGTCCCAAAGTTTTGGCCTGGGCGACCACCTGAGTGTTCAAGTACCAGCGCTGAAATTGTTCGCAAAGAGGGATCCCTGTGGGGCGGTGAAAATCCAAAATGGCGGCACGACGTCCTGGCTTCAGTACTCGCCTAATCTCTCGCAAGGCTTGGGGAATATCGGTTACATTGCGCAAGCCGTAGCCCATGGTAATGGCATCGAAGCTACTGTCGGGAAAAGGTAAGGCCAAGGCATCTCCCAAAACCCACTCCAGGGAGTAGCCAGGGAAGAGCCGGGAGCGACGCCGGGCAATCGCCAGCATGGCGGGAGAGAAATCTAGGCCCACCACATGTCCCCTTCGTCCTACTCGGCGGGCCAACTGCAGAGCCAGATCACCGGTTCCACAGCACAGATCCAGCACATATCCTCCTGAGCTGGCGCCCGACCAACGCACGGCCATACGCTTCCAAACCTGATGGAGGCCCAGGCTCAAGGTTTGGTTGAGGGAGTCATAGTGGGGAGCAATGCGGTCAAAAAGCGCTCGGATTTCCTCAGGCTGTTCAAAGGTTGGGCTAGGCACCTCTTCTCAACTCCACCTCATGTTCCCCGTACAAACTTTGTTGCTCCTGTTGCTCCGCAACGCTACGTGACCGGATCTGTGGTCTGAAGCTAAAGGAAGAGGGGTGTTACGGCGGCACTGGGATCCCACTGGCTCCCACTCGGTGGCGGCGGCTGGGGTAATCAGCCAAACTCAGGGACAGGGATCGGGATCCGGCTAGGCTCGAGGCTGGGATGCGGATGGTTCCCTGGAAGACTTGGCTATTGGGGGGCAGCTCCCCCGGCAAACCTTGGGTGAGCGCGTTGATTGACCGTCCATTGTCGTCAGTAATGTTCAGGAAGCTATAGAGAAAGCGCACCGTCTCTGCCGAGTTGTTTTGCATAGCTACATTCAGAACCACTTGGCTTCCCTCGCGACGAACCGAAAGCACCTGCATAGAGACCTGTCCACTGGCGGCAATTGGTAGGGGGGGCGGAGGTGGTGTGGGCGCCGGCGGGGCAGGAACTCCGTCCTGCTGACGCGGACGGGGAGCTGGAGGAGATGGAGTGGCGGGGCGAGGAGTTGGCGACGGGGCCGCCGCCAATTCAGGAGACAATCTGGGGGTGGGTGTTGGAGTGGGAGTTGCAACCGGCGTGGGTGCTGGGGTAAAGAGGGGGGTGGGAGTTGGGGACGGACGAAGGCTGGCTTCGGCTGCTGCAATTACCTCAGCCTCGTTCAGCAAAGGCACAGTACGGGGATCCCGAACTTCGCGGGAAGGAGAAGCCCGACCGGCGCCGGTGGCGGGAGAAGAAACCCCCGATAGAGCTCGCTGACCAAATAGGTAGCCCAGACAAGCACTCAACACCGTTGTGAAGAGAAACGCGCTCAGCCAGAACAGCACCCCCGAGAATGTGGAGGCGAACTCCTGAGACGGTTTGGCCGGTCTACGCAAAGGCTGTTAACTCCTGCTGCTAGTTCGCTTTCCTATGATACGAAAGTGACAGAGAAGCTAGGGGTTCTCGACCGGGGCAGAGTTTTTGCGTTGTTGCTCATGGGCCTGTAGCGGGGCGCTGTCTAAGTTGGGCAGCCGCTCCCCCAGCCACCAACCCGGATCTTCCCAGCTCAGGGATCCCAGCCATTTCCCGGCCCGATCTGCCAAGACCAAGCCCAACAAAACGGGAGCAGTGGTGATCCCCAGCGCTAGGCTGAGCCAGAGCGGTTGAGCAGATCGAAAAGAGGCCGAAGCAGCCTTTTGTTCAGGCGGAGATATCGGCTTGGGATCTGTCATGGTCGAGCTTTTGAGCCTGAAGTTCAAGTGCGCTGTTGTTAGGTTAATCTCAAGCGTCAGTGGATTTCCAGCGTAATGTCGATTGTGCTGATCTGTGGCCCTGTGCGCTCTGGCAAAAGCCGGCTGGCAGAGGGTTTGGCTGCGGCTTCGGGCTTGCCGGTTATCTACCTGGCTACCGGGCCGAAACCCGATCCCAAGACGGATCCAGAATGGGCAGAGCGCGTTCAACAGCACCGGCAACGGCGGCCTTCCAGTTGGCAAACTTGGGAAACCGGGAGGGACTTGGGGGCAGAACTGCAAAAGTTGCCCCAGCCCTGTTGTGCGCTGGTGGATTCGCTGGGGGGATGGGTGGCGCAGGGCCTAGACTGTCCCTCTTCAGAATGGGATCCCTTGGTGCAATCCTTCTTGGCAACCTTGCAAAGCCATAGAGGGGAGATCCTCCTGGTGTCTGAAGAAGTGGGCTGGGGGGTGGTGCCCGCTTACCCACTGGGGCGGCGGTTTCGGGATCGGATGGGGGAACTGACCCAAAGGCTGGCTCCCCTGGCCGACCAAGTGTTTTTGGTAACGGCAGGTTTTGCCCTCGATCTCACCCGCCTGGGGATCCCGGTGGCAGGCAAGATGGAACAGAGCTGAGATAAGCTGCATTTGCAAGCCAGATAGCTGTGTTGCCGTGCCGATTACCCTCTACCTTCCTGCCAAGGCCATTCAAACTCTGGATCTCACCCCCGGCCATGAGCTGGTGAAAACCTTGATGGCCGATCCCGTGCGTGCTGCCCAGCAGGTGCAATGCGCCATCGATTGGCCGCGCAGCCCTGAGGATCCACGGGAGCTGTCCGAGATCCCGGAGGTGCGCCTGTGGTTTATTCGTTGGGATACAGTCTACCCCTGGATGCCCTACTTTCTCAATTGGCGCCAAGGAGAACTCGCCCGTTACGCGGCTATGATGGTGCCCCACCAATTCAACCCTCGGGAGGGTATTGTTTACAACCCAGAAGCGTTGGAGATCTTTGTCTATCAGAAGATCTTTGTGTTGATGCGGTGGTTTAAGCAGCAGAACCTGGGATCCGTTTCCATGCTGCGGGATATGGCTTTGGTGTTTGGCTTCGAGATCCAGCCGGAGTTTCTCGCCCTATGGGAGGCAGAGCCATGAAGGTGATGGTGGCCAACACCTGGCCGGGGATCCCAGGAGCTACGGCAGTGGCCGACGCTTGGCAGCAGGTGGTTCAACGCCCTTGGGGCCGGCTCAGTGTGGATCCCACCCCTTCGGAAGCTCAGCTCAAGGCTCTCTGGCAACAGATCTCCGAGTGGGCAGGAGAGAGAGATCCCCTACTGGTTTTGCCGGGCAGCGTTGCCGATCCCATAGGGCCAGGCCAAACTTGGGCGGATCTGGCCCATGCGTGGGGGTTGAGCTTGCTGCTGACGCTGCAGCGGGAGACCGCTCTGAGCCAAGCTGCTGCTTTTGCCGCCCTGTTACGCCAAGCCAGGGCCCGTGGTTTGGGATGGGTGCTGGTTGGATCCCTGACCGAAACTAGGGATCCCCAAGCCTTGGAAAAGCTGGATGCAACTTTGATCCCGCGCCTGGAAGCCCAAGTAGGAATGCCGGTGTTGGGGAGAATGGCTCTTGATGGGCAGATCCTTTGGGATCCAGATGCCCTGCTGCTCTGCAATGCTGCCCAACCAAGGAACTGAGCGCCACCCACTGATCCCTGCGGCTCGAACCGTTCCTGATACATTCACGCTGAACTCTCCTGAACATGGTTCAGGAAAGAAGCGATCGCATCCTGCCTATCTCTGAGCAGGAAGGCGGTATCCCGCAAAGCCCTGAGGAATACCCCCCGAGCGCTTTCCCCCTTCACTTCCCGGCAACCGTTGCGGTGGACTCAAGGATCAGGGGGAAACTTGGTCTACTATATCCCTCTCAATGACTTTTGCCAAACCGCCTAAAGCTCAGTAAATTCAGCAAAGTTCAGGGTTTTGGGGGTTAGAGGCATGCTCTTCACTTGGAGGGTAGGCGAAACTTCATTCTTGTTGCTAGGGAAACCACAAAAAAATCCCCCAGACCAAGCTGGGGGATCCACCAATGCTGTTGAAGCGTCAGGTCAGGCCATCAGCCACGCACCGCAGGCGCTACCTCCACCGCCGCCAAATCCAGCGGGAAGTTGTGCGCATTCCGCTCGTGCATCACTTCCATCCCCAGGTTGGCACGGTTCAGCACATCAGCCCACGTCCCAACCACTCGACCGTTGCTGTCCACAATCGACTGGTTGAAGTTGAACCCGTTCAGGTTGAACGCCATGATGCTGATCCCCAGCGCCGTAAACCAAATCCCAATCACCGGCCAAGCCGCCAGGAAAAAGTGCAGGCTCCGGCTGTTGTTGAACGACGCATACTGGAAAATCAACCGGCCAAAATACCCGTGCGCCGCCACAATGTTGTAGGTCTCTTCCTCTTGCCCAAACTTGTACCCCAGGTTCTGAGACTCCTCTTCCGAGGTCTCCCGAATCAGGCTCGAGGTCACCAACGACCCGTGCATGGCACTAAACAGCGCACCCCCAAACACGCCAGCCACGCCCAGCTGGTGGAACGGGTGCATCAGGATGTTGTGCTCTGCCTGGAACACCAGCATGAAGTTGAAGGTCCCCGAAATCCCCAGGGGCATCCCATCCGAGAACGACCCCTGCCCAATCGGGTAAATCAAAAACACTGCTGTGGCCGCTGCCACGGGCGCCGAGTAAGCCACCGCAATCCAGGGCCGCATCCCCAAACGGTAGCTCAGCTCCCATTCGCGTCCCATGTAGCAGAACACCCCAATCAAAAAGTGCAGCACAATCAGCTGGTACGGACCGCCGTTGTACAGCCACTCGTCCAGTGAGGCGGCTTCCCAAATCGGGTAAAAGTGCAGGCCAATGGCTGCCGAAGAGGGCACTACAGCCCCAGAAATGATGTTGTTCCCGTACAGCAAGGAACCGGAAACGGGCTCGCGGATGCCGTCGATGTCCACCGGCGGAGCCCCAATGAAGGCGATGATAAAGCAGGTGGTGGCAGTCAGGAGGGTGGGAATCATCAGCACCCCAAACCAGCCAATGTAAAGGCGGTTATCGGTGGAGGTGACCCACTCGCAGAACTGCTCCCACACGTTGCTGGTTGAGCGACGTTGGATAACAGTAGTCATGAGGACAAACTTCCCTAAGGAAGCGCGAAGATTGACAACCTAAACTTAAAACATCCGTTAAGTTTCGTCAACTACCTGCCTCAAAAATGAGGAGGGGATCCCTTTCTCTATCGGCTGCCCCTCGGCAGAAAGAGGGCTTCTAAGGCCTGGCCGAGAGTCGGTTCCATCACCACCCGGTCTTCGTAGGCAGCGATCACCCGGGTGAGCTGAGGCAAGCGGCCCTGTTCTGCTTCGATGTAAAGGGGCTGAACATAGAGCAAAGAAGTCTCGATAGGAATGACCAGCAGCGTGCCCAGGTTCACCCGCGACCCATGCTGGTTCCAGAGGGAAATTTGCTCGGAGATTAAGGGATCCTGATTGACCCGTGCTTCCACCTGTTCCGGGCCATAGATGAGCCGTTGCTTGGAAAACTCGTACACCAGGAGCTTGCCGTAGTTTTCCCCGTCGCAGCGGGCCGCTATCCAAGCCACCATGTTCTGCTTGTTAACAGGGGCATAGGGGGAGAGGAGGACGAACTCAGGAGTGTGGTTTGCAACCCCTTGGGGATCCCTCGGCAAGGTGAGAATGAGATACTGCGGCTGCATGGGAATGCGCCGTCGATTGCGGAACTGGCCGGGGATCTGCCATTGATCCTCGCGGTTGTAGAAGAGGCGGGGATCCGTCATGTGGTAGGTGGCAAACTGCTGCGCTTGCAGGCGGAAGAGGTCTTGGGGATAGCGGATGTGTTGCCGCAGCGGCTCCGGCATTGCCTCCAGAGGCTTGAAGAGGGTGGGGTAGATGCGGGCGTAGGCTTGGATGAGGGGATCCCGAGGGTCGGCAATGTACCAATCGATGCTGCCGTTGTAGGCGTCCATCACCGCCTTGACCGAGTTGCGGATGTAGTTGAAGGGAAAGCCGGGCAGGTGCTCCGAGTAGGGGTAGCGGCTGCTGGTGGTATAGGCATCGAAAAACCAGTAGAGCTTGCCGCCTTGAATGACCAGGTAGGGATCCCGGTCGTAGAGCAAAAAGGGCATCACCCGACGGATGCGCTCGCGGATTTGGCGGCGATAGAGAAAGCGGGTGGCAGAAGATAGCTCGCGGCTGAGAAGGATGCGCAGATCGCCAAAATGCCAGGCGTAGAGAAACCGCTGCCAGAGGTGGGGAATGGGCACGCCACCGCTGCCCCGGTAGCTGCTGTACACATAGCGCTCTGCTGCAGGGTAGTCCAACTCCCGCGCCTCAGCGCCCACGAAAACATCGGTGGTGGTCAGCTCGCCATAGTAGAGGGCCGGCTGCTCCACCCGCAAGACGGAGGCCACCTCAGGGTAGCGGGGAGAAACCCGCGGCGGGATATCCGATAGGAAAAAATCCGGCAGGCCTTCAGGGGTCACCACATTCACCGGGCTGAGGGTGAGGCCATAGCCGTGGGTGTAGAAAAACCGCCGGTTAACCCAGGTTTGGGCGGCGGGGGGTACCTGGGCAAAGTCCAGCTCGCGGGCGGCATGCATAACTTGGCGCAATTCTCCCCCAATGCGGTAGCGATCCACATTCACATAGGGAAATTGGTAGTAGGGGCGGATTTCTTGCAGTTGGCGGTAGGTGGCCAATAGGGGATCCGCATCCCAGAGGCGCACGTTGCTCAGGGTGGATTGATTCTGCTGCAGGATCTCCCAGGTGAGGGCTCCCCCTTCCGGGAAGGGTTGGACTTCGACATCGGCCAGGCCAAAGCCAGCACGGGTAAAACGGATGTTGTCCTCGATGTAGGGGCGCTCCAGCTCCAGCTCGTTGGGGGTGACCAAGAAAGTTTGCACCAGTTGGGGATAAAGTTGGGTGGTTAGCAGCCCAAACCCCAGGTAGGCCCCCCAGAGGATGGCCGGCGCCAGGAGAGAGCTGGCCCAGGAAGGGCACCAGGACTTGAGGAAAGGAAGGTTGAGGCGGATCCCCTGGCGAGCCAAAGCCCAGAATCCCACCGCCGTCAGGCCTGCCACCCCGCTCATCAAGGTCGTGGCCGGCAAGGTTGCATGCACATCGGCAAAACCGGCCCCAAACACAACGCCGCGGGTGGAATAGAGCAGCTCGTAGCGCTCCAGCCAATGGCCCCAGGCGCGAATGAGAAACAGGGATCCCCCCAGGATCAGCAAGTGCCGCTGGGCATAGAGAGAAAGGGCCAAGGTCAGCCGTTGCTCGGAAAGCCCCAGCTCTACCAAGTAGATGAGGACAACGGCAATCAAGGTGAGCAGCACCAGGTTGAAGCACCAATGCTGCAGCGTCTCCCAGAAAGGCAGGCTGAAGAGAAAAAAGCCGAGATCGCGGTTGAAAATGGGATCCGACTCCCCGACGGGCCCCTGGTTCAGCCAGAGCAACAGCGTGAACCAGTGATTGGAAAGAGACCCAGCAAAGAAAACACTCAAACCTGTGGCAATCGCCCAGGCCCCAGCCAAGGTTGCCCCCCGCCAGCAGGAGCAGATGTTGGATCCCGTCACCGCCAGGGCAAAGAGGAAAGCGCCCAGGCCCAGCCCCCAGCGGGCAATTACCCGCGTCCACAGTACCGGCAGAGCATGCAGCTCGGCAAACCAAGCCAGATCTACGTAGAAAGCCGCCAAGCCCGTGATGGCCAGGATCCCCAGCCCCACCCCCAGCAGCAGAAACAATCCTCGCCGCAACCTCTGCATCGCCTCAGGATCCTCGGCTCAAAGCTGTTCTTGGTCGCGTCAGCGGTGCAGTTTCCCTTCGCCCGAGCGTTGCGGAACAACACAGGGTGCCGTAGGCATAGCCCTGTTCTAGCTGTTGCACCGCCTGCACCAAGCCTGCCGGCCCGCCGTCCACCCGCACCACCGGGATCCCCACCTGGGCCTGCACCTCTTGCCAGGTCAGATCGTCCAAAAAGCGCTCCCCGTCCTTGAGGGCGATCTGGGGTAGCAATAGCCCATCATAGTCCGCCAAGTTTTCCACAGACTTCAGGGCATCCAAGATATCCTGCCCCGTCAGCAGCCCGGTTACCGTCAGGGTTTGTCCCCAAAATTGGCTGGCAATAGGCAAAAGATCCAACTGCAGCCCGCGGATGCGGTTCATCTGCTCCACCACAGGCTGGAAGGCTTGCTCTACGGCATTGCCCACCACCCACAGAACCTTGAGGGGAGAAGGGAGCTCAGGCGGCAGTTTGAGCTGCTCGAACTGGCTGAGGAAAAGCCGCAGGGAGCCTACCCCGTTCCCCAGCTGCGGGTAATCTTCATAGTGCTCTGCCGGTGGCAGTTCCCGCCCGGCCAGCAGATACCACTCATCGGCCAGCCAGGCAAAGGTGGATCCCAATGTTTGCCGAAACCCGACCTGCAAAGTTTCCACCTGCCGGATCACTTCTCGGGCCTTGGCCGCATCGACAGGAACCAGCTCATCACCAGGGGGGCGAAAGCGCGTCAACCCCACCGGCACCACTGCTGCCGAGAGGACGGTGGGGATCCCGTCTACGGGCCGGCGAAAGGCGGCCAAATCGAGGAGTGTGCGGGTGAGGTGATCCCCATCGTTCCAGCCTGGGCAGACCACCACCTGTGCGTGCAGTTGCAAGCGATGCTGGCGAAACCAGGCCAACTGCTCCAAAATCAGGCCAGCCCGCGGGTTTTTGAGCAAGCGGCTGCGCAGCTCCGGGTCGGTAGCATGCACTGACACGTAGAGGGGAGAAAGGCGCAGGCGAGCGATGCGCTCCCATTCGGCAGCAGGCAAGTTGGTGAGGGTGAGGTAGCTGCCGTAGAGAAAGCTGAGGCGGTAGTCGTCGTCCTTGAGGTGCAGCGTTGCCCGCATTTCCGGAGGTTGTTGGTCGATGAAGCAAAAGGGACAAGCGTTGGCGCATTGGATCAGGCCATCGAACAGGGCCGTTTCAAACTCCAGCCCCAGATCCTCGTCGATCCCCTTCTCCAGCTCAACTGTGCGCGGGATCCCTTGGCTATTCAAGATCTCCAGGCTTACACACTCCTCAGCGATCAGGAAGCGGTAGTCGATGAGATCGCGGGGGCGTTCGCCGTTGATGCTGACCAGGGCCTCTCCAGGTTGGATGCCCACTTCTGCTGCCAGGGATCCCGGCAAAACAGCGCTGATACGGGCGGGCTTGAGACTAGCACGAGACATAGCTAACTCATCCTCAACTGATGTGCCATTTGCCCCAGCAGGACGAAGTTCTGGGTCGGGACAGCGTTGCGGAGCAATAACGAGGCTCGGTTGACTACAAACAGTTGACTACAAACAGCGGAGAATAGCCGCCTCTAGCTCGGTTTGGCTGAGATCCGTTACCACAAACACCTCTTGCACGCTGCTTCCCTTGCGGGCCACCAGCTTGTACCCGCCCCGGATCGGCACCGAAACCCGCAACTGCAACTGGGGGATCCGCCCACGGCTGCAGGACAGAGCGCCCGGCGTCACGGTTTTAATGCCCGCCTGCCGGGTCAGGCGTTCCAAAACAGGGATCAACCCTGAGATATGGGTAGAGTGGTTCCAAACCAGACGACCAGAGGGCTCAGACATAGCGGCCAAAGTGAGGAGAGGATGGGATCCCTATCCTATTCCTCCACAAATACCTGCTGCTCGTTGTGGAAAACTGGATGTCCAAAATGCCTGAAGATTCCCCGCCTGCGGTCGTGGCTCTGATCTTGGCCGGGGGCAACAGCCGCCGCATGGGATCCGACAAAGCCCTGGTGCTTTGGGATGGGATCCCCCTGCTGCGACGGGTGGCTCAGGTGGCAGCAGCCTGCGCCGACGCGGTTTACATCCTCACCCCCTGGCCGGAGCGCTATGCGCCGGTGGTGGATCCCGGTTGGCACCTCTGGCGGGAAAACGTTCACAGCCGCGACAGCGTTGCAGAGCAACACCGAGGCCCGCTGCTGGCCTTTCAAGAGGGGATCCGGCGGCTACAAACCTTGGCTGCTCCCCCGGAGTGGATCCTGCTGCTGGCCTGCGATCTGCCCTGCTTGCAGGAGCAGGTTCTTGGGGATTGGCGACAGCGCCTTGCCACCCTGCCCCCTCAGACGGTGGCCGCCCTGCCCAAAAGTCAGCGGGGCTGGGAGCCCCTGTGTGGCTTCTATCGCCTGGCGCAGCTAGGTTCTCTGGAGAGTTTCTTGCAGGCAGGAGGAAGATCCTTTCAGGGCTGGTTGTCCCAGGTGCCAACAGCCATCCTGCCCCTGACCGTTCCCGACAGCGGGACGGAGTCCCTTGAGAGGATGCTCACCAATTGCAACACCCCTGCAGATCTGCAGCTGGGGGGAAACCTGGGTAGGGGGTGATCCCTGGGATCGGCAAAGGGAGGGATCCCCTCATGTCACAATGGGTAAAGATTTGCTCGGTTTCTTATCTCGGCGCCGTGCTTACTTCCCTTTACTACCGCGAGATCCCTTGCCCCGATAGTGCTCAAGTGCTGCGCTGGCTACAGGAGTGTATCCCCCTGCCCCAAGGCAGCCAGAAGGTTCTTACCCCCACGGGCCTGCGCCTACAGGGATCCGGCGCTGAGCTGGCCCTTTTCTTGTGGTCGGGGCTGAACACTACCTATCTCAAGGTGTTCCAGTGGTCGGAACAGCCCTTCCCCCGCCAAGCTCGCTGGCTGGGAGAGCTGGAACAGGCCATCCAAAGCCAATTTCCCCACCGCTACCCGCAGTTGCCCCAGATCGACCTGAACCGGGGATCCATCTTCGATCAGCTTGAGCCTTTCTACCCGCAAACGGTGAAGTATTTTCGGCGGATCCCCAATGGAGAATTTGACCTGCAGCGGGTGTACTGGTGGGAAAAGCGCTGGCGGGAAGAAGTGCAACATTGCCACGCAGCCCACCGCCCTGCTCAGCCGGTCTTGTTTCGCCAGCCTGGCCCTGAGCCGGCCCCGGTGGAGTGGGATCTGGCCATCGTGGGAGGAGCGCTGGGAGCCATCTATGGAGCGGCCATGGCTCGCTTGGGCTACCGCGTGGCCTTGGTGGAGCGACTCCCTTTTGGCCGCATGAACCGCGAGTGGAACATCTCCCGGCGGGAGCTGCAAACCCTGGTGGATTTGGGCCTTTTGAGCGCCGAGCAGATGGAGAGCTTGATCCTGCGGGAATACACGGATGGGTTCAACAAGTTTTTTGACGGCAATAGCCCGGTTCGCGCTCCCGTTTTGCACACGCCGACGGTACTCAATCTGGCCATTGACGCGGAAAAGCTATTGCAGCTCTGTGGCCAAATTCTCACTTCCTGCGGGGGAGCTATCTACGAGCGCACCGAGTTTCAGCGGGCCTATGTTGGCGAACAAGGCGTCACGCTGGTTTTGAAGGATTTGCCCACCGGCGAGGAGTTTCGGCTGGGATCCCGCCTTGTGGTGGATGCTATGGGAACAGTCTCTCCCATTGCCCAGCAGCTTTACCGCCATCGGGCTTTTGATAGCGTCTGCCCCACGGTGGGGGCTACCATTGCGGGGGGGTTTGAGCCAGGGGTATGGGATCCCCAGTTTGGGGACATTCTGGCCAGCCACGGGGACATCAGCCGCGGTCGGCAACTCATTTGGGAGCTGTTCCCCGGCCCAGGCGAAGATCTTACCTTTTATCTGTTCCACTACCACCAGGTGCATCCGGAAAACCCCGGATCCCTGCTGGAACTGTACGAAGATTTTTTCACCATTCTGCCGGAATACCGCCGCTGCGACCCGGAGCGCCTGCAGTGGAAAAAAGCGACCTTCGGCTATATCCCCGGACGATTTGGCCAGCCCCGGCACCCTGTTCGCGGCAGCGGGGCGGAGTCTTCGGAACCCTTTGACCGGATACTGCTCATAGGGGATGCGGCGGCTATGCAATCGCCCCTTAGCTTTACCGGCTTTGGATCCCTGGTGCGCAACTGCCCCCGCCTGTGCGATCTGCTGGATACGGCGCTGCGCCACGACCTGCTCAGGGCTGCAGACTTAGCCCAGATCCGGGCCTACCAGGGCAACTCCGCCGTCACCTGGCTCTTCTCGCGGGGGATGATGGTGCCCACCGGCAAGGTGCTGCCCCCCGAGCGCATCAATGCCACTCTCAACAGCTTTTTCGGCATTCTCGCCACCGAGCCGCCGGAGGTGGTGGACGATTTCATCAAAGACCGGGCTGGCTGGCTGGCCTTTAACCGCATGGCCATCAAAGCTGCCCTGCAAAACCCACGGCTGCTGCTGTGGATCTGGGAGGCCGTAGGGGCCAAAGGCTTTGCCCAGTGGCTACCCACCTACCTCAGCTATACCGGCCTGGCCTTGACCTCTGCTTTGCTCAGGGGCTGGCTTCCAAATCTGCTGCGTCGCCTGCAGCCCTGGCTAGAAGCGCGTTACCCCCGCCTGTGGCTGCGCTGCCTGCAGTGGAGCTACACCCTCACCTATGGGGTAGGGCAGCCGCGCATCCAGTTTCAACTCCCCCCCACTCAAGAAAAGACCCAAGACGCAATACCGACTTGGGTAGGATCCCTGCAGCAGTGACATACTCCCGCACTCACGCTGATGCACAGAGGGCGGGGCTCCCCGGCGGTCTAGCTAAATGCACCGGACACCAAGGCAATAGCGCTGTCGCCGTGATCCCTCAATAAGGTCTCTATCTGCCGCTCGCGTCAGCAGGGCAGCGTTTTTTCCGGCTTGGCAGCTTGCCCAAGTTGGGTATAATCAATGCCTAATCAGAGATCGACGGCAGTTGGGAAGGGATCCCGACTTCAAACCGGTCGAGAGACTGCTGAACCCCATTTTTTGAGAACCCTTATTTTCGCAAAAAGTTAGGACTGAGCCCAGTCGCGTCAGCGTTGCGGAGCATGACTCTAGTCAATAATAAGCTCAACTATACTGAAAATAATGTATAATATGTTCAGTACGGATTACTACCAGTTGATCTTTCTGTTTACTTTCGAGTCTGCCAACATGGTAGCCAAAGCAAAGCAGAAAATTGGTAGTAAGACGACACGGAAACTGCGCTTTGGGTATTCTACTCAAAGCTTTGCGGGATACCGCCATTCTGGTTGGAAACAAACAGAATGCTATCGCTGCATAGTTGAACAGTGATGTTCAGCAGTGTTCAGCATAAATGTATCAGCAACATGGTTTACACCTTCGAGATCATCGGCATTGCCCCTGCTCTACAGTTCTTTCATCAGCAACAGAAGCTGGCCCAGCGGCCCTGTGGGGTGGAATACCTGGGTACCAGCTCCTGCACCCTCGATGCGTTGCTGGGATCCGTGGAGGAAGTGCCGGCCCGGCGCGGCTGGGACTTGGATCAGTTGGTCGACGCTGTTATCCGCTTTTGGTGCAGCAACCCCGATTTGGTCAGTATGTGGCGCTCTCGTTTTCGCGATGCCGGGCGAGATGCGCTGTTGGTCTCGCGAGTGGGGCATATTCAATCACTGCGGCAGGAATTTGAATGGCTGCTGAAGCAGTAGATGCCGAGCGCCACTCTCGCCACCTGGGTAGGAGAAGGCGCGGTTAGCAGGTAGGCTAGGGGCAGAACTGGTTTGTGAGCACCCATGAGCGACACAGTTTTCGGCAAGATCATCCGCAGGGAGATCCCTGCACAAATCGTTTACGAAGACGATAGAGCCCTGGCCTTCAAAGATATTGCCCCCCAAGCCCCTGTCCACATTTTGGTGGTGCCCAAAGAGCCCATCCCCGGCATTTCCCAGGCCAAGCCCGAACATGAGGCATTGCTGGGACATCTCCTGCTGACCGCTCAGCGGGTGGCTGCCGAGGCAGGTTTAAATAAAGGCTACCGATTGGTGATCAACGAAGGAGAAGACGGCGGGCAAACCGTCTTTCATCTCCACATTCACGTTCTGGGCGGTCGGGGGATGGGCTGGCCCCCAGGTTGAGCGATGGTTTTTCCCACCCATTGGAGCCTCTGCAGGTACAATCCTGTCATTACGGAGGTAAACAGCGGGCGGGGTCTGGGATCGATGGAGTGGCACGTAACCGATGCAGAGAGTTTGATGATCATCGACCAGGAGGTGGGCAAGCACGAGCTTTCTCCTGCTGAGTATGAGGTGGTTCGTCGGGTTATTTATGCTACTGCCGACTTTGAGTACTTGAACCTCATCCGTTTTGGTAACGAAGCCTTACAGGCTGGGGCGGCGGCCTTGGCAGCGCGTACCACCATTGTGGTCGATGAGCCGATGGTGCAGGTGGGCATTGCCTGGGCTGTTCAGAACACCTTTTCCAACCCCATCTATTGCAGCAGCGAAGCCATTACCCGCCCCCAAAGGGACAAGACCCGCTCCGCTTGGGGCTTGGAAACTCTGGCCCAACGCTACCCTGAGGCGATCTTTGTGATTGGCCAATCCCAGACTGCCCTCTCCACCTTGGTGCAGCTGATTAGAAAGAAGGAGGTGGCCCCTGCTCTGGTCATCGCCACGCCGGCTGGGTTTGTGAACGTGGTGCAAGCCAAGCAGGAGCTAGCCGATTCCATGGTGCCCCACATCCGCACTGAGGGACGCAAAGGAGGCCCGGCAGTGGCTGCAGCGGTGTTGGATGGCCTGCTGGACTTGGCTTGGCACGCCTATATACGGGTCAGCAGCGCAGACTATCCTGGCAAATCCGCGGTTTCATGACATGCTCCTTGCCCTTGGGCACCGTTCGCGGAAACAAGCCAAAACTTTGGCACTCAAAGCACATTTTTTCAGCAGTTGACTGCCCTGCCGCTGAAATCTCGCTTGGGACACCGCGCTTTATGGTCGTTTCAGTTTAGGGTGAGACGCCTGGACTACCGATCGCGCCAGCGGGACGGAGTCCTTGAAAAGCCTTCTGGCCTCGTGCATTCAATCATTCACTGTTTGAGGTGTGGGTGCAATGTCCTAGTTTGAATCGAAGTTTGAATTGAAATGACCATACACCCCTATAGTCAGTTGCTCTAGCGGTGCGGATGAGCTGGGGGCCTCGCAGCACTTTTGGGTCAAGAGTGGGTCTGCTGATCCAGATCACCCAGCCAAGGGGATCCCGAGCACCCGGCCTTCAAGTCGGCATCGGCAAGATGGGAGCTGCGCTCTCAGTCCTGCCTCTTCAGAAAATGGCCTGAGAGACGACTGGGTTGGGCCTATGGAGGGATCTTCCCATGCGGTGTGCCATCTTCTTTTGCTGGCTTGCCTGGGTTTTTGCGCCGGGGGCTTGGGCACAAGCTGAGCCATGCCCGGTGGTCGTCCTTTCGCCCTCTTCACAGTTGCAGTTGTCAGAATCGTCAACACTTGCCTCTACTCTCTCGACAGCCCAGAAAGTGCTCCACACTGCTACTGCACTCGACAAGGCAGAGGTTATCGCTACGCAACATTTTCCCGAACCGGTCAGCCCCTACCAGCGCTGGCGACAGAGGTATGCCCCCTCGGATCCCCTCTCTTCAGGTTTGAACAGCGTCCCTTATCGGCCAGCCCAGCAGGGATCCCAAAGGATTCAACAGGGAACAGAGGGGCTGCCCTTAGGGCCTGCGACCCGCCAAGGGGAACAGCTGGAGCAGATCGGGATCCGCCTGGGAGAAGACAGCCCTTTTTTCCTACATCCCAGTGGGTTGGTCTATCGGCAGTCCTATTGAAGTTTTTGTGAGTCTGTTCGCTACAGGGATCCCAGCTTCCCCAGGGAGAAGGGCTGGGAGTGAGAAATTATCTCTCACTTCTCTCTTCTCACTGCTCACTATCAGTATTAGTACAGTATTAGTAATGATTCCCTACCTTGCGGTGGTGGATGGCGGTGAGGCCCTCTGGGCTGGAGACCCGACCAGCTTCTAGGGTGCTGTACACCACCCAGTGATCGCTGGTTTCCAGGCGGCTCACCACACGGCACTCCAGGTAGGCCAAAGCATCGGCCAAGATGGGGGATCCGTTGGCAGCAGGGTAGGTCTTGATCCCGGCAAAGCGGTCGGCTCCCGGTGGAAATCGCTTCAGGAAGTGGCGCATCAAGGGTTGGTAATGGCCTTCTTGCAGCACATTTAACACGAAGGTATCTCCCACCTGCAGGAAGGATTCGATGGCCCGATCCTTGGCCACCGCAATGCTGATCCCTGGCGGATCGGTGCTGGCTTGGGCCACCCAGGAGGCAAGCATGGCGCTGGTGGCTTGCCCTTTGCGGGCAGTGATGATGTAGAGGCCATTGCTGATGCGGCCCAGGGCGCGATCCAAGTCGGCATCCAAGGCTTTCATCTGCTGAATGTTGCGATCCCGCGTCAGCCACTGCCCCAGATCGGTACCTGCTTCTTCGGCCAGTTGCAGCAGGGCCTCGCCAGCAGGCTGCTTGAGCAGAATGGGGGCAAACACCTCTTTGGCGCCGATTTCTTGCAGTGTGTTGCGGCAGAGGTACACCGACTCATCATCTTCGCCGCCCGACTCAAACAGACCAAAGCCTTGCTTGCTGTGGGCAGAGGCCAGCAGGGTTTTCAGCAGCACTTGAGTGGTGGCGGCCTCAGGCCCTGATTGGGGCGGCATGCCTATCACCACACCGGCGGCCAAGCTCATCAGCTCCCGCACCTCGTGGGCATCCACCAGCCGCAAATCTGCCAGCTCCACCTGGATGCCGGTTTTTTGGATCCCGCGGGCAATGGCCTGGGCCAAGGTTTCCGCCTGGCCATAGCCGGACAGGTAGAACACTGCCACCAGGCGCTCGGCTTTGGCCTGCTCCAGGCTCCAGGTGCGATATTGCCCCACCCAGTCGGACAGGTGATGGCGCAGTAGGGGGCCGTGGCCGGTAGCAATGGCAGCGATGGGCGGCAAGGCTTCCATGCGCTTCAGGGCGGACAACACCGAGCGGGCGTTGGGCCCCATGAGGCAGTCGTAGTAGAGCTTGAAGTCGGCCTGCAACAGGTGGGGATGTTCGTCCCAGGCGAAATCGTCGCAGTAGTGCATCCCAAACACGTCGCAGGTGTAAAGGATCTGGGTGCCGTGGTCGTAGGTGAGGATGGTGTCGGGCCAGTGCAGGTTGGGGGCCGAGATGAACTCCAGAACGTGCCCTTTGCCCAGATCCAAGCGATCTCCCTGTTTCACCACCAGCCGCCGGAAGGGCCGATGCACCAGATCTTCCAGAAATTGCACCGCCACCTTGGAGGCCACCACCGTCATCTGGGGCGCCAGCTCCAGCAGATCCCCAACCAGGCCGCTGTGATCTGGCTCGGTGTGGCTGACCACCAGGTAGTCGATCTGGGCAGGATCTAGGATCCCTTGCAGGCAATCCAAGTACAACTGGCGAAACTTCTCGTGGGAGGTGTCGATGAGGGCCACCTTCTCGCCGCGAATCAAGAAGGAGTTGTAGGTGGTGCCGTTTTCCAGAGCAAATTCGATATCAAATCGATCCCGATCCCAATCTTGGGAGCGAATGGCAAGGGTGTCGGCCCCGATGGGCAGAGTTTGCAGCGTCAGATGGGGCTGGGCCAGGCGAGGTGCGACTTGAGGTGCAACTGCAGTGGTGGCCATGTTCTCTCCCTAACTTTAAGTCGGGTCACAATCCTGATCTCAATGTAACTGAATGTTTATGTTGACGGCGGATGAAGATGAGCTATGCAGGTTTGGAAATCCTTATGGAATGCTTTTAGGGATCCTTGGGTTCCTGACTATCGAAGGGGTTGGGGCTTAGAACTGCAGCAAATTGGGCCAGGGTGTGGTGCAACTGATCCAGGTTTTGGCCGGTGGTGGCGGAAACAAACAGGGCTTTGGGGTAGAGCAGGCGCACATCCTCTACCCATTCGGGATCCAGGCGGTCGATTTTGTTGAACACCAGTTGCCGGGGGCCGGTGGCCAAGGGCAGCTTGTCCAGCAAGGTTTCCACCGCCTCGATCTGTCCTTCCCAGTTGGGGTGAGACAGATCCACCACATGCAGCAGGGCATCCGCTTCCGTCACCTCTTCCAGGGTGGCTTGAAAGGCATCCACCAGTTGGTCTGGTAATTCGGTTAGGAATCCCACTGTGTCGGTCAACAGCACCGCCTGCTGGTCGGGCAGCTCCAGCCGCCGCGTGGTGGGATCCAAGGTGGCAAAGAGTTGGTCGGCCACGTAGACCTGGGCATGGGTGAGGGCATTGAGGAGGGTGGATTTGCCGGCGTTGGTGTAGCCCACCAGGGCCACCACGGGAATTTGGGATGCCTCGCGCCGTTGGCGCAGCCGCTGGCGGTGGCGGCGCAGCTCTTCCACCTCTTGCCGCAGCTTGCTGATGCGCCGCTGGATGGCCCGCCGCTCCATTTCCAGTTGGGTTTCCCCAGGGCCACGGGTGCCGATGCCCCCACCTAACCGAGACATGGTGCGACCGCGACCGGCCAGGCGAGGCAGCAAATACTGCAGTTGCGCCAGCTCCACCTGCAGCTTCCCGGCTCGGGTTCTGGCCCGCTGGGCAAAAATATCCAGGATCACCTCGCTGCGATCCACCACCCGCACCCCCACCGCCTCTTCCAAGGTGCGCACCTGGCTGGGGGTGAGTTCCCGGTCGAACACCACCAAGTTAGCGCCCAGATCCTGGACCAGCAGAGCCAGCTCTTGCACCTTACCGGATCCGATTACCGTGGCCGAATTGGGGCCTTCCCGCCTCTGCCAGAGGGCTTGCAGCACCTGTCCGCCGGCACTCTCCACCAGGCGGCTCAGCTCCGCCAACCCATCCATGAGATCCTCGTAGCTCTGCCCGGACTCCTGCAGCCCCACCAGGATGGCCCGATCCTGATCCAGATCCACCTGGCGGGCGGTCACTTGGCGCCGAAAGCCATCTTCTAGCTCCGCCACCAGCTCCTGCAGATCCTGTTCCGCCAGGATCCCCAAAGGCAAAGGCTCAGAAACCTGCCAACGGCGCTCTCCCTCCGGCAGCAGATGGGCCAGATAGGCCCGGTGAACAAAGCCCGTAGCCGCTCCTCCCCGGCGTCGGTGCCCTCCTGACTTGGACACGGAAAGGGTGATGAGGGCATCCAAACGCTGCAAAGCCATGGCCGTCAGCGCTTTTTGACCGGGGCCCCCCTCCCCCATTTGGGTGGTGATGCAGCGGATCCCGGATAGGCGCTCGGCCCCCTGGCGGGGCAATTCCCAAGCGGGAATCTGGGTTTCAAAAGGGGATCCCACCCCTACGCGGATCACCTGGCCGCGCCGGTTGAGGTAAACGCTGATGGGCTGACCTTCCAGATCTTGGGTCAGGGATCCCAGCCGTTGGGCAAACTCCACCGTCACCAAGCGGTCGGGGGGTAGGCGCAGTTGATAGAGCCGTTGCAGTTGCTTTTGTTGGTGGGGCTTTAACCCTTTGGCCTGTTCGGGAAAGCGTCGTGGAGCGATAGCAGAGCTGAAGCGGGGGTCGGTCTGATGGCGAGAGGTGCTAGCCCTGGGCATAGGGACGGGGAAAGACCCAAAAACAAGCTTTCATCTACCATACACGCTAGCTGCCCGCAGGAACTTGGGATCCAAAAGCAACGGTGGCAAACACTGGCCCAGTGTTGCGGGGGCAACAGTACGGCGATGTCATCAGCAACGGGTGCAACATTCAAACCAAGGTCATTCCCGAACAAAAGTAGGCGGAATACTTCCATGACCCAACAGAGGTACGCATGGGGCAGCCAAACCCAGACGATCACAGGCTTCCTGCTCGCCCATCATCTGCTCAAGGTCAACCCCAAAGATGTCAATGTGTTGGATCTGCCCAAGCTGGGATCCCTGTATTGAGCTTGCTGTCGGTGAGAGAGTTTCCAAATCGGTTGGGCAGTCAGGGATCCCTTTCGCTCCGTGTTGCCGGAATCCTGCTGCAACTCGGAGTAGCTGCATAAATCGGAAAAATCCGTAGTGCCAGCTCTTAGTTATCATAGATGCACGATTTCAACATCACCCCATTTTCTGTGCAAATATTCAGCAACCAGCCTACGATGACAGTGCTCAGGAGTAGCTTCACTACAAAGCAGACACCCTCCATCGAGAATACTTTTATCCACTTGATCTTCAATGCGACGCTCGGCCATCAGCGACAAAAACTGTCTCTCGTAGTTAGACCATTCACCACTGGCTTTGTAAGCATCGAGAATCTCTTGAGTTGGTGCAAGTTCCGGCAAATGAACATATCCAAGCTTGCAGATCTCGTGAAGAAAAAACTCTAGATCCCTCTTTTTCGTGAATCCCGCCAGTTGCGAGGTGTTATTAAGTCGAGTATCAACAACTCGAACCAGACCAGGCTGTTTTAAGCGATTAAAAAATTGCTCTGCACTTTTCTTCGTAAACCCTATCGTAAATATCTTCATGGCCTCGCGCTCCGCTCATCACTTTTTGACATTTTCTCATCTCGATAGGCGACACGCCTGCCTTGAATGAGATAGGCTTCGGCTATAAACTCTTCCCGACTTCTAAACAAGTCCCCCTCTGGAAGTTTGCAAAGGGCAAGAAGACGAGATTCTAGAGCCTCATGAGTCTCCAAAGAGCCATTGGCCAAGATGTGGTTGACCGGAATCCCACTTTGAAAAAGTTTACGCGCCACCAGCAACGATCTATGACATTCAATAGGGTCTTTCTCAGCACACATCAGTGCGATCCGATACCGACTAGAACCTTGGATCAGACGGTCGATCCCTTCGAGGAAGGCTGGCTCATTTGCCAGTCGTTCATACTGAATCCTACCCTGATCATAGCAGCTCGGATTTTCGCTACGTCCTCCCAATTCTTTGCCCAGAAAGACGTAAGCAATACCTGCTGCCGCTAAAGCACTTTTCAACTTTTCTTGTGAATATTGAGGGACGTAACGGCTATATGGACGTGAGCGAACGTCGCCAATACCGGTGATGTTGTACTGGCGCAGTAAGTCTATGAAAAAATCAATCTCGTGGTTTGAGTGACCAATCGTGTAGATCTCTGATTTCATATGAGTCGACCTGAGTAGAGAACAGCCGCTATCAGCTTGTAGTAATAGCCCAAGTAGGGATCGCTAAGGCTAACACACAGCACCGGATCGGGGATGTCATATTGACCGTCTTCGCCCATTAGGAAATCCCGTTCAATCACAGGATCGGTAACATCCATGCAGTATTTTACTCCCTTGTATACAAACTCGCCGCGTACTCTACGCTTAGAATTCGGGTATCCTGGTGCCTTGTAACCAACCAACAGACGCAAATGCTCGACCGGTACAAGGTAAAGAGAAACTCCGCTTTCTCGCCCGACACTTAACCGGTTGTTCCACCCAGCATAGCTGCTCTCGCCAGTGCCCCAGAGATTCTCAGGGTTGTCTAGCCAACTGTTGATATCCTCCCAAGGCAGGTGGCCAACTTTTTTCCAGCGGTGCTTTGGATTGATAACGTGGTTCTCCCTCTGGTGAGGTAGTGGCTGAGGTGTATCACAAGAGACACAGAGAATATCAAGAAGTTCTGGGTCGCCACCGCTCTCGTAGTACCTCTCATGTTCAGAGACCTCATGTGACGGGCGGCTGCTGACAGGACGCACCCATTCTCCTGGCTCTCCGTTCTGCCATTCCTTGCCGGCAATACAGCGACCGGCCATTTTTCTGGAGTTGGCGAAACAGACAATCGTCTTGACGTAAGACATACAGGCTTCTGGGGCAAGGGCAAAGGCTCAATAGGAGTAATTTTCGGCTTCTTGAAAGTCCAGTAGTCAAATCCGTTCTTCAGGGCGAAAGGGGATTAAAAGGGCGCGGGGCGCTTTGGCACGGCGAGAGACCAAAATCAACGCCACAATACTGAGCAGATAGGGCAACATTAAGAAAAACTGATAGGGGATCCGGCTACCCCAAAGCTGCTGAAGGCGCAATTGCAAAGCATCAAACCCGGCAAACAGCAACGCTCCTCCTAAGGCTCGCCACGGATCCCAAGCGGCAAAAACCACCAGAGCAATGCAAATCCACCCCCGCCCATTGACGATATTGAAGAAAAACGCATCGAACGCAGAGAGGGTTAAAAAAGCACCGGCCACGGCCATAAGAGCGCTGCCCACCATCACCGCTCCGGTACGAACGGCATAGACCGGGATCCCCTGGGAAGCGGCAGCCTGGGGATTTTCTCCAACCATGCGCACGGCCAGGCCCAGCGGAGTTCGGTAGAGGATGTAGGCCATGAGGGGCACCAGGAGAAGGCTGAGGTAGGTGAGGGGCGGCTGGGTAAACAGGGTTTCTCCCAGAAAGGGCAGGCTGGAGAGACCCGGGATCGGCCAAGGGCTGAAGGGGACGATTTTGGGAGGAGAGGTGACCTGGGGCAGGACCATGCGATAGACAAAATAGGCGGCATTAATGGTCAAGAGGGTGATGCCGATGCCGGTGACGTGCTGGGAAACCCCAAGGCGGACGGTCAACAGGCTGTGAATCAAGCCCACGCCGGCACCTAGGGTGGCAGCAAAGGCTACGCCCCACCACAATCCGGATCCCTGATAGACCACCAGCCAACCGGTCATGGCCCCCAGGGTCATGATCCCTTCGATGCCCAAATTGAGAACGCCGGCCCGCTCACAGAGGACTTCGCCCAAAGTGCCAAAGAGCAAGGGAGTGGCAATGCGCAGGGTGGCCACCCAAAAGCTGGTGGTGCTGATTAAGCTGATTAGACTCAGGAGTGCAGACACGGGTGCTCAGTCCCAGCGCAGACGATAACGGGCCAATCCCATGCAGACCAACATCCACAGCAGGGCAGCAGCAACAATGACATCGGCAAGATAGGTGGGAACGCCCAAGCTACGCCCCATGGTATCGGCTCCCACATAAACCCCGGCAATGAAGACCGCCGCCCCCACCACTCCCAAGGGATGCAGTTGGGCCAACAGGGCAACGACGATGCCGGTGTAGCCAAAGCCCGGGGATAAATCCAAGGTGAGATAGCCCTTGAGCCCGAGAAGTTCACAAGCTCCCGCCAAGCCTGCCAGCCCCCCTCCCAGCAGTGAGGTATACAAAATAACTCCCTGGACTGGGATGCCGAGAAACCTGGCCGCTTCCGGGTTCGCGCCTACGGCTCGCATTTCTAAGCCCCAAACGGTGAACTGCTCCAGCCCCCACACCCCCAGGGCAGCAAGCAGGGCGATGATCAAACCGGCGTGGAGACGACTGCGGGGGATCAGCCGCGGCAGAAGAGCACTCTCCGCCAGGGCACGACCTTGGGGCCAACCGAGAGCCAGAGGATCTTTGAGGGGGCCTTCCAGGAGATAGCTGATCCCGAGAAGAATGACAAAATTGAGCAGCAGGGTGGTCACCACTTCGTCCACCTGGAACTGGGTCTTGAGCCAGGCCGGGATCCACAGCAACAGCCCTCCGGCAATCCAGCCCGCCAGCAGCAGCACCAGCACCAACCACGGGCGCGGCAGCGAAAGCCCAGCGGTGCCCAAGAGGCTGGCAACCAGAGCCCCGCCATAAAACTGGCCTTCCGCACCGATGTTCCACAACTTGGCCCGAAAACACACCGCCACCGCCAATCCCGTCAGGATCAGGGGAATGGCCCGAGTCAAGGTCTCGCTTAGGGCAAAGGGGGATCCCACCGCTCCCCGCAGCAAAGCTCCATAGGCTGCCAAAACCGGGGATCCCGTCCACAGGATCAGCAGGCTACAGGAGAGGAAAGCCAGGACAATGGCTGCCATCGGCGCGCTCAGGATCAGCCAAAGGGGCACAGTGGAACGAGGCTCAACACGCATCGGCCACCTCCTGCCCGGCCATGCGCAACCCCAAGGCGGTCACCGTTGTGGTTTGGGTCGGGACTGCCGAGGAAAGCCGACCGCGATAGAGCACCGCCACCCGATCGGCCAAACTCAGCAATTCATCCAGGTCTTCGGAAATGAGCAGGATCCCGGCTCCAGCCCGGGCTGCTGCCAGCAGTTGGGCATGCACGTAAGCCACAGCCCCCAGATCCAGTCCCCGCGTCGGTTGGTGAGCCACAATTACCTGGGGATCCCGACACAGCTCCCGCGAGAGGATCACTTTTTGCATATTTCCGCCGGACAGCAGTTGCACTGGCATCTGGAGCGCCTGCCGCGGATCCCCACTCTGGAGTCCCCGCACATCGTAGGTCTGTAGCCAGGTGTGGGCCTGCTGATAGATTTGGCGGTGACGCAGGATCCCCCACCGCGAGAATTCGGGATCCCGATAGCGCTCGATGACCCAGTTTTCCCATAGGCTAAGGGAACCAATCAGCCCAGTTTTGTGGCGGTCTTCTGGGATCCGGGCCATGCCTTGCCGCACCATCTCAGCAGGAGAGATCAGCCGCAGGACTCGGCCATGCAGATGGAGATGACCTTGGTGGGGCCGGATCACCCCACAGACCAGATCTGCCAGAACGGCCTGCCCATTGCCCGCCACCCCGGCAATACCCACGATTTCGTGACGCCGCACCGTCAAAGAAACCTGCTCCAGATGCTGCTGCCCCACCCGACAGGAGACCTGCTGCAACTCTAAGACCGTCTCCCCCGGAGACAAAGGGGCTTTGACCACCGCCGCCAACCGCTGCCCCACCATCGCTTCCGCCAGAGCTGTGGGATGGATCTCAGCCGTCTTGCCCGTCATCACCACCCGCCCTGAGCGCAGCACCATCACCCGGTCACTGATGCGCATCACCTCCTGGAGCTTGTGGGAAATCAGCAGGATCCCCAGTCCGCGACCGGCCATCTGCCGTAGGGTGTGAAAAAACGGCTCAATTTCCGGTGGGGTCAACACCGCCGTAGGCTCATCCAAAATCAGGATCCGCGCCCCTCGATACAGCACCTTGAGGATCTCCACCCGCTGCCGCTCCCCTAAGGTTAGAGATCCCACCAGAGCATCGGGATCCACGGCCAACCCCAATTCCTCAGCCAGCTTTTGGATGCGCCGCCGTCCCTCTCGCCGCCGAGACCATAGGTGCCACAGGGGCTGAGTGCCCAGCAGAATGTTGTCCAGCACCGATAGATTATCGGCCAAGACCACATGCTGATGCACCATGCCTATCCCCGCCGCCAGGGCAGCCGCCGGGGATCCCAGCTTGAGGGGCCGACCAAACACCCACACCTGACCCTGATCGGGAACGTAGTGCCCAAACAGGATATTCATCAGCGTCGTTTTGCCCGCCCCATTTTCCCCCAAGATGGCCAGAATCTCCCCGGCCCGCAGCTCAAGATCAATCTGGTCGTTGGCCAGCAGAGCACCAAAGCGCTTAGTAATGCCCACCACCTTCAAGGCCAAAGGCGCTTCAGAGGGTGGACTTGGGTTCGCTGTCATCGATGGCCACAACAAAAGACCCCGCCAAAATCTCTGCCTGCCGCTGCATCACCTTAGCTTTCAGTTCAGCCGGAACCTTGTCGGCAAAGGTTCCCCAGTCGGAGAGGCTGGATCCCCCATATTTCATCATGCTGTAGATCCCGTAGTCCTCTGCCTTAAATTCTCCGGCCTTCACCGCGGCAATGGCTCTGTCGATGGTGGGTTCCATGTGCCACAGGGCGCTGACCACCACCGTTTCCGGGTAGTCCGGCTGGGTATCGATCACATTGCCGATGGCCAAAACGCCCCTCTCTTTGGCGGCATCAGATACCCCAAACCGCTCTGCATAGAGGATATCCGCGCCGGCATCAATTTGGGCAAAAGCCGCCTCTTTGGCTTTGGGGGGATCAAACCAACTGCCGATAAAGGTGACCAAAAACTTCACCTCCGGCTGCAGTTCCCTCGCCCCTGCCATAAAAGCATTCATGAGGCGGTTCACCTCTGGAATGGGATAGCCCCCCACCATGCCGATAATTTTGGAGCGCGTCAGCCCCCCGGCCACCATTCCCGTCAAATAGGAAGGCTCGTGGATGTAGTTGTCAAACACGGCAAAATTGCTCAGGGCAGGATCCGGCTTGAGGCTGGATCCCATCAAAAAGCTGACCTTGGGATAGTCTTTGGCTACTTCCCGCGCTTCCCGCTCCACCCCGAAGACCTCACCCACCAGCAGTTGGACGCTGCTCTCGGCATACTGACGCAGCACCCGTGGGTAGTCGGTGTTGGAAACTGACTCCGACCAGGTATAGTCAATATCCCCCCGCTCCTGGGCGGTCATCAAGGCTTTATGGATCCGGCTCACCCACTGCTGCTCAATGGGAACCGTATAAACCCCGGCCACCTTCAGCTTGGTTCCTTGAGCCACCGCGGCATCGCGAACCAACCAGCGGCTCCCCATCAGGCCAGCCACAAAAGCCCCAGAACGCAGGCAGAAGTCCCGCCGGGAGAGTTCTAAACGTGCCATAGTCGCTTCTGTTGAGGTTAGTTCGAGATCGGGTTACTGCTCGGCTTATCCTAAGGGGGAGATCCCTGAAAATATGTATCCTGAAATACAATTTTTTGAGAAGGAGCTTGTTTGTAATGGACAACGAAGTTTTGCTGACGGTTGGAATGGATGTAAGGGCCAAGTCCTCTCAAATCAGCTCTCGATAGATTATCCTTCTGACTACTTGGTTGATATCTTGCACAACCGGATGCTGTTGGGGACTACAGCCCTCTTTTATAAAGTGAGCAATAACCCAATCAACTGGTTTCCTAAATTCGGGCTTTGAGGTAATTTAAGACATCTTTATCTGATTTGGCCTATCATTCAGTCAACTGTAGTTGCTTCTTTCCATCCTAAGTTCAAACAAATAGCCACAACATATGGATCTCATTTTGCGCCGGGCCAATTTGCCGGATGGCCGCAAGGGAATCGATATCGGTATCCAGGGGGATCGCATTGTGGCTCTGGAAAGCAACTTACAAGCCACTGCCCCCCAAGAAATTGATGTCACCAACCGCTTGGTGTCGCCCCCCTTTGTGGATGCCCACTTTCACCTGGATGCCACCCTTACCTACGGGATCCCGCGCGTCAACCAATCGGGCACCTTGCTGGAAGGGATCGCCCTCTGGGGAGAGTTGAAGCCACTGCTAACTCCGGAGGCGGTCATCGAGCGGGCTCTAACCTACTGCGACTGGGCAGTGGCGCGCGGGATCTTAGCCATCCGCGCCCATGTGGACGTGTGCGATCCCAACCTGGTGGCGGTGCGGGCCTTGCTGGAGGTCAAGCAAAAAGTATCCCCCTACCTGGATTTGCAACTGGTGGCCTTTCCCCAAGATGGCTACTACCGCTCGCCGGGGGCGGTGCAGCTTTTGGAGAAGGCTCTGGATTTGGGGGTGGAGGTGGTGGGTGGGATCCCCCACTTCGAGCGGACGATGGCCGAAGGAGCCGCTTCAGTGCGGGCTCTGTGCGAGATTGCAGCCGCGCGGGGCCTGCGGGTGGATCTGCACTGCGACGAAACAGACGACCCCCTCTCCCGCCACGTGGAGACCCTGGCCTACGAGACGCTGCGGCTGGGCCTGCAGGGGCGGGTGGCCGCCTCCCACCTCACCTCGATGCACTCAATGGACAACGCCTACGTGAGCAAACTCATTCCCCTGATGGCCGAAGCAGAGCTGGGGGTGATCGCCAACCCGCTGGTGAACCTGGTGCTGCAGGGCCGCCACGATACCTATCCCAAGCGGCGGGGGCTGACGCGGGTGCCGGAGCTGATGGCCGCCGGGCTGACGGTGGCTTTTGGCCAGGACTGTGTGATGGATCCCTGGTACCCTCTGGGCAGCGGCAACATGCTGGAAGTGGCCCACATGGCCGTCCACGCTGCCCAGATGACAGGCTATGAGCAGATGCGGCAGTGCTTCTTGGCGGTTACGGAAAACCCGGCCCGCATTCTGGGGTTAGAAGGCTACGGACTAGAACCCGGCTGCTATGCCGACTTGGTGGTGCTCCAGGCTGCTGATGCCGTCGAAGCTATTCGCCTGAAACCAGCTTGCCTGTATGTCTTCCGCCGGGGACGGCTGATCGCCCAAACCCCGCCGGTGGTTGCCCAGCTCCATTTGCCGGGGCGCTCGGCCCAGGTGGACTTCACCCGCCAGCTTTAACGGCGCACGGTGCCGCTGAAGCCGCTGGCTTTGAACTGCTCCATAGTCAGAGGCAGCGGGCTGGTCACGGGCACGGAGATGCGAATGGAGAAGGGGCTTTCGCCGGGGGGAACCTCCTCGATGGCTCCCAGGCGGGTGCGCTCCGGCAGAACCTCATTGCCGTTGGCATCGTAAAGGCGACCGAAGACATCCGCATTCAGCACAGTATTTCTGGAGCGGTTGACCACCGTGCCTTCAATGAATAGGCACCTGGCCGGTATGGGGTTGCCGTTGCTGGTAACCAGGTTGGTGTATTCGGGGGTATCCGGGCAGGGGGTGAGGTGCAAATCCTTCAGTTGCAGGGGGATGGCTCCAAAACCCAGCAAGAGCGCCGCCAATGCCACACAGCCAAAGCTCATGCAGACAAGACGCAGCTTTTGGGTTAGCCACTGCGCCGGCTTCCAAACTTGGCTCATCGTTTTTCCTCCAAGGCCCACCCTCTTTAGTCTAGGGGATCCCCGTCTCGTAGAACCTCTCCTCGGTTTGGATCCCATCCAGGCGCTGATCCCAAGGATCCTGAGGCAGGGGCTGCTCCAGCAAGCAGGCTTGGGGGAGGATGCCCCACTTGGGCACACTGGGATCCGGCAAAGCGGCCAAAAAGCGGTCGTAATAGCCGCCGCCATAGCCCAAACGCCTTCCCCAACGATCGCAGGCCAGGGCGGGCACCAGGATCAAATCCGCCTTGCCAGGGTCGATAACTGTGCTGCCGGGAGAAGGCTCCAACAAGCCCCAGCAGTTGGGGACAAGCTCAGCCGGCTGGTAGCGGTGCCACTGCATTTGCCGCCGCGGCAGACAACGGGGGATCCCCCACTGCTTCTCTGGAAAAAGGGCAAACAGGGATCCCAAGTCCACCTCGGAGCCGAAGGCCACATAGGCCAGGATGGTTTTGGCGGCCAAAAGTTGGGGGCAAGAGGCCAAATGAGCCACTACCTTTTGGCTGATAAGGGATCTGTCCAACCCCTGCCGTAGCTGGCGAAAGTGCTGGCGCAGGCGAGCTTTTTCTAGGGCAGGATCTGCTGCCAGAGAACTGGGCCGCCAAGAAGAAGACAGTTCCGGGGAAGGGAGTTCCTGCACAAGCCCAATGCCGCTTGGATATTCGGTCTCTGCAAGATCTGAATCTACTGGATGGCCAGGAGCTCCACTTCAAAATCCAAGGTGGCATTGGGGGGGATCACCCCGCCTGCCCCGCGGCTGCCATAGGCCAACTCCGGCGGAATGCGCAAGTAGCGCTTGCCCCCCACCCGCATGGTGGCCAGCCCTTCCTCCCAGCCACGGATCACCTGCCCTACTCCGTAGGTGAAGACAAAAGGCTGATTGCGCTTGTAGGAGCTATCGAAGATGGTGCCATCCTGTAGCTTGCCCACGTAGTTGACCACCACCGTTTGCCCCGGCTGAGGCGAAGGCCCACTGCCTTGAGCAATATCGTAGTATTGCAATCCCGACTCGGTGGTGATGAAGTCCTTGGCTGGGGATTGCACGCTCACCACCGGATTGTCTTTGGCCCGCGATAGAGCTATGGCCGGCTGGCCGCCCCACACCCCAAGCCACAGCAAGCCCAGCACCAACAGCAGCACCCGTTTCATCGTTGGCGTCTCCCCACCGCCGACTTTTGGCTTTCCTTTAACAATCTTAGGGGATCCCGTCAGCCTTTCAGTTCGGCAAATTCGATAATCTGACCCTGGTGATCCCGCACCCAAAAGACGAAGGGCTTCTCGGAGCGAATGCTGTTGCGGATCCCTTGTTTGTTGATTCGCTTCAGAAGGGCCTTAAGGGACTCCCGCTCATAGCTGACATGGCGATAGCGAACGCCGCTGCTGCGGCCCGCTGCCGGTACAGTCCCGTAAGCAGAAGCAGATGAGGAGCTAGGCCTAGAGGCGTTGCCGTAGGAACCGGACCCCGCATAGGGATCTGTAGAGCCAGGGATCACGTGCAATTGAACATTGTCGGAGAGTTGGTACCAAAGTCCGGGGGTATCCAATTGGGTGGGCCCAGAGGTGGGACGGGCTTTGGCATCGAAGCGGGGACTGAGGCCAATATCCCCTGGAAAGTAAGCGGATCCTAGGCTGTAGCCGACCATGCTTTGCTCGTAGCCGTAGTAGTACTGCAGGGGCAGCTCCGCTTCCGGCAGTTTCAACACCTTCTCGTAAAACCCTCTGGCCTGCTCCAAGTCCGGCACGATGATGGTGTGGACGCGGGGAGCGCCGCTTAAGAATGTCCACATGGCCCCCCCATAGGCCGATAGCAGCAAAAACATCAGCCCCTTCGTGGAGAGCAAAACCTCCAGGGGGATTAGGGGCAGCATCAGTCCAGGTGGGATGACCATCGGCACTTGTCCCTTCGCGGGTGGCTCTATGTCCAGTATAGGATCCGGGGAGAATCCTGGCCTTGGCCCACGCTCGATGAAGCTTGCTCTGTTTGCCCCCAGCCCGCGCGCCCGCCGGTTGGCCAACTCCCTGATCCCCCTCCTAGGCAAGGAGGTCATCTGCTGGAGCAAAGCTGAACCGCAGGGGCTGCCCTCCCCCTGGCAAGCCTACGGGGATCCCAAGGATCCCACAGCGCCAGGCTCCCTAGCAGAAGCCGTTGCCCAAACCTGGCCCCAGGTGCAGGGCTGTCTCTTCATCTTGGCCGCAGGGTCGGTGGTGCGGCTCATTGCCCCCCTCTTGCAGGACAAGCAGCGGGATCCAGCGGTGGTGGTGGTGGACGAAGCCGGTCGCTGGGCTATTAGCCTGTGCGGGGGACATGTGGGGGGGGCCGATGCCCTGGCGCGGCAGGTGGCCGCTACCTTGGGAGCCCAGCCGGTTCTCACCTCTGCTTCCGAGGGGCTGGGGATCCCGCCTTTGGATTTGCTGGGGGATCCCTACGGCTGGCGGCGGGGCGCTGGAGATTGGAACGGGGTGGCAGCCGCCTTGACGCGGGGAGAGCCGGTGGCCGTTCACCAGACCTGCGGCACGCGGCTTTGGCGACAAGCTTGGCCGGCAGATCATCCCCTAGTGGCCTCCTCTCCTCCCCATCCCGTTGCCCAGATCTGGATTGGGGAATACCTCTCCCCTCCCACGGAGATCCCGACAGTGCACTGGCATCCGCGGGTGCTGTGGGTGGGGGTGGGCTGCGAGCGGGGCACCACCCGCGCTTGGCTAGAGGGATCCCTGCGCCGCCTGCTGCAGGCCCAGGGGCTGGCGTTCGAGGCCATTGCCGGCCTGGCCACCCTAGAGCTCAAGCAAGACGAGCCAGGTCTTCTGGAGCTGGCCCAAGCCTATGGCTGGCCCATTGAGTTTTTCTCGGCAGAGGCTTTGGCTGGGATCCCAGTGCCCCACCCTTCGGAGGCGGTGCGGCAGGCGGTGGGCACTCCCTCGGTAGCGGAGGCGGCTGCTCTTTTGGCGGCTCAGATCTGGGGAAGAGGTGACCGAGCTTTTGAGAGGCCCTCTTGCGTTGCGGAGGGGAAGGCAACTCTTCTCTGCCCCAAGCAGGTCTTCACGTCAGAAACCGAAGGGGCCTGCACCCTGGCCATTGCCCGCGCGGCGCAGGAGTATTCCCCTCGCAGCGGCCACCTCTGGCTCATCGGCACTGGTCCTGGGGATCTGGGTCAATTGACTTTGGCTGCCCGTATGGCTTTAACTCAGGCCGATGTGGTTGTTGGCTACCAGCTTTATCTGGATCTGGTGGATCCCCTTTTGCACCCCGGCCAAATCCGGGAGGCCTCTCCCATTACCCAAGAGCTGCAGCGAGCCGAACGGGCGATTGCTTGGGCGCAGCAGGGGCTGAAGGTGGCGGTGATTTCTTCGGGGGATGCCGGCATTTACGGCATGGCGGGCTTGGTGCTGGAGTGCTTGGTCCGCTCTGGCTGGGATGGGATCCGCCCTTCTCTGGAGGTGCTGCCGGGGATCTCTGCCTTCCAGGCGGCTGCTGCCCGGCTGGGGGCTCCGCTGATGCACGACTTCTGCGCCATTTCCCTCTCGGATCTGCTTACCCCTTGGCCGGTGATTGCAAAACGCCTGCAGGCGGCTGCAGCTGCCGATTTTGTGGTGGCCCTTTACAACCCCCGCTCCCGGCAGCGGGTGGATCCCTTCCTCAAGGCTCTGCAGATCTTTTTGCAGGCCCGGCCCGCCCATACCCCTGTGGCTTTGGCCCGCAACCTCTACCGCCCTGGCGAAACTCTCCGCCTTACCACCCTGGGGGAGCTGGATCCAGAGGAGGTGGACATGCTCACCCTGGTTCTTATCGGCAACTCTCAGACCTTTCGCCATGGGGAGCGGCTGATTACCCCGCGGGGCTACCGCTTGGGCGAGCCCACCTGACTCCTGGGCTCCAGACTCAAAACACCCTCAGATGCCGGGGATCCAACTGTAGCCACCAGGGGGATCCCCAAGTCTCCACCTCTCGCCAGCGCTCCCGCCACACCTCAGCTTGCAGGTGATAGTCCTGGCGGTGGGCAGGAGGACCGCCCAGCCTAAAGAAGAGAGTCAGTCGGTGGGGGGTCTCGCTCCACTTCACCAGCCAAGCGGGAAACGTGTTGGGCAGCTTCCCGTCGGGCCTGAAGGTGAGGTGGTGGGCGCGGATGGCGATGTATTCTCCCGCTGGGGATCCCTGTACCTGCAGCTCACAGCCCCAATCCAAGGCCAGCACCCGTTGAGGGCCCAGGAGCTTGGCCCGCGAGATGTTTTTGCAACCCGTCAGTTGCGCCACACTAAGGCAGGGGGGAGCCTCAAATAGCTGACGCTTGTCCCCCTGGGCAATGATTCGCCCCTGCTCCATTACAGCCAGATCCCCGCAGAGGCGGAAGGCTTCCTCAATGTTGTGGGTTACCAAAAGCGTGACTCCCTTGTAGCCCGCTAGGATTTCCCCCATCTCCTGCTCCAGTTGGCTGCGCAGGTGGGCATCCAAAGCAGAAAAAGGCTCATCCAGCAGCAAGATCTCCGGCTCAGAAGCCAAGGCTCGCGCCAGGGCCACCCGCTGCTGCTGTCCTCCGGAGAGCTCCGTGGGATAGCGGTTTTCCCAGCCCTTCAGCTTGACCAACCGCAGCTGGGCCTGGATCCGCTCTTGTTTTTCCGCTTCGCTCAAGCCCGCAGGGATCCCAAAAGCGATGTTCTGGGCGACGGTGAGATGGGGAAACAGAGCGTAGTTCTGGAAGATCACCCCTACCCGTCGCTGAGCGGGGGGCAGCCGGATCCCCTGTTCGGCGTCAAACAACGCCCGCTCGTTGAGCAAAATGCGCCCACCATCCGGGGTTTCGATCCCGGCAATGCAGCGCAAAAGTAGGCTTTTGCCGGATCCAGAGGCCCCCAGCAAGCCCAGGGGTCGCCCATCGCAGCTCAGTTGTGCCTGAAGCTCAAACTGGGGCAGCTTCTTGTCAATGTCCACCCAGAGGCGGGGGGCCGGAGTTGAGAAATCCAGATCCCTTCTGGTGAGAACCTGTAGAGGACGAGAGGGAGGTCGCTGCCAGGGCCGTCGCTGAAACCAAAGGTTAACTGCCGTCATCACCCCCAAGGACAACCCCAAGACCAGGGCCGAGCTGATGGCCGCCCCCCGCATATCCCCCGCCTGAACGGCAAAGAAGATGGCCATGGACAGGGTTTGCGTGCGGCCTGGGATGTTGCCTGCCAGCATCAAGGTGGCGCCAAACTCCCCCAGAGCGCGAGCAAAACTGAGGGTAACCCCCGCTAGGATCCCCGGCAAGGCCAGTGGGATCAGCACCCGCGTAAAAATCTTGGCCCTACTTGCTCCCAGGGTGCGGGCTGCCGCCACCAGCGTCGGGTCGATCTGCTGGAAAGCTCCCAGGGCCGTGCGGTACATCAGGGGCAGGGCCACCACCGCTGCCGTGATCACCCCGGCATACCAGGTGAAGATGACCGACAAGTTCAGCGAGGCCAAAAGTTGTCCCAGAAGGGTTCGCCGGCCAAACAGCAGCAGCAACAGGAAGCCCACCATGGTGGGCGGCAACACCAGCGGCGCCAACAAGAGGGCCTCGATGAGAGAGCGCCAGCGACCTCGGTAGTGCAACATCCCATAAGCTGCCAGCGTCCCCACCCCAAAGGTGATGCCCGTGGCCAAGCCGGCAATCCGTAGGGAGATCCAAAGCGGGGATAGGTCGTAGTCGCTCATTTGGAGTAACTCATCCGCGCCATTGCAGAGGGATCCCTCACAGGCGGATAAAGCCGTACTTCACAAACACCTCTGCCGCTTCCCCTGAGGTCAAAAACTCCAAGTAAGACCGTCCGGCGGGAGTATCGCGCACCAATGCCACCGGGTAGATAATTGGCGTAATGGGATCCGCCGTAGCCACTACTCGCACCCGATTTGAAAGCTGAGCATCCGAGGTAAACAGGATCCCGGCGTCGGCATTGCCCTGCTCCACCGCCGTCAAAATTTCCCGCACCGTGCTGGCAAACACCATCTTGGGCCGCAGCGTCTCAAACACCCCCGCCTCGGTGAGAATTTCCTGGGCATAGCGTCCGGCGGGCATGGCCTGCAGATCCCCAATGGACAGAACCCGGATCTCTTCCGCCACCAAGTCGGCAAAATCCTGAACCTTGGTTCTGGCATTGGCAGGCACAATTAAAGCCATGCGATTGCTGAGAAGATCTCGCCGGGATCCCTCCACCAGCAGGTTCTGCTTGGCAAGGGCGTCCATAAAAGAGGCGGCTGCGAAAAATACCACGTCCAAAGGCGCCCCCTGCTCCACCTGTTGCTGGAGAGAGCCGGAATTGGCGAAGTTGTACTCAACCTTGATGTCGGGATAGCGGGCGGTGAACAACCGGTCGATTTCCGTTAAAGCCGGTTGCAAGCTCACCGCAGCCCCCACCAAAATGGGCTGAGATTGTGCCAAGCCGGGAGCCGACCCCCACCTCAAAGCCAGGGCGGCCAGGATCCCCAGGAATAACATTGCAGTTCTTCGTTTCATAGCCATTTTTCTTTGACCCGTGACAACTCTCAGAACAGGAAAATCCGCCAATGGTTCGGTGCTTTTGACTGTCGGAATTGGGTTGTAATTTGTATCTGTAGATACACACCTAGACTATCGGCAGCCATTCCTCCCCAGAGGCAACGATAAGCATCTGATAGTATTGAAACCAATGTTGAATGGCCATCTGCCGAGATCCCTTCTTGTTCAGTTTGGTCAACACCCCTGTTGCTTTAAGTGTTCAACAAAGGAGAAGTCATGCAAATCAGCACTCGCAACTTTTTTAAAGGAACTGTAAAAAGCTTCCAGGTGGGCATGGTCAATGCCGAAATTGTTCTGGAAGTTGCACCAGGCATAGAAATAACAGCCATTATTTCTAAGCACTCTGCCGAACGGTTGGGCATAGCAGTTGGAAAAGAAGCGTATGCTGCCATTAAAGCCTCAGATGTGGTCATCGCCGTGGATTAGTGGTGGATTAGCAAATTGAGTGACTGGCCTAGACTTGCTGTTGCCTGGGATCCAAATACAGGGCTTTGATAAGGCGCTGGCGATCGTTTAGGCTGATCTGAAGCCGCCCATTCTCTACATCCCGCACCCAGCTCTGGCTGCGCCCCAGCCTCTGGGCCAATTCCCGCTGGCTGATTCCCTTTTGCCGGCGTGCCGCCGAGATATCCGCTCCACGCAAAGCTTTGCTTGAGGGGAAGTCTTTTGGGTTTTCGGGAGGGCCAGGGAGATCCGAGTCTGTTGCAACAGGCGCAGACTTTGCCCTACGCCGCTGCCGGGATCCCGATTCTCGGGTCGGGGATCTGGCTTCTTGAACTGCTTGACGATGCCAGTCGGAGGGCAGATGAAATCGTTGAATGCGAGCCTGCATCAAGAGTCCCCACTTGCCCCGCGGCCCGGCAGCGGTCAGCAGGCCGCCATTATTGGCATCTTCAATCCAAAAGTTCAATGCCTCGTCCGCATCCTCGGGCACAGCTTCCAGGCGAGCCCACAGGGGTTGAATGGAAGAAGGATAGGTGAGGGGATCGAACTCCGGCTTGAGGCCGTAGTGGTTGAGAACCTCCAGATCGCTTTCAAAGGTGCGCACCAGCCGTTTGCGTTCTTGGAGATTGAGATAAGCTTCCTGCAGTCGCTCTTCCCCGTAGGCCACTCGCATCAGGGTGGGCACCGTCAGACGCTGTTGCCGCCCCATCCTCACTTTGAACAACAGCCACAGCAGCAGGCGCATGGCTCCTTCATGGTGTTGCCAATGGCTCATCACGGCCTGCAGCAGGGATAGGGGCAGGCTGCTGTACTGATAAAAGGCTTGCCCCTGGCGGCACCCTTGTCGATTGAGAAAGTACCGTGTCCATTCGCCGGGCTGAATCGCCCAAGTCAGGCCCACCAGATGGTTGCAGCCCTGCTCATCTTTTTGAAAGTGGCGATGCATCTTGAGCAGCCTCCACAGAGGGCCAGCCGGTACCGAAAACCCCTTCACCCGCCCCTGATCCGGCCAATCGATGGAGACTTGAATCCGACAGAGCTGCTCTATCCAGGTCATGAACAGGTGGAGACGGGTCATCTTGCTCAGATCTTTACGTTTATCCCAGCCCAAATAGGACTCCAATTGTGAGTCGGTGAAAACAAAGGATTCCTTCCAGGGGCTATCCAACCCGGCGGCATAGGCAGCAAAAATAAGATGCAAACAGGCAGTTCGCACATCGATCGGAGCACTTTGTGGGATCCCGTCCAAACATAGAGTTAGGGTCAGAGATCCCTGGTTGTGGCCAACAGATTTCTGATAGCAAACCTGGTTATCTCCCTGCTTTTGCAGATTGAGAGATTGAAATTGAGATAGGAAATTGCAAGCTTCCCAGACCACAATTGACGAAGCAAAAGCCTGGCTATGGCCGTTCAAAAATAGAGGTGGACTGCTGCGAATGCGGGCCGTGACCGTGCGGTTGCGCCCCTTCATGGCTTCATAAGGCTGCGGGGCAGAACCGGGACACAGGCTAACGCACTGAGGTTCTGGGAAGAAACCTTCGCAGTCATTGCACAACAGAGGATTAATCCAGTATTCCCCATCCTGGACAACAATAGCTTTTGTAGGACAGCTATCTACGCAAGCGTTGCAACCGATACAATTCCCTGAGATTTGATAAGCCATAGCCCTCGAACTCCATAGCGTTTCCCTGTAGCTCTCCTTTGTTCACGCCTGCTATCGCATCTGCAAAACCCTAAACCCGGCCATGGAGACCTTCCTCGCAAAGCCGTGGCAGCCCGGCGAGAGACCTTAGTTTAAGGTCTGTTTCCTAAGCTCAATTCGTGAACTGGATTGAACGATACCTCAAAAGATCCCCGGCAGGCCAGGGAGATTTGGTCTAGGGTGAACCTTCTGGAAAGCTTTGTTTTCTCTTAACTTCTAATGTTTACAGTGAACTTTTGAGATGGCTTTGCAGGCTACTCCTCCCCCTTGAGAGCCTTTTGGGGATCCGAACTGCAGCAAGTGTCAGGCAAAACGCTCAATAACCAAGCCGACACAAGGTCGTCCGCCCACCCAATACGTCGATTCATCGGCAAGGTTGTGGCTTGGCTCTAGATGCCAACCCAAGGGATTGGGTTCTAGCTCCAGCGCCCGCACGATTTCCTCTGGGCTTAGTCCTGTGCAGAGTTGAATGTGTTGCAACTTGGGAAATGGCTTTTCCACAAGGCTAAGCTCTTCAGCAGCTTTAAGGATGGAGCCCAGGTGCAACAAACAGGTGTTCATGGCTTTGCTCCCAAATCAAGATAGGTTATGAAGAGATGAGCTTCCCTTACTTTGAGTGTCCCTCATTACAGGTTAAAAATTGGGTAAATAGACTACATTTTAGAAGGCTCTTGGCAAATTTAAGATTGTTTTCTTATTCGGTTCTTGGGTAGACATCAAGGCGCAACGGGGATCCATGTAAACCCAGATGGGTTTAGCTAAATGAGCAGGAAGGGAAAGTTGGCCACTGGGTAGGAGTAGGATCCACTCAGGGTGACGTTGGATAACCTGGAGATAGGTACCTGGAGTGAGACCCATTTGCTGCAATTGGGCGCAAGCAGCTTCGGATCCGCGCAGTTGGTAGATGCGACCTTCTTCTCCAACCTTCATGAGTTGGAGAGGAGATATGGTTATTGAGATCTTAGGGACGGTGGGCGGTGCCAACATATAGGGATCCCTAATCTTAGAAGAGGCCATTTGAGCCTTGCCCGAGTCCATTTGCGAGCAGCTTGGAAGCAGCGATCTATCAAAACAAGTAAGCTTCCTGGTGAGTGCGAATCGTACAATTGGAGCGAGGTTTAGCCACGCAGAGCAGCACAAATCCTTTGGCTATTTGCTCCTCATCCAGAAAGGTTTGCTCCGATTGATCGACTTCTCCTTCTACCACTTTGGCCACGCAAGAGGAACAACTACCGGAGCGGCAGGAAGAGGGCAAGTCCACATCTTGATCCTCAGCCGCTTCTAGGATGGTTGAATCTTCATCTACTGAGATATAGGTGTCGAGCCGTCGTTTTGGGTTAACCAAGTGAACTGTGTAGGTAGCCATGATGAGATCTCCAGAGAGTTGACGAGGGGTAAACAAGGGAGCTTAGGCAGGGATCCCAGGGCTGCATTCGCCCCGCTCTCCCGAAGAGCTGCAGCCGGCACAGCCGCCAACGGGATCCGGACAACCATAGTCTTGAAAGACTCGGAAGAGCTTCTCCTGCTGCGGGGTAGAAGTGAGAAAGGTTTGATACGCTTTTTCCAGCGCTTGCCGGGCTTGCTCCAGCCATTCTTCTTCGCTGCCCTGGAAGTGCTCCAGAGGAGCCAGATACTGAGCAAATTTGCGTAAGATATGCAGGCGATTCACGTTGACCACCCGCGGATCGTAGGGGAGCTCGAAAAAAGCGAAATAATCCTCGGCATTGACTAGGGCTTGGAAGTCTTTCCAACGGCGGTTGTGGTTCCAACTCATCGGCAGGTCTCCAGGGTTTTCAAGCGTTGTCTGAGGGTGTGCAGCCGGGCAAACAGGGCATAGGTGCGGGCTGCCAAGTCGGGGAGTCGCTCGAACCCGTCGGGTAGCCCCTCGGCCAGATCGTGCAGATCCATTTTCAGTTGGCCTGCTTTGCTGTTTAGTCGTTTGATCTCGGTGCGGAGCTGGTCGGCAGACAGGTGTTCAAAGGGCTCGAAATCCAGGCCGTTCACAACATTCTCAACGTCACTCTCATTCAACATGGGCAAGGCACTCCTAATTGCTGAAGAAAAAGAAGAAAAAATGGCTGCCGGGACGGAGACAAGCGGCTACAGTCGGCCCACCTCAGGGTAGGTTCGGGCCAGTTGGATCCCTTTGTCGATAAGGGCAGTGGCTTTTTCGCTGAGCTGTTCGAGGGAGTCAAAGCCAAAGCGATGGGCATCCCGCAGGGTGTTGACCACCAACAACAACCGCCCTGAGAAGACCAGCACCCAACCAAAGCCTTCGCTGTTGAGATCCAGCACCACCTGAGCCAGGAGGCCCGTCTCCTTTTCGATCAGGGCGGCAATGGCGCGGTAGTAGATGAGAATGCGGCTCCGCACCCCGGGATCCACCTCCCCTTCGAGGGATATCTGGCGTTTTTGGGCTTTGGTGACGACAAAGGGCTTGAGCAGCAACTCATCACTCCAGGCGCGGTAGGTGCCGTAGGGATCCGCCGCCCGCATCTGGCGAACGATCTCTTGCAAGATGGGGCTGGTCGAGGGGGAAAGAGGGGTAACCGTCATGGCTAAACCTCCGCAGGGGAAGTAGAGGGATTTGGGGCTTCGGCTTTGCGGGCGCGCTCGGCCAAGAGCACTTTGCGCAGCCAGGGGGGAGGGTTGTGCAGGGTGGATACCAGGCGCTGCAACAAGCTCTCGATGGATTCTTCTTCCGACTGCACTTTGATGGGGGTGATGCGGCGGTTGATCAGGCGGGCGGCGGCACTGCTGCCAATGGCAGCCACGTAGATGAGGGTGACATCGGCCAAAGCCTGCAGCTTGGGCACCAGCTTGTCCTCGTTGCCATCTGCCTCCAAGTTGCCCCCAAAGGTGAGGGTCTTACAAAATCGGTAGCCTTCGGGGGTGACTTCGTAGAGGTCGATCTGGTTGGCCCAGCCAAAGTGGGCATTGACGTGCTTGCCGTCGCGGGTTGTAAAGGCCACTTGCATAGGCGTTCTCCTTAGAAACGTGAACTTGAGGGTTTGGGGGAGCTAGGGGCACTTGGGCTGCCCTTCGAAGCTCTGGATCCCTTAGAATCCATGCCCAGAAACCTGGGGTGGGCTGGGGTGACGGGCTTCCTCCTGCTCCATCAGCAGGTTGCCGACAGCAAACAGTTGGGATAGGGTGCCGCGATAGCCCACCTGACAGAGGTGGTTGGCCCCCAGCCGGTCGAAGATGGGGATCCCCATCCGATGCACCGGGATCCCCAGCCGCTTGCCCAGGCGCGCCACGTGGGAGTTGCCCACCAGCAGGTCAGCCCCGGGTGCTAGCTCCTCCAGATCCCCCAGATCTCCCACCCGCACTGCCTCAATGGGAAGGGTGGTCAAGTGGGGATCCGGTGTGGGACTGATGGCCGCCTGGATCTGACAGCCCATATCCAGCAGCCAGTCCACCCACCCCCAGAGCAGATCGGCTTCTAGGGCCAAGGCAATCCGCTGGTTGCCGAAGAAAAAGTGGCAATCCAGGAGGGCATCCTGGACTTGGCTGCGCTGGCGGCGGTAGCGAGAGGGCACCGGCTGCTGGCTGTGATCGGCCAAGGTTGCCAAAAAGGGATCCACAGCCTTGAGACCGGTCAGGTGGGGGAAAACCCGATAGGGGGTGCCAAAGCGCTGGGCCAGGATCTGAGCGGCAGGGCGCATGCTCTCGCCGACAGCTATGGTGAGGCCGGAACGCCCGAGCTGGCGCAATTGCTCAAGGGTGGTGCCGCCGTCTGGGGTCGCCCTAAAGCCGGTGCCCAAGTGTCCGTCCAGGGAACCCGCGGGATCCGGCACCAGGATCGGCTCTAGGCCAAAAGCCTCCGCCATTTCTTTGATCTCCTGGGCGTCGGCAGGGGTGAGGGCAGGCCCGCACAGCACCGTTACCTGGGCAGGGCGGACGGATCCCGACGGCGATTCCGGCAGGGTGCTGACCAAGCTGTTGACGGCGATGGCATAGCCGTCTTGCAGGGATCCTTTAAAGTCAGGCGTGGAGGCCAAGACGATGGGCAGATCCTGCAATTGCGGCTGGCGTCGGCGCAGCTCCCGCAGGATGCGCGGCATATCGTCCCCGCGGGTTTCCGTGAGGCCGGTGGTCAGAAGACCAATCAGCTCCGGCTGGGCCTTCTCCACCAAGGTGAGGATGGCAGCTTCGACATTCTCCTCCCCCCCCAAGATGGTGTCCACTTCGGACATGGCAGTGGTGGACATGGGAATGGCCTCGCGGAAATGACGTACCAGCAGCGCTTTGGCAAAGGCCGTACAGCCTTGGGAACCGTGGAAGAGGGGCAGACAGCCCTTGATCCCCAGAAAGGCCAGGGCCGCTCCCAGCGGAGCGCTGAGTTTGAGGGGGTTGACGCTGAGAGGCTTGCGTTCTTGGATGAGCTGGGCCATCATCCCACCTCCTCTTCGGCTGGAGTCTCCCAGGGGGCAGGCCGTCGCAACTGCTCCCAGATGGGGCTGTGGAGGGCGGCATCGATCTCCCGCGCCAAGTTCACCAGGCCGCGATAGCCGGCATAGGCATGGTGCCGCTCCTGGTTGATGTCCAGAAAGGGGATGCGGGCCTTGAGGGCGGTGTACTGGTTGCGTCCGCCGGCGATGAGCAAGTCCGCTTTCGTGCGCTCCACCACCTTGAGCAGCTCTTGAGGGCTGCCCTTGTCCAAGAGAATGCCATCCTGGCCGAGCAGCTCGCGGATGCGGGCTTTGTCTTCTTCGGTGCTTTTGCGGGTGCTGGTGGCCGTTACCTGCATCCCCAGATCTCGGGCAGCAGAGATGATCGACCAACTTTTCACGCCGCCGGTATAAAGGACAACTCGTTTGCCCGCCAGCCGCTGCCGGTAGGGGGCCAAAGCCGCCTCGGTGGCGCGAGTTTCCCGCTCGATGAGGGCCTCGGTACGCTCCTGCAGTTCGGGATCCTTCAGCCCTTGGGCAATGGCCCGTAGGCAGTGGTTCATCTCCTGCAGCCCGTAAAAGGAAGCCTCAATGTAGGGGATCCCGTAGCGCTCCTGCATCTTGCGGCCCACATTGAGCAGGGCTTTGGCGCAGATGAGGACGTTCAGCTTGGCCCGGTGGGCGGTACAGATCTCGCGGTAGCGGCCATCGCCGGTGATCTTGGCCAAGATGCGGATCCCCAGCTCGTCAAACAGAGGCAAGACATCCCACAGCTCGCCGGCAATGTTGTACTCGCCGATGAGGTTAATGTCGCGGGGAGTGGTGTACTCCGGGGAGGCGGTGCCGATAACATAGTCCAGCAGGGCTTCTCCGGCCAGACGGTTGCCTAGGTTTTTGCTGCCCACAAAGCCGGGCGCATTCACCGGAATGACCGGGATCCCAAGCTGGCGGCTGGCCCGCTGACACACGGCCTCCACATCGTCGCCAATGAGGGCAGTTACACAAGTGAGATAGACAAAAATGGCGGCAGGCTGGTATTTGGCCTGCAAGTCAAGGATGGCCTGGAACAGCTTCTCCTCCCCACCGAAGATGATCTCGTTCTCGCTCAGATCGGTGGTGAAGCCCACCCGATAAAGCTGGGGGCCAGAAGAGAGGCTGCCCCGCGTCCCCCAAGAGTTGCCGCTGCAGGCGATTGGCCCATGTACTAGATGGGCGGCATCGGCGATCGGCACCAGGGCAATCGAAGCCCCGTCAAAGGCACAGCCTCCCTGCGCTCCTCCTGGCTTGGCTTGCTCGGCACAGACTTTGTTTTTGCCTTTGCCGTCTTTCTTGTGGTTGTGCTCGCAGGCGGTCTCGTTGAGCAGCTCCGCCACTTTAGTCCGGCTGATCAAAGGCATGATGGGATCTCCTGAGAAGAGGGGGGCTGGGGTTGAGCCGCAGCTTCGGCCAGATAAGCCGCCGCCCGTAGCCGCAGGGCGATGATCTCCTCGTAGAGGGGGTTGATGCGACAGAGGGCCGGAATGTGGATGGTGCGGGATCCCAGTCGGATATCCCGCTCAAAGGGACAGGAAGCCGGGATCAAACGACAAATCCAACGGGCCTGCCGGGATCCCCGAATTTCAATGCTGTTGAGCCAGCGGCGCGGCCACTTCAGGGCGGATCTGAAAATTGAGTTCAAAACCAGGCCGAGCCATCCCAAAGGGTTGCCGACTCTGGGAAAGGGAAGAGAAGGGTAGGGATAAGTCATGGCTTAAACCTCCGAATGGGTAGAATTGGTAACAAGAGGAGGGGGAGCACACCATTCAAAAATCTGCTCCAGTTGCTCCAAAGAAATCAGCCCGTAATGCCAAAGAATCATGGGCAAAGGGCCCTGTTCACACCCATGCCGTTTCAGGGCGAAGGTGAGGGCGGATTCCGGGATCCCAAGCTCAACTTGCAAAAACTGCAGCAGCGGCGCCCGATCGGGGGTAAGCATGGCAGAGTCTCCCAAAACGAGGGGTGGGCGTAGATGGGCAAGCTAGGATGGGGACAAGCCCAAAACCAAGCTGTCGGCAGCCAGAAAGTGGGCCAGGTGAAAGGCCCGTTCTTCCGTCCGCAGCAAAATCTGCTCGTAGAGGTGACGGGTGGCGCGATCCCCAACACTTTCCGCCAGAGCCGCCTGGCGACGCAGCAGATCGATTAGGCTTTGCTCGGCCCGCAAATCCGCTTCCAGCATGGGCCGCACGGCCAATGCATCGTCCCCTTCTGGGCTGAAGCAGCACAGCTCCGCCAGCTTGGCAAAGCTGGAGGCCGGGATCCCACCCAGGCCGTTCAGGCGCTCCCCCACCTCATGGGCGTGGTTCTGAACTTCCTGTAGACTTTCGTTGAAAAATTGATGAATTGAGTAGAACTCTGCTCCTTCGACAACCAGATGGTGCTTCAGATACTGCAAATACAGCCCCTGAAGACTGGCCCAAGCCAGGTTGAGGCCCTCGCAGATGGGAACCGTGATCTCCCGTCCCAGGTGAACGGGGTTGTCTCGGACTTGTTGGAAGGAGCGAGTTGAGGGGGATGGAGTGGTCATTGGCGCTACCAAAACGAGGTGAACAGGAGAAGCAAGAAGGCAAACGGCAGAGGTTCAGGGGTGGTCATCCCCTCCTGCAGATCTCTCAGGGGGATCCCAGGTCTGGAGAGACCAGCAGCGATCCAACCAATTCAGCCAGCCAGAGCGGTTGAGGGTGAAAAGGCGGAGCACACTGTGGACGAGGAGGGCTTCGGTGGGGGTGCGAATCATCACCCACAGTTGGCCGGTCGGGGTACAGCCACAGGTCAAATCCAGCTCCTGCAGACGGTAGAGAATCCGCCAGCGATCGCAACGGGGCACCTGCAGCACTTCAGCCGTTTTCGGTGGGGGAGAAACAAGGGGGGACATAAGCTCACCGGTTGGGAAGCAGGGGGCGAGTCTCAACAGAGGGGCAGAACCGTTGGGGTTCTGTTCCCCCGCTTATATCCCCCGCTTATAGCAAGCGGCTGCAGGGGCTCAGGCTTGGCAGCGGGCGATCAGGACTGATTGAGTTATTGCTGATGTACTCAAGCCCTGGAAGCTTGGCCCAGAGCGCAAAAAAAGTTTTTCTGGGGATAGGGGGTTGAGTCTTTTGCCTGCAGGGATCCGGTATTTTTGGGGAAGGGTATGGGTATTTGAGCGAGTACATCCCCCCTGTCACAACAAGAAAGTCCGACGGCCTGCCGCCGCAATAGTCTTCACTTCCTTGGCGAGGACTTTGCCCCAGGGGGATCTTTCCTCAAACTCAAACGGCTATTTTCAATACACTTTTGGGCTGATACGATATTAAATCGTAGCAATTGATGCAAAACGCAGCCGAGGCTGCGGCGCTTGAGTGCATCTGAGCAGATTTTTAGTATTTCTTAAGCATTGCCCCAAGCCCTTGTCGAATCAGGGATTCCGGGGATCCTCCCCACAGCCGGATCCCCCGCCCCTTTGGGTCAAAATACGGCATCCCCGGCCTTGAAAAACCAGACCCTTGACCCCTAAAAAAAGTTGGATTTGGCCTGCCATTAGGCTTTGCAGGTCTTGAGTACAAAGCCAATAAACTCGATCAGTTCTACCGGGCTGAGTGCAACGGAGCGGGCAGAGGGCGGTTGATATAACCGCCAGTAACGTTCTATCCCCTGGTTGACCCCACTATGCCGCCCCTTTCAACTCCGCCCCGCCAGGGATCCCCCTTCCCATCGGCCTGCGCTTGCAGCAGCAGCCCCCGCCAGGCTCTCCCCCCTCATCTGCAGCAACGCATCGCCACCCATCCCTGCTACAGCGAAGCAGCTCACCATCACTACGCCCGCATGCACGTGGCGGTAGCCCCCGCCTGCAACATCCAGTGCAACTACTGCAACCGCAAGTTCGACTGTGCCAACGAGAGCCGGCCCGGTGTGGTCAGCGAGCTGCTTACCCCGGCGGAAGCCGCCCACAAAGTGCTGGTGATTGCCGGCAAGATCCCGCAACTGACGGTGGTGGGCATTGCTGGGCCTGGGGATCCCTTGGCCAACCCCAAGCAAACCTTCGAAACCTTTGCCCGCATCGCCGAGAAAGCCCCGGATCTCAAGCTCTGCCTTTCCACCAACGGCCTGATGTTGCCGGACTACATCGACGAGATCAAACGGCTGAACATCGACCACGTCACCCTGACCATCAACATGGTGGATCCAGAGATCGGAGCCAAGATCTACCCCTGGATCCGCTGGCGGCGCAAGCGCATTCGAGGGGTGGAGGCAGCCCGCATCCTGCACGAACGGCAGATGGAAAGCCTGGATCTGCTGCGGGAGGCAGACATCCTCTGCAAAGTCAACTCCGTTCTCATTCCCGGCATCAACGACACCCACCTCTTGGAAGTGAACCGGGTGATCCAGGAGAAAGGGGCTTTCTTGCACAACATCATGCCCCTGATCTCGGCGCCCGAACACGGCACCTACTTCGGCCTTATCGGCCAGCGGGGCCCCACCCCTCAGGAGTTGAAAGCCCTGCAAGATCGGTGCTCCGGCAACATGCGGATGATGCGCCACTGTCGCCAGTGTCGGGCGGACGCGGTGGGCCTTCTGGGGGAAGACCGCAGCCAAGAGTTCACCAAGGAGCGCTTTATGCAGATGACCCCCGAGTACGACCCCGAAAAACGCCGCCAGGTCCAGGCAAGCATTGCCCAACTGCAAGCTCAGCAGCAGGCAGCCCCGACCCACTGGACAGCCGACCTGCCTCCCGACAGCCCCTCCATCCTGGTGGCCGTGGCCAGCAAAGGCGGTGGCTTGGTCAATCGCCACTTCGGCCATGCGCGGGAGTTTTTGATCTACGAGGTCAACGCCCGTGGGGCGCAGTTTGTCGGCCACCGCAAGATCCCGCAGTACTGCCACGGGGGATCCGGCGAGGACAACAACCTAGAGCAAATTCTGGATCTCATCCGGGATTGCCGAGCTGTATTGGTCTCCAAGATTGGCGATTGCCCCATGAAGCGTATTCGCGAGGCCGGCATCGAAGTGGTGGAAGACTACGACCTCATTGAAACGGTGGCCCTCAAGTTTTACCGCACCTGGTTGGTCAACCAGGCCCTGGACAGCAAATCTTCCCGATCTTGAGACCTCATCTTTTGGAGACGCGGCCATGGCTACTGTAACTGCTCTCACCAAAGGCGGACTGCCCTGGATCCCACAGTTTATCGAAAGCCTGGATATCAGCCGCTGCCTCGGCTGTAGCCGTTGCCTCAAAGTCTGTGGCCGGGGTGTGTTCGCCCTCAGAGCCCTCAACGAAGACGGCGAGTTTGTCGACAACGAAGAGGAAGAAGAAAGTGAGCGCAAAGTGATGACCATCCTCAACGCTGCCCTCTGCATCGGCTGTCAGGCTTGCGCCCGCATTTGCCCAAAGCAGTGCCATTCCCACGCTCCGCAAGCCGTTTAACTTTGCCCAACCCCTATCTTGTACCGGAGCCTGTATGAACCCTGTGATCTACCTGGACAACAACGCCACCACCGCCGTGGATCCCCTGGTTCTGGAGGCGATGCTGCCCTATTTGCAGACCTTCTACGGCAACCCCTCCTCGATGCACAGTTTTGGCGGCCAGGTGGGGCGTGCCCTTAACCAAGCCCGCGAACAGGTGGCAGCCCTTCTGGGAGCCGACCCGACGGAGATCGTCTTCACCAGTGGCGGCACCGAAGGCAACACCACGGCCATTTATGCAGCCTTGGCAGCCCAACCCCAGAAGCGCCACATCATCACCACGCAGGTAGAGCACGCCTCGGTGCTCAACGTCTGCAAGCACCTGGAAAAACAAGGCTACCGCGTCACCTACCTCTCGGTGGATGAGCAAGGCTGCCTGGACTTGCTGGAGTTGGAAGCAGCCCTGACCGGCGATACTGCCCTGGTGAGCTGCATGGCCGCCAACAACGAGACGGGCGTGCTTTTCCCCATCGAGGCGGTGGGATCCCTGGCTCGCAGCTATGGGGCTGTTGTCCATGTGGACGCAGTACAGGCGGTGGGCAAGATCCCTCTCGATCTGCAGCGCCTGCCGGTGGATCTCCTCACCCTTTCCGGGCACAAGCTGCATGCCCCCAAGGGGATCGGCGCCCTCTATGTGCGGCGGGGCTTTCGCTTCCGTTCTCTGTTGCTGGGAGGACATCAAGAGCGGGGCCGCCGCGCCGGGACGGAAAATGTGCCGGGCATCATCGCCCTGGGCAAAGCGGCTGAGCTGGCCCAAGCCCACCTGGGGGATCCCCATGAGCGGCTGCTGCGGGATCGCTTGGAGCAGGGCTTGCTACAGCGGATCCCGGATGTCCAGGTTAACGGCCACCCCACTCAGCGGCTGCCCAACACCACCAACTTGGGCTTCAAGTTCGTGGAAGGGGAAGCGATCCTCTTCTGGCTGAACAAATACGGCATCTGCGCCTCCTCCGGCTCCGCCTGCACTTCCGGATCCCTGGAGCCCTCCCATGTGCTGCGGGCCATGGGCCTGCCCTACACCGTTTTGCACGGCTCAATCCGCTTCAGCCTCTCTCGCTTTACCCAGCCGGCAGAGGTGGAGCGGGTGCTGGAGGTTTTGCCGGGGATCATTGAGCATTTGCGGGCCATCTCCCCCTTCAGCCACGAGGCGGAAGACTGGCTGCAACAGCAGGAACGGGAACTGGCTCGCCGCTGACCCCCCTCAAACTCATCTTCCCTCGACCGTTAGCATCCTCAACTCAGGATCCAGCCATGTGGGACTACAGCGAAAAAGTTTTGGAACTCTTCTACCACCCCAAAAACCAAGGGGCGATGGATCCCAGCTCCGAGCCTGGTGTTCGGGTGGTGGTGGGAGAAGTGGGCAGCATCACCTGTGGCGATGCCCTGCGGCTCTACTTAAAGGTGGACGAGGCCAGCGAGCGCATCTTGGCTGCCAGCTTCCAAACCTTCGGCTGCACCAGCGCCATTGCCTCTTCCTCGGCCCTGACGGAGCTGATCACCGGCCTCACTCTGGATGAAGCCCTGCGGATCGACAACCGCCAGATCGCCGATTACCTGGGCGGCTTGCCCCCCGCCAAGATGCACTGCTCGGTGATGGGGCAAGAGGCTCTGGAGGCAGCCATCTACAGCTATCGCGGCCTTCCCCTACCTGACCATACGGATGATGACAGCGCCTTGGTCTGCTCCTGCTTTGGCGTCAGCGAGCAAAAGATCCGCCGCCTGATCCGGGAAAACCGCCTCACCTCCGCTGAGGAAGTAACAGCCTACAGCAAAGCGGGTGGTGGCTGTGGTTCCTGCCTGGCCCAGATTGAAGACCTGATTGCCGCCGTTCTGGCCGAGACCGACACGATCCCTTCAGAAGATTCAAGAAATTCAAAAGGGAACTCCCAAAACCAGACAGAGCCCTCTCCTGCTGCTCCCCCTCCTGTCTCGGCAACAGCGACACCCCCTCCCCTCACCACCTTGCAAAAGATCGCCCGCATTCAGGCCGTCCTGGAGGAGGAAGTTCGCCCGCTGCTGTTGGCCGATGGCGGCGATGTGGAGCTGTACGACCTGGAAGGGGATCAGGTGTGGGTACGCCTCAAGGGATCCTGCACCACCTGCCCCAGCCAGCAAAACACCCTGCGGTTGCTCATCGAAACCCGCCTGCAAGAACAGGTGTGGCCCACCTTAACCGTGCATGCCCTCTAGTTGCCCATTCTCGATAAGCCTGAGAGCCCTATGATCTGCCCCACTGTTACTCCCCGTCGCTTCCCCCATCTCCTGCCTCGATTCGGGAGAGCCCCACCGTTCAACCGGTTTGCTTTTGGATTCCAAGGGATCCAAGGCTGCCTCCCCGCGAGCTGAAATCCTTTGCAGTAAGGATCCCGTCTCGCTAATGCGACCAGTTGCGCCCATTGGCAAGAGATTTCTAACCCTTAAGTCGCCCTCAAGTTTTTCCTCAAGTCTTCATTAGGAGAACTGAACCATGAGACAAATTGCATTCTACGGCAAAGGCGGTATCGGCAAATCCACCACCTGTCAGAATACCGTTGCCGGTATGGCCGAATTGGGACAGCGGATCATGATCGTCGGCTGCGACCCGAAAGCCGATTCCACCCGCCTCATGTTGCACTGCAAAGCCCAGACCACCGTCCTTCACCTGGCGGCTGAGCGGGGATCCGTAGAAGACGTGGAGCTGGAAGAAGTGGTGCTCACCGGCTACCGAGGGGTGCGCTGCGTGGAATCCGGTGGCCCCGAGCCTGGCGTTGGCTGTGCTGGACGAGGCATCATCACCGCCATCAATTTCTTGGAAGAAAACGGAGCCTACGAGGATCTGGACTTTGTCTGCTACGACGTGCTGGGGGACGTGGTCTGCGGCGGTTTTGCCATGCCCATTCGGGAGGGCAAGGCCCAAGAGATCTACATTGTTTGCTCCGGCGAAATGATGGCCATGTATGCGGCCAACAACATCGCCCGCGGCGTGCTGAAATACGCCTACTCTGGCGGCGTGCGTTTGGGTGGCCTGATCTGCAACAGCCGCAAGGTGGATCGCGAGATCGAGCTGATCGAGGCTCTGGCCGAAAAGCTCAACACCAAGATGCTGCACTTCATCCCCCGCGACAATGTGGTTCAGCACGCAGAATTGCGCCGCATGACGGTGATCGAGTACTCCCCCGACTGCAACCAAGCTGACGAGTATCGGGCCTTGGCCAAAAAGATCATCAACAACACGGATCTGAGGATCCCCACCCCCATCTCTATGGATGAGCTGGAACAGTTGTTGATAGAGTTCGGCGTTTTGGACGACGACCAGAAAATCGCCCACCTCATCGGCAAAACCGAAAAAGAGCTGGCCCCTGTCTGATCCCCGAAAAGACGGGCTGGGGGTAGCTGGTTTCCTCCCTCAGCCCCCCTTCGCACTGTGGCTTTTATCCATGACACCCAATAGCTGAGGTTCTCATGACTACTCTGAAAAGTACCCTCAAAGAGGAAACCCGGAAAATCGTAACGGAGGTTCTGGAAACCTACCCCGAAAAAGCTCAGAAAAAGAGAGCTAAGCACCTCAACGTCTATGACGAGGGCAAAGCAGATTGCGGAGTAAAATCTAACATTAAATCCATCCCCGGCGTCATGACCACCCGCGGCTGTGCTTACGCCGGTTCCAAAGGAGTGGTGTGGGGGCCGGTCAAAGACATGATCCACCTCAGCCACGGCCCCGTGGGCTGCGGCTACTACTCCTGGTCGGGACGGCGCAATTACTACGTGGGAATCACCGGGGTGAACACCTTCGGCACCATGCAGTTCACCTCCGATTTTCAGGAGCGAGATGTGGTGTTTGGGGGGGACAAAAAACTGGCCAAACTCTTGGTAGAAGCCAGCGAACTCTTCCCCTTGGCCAAAGGCATTACCATCCAATCCGAATGCCCCGTCGGCTTGATCGGGGATGACATCGAGGCAGTGGCCAAGAGAGTTTCCAAAGAAATTGGCAAGCCGGTGGTACCGGTGCGCTGCGAGGGCTTTCGGGGGGTTTCCCAGTCCCTGGGCCACCACATCGCCAACGATACGGTGCGGGACTGGGTTTTGCCCATTGCTGACAAGAAAGCCAAGGAGGGATCCCTCAACTTTGAGCCCGGCCCTTATGATGTGGCCCTGATTGGGGACTACAACATCGGCGGCGACGCTTGGTCTTCCCGGATTTTGCTGGAAGAGATGGGCCTGCGGGTAGTGACCCAGTTCTCCGGCGATGGCACCTGGAACGAGATGTTGCTTGCCCCCCGGGTAAAGCTGAATCTCATCCACTGCTACCGCTCCATGAACTACATCTGCCGCCACATGGAGGAAGCCTACGGGATCCCCTGGCTGGAGTTCAACTTCTTTGGCCCCACCCAAATTGCCAAATCCCTGCGGGCCATCGCCCAGCGGTTTGACGAGACCATCCAGGCCAAGGCAGAGCAGGTGATCGCCAAGTACAAGCCCCAGAGCGAGGCCATCATTGCCAAGTACCGTCCCCGCCTGGAGGGCAAGCGGGTGATGCTGATGGTGGGCGGACTGCGGCCCCGCCACGTCATCCCGGCCTTCCGGGAGCTGGGCATGGAGGTGATTGCCACCGGCTACGAATTCGGCCACGGCGACGACTACAAGCGCACCACCCAGTACATCGACGATGGCACCCTCATCTACGATGACGTGTCCGGCTACGAGTTTGAAGAATTTGCCAAGAGGTTGAAGCCAGATCTCATCGCCTCCGGCATCAAGGAGAAGTACGTCTTTCAAAAGATGGCTTTGCCCTTCCGCCAGATGCACTCTTGGGACTACTCCGGCCCCTACCACGGCTACGACGGCTTTGCCGTGTTCGCTCGCGATATGGATTTGGCTTTGAATAGCCCCACCTGGGATCTGGTCAAAGCCCCCTGGAAATCCTAGCTTGCCGCCGGGATCCCAGACGCCAACGGCCCTTCCTTCCCCTGCCCCTCATTAGGAGACCGACCATGCCGCAAGATATCCAAGACATCAAAGATCATGCCCGCCTGTTTCAAGATCCGGAATATCAGGCGCTTCTGCAGTGCAAGCAAACCTTTGAAGATCTCCCTTCCCCGGAAGAAGTGGCCCGGGTGGCCGAATGGACAAAATCTTGGGAATACCGGGAGAAAAACTTTCAGCGGGAAGCTTTGACGATAAACCCTGCCAAAGCCTGCCAACCCTTGGGGGCCATCTTCGCCGCTGTCGGCTTCGAGGGAACTCTGCCCTTTGTCCATGGATCCCAGGGGTGTGTGGCCTATTTTCGCACCCATCTCACCCGCCACTTTAAGGAGCCCTTTTCGGCGGTCTCCACCTCGATGACGGAAGATGCGGCGGTGTTTGGCGGCCTCAAAAACCTAATCGAGGGACTGGAAAATGCCTACGCCCTCTACAAGCCCAAGATGATCGCCGTGTGCACCACCTGCATGGCGGAGGTGATCGGGGATGACCTGGGGGCCTTCATCACCACGGCCAGAAATGAGGGAGTGATTTCCCGCGACTTCCCGGTGCCCTATGCCCACACGCCAAGCTTTGTGGGATCCCACATCACCGGCTATGACAACATGCTCAAGGCCATTCTCAGCACCCTCACCGAGCCGGTGGGCCGCACGGGTAGCAATGGCTACATCAACGTCATCCCCGGTTTCGATACCTACATGGGCAACTTGCGGGAGATCAAGCGCATCTTCGGCTTATTCGGGATCCCGCTGACTTTGCTGGCGGACAACTCCGACTATTTGGATTCGCCCAACGACGGCACTTTCCACATGTATCCCGGCGGAACCCCTCTGGAGGTGGCCGCCCAATGCTTGAACGCCGAGGCTACTTTTTCCTTCCAGCGCTACACCACGCCCAAGACCCTGGAGTTTCTAGCAGAGGCCTCGGGTCGGCCCACCCTGACGGCGCGGCCAGTGGGTATTCGGGGCACGGATGAGTTTTTGATGCAGCTATCCCAGTTAACGGGCAAGCCCATTCCCGCCGAGCTGGAGATCGAACGGGGCCGGGCGGTGGATGCTTTCACGGACTCCCAAGCGTGGATCCACGGCAAGCGGGTAGCCCTGTATGGGGATCCGGATCTGGTGATGGGCTTGCTCAGCCTGTTGCTGGAGCTGGGAGCGGAGCCGATCCATGTGGTGGTGACCAACAGCAACGAGGAGTTCGAAGCCGAGGCGCGGGCACTGCTGGCCTCCAGTCCCTATGGACAGGGGGCAACCGTCTGGGGGGGCAAGGATCTCTGGCATCTGCGCTCTCTGATGTTCACCGAGCCGGTGGATCTGCTGATCGGCAATTCCTACGGCAAATACCTGTGGCGGGATACGGGCACGCCTTTGGTGCGCATCGGCTACCCCATCTTCGACCGCCACCATCTGCATCGCTATCCCACCTATGGCTATGTGGGGGCGCTCAACCTCCTTAACTGGATTGTCAACACCATTCTGGATGAGGCAGATCGGCGCAGCATCATCCCCGGCAAAACCGACATCTCCTTCGACTTAATTCGTTAGCTTCCGGAGTAGGGGGATCCCAGAGGCCGGACTTTGTCGGACTTTGTCAAGGATCCCCTGCTCCAAAGACTCCACCCCGCTAAGAGGAACAGCCAAGCCTTACAGGAATCTGATGAATTCTGCGGCAACTTGGTTGAGCTTTCTACCCTGGACATGATTGCCCTGACGCAACCGGGGTCCCGCTAGCGGTGCGGAGCACCATCGACGGTTACCGATTGCCTAGGCGGGCCGTAGGTCTTGGAGGATGGATCCCATGAATTCCTCTATCACCATCAACGACACCACCCTACGCGATGGGGAGCAAGCGGCAGGGGTAGCCTTCCAAATCCCCGAGAAAATCTCCATTGCTGCCCTCTTGGATGCCATTGGCGTGCCCGAGATCGAGGTGGGGATCCCGGCCATGGGCGCCGTGGAAACGGAAGCCATTCGCGCCATGCTCAGCCTGGGGCTGCGGGCCCACCTGCTGGGGTGGAACCGGGCTGTGCCCAGCGATATCCTCGCCTCTATTCGTTGCGGCCTCAAGCGGATCCACATCTCCGTGCCGGTCTCGGATCGGCAAATCGCTGCCAAGTTCCAAGGGGATCGCCCTCGGCTGCTGCGACAGTTGCGCCAATGCGTGGAGATGGCCTTGGAGCAAGGGCTGTGGGTCTCGGTGGGGGCAGAAGATGCCAGCCGCACCCCCCTGGAGCAGGTGATCGAGTTGGCCCAAATGGCCCAAAGCTGGGGCTGTCGGCGCTTCCGCTACTGCGATACGGTAGGCGTTTTGGATCCCTTTAGCACCTACAAGCAGATTCGCCGTCTGGTGCGGGCCATCGATATCCCTGTGGAGATGCATACCCACGACGACCTGGGCATGGCCACTGCCAATGCCTTAGCCGGGATCCGCGCCGGCGCTCAGTCGGTGAACACCACCGTCAACGGCTTGGGGGAACGGGCCGGCAATGCCCCCTTGGAAGAGGTGGTGATGGCTTTGCGCTGCACCTTGGGGATCGATGTTGGGGTGGATACCCGCCGTTTGCGGGAGCTGTCTCAACAGGTGGCACGGGCCAGCGGTGCTCCCCTCCCCCCCTGGAAGGCCATCGTTGGCGACAACGCCTTTGCCCACGAGTCGGGCATTCACGCTGCAGGGGTGCTACGGGATCCCCAGACCTATGAGCCTTTCCCACCAGAGGCGGTAGGCAGCCAGCGGCGGCTGGTGTTGGGCAAACACTCCGGCCGGCATTTGCTGCTCCAGATCCTCAAGGAACAGGGGATCCCTGTCGAGCAGATCCCACCTGGCCAACTGGAAAAGCTCCTGGAACAGGTGCGGCAGCACGTCACCCACTGCAAGCATCCGATCCCACCGGCGGAACTGGCCCGTTATTGCCGCGCAACGCTGACGCAATGGGCGCAACACACTCCAGAACCCATCCCAGAGGAGAGCCATCCCGATGTTGTCTAACCGCTTGTCCGGAAAGGAAACTTCCAAATCTCAGGCCATTTTGGCAGCCGTGTCTCGACGGGCGCGCCAAGTAGGCCGCAGCCTAACCCGCCAAGAGCTTTGTCAGGTGCTGGCAGAAATCACAGGAGGTACCCCATGAGCGACGAACTGGAGCTGGATCGCCCTCCCCAATTTGAGCTGGGCGACAAAGTCCGCATCCGTAAGGTCATCCGCAACGATGGCACCTTCTTCGGCCAGCCGGTGGGGAAAATCTTGGCCGTTCCGGGCGACGAAGGTTACGTGATTTCCATTGGCACCTTTCTACAACGGTTTTACGTCTATGCCGTCCACTGCTTGGCCAAAGGCTTGGTGGTGGGGTGCCGTGCCCAAGAGCTGGAACTTGTGGAGAAAGGGCTATGAAAGTCATCCTGCACGAAAGTGCCTACGGGCATTTGATGGTCTACGTTCCCAAAAAAGATCTGGAAGAATCGGTTGTGGCCACCCGTTCAGAGGCCGGGGAAACCATTTTCACCTTGAGCAACGGTTGGGAATTGTCCATCCCGGAGCTGCCGGAGCCTTTGTCTCTGCCCAAGACGGTAGAGGCCAAACGCCTCTAGCCAACGGTTGGCTGAACAATTCAAGCAATTCTATTCCTATCGGCTCATCCCCGAAAGGGCTGAGAGAATGGGTTGAACTCAGCTCCAACAAGCTCTAGATACCCATGAAAAGGGTTGGATTCCCCGTTACTTTGTATGGACAACCGGCCCATATGGGGAGATGGCTTTTCATCCTCCAGGGGCTCCTGGTTCTTCTTTGCTTGGGAACCGTCTATTCCTGGAGCATTTTCCGCAAGCCCCTGGAAACAGAGCTGGGGATTGGGGCCAGTGAGAGCCTGCTGCCCTACACGGTTGCCCTCGTGTTCTACGCTACCCTCATGCCCATCACAGGGTTTGTCATCCCCCGCTGGGGATCCCGCCGAGTACTGGCTCTGGGGGGCAGCTTGGTGGGTTTGGGCTATGGGCTGGCTAGCTTTGCCCCTTCTATTGGGTGGATCACCCTCTGCTATGGGGTGATTGCCGGTAGCGGAGTAGGGGTTGCCTATGGGGTGCCGATGGCCGTGGCAGCCCGTTGGTTTCCCGATTGCAAGGGATTGGCCGTGGGATCCACCATTGTCGGCTTTGGCCTATCCCCCCTGCTCACTGCTCCCCTGGCCAACTGCTTGATCGAGGCACTGGGGGCTCGGCCTACGCTGCTGATTTTGGGGATCCTCTTTGCAGCGGTGATCTTGGGGATCGCAACCCAACTGAGATTTCCTCCCCCCGATTGGATCCCTTCCTCACCTTTTCCAAGAAAATCCACGAATGGCCCAGATCGCTCTCCGTTGACTTCTCGGCGCTCTCTCCCTCTGCTGAGAAACCCCTCCTTCTATGGCCTGTGGATCTGCTACGCCATCGGCACTCTGATCGGTTTAAGCGCCATTGGGATTTCTGGTCCTGTGGGGGAAGAGCTGATCGGCCTGGATCCCCCTGCGGCTGCCAACAGCGTGGCTCTCTTCGCCATTTTCAACGGGCTCAGCCGTCCTCTGTTTGGCTGGTTGGCCGATCGATTACATCCCCATCAGGTCACTACGGGCTCCTATGGGCTGATCCTGCTGGCCTGTGGGCTAATGCTCCTGCCTCCTCAGGGATCCCTTCTGGCCTACTGGGTAACTTTTTCCTTGCTTTGGTTTTGCCTGGGGGGGTGGCTGGCCATGGCTCCCGCCCTGACCCTGCGCTTGTTTGATCCCGAACGCTACGCCCAGAACTACGGCATTGTGTTTACCGCCTATGGAGTTGGGGCCTTGGTGGGAACGATGATCGCGGGGCAAATTCGCGATAGGCTGGGCAGCTATAGCTATACCTTTTATGGGATGGCCGCCTTGGCGGTGGTGGGGATCTGGGTGGCCAACGCTTTTTTGAAGGAGAAGCGGAAGTTAACGCGGCAGGGATCCCATAAGTAGAGGCAGCAATCTGGCGCTAGGCACTGCTAGCGCGAGCGGCGATTTCATACTCCCCACTGCAAGGCTGAGTGAACCAACTTAAAGACTTGCCCCCCCACGGCGAGCAGTTTGGTAGAGTAGTACGGCTATTGCCGACAGATTGGGATCGTGGCGGAATGGTAGACGCTACGGACTTAAAATCCGTTGTTCCTCAAGAACGTGAGGGTTCGAGTCCCTCCGATCCCATTATCCCCTGATCCCTGTCTGTTCCAGCACATTCAGCAAGTCCGGGATCCGAACCCAGGCATCTTCTCGATCCAAATCGGGGCTGGAAAGAAGAGCCACCAAAGCCGGATCGCAAACAGGCGCCACCAAGGGGAAATACCTTAACCCTGCCACCTGAGCAATACTCCAAAAATAGGGAAGCACTGCATTGCTGGGCAAGATCTCGATGACGGTGGTGCCGGGTGGACAAAAGGCGAGGTTGGTCAGGCCCGCCCCGTGGATCCCGATCACTGCCTCTGCCCCTTGCATTAGGGCTATTTGCTCGGGAAGAGAGAGGGTTTCCATCTGCACCGGTACAAATCCCCAGGGGCGCAAGCAGGCCAGCACCTCCGCTTCGTTGATCACCCGCCGCCAGCGGGCAGAGCGACGGCTGATGTAAATCCGCCGCGGTTGTAAGGGGTCAATGGATAAACTCGGCTGGGCCAGTTGCCGCAGCACCTCCAATCCCCTAGGCGTCAAACACCCCACCGGAGCGCCTGCTGAGGGCACGATCAGGTTCTGGGCTTGCAGATGGGATCCCCCCAACTGCTCAAAGCTGAGGATGCGCTCGGCTGGGATCCCCAAAGCAGCCAAGCTCTGCACCTGAAAGGGCTTTCTTTGATACCCGTGGATCAAGATGGGGATGTCCTTTTCCAGGGCGCCCGACCGCTGCAGGATATCGAGGGCCGGCAGAATATCCACCATCCAGTGAAAGTAATTAACTGCCCCCAAGGGCAAAAGGGCAACGGGGCCATCCAGTGGGATCGGTGGGGGGAGATGGGGCAAGCCCAGCAGGGGGTGGTGTCGCAGGTGATCTGGCCTGTAGTCCCAGTCGAGGAACTCCGGCGGCGGCAAGCTCAGGGATAGATCGGCGAGCAATTCTCCCCGGCGGGTGAGCACCCCGCTGGCAAAGCTGGCGTAGAGGTGGCGGGGATAGTGGCCCACGTGGACGGATCCTCGGGGGATCTGGGCGACAAAGGTCTCTGCCAAGGGGATGCGCTGCGGGCGCAGCTTTTGCAAAATGGCGGGATCAGCCGCAGGGGGCGCTTTTAGACAGAGAACCCCCCCTGGATCCAGCAGTTGGTAGTCCCCTTCGCCCGTGGCCTGATGCCACTGTCGGGTGGTGAGGTAGCCTTGGGTTGGCACTGGCCAGAAGTCAGTTGTAGGGGGAGTGCTCTGGGAAAAGGAGTCTGCTGGAGGGGCAACGCCTTCTGGAGCCCAACGCTGCCGCCAAGCCGAATACAGGAAATCGGGGATCCTCGCAGATCCCTCTCCCCTGCATGCCTGCTCCAGTCCAGATCGCAGAGGGCTTTCTCCGCCGCTGCCCTCGCACCACGCCTGCACCCAATTCCGTTCCGCTGCCACCGCTCGGCAAACCTTCTCCCAAGCCGCCTCAGGGTGAGCCAACCGCACTTCCGCTTCCGCCCAGTAGCTGTAGAGCTGCGCTGTCCCGGTGCCCCGCGCCTCAGCCGCCTGGAAACACCCCACAGCCTGAACTGGATCCTGCAGATCCAGCCACGCCAGGCCCATCTGTACCCAGGGATCCCCCCACTCAGGGCGCAGCCGCGCAGCCTCCTGCAGAGGGGAAATCGCCTCTCGCAAACGGCCCAGCTTCATCAGGGCCAAGCCCCAGCGCCAAAAACTCTCTGCCGCCGTCGGATCCTGCTGGCAAGCCCGCTCAAACCACTCCGCTGCCGCAGCCCACAGCCGGCTCCGCTCTTGGGTCAGGCCAATGCGGTGAGCAGCCAAAGCCTGGCCAGAAGACAGCTCCAGCTGTCCATCCCCCAACTCCAGAAGCTGCCGATACAGAGCTGCTGCCTGCGGCCAATGGCCCTTCTCCCACAGGCTTTCCGCCAAAGCCTGCAAGCTCCTCAGCAGGTGGTAGACGGCCTCGGATTCGGCCACCCCCCCCGCTTGCAGCATTGCCAAGCCCTCTTGCCACACCAGCTGCGCCTCCAGTTCCCGACCCAGCAGGAGATAGGCGGCTCCCAGCTCCCAATACAGCTCTGGAGAGGGGGATCCCTGCTCGAGCTGTTGCTGTAAAACCTGGGTAACGCGTTCGTAATGTCCCTGCTCCCAATCCTCAAGGAGAAAAGCGGAAGACAACAGATGGGAGGGTAGAGCTGGGTTGAGAGCCATGTCTTTGTGGATGAGAAACAGTGTTACAAACTGCAACAACCTCCCCACTCTGGGCCCGTGCCCCTAGTATTCTAGGCTTGGCTTCCCCCTCAGGGATCGGGCATCGATCCTTCTCAGCTTAGAGAGGGATGCTCCTCCAGTCGTGGGTCAGCCTCTTCACCCCCTTCGATGGCACTGTCCTCGGCCTTTGTCGGCAGTTTTTTCGATCAAAACGGAGTTTAAAAGATCGATGGGTATCAACGTATCCGCTGGCGCAGTCGTTTCCAACCCCCGTCTCTACCAAACCGTGCCTGTATCGACCATCTCCCAGGCGGAACAGCAGGATCGCTATCTGGGACGCACCGAGCTGGATCGCCTCGAGGACTTTTTCTCCAGCGGCCTGAAACGGCTAGAGATTGCCGAGGTCATTGCGGCCAATTCGGAAATCATCGTCAGCCGGGCAGCCAACCGCATCTTCACAGGGGGCTCGCCCATGGCCTATCTGGAGCGGCCAGAAGCGACCCAAGACGAGAAAGAAGCCTTCAAGCTGGGTACTGCCTTCTACGTGGAATCCACCGGCGGATTCATTGAGGCCATCCGCAACATCTTTAGCGCCAGCGGTGTGGAGATTCCCCCCAATTTCCGCCCCATCAACATCTCCCGCTACGGAGCTGCCAACATGCGCAAATCGCTACGGGATCTGAGCTGGTTTTTGCGCTACGTTACCTACGCCCTGGTGGCCGGGGATCCCAGTATCATCGCCGTCAACACGCGCGGCCTGCGGGAGATCATCGAAAATGCCTGCTCCGCCGAGGCCACCATTGTCGCCATTCAAGAGATGAAGCGGGCAGCGGCTGGCTACTTCCGCAAAGATGCCGAAGCAGTTGCCATCATCAACCAATACTTCGATGTTTTGCTGAGCGAGTTCATCGCTCCCGCCCCTTCCGACAAGCTGCGGCAGCGCAATGCCAGCACCGCCGACGGGATCCCTCTGCAAGGGCTGCAGCTACCCCAGATCTACAACTTGGCTGCCGAAAAAGTTCCCGTTTTTGCCATGAAGCCGGGGCTGTCCAACGCCGAGAAAGAAGAAGTCATCAAGGCCGCCTACCGGCAGGTGTTTGAGCGGGATATCCGCCGCGCCTACGGCCTCAAGCTTTCCGACCTGGAGTCGAAGGTGAAAAACGGCGAGATCTCCATGAAGGAGTTCATTCGCCGCCTGGGCAAATCGGAGCTGTATCGCAAGCAGTTCTACGAGCCTTACATCAACAGCCGCGTCGTGGAGCTGGCCTTCCGCCACTTCCTGGGGCGGGCTCCCGAAACCCGCGAGGAAGTGCAGACCTACTTCTCCATCATCTCCAGCAAGGGTCTGGCTGGCCTGGTGGACGCGCTGGTGGATAGCCGCGAGTACGGAGACTACTTCGGCGAAGAGACGGTACCCTACCTGCGCAAGCTGGGGGTAGAAGCGCAAACCAGCGCCAACTGGGGGGCCAAATTCGACCTCTACAACTACGCTGCCCCCCGCCGCAAGGTGCCCCAGTTCATTACCCTCTTTGCCCGCTACAACCGGCCCCTGCCGGATCAGCATGCCTATGGCTCCGGCAATGACCCGCTGGAGATCCAATTTGGGGCCATCTTCCCCAAGGAAACCCGTTCCCTCAGCGCCCGCCCTGCTCCCTTCAACAAAGATGTCAAGCGCATCCTCATCCGGCGCGGCTTTGCCCTGACCAACGAGCGCACCAATCCCAGAGCAGCAGGGGATCCCGGCAGCCTTGGCCCCAAAGTCTTCAAGCTCACCCAAACTCCCGGCGATCGCAGCCGGCGGCTAGGGGTGCGGGCGGGGATTGTTGGCAGCGAAGTCTCGACGCAAGCGGTGATCCGCGCCTGCTACCAGCAGGTGTACGGTTACATGCCCTACGAAGGCCAACGGCTAACCCGTTGGGAGATCAAGCTGGAGTCGGGGGAAATTCCCGTCAAAGAGTTTATTCGCCAACTGGCCAAGTCGGATCTCTTCCGCAACAAGTACTGGTCCAGCTTGTATGTCTGCAAAGCCATCGAGTTCATCCACCGCAAGCTACTGGGCCGACCCACCTACGGACGGCAAGAGATGAACCGCCTGTTTGACATTGCCTCCAAGCAGGGGTTCTACGCGGTGGTGGATGCCATCTTGGACGGCGAGGAGTACCAGCAGGTCTTCGGGGAAGATATCGTGCCCTACGAGCGCTACCTCACCCCCGGCGGCCTGGCGCTGCGGCGGATGCGCCCCGGCTCCACCGACATGGCAGTGACCAAGCCCATTCGCACCGACGACGACATCCCTCTCTTTGTCAAGTTGGGTCAGCCTCGGGATATGCCTTCCGGCGAGCTGGAAATCCAGCGGCGGGCCCAGCAGGGGGTGCCCAAGGTACGCCAAGAGATCCCTGTCTTCAAGCTCACCAGCCTGGCCAACAAAGCGGAAGTCAACAACCTCATCCGCGCCGCCTACCGGCAGGTCTTCGAGCGGGATATGGACATCTACAACATCAGCGCCGAGCTCAGCTCTGCCGAGTCCAAGCTGCGCAACGGCGAGATCACCGTCAAGGAGTTCATCGAGGCCCTGGGGTGTTCCGAGCTGTACCGCTCCGAGTTCTATGCCCCCTATCCCAACACCAAGGTGATCGAGCTGGGCACCAAGCACTTCCTGGGCCGTGCTCCTCTCAACCAGCAGGAGATCCGCAAGTACAACCAGATCTTGGCCACCCAGGGGGTGAAAGCCTTTGTGCGCGCCCTGCTGAACACCCAGGAGTATCGGGATCTCTTCGGCGAGGACACAGTGCCCTATCGCCGCTTCCCCACCTTGCCGGCGGCCAACTTCCCCAACACGCAGGAGCTGTACGGTCGTCTCACCAAGCAAAACCGCGAGCTGGTGGTGCCCAGCTTCAGCCCTGTGGGCAATGACCGTAGCTAGATGGGGCTCTCAACTGCTCTCTTTCTTGTGAGAGAGGGGTCGGGGGTGAGGGGAGAGACGAGTTAGCTCCACAAAGGCAGAGGAGACTGGGCTTCATAGCCCAAATGCCGTAGCGCAGCAGGGGTAACCACTCGACCCCGGGGCGTGCGCTGCAGGTAGCCGATTTGCAGCAGATAAGGCTCATACACTTCTTCAATGGTTTGGGGATCCTCACCCGTCACCGCGGCCATCGTCTCCAAGCCCACTGGCCCTCCACCGAACTGCTCCACCAGCACCGTCAGCAGCTTGCGATCGATCCAATCCAAACCCATGGGATCCACCTGGAACAGCTCCAGAGCGGCTGCTGCCACTTCTTGGCTAATGTGGCCATCCCCTCGCACCTGGGCGTAGTCTCGCACCCGCTTGAACAGGCGGTTGGCAATGCGGGGCGTGCCCCGAGAACGGCGGGCGATCTCTGCAGCCCCTTCTGGATCGGTGGAGACATTTAAGAGGCGAGCCGTGCGCAGCACGATCTGCACCAGCTCGTGAGGCTCGTAAAAGCGCAGCCGTTGCACGTGGCCAAAGCGATCCCGCAGCGGAGAAGTGAGGGCGCCAATGCGGGTTGTGGCCCCGATGAGGGTAAAGCGTTCCAAGGGCAGAGAGGTGATGCGAGCAGAGCGACCTTTGCCAATGGTGATATCAAGACGAAAATCCTCCATCGCCGGATAGAGCAATTCTTCTGTAACCTTGGGCAGGCGGTGGATCTCGTCAATAAACAACACATCCCCCCGCTTCAAGCGCACCAAATACCCGGCAATGTCGCGGGGGCTCTCCAAAGCCGGCGCGGTGGTCATGTAGAACTGGGATCCCATTTCTGCCGCCAGCACTGCTGCCACCGTGGTTTTGCCTAGACCAGGCGGGCCGTAGAACAGCAGGTGATCCAGAGGCTCTTGGCGAGCGCGGGCCGCCGCAATGGCAATGGAGAGCACTTCTTTAAGTTCCGTCTGGCCAATATATTCCGCTAGGGTGCGCGGGCGCAGGGATTCTTCCTGGGCTTCGCCAGGGTGGGCTTGCGGCTGCAACAGGGCAGAGGGATCCGCTCCCCTTTCCCCAGCAAAGCTCAACTCTCTGACTTCTTTTCTCCAGGCTGAAGACTTTTGCTGCCGCCGCTTGGGGCCCTCAGCGTTCTGGCCTGTATCCCGAGAAGAAATGATTGCCATATCCCTAAGTCACAGAGGCAATGGCCCCAATTTAACTCTAGAAAAGCTCTGGGAAAGATCACCCCAGCAAAGAGAACAAAAAAATCCCCCAGACCAAGCCGGGGGATCCACCAATGCTGTTGAAGCGTCAGGTCAGGCCATCAGCCACGCACCGCAGGCGCTACCTCCACCGCCGCCAAATCCAGCGGGAAGTTGTGCGCATTCCGCTCGTGCATCACTTCCATCCCCAGGTTGGCACGGTTCAGCACATCAGCCCACGTCCCAACCACTCGACCGTTGCTGTCCACAATCGACTGGTTGAAGTTGAACCCGTTCAGGTTGAACGCCATGATGCTGATCCCCAGCGCCGTAAACCAAATCCCAATCACCGGCCAAGCCGCCAGGAAAAAGTGCAGGCTCCGGCTGTTGTTGAACGACGCATACTGGAAAATCAACCGGCCAAAATACCCGTGCGCCGCCACAATGTTGTAGGTCTCTTCCTCTTGCCCAAACTTGTACCCCAGGTTCTGAGACTCCTCTTCCGAGGTCTCCCGAATCAGGCTCGAGGTCACCAACGACCCGTGCATGGCACTAAACAGCGCACCCCCAAACACGCCAGCCACGCCCAGCTGGTGGAACGGGTGCATCAGGATGTTGTGCTCTGCCTGGAACACCAGCATGAAGTTGAAGGTCCCCGAAATCCCCAGGGGCATCCCATCCGAGAACGACCCCTGCCCAATCGGGTAAATCAAAAACACTGCTGTGGCCGCTGCCACGGGCGCCGAGTAAGCCACCGCAATCCAGGGCCGCATCCCCAAACGGTAGCTCAGCTCCCATTCGCGTCCCATGTAGCAGAACACCCCAATCAAAAAGTGCAGCACAATCAGCTGGTACGGACCGCCGTTGTACAGCCACTCGTCCAGTGAGGCGGCTTCCCAAATCGGGTAAAAGTGCAGGCCAATGGCTGCCGAAGAGGGCACTACAGCCCCAGAAATGATGTTGTTCCCGTACAGCAAGGAACCAGAAACGGGCTCGCGGATGCCGTCAATGTCCACCGGCGGAGCCCCAATGAAGGCGATGATAAAGCAGGTGGTGGCAGTCAGGAGGGTGGGAATCATCAGCACCCCAAACCAGCCAATGTAAAGGCGGTTATCGGTGGAGGTGACCCACTCGCAGAACTGCTCCCACACGTTGCTGGTTGAGCGACGTTGGATAACAGTAGTCATGAGAACAAACTTCCCTGAGGAAGTGCGAAGATTGACAACCTAAACTTAAAACATCCGTTAAGTTTCGTCAACCACCTTTTTTGATCCTGAGAGAGGCCATGTCGCTTGTCCGCTGGATTTTAGGGATCCACACCACCACGCCCGTTTTGGGCCTGGCCCTGCTGCCGTTGGAGCCAGGGTTGGGAGAAACCCGCAGTCAGAGCTGGTGGCTGGATCGGGAGATGGCAGCGCAGTTGCACCCCTGCTTGAAAGTCTTCTTGGCCGGTCAAGCTTGGTCGCAGATAGCTGGGATCGCTGTAGCTTTGGGGCCGGGCAGCTTTACGGGCAGCCGTTTGGGGGTGAGCGTGGCCCGTCTGCTGGGCCAGCAACTGGGCATTCCCGTGTTTGGCTACTCGGCTTTGGCCGTCCTCGCCCGCCAGGTGTGGCAGGAGCAGGGATCCCCGCCCCAGCCCTTGACGGTGGCGGTGCAGATGGACGCCAAACGAGGAGAGCGGTATGGCGGCGTGTATCGGGTGACAGAAGAGGGTGTCGCTGCAGAAGTGGCCGATCGGCTCTGGGAGGAAGAGGCTTGGCAGGCAACTCTCCGACAGTGGCCGCAAGCTCTATCCGTGAATGCCGCCGATTTTGTGGATTCTGCACCTGTGGTGGCGTTGGCAGAATTGGCCCGCGCCGATTTTCGGGCCGGATTGCGCCCTCAGTGGCAGGAGGTGTTGCCCCTCTACGGTCGCCAGCCCCCGATTGATCTCAGAGGGCTGAATCGGACTCCGCCTCCCCAGCGCGAACGGAGTGCCCCATCGTCACGGTAATATTGGGAAGTCTAAGCAACGGATCCCTCTGCTGACATGATCTCAAGCAACGATTTGCGCCCTGGCGTCTCTGTAGAAATTGACGGAGCTCCCTACAAGGTGATCGAGTTCCTGCATGTGAAACCCGGCAAGGGGGCAGCCTTTGTGCGCACTAAGCTCAAAAACATGCAGACTGGCAACGTTGTGGAGAAAACCTTCCGCGCCGGTGAAACCCTGCCCGCAGCCACCATCGAAAAAGTCGAGATGCAGTATCTCTACGCGGAAGGGAACAACTTGGTGTTTATGGACATGGAGACCTATGAGCAGGCTCCAATTACCGCCGCCCAAATTGGCTCCGCCGTGAAATATCTGAAAGAAAACATGCAAGTGTCAATCTTGCGCTGGAATGGGCAGGTGATCGATGTGGAGCTGCCCAACACCGTTGTTCTGGAAGTGGTGGAAACAGATCCAGGGGTGAAAGGAGATACCGCCACTGGGGGAACCAAGCCGGCCAAGCTGGAGACCGGTGCTGAGATCCAGGTGCCTTTGTTCATCAAGGTTGGAGAACGGATTCGGGTCGATACCCGCACCGACACCTATCTGGGCCGGGAGTGAGTTCTCCCTCTCCTTTTCGGTTATGGATTTCTGTTGTGGACAGGTGATGCATCAGGAGTGAACCTTCCCTTGGATGTTGTCAATTGGCAGGAAATTCGTCTTCTCCTGGCCGCTCTGCAAGAGAGCGATGTTACCGAGCTAACTCTGGAGTTCAAAGATTTTCGCCTCACCTTGCGCAAAGGGATCCCGACTGAGCTCTCCTCCACCCCCGCCAGTCCGGTTATTGTCTCCTCTGCGCCTCCTCCTGCTCCTGCAGAAGCGCCCCCTCCTCCCACTGCTCCCAAATCCACCCCCAGCCATTGGATAGACGTGACGTCACCAATGGTGGGCACTTTCTACAGCGCCCCAGCTCCAGGTGAACCTGACTTTGTGCGGGTTGGCCAACGGGTGAACAAGGGCCAAACCCTGTGCATCATCGAGGCCATGAAGCTGATGAACGAGATCGAGGCCGAAGCGGCAGGCGTGGTGACCGAGATTTTGGTGAGCAATGGGCAATCGGTGGAGTTTGGGCAGGTGTTGATGCGGTTGGATCCCACGGCTTGATGGGCAAGGGGGTAAACCGGATTTTGGCGACCCAATCTCCCTTGCCTGTGTATACACCAGAGTTGAATCGGATTGAGGGGATGTGGTCGGTGTTGAAGCACTGTATCCGTCAGTTTTCCAGAGCCGGGAAGTATGGGATGGAGCAAAGGATACAGACCGCTTTACTACTCATCAATCCATTCAATCTCTCCTGCTGGGAGAGAAGTTGGGGGTGACAGCCTGGGAAACCCTCTCAGACCAATTTGACCAGTCTGCGCGCCCCTTTCATAGCCCTACCTGTCCTCAGTTCCCAATAGGTGCTCGCCAGATCCGGCTGAGGTTAAGAGAATCCCATAGCCCCCCAGCCCATCATTGACTATGATGCGGGCGTGAGGTGTGAATAAGTACCTAAACAATGGCAACCCAACGCATTTGCTTTGCTCAAGTCTCAGATGTCCACCTGATGCCCGAGACGGGGTGCCGCTGTTGGTGGATGTCCGATTCCCCCCGCCGCCAGTTGGAAGCCGCCGTTGCCCATCTCAACCAGGTGCCCGATCTGCACTTCGTGGTGTTTACCGGGGATTTGGTGGATCAAGCGGATCCGGAGAGCTTTCAATCTTTCCAGGAGATTGTTGCCCAACTGCGGGTGCCCTATTACCTCAGCCTGGGCAACCACGATATCGACACCCTGAGGAGAAAGGGACGCTTTAACCGAGATCAGTTTATCCGTTGGTGCCAAAGCCAATTTCCCCTGTCCCTGGCTCCCACTGGTTACGTCGATTACAGCCTTTCCCCTCTGCCCGGGATCCGCTTGATTGCCCTCGACGCCAGCTTAGGACGCTTCCCTTTGCCTCAGGGCGTGCTCCGCCCCTCCCAACTGCACTGGCTGGGCGAACATCTGCAAACGGTGCCGGAAGAATGGCTGATCCTGCTGATCCATCAGCCGCCCTTCATTGCTCCCACTCAAATGGACGCGGTTTTGTTTCGCAAGTACCGGCTCCTCAGCGAACCAGCCTCGGCGCTACACGCTCTCTTGGCCCGTCACGGACGGGTGGTGGCGGTGCTGAGTGGCCACCTGCATGTGCCGAAGGTGTATGTCCGCGATGGGATCCCCTACCTGACAGCACCTCCTCTGGTGGGGCCGGTTTCGGCTCTGCGGGTGTTTGAGCTGGAGGTGAACCCACGGCGAGGGGTGTTGCGCTACCACTGGGTTAAGTTGCCGGCATTGGATCCCAGCCCCCTCTGGCACGGCTTGGTGATGGGGATCCGACGGGATCGCTGGGGACAAATCCCTCTCCGGGCCAAGGGATCCCGCTCTCTCCCTCTGCCCGCTGCCGCCTGGTAATCAAAACCCCTAAAGCTTGACCGAATTAGTGTAGATTAAAAAAAGCAAAAATCGTCGAGTTCGGTGTCTTCCCCCTATGACAGCAAGCCTTTCTCCTTCTAGCCGCTGGGAGCTGGCGGCTCAAGCGCTGCGGGAGCAGTATCAACCTCAAGTGGCGTCCCTGAGCGAACGGTTTGAGCCTTTGTCGGCAAGCGACCTGCTCACCTGGGCGGTTGAAGAATTTGGAGATGGGCTGGTGCTGGCCTGTAGCTTTGGCCCGGAAGACCTAGTGCTGATCGATCTGCTCACGGCGATTAACCCCCGTGTTCGCGCTTTTTTTCTGGACACCGATTTTCACTTCCCGGAAACCCTACAACTGCGGGAGCAGGTGTTGGCGCGCTACCCCCACTTGCAACTGCAGATCTTCAAGCCCTTGCTTACCCCGGAAGAGCAGGCAGCTCAATACGGGCCAGAACTGTATCGCTCTAACCCCGACCTCTGCTGCAACATCCGCAAGGTGGAGCCCTTGAATCGTGCTCTGGCCGGTTGCACCACTTGGATTACAGGGATGCGTCGGGAACAATCCCCCACCCGCGCCGATATCGGCAAGGTGCAGTGGGACGGCAAGCGCAACCGCCTCAAACTCAACCCGCTGGCCGACTGGACAAATGGCCAAGTTTGGAAATACATCCTTGACCACGGGATCCCTTACAACCCCCTGCACGATCGCCACTACCCCAGTATCGGCTGCCTCCACTGCACTGCGCCTGTTGAGCCAGGGGCGGATCCCCGCTCTGGACGCTGGAAGGGCACAAGCAAAACCGAATGCGGCCTGCATACCTAACCCATGACTGCTTCCTCCATCCTTGAGGTGGCTCAGTTTGAAATTACCCCCGGCTCTGAAGCCGCCTTTGAAGCCGCCATCGCTCAAGCTTTCATCTATTTGCAGCAGACCGACGGCTACCAAGGGCACCAACTGCAGCGCTGTCTGGAGCACCCTCAGCAATACCTACTGCTCGTTCAGTGGGGATCCCTAGAGGCCCATCTGGTCAACTTTCGCCAATCGGAAAACTTTGTCCGCTGGCGTGCCCTCATCGAACCCTACTTTGCTCGCCCACCCCAGGTGCTGCACTACCAGTTGCTGACCGGATCCCCTTTTTGATTTGAAATAGGGCACCTGTCCACTCTCCACCTAGGTTGACCCCAATGGGACAGGTTAAGATGTGATATTATTTGTTTCCGGCCTTCAGGCAGATGCACAGCGGCATCGCTCGTAGGGGCTGTTAACTCAGTGGTAGAGTACCACCTTGACACGGTGGGAGCCGCTGGTTCAATTCCAGCACAGCCCATGTCCTTGACAGAAGCTCACAAGACTCTGCTCTGGGAGCGGGTTACCGTGCTGGGCCGAGCCTTACCCTGCAGGTCTTGCGAAACTGGGGATCCCTCACCGCCACGGATTCTACTGGTAGATATGGGCCGCTTTTAGCATGTGGTAGGTGATCAGCAACTGAGTCAAAGCCAGGGGATAGCTCTGGAGCAGCTCGCCGGTGGTGCCGATCAATTGGCCGATATTGGGGTTTCCCTCTAAGCTACAGAACTTGCCCAGGTAAGGGATTTCGTTGCAGAGCATCCGCTCCAATTCGATCACTTGGCTGGCCGTAGCATGGGCATCAATCTGCAAAACATCGACGGGCTTGCCCATATCCCGATCCAAATCCAAACGAATGGCAGAGCTAAGGTGATTGTCGCGGGCATTGAGGATTTGCCAAAAATCTGGGTGAGGAATGGTGGGGCGCAGCACCAAGCGTGCATTCAGCAATACCTCGTCTTGGTCGGATCCCTCTTGGGGCGGGTAAAAGGTGACCACTACATCGGCCCATTGGCGCTGTGGACGAATAAAAGCCTCTGAGTCGGGTTCGCGCTTTTTGAGCTCTTCTCGCACTTGCTCTTCGGTATATCCGCGCTTGCGGGTGTCCCGCTTAATCTTCCAGAGGGCGCGTAGATGTTCGGGAGGGGCCAAATAAACCTTGACATCGTAGCTATCCCGCATACCACGGGTAAAGTAGCCCAGCAGCCCTTCGACAATCACGTATTTGTTGGGCTTGACATACTCTGGCGGGTCAAAGGTGCCGGTGCTGTGGTTGTAGACGGGCTTTAGGATCGGCTGGCCGGTGCGCAAGAGCGTCAGGTGCTGCTGAACGATATCCAGGTAGTTGCAGTCGGGATGGAGGGCTGTAATCCCCAGTTCAGCGCGTTGTTTGCGGTCGTAGCGGTGGTAGTCGTCGGTGCAGATGACAGTGACGTTTTCTTCCCCCAAGACTTGGGCAATGCCACGGGTGAGGGTGGTTTTTCCAGCAGCACTATCACCAACAATACCCAGAATAATCGGGCGCTGAGCCACGGATCCCTCTCCTGAATCGTGAACCTGGGGCGGAGAACTCCCAACAACACCGGCCAAACTCAACTTCGTTTCGACCTGCGGATGGCCCCGATCAGAGAACAGGGATTGTCGGTCAGCAAACGAAGTTAAGCAAGCATTATCGGCTCTGGAGGGTATTGGGGCAAGAGAACGTTACAGCTTTTTTCAGCGGAGCCCTATGGATCCCTATACTGGAGTAGAAGCACTGGAAGGCATCAAAGCAGCAAGGGTAGCATTAGGTCAGACCGCTAGAGGGGGAAGCAACCGATGGGATTGTTCGATCGGGTCAGCCGAATCATTAGATCCAATATCAATGCGCTGGTCAGCAGCGCCGAGGATCCGGAGAAAATCCTGAACCAGACCATTCAGGACATGTCTGAGGATCACTACCAGATGCGGCAAGCGGTTGCCCAGGCCATTGCTGCCCAGAAGCGAATAGAGCGACAGTACGAGCAAGCGCAGCAGAGTGTTGACGAATGGCAAAGACGCGCCGAGTTGGCCCTGCGCAACAACAACGAAGCCTTGGCTCGGGAAGCGCTGGTGCGCAAGAAAACCTTTGCCGAGACTGCCCAAAGCCTGAAGCGGCAGTTGGATGAGCAGACTAAGCAGGTGGAGATCCTGAAGTCCAACATGACCAAGCTGGAGAGCAAGATCGCTGAGGCCAAGACCAAAAAAGACATGCTCATCGCCCGCGCCCGCGCGGCCAAAGCTTCTCAACAAATCAACCAGGTCATCGGGCGGGTGGACGCCACAAGCGCCTTTGCCGCTTTTGAGCGCATGGAGGAGAAGGTGAACTCCCTGGAAGCTCAGTCGGCGGCAGTGGCAGAGCTGGCGGTGGACAATTTGGAAAACCAGTTTGCCGCTTTGGAGGCGGGTGGCTCGGATGTAGATCACGAGCTGCTGATGCTCAAGGCGTCGATCCAGGGTCAGTTGCCCTCTGGAGGGTCAAAGTCCTCAGGCCAACCTTCCACCGCAAGTGAGAGCGAGGTCGATCTGGAGTTGGAAAATTTGCGCAAGGAGATTGACCAGCTCTAACAGGCGGAATGTCGCTCTCCTCCGACTCTCAAGGCTTGCCGGGCTGAGTTTGGGCCGGGGGGTGGTAAGCTAACCAACAAGAACTCTGACAGCCCTTCTGCCGACCAGCAGGGCAAAGTCTGTCAGTAAAGCGTTCCACCTCGAGTGGCAGGGATCCCCAGAGGGTAATCAACCTGCGAAAGGGTCACAGCCTGCTTCCGGCAGGGCTGAGGTTAGTTTGCCTACGGTTTTGTGAGAGAACAAGCAACAATGACAACAGCAAGTATCAAGCCTCTCTTGGATGCCAAGCAACTGTTGCAGGCTTATGCGTCTGGCCAACGGGATTTTTCGGGCTCCAACCTGAGTGGAGCGCAGTTGAGTGGCGCGAATTTGAAGGGCATTATCCTACGGGATGCCGACTTGAGTGGGGCAGATTTGCGCGAGGCGGATTTGTCGGGAGCAGATCTCTCGGGAGCCGACCTGCGCGGAGCCAAGCTGCGACGGGTGAACCTGATTGGGGCTAAGTTGGTGAAGGCAGATTTGCGGGGGGCCAACCTCTACCGGGCCAAATTGCTCAGGGCCGACCTCAGCGAAGCCGAGCTGAACCGAGCCGATCTGCGGATTGGGGCCGATCTGCGCGGAGCCATCATCACCAACACCCATTTCCGCGGTGCCCTTTACGACGAGTACACCAAGTTCCCGGATGGCTTTAACCCCACAGAGATGGGCATGTAGCCGGGGCTTCGCTCAGGGGATCAGGTTCTGCCACAGTTGGGCCATGCCTTCGGCAGCCGCTACAAAGGGCGGGTTGTGCAGGTCGGGCTTGTTGTAGCGCAAGGGATCCCCTACCAGATCGGTAACCCTTCCCCCCGCCTGCTCCACAATGCACTGGGCAGCGGCAGTATCCCACTCCATGGTGGGGCCGAAGCGAGGGTAGAGATGGGCAGATCCTTCGGCCACAAGGCAAAGCTTTAGGGCACTGCCCACAGACTTCACTTCCAGAGAGCCACAGCGCTGCCGCAGCCGCTCGAGGAACTGCTCCGTCTCCGGGTTGCTGTGGGAACGGCTGGCCACCACTTGTAGGGGTTCTTGGGCGTAAGGGCAGGTGCGGATGGGCTGTTCGTGAACGCAGGACGGAGTCCTTTCCCTCTTGCAGGCCCCCAGCTTTTGCGCAGCCGCGTAGGTGAGGCCCAGAGCTGGGGCATGGACGACCCCCAGGATGGGGATCCCCACCTCGACAAGGGCAATGTTGACGGTGAACTGGCCGCTGCCTTCGATAAACTCGCGCGTGCCATCCAAGGGATCCACCAGCCAGAAGTGCCGCCACACCTGCCGCTGGGCGTAGGGGATATCGCTGGATTCTTCCGAGAGGAGGGGGATCCCTGGGGTCAACTCTTGCAGGCCCTGCAGGATCAGGTGGTGGGCAGCCAGATCCGCCTCAGTTAGGGGGGAGGCATCTGCTTTGAGTTGGATCGGCAGCGATTTTTGCCGATAGAAGGGCAAGATGGCCTGCCCTGCTGCTTCTGCCAGGCGGCACACCTCAGGCAGGAGAGCGGCCAGATCTTGAGCCTGCACGGATCCCTCCCCAAGCTAGAAACGCACCGGAATGCCGTGGGCGGCCAAGTCGGCTTTGATTTGGGCAATCGTTAACTGGCCGTAGTGCAACAGAGAAGCCAACAGCGCTGCTTCTGCTCCCGCTTCCTGCAGAGCCTGGCGGATGTGGGCACACGCTCCTGCACCCCCAGAGGCGATCACCGGCACCGACACCGCATCCACCACCCGCCGGGTTAGCTCCAGGTCATAGCCGGCCTGGGTACCGTCGGCGTCCATGCTGGTGAGCAAAATCTCCCCTGCCCCCCGCTCGGCCACGCTTTTGGCCCACTCCACCGCGTCCAGGCCCGTCGGCTGCCGCCCCCCGCGCACGTACACTTCCCATCCCCCTCCCTGCGGCTTGGCGCGAGCATCAATGGCCACCACAATGCACTGGGATCCAAACCAGCGGCTGGCCTGAGCCACGAGATCAGGATCCCGAACCGCTGCCGAGTTGAGGCTGACCTTGTCCGCCCCGGCCCGCAGCAGTTGTCGGATCCCCTCCAGATCGCGGATCCCCCCTCCCACCGTGAGGGGAATGAACACCTGCTCTGCGGTGCGCCGCACCACCTCCAGCAAGATCTCCCGCTCTTCGTGGGTGGCGGTGATGTCCAAAAAGACCAGCTCATCGGCTCCTGCCTGATCGTAAGCCTGGGCCAGCTCTACCGGATCCCCGGCATCCCGCAATTGCACAAACTGGATCCCTTTCACCACCCGCCCTGCCGCCACATCCAGACAGGGAATGATCCGTTTGGCCAACATCGCTCTCTCCCAAGGACTCCATACCGCTAACGCGAACAGAGGGGAACAACTGGGGATCGTTTTAGCCGAAGCTGATGACCAGGAAGGGTTCTTGAAACTTGGCCCCGGTCACCTGCCGACCTGCCAAGCTGGGGGGCAAGAACAAATTGCGCCGCTGATCCCCGGCGGTAATGGTCAGCTCCGGGCCTGACTGGCTCAGCTCGATTTGGGCCTTGCTGAAGCCGGGAATAAACAGCTTGACTGTACGGGATCCCTCGTCGATGGCCACGGGCGGCGGCACATCCGGCACAGCGAACATCCCCCCCACCGCTGCTTCCAAAGCCGACCAATCGGATCCCTGACGCAGGGGGAGTGTTCGTAGTGTCAGCGGGAAAAAATCGGCGGCCGAGACCTCTCCCGGAGCCAGAGGGGTAACCCAGAGGCCACCCACCGTCAGCCCCACCATCTGAGCGCTCCCCCAAAGGTAACGGGCGGTTTGCACGGCCATCGGGTCAGGGGTGGTCACCAGGTGGGCCAACACGCGGCGCGGATTGGCAATAGCCTGTCGTCCCTGCTCCAAAAGGTTGGTCATGCCCCCCAACCGCTCTGGCAGATCCTCCAGGGAGGAAAATTCCACGGTGCTTACCGAACGCAACAAGGGCTCGGCAAAGGGTCGCAGGGTTTTGGCCAAGTCGGATCCCAAAAAAGCTTGGGAGGCTCGCCGCCAGTACCAACTGGCCACCTCCGGGATCCCAAAGGCCCGCAAGGTGGTCAGATCCCCTGGCCCATCGTAGAGAATGCAGTCGTATTGGCCGCTGGCATCGTAACGGCGCAGAGCTTCCAGGGCCAGGGCCTGATCCATGCCCGGCAACACCCCCAGTTCCTGGCCGTAGATCTCCCGGAAAAAGGGGGTGCGCACGTATCGGGCTTCCAGCTCTTTGGCCGCCGTCCAGAACTGCTCCAGCAGCTGGGTTGTCCGCAACTGCACCACGCTCAAGTTGGCAGCAATGGTCACCGGCTCGCCGGAAAGCGGGATCCCGCCCAAAAGCATTTCCAGCCCCGGCCCCGCCTGATGGCCCACCAACAGCACCCGCCGCCCCTGCTGGGCTGCGGCCCGAGCTGCCGCCACGGCCAAGGTGCTCCGACCTGTGCCCCCCTTGCCCAGAAAGGTGAGAATTTGGCTCATTCCCGCTCCTCCCGATTCCGCTCTCCCGCCTCTCCGTAGATATCGATGTACAGAGATTGACCTGCCAACTGAGCTGCGGCCATCATCACCTGTCGAATCGCTTGCAGGGTGCGCCCGCCCCGCCCGAATACCCGCCCCCGATCCTTCGGGTCAAAGGCCAGCCGCAGCCATACCTTTCGCCCGCCACAGGTGGTTTCCACATCCATTTGAAGAGAGGCGCTGCTGAGCAGCGGTTCGATCAAAAGATGGGCGAGAGCCTTGTAGTCTGGCATAGAGAGCTAGACGACAGGAGGGAACAACTGGCCAAGCCAAGCTTAGCCGACCCTAGGCCTCAACCGCTTCCTCAACCTGAGGCTTTTCAACTTCAGCTTCTGGAGGACTTAATTCTGCCGCTGCTGTCTCAGTGGCAGCTTCGCTCAATTCAGACTCGGGAACATCGGCGACCTCAGCCTCGGCCACGGATTCTGTTGCAGGGGCCTCTTCTGCCGCCTCAGGGATCCCAGCTTCAGGCTTGGCCATGGCCGGGATGCGAATCGAGGCAACCACTCCGCCTTCCCCTGCTTTCAACATCTCGTAGATGCCGGCCTTTTTGAGGAGACTGTCCACGGTCTCTGTGGGCTGAGCGCCACAACGCAACCACTTCAGCAAGCCTGCCGTTTGCAAAACCGTCTCCTTGGTGCGCGGGTTATAGTAACCCAGTTCCTCTAGCGGACGGGCTTCACGGCGGCTTTTACTTTCAATGGCGATGATGCGATAGCTGGGTTGCCGCTTTTTTCCGTAGCGCTTGAGCCGCAATTTGACCATGGGGTATCCACTCCTTGGGGGACGCTCCGCAAGCTGTAAAGATCCAAAAAATCCAAAAAAGAGTTCGCCTAGACCCGCCAAGCCTGCTGAAGCCCCAGAACCTTACCCGGAGTCTCGCCGCTTGGCCGGTAGACATAGGCTTTTTATTTTAGGCGATCTTCCCCTCGACTGGAAAATGTCGGATCCCGGTTTGGAGGGCAATCTTCATGGCAGAGTTAAAGAGAAAACCCACACTCAGCGACGACCCCCATGATCAACTACGCCGATTTGACAGACGAGCAGCGCCAGCTCTACCTCAAAGCCCTGATCGCGGTGGCCCGAGTGGATGGCCAGTTGGACGAAGAAGAAACCTCTTTTTTTATGCAAATTGCAGAAGGGGTAGGCATCGAAGCGCCACTGGCCCAGACCTATCTGGCGGATGAAACAGGTGCGCCTTTGGATATCAGCGGGATCCCGCCCATGCGCAACGCGGCGGGGGCCTTGATCCTGCGGGATCTGGCGGCGATGGCGGTGGTGAACAGCCAGTTGGTGGAAAAGGAAGAGGAGCTTATTTTCCAGATCGGCAAAGCCATGCAGTTCAGCGCTGAGGAGATCAACGAGTTTATCGACTGGGCCTTCATGGGACTGCAGTGGCAACTGAAAAGCGCATCCCTGCTGGAGCGCTATGCCCAGCCCTCCCCCCAACCTTCTGAATGACCTGGGGTACTAGATAGCATCACAACGGCCAGCCCCCGCTGCAGATATTGACAGCCCAGTTTGGCGTTCCCCTGAGCCAAGCAAGGGGAGACTTTCATCAAGTTAAATCTGGCCATCGAGACTTAGCTGATAAAGCGATCCAGAGCCCGCTGCAACTCTTCCAGCTCCACCTCGATATTGCCGGTCTCGATGGCATGGCGGATGCAGTGGCGAATGTGATCGTCCAAAATCAGCCGCGCCACCCGATCCAGCGCTCCCTTGACGGCGGCAATTTGCAGCAGCACATCTGGACAGGGCTGATCCTGCTCGATCATGGAGCGGATCCCACGCACATGCCCTTCGATGCGAGCCAAGCGGTTGGTCAACTTGCGCCGAGACTGGGGATCATGATGGTGAGGCTGGGCCCGCCCAGACAGCGGCGGCTTTTCCAGCGCCAGCTCCCACTCCTCCTCCCAATCGGGTTCTGAAGGGAGCGGCGGAACGGAATGAGATCGAAGTGGGGGGACGGGATCCGACATAAAAAGGGCAAAGGACTGCCTGCATGATACCGCTTGGTTTTCCCCGAGAACGATGGGGTACTCTACAATAGAAAAAGATGTGAAATTTTGTAAAACCTCTCATACTTTGGCTCCATGACCTCTGTGCTCTCCCCCTTTGGCCCTGTAGAAGCGGATCTGGAGCGTTTACGCCAGAACCTAACGCGGTTGGTCAGTGCCAAGCACCCCATCCTGGCCATGGCTGCCGAACATCTGTTTTCGGCGGGGGGGAAAGGGATCCGGCCAGCCATCGTGCTCCTCATTGCCCGTGCCACCACCCCAGATGGAGAGATTACCCCACGGCATTGGCGCTTGGCAGAGATTACTGAGATGATCCACACGGCCAGCTTGGTTCACGACGATGTCATCGACGCTGCCGATGTGCGACGGGGCATCGATACGGTGAATACCCTCTTCGACAATCGGATAGCCGTGCTGGCGGGGGATTACCTCTTCGGCCAAGCTGCTTGGTACTTGGCCAATCTGGACAACCTGGAGGTAGTGAAGCTCCTTTCCAAAGTAATCATGGATTTGCCGGAGGGAGAGGTGCGCCAGAGCCTCACCCGCTTCGACCCGGATGTGTCGATGGAAGACTACCTGGCCAAGAGCTTCTACAAAACGGCCTCCCTCATGTCCGGCAGTTCCAAGGCTGCTGGCCTGCTGAGCGGGGTTAGCGAGGAAGTGGCGGATCGCCTGTTCGATTTTGGGCGGGATCTGGGCATTGCTTTTCAGATTGTCGACGATCTGCTGGATTTCACCGCTTCGGCAGAGACGCTTGGCAAGCCTGTGGGATCCGACCTCATCCAGGGCAACCTCACTGCACCCGTTCTGTTTGCCCTAGAGGAATTTCCCCAGATGCGAGAGCTCATTCTCAGGGAGCTGTCCAACCCGCAAGACCTGAAGCAGGCCCTGGAGTGGGTGTATCAAAGCGAAGGGATCCCACGCTCTCGTCAGTTGGCCCGCGACTACGCCCAGCGGGCTGCCGAAGCGCTGTATAGCCTGCCGGACTCTGCGGCGCGTCGTGCTTTGTTTCAGATGGTGGACTATGTGCTGGAGCGGCTGCACTGAGCAGTCCCGACAGGGTCAAGCTGGCTTTCTACCGGGCTGTGTTGCCCAACACTTGGGCCTCTGGAAGAAGCTCAGGATATTCTGGCGGGGCGAAAAAGTGTAGGCGATTTGGGGGCCAAAAGCGAAAAATGGTGTTGCCGATGATGTTTTCTTCCGGCAAGAAACCCCACACATGGGAGTCTTGGCTGTCGTTGCGGTTATCCCCCATCACAAAATAGGAGCGGGGAGGAACCACGAATTCGGATCCCTGATTGGGAACTCCAGGACAGCGCTCGCCAGGGCAAGAATAGTCGGGGGGGGCATAGATGTAGTCTTCCCGCAGCGGGATCCCGTTGATGATGACCTCACCGTTGGCGATGCGAATGCGATCTCCCGGCAGGCCGATCACCCGCTTGATGTAGGCCCCGTCGAAGTTCAGTTTGGCGGGAGGGTTGAAAACAATAATATCGCCTCGTCTGGGCGAACCAAAGCGGTAGCTGACCTTTTCCACCACCAGCCGATCCCCTTCTTCCAGAGTGGGCAGCATCGAATCGGAGGGGATCCAACGCGCCTCTGCCACAAAGGTGCGAATGCCGAAGGCCAGCAACAGAGCCAGCACCACCGTCAGAAGGTTTTCCCGTTGCGCCTGCCACCAGCTGCGGGATCCCGAGCTGGCAGGGGTTTCCCCTGATGGCGACTGGGGCTTGGGCAGAGGAGTTGGATCTTTTGACGGCATGGAAGCTAACGAACAAGACTTCACGATCTCAAGATTACCGCACCCAATCCAGGGCAGCAGAATGGGAGGCCCTCCCATTAAACCCCTGCCGGAGAGACGAATAGCCGGCAATAGCATAGGATGGGTATTCTGGTGTACCGTACTCGCGACTGTTAGCCCCTATGACGATTTCAACAGAAGAGCGCCTAGAGCGAGTCGAGCGCCTGGTCGAGGCCAATAGCCAAGCAATAGCTCGTCTCACCCAACAACAAGAGGAAGTTTTGAGGCGGATCGATCGGCTCTCAGGGGATAGCGAAAAACTCTCGGAGCGGGTTGAAAAGCTCTCGGGCGATGTCGAAAAGCTCTCGGGCGATGTTGAAAAGCTCTCGGGCGATGTCGAAAAGCTCACTTTTAAGTTCGACACCTCACAAACCATCGGGGAACGGCTGGAACGTCTGGCCACCAGCCTGATTGCCGGTGCCACCATCAGCATCATTGCCGGAGTGATTTTGGTGCTGCTGCGGGAGGGATCCCGTTGAAGGGATGTTGCTCGGGGCTGGTTTTGGGGGGTCAACTGCCGGAATTGAGTTTTTCCCAGTCCTGCTGGTGGATGGCGATCATCTGGGCTTGGGCTTGAATAGCTGCCAACACCTCCGTCATCAGGGGCCAGTCGCTCCGCGGCGGACTGGGGTACTGCTTAAGCTTGTCAACTGTGTTGCTGAGAGCACTTTGCAATTGTTGCAGCAGTTGATAGGTCTGTTGGGCCAAAGCTAGGGTCTCAGAGACGCGGAGGTTATTCTGGCCTTGTTGATATTTCTGGAGAGCTTCCCCTCGCAGGATGCTCAAGATGGCCCCTTCTCTAGAGGCGGCAGTCTGGCCACTTTTGGAGCGCTGCGGTATGATGCGCAACTGCAACACCAGTGGCTCCCCCCGGTACATCCGCTCCACCTCTGCCTGCTGCGGCTCCCCGATCAACTCCGGATCCAGCGCCATCATCCGCTTCATGGCGGTGATCAACTTCGCTCGTATGGACTCGGAGAGATCTTTGAACAGATCCCGCAAAATCCCCTGCTGGCGGTAGCGCACTCGACAAGAAGGCCCCTCTTGAGGCTCCACGAAAATTTGCTCGGCTTTCTCATCCAAAGCCCGCCGCAGCATCGAGTTGAGCAACTGCTGCACTGTCTCTTCTGATTCGTCGGCGGGGACGGACGGAGGCTGGGTTGGCCTCAACTGCGTGGGTGGCCCCGACACGGGAGCAGGAACCTCCCGAGTCACCCGGTTGGCTTGGGCCTGGAGGCGCAGCCGCTCCACCTCTGCCGGGTCGGGGGGATGGCTGAAGTAGTAGGCAATTAAATCCTGCTGCTGCTGAGCGGTGAGAGGGATTGGCTGGACGGAAATCTGGGAATAGGTCAGCATTTTGCTCACATAGTCCAGCGCCGCCAAATCCTGGGGATCCACCATGCCCAAGATGAGGCTGTCGGTATCCAGGGCCAAGGGGACGACTTGGTAGTAAATGCAGATCTCCACCGGCAAGTACTGGGCAATTAGAGCCGGCACTCGCGCCCGGTCAACAATGGAGTGTTGTCCCACCGCCAGAGAGGCATCTGGATCAGTCATGGCAAGCCCGGAGTGGATCCCGCACAGGCGAGACGTCGCTACCTGATCATAGAGTAAAGCCTACACCCTCGCGGCCTGAGGCCCATGGCATCCTGGCTCATCTGACCGGCGTAAATTGAATAATGTAATACTAGGGGTATTCTCCTCTACACCCAAAGCAGTAAAGCCTTGTTAAGTCTTGGAGTTAACATCGACCACATTGCCACCCTTCGACAGGCACGCCGCACGGTGGAGCCAGATCCGGTAGCGGCAGCGGTGATTGCCGAGCTGGCGGGGGCAGATGGTATTACAGTGCACTTGCGCGAGGATCGCCGTCACATTCAAGATCGGGATGTGCGGCTGTTGCGGCAAACCGTGCGCACCCACCTCAACCTGGAGATGGCAGCCACCGAGGAGATGGTGGCGATTGCCCTGGAGGTCAAGCCCGACTACGTCACTTTGGTTCCCGAGCGGCGGGAGGAGATCACCACCGAAGGTGGGTTGGATGTGGCGGGGCAGGTGTCGCGCCTCAGGGATGTGGTCGGCCAACTGCAGGGATCCGGCATTCCCGTCAGCTTGTTTATCGACCCAGATCCGACCCAAATTGCCGCTGCTGCCCAAGTGGGAGCCCGCTGGGTGGAGCTCCACACGGGGCGCTACGCAGAAGCCTCATCCGCAGCTCAGCGGCAGGTGGAACTTGACCACCTGGAAAAGGCCAGCCAACAGGCCCTTCAGCTGGGCTTGCGGGTGAATGCGGGACATGGTCTTACCTACTGGAATGTCGGCCCAGTGGCGCGGATCCCTGGCATGGAGGAGCTGAACATCGGCCACAGCATTATCAGTCGAGCGGTGCTGGTGGGGCTGGATCGGGCGGTGCGAGAGATGCGTCAGGCGATGGGACTAAGCTGAGGAGCAGGCCCGGCATGAACTCGGAATACTACGGCTACGAAAACTACGTTCTGGATCAGGCGGAGATTGAGCGCCTGTTGGATCTGCTGCCAGCCAGTATGCGGGAGAGTGTGAAGATCTTGCCCGCCTCGGAACGGCAAACGGTGGTGATCAAAGGCCGTCGGCAAATGCCCTGGGAACGGCAGATGCGGCTGTTCATCAAGCCCTACGAGTGGCGGCAATTTACCCCCCTGCAGCGGGCGGGGCTGTTCCTGCACAAGGTGGGCTACTACAGTCGGGCGGTGTCGCGGCAGATCGACTTTTACCTGGCCATAGCAGCTCTGGGGGGGTTGAGCTTGATCTTCGAGGCCGTACAACAGGATCCCGTGGGAGCAACCGTTTCGGGTGGTTTGAGTGGCTTGGCCCTCTGGCAGTTGCGCCGCGACCAAACCAATGACCGTCGTCTGTTGGCTGCTGACGCCTATGCGGTGGATCGCCTGGTGTTGCGCGGGATCCCGCGGCTGCAGGCGGTGGAGGCCCTAGGGCAGGCGCTGCATGTGGAGGCCCGTCTGGAGGGGCGCTCGGGCAATGATCTGCTGGACATGTTGCGCTACCAAAACCTCAAGCGGCTGGCCCAGCGTCCGGCGGAAGACATTGTGTTGAGCTAATCCCGGGTAGAGATGCTTTCTCCCTCGCGGCTGGGATCCCAGGCGGGCCGGTGGGGCCGCCATCTGCTGCAAGTGGCGGTGACCGATTCCACCAATCGGCTGCTCTTGGACTGGGGCCGTCGGTTCCCACAGCCGCTGCCAGTGGGCACAGTTTTGGTCAGCACCCGCCAACGGGCTGGGCAAGGTCAACATGGGCGGGTGTGGCACTCGCAGCCGGGGGGACTATACCTGTCCGTTTGGCTGGGATCCCCGCCTTTGCATTACTCGCTGCTGGAACTGACCCTGGCCTTGGGCTGGGGCATTGCGGGCCGTTTACGGCAAAACCTTGGGATCCCGCTGCGGCTGAAATGGCCCAACGATTTGGTGGTGGTGGACGAGCAGCGCCCGGATTCTCTGCTCAAGCTGGGGGGGATCCTGGTGCAAAGCCGCTTTGGGGGGAGCGGGCAACTGCTGGGGTTGGTGGCCGGTGTGGGGGTGAATGTCAACAACCCCGTTCCCATTGGGGCAATCACCTTAGCCCAAATTTTGGGATCCCCTCTGCACCGCTCACTCGACTGCACCGAGATTGCCGGCTGGGTTCTGCAGGGGATGGAGCAGGGATTCCACGTCTGGTTGCAAGGGGGATTTGCCCCCGTTCGCTCAGAGTACGAAGCCTGGATGGTTAGGCCACAAATTCAATTTCAATGGCCGGAAACAAGCCCCACGATCTTGGGCCTTGCCGAGGATGGGAGGATGCGAGTACAAACACGGGGGGAGCGACATTGGCAACAGCAGCCATCCATTCTGACGCTTACACCCGACCAAGTTCGCTTGAGCTATCACATGCCGGCGGGCGATAGCCTGTAATTTCTCTTGTGTTTTTTATGTGGCCTGTGTTGAACTCGGTGATGAAGCTTTTGGTTATGGCAGCGCGCCTTTTCTCCCCCCGAGCTCGGCGGCTGCGCTTTTGGCTGAAGCTGGGGCTGGCTCTGCTCTGGTTTTATCCCACTGCTCTGCTGGCCCAAACCCAACCAACCCCTTTGCCCCCGCCGCCTGTGGTGGAACCGGCCCTAGACACGCCTGGGGCGGCAGCCCTGCTGCTGGATGGAGCCATTCCTTTACGAGAGGGCAGCCCTGCGACCCTTGAGGCAGAAACCCGCACAGAGACGGTCATGGGCCGTGAGATTGTGATTGAGCCCCAGAAGAACCATGACCGGGTTCCCCATGCTCAGCCTGAAAGTGGGGTGCCGGTGGTGCTGATGGAACGCAGCTCCGGTCGCCGCATCATCCTCGCCCCTGGCCAAGAGATTCGCATTGAGGATCCCAGCCAGCCCCAAGCTCCTGAACCGGGAACGCCGACGTTGCCTGAACTGGCCGTAGGTGAAGAACGACTGCTCTATCCCTTACCTCACCCGGTGCCGATCACTTCTGGATTTGGCATGCGAATTCACCCCATCCGCGGAGAGCCAGAGTTTCATGCCGGGGTGGATTTGGGGGCCAGCATGGGCACGCCGATCCTGGCCTCTTTAAGCGGCAAGGTGGTCACTTCGGGATCCCTGGGGGGTCTAGGGATCACCGTTGTGCTGGAGCATGCCGGCGGTCGGCGCACTCGCTATGGCCACATGTCCGAAGTTGCTGTAACACCGGGGGAAGTGGTAGAGCGGGGATCCGTCATCGGCTACGTGGGGGCGACCGGAGCGGTAACTGGGCCGCACCTCCACTTTGAGCTGTGGAAGCGGGCGGTGGGGCAAGGTTGGGTGGTTCTGGACGCCACAGATGATCTGAAGGTTGCTGTTGCCCAGCTGCCGGGTTAGCCAGAGCCGGCTTGGGTTAGCATAGGTGGGCGGGCTCCAACTGGAATGCTGGCGCAGGTAACCAGTTGGGTCATGCAGGTTTTGCGGACGTGGCGGAACGGCAGACGCGCTAGACTTAGGATCTAGTGCCGCAAGGCGTAAGGGTTCAAGTCCCTTCGTCCGCATGAGAATCCCCTACTTCCCCAGCCCCTTTCCCCCAAGAGGGCAGAAGTTCCCCCGGTCAACAGCAATGCTGACTGCCTTACGGTCGCTCGCCAGCAAGCCTAGGAGAGCCAAGGTGACAAAGCAAGCTCTCCCGCCGGCTAAAAGCAGACAGGGACACATCTCCCAGGCTAGAAGGCTTCTCGGTCCGCCTGCAGAGAAACTGGACTGGGTTGCTGCCACGAAAACCTTGGCTCTAGGCCGGAAAGATCACCTGCAGAATTTGCTCGGGGGCAATCGACTCCACCTTCCCATCGGCCCCCTTGACCGCCCGAAACGGCCCCTCTGAAGGCAGCAACCGCAGCGGGTCGGTGGGCCCAAACAACGCCACCAGCGGCGTCTGCACCGCCACCGCCAAATGCATGGGAGCGCTATCGGCGCACAACAGCAGCGTTGCCCCACCAATCAAGGCCGCCAGCTGCCCCAGCCGGACAGGACGGCTCACCGGCAGCTCCGGCAGTTGCGCCAGAAAGCCCTCCGCCAGCTGCTCATCCTCTGGCCCCACCACCAGCACCAACGGCAGCTCCGGCCGCTGCTCCCGAAAACCCTTGATGACCTTGACCCAGTTGGCAGAGGGATAGATCTTCTGAATTCCCTTCTCCTGCGACAGCTGGCTGGCCCCCGGATGCAACAGCACATAATCTTGAGCGGCATCCCCCAAAAGGCGCTTGCGTTCCTGCTCTGCCCACTCCAGGTCTGCTTTTTTCAGACGAATCTGGGGCAACCCCGCCGGCGCAGCAATGCCAAACCCCTGCACCAGGTCGTGGTACATCTGGGCCGCATACTGGGCCGGCTTCAGGGGCACCGGGTCGGTCAGCCAAGGTCGCCCCGGCCCCGGCGGCGCATAGCCCACCCGCTTGGGAATGCCGGTCAGCCACAACAACAGCTTGACCCCCAAGCTTCGGCCCAGGCTCAGCACCCCGTCATACTGCCGCTCCCGAATGCGCCCCAGCAGGTCGCTGAGATCCCCCAACGACAGCTGTTCTTTGAACGGAAAAGTCAGCACCCGACTCACCGAAGGACAAACCTCGTAGGCAGCCGCCGCCCGCGGCTCCACAACCACCTCCAGCTCCGCCTCAGGAAAGCGCTGCCGCAAACTGGCCAAGGTGGGAAAAAACAAAATCTGGTCACCAATCCCGCCCGGCACCAAAGCCAAAAGGCGGGGGGCCAAAGGCGCTGTGCCGCCAACTGCTCGAGAAGCCACCTGCATAAAGCATCCTGTAGAAAGCTGTATCCAGCCTAGGGGATCCCCGCTTACTCTATCTCAGATTGGGTGGATAGATTCAGGGCCAGCTCGACCCGCGGAAGACAAACCCCAGAACCCTTCTGGGCCAGAGCGTTGTGTACACAGGCTCTCATCCGCGATGATGGGCTGTGGCCGCCACCTTCTGCAAAGGCAGCACCATGACGGAGGAGCCGATTCCGCTGCTGGATTTGACGGGGCAGTACCGCGCTTTGGCCGGGCTGTTGCAGCCGCAGGTGGAAGCGCTGCTGGCCTCTGGCCAGTACATCGGCGGGGCGGCGGTGCAGCGCTTTGAGGAGCAGTTTGCCCAGTTTTTGGGGGGTGGCTCTTTGGAGGCCGTCGGCTGCAATTCCGGCACCGATGCCCTGGTGCTGGCTTTGCAGGCTTTGGGCATCCAGGCGGGGGATGAGGTGCTCACCAGTGCCTTCAGTTTTTTTGCCTCGGCTGCCGCCATCAGCCGGGTGGGGGCGCGTCCGGTGTTTGTGGATGTGGATCCGTGCACCTTTAACCTGGATCCGCAGCTGCTGGAAAGGAGCATCTCCTGCCGCACCAAGGCGGTGGTGGTGGTGCATTTGTTTGGGCAGGCGGCCAACATGACCCAGATTCTGGCTATTGCCCGGCGGCACGGCTTGGCGGTGGTGGAAGATTGTGCCCAGGCGGTGGGGGCCTGCTGGGGGGGCAGGCCGGTGGGCACTTGGGGGGAGGTGGGCTGCTTCAGCTTTTTTCCCAGCAAGAATCTGGGTGCGGCTGGGGATGGGGGGGCGGTGGTGACGCGGGATCCCCAACTGGCCAGGCGGGTGCGGGCTCTCAGGGAGCATGGGCAGACCCGTCCGTACCACCACGAGCATTTGGGTCTCAACAGTCGTTTGGATGCGCTGCAGGCGGTGATTCTCTCGGTGAAGCTGCCCCATCTGCGGGAGTGGAACTGGCGGCGGCAGGGGATTGCGGAGTGTTACCACCGCTTGCTGCAAGGGATCCCGGGCTTGATGTTGCCCCAGGTGGGGGTGGGGGGGAACTCGGTGTGGCACCAGTACACGGTGCGGGTGGTGGGTTCTGAGCCGTTGGATTCGCGGCGGCGGGACGATTTGCAGCAGGGTCTGAAGGAGCGGGGCATTGGCAGTCGGGTTTACTATCCTCTGCCGTTGCCGCTGCAGCCGGTGTACCGAGGGCTGGGCTACAGGCGGGGGGATCTGCCCAATGCCGAGCTATGTGCGGCTCAGGTGTTGTCTTTGCCGTGTTTTCCTGAGTTGACCACCTGTCAACAAGAGCGGGTGGCTGCGGCCATTGCTGAAATCCTCTCAGAAAAAACCTGCCCGTAGCACTGGTTATGGTGATTTCAAATTACACTGAAGCAGCTTGTAGATTCCAGACCTCTTTCTCCTTTGGAGAGGGGCCGGGGATGAAGGAGTGATGAGGGGACTGCGGTGTTGTGGAAACTAAGCCGAAAACTAGTTCCACTACTTCAACAGACGGGAAGCCTGGGGATCTTCTCCTCAGAGCAGGAATCAAGGCGCCAGGTTCGTTTTCTGCGCCGCTTCCGCTTCACCCGTATTGGGGGGCGGTTTGTCGGGATCGCCCTGTTGGTAAGTATTGCTGCTTTCAACACCGGCAACAATCCCCTGTACTTGTTGCTGGGGATGCTGCTCAGCCTCATCCTCATCAGCGGTACCCTCTCTGATATCACCCTCAAAGATCTGGAGGTCAGCCGGCAGTTGCCTAGCCGCATTTTCGCCGGCCAGCCTGTCTTGGTGGGTCTCACGCTGGTCAATCGCAAACGGCGCCTGCCCAGCTTCTCGTTGCAGGTGAGCGAACGCATTGAGGGGCTGAGGCGGGAAGATTGGCCTTCCAGCTATGTTTTGCGGGTGGATCCCGGTGCCAAGGTGGACACTTTTTATCAGCAGACTTTTTCAAGGCGGGGAGCCTGGCAGTTGCAAGGTTTTGAAGTTGCCACCAGCTTCCCATTTGAACTCTTCCGCAAGGCGGTGGCAATTAGGGATCCCCAAACGGTGATCGTGTTTCCGCGGCTCGCCCCGGTTCAAGGATTGGCGCTGTGGGATCAGCTCAGCAGCGGCAACCAATTGCGCCCCCAACCCGGTCGAGAGGGAGACTACCTGAGCTTACGGCCCTACCGCCCCCAGGACGATGTGCGCTCTGTCCATTGGAAGATCTCGGCCAAACGGGATCAACTAATCGTGCGGGAGTTGGAGCGTCCACGAGCCCAGGCCATCACCCTCTGTTTTGAAAACCGCTGGCAGCCCCAGAAAGAGAGGCCCGAGATCCATCGAGACAAGTTGGAGCGAGCTGTAGAGCGCTGTGCCGGGATCCTCTTCTACTTGATGCGAGAAGGTTACCCGGTAGCACTTGTTACGTTACAAGAGCGGACTCCTTTTGGGTCAGACCTGGCCCATCAAGATCACCTGCTGACCGTGTTGGCACGACTTACTTTTGTCGGGGATCCCCAGCTCAGCCCTCCACTGGAAAGAGAACCTGATCCCTCTGTCAAGTTTGACCTCACCCCTCAAGATCGCTGTGTGCTGCTGGCCCATCCCGACCAGGATGGAAAATCTGCCCCGGCCCATCTCATCCACACGGGATCGCTGTTGCAATTTATCCCAATTGAGTGAGCTTCAGGCCCATTTTGATAGCAGGATCCATCTGAGATTGTTTGGAAAGCTTGGCTTGCAGATCCTTGCAAAGCTTTAGGTTGAACTGCTGGAGAAGTGGTGGTTCACTGCTCCAACTTTTGTCGCAATTCTGGAATGGCCCGCCGCATTTGTCGATAGCCCTCCTGAATAATCGGATCTGCTTGATGAAAATCGAAGATCCCATACTGGCTCAGCTTGGGTTGTAAGGGCAAATCCGGCGGATGTTCGGCTAAAACACTGCGGGTAACGATTTGCTCCATCACGTTCAACGTCTTGCCAATAACGTCGAAAATATTGGGACCAGAGGGCTCATCTGGAAACCATTGGCTAATTTTTTCTTGGATCCCTTGTTGTAGGGATTGATAGCGTTTGCGAATGCGGGTGATGAAGTTGGTTTCTTCTTCGATCACTTCTCCTTCAGCATTCAAGCGCTGTCGCCGTTGAAGGGTTTCTTCCACCTCTGTTTCTTCCAGTTGCGACTCCACATCCGCGGGATCCACATGGTTGAGATTGACCGCGATGACAACATCGGCCCCCATCTCCCGCACCACTCGCACCGGCACCGGATTGACAATGCCTCCATCTCCGAGATAGCGCCCTTCGTAGTAAAAGGGTGTAAAGATCCCTGGGATAGAGATGCTGGCCCGCACGGCATCTGCCATTTTGCCCGAACGCAACAGCACCTCCTGGCCTGTGATCAAGTCGGTAGCCACACAGCAAAAGGGGATCCCGGCCTCTTCAATACACAGCTCTTGCAAATGTTCTGTCAGCAGCTCATAAATTTTGTTGCCATCCAGCAGGCCACAGGTGGGAAAGACCACATCAAACAAAGACAGGATCATCTTCCAGTTGAGATCTCGCACAAAGTCTTCCAGCTCATCCAGTTCTCCTGCTGCATAAATGGCTCCCACAAAAGCGCCAATGCTCGTCCCAGCAATGTAGTCAACGGAGATCCCAGCCCGCTCTAGAGCTCGAATCACACCAATATGAGCCCATCCCCTCGCTCCGCCGCTGCCCAGTGCTAATCCCAGTTTTTTGCCCATGATTGCTCCCTCAAAAAGAGACCCAAAAGACCTCAAGAATCCTAAACCTTGCTCCCTCTAACAATTAGGTACCTGCCCTTTCTCGCAGATCGGAAGGCAGATAACTGCGTTCCCCTAAGATTTCCAGAAGGGGGCCATAGCGGTCGAACTTGACCACGCTGACCGAGGCGGCCAAAACCTCAATGCGATCCCGGTAGCGACCCAGGTCGATGCCCAGCAGGCTGCAGAGAATAACCCGAATGGTGGCCTTGTGGGAGACGATCAAGACGTGGCCGCCTGTCCATTTTTCCTGGATCTCGGCCACAACCGGCATGGCCCGATTGGCAATTTGCACGGCGGTTTCGCCCCCCGGAGGGGCGTTCCAGGCCGGCTCGGTCATCCAGCGCCAATAGGCTTCTGGGTAGGCTTCTTGCGCCTCAGCGTGGGTTTTGCCCTCCCACTCGCCGTAGTGAATTTCTCTTAGGCCCTCTCGAATCTGCATCTCCAAGCCAACTTTCTCGGCCAGGGGGCTTAGGGTAGCCAAGGCGCGCCGCATTGGGCTGACGTAGAGAGCTTGCCAAGGGATCCCAGCATAGGCTGCGGCAAAGGCTTCTGCCATTTGTTTGCCTTCGGGGGTGAGGTCGGGATCGAGAGCGCCGCAAAAGCTGCCGGAACGGCTGTAGGGAGTTTCGCCGTGTCTGAGGAGGTAAAGTCTCAGGCTCATGGGAGATGTGCGGATGGGTGGTGAACTTCGCCACTCTAGCTCTCCTTATCCCCCTTCGGGGCGGTGGTTGGTGGTGGGGATGTAAATGCGGCTGCCCGCCCACTGCAGTTTTTCCCGCAGAGTGCGAAAGTAGGAGAGCTCTTTTTCCAGGATCATCAGCTTGGCCGGTGTAGGCGCTTGCTGAATGTGAACCCACTGGCCGGGATTCACCGACTGGGCCAACACGCCATCTGTCCACAGGCGGGTCAACCCTTCGGGATCGGCAAGAGGCCAAATGTCCACCCTGGCTGTGCCGCTGATGACAATAGGACGGCTAGACAAACTCAGGGGACAAATAGGGGTGATGATGATGGCGTCGAGGGTGGGCTCGAGGATGGGGCCATTGGCTGCCAGAGTGTAAGAGGTGGATCCCGTCGGTGTGGCCACCAGCACGCCATCCCCGTGGTACTGATCCAAAATCTCTCCGTTGACCTCGATCTCCATGATCGCGGCGGGCAGCCGTTCTCGGTTGATCGGCTTCAGGCAGATCTCATTGAGGGCATAGTAGACTTCGCTAACCGGACGGCCTTGCGACTTTCCCTCTCCACGGGCGGCCAAGGGATCCCCTTGCCCCAACTGCGGCTGTTCCCAAATCTGGGCTTGCAACATCATGCGGGCTTGCAAGAAAAAATCCCCTGCCTGAATGCGATCCCAGGGATCCTGTTGCAGCACCCGCTCCGACTGGGCCAAAAACCCCAGCCTACCCCCCGCTTTGATCGGCAAAATCGGGATCCCATGGGGAGCCAGGTATCGTGCCGCCGCCAACACCGAGCCATCTCCCCCCAGCACCACCGCCAGATCGATGGGATCCGAGGTGGCCTCCAAAAAGACTGGGTAGGGGTTGTGGTGCAAGCCGGTGGGAGCCGTTAACACCGTAACACCGCGCCGGCGCAACTGCTCCGCACACCTCTGGCAGGCGGCTTTGCTCTCCCGATCCCCCTCTTTGTAGGCAATCACCACCAAGCCCAAGTCCATGGTCAACCTCATCAAGGGATCCCTGTCGATTGTCCCCTTCTTCAGGCTGGGGATTGCTCAGGATAATCCAGACTCTCCCCCCCAAAGTTAACCAGAAAATGTTCTCTTGGACGGTGAAACCGATCACCGCAGCTCTCCCTTGAGCGTCACTGCCCCCGCCAGAGCTTTCTTCTACAACTTTTAAGTAACAGTTAAGTAAATCTGAGAAGTCACCTTGAAGAATCAACCGAAAACCCCGCCATTTCCAACAGATGGCCCCAATCCGGATCCCTGAGTTCAGCCACCGGCGTAGGCTGGTGCAGACCTCAGCAATTCGGTTTATGGTATGGACATTCCCCCTGCAATTCCTCTTCTCCAAGCTGCAAACCCATGACCGCAGATCTCACCAACCGCATTTTGGGCAACCGCTACCAGCTGATTCAAGAAATTGGTAGCGGTGGTATGGGATCCGTCTTCCGCGCCTTAGACTTACACAACAACGGCCAAGAGGTAGCCGTCAAGATCCTCTATGCCCCCATGCTGCTGAGCCGGGGCGACTTCCAGACAGACTTGCGCCGTCGCTTTGCCGAAGAGATCCGCGTTAGCACCCTTCTGGGGCAGCATCCTCGCATCGTCAAGGTTTTGGATCACGGCCAAGAGGGGGAGCAGGCCTACTTGGTGATGGAGTACCTCAAGGGGCAGGATCTGGGCAAGCTGATCCGAGAAAAAGGGGCTTTGCCGGTTCGACAAGCCGTTCGACTAGCCTTGCAGGCCTGTGAGGGGCTGCACTTTGCCCACACGTTTCAGGCCAAGGTAGAGGGTCGCGAGATTCGAGGCGTTATCCATCGCGACATCAAACCCAGCAACCTCTTCATCGAGCAAGTTTTTCAAAATGGCAAGCTTATCCCCCAACTGAAAATCCTCGACTTTGGCGTGGCCAAAACCCTGGCGGATCACACCCTCAGCCTGGGCACCCAAAAAGGGGGAGGATTTATCGGCACAGCTCGCTACGCCTCTCCCGAACAGATGCGGGGCAAAGCCTTGGATGCCCGCTCGGATATCTACTCCTTTGGGGTAGTGCTCTACGAGATGCTGACGGGATCCATGCCCTTTCAATTGGAAACTGACTCTTTGCACAGTTGGATCCACGCCCATTGCTACGAAAGCCCAATCGAGATCAACCCGAAGGCAGCCCCCCAGCCGATCCCACCCCCTTTAGCAGCGGTGGTGATGGATTGCCTGAAAAAAAACCCAGACGAACGACCGCAAACGATGCGGGAGCTGGGGGAACGACTGCTGCAAGCCTATGACCTGACGGCAACCACCCAACTCTCTAGTGGCCAAGCCAGCACTGTGATCCTGCCCACCGGCAGCGCTAAGGCTCAACGGGATGCTCCACCCTCTTCTGACCCCAAGCCACCAATCCAAACCACCCGCAATACAGGATCAGCTTCTGGAGCCTTTGAAGATATCCGCGATGAGGATCTGGATCTCATCGAAGATGAGCCGGTCTCTCCCCCCTCCCCAGGTGCAGGGATCCCCTATTACATCACCGAGCGGGAACCCTCCTCAGCAGAAGCTTCGCCGGAAACACCGGATCCCTCTCCCCAAAGTGAGGATGAAACTCCCAAAACGCCCTCCACAGTGATCCCAGCCAGCAACGCTCTCCCGACCGTTCAGGATCCCCCCGTCGCTCGCCCTGCTACACCACCACGAACTAATACTCCCCGCACCCGCCCTCTGCCACAAGCTGCCCCCCAAACGGTTCTACAGCCTTCCGGCAGCAGTCTGAAGTGGGTCTTGGCCGGGGGATCCCTGGGCGTTATGGCTTTGCTGGCCGCCTTTTTGCTGTGGCCACGTCCAGCGGTTCGCGATACCCAGGAACAGCCGGATCGCACCCCAACTCCCGAACCCAAGGTAGAGCCCATACGCATAGAGCCTATACCCGTAAAACCAATCCTAGGGATCCCAACTCCCGGTTCTACGCCTACCCCTACGCCCGAAGCAACCCCCACGCCTACCCCTGAGGTAACTCCAGCGCCGACACCCACCCCGACTCCAGCACCAACACCCACTCCGGTGCCGACGCCCACCCCGACGCCGACGCCCACCCCGACTCCAGCGCCAACACCCACTCCGACACCGACACCCACCCCGACTCCAGCACCAACACCCACTCCGACACCGACGCTTACCCCTATCCCTCGATTCACCCCGCTTGTCCCTCGTACTCCTACCCCCACCCCGACTCCATCCCCCACTCCCACTGCCACACCTGCCCCAGCAACGCCAACACCTGCGGCAGAGCTGGCCCTCAGCGGCGAGTGGCTTTACGAGGGAGGATCTTTTATCTGGCAGGGATCCCTGTGCAAGGTCAATGTTGCGGCTGGCGTCCAGGAAACCGTCTCCATTCGTCAGGAGGGCAACCAGATCAGCGTTTCCTCCCCCAGCTTTTCTGAGCGCAGCGGCCAGCTTATCGGCAGCCAACTTTCTGTTAGCGGCAGGATAGGGGGTAGCGGTACCCCAACCGTTGCTTGGAGTGGCACGGTCAGCCCTGACGGGCGCGTGATTCGCGGCAGAGCCACCTGTGGCAGCGCTGACTTTGCCATCAAGCTCACCCGCCAGAGCTAGAGGCCGACACCCCCCCCTCGGTCTCCGCCGCCGCCGTCTTCCCTATCGTCCGGTTTCTGTTGCCGTTGAGGCGGTGGAGGAGGAGCAGCAAAGCTTTCGCTCACAACTTCGATGGTGTAAGGGCCTCGCCCAGGGCTGCCCGGCCCAGCGGCTGGAGAGGCATTTTGCGCCCAGTAGCTTTCCACCCGGAGCAAGTAGCAGCGGTTTTGCCGCACGGGGATGGTTAGCTGAGAGGTGGTAAAGTTGCCAGGGGCAGCATCATCATTTACAAAAACGTCAGGATCCAATCTCCGGTTGCTGTCATAGCTGCCGATGACCAATAGCGGGTCGAAAACCGGGCTGGTCAGCCGGATTGTAACCCCGGTAACGTTGGCTGCAGAGGGAAAGTAAAGAAACGCATCTGAATAGAAGGTAAACGTGCCGGGAGGGGGTGGGAATTCCCGGGCATTTTGAATATTGCCCCTCTCATCAAAATAATACTCCAAAAGGCTATTCGGCCCCAAGGTTCCACTGCGCCTATCCCCCTGTCGGCGCAGACCAATCGATGCAAAAAGGCCTGGACTGAAGGCTTGTTCGCAGACGTTCACCAGAGGCGGTATTGTACTCCCTCCACTTCCTCCACAGCCTGCCAAAACCGCAGCTGAGGCCAAAAGGCCCAAGAAAACCCTCTGCAGGGATCCCTGCGGAGCTCTAGAAGCATTCGATGCTGGCCCTGGCATAAGCACTCCTCCGGACACCGGATGTCAATGTTCCTCTAGATTACGATGCTCTGAGCAATTCTCAGCAAAATGCAGATCACTGACAGGATTTTCCCACGTTTAGGCTTGCACCGGCTTGGGGGGGCTGTTCCGCTGTTGACCTCGAGAAGGGAGCTTCAAGGGCGTAGTGGGGCCGTTGAGCCAATTTTGTCCTCAGGAAGGGATCCAGAGCAAAACCCTTTTTCGCAGTGGACTAATCACGACCAGCGTCGGGCTTCTTGGTGAGGGTGAGGAAGAAATGGGCCAGGGCTGCCACACATTCTCGATCTTCGAAGAGTAGGTGGCATCGCTGCCGAACCTCCTCAGCCATGTGGTAGCGAAACTCAGAATCGGATCCCAGTTTTACGGCCAAATCCTCATAGCTTTTCAGATCCGAGGCAATTAAACTGTCCAGCTCCATTCTTTTGAGAATGGCATAGGTATGCCGCCCCCGCATCAGCTTTCCAGGGCAAGTGATCACAGGCAATCCGACCGCAACGGCCTCTAAGGTGGTGATCCCACCTGACCAGCCATAGGAATCTAACATAAGATCGGCACAGCGGTTGAGATCCAAGTAGTCTTGATAATCCAATCCGGGCAGGATCAGGCAGTGGTCTTCTACATTGAGGCCATACAAAGAAAAAGCCTGGGTGAGCCGTTCCCGAAATTGTCGGGCAATAGCAGCATTGGGTAGAGCCAAAAAAACAAATTGAGCGTTGGGCACTCGCTGAGCAATAGCGGCAAAAAGATAGTCATATTGGGGCAGATATTTACCCAAGTATTGACAAGCTAGGTAAACCACTGCGTTTCTGCGCAGGCCGAAATCCTCACGATAGCGCTTTTGCTGAGGCAAAACCGGCTTTTCGAAGCAAGTGCCCAAATGAGGTAGCCGGATCAAGGTTTCACTGTAGTGTTCCTGAGCATCCTCTGGCTCCATTAAATCGCTGGAGAGGAAATAGTCAATCGTAGAAAGCCCAGAAGTTACAGGATGAGCCCAAGTGGAGCACTGTATCGGTGCCAGTCGCAGGGAAGCCAGTTGCAGAATAAGAGGTGAAAGACCAATCTCCAAATACACTAAAATATCTAGCTGATCCTGCAGGATTTGTCGGGCTGCATCCTCAAGTCCGGTGGGAATGTGTCGAAACACATCGGCATATTGACGATACCGGTCTGTCATGAAATCGGTTCTGGGATCCAAGTGATAAGCGAAAACTTGAAACTTCCGCTCAAAGTTAGCCTGTCCATCAGCCCAATTGGCGTTCAGGTACTTAACCCAACCCAGAGATAAGCGGCTGTAAGAGCAAGCTCGCATGGAAGCTGAGGCAAACCCAACTCGGATGGGATCCTCTGGCTGGGATTGGTGAGGAAGATATCTCCACTGGGAATAGCAAGCGTTGACTATACGTTGAACAAACTGGGCATATTTTTTCTGTAAATCCAGGTCGTTGTAGCCTTGGTACTGTAGGTAGTGATTGGTTCCCAGTCCTGATGCCCACAGCGCTGTGCGACGTTGCTCCTCTGTTTCTAGGGGAGTTTCCTCAATAAGACGATCCAGGTGCTCAACAAAGCGAGCACGAAAGGAGTTGAGCTCTTCCTCACTCTGATAGACTGCCGGCAAGTAGAGATGATAAAACCAACGAGCCTGTTCTAACTGGGGATCCAAAGCCAATGCTTTCTCCAGGTGATCCAAGGCAACAGCGTGTTCTCCTTGATCTCGGTAGGCGATAGCCAGATTCAGATGCACCTGCGCCAAAGGGATCCCTGTCTGTTCATCCGAGTTTTCCAGTAGAGGATTGAGTAGGGCAATGGCTTCTTCGCTACGTCGCAGGTTAACTAAGATTTTTCCAGCTTGAAAGGCAGATCCAGCAGCGTGTGGATTCAGTTTCAGGCTTTGCTGATAACAGGATAGCGCTTCCTCCAGTTGACCCAAAGACTCATAGACGACACCCAAATTGTGGTGATACAGAGCCACTTCGGGATGTTGCTCAATGGCTTCTGCAATGAGAGCCGCTGCCAATTCCGAGTCTCCTCTGGCTTGAGCTACCGTTCCCAACAGGTGAAGGGCATCTGCATGCTCAGGAAAATCCGCCAAGATTTCGGAGTAAATGGCTTCTGCTTGTCGCAAATCTCCTGCTTGCTGGGCTTGGATCCCGGCTAGAAGTTTGTTTGTAAGTATCCAGTCTGACATCTACTACAAGATGGCTAGAAATTCTCCTGACTTGTCTGCCCAGTATAGTTTTTTCCAGTTATAGTCAGTTCAGTTGGGGATAAGATGACTTTACAGGCAAGATAACATGCAAGTAGACCTAAAGAGGAAGCTTAGATCTGAGAGAGAGTCGTATTTGTTCCGCTCCGTGGCTCATTTTTTTACTTTGTTCAGCTACTTTACCTAAACGTAAGCTCTGCTCAGGTAACAGAGACAGCCGTAGTTACCTTGAGAAATCTCCCCCTGCCAGAGGAGATGAGAGGGATCCAGCATCTGGTCAATCCGCTTGCGGTCTTGCTCAGAAGTAAACTCCACGTAAATCACCTTGATGTCTTTGAGCTGCTCTTGCAGGCTGGTCAACACCTCCACCTCCTCTCCACCTGTAGCCACCCTGAGCACATCGATGGGCTCCAAACCCAACTCCTTGAGGGCTGCCCTAGCTTCCCGGAAAGGGAGCACCTGCTCCACTCCCCACTCGGCCTGAGGATCCTCCGGCCAGAGCCGACAAGTTCTGCAACTATCCTGCCCCGCTAGCCCCACTGGATGCACAAAGCAGTTGCCCAGGCCAAGAGCATTCTGCTGCAGCAGGTGCAAGGCCAAGGGATCCACCTCAAAACAATGAATGGCCGCCTCAGGGCAGAAACCCCGAAAACAAACGCTACCAAGGCCTACCCCAGCTCCGATGTCGATAACCGTCTGCACCTGACTAGACAGAAACACAGGAAAGTTAAGATACGTCCTCTCGTAAAAAACGGTGTCTGGGTAGAGCCTTACCGAAAGCCTGAGTTTGCCAAAGTCAAAGCCAGTCAACACTGCTGCTTCCGTTAACTTACTGGCATTGGCCAAAAGAAGTTGGTGGTCCTCTGCCAAGACAAAAGCAAAGTTAGCCCTCACAGGCCGCCCCAGCCGCTGCAAGTCCTGAGCTGTGCACACCACAGCATCAAAGCTAGGCCAACTGCTCGGCTCCCCCCTCACCTCATGCACCCGCTCGGACACTCCCTTCTGCTGCAGCAGACCACAGGGATCCCCAAACCCCTCTTCCACGTACAGCTCCAGCCGCGGCAGGTCCAGCAAGTCTGCGGCTATCACCCCAGGACAGCCTCGGCCAACAAATACCCTCAGTCGCTCCTGCACGCGATGCAGCTCTTGAATGGGCTCGTAGATTCCTAGTCGTGTGTCTATCCAGGCAGAGCTGGCCGTGCTGACAAAGTAGCGCACATCAGAGCGGGGCGAGTAACGAAAGGGCTCCGGCAGCTCTCCCCCAAACACCCAGTCCAGCAGGTTCTGAATGCGGTGGCGGGGATGCCAGTGTTGGTCGAAAGTGTGATAAGCGCGGCGGGCAATTTGAATGGCCTCCTGGGGATGGTCTAGGTAGTAGCGGATTTTCTCCAGGAGTTGGGCTTCGGAGTTGTAGGTGTCGCAGTAGGTGCCGGGCGCCAAAAGTTCGTCCAATCCTGAGGCGAAGGAGAGCTGGTCAGTAAGCAGAAAGCCCCCTGCAGAAATCACTTCCAGGTTCCTTAAGTTCAGATCCCCGTTCATGCTGCAGTTGAAAGAGATTAACGAGCTACCAAATATTAGTTGAGGATTGTGGACTCGAGTCTTTATAAGTAGAGGTAGACCCAGTTTTTTCAAGGACATGATCAACTTAGGACGTCTGTAATGATAAGAGTTAAAATTAAGGTTACCCACAAACGCAACTCTAATTTCTTTCTTTTCTATCCAACTGGAGCTGGTGAGACAAGCGGGAATGAAAGGCAGCCAAGCTAGCCTTTGAACTCCTGCTGCTGCGAACCAGTGGAGGTGCTGTCGGTCATAGGCGGTGGCAATATAATCAAAGGCTTCAGTGGCCCAGTAAGTTAGAAGGTGGGTGATAGGGAGCACGTGATGATGCGTATCTCCGGCTAGCAAGACAGTTGGGCAGCCAAATTTTTTCGTGTTGAAAGGACTAGTCAGATCAACACTCGATGTCCAGACAATCACCAAGTCAAATTCTTTGTCTTCGACTTGATCTGAATACTGGACAAATTCATAGAGGTCAAAGTCTTTGTCAGGACACTCAACTAAGCTTTTTGGAACACTAAAAAAATCAAATATCTGTCTTCTAACCTTTCCTTTCGGACATAGAGTTACTTGACGCTCTGAAAGAGTGAGAGGTGGGACATAATCAGGTGGAGTCGTCCAAACTAGTAGAACTCGAGGATTCATCAGTCTCAGAGCTTCCTAAAGATTGCCTTCTAAAGATTACCACTGCTTTCGTAGAATATGCATCTATTCAGATAACATAAGCACCCGTAGTTACCCTGAGAAACTTCCTCCTGCCAGAGGAGATGAGAGGGATCCAGCATCTGGTCAATCCGCTTGCGGTCTTGCTCAGAGGTAAACTCCACGTAAATCACCTTGATGTCCCTAAGCTGCGGCTGCAGGTTAGCCAATACCTCCACCTCATCCCCACCCGTAGCCACCCTGAGCACATCGATGAACTCCAGACCCAGCTCCTTGAGAGCTGCCCTGGCTTCCCGGAAAGGGAGCAGCTGCTCCACTCCCCACTTCGCTTGAGGATCCTCCGGCCAGAGCCGACAAGTTCTGCAGCTATTCTGCCCCGCCAGCCCCACCGAATGCACAAAGCAGTTGCCCAGGCCAAGAGCATTCTGCTGCAGCAGGTGCAAGGCCAAGGGATCCACCTCAAAACAATGAATGGCCGCCTCAGGGCAGAAACCCCGAAAACAAACGCTACCAAGGCCTACCCCAGCTCCGATGTCGATAACCGTCTGCACCTGACTAGACAGAAACACAGGAAAGTTAAGATACGTCCTCTCGTAAAAAACGGTGTCTGGGTAGAGCTTTACCGAAAACCTGAGTTTGCCAAAGTCAAAGCCAGGCAACACTGCTTCCATTAACTTACTGGCATTGGCCAAAAGAAGTTGGTGGTCCTCTGCCAAGACAAAAGCAAAGTTAGCCCTCACAGGCCGCCCCAGCCGCTGCAAGTCTCCCACCGTGCACACCACCGCATCAAAGCTGGGCCAACTGCTCGGCTCCCCCCTCACCTCGTGAATTCGCTCGGGCACTCCCTTCTGCTGCAGCAGGGCACAGGGATCCCCAAACCCCTCTTCCACGTACAGCTCCAGCCGCGGCAGGTCCAGCAAGTCTGCGGCTATCACCCCAGGACAGCCTCGGCCAACAAATACCCTCAGTCGCTCCTGCACGCGATGCAGCTCTTGAATGGGCTCGTAGATTCCTAGTCGTGTGTCTATCCAGGCAGAGCTGGCCGTGCTGACAAAGTAGCGCACATCAGAGCGGGGCGAGTAACGAAAGGGCTCCGGCAGCTCTCCCCCAAACACCCAGTCCAGCAGGTTCTGAATGCGGTGGCGGGGATGCCAGTGTTGGTCGAAAGTGTGATAAGCGCGGCGGGCAATTTGAATGGCCTCCTGGGGATGGTCTAGGTAGTAGCGGATTTTCTCCAGGAGTTGGGCTTCGGAGTTGTAGGTGTCGCAGTAGGTGCCGGGCGCCAAAAGTTCGTCCAATCCTGAGGCGAAGGAGAGCTGGTCAGTAAGCAGAAAGCCCCCCGCGGAAATCACTTCCAAGTTCCTTAAGTTCAGATCCCCATTTTGGCTGCAGTTAAAGGAAATCAGAGAATGGGCAAACCATTTGGCTGCCTCTTGGCGGTTGGCTGTTTTGATGAGGATGGGCAAATCTGCATTCTTTATGGCTTGAACCAGCCGGCAACGCCTGGGATGGCGGGATCCCTGTTGGCCGATAAAGACCACTTGATTTTCTCTATCTTCCACCCAATCGTGGGTAACAGTGCGCATGGAGATAAGAGGCAACCAGGCAAGATTCTCAGCGCCTGCTGCGGCAAACCAGTGCAAATGCTGGAAGTTATAGGCAGTAGCGACGTAATCAAACCCTTCAGCAGCCCAGTAGGCCAAGAGATGGTTGATGGGAAACTTCCAGTGGTGGGTGTCTCCAGCTAGCAAGAGTGTGGGGCATTTAAACTTCCTTGTATTTAGGGGATTACTCTGGTCAAAGCTGGAAGTCCAAACAATAACTAGGTCAAACTCCTTATTTGTAATTTGCTCAGACTGCTGCACAAAGTCATAGAGGTCATAGTCTCCCTCTGGGCACTCCACCAATTCCTTAGAGAGATTGACAAAGTTTAGTCCAAAGCCCTTGGCTCTCCTCTTGGGGCAAAGACTGACCTGCCGATCTGAAAGCTGCGGGGGCGGGATATAGTCTGGCGGAGTTGGCCAATTGAGGAGAATTCGCGGAGCATTGGCCTTGATGTCTTGCATTTCTCGACTCCCCAAGTTGAGCGGCAGGTTCTTCTAGCTCCTACAGGCTACTAGGATTGGACACAACAACAAGGGATCTCTGTTGCCCTGGAAAACGATAAGCCGAGCATAGGTTATAAGCAACCCCATGGATCCCTGTCTGCAAGAGCCGAATCCAGTTTACCTGCCTGGATGGCCCCTACCCAAGACGAGCTCTCCTACGACAATGGCATACCCATGGAAAGCTGGCGGCACACGTGCCAGATGGACTTGCTCATCTCCACCACCCATGCCGAGCGAGGTTTTGAGGCTGTACCCAGCGAAGTGGGAGGGTAGGAGGCCACCTGGATTCTGTGGGCCACTGCCGCTGGGGAACTGATGCCTGCCAAGGCTGAACTGGAGCAGCAAAGGGCTGAGCGCCTGGCCTAAAAGTTGTGAGAACTGGGGGTGGATCCGGGTACATTAAGCTAGAGCAGACGTCAGGGATCCCTCCCCATGGATTGCCAAGACCTTGCTCAGGATCTTCTCCTAGAACTGGAGCAAGCTCAGAGTCTCACCCAGCTCTTAGATTGGGCTTTAGCCTGCCTTCCTAGCCAGCAAATCTTCTGCCAGATTGGCTGGGAAGAGTCCGCAGCTGTTTTGCAGGCAATGCTTCGCTATCCTGAAAAGTTAGCAGTGATTCTACGGAATCCCCTACAGAGCTCATCCGAAAAGTCAATCAGCACAGAAGATATCCAAACCCAAATTTCTCAGTTGGGATTAGAAGAACGGGTTCTACTCCTAGAAGGCCCCATCCCTGCCCTTTTGGCAGATCTCGGTCAATGTTTCCCAGAGACCCAGATTGGCGTTTGTTTCTGGACTGAACTCACGGACTACCGTACCTGTCTGCTTCAGCTAGAAATCGCAGGAGCCCCGCACTGTACCCGTAGGGTCAGTGTCGGGAGGAATGCGGAAGTTATGATAGAACCATGACCCAAGTCCTGACCATATCCTGCAAGCTCAAGGTGTCCCCGTCGCAAGCCGCCAAATTGGACGCGACTTTGGAGGCTTTTGGCCAAGCCTTGAATTGGGTCAACCAGAACACGCCGGAGAAGATCGTCAACGCGGTCAAGCTGCAATCCCTTTGCTACTACGAGATTCGAGCCCGGTTTGGCTTGTCCAGTAACTTGGCTCAACAGGTGTGCAGACGGGTAGCGGGTTCCCGCAAAGTGGCTAAGCAGAAAAAGCGTCCCGTCAAGGAGTTTAAGAGCGGCTTTGTTACCTACGACGCTCGTATCTTTTCGTTCCGCGAGAAAGACTGGACGGTGTCGCTGACCACGGTGGAGGGTCGGGAGCGCTTTGAGCTGGCGATTGGCCGCTACCAGAGAGAACGGCTGGCGGACTCCAATCCCAAATCTGCCACTCTGGTCAAGCGTAAAGACGGCTCCTACTCCATTCAAATCTGTGTGGAAGCGGAGCCATCCCCACCGCAACGCACGGGCAGAGTGCTGGGGGTGGACTTGGGAAGGACAGATATTGCCCATACGTCAGACGGGGACAATTGGAATGGACAGCAGTTGAACAGAGTCCGCGACCGCTACTCCCGGTTGAGGGCGGTACTCCAACGCAAAGCCAGTAAGGGCACACGCAGTTCGCGGCGCAGATGCCGTCAACTGCTGCAACGGCTGTCTGGCAAGGAGAGGCGCTTTCAAACGTGGGTCAATCATCGCATCTCTAAAGCTATTGTCTCTAGGGCAAAGGCTACCAACAGCGCTATCGCCCTGGAAGACCTGACAGGGATCCGGGAAAGAGTCAATCAACAGCCCCGCAGCAAAACCGAGCGGCGCAGGGCCAACAGTTGGGCGTTTTATCAACTCCGTCAGTTTCTGGAATACAAGGCGAGGGCTGCAGGGGTTTCTCTGATTCTTGTGCCGCCTGCTTACACGTCGCAGACCTGTCACCGGTGCTTACACATCCACCCTGAGCAGGGCAAGTCCTACCGCAGTGGCAAGTCGTTCAAGTGTGGGCACTGTGGATGGGAAGGGGATGCGGATTTGAATGGTGCGAATGTGATTGCGCTTTTGGGGGCTGTCGTAAACCAGCCTAGAGGTTCGGGCCTGTTTTGTTCTCTGGTAGAGCAGGGCAGGCTCAGGGCTACTGAAAGCCCGCTCCGTACCGCTTTAGCGGTCGGAGTCGGGTAGTTTACTCTTTGCTACTGCGGGATTACTTGGCCGACTCAGCCCTATACTTGGTCAACCATTGCCGCTACGGAGCCATAGCCCAAGCCAACCTAGATTTGATGGGGATAGATCCCAGTTTTCATCTGCAGAAGGTTTTGCCCAATCTAGGCCAAGGGATCCATCTCCTCACTTGGGATCCCCAGCACAAAGGGTTAACCGAGCAGGATCTCGCTCACATCCAAGCAATTGGCCCTGGATCACTGCTGGCAGCTAACCCGGTATTCCTGACTTTTACCCAGCCGGATCCCTCAGAACCCAACCGGTTTTACCCCTGTAAATACATCAAGCTGGATAACTTCCTGCCTCAAGAGCTCAACCAAGCCATTCTCCAACATGCCATTACCCACCAAGACAAGTTTATCCCTTCCAAGAGCTACAGCAAGAGCAACACCGAGGCAGAGTCACTAAAATTTCGCCGCTCCCTGAGGCTGGACTTCGCTTACTTTCAGGAGCATGGATCCCTGCTGCGAGAAAAAATTGCGGCTGTTGCTCCCCAAATCTTCGCCGAGCTAGGCATTGAGAACTTTGACATTCAAATCTTTGAGATGGAGATGATTGCCAGCCATGATGGCTGCTTCTTTACCGCCCACACCGATAACTCCTACCCACAAACTGCCTTCCGCCAGGTGAGCTGCGTATATTACTTTCACAAAGAGCCAAAGCCTTATCGAGGAGGTGAGCTGCGCATCTACGATACCCAAAGGCAAAAACCTCATCCACCAATCCTGCACGGGGCATACGATGAGGTAACTCCTACAAATAACAGCATCGTCTTCTTCTCCAGCAGTTGCCTACATGAAATCCTGCCGGTATTTAGCCCTAGCCAAGCCTTTGCCGATAGCCGCTTCACTATCAATACTTGGCTAGGAGCCAAGCAATTCACCTAAAGGCTTGCAGCTCCACCATGGCCAGAGTTTGCATAATTACCACTGTTCGGGATCCAGGCGTGTGCTTGGAGTCGTTCATTCGCTATCACCTTGCCCTTGGAATTGCCCATATTTATATCTTCTTTGACGATCTAGAGGATCCCGCTATTCAGGTGGCACTTCAGTTTTCCGATGTAACGGCTATTCCCAACGATGAAGCTTTGCAAGTCCAACAAGCATTGGGGAATGTTCTCTATCCAAAATATGGCCCTCATGTTGGCTATGAGGTCATGGCTCGTCAGATCCTTAACGTAGAAACTGCTATACAACTTGCCCTGGATCAGGGCATGGACTGGATTCTTCATATTGACGGAGACGAGCTTTTTTATCCTGGCCAGACAACGGCTCCAAATTGGTTTGATCGAGTAAGCGACGACATATTTCAAGTTACGTTTCTAAACCACGAAGCAGCTCCCGAAGCGTTTGAGATCGAAGACTACTTCCGCGAGGTCACTTTATTTAAGAGAAATCCTGCTATTTTGGATCCCGGATTCTATACCCAGTTTCAGAAGATCTCTAGTAAGAGTCAATACTTTTTGGCTTACCAGAATGGAAAGTCAGCAGCTCGGATCTATCCCTCTCTTCTGCCTAACAGCGTACATAGCTTTGATATTCCAGGGGATCATACTCTAGTAACGTCGTCTCCCTCTATTTTGCACTACTTGAACTGCGGATTCCAGAACTACTATAAAAAATACGCCCAACCGGGAAACTTTCCCGACTACTGGTGGCGCTCCAAGTCTAATCCTATTCGGGTGCCTTTTCACTTAACCTCACGGGATGCTTACTGCTCGGGAGATAGAACTCGCATGGAAGCTCTCTATCAGGAGTTTATACTTTACAACAATCCTGAAGCCAGTCAAAGCCTCATGGAAAACGGCATTCTCACACGCATTTGCTACCCTTCCCAGCTACTGTCATCTCTCTCTACCTCACCGGTTTAGTCTGAGCTCTTATCCGCTCTCCAGTGCGAGACTAGTCAGGGTAAGAAAAAGGCTCCCTATAGGGAGCCATGGAGTACTTGAAGTGAAAAGAGAAATTATTGAAAGACGTTACAGCTCTTACCAACGAAGGTATCCAGAGAAGTCACAGCTGCCTCCTGCGCTCCCAGCCCAATGGTGCATTGAATTTTGCTGCCAGACCTGGTGATGTATGGAGCACCGTTGGATGTTGTGTCCCACCTTAGTGCGTGAGGAGCAGTGGTCGAACGTTCAGTAGGCACTGGATCTTGGTAGTTGGGAGCCCTCCACGGATCGTTCATGTACTTGTCAGTATAGTCTCCAGCGTACTTGATCCTAACATACTTGTCAGGATAGACGCCGAAGTCGAGTCGGTAGACTTCAGAGGCACGGCCTACTTCAGTGAGAGCCGCTTGAGCTTCGGCTGTACGGGAGCGGCGCACTTGGTTTAAGAACTGCGGGATTGCCACTGCAGACAGCACACCCACAATTACAATCACCACCAACAGCTCAATCAGGGTGAAGCCCTTGGCTTTGGAGAGAATTTGCTGAGCCAGTTTGGCCCGCAACAGAGACTGACGAGACTTTGCACTCATGAGTACCAGATCCTTTAGCAAACTAGAGAGTTAACTGTGCAGCTCACCTGCTAGTGCTAACTTACCCCGCTCAAGGGCGATTCATAACAGCCTGCTCCCTGGCGCAATTGCGGATTTTTGCCAGATGAGCCTGACACAGGTCAGTGGTTTAGCTGAGCCGGCCTCAGCATGGCAGACTAAGACTAGCACTCTTCCTTCAACCTATGAACCCTACGCTGCAAGCCCGGATCCTGGAAGCCAAGCAACTGTTTCAGCAGTCTCCCGATGCCTTTGCGGAGTGGTTGGTTGCTTTTTACCGAGAGCAAGGCGCAAAGGATTGGCGGGAGTTCCTGTGGGGTTTCTTTGACCTCTCTCCATCTTCATTGGCCAATGAGCCAGCCTTCCCCTCTGAGCCAGAGGCAATTACCCTATCGGCGCTGGAGCAGGCTTTGGCTGCTGGCCAGCTGAGCCTTGCTTACCAGCTCTACACGCCTCTGGTGAGAACAGGGATCCTGTCCCAGGAGAAAGTCTTGGATTTGTTACTATCCCTCGCAAGTCGTCTAGAAAATAGCCCCACGCAGGATCCACAGCAGCGTCTTCAGGCTTGTCTAAAGCTGCGGGAGATGGCCTTTGAGCTGGATCCAAGCCGGCGGGACAACACCCAAGTTTTGCTGATGCGGACCCTGCAAGCTCAGGATGAGCTGGCAGTTGGCTTTTATGGGCAGGCTTTGGCGGAGCAATTGGCCAGTTTGGGAGAAGAGCAGACCCTAGACATCACCCAGGAGCCCCTCCTGACTCAACTTCTCACTCGGCTATGGGATGACGGCTACCTGGATTTGTTTTTTGAGGTGGCCACAGCTTTACAAGCTCGTCTTTTGGAGGACCAGAAATCCGGATTTGCTGCTTTGCTAGCCCAGCTGGCTCATGCTGTGGATCCCGAGCAAGCCAATCGCTACAAAGGGCTATGGATCATAGAGGACTTGATCGGCGATTTCTTTCAAAAAGCAGCTTGCGCTCTTTTTCAAAACTCTACTAGCGATGGCTATTCCATTTTAGGAGAAGCTCTCATCACGGCGGCCGAGAGCTCACAGGTGCAAGAGAACTTTACTCTTCGTCTATCCCTTCTATCAGAATCGCTGGAAAAGTTGATCCATGCTGCCCAGCCAGAACGGATAAACCTTGTTATCCAGAAAATTATAGACTTAATTTTATCGAGGGAAGCCGACTTAGGATCACTAAGAATTAACGATGAAAATCTACTCGAGAGTCTAACGATTGCTAAAGTCATTCTGTTTCGAGTTTGCTTTTGCTGGAGCTATCTAACTGATGATCGCTCTCTGATTCGTCGTTACCAGCAGATTGGTGGTAGAATCTTTAACGATTGCCTAAGCTTAATGGCTTCTCAGCGAGACTTCCTCTGGTCAGAGTATTGGCAGAGAAACCAGCAAGATTACTGCAGATCCGGTAGAGCTGAGCGCAAGTTGCGAGTAGGCTTTCTGGGTAACTGCTTTCAGCGACATTCGGTTGGCTTTCTCAGTGAGGCTACTCTCAGGAACCTATCTCGCGATCTTCTGGACGTTGTCTACTACTACTACTACCAGGGGTGGAAAAATGAAGATATGGCCAGTCATGACAATATGTATCAAAAGTTTCGCTCTCACGAAAATCTCCATTTTCGCTTTTTTCCAGGAGAAACCAATCCGCCTCAAGTAGCTGCTCAAGCGCGTGAGGATCGCATCGATATCATGGTTTTTATGGACTCCCTTACCAGTCACGATGCCAGCATCGTAGCAGCTTTGCGGGCCGCTCCTATCCAAATTGGTTGGCTTGGCGGAGATGCTGTCGGTTTGCCAGAATTTGATTACTTTTTCGCCGATCCCTATATCCTTCCTGAAGATGCACAGGCCGATTACCATGAAAAAATTATCCGCTTGCCTAGCTACTGTGCTGTTGAGTATCTGGACATTACTCCTGCAGATGAGGTGAATTTCAAAAACAAGCTGAGAATAGGCCCGCAAGATATTGTTTTCCTAACTGCGGCCAGTGCTTACAAGCGTACCCCCGAATGTATTGATGCCCATCTGCAAATCCTGAAAGCTGTTCCCAAGGGGATCTTGATCGTCAAAGGCTCGGGGGAAATTGCCACGGTTATCAGGCGCTATCAGGAAAGAGCCAAAGAATTAGATGTTTTGGATCGCGTCCGATTTCTAGCCAAAACCGGCACTGTAGAAGAGCATCGCGGCCAACTGGCTTTGGTGGATCTGGTCTTAGATACCTTTCCCTACACAGGCGCAACCCACACTATGGAAGCCCTCTACATGGGCGTGCCAGTTCTCACCTTGGTAGGTCGCCATTACTATGGTCGAATGAGCTATAGCTTGCTGAAAAATGTAGGCCTTGAAGATTGCATCACTTGGTCGGTGGAAGAGTTTATCCAACGCGGGATCCAACTGGGCAATGATCCGGAGTGGATTAATCGGATCAAAAGGCAAATCAAGGATTCTCGCCGTTGGTCGGTGATTTGGGATCCAAGAGAACATGCTCGCAGCATGGAAGCTGCCTTCTTCCATATTCTAGAAGGTAAATCCCACGAAACTTATACGTTTCACCCCAACGACTTGTACTCAACTCCAGATGAATGGAATCAAGCTGGGATCCAGCTCATTCGATCCCTAAGTGCTGATGCTTCGGTTTCAACGCACCAATCCGCTTGGGAAGAAGCGCTGTCTTTGTGGCGAAGGGGCTTGGCAAGGGATCCCTATCATGTTCCGTGTTGGCTAAACCGAATCCATGCCCTATTGGTATTGGGCGATCGCTCTCGCGCTTTTGAAGATGCCTACGCTCTCCTAGAATTTCTATGCACGGAAGCACAAAGTATGCAACCTTCTCAGTTGACAGATGTTCCTATCTGGGTTGAAAGCGAAGGTTCTGCGGATCCGGGTGCTTATACAAAATACAGTTACCTATACTATCTAGCCAAGTGGATGGCTGCTCACGTTGGGGTCGTGTACAGCCCAGAAGCCATGCGATTTTGGAACCTAGCTTATTCGATAAACCCAGATGATAGACAAGCAGCTCTGGCGGTAGCGATTGAGCTTCTCTCGCAGAAAAAGATAGAAGGGCTAATACCAGTCAACCACATACTTGGCCTTGACCCAACCCATCAACAAGCAAGTCTGGTCAAGCAAATTGCAATGTGGGAGGTTGTACCTCAAGTGAAAACAGCTTCTTCCCCTGCGCAGCCCGATCTTTACTTTGACTACGAAAATTGCAAGTTATTCCTCGAACCTTCGTTTTCAAGTATCGTCACCCGCGTCTTACTTGCTCAAGGAGAATGGTTTGAGGATGAGATTAGCTTCTGCAAGCACTTTTTAAGACAAGGGATGAATGTAATCGACGTAGGGGCAAATGTTGGGGTATACACTTTCCTTGCTGCACATCGGGTAGGCCCTACGGGTAGTGTAATCGCAATTGAGCCCACGGCTTCTTGTCTTCAGTGTATGCGAAAGACAATAAGTGCCAGCTCCCTAGAGGATGTTGTCTTCCTCATAGAAGCCGCCGCTGGGGATCATGAAGGCACTGTTCAGTTACAAGAGGAAAGAGCTAGTGTATTCAACTCTATCGGCGATTCAAAGCAAAGGCCGGAACAAGTATCGAATGATGGAAAGGTTGTAAATCTCATTACTCTGAACTCTGTCTGGCGCTCGAGAGGTGAACCCCAGATTGATCTCATCAAGATTGATGCAGAAGGTGCAGAAGAGCAGGTTGTCTCCGGTGGGCTAGAATTACTTGCCGCCGGCCACCCTATCGTTATTTTCGAGAACGAACATGTCTCCAAGGTTACCGGAACTGCTACAGCTAAAATACTGGAGCCTTTAGGCTATGAGTTTTATACGTACAATCGTTTCCTGAATAAGCTAACTATGGTCAGACCTCAGCAATACCCAGTTTCTGCTCTAAACATCATTGCAATTCATCCCTTGGATCTGGAAAAAGTTGCAGACATGATATCGGTTTAGAAAGTTGGATCCGAATTTTGCTCTTTTGCTTGTGTTGAGCAAGGAGCTTTCCAGGGCTGGGTGGTTTCTGTTGTATGAGCAAGTCATTCAACTTTTCTGGGGAACAGAGCTTGCAGTGGGGGTGGGCAATCGTAAGTAGACAGCTCATGCCAAGAAGTCCAACTGACGTTAGACACTGCAGGCGCCGCGAGCAAGCCAATTTGAGCAAATTCAACTAACCGGAAGAGCGTAGCAACTGCATCAGCTGCTGGGGCGTCATCTGCTCGTAGGGCTCAAAGGGCTGGTGGATCCAAGGGTTATCCGGCAAATAGTCCACATAGTAGTCGGGTTGATAGACGGAGGCGGCCTTGTACCACAGTACGCCGGTGCGGATCTCCTCCACGTAGAAGCCATAGTGGTGCTTGAGCCAGTGGACAGAGCGCTTTAGGGTCATGCCAGAGTCTGCCAGATCGTCCACCAATAGCACGTGGCTGCCCAGGTTGGCGGTGGTCATGGCTAGATCCCGCGAGAAGGTCAGTTGCCCCCGCTGGCGGTTACCAGGCCCAGAGTAGGAAGAGGCTGAGAGAATAGCCAGGGGCAGGTCGAAAAGACGGGCCAAGGTATCGCCAATGCGCAGCCCCCCCTTGGCAATACAGACGATTTGGTTAAATTCCCACCCGCTTTCGTAGACTTTGACGGCCAACTCCTCGATTTTGCGGTGGTAGTCGGCCCAGGTAATGGAAATTTCGTGCAAGGGATCCCCCTCTACCCATCTAGAGTGCTCAGTTTAATAATGACGCTTCTCCCCTCGACTAGGGACTAGCTTTCTTTCAGAGGGATCACCTTCACCCAATGGGCATAGACGGGATCCCGATTTTCGGTGATTGCCGTTAGCTTTTGCCGCAACTGCTCGGTGATGGGGCGGGAGGGGGGCAGGACGTACTGCTCGATCTGGCGGATGGGCGTAATCTTGGCAGCAGTGCCAGTCAGGAAAGCTTCATCGGCAATCAACAGCTCCGACTTATCGACAGGCCGTTCTTGGGTAGGGATCCCCAGATCACGGGCCAGGGTGAGGACACTGTCGCGGGTGATCCCTTCCAAGATATCTTGGTCGAAGCTGGGGGTAATCAGCACGCCATTGCGCACGATGAAGATGTTCATGCCCGAGGCTTCGCTCACTTTGCCCTGGGAGTTCATCAAAATGGCCTCGTCATAGCCAGCCTGCGCCGCCTCGGTTTTGGCCAAAGAGGAAGTGATGTAGGCGCCGGTGATCTTGCCCCGCAATGGTAGGCTGCGATCCTCTTGCCGGGCCCAAGAGCTGATGCGGCAACTGACTCCCTCTGGCGAGAGGTAGTCCCCCAGTTCCAAGCCGTACACGAAAAAGTCTTTCTCAATGTTGTGCAGCCGCGGCGAGATGCCTAGGTCGGAGGTGTACACCAAGGGGCGGATGTAGAAAGACGTGGAGGGACGGTTTTTTCGGATCAGCTCGACGATCACCTGCTCAATCCGTTCAGCAGGGAGATCAAAACAGAGCAGGCGGGCGCTTTGACTCAGTCGTCGGCAATGGCGATCCAGACGGAACACCAGAACTTGATCCGGGTTTTGCGGGTCTGGGATCCCGCGCAAGCCGCCAAACGCCGCTGTCCCGTAGTGCAGAGCATGGGTGGCAATGGAGATCTTCGCCTCGGCAAAAGGGACAATCTGGCCCTGAAAGTAGGCGTAGGGCAGAAAATCTGGCATGGTCGGCACCCACCGGGGTAGGAATGAGAGGTAGGAATATTATCACCGATTCGTGCAGTGCCGGGAGCTCCAACGTCAGCATGACTTCCCTGCCTGTAGTAGCAGCACGCGGGATAGGCGTAGAGCATGCCTCTAACCCCCAAAACCCTGAACTTTGCTGAATTTACTGAGCTTTAGGCGGTTTGGCAAAAGTCATTGAGAGGGATATAGTAGACCAAGTTTCCCCCTGATCCTTGAGTCCACCGCAACGGTTGCCGGGAAGTGAAGGGGGAAAGCGCTCGGGGGGTATTCCTCAGGGCTTTGCGGGATACCGCCTTCCTGCTTGGACTCCGTCCCGCTGACGCGAACAGAGATAGGCAGGATGCGATCGCTTCTTTCCTGAACCATGTTCAGGAGAGTTCAGCGTGAATGTATCAGGTATTCCTCCCCCGCAGCAGCGTTGTTTAGCCAGTCAGTTTCCGAGAGGGTTGGATTGGAGAAGCAAACAGTTCGTAGCTGAAGAGGGGCCGAGCAGCTACACCCTATGACGCAAAGGGGGTGAACTCCTTGTGAAGGCAGCAATGCTCCTTGTGGCAAGGCTTCTTTGGTCTCAGGGTGGTAGGGTAAGGAGGTGGTTGCTCAAGCAGCTGTAAATAAAGCCTGCAAAACTTTCGATTGCTGCCTTACTTTTGCTTGGCATTTTGTCCCCCGCTAGCCCGATGCTGTCGACGGGTGGGAGCCGGAGGGCTGCTTTTGCCCAATCTTTTGCTCTGGGTATCCCCATTAAGGAAGCTATTCGGATCGCTCGATCTGCTGTTCCCAATGCTGTGATCAAAGAAGTTGAGTTGGAGCGCGAAGATAGACGCCTAGTTTGGGAAGTGAAATTTACCAACGATATTGAAGTTAAGATCGACGCCACTACCGGCAATATTGTCGATATCGACGACTAGCACCCAGGAGATGCCCTCTGCATAGGCGGGGGTGAGCGTTGCCGGAAAAGGTTGTAGCTGTTACTGCTTGATGAAAAAGTAGCGACCTTGAGAACTGCGAAAGCTGGGTTGTGCAAAGGTCAGGGATCCCTTTCCTTTTGGGCATGGGGAAAGCGTCTACACGGTAGCTGCCTGATGGCTGAAGCCGGTTCGACAGCTGGCTAGGGACAGGTGGCGGGGTCAGGCTGAGCTAGAATGCTGTCTATCCGTCTTGCTGCTCCCCCTGATGGACGACCCCCCTTTAGCCTCGGCGGCTACTTTCCCCAACACTGAGCTTTCGTGGGGAGATGCGTCGCTTAGTCTCCTTTGGGTCATCGGTCTTCTGGTCATCAACGCTTTCTTTGTCGCAGTCGAGTTTTCCTTGGTATCGGCGCGGCGCTCCCGGATAGTGCAGTTGGCCAGCGAAGGGAACCGGCAGGCAGCTCTTGTGCAAAAAGCCCAGGAACAACTGGAATATGCCCTCTCCACCACCCAGTTGGGCATTACTCTGGCCAGTGTATTGCTGGGCTGGATTGGAGCCACCCAAGTTTCGCCCACGCTGTTTTTGGCCTTGAGCCGCTTGGACTGGTTTCAGGGTGTGGATCCGGCCCTTATTCGAGGGGTGGCAGTGGTGTTGGTGTTTTCGCTGCTTACCTACTTGCAGATTGTGGTGGGGGAGCTGATCCCCAAGACTCTGGCCATCCTCTATTCGGAGCCGATTGCGCTCAAACTGGCCTGGCTCAACCGCTTGGTAAGCCGCTTCTTGCATCCTTTTGTCGAGCTGCTCCGCTTCTCCTCCCGCTGTGTGCTGCGCATCTTGGGCGTCCGCATCCCCGAGGCCACTTCCTTTTACAGCACCATGACGGTGGAGGAGCTGCAACTGTTGATCGCTTCCTCGGTGGAGTCGGGCAACATCGAGGCGGAAGAGCGAGAGCTGTTGAGCAACATCTTCGAGTTTGGCGAGACGGTGGCCAGCGAGGTGATGATCCCGCGTACCAGCATCGACGCGGTGCCGGAAACTGCAACGGTGCAAGAGGTGCTGGCCGAGGTGGCCGAATCAGGACACTCCCGTTACCCGGTCTACGGCGAGTCTTTGGATGACATCCGCGGGCTGATCCACGTTAAGGAGTTGATCGGCCAGTTGGCCAAGGGATCCATCGACCTCCACAGCCCCATCACGCCTTTTATCCGCGAGGCCCACTTTGAGCCGGAGAACAAGCCGATTGCCGAACTGTTGCCCGAAATGAGGCAGCACCACTGGCCGATGGTGGTGGTGGTGGATGAGTTTGGCGGCACGGCGGGCCTGATCACCATTCAAGACTTGGTGGAGGAGATTGTCGGCAAGCTCTCCGATGGCCCGGATCCCAACACCAAGGAGCCGGACATTCAAGAACTCGACGAAAATACCCTGCTCATTCAGGCTCAGCTAGATATTGAAGAGATCAACGAGCGCTGTGGCCTCAACCTGCCTCTGCACGAGGATTACCAAACGCTAGGGGGCTTTTTGATCTACCACATGCAGAAGATCCCACGTGCTGGGGAAAAGTTCACCTACCAAGAGATGGAGTTTCAGGTGGTGCGCATGGAGGGGCCACGGGTGGATCGGGTGAAGGTAGCCCGCCGCCCCGGCACTCCGGCAAACTCCCTACCGCTGCTCCCCCCGGCGCAAACGGCAAAAACCCGTCCATAAACCTGCTGGAGAGGACTAGGCCGTTGCTTTGACCACCTTCAGGGTTTGTAGGCGCACATCCTCTGGGCCGTTGATAAAGCCGCCTGCCTCATGCACCAACAGCAGATAGTTCACCGCCTCTTGAGTCACCTCTTCTCCCGGCACCAAAATCGGGATCCCAGGTGGATAGGGGGAGATGATCTCGGCGCAGATATGGCCCACTGCTTCTTGGAAAGGCACCCGCTGAATGGGAGCAAAAAAAGCCTCCCGGGGTGATAGCCGTTGTGGTGGCAAGCAAGGACGGGGCAGTTGTGCCAGCCGCTGCATTTTTTCCATTGCCGCTCTGGATGGGCGGGATCCCTGAAAATGTTGCGACAGGGCGGCGAAACTTTCCACCAGGCGGTCAATGTCTCGCTGGGTATTGCCGATGCTGACAATGAAGACCACATTGTGCAGGGTGGACATCTCCGGCTGCACGTGGAAGTGATCGTTAACCCAGTCGTGAGCATCGAAGCCGAACAACCCCAGCTCTGTCACCGTTACCGTGAGACGGGTGCGGTCGAAATCGAAAAAACCAGGGGTGGAGCCGATACGCTCTGGGCCAAAACAGCGCAAGCCGGGGATGCGGTTGAGACGGGCGCGGGCTTGATCTGCCAAAGCCAAGGCTTGGCCCAGCAGGGCTTCTCCCTCCAGTGCCATCTGCCGCCGCGCCACATCCAGCGACATCATCAGCACATAGCTGGGACTGGTCGATTGCAGCAGTTGCAGAACGTTGCGCACCCGGTTGGGGTCGATACGGGATCCCTGCAGGTGGAGCAGCGAGGCTTGCGTCATGCCGGAGATCACCTTGTGGGTGGACTGCACCACCAGATCGGCTCCGGCTTCCAGGGCCGAGATGGGCAATTCCGAATGAAACCCAAAATGGGGCCCGTGGGCCTCGTCCACCAATAGCGGCAGGCCGTGGGCATGGGCGATGGCTGCCAGAGATTCCAGGTCGCAGCAAACCCCGTAGTAGGTGGGGCTGACTACCAAAACGCCTTTGGCATCGGGATGCTCCGCCAAGGCCCCCTCCAAACCGGCTGGGGTAATCCCGTGGGCAATGCCCAGCTCCGGGTCAAAATCCGGCTCGATATAGGCCGGCACCGCCCCAGAGAGGATCACCCCGGCAATGGCGGATTTGTGGCAGTTGCGCGGCAAGAGGATCTTGTCTCCCGGATCGCACACCGCCATCACCAGTGTTTCCACGCCACAGGTGGAACCGTTGACCAAAAACCAACTGCGATCCGCTCCATAAGCTGCTGCCGCCAGCTCCTGGGCCTCTCGGATCACGCCATCGGGATCGTGGAGGTTGTCCACCTCTGGCAACTCGGTCAGATCCGCCCGGAAGACGTTCTCTCCCAAAAAGGTCCGCAAGTCGGCAGGGATCCCACGTCCCTGTTTGTGGCCTGGCGTGTGAAAAGGAGCCTTATCCAAGCTGCAATAGTGGCGGATGGCCTCAAATAGAGGTGCTCGCTCCTGGGCTTTGCGATCCAGCGAGCGCAAGCAACGAGAGGTTTTGGACAGATTGGACAGAACCACAGACCACTCCTCAACACACCAGGTGGGCATTTTGTGATTATCCATCCCAATGGAGGCTAAGTCCACCGCTGGCGCTTTTCCTGCTAGCCTGGGTTTTCAGGTGGCCTTTCTTCCTCTCCTGTATGTTTGAAAAACTGCCCTTCCCCCTGAGCACTCTCGTGTTGCTGGCCGGCGTTGCCGCCACGGCTTGGGGCTTTGCCCACTACAACGATCCCACCCTCAATCTCATTGGCCTGTTTGCCGGGATCCCCTTGCTGTTGGGAGGGGTGACCATGAAGGTAGTGGAACTCAAGCCGGTACCTGCCCTGGCCGCCCCTTCTCTCGAGGTGATCCAAGCCCGCGCCCAGCAGGCCACGGAAATTCAAAAGCAAGTCCGCGCCGATATCACCAAATATAGCTACGGGGCTAATGCCCACCTGGAAGATGCCCTGGAGTTTCTGGGTCTGCGCGGCCCTCTGGAAGCAGATCTGCCCAAGGTGAGAGGGTACAGAGAAGAGCTGCGAGATGGCCGGTATACCTTGGTGCTTCTGTTCGATTCCCCCAAGGTTCCCTTCCAACAATGGCAGGAAAGCTACCAGAAAAAAATGCAAGGCTTCTTTGGCCGAGATGTGGAGGTGCAACTGGGGCAGCCCCAAGAAAATCAGGTGGAATTGGCGCTTGTTGCCCGAGGTGGATCCCAGGCCACTTGAAGAAGCCATTAGCTGCTGAGTGCAACTCAACGGATCCCGAAGCTAATGCAGCCAGTAACTCAGGACTGTCGAGAGTTAACTCATGAGGGGTGTGGGGAGCTATGGGTCCTGCGCTGTGCCTATAGTATCAGTGTTAGGAGGATGTCACGAAACTTGGCAGTTCGGCATAACCCTATTTTACGGATTGGGAATTTTACGGATTGGGAGGAAGACCAAAAGCAACATTATCATCCATAATGTAGGGCGTTAGCATGAAGACCACCTCATTGCGCTCGTTATTCACACTCTGAGAGCGGAACAAAGCACCCAAAAGAGGCAAGTCGCCTAGGAAAGGCACTTTTTGAACGTCAACGATGTCCCTGTCTTGAATGAGGCCAGCAATAATAAAGGTTTGCCCATCTCTTAACCTGAGCTGAGATGCTTGTAGCTGCCTCCTGTCAATATTGAAAAGTAGAATGCCTGCAAAGTCTCCGCCTCCCAATATTTGACTGGGTACAGGAATAGAAATTTCCGGCTGAATGGTCAGGGTAACAAACCCATTGTCATCTATTCTAACTTCTGAGACGTCAAGGATAACCCCAGCATCCTCTCGCTGCAAACGCTGAGTAACAACTGGAGGCTGGTTTTCGCCCTGGGGTATGGTGATGGTTTCAACGTTAACGGGCACGCTGGTTGCAATGCTAATTCGACTGGATCCGCCATCTGCCACCACAACTTTGGGGTCAGTTAGAATTTTTCCAGTTCCATTTTGTATTGCAGACTGCACTCTTAGAGCCAAAGACTGCTGCAGCCGGTTGAGAGTGTTAAATATTCCCGTGATGGATCCTGATGGGCCTGCAGGGCCGATAGAGCTTACCGAGGATCCCGCAGGTTGATTGAGCGGTCGTCCACCAAAGTTGGCGTCTCCCAAGGTTCCAAGGGCAAAGTTGCCAGATGCCCCTCCCAAGTTAACTGATAAGCTTTCGTTTTTGTCCAAGCGAATATCAACTGCTCTCAGGGAAATCAAAACCTGTCGCCGACGCACATCCAATTGGGCAATCTGAGCAGCCGCGATGTCCTGCTGCCGCGAGTTGCCGATCACCGTAATGGAGTTGGTGCGCTCGTCCACAACGAATTGGGCACCGGGAGCAACGGCGTTCAAAACTTCTTCCAGCCGACTGGCCAAATCGGTGGCGACTGCCTGATTCACGCGGTAATTGCGCACCAGGATCCCAGTCACCCCTGGCAGGTTTTGTCCAACAAATACGGTTTGGCCCCTTCGCTGGGCTTGCAACTGTTTTAGCCGCAAGATAAAGTTGAATGTCTCCTGTAAGGGCGAGTCTTGCACATCCAGAGAGATGGTTAGATCGGGTGGGACGTCGTTGAGCACCACATTCAACCCTGCTCGCCGCACCAACAAGCTCAGCACATCGCCCACAGGAGCATCTTTCAAGGTCAAGCTAATCCTGGCATTGGATCCGAGATCCACTGTAGGTGGATCAGGCAGGATTGTGCCAACGGCAATATCGCCAGCAGGAGGAGCCACAGCTCTCCCCTGAAAAGGAGATTCGGTGGGCAAACTTCCCGGCGGCAATTGAGGTTGGTTGAGCTGGCCCACAGGGGGGACCTGAGAAATCACGGGTGCAGCAGGAACAGCAGGTGCAGGAGGAGCCGCTTGAGTTGTCTGCGGAGGGGCAGGGTTTTGAGCGACCGGTTGGGAGGCAGGGGCAGGAGCTGCGGGCTGAGGAGCAGGAGCCACGGGCTGAGGTCGGTTTAGTGACGCCGGTTGGCCGGGCGCTACTGGGTTGGACGAGGGTTGAGGGGGAACCGCCGCTAGGGGGGCCGGTGGAGCAGAGGGTAGGCCCTCAAAGTCGAAGACCAACTGCGTCGGGCTGCGCCGAGCCAGCAAGCCTTGGGGAGCTGCGGCCACACCGGCTATTTCTATCCGCACGCTGTCGTTGCTCAACTGCCAGGCCTCAATGAAGCGCACCCCTGGCAGGGGAGACTCTTGGCGATAGCGGCCCTGGCTTCCGCTCAATTGAGCATTGGTGATGTCCCCGATCCAAGATTGTCCCTGCTGGGTAAAGAACACCTGTGGGCGAGCGCCCCCTTCGGTGTTGATCTCCAACTGCATGCGGTTGCCGTTGGGCACCAGGCGGATATCTGTGATGCGGCTGAGGCGTTGCGGGTTTGCGGAGGTCAACTGTTGAGCGGCTGCCTCATTGACCCGGCTTTCTAAGGCCAATGGGGGCAGGGACAGGATCAAGCCCAACGCACACCCATAAGCAACTCGACGGTTCATCATCCTCACACCTCACTCCTTCACCCAGTCGTATTCTTGCTTCACCTCGCCACGGGTGCCTTTGGCCTCGTTCACCCCGTGCTTCCCTGATCAAAGCCGAAATCTCGGACTTTGCCACTACCTGTAGCCGTTTCGGAAGAAATTTTTCCCAGATCTTCGATTCGGCAACACTATCCGTGCTGAACCGGCGGTTGTTCCCGTCTTCTGAAAACCAAAGGGGATCCCGCACTGGCAGGATCCCCCCCTGAGTCAAGGCATGGCTGGGCTACTGACCAGGTGCCGTTTGCCCTTCAGGTGGAGGAGCAGTGCCCAACGGAACGTCTTTGTTGTAGATGTAGGCAATCAAATCAAAAGCAGCGTCCAGTTCCCCTGTGTCTTGAACAGGATTTAAGCTGATGTTGCTCACCCGGAACAGCGTGCGCAGACGTTCTATATCTCCCATCAGATTGATCAGCTCCGTATAGGGGCCACGCAGAGCGACACGGGTGGTCTGCACTTGGATGGCGGGAGCGATGATCCCAGGCACTTCCGGATTGGCCGAAGACGCTGGAGTCAGTGGAGAAGGGCTAAAGCTGCGCAGCTCGCTGTTGGGCTGCCCCTGCACCAGCCGGTTGAGATCCAGCAGTTGTGTGTCGGCATTCTCGGGGGTGGAGAGCAGGGCACTGATCTGTTCCCGCTCCACGCGAGCTCTCTCGACCTGATTGGGCACATCTTGCAAACTGGCAATCTGGCTCTTTATGTCCTGCAACTGGGTGGTTTTGTTGGCTACCTCCCTTTCCAAAGCCTGTACCTCCTCGATCAAGGGGCGAAGTTGGGTGAAGGCCAGAAACCCCGCCGCGGCTAACCCTGTGATCCCGATTAAAAGACCAATTCGAATGGGGGTCAGCTCCACGCCCAGCAGTACCGGCGGACCTGCCGGGGGAACCACCAGTTGTTCGTCGGGAAAACCTTCAACCGATCCAGTCATCAGTTCGCCTCCACTCGACGCAAAATGCGGATCTTTTCAACCAAGCCTATCGCTCCCCGCTGCTCCAGCTCGCGGGTAAATTCTGGGTCAGGATCCCCCAGGGTACGGATGGTTACGGTTATGCCGTAGGTAACGCTGGGCTCGGTTACGTCTGTGCCGTCCACCCGGGAGCTGCTGTTCAGGACGGCGCTGGTAACAAAGTTGGAATCCAGCAGGGTGAGCAAAAAGTCGTTCACCAGGGGAAAGTCCAGCGCCCCTCCTTGGATATTGACAGTATCCCCGGAAGCGCTGATGTTGGTTATCCATACCCCCTGGCCGGGGATCTTGCGCCGCAGCTCTTCCAAGATGGCCGACCAAGGCTGGACGGATCTCAGAAAGGAGCGGAACCCTTCCGTTTGGGCGCGAATGGTTTGCAGCTCTTGATTGGCATTCTGCAGCTGGGACAACTCAGCATTGGCTGTGCTGAGCTCACTGTCAAGGCGAGCCCGCTCCGCCCTCAAGGTTTCTCTCTGGCGGGAAAAGCTGTCTTGGAAATACCAAAAAGCTCCCATCGCTACAGCAGCAACAGCAACCCCCAGGCCAATGGCCGGGATCCAATTCTGGGATCCCTCTGCAGCCTCAGCTGCGACTACTGGTCCCCCACCTGTTCGAGCTGTGGTGAGGACATCCGGCCTTTCTTTGAGGAAATTGATCTCCGGTGTGTACATCTCTTTAACCGCCTTGTGCGCTATTCCATCGGTTGGGCGAGCTTGCGCTGCCTGCTGCCGCTACTTGGTGTCTTCCCGTAACGCCAACCCCAGGGCCACTCCCATTGCTGGGCGTTCCTCCAGGGGCAGTTCCACTGAATCCGGCACGACAATGTTGCCAAAGGGATCCGCCAACTCCACCGCCACGCTCAACGACTGAGATAAGAAGCCGTCGATTTGGCCGATGCTTGCCCCAGTTCCGGCCAGCAGTACTTTCACCACAGGCGAGCTGCTTTCTGTGCTCGTAAAGAAGTCGATGGAGCGCTTCAGTTCATCCGCCAAATCGGAGACAACGCGCGTTACTGCTGCTACACCGGGATTGCTGGGCGCTGGCTGTTCTCCCGTGGCCAAAATATCGGTGGGGTTGATCAAGGGTAACCTCAGAGTTCGCAACAGGTCGCCGGTGCGGCTAAGCGGCAGATTCAGGGATTGGGCCAGCACCTGCCGCATGTGGATGGTGCCGATGTTGACGGTGCGGGTAAATTGCGGGATCCCGTTCACCAAAATGCTGATCTCGCTGCTGTCGTAGCCGATGGAGCTGAGCAACACGGCCTCTTGGGGGCCGTACTGGATTAGCTGATCGCGGATGGTGCGAATGAGGGAGAAGCTGGCCAGCTCCACACAGCGCACCTGCAAATTGGCTGCCTGCAGCACCTCCAGGTAGTTGTCCACCACCTCTTTGGGGATGGCCACCAGCAAGACTTCGATGCGCTCAATGCCATCCTGGGAAAGATCGAGACCCAAGGGCTGGTAGTCGACATCCGCCTGATCCCGCGGATAGGGAATGTAAAGTTCGGCCTCCTGCTCCAAAACCACCCGGCGCAGCTCATCGGCGGGTAGGTCGGCAGGCAGGCGAATGAGACGAACGATGGCCTCCCTTACGGGCACTGCTGTGGCTGCCGGCAGGTTGGTGGGTACCTTGTTTTCATTGAGCAAATTCATCAGGATCAAGCCAACTGTGCTCGGATCGAGGATGCGTCCTTCGACCATCGCCCCTTCTGGCATGTCCACGCTGTGGTAGTGGGCCAGACGATAGCGACCATTGCCCTGCTTTTTCAGTTGGGCAACGGCGATGCGCTCGGGGTTGATGTCCACCCCAAGCATGGTTCGGGTTTTGGAGCCACCGAAAAAGCTAAACACACCGGGAAACCCCGCCCTTTGCGCTACTGCTAGAGGCATACTACCCAATTTGTAGGTGGGTTACCACTGTTCGCCATTGGCCGCGGGGAAATCCTTGTCTGGGCCGATCCCTCCCTGCCAGCCGCAAGTGCAGGGCTTGCGCGGTGTTGAGCGGTGTTGGAAATTCGCTTGACTCAACGGGTCTGTTGCCGCGCCCACTCACGGAACTGTTGTAACCGCTCACAACCCTTCTTCCTCGAGGGCCTGGACGTTTTGCACAATCCGGGAGAGCTCGTTTTTCTCATCCACATTGATGCGGGTCGGGGATCCGCTGATGATGCGCTCGTAGCCCCGGAAGGAATCGCGGATTTGGATGCCTGCGTTGGAGATCAGGTACTCGCGGATCCCTTTGTCGTGCCAGGATCCCCGCATTTTGAAGACGTTGAGGGCGCGGGCCATTTCTCCGCGGATCTCCACGTATTGCAGCAGGATAATCGTGTCGGTGATGGTGGAAATATGGGATTCGGTGATGGAATGGGATCCCATGAATTGGTCGGTGGTGTTGGTGAAAAAGCCGGTGATCTCCTCCTGCTTGGCCAGGCCAGTTACCCCGATTACAAACTGGCGGAAGGCATTTTGGCTCACTCCCCGCGCCAGGGCTGACAGGGAGTCGATGGCCATGCGGGAGGGCTTGAAGGCCATCATCTCGGTTTTGATCTTCTGCAGGTGGTCTTCCAGGCCGGCAGATTCTGGGTAGGCGCAGATGATCTTGAGGAGGCCCTGCCGCTCGAACTCTTCCAGGTCAATGCCCCAGGAGGAGGCGTTGCGGGACAGCTGCGCCCGCGACTCTTCGTAGGCAAAGAGAATGCAGCGTTCCCCATCCAGGCAGCCCCGCTCCAGGAATTTGCTCACCAGCGAGGTTTTGCCCGTGCCGGTGGCGCCGGTGGCCAAAATAATCGAGTCCTTGAAGAAACCGCCGCCGCACATTTCGTCCAGCTTCTCGATGCCGGAGGAGACCCGCACGTTGGAGGAGCGCTGCGTCAGCTGCATGGCTCCCAAGGGGAAGATGTTGATCCCGTCGTTGGTGATGGTGAAGGGATATTCCCCCTTCATGTGGGTGGTGCCCCGCAGCTTCAAGATCTCAATGGTGCGCCGCCGTTTCTCTCCCTCCAGGATGTTGCGCAGGATCACCACGTTGTCGGAGACGAATTCTTCCACACCGTAGCGGGCGATGGGACCGTACTCGTCGGTGCGCTCTGTGGTCATGACGGTGGTGACATTGGCCTGCTTGAGGCGGGCCGTCAGGCGGAACAGCTCCCGCCGCACCACACCGGCAGGGTCGTATTGCTGAAAGATGGCCGTCACCGAGTCGATGGAGACCCGCTTGGCTTTGTATTTGCGAATGGCGTACTGGATGCGCTCGATGAGGGCCGACAAATCAAAGTTGCCGCTCACCTCATAGCCTTCGGGATCGGGGGAGGCATCCAGGATAAACAGTTGGCCCCTGTCGATGAGGGCCTGCAGATCCCAGCCAAAGCTGGAGGCATTGCGAATGATATCGGCGGGGGTTTCCTCGAAGGTGACGAAGATCCCCGGCTCTTGATACTTCACGATGCCGTTGTAAAGGAACTGCATGGCAAACAGGGTTTTGCCGGTGCCGGAGGTGCCGCTGACCAAGGTGGTGCGTCCCAGGGGTAGCCCACCGTGACTGATGTCTTCAAAGCCCTCGATGCCCGTCTGTTTTTTGGGGATCCCTCGCAGCTCTGAGAGATCCGCCCGGTGGTTGTCTGGGGTTGGTTCGGTGGAGTCCTCTGCGGTGTTATCTTGTGGCTTTTCTGGCTCAGAAGGCCCCAATGACTGGTTCATCCCACTCTCCTTGCTCCTGCAGCCTGTCTCAAGCCTCTTCGTCCAATTCTTCGTAGAGCAGATCCAGGCCGATGAGCACTTTCTCGCGGTTGGACAGATCGCCAATAATCTTCCGCACCGGTGGCGGCAGGATTTTGGCCAAGGTCGGCGTTGCCAAGATCTTATCTTCCTCTGCCAGTTGCGGATTTTTCAAGACATCGATCACCTTCAGGCTGTACACGCCGCGGAACTCCTTTTCCAAGATGTCTTGCAAGGTGCTGAGGGCACGCAGAGAATTGGGGGTGTTGCCCGCCACGTAGAGCTTGAGAACATAGGCTTTGCGAGTGGACATAATCAGGGATCCCTTGGGGCAGGTTTGGGAATGGAGCGGCGGTACATTTCGCTCAGGTGGGCCATCACATCGATCAGGGTAAGGCGGTAATCCAGCAGGATCTCTTCGCTGCGGCCTTCCAGCTTCAATTGTTTGGCAAAGTCTTCCATCAAGTTCATGTGCAGCTCCAGCAGTTGAGCAGCGCCGATATCGGCAAAAAAGGCCAAGGCCACCAGCTCGTCGATGCGGGCATTGACGGTCTCGGGAGATTGAAAATAGTCCAAGACGATTGCCTGGTAAAGGTTACGCAGCCGTCGCATGAGGGCTTGCTGCTCGTGGGGCGGGAGGCGACGGTAAAACAGCTCTGGGTCACGATGATAGTACACTCCGGCGTAGCCCAGCCGTTCCCGCAATTTCTCCGCCAGCCGCCGTTGTTGTTGGTTGCTGTAGGCCAGGTAGGGCTGATCGCTGGGATGCACTGGGCCCTGCGGGAGGCCGCAAGTGGGAGACATCTGCAGAAACAAGGCGATGGCCCGATCCACCAGCAGCTCCAAGACGGAAGGGGATCCCGAAGCGGTACAGTCGGCCCGCACCTGCCCCTTCAGCTCCTGTGGCGAAATGGGACGGACGAGGGTGGCGTTGTGGTAGAAAAACTGCTCTCGCTTGAGCAATGCTTTCACCAAAGATGAGGTGGCAGGGATCTCTCCTTCCGTCTCCGGTGTTTCCTTTTGCAGGTGGGATTCTTCCAGCACAATCGCCAACACCGTCGGCAGCAGCAGTCCCCACGCGCAGAGCTGATTGCCCAGATCGTGCAGCTCTTGCAGCCGAGTGGGATCCACCAGGAGCACCAAGCAATCGACATGGCCGTCTTGTTTTCTGAGAGCCTCTAGGAAGGTAGCTTGATCCTGAAAACACTCGACAACAAAGCGTTCAGGGGGTAGCCAGTCCTCGCAAGCTAGGGGCTCTCCTGCTGGCGGCTCCCAATCCAGCAACAGGTTGATGCGCAGTGGATGGGTGTCAGGCAACAAGACAAAGGATGAAGATATATTTCCTATCTTAAATCTGACCGGGATCCGCGCTCACCGGCCAGAGGAAAAGAGCGGGAGAAAAACCTAAACTAGGGGTGAGTGAGCTGCTGCCGAGATCCCTATGGTGCCCCTGATCATCGACTGTGACCCTGGCCAAGACGATGCGGTGGCTCTGCTGCTGGCTATGGCGTCGCCAGAAGAGCTGCAATTGCTGGGCATTACCACGGTGGCCGGCAATGTCTCCTTGGACAAAACCAGCCGCAATGCTCGACAGATCTGTGAATTGGCCGGTCAGCCGCAGATGGGGGTGTATGCCGGCTGCCCTCGACCTCTCTTGCGCCCTCTGGAAACCGCCGAGCAGGTGCATGGCAAAACCGGGATCGACGGAGCGGATCTGCCGGAGCCCCAGATGCCTTTGGGATCCCAGCATGCGGTGGAGTATCTGATTGAAACCCTGATGGCTGCCCCTGAGCCGGTTACCTTGGCTTTGCTGGGCCCGATGACCAACTTGGCAGTGGCCCTGGTGCAGCAGCCTCGGATTGTGGAGCGCATCCAGCGGCTGGTGTTTATGGGGGGATCCGCCTTTGAGGGGAATGTTACCCCGGCAGCCGAGTTCAACATCCTCACCGATCCCCACGCCGCCCAGATCGTGCTCAGCGCCGGGATCCCGGAGGTGGTGATGCTGGGCTTGCACGTCACCCAACAGGTCCTCAGCACGCCGGAGCGGATTGAGCGCATCCGCGCCCTGGGCACCCGCGTTGGGCAGACGGTGGCCAATATGCTCACCTTTTACGGTAAGGTCGACGTAGAACGCTACGGGCTACCGGGAGGGCCATTGCACGACCCTTGTGTGATTGCCTATCTGTTACAGCCGCAGTTGTTCGAGCTCAAGCCCTGCTACGTCGAGGTGGAAACGGCTAGCCCCTTGAACCTGGGCCGGACGGTGGTGGATCGCTGGGGATCCAGTGGTCGCCTCGCCAATGTTCAGGTGGCTTTTGGGGTGGATGCCCAGGGGTTTTACCACCTGCTCACCGAGCGCCTGGGCCGTTACCGATAATTCTGATAGTTCTGATCCTTGAGGCCAGATCCGAAGGTGGAGAATCCCAGCGCCGTCCAACGTGCCAAGCTGGAGTGGGTGAACCTGCCCACCGCCGTCACCCTGCTGCGGCTGGCAGGGATCCCTTTTGTTTTGCTGGGCCTGAGCCTGCGATCCCCACTGGGGGAGAGGTTGGCCCTCTGGGCGTTCCTGTTGGCGGCGGCAACCGATTGGCTGGATGGCCATTTGGCCCGCCGTTATGGCTTGGTAACCGATATGGGCAAGTTTTTGGATCCTCTGGTGGATAAGCTGCTGGTGTTGGCGCCGCTGCTGGGCCTGCTGGAACTGGGGCGGATCCCCGCTTGGGGCGTGTTTTTGCTGATGGGGCGGGAGCTGGCCATCGCCGGCTGGCGGGTCAACCAAAGCCAAATCCGCGGTGCCAATTTCTGGGGCAAAGCCAAGACGGTAACCCAAATCCTGGCCATTGCTTTGCTGATTTTGGGGTGGCCGGGAGGGATCCCTTGTTTTTGGGTGGCGGTGGTTCTCACCCTGATCTCGGGCCTGACCTACCTGCACACCGATCATCCCCATCATGCGCAGTCACCCGGCAGGCCATAGCCCTTGTCAGATCCCCCCGCCCCTCGCCGACAGAGGAGCATGACTCTAGTCAATAATAAGCTCAACTATACTGAAAATAATGTATAATATGTTCAGTACGGATTACTACCAGTTGATCTTTCTGTTTACTTTCGAGTCTGCCAACATGGTAGCCAAAGCAAAGCAGAAAATTGGTAGTAAGACGACACGGAAACTGCGCTTTGGGTATTCTACTCAAAGCTTTGCGGGATACCGCCATTCTGTTTGGACTCCGTCCCGCTAACGCGAATGGAAACAAACAGAATGCTATCGCTGCATAGTTGAACAGTGATGTTCAGCAGTGTTCAGCGTAAATGTATCAGACACCCCACCTGAGCAGCGCATCCTCGGCCTAGATCCAGGTCTGGGAACCATGGGTTTTGGTTGCATTCTGGCGGGATCTGCGGGGTTGAAACCTGTGGATTATGGGGTGATCAGCACCCCCAGCCAACACTCGATGCCGGAGCGGCTGCAAACGCTGCACGAGGATTTGAGCCAGTTGCTGCGCCAACTGCGCCCGCATCAGGTGGGGCTGGAAAAACTTTTTTTCTACAAAATGGGCAATACCATTGCCATCGCCCAAGCCCGTGGCGTGATCCTGCTCACCTTGGCCCAGCATCATCTGTTGCCGGTGGAGTTTACGCCCGCCCAAGTCAAGCAAAGTTTGACAGGCTACGGACGCGCCGACAAGCAGGCTGTACAAGCTGCCGTGGCCCGGGAACTCAACCTGCCCAGCTTGCCCCGCCCGGATGATGCCGCCGATGCCTTGGCGATTGCCATCACAGTCTGGCACCACCGCTTCTCTTGAGGGATCCCCTCCCTGTCAATCCCCTACCTTTAGCAGAGATAAAGATTGGCCAATAAAGATGGGCTAGACTCAGTACAGCGAGAAGCACAAGCCCTATGCCTTCTTCTTCCGTGGATGTTCGCGAGCTACCGCTGTTTCCCTTGCCGGAGGTGGTGCTGTTTCCGGGCCGACCTCTGCCGCTGCACATTTTCGAGTACCGCTACCGCATGATGATCAACACCATTCTGGAGACGGATCGCCGCTTTGGGGTGCTGATGTTCAATCCCCAGACGGGATCCCCAGTGCGGGTGGGCTGTTGTGCTGAGGTGTTGCAGGTGCAGCGATTGCCGGATGACCGCATGGACATTTTGACCTTGGGGCAGCAGCGCTTCCGCGTCTTGGATTACGTGCGGGAAAAACCCTTCCGGGTGGGGCTGGTGGAATGGATTGAGGATGAGCCGACCACCCCTTCCGATGACCTGCAGAGCTGGGTGCGCCAGGTTACCACTCTCCTTCAAGATGTGGTGCGTCTCTCGGGCAAGCTAATGGAGCGGGATGCACAGTTGCCGGAGCAGCTCCCCACCACCCCCATAGAACTGTCCTACTGGGTGGCTAGCCACTTCCATGGGGCCCCCCAAGAGCAGCAAGCTCTGCTGGAAATGGTCAGTACCGAAAGGCGGCTGCGCCGGGAAGCCGAAATTCTCGAGTCCACCCGCAAGCACTTGGCCGCCCGCACGGCCCTCAAGGATCTGTTCACGGAAATTTCCTGAGGTTCCTGTCAGTTGGTCAGGTCTGCTCCCATCTGTTCTGGTGGCTCTTGTGGACCTTTCCAGAGAGTGCCCTTTGCCTTGCTCGACCAGGCAGAGCAGAATGCTTCCCCCGGAAAGGTTGGGTATTTCTTGAGGATCCCTTCCCCGTTTTTCATGGCCTACGCTCGCCGCTACTTGCGCTTTCCCTCTCAGATCTTGGGCCGGGAAATGGAGATGCTCCACTTTGGGCATCACGGCTACCCGCTGATCTGTCTGCCCACCAGCAACGGGCGTTTTTTTGACGTGGAAGATCGCGGCATTATTGCCAGCCTCAGCCATCATCTGGAACAGGGCTATTTGCAGGCTTTTTGCGTGGAAACCCTGGATTGGGAGACTTTGTTCAACCGCCAGCTGGACTTGCCCCAACGGCGGGAGCGTTGGCTGTTGCTGGAGCAGCACTGGGTAGAAGAGCTGATCCCCTACGCCAAGGCCGAGGCGCAAAATGAGTTTCTGGTGGTGGCTGGGTTTTCCCTGGGAGCTACCCATGCTGTCAACCTCACCTGTCGGCATCCCGGCCTAGTGCGCCGTTGTTTGGCTCTGGGGGGGCCCTACGATGTGGCCGCTCTCGGCTCTGTCACCGGCTGGGATCCCCAACGGGCAGAGCAGGAGCTGTATTTCATCAACCCGCTGGCCTATATGTCCAACATGAGCCGGCAACTCTGGGATCAGTTGGGCGGGCGCAACACCGAGCTGAAGTTGCTCACCGCTCGCCACGACCACTGCCTCAGCGACAACCTGCGCCTGGCAGAAGTGCTCAGCCGCAACGACATCCCCCATCAACTGGAGGTATGGGAGGGGGATCACGACTGGCCCACTTGGCAAGCGCAAATCCGCGCCTTCGCGTAGGATCCCTTGCAGGGAATAGCTTTTGAGAGAGCTTTGATGATTGAAGACTATTGGGTTGGCAGCCTGCACTTCAGCGAGCCTTTTGGGGACGATACTCTGGCTCGCCTCAACGCACTTCCCCCTGTTCAAGCTCGCAACGGCCAAACTTACAAGATCCGGGCCGAACATGTCACCATTCACGAGGTGAACCTGGATTACCGCACCAAGTATCGCCTGATCCTGGATCGTTTCAGCTACCTTTACCCCCAAGCCATCGGCCTGTTCATGGGCTTTGCCTTTCGGGGGGTTTACCTCATCAACAACCCGTTTAGCTTTTATTACTACCTGCGCAACAAAGATGCTGCCTACATGGTGGTCAAAGAGCTGGGGATCTCCATCCCCAAAACTTACATTCTGCCCCCTAAAGAAGCCCCCGCATTGAAAGCAGAGGACTTTAAGTATCACAAGTTTTTCGATTGGCAGGGGATGGCGGAAGATCTGGGCTGGCCAATTGTGATTAAGCCGGCGGAGGGGCGAGAGGCCATTGGAGTAGAAATAGCCCACAACATGGAGCAGCTCCTCTATTTTTACGACCGCTCTGGATCTCAGGTGATGATGATCCAAGAGAAGGTCAAAACCCCTTACCCTTGGCAGATTCGCGCCCTCTGCATTGGCCGAAAGATCATTCCGATCAAGTATATCTTTCGCAAGTTCGATGCCAGCGAATATCTGTTTGATCCAGAATTTCTTACCCCGGAAATGGGCCAGAAAGTCATCAATACCTGTCGGATTATCAATCGAGTTTTGGGCTATGAAATGAACTCGGTGGAGCTATTCATCGACGAGCAGGGAGAGCTGCAGGCCATCGACTTTAACAATCCGGTGCCCGATGGACGGCTCAAGGCTTTGGGAGAGATCTTCTATAACGATTACCAGCAGGCCCTTTGCGATTTGGTCTTGGACATCGTGCGGGAACAGCGTCCTTTCGACTTCCTGCCCCCAGATATCAACCGCTTTGCCCACATTGCCCGACGGGCCGATCTCACCCGCGAGCAGAAGTTTCAGATGGCTTTGGAATTGGCCAACCGTTACTACGAGCCCAGGGATCCCGATTAAAATCAAACCAGAACCCACAAGTGTGGTTTTCCGCTGGGGAAGTTGTGGACGGGCAAAGGAGCAGCAGCGTGGTTTCCGACCCCGTTTCAGGGTGGTACGTGATCAAGCAGGCGCAGGGATCCTGCCAGGTGCTGCATTTGGCGGCGTTGAGTCGGCAAGAGCATTGGGGGCCTTTTCCCAGCCAAGCTGAGGCAACTGGGCGGCGGGTTGGTCTGATCCGAGCAGGCAAATGTCAACCGGGTTGAAATGGCGCTGGTGCCACGATATTCGCGAGATCCCGGCAGGGGCCTGGCACGCCTTGCAAACGGAGCGCACCTCTCCTTTTTTGGAATACGAATGGTTGCACAGCCTAGAGAGCTCAGGTTGTGCCAGCCGCAGGACAGGGTGGCTGCCCTGTCACCTGTTGGTGGAGGCGGACGGCCAGTTGGTTGCTGCTGCCCCCTTGTATTTGAAAAGCCACAGCCAGGGGGAGTTTGTCTTTGACCAAGAATGGGCTGCAGTTGCCGGCCAATTGGGGGAACGCTACTACCCGAAGTTAATCGGCATGGCCCCCTTCACCCCGGCCACGGGCTATCGCATCCTCGTCCATCCCGAGTATTCGGAAGCAGAGGTGTGGTCGTTGATGCTGGCAGCCATTGACCGGTTTTGCCAAGAGAAGGATATTTCGGTGTTTAGCTTGCTTTATGTAGATCTGGACTGGCGGACTCAATTGGAGTCGGATGGATTTACGCCCCGGATCACCCACAACTACCAGTGGCACAACCCCGGCTACCGCTCTTACGAAGACTTTTTGAGCCAGTTCAATGCCAACCAGCGGCGCAACATCAAGCGAGAGCGGGCTGCAATGGAAAAAAGCGGCCTAGAACTCAAGATTTACACAGGAGAGGAGATCACGCCCCGCCTGTTGTCTCTGATGTACGACTTTTACAGCAACACCTGCGCCCAATTTTGGAACTGGAGCAAATATCTCAATCGCCGCTTTTTCGAGTCTCTCTATCCCAACTATCGGGAGCGAGTTGTGCTGGTGGCCGGGGAACGGAATGCAGAAATTGTGGGGATGTCTTTTTGTATTCGTAAGGGAGATCGCCTGTTCGGGCGCTACTGGGGTTGTCGGGAGGAGGTGAAGTTTTTGCACTTTAACGTTTGCTACTACGAGCCCATTGCCCTCGCCATCCGAGAAGGGATCCGCAACTTTGATCCCGGCGCAGGGGGATCCCATAAGATTCGACGGGGATTTCCGGCCACGCCTGTGTACAGCTACCACCGCTTCTACAGCCGAAGGCTACAACAGGTTTTGGTGCCCTACCTAAACCGGGTTAACCCTCTCATGTTGGCCGAGCTGGAGAACGTGAATCAAAACGAGGTTCCTTTTCGAGAAGATGTTTTGCCTTCTCTATCTGCTTTGACCAAGGAGTGAACCACTTCATTGGATGGGGTTTTCAATCCCGTAAGCAGTTGGCGGCTGACATGCTTTTTGCCTTGCTACAGCTTTTTCCGGCAATGCTGACTCCAGCCAACACGACCTGACCTATGGTTATAGTTATTTCGAATTTCGGCGAAACAGCCTAATGGAACATCCGATCCCTTCCGGCCTTCCTGATCCCGTTAAACCTGGGGATCTCTTGGCGTTGGAGGTCACGGCCCTGACCCCCCAGGGAGATGGCATTGCCCACACGGTAGGACTTGGACAAGGGCGAGTGGTGTTTGTGTCCCAGGCGGTGCCCGGGGATCAGGTGGTGGCCCAAATAACCGAGATCAAGCGCAACTACTTGGTCGGGCGAATTCGGTCGCTGATTTCTCCCTCTCCCCAACGGGTGCGACCAGCCTGCATTGTGGCGGACAAATGTGGTGGCTGCCAATGGCAACATGTCAGCTATGCCCAGCAATTGGCCACCAAGCAGCAAATCCTCAGGGATGCACTGGAGCGGATTGGCGGTCTGACTCTGCCGCAGCCTGTCCCTATTTTGGGATCCCAGCAGCCGCTGCGCTATCGCAACAAGGTCACCTACCCCATGGCCAAACCGGAGGGCCAGCCCTTGCGCATGGGCTACTACCAACGGGGCAGCCACCGCCTGGTGAACCTCAACCAATGCCCCGTGCAAGACGAGCGGCTGGATGTGTTCCTGAGGGAAATCAAGCGCGATCTTCAAGAGACGGGCTGGAGTGTGTATGACGAAAGTCGTCACCAAGGTCATCTCCGCCACTTGGGTTTGCGCATCGGTCGCCGCACCCGCGAGGTGCTTCTTACCTTGGTCAGTTGCAGTCGTCGCCTGCCCCATCTGGAAAGCTGGGCCGAACGCTGGATGCAGCGCTACCCCGACCTGGTGGGGGTCTGTCTCAATCTCAACTCGGCCCGCACCAATGCCATCTTCGGCCCGGAGACTGAGGTGATTGCCGGTCGGGGGTCTTTGCGGGAGGAATTTGCCGGTTTTTCCCTCTGGATCGACAGCACCTCTTTCTTCCAGGTCAACACAGAGCAAGCAGAAGCCTTTTTTACCTGGATAGCCGACCAACTGAACCTGCGGGGAGAGGAAACCATCCTGGATGCCTACTGTGGCATCGGCACCTTAACCTTGCTGCTGGCGCAACGGGCGAAACGGGCGATGGGGGTGGAAGCTTTGCCGGAAGCGGTGGCCCAAGCCCGCTACAATGCCCAGTTCAACGGTATCGCCTCAGCCCAATTTTTCCAGGGCACGGTGGAACAGGTTTTGCCGACCCTGCCCCCTGCCGACATTGTGGTGCTGGATCCGCCGCGGCGCGGCTGCGACCGCCAAGTGCTCGAGACCCTAAAGCTGCGACGACCACCACGCATCGTCTACATTAGCTGTCACCCTGCCACTTTGGCGCGAGACTTGCAGATCCTACTGGCAGAGGGATCCTATCGCCTTACCCAATGGCGGGCGGCTGACTTCTTTCCCCAAACCGGGCATGTGGAGGGGGTGGCCTTTTTGGAGCGAGTTTGAAGAGTACGCACCGCTGACCAAAAGGCGCGGCAAGCCCCGTCCTTCAGGGCAGGGAAGGATAGCGCCGACCGTAGCCGACGCCCTTTAAAAACGCAGTGCCGGCCATGTGAATATCGTTGTCATCACGCATAGGTCAAGAATACGATTGAGCGGTGCAACGACTTCAAGCCTTCAAGTACGAATTGCTGCCCAACAGCCAGCAGGAACGGCAGATGCTCCTGGGAAGAACGTCCGCGCCAAGTCAGCGTTAAACAAAGCCATTCTCGACCAGGGGTGGTATGAGTTCCGCTGCATGCTGGAGTACAAGCTGGCCTGGAAAGGCGGCAGGCTCATTGTCGTGCCGCCGCAGAACACGAGCCGCACCTGTCCATGTTGCGGCCATGTTTCATCAGACAACCGCCAGACCCAAGCCTGGTTCGAGTGCGTGGCGTGCGGCTATGAGAATAACGCCTTTCGCGGCAGCGGGCCGGAGGCCTTTCGCGGCAGCGGGCCGGAGGCCTTTCTGGTCGGTGCCATCAACATCCTTGCTCGCGGGATACAGCTGTTGCGAGACGAAGGGCAGGACACGACCGACGCTGCGGTCGGGATGCGGGTGGGTGAACCACCCGTGTCAGCCCGGATGGCCTGTGGATCGAACTGCACGGGCGGTCGGAAGCAGGAACCCGCCGAGACGACTGCGCAAGGAGCCATCCATGCGCAGCGTGGTAGGAATCTCCGGCCTTCAGGCCGGGGAGGATGTCAACACAGCTTGCCCTCAGGGTCAGCACAGGTGAGAATAAAAAAACAGAGAAGCCATCCTCAAGCTCATTTTTGTCTGCCTGTGAATCCTGTTCGCACCCTCTCCGCCACCAAAGCGGCCTTTTTCAGCGCCTACCCTCGCCCGATCAACGCCGTCTATCGCCGGGTGGTGGAGGAGTTGTTGGTGGAGCTGCACCTGACCACCGTCAACAGCACCTTCGTCTACGATCCGTTTTTTGCCTTGGGGCTGGTCACCCTCTACGACGGGCTGATGGAAGCCTATCACCCCCCTGAGCAGCGAGAAGCCATTTTCAACGCCCTCTGTAAGGCTCTGCACCTCAAGCCGGAGGTGTTGCGCAAGAATGCCCGCGATCTGCTGGAGTTGATGGGAAGCGGGGATCCCCGTCAAAGACTTGATCTCCTCTGTCTCAAGCCAGAGGCGGAAGATGTGGGTGGGTTGAAAGCCATTTTGGAGCGCATGACTCAGCCGCCCTACGCCTACAGCCGGGTCTTAGCTGTTGGCCTTTACACAGCCTATGAAGTTGTGGCCAAGTCCCTTTACGAAGAACCAGAAGAACGCACCCGCCGCTTTTTGGAGAATGTGGTGAGCAAGCTGCCCTTTTCAACAGAGCGGGTGAGAAAAGATCTGGAGCTCTATCGCAGCAGTTTGGATCGCATGAAGCAGGCGCGGGCTGTGGTCGAGGAGATGGTAAAAGCCGCCCGGCGTCAGCAGGAACGCCGCCAATCGGCCGCCTCTTTGCCCGAGACTTCCCTCGGCGACCCAAGCAAGCCTGGCAGCTAAACCCCGGCCCTAAGCCAGATACTGAGCCCAAGTTTCCACCACCTCGGGGGATCCATACCAGCGCCGTCCACCCCGACCGGAATGGTAGCAGTTGGGCAGAGTGAGGTTAACAGCCCCCTGCAGGTGGGCAGCCTCGATGGGGGTAATGCCATCGCCCCACAATTCCCCCTGTCCAGCCGTGAGCCAATAGCTGTTGTAGGCCAGCCAAGCCAGATAATGCTCCTGTCGCCACAGGGATCCCAGACTCAACCTCTGCCCCTGGATGACCCTGCCCGCCACGCACACATATTTGACCTCGGGCCAAAAGGCCCCCGGATAGTGGGTGTTGACAAAGTCCAAATTGCGCTTCGTCCAGCGCTCCCGGCTGGTGTGGGGGGATCCCAAGCTAATCAGCGCAGCGACCTGCTCCCGCCCCTGCCACACCTGTCCCCCATAGGGCACGGATCCCAGGTAGATGCGGGCAATCCAGCCGCCGGCGGAGTGGGCCACCAGGTTAACTCGGTCAACCCCAAACTCAGCGCAGGTCTTTTGGATGGTCTCTCGAAGGGCCCACAGGATGGGAGTGACAGGCCTTCCCCCCAGCGTGGGAAACCAACTGCGCACCTGCAACGGCACCACCCGTGCCGCATAGCCGCGGGCTTCCAGCTCTTGGCGCAGGGGCTCATACTCCGACGCACCCGCCAGATAACCGGGCAAAATCACCACAGGGGCCATACGCTAGCGGGGATACCAGAACATGCCTTTGATCCCCTCAGGGTCGGCGGTGAAGCCCAGCCGTTCGTAAAAGCTGACCACTCCCTGATCGGCAAAAAGGGTGATGTTGCTGATGTCTCGGGCGCGCAGCTCGTGGATCACCTTTTCCATCAGCCGCTTGCCCAGACCCCTACCCTGGAAATCGGGATGAACCACCACATCCCAAATGGTGGCATTGAAAGCGTGGTCGGACGTTGCCCGGGCAAAGCCGATGAGGCGACGGTAGCTGCCCCGCTGCTGCCACATCGACACCACCAAAAAGCTGTGCTGCAGGGCTTTTCTCACCTTGTGAATGGGGCGACGCGACCACCCCACCGCATCGCAGAGCTCCTCTAGCTCGTACAGATCCAAGTTGGGATCCAAGCTGAAGAGGATTGTCTCCCCTCGTACCACCACCGTTTCCTGGCGACGGTCGGCCCCAGCTGTTTGCGCCGGCTCTTTGGTTGTAGCAGCTCCTGCTGACCCGAACAGGCCCTTCCAAAAACTCATGTGAATCGCTGCCGAGTGAAAGCTCACCCCTACTTTGGGTGAGCGTGTCCTCAGTATAGCCAGGATCGGTGGCGGAATTGTTTCCAATTTCTAGGGATCCCCCCGAAGGGGGAACGTATGTCCTAAAACTACCTCGGGGTTGCAGCCGTACTGCGTTTCCAATTTCTAGGGATCCCCCCGAAGGGGGAACGTATGTCCTAAAACTACCTCGGGGTTGCAGCCGTACTGCGTTTCCAATTTCTAGGGATCCCCCCGAAGGGGGAACCAAGATCCCGCAAAAGCGCGCATCTCTCGGCACGAATGATGTTTCCAATTTCTAGGGATCCCCCCGAAGGGGGAACTACATACTACTGGATATACGGACACCGCCGTGTAAGGTTTCCAATTTCTAGGGATCCCCCCGAAGGGGGAACTTGGATCCAGCAAAATCCGCAAAACGGATTGACTAGAGTTTCCAATTTCTAGGGATCCCCCCGAAGGGGGAACTGGAATGCCAGTGTCATGCTCTGGCAACGTAGTTTTGGGTTTCCAATTTCTAGGGATCCCCCCGAAGGGGGAACTCCTTCACTGACCATACGGTCAGCTCACGCAACACCGACTCCCGGTTTCCAATTTCTAGGGATCCCCCCGAAGGGGGAACCTCCGTCTGAGTCAACCGAATACCGCTATAGTCCTTATTCGGGGGTTTCCAATTTCTAGGGATCCCCCCGAAGGGGGAACAGGTTCAGTCTTTCCCTGCCTTAGGAGGAAACTATGGTTTCCAATTTCTAGGGATCCCCCCGAAGGGGGAACAGCTCACTGATATCCAGCGCGAGCAAATTCGTGCGGCGAAGTTTCCAATTTCTAGGGATCCCCCCGAAGGGGGAACGCTCGACAACCTCACATGGGAAGCAATTCCCGGGGGAGTGGGGTTTCCAATTTCTAGGGATCCCCCCGAAGGGGGAACGCTACCCTCGTGCGTACACAAAAGCCGCCCATTTTGGCGTTTCCAATTTCTAGGGATCCCCCCGAAGGGGGAACTCGGGCTAGAACAGGCAACGGAGGAAGACATAAAAACCATCAGTTTCCAATTTCTAGGGATCCCCCCGAAGGGGGAACAGATGTTTGTTACCGTCAATGTAGCAACGAACTTTTTCAGGTTTCCAATTTCTAGGGATCCCCCCGAAGGGGGAACGGGAGGAATCATCCAGTAATAGCCGACTTTCTTTTTGTTTCCAATTTCTAGGGATCCCCCCGAAGGGGGAACATTAAAGGGAGGGCTATATGAAGGAACCGGTCATCAAGTTTCCAATTTCTAGGGATCCCCCCGAAGGGGGAACAAACCTCCTGAATCTCCAGATCACCCCAAAACTGGGCTAGAAGGTGTTTCCAATTTCTAGGGATCCCCCCGAAGGGGGAACCCACCCCTATTAAACCCAAGCAGGGCAAGGAATGCAAGACCCATTTGCGAGGGATCCGGAAAAAAGTCGGCAAAAAGAGCTGTGGCGAGGGGGTTTTGGGGCTGGAAAGCCTTGTGGCGCAAGGCATCGAGGGATCCGACGAAAGAATCGGCCTTTGCGGCTTTTGGCGGATCGCTCGCGGAGGCGTTGATACCGTTTGGGTGTTGTCTTGGAAACAAGGGTGAGTACCCGAGCCTCAACCGGAGTTTGCGGGGCTTGGCGATTGCCCAAGGCGTGCCCCCTAGCCGCGGGTGTAGCCGGCTGGGGGATGAAAGCAGATACGATGTTTTCAACTTTTCACAGTCGGAGAAATCTCATGAAAAAGTGGATTGCCTCGGCTACAACCCTGCTCTGCTGTGTGCTTGTCCTGGTTTTGTTTTGGCCCCATGTTACCTCTGCCCAGAGGCAGACCCTCAATCTCTACATCTGGTCAGAATACATCGATCCCGACATCCTCACCGCCTTTGAAAAAGCCACCAATAGCCGCGTGCTGGTCAGCGTGTACGAATCCAACGAAGACATGGTGGCCAAACTGCGGGGGGGAGGCACCAGCCAGTACGACATTGTTGTTCCCACCGACTACATTGTGCCCAACATGTTGGAGCTGGGACTGCTGCAGCCTCTCAACAAAGAATTGATCCCCAACCTAAGCAACCTGGGCGAAAAATTTGTCGGCCTGCCCTTTGATCCAGAAAACACCTACACCGCCGCCTATCAGTGGGGCACCACCGGCATTGGCTACCGCAAAGACCGCCTGCCCGAAAACTTTGAACGCTCTTGGGGATTGATTTTCGACCCGCAGCAGCAGTATGGCCCCTTTGTGATGATCGACGAGATGCGCTCCATGATCGGCGCTGCTGCCGTTTACCTGGGCTTCGATATGAACACCACCGTTCGCTCCGAACTGCAGCAGATCCAGCAGCTTTTGATCGACACCAAGCGCCGCAGTGCCGGCCTAATTGGGGGCGTGGGGGGCAAAAACCAACTGGTTTCTGGAACGGCCAATGTAGCCATCGTCTACAGCGGCGATGCCCTGCAAGCTGCCGAAGAAAACCCCAACATCGGCTATTTTGTCCCCCGCGAGGGTGCCCACATTTGGCTGGATGTAATGGCCATTCCCGCCCAGGCCCCCAACCCCGAGCTGGCCAATCGCTTCATCAATTTCATCCTGGATGCTGAAGTCGGCGCTCAACTGAGCAACCACAACCGCTTCGCCACCCCCAACGCTGCAGCTCTGCCCATGATCAACCCAGAAGATCGGCAAAACCCGGCCATCTACCCTGACGAAGAGGCCCTTGCCAAACTCACCTACCTTAAAGTGCTGTCAGGGGAAGAGCTGCGCCTCATCGACGCCCTCTGGACAACCGTGAAAAGCAGCTAGGGATCCCTTGTTAGCTCTCGACATAAAACTTGACACTTTTTAATATCTGAGCCACATTAAAGATGTCACCCGTTGATGGAGCTAGAACCATGGAAAACCAAGAAGCTAAGTTTGGCTTTACCACCTTCGCCGAAAAATGGAATGGCCGTTTGGCAATGTTGGGCTTTGTGATTGGCGTTGCGACCGAGTTGCTGACCGGCCAAGGGATCCTCTCTCAAATCGGCCTGATGTAATCCCGGTGGGCCTACGACACTGCTGTAGATCCTTGCTTGCCTGGCTGTAGTTTCCACCCTCTGCAAAGCAGCCAGGCTTTCGCATTGCCCTCGATTCTGGATTTAGGTCTGAATGAATCCAAATGGAAGTGGAAGCGAAATGCAGGCTGTTAAGTCCAGCTTCCACTGCCTTGCTTCTGCCGCTGACTCTCCTCTTCCACTGGGAGAGGGGCGGGGAGTGAAAGCTAGCAGCGCAGAAGGCTTGGGATCCCTAGGAATCTACTCTTCCAAATCCTGCAAGTACTGGCGGATATCGGCCAAGATGCGTTCTAGGTCTTCTGGGGCCTGGAGAGCGCGTGCCCATTCTAGGTCATGACCACCTTGGGATCCCTGCTGGGCCAGCGCCACTCCTAAGTGTTCCAGCTCGCGAACCACTTGGCAAAAAGCGTTGGCTCCCACATTGGAGCTGGCTCCTTTGAGGCGATGAGCGATCCGCCGCATTCTTTCTGCGTCGTAACCGGCAATGGCTTGGCGCAATTGCGGAAGCTGGGTTTCGCAATCTTGGATGAACACCTGCAATAGCTCTCGCTGAAACCCCCGATCCCCGCCGGAAACCTGATCCAGGTAGGCAGAGTCGATGGGGTAGGGCTGGGTGGGAGAAGAGGGATCCCGGCTCTCAGCGGGGGAAGCTGGAGAGGCTGCTTCAGAAGCGGCTTGGTTGGAGGATCCCCCTGCAGACTGGGCAATCACCTGGCTCCAGTGGTTGAGCAACCTTTGCAAATCTTCCTTCAGCACCGGCTTGCTGAGATAGTCGTCCATACCTGCCTGCAGGCAGCGCTCCCTATCCTCCTGCATGGCGTTGGCCGTGATGGCAATCACCACTGTGCGGTGGCCGGATCTCCGTTCCTGTTGGCGTAGGCGGCGGGTGGCCTCGTAGCCGTCCATCACCGGCATTTGGCAATCCATGAGAATAAGGTCGTAGCTGACCTTCTGCAGGAGATCCAACACCTCCTGACCGTTGGCCACCACATCGGCCTTGTAGCCCAAACTCTCGAGCTGGCGCAAAGCCACCTTTTGGTTGACGGGGTTATCCTCTGCCAGCAAAATGCGCAGCGATTGACGGGGACGATCCTCCCTGGGGGTCGTCTGAGGGAGGACGGGACTCATTCCCAAGAGCGAAGTGGATAAACCAGAAGATTTCCCCAGGGCCATGACCAGCGCTTCCTGCAGACGGCTTTGTTTTACCGGCTTAACCAAGTAGGCGGCAAAGCCAATTTCAGCAGCGCGGCGGGAGTGCTCCCCCAGTCCCAGGGAGGTCATCATCACCAGTTGCGTCTCGGCCAGTTGCGGATCTGCCTTGATCCAGCGGCCCAAGGTCTCCCCATCCACCTCTGGCATTTGCATATCCAAAACGGCCAGGGGGAAGGGTCTGCCTTCCCGAACGGCTTGGCGCAGTTTGTCCATAGCCTGATAGGCATTTTCGGCCTCTTCCACCACCATTCCCCAAGTCGTGGCCTGGCAGCGCAGGATCTTGCGATTGGTGGCATTGTCGTCCACCGCCAACAGCCGCTTGCCCTGCAAATCCACCGGGATGCGAGCAGAAGGCTGGGAAAGCTGCTGGACGTAGGGCTGCCGCTCCAGAGTCAGCTCGACGCTGAAGGTGCTGCCCTGTCCCTCCTGGCTTTGCAACGAGATGGTTCCCCCCATCAGTTCTGTCAGTTGTTTGCAGATGGCCAAGCCCAGTCCCGTACCTCCGTATTTGCGGGTAGTAGAGGCATCCACCTGGCTAAACGGTTGAAACAGCTTGCTCTGCGCCGCCGCCGGGATCCCGATCCCGGTATCTCTCACCGAGAGCTTGAGGTGGGCATGGGTAGCGGTTTCTTGCAGCACCTCTGCTTGGATCACCACCTCCCCCTGGTGGGTAAATTTAATGGCATTGCTCACCAAGTTGTTGAGGATTTGCCGCAGACGCGAAGCATCTCCCCGCAGGTAGCGCGGCACTTCCGGTGGCATGAGCACCGCCAGCTCCAATCCCTTGGCGTGGGCAGTGGGGGCAAACAGATCCGCCACCTCCTCCAGACACGAGCGGAGATCGAAATCCAGGATCTCCAGCTCCATTTCCCCGGCCTCCAATTTGGAGAAGTCCAGGATGTCGTTGATGAGGGTGAGCAGGGCATCGCCACTGATGCGGATGGTCTCTACAAAGTCCCGCTGTTCTGCATTGAGGGGGGTCTCCAGCAGCAGGCCCGTCATCCCCAGTACCGCGTTCATGGGGGTGCGGATCTCGTGGCTCATGGTGGCTAAGAAGCTGCTTTTGGCCTGTGCAGCCTGCTCAGCTGCTTTGCGGGCCTGCTCCAGCTCCAGGCTGCGCTTTCTCTCCCGTTCCAAAAGGGCTGCCTGGGTGAGGGCAATGCCAATTTGGTTGGCCAACTGCGACAGCAGCTCCATCTCAAAGGGTTGCCACTGACGGGGCCCGGAGCACTGGTGGGCCAGCAACAACCCCCACAACTGCTGCTCCAAAAACAGCGGCACCACCATGTTGGCCCTGACCTGCATTTTTTGCAGCAGCTCTAGGTAACAAGGCTCCAGTCCTTCACTTTCCACATCGCTAACAACGCGAACGCGGCCCTGGCTGTAGAGCTGGGCGTACTTTTCCTGAAAACAGGGATCCTCGATCACCTCTCCCAGCAAGGAGGGGATCCCCGGCTGAGTTTTCTCGTTGGAGATGATCCCAGAACCATCCGGCTGGAAGCGGTAGACCAAGACTCGGTCGGCTTTGAGCAGGGCTTGGATTTCTGTTACCGCCGTCTCTAGGATCTCGGCGATATCCAAAGATTCGCGGATCTTCAAGCTGAGATTCGCCAGCAACTGAGCCCGGCGGTTTTGCCGCTCCAATTCCTCTGCCGCTTTCTTCTGCTCAGTAATGTTGCGGAAGATGCCTCGCGTAGCCACCATCACTCCATCTTCAAAGCGGCAGCTGACATTGCCCTCCAACCAAACAGTTTCACCAGTGGCCGTGAGGAAAGCTGTCTCTACCCTCTCCAGTTTCTCCCCTGCTAGAAGCTTCTGGAAAAGAGCCTGGCAGTGCTCTCGGCAGTCGGGATGGAGAATGTCGAAGAGGGTCATTTGATAAACTTGAGCTTCGTCATAGCCCAAGGTCTCTTTCCAAGCGCGGTTGACATATAAAAAGTGCCCTTCAGCATCCACGCTCTGGATGAGGTCAGTGGCATTTTCAAAGAGATCCCGGTAGCGCTCTTCGCTTTCTTTCAAGGCCAGCTCCGCCAGCTTGCGGTCGGTGATGTCGATGCCGGTGCCCATGACAAACTCCACCTCGCCGGCAGCGTTGATTAGGGCGGTGTTAGACCAAGAAATAAGCCGCAGTGCCCCTTGCTTGGTGCGCCAAAAATTCTCATGGCGATTCAAAAAGAGGGAATGATTGCCCTTGAGCTGTTCAAAAGCTTGCTTCACACCAGGCACATCTTCCGGCGGGATCAAACCCAAATCCCACAGCAGCCGGTTCTTAACTTCTGCCAGCGAGTAGCCAGAAAGCTGCTCGGCAGCGCGGTTGAAGCGCAGGATACGCCCTTCTGGATCCATGACCACCACCAGCGCCCCTGCCGTATCGATAACCGCGTTGGTAAAATCCCGCTCTTGCTTGAGGGATCGTTCTGCCTCTTCCCGCTCGGCAGTCTCCCGGCGGATGAGGAAGTAAACCGAGGCCAAAACCAGGTAAGTAAAAATGAGCCCGCCAAAAGCAATGAGATTGGTTCTAACCCAGGCAAACTGAAATTCCTGGCTGCGTTGCTGCAGAAGGCGATTTTCCTCCTGCTGGAGCACCAGGATCAAATCGGCAATTTGCTCCACCAACCTTGGCCCTTCGCTGCTTTCCAGGGCTTCCTGGGTGGCGAGTAGCCCCTCTTGCTCCCTCAGCCGGATCAAGTCTTGGATGACTCGTAGCCGTTGCTCCAGCAGCAGCTCTAGGCGCTTCAGGCGCTCTTGCTGCAGGGGGTTGTCGACAGTCAGTTCCTGCAGCAGGCGCAGACGGGTAGAGATTGCTTCAAGGCTGTCTTGGTACTCACCGAGGTAGCGAGGATTATCGGTCAGAAGATAGCCACGTTTACCGGCCTCGGCGGCGCGGGTTTCCGCCAGCAATCCTTCCAAGTTTTGGATCACTTTTAGAGTGTGGGCCACTCGTTCTGTAAGCTGCGGCAGTTGAGAGGCATTCCGCTGAGCTGAGTAGGTGATCCCGCCCAAAAGCAAGGCAGCCAGGCCAAAACCGGCGGTAACTTTGAGGAGAAAGCGGTTTTTGCGGGCAGGTTTAGTATCCCCCGACTTAGGCAGCAGAGGCGTCTGAGCCAGTTCCCTCAAAGTACGGCGCAGCTCCAGTTGGGCCACCACCTGATGGGCCAGGGCTTGTAATTGCTCCAGTTGTTCTGGGGTCAGGTGCCGAGGCTGATAATCGACAACGCAAAGCGTGCCCAGGGCTTGCCCTTCTGGAGTTACCAAGGGAATGCCAGCGTAAAAGCGAATGTGGGGCTCTTGAGCGACAAACGGGTTATCGGCAAAGCGCGGATCCTGAGTGGCATCGGGCACCACCAGCGGCTCTTTAGGCGACAAGATGGCGTGGGCGCAGAAGGCCACATCCCGTGGGGTCTCCTGCACATCGACGCCGAATTTGGCTTTAAACCACTGGCGGTGTTCGTCGATAAGGCTGACCAGAGCAATGGGCGTGCCGCAGATGTGGGCGGCAAGGCGGACGATCTCGTCAAAGGCAGTTTCAGGTGCCGTATCGAGAATCTGATACTGCCGCAGGGCAGCCAGCCGCTGCTCTTCGTTGGGAGGGAGGGGGGCCTTAGGCATAGGTCAAACTAAGCGGAGAGGAAGGGTTCCGATCCACCGATCTCGGAGGTCGATAGTCTCAAGGTAAAAGAGGTAACCCCAGCATAACTTCCAAGCCTCTCTACCGGAAGCTACAGGGATCCGATCCCCAAACCAGCTTCCCGTTGGTTCAGTTCGCTACATTTTCACCACGCCTGCGTCAGCTACTCTAGCTCCTGCAAACGAGCCAAAATAAGGGTCTGAGCCGTGGCCCGTCCAGAGCCGCCGCGGGCAGAAGGGAAAAAGACTTACCGGATCCCAGTTTCAGTATTTATACTGATGTCAAAGATGAGAAAGCTCAATAAGCTTCCTCTAATGCATTTGGTTTCACTTACCCTATAAATAATCAAATCCTAACATTTTTAAGCAAGCTTCGAGTTGAAATTTCTCAACGGAAGACTTACTATAGAGCGACGAGCTTTGTAAAGGGGGAACACTCTCAGCCATGCAAAAACTCCAAGACAGTTTGGTAAAAGCTCTGAGCATCGATGGAGCACTGGGGGTAGCGCTGGGGGATTGGAAAACTGGGATGTGCTTGGGATATAAGGGCACCAACAGCCCCGCTTTTCCTGAAGCTAACTTGGAGCTGGCAATCGCCGGAAACACAGAAGTAATTCGCGCCAAAATGCGAGTTGCTGAGTCTCTTAAGCTTACTGACAAAATCGAGGAGGTTCTTATCCTGCTGGAGACTCAGTACCACCTAATGCATCTAGTCCAGCACATCTCTGGTTTGTTTTTCTATCTGGTTCTGGATCGAGAGAAAGGCAACTTGGCCCTTGCCCGCATCAAGCTTGGCCAAATCGAAAAGGAGCTGGCCCTCTAGAAGTGGAGGTGAAGCCAGACAACCTGGCAGTATCCCCTGAAACCCATTTTGGGGGAGTGCGGAACCGGGGACTTGAACCCCGATGGCATTGCTGCCACTAGAACCTGAATCTAGCGCGTCTACCATTCCGCCAGTTCCGCGGCGATCTACAAGTGTGCCCAAAGCAGGGGATCCCTGTCAAGGCTGGCAAAAGGGATCCCTTGCCGGCGGCTCTATCTGTGCTAAGCTCTGCTGCGCACCAGATGAAAGCTGATCAACGCTGACCTTGGCCGACTTTACCTTTACTTGTGAGGGCACCTGCCCCCATACCCAAGCGCGGGCAGGATACTTCGTCACCCCCCACGGCGGGATCCCAACCCCTTGCTTTATGCCGGTGGGAACTTTGGCCAACGTGAAAACCCTCACCCCGGCCCAGCTCAAGGAGACAGGTGCCCACATCATCCTCAGCAACACCTATCATCTCCACCTGCAACCTGGCGAAAGCATCATTCAAGCGGCAGGGGGGCTACACCGCTTTATGGGCTGGTCGGGCCCCATCCTTACCGACTCAGGGGGCTTCCAGGTCTTCAGCCTCAGCGCCATTCGCCAAATCAACGAGGAGGGAGTGACGTTCCGCTCTCCTCTCGATGGCCGCATCATTCACTTCACCCCAGAGCTATCCATCCAGATTCAAAATGCCTTGGGTGCCGATGTGATCATGGCCTTCGACGAGTGCCCGCCCTACCCTGCCAGCCCTGAGGAAGTGGAAGCAGCAGTGCGGCGAACCACCCAGTGGCTGAAACGGTGCGTGAAAGCCCATCGCCGCTCAGATCAGGCTTTGTTTGGCATTGTGCAGGGGGGAGTTTACCCTGAGCTGCGCCGGCGGGCGGTGGAAGAGGTCTGTCGGTTGGATCTGCCGGGCTATGCCATTGGCGGGGTGAGTGTGGGGGAGCCGGTCGAGTTTATGCACGCCGTTGTGCGGCAAACAGCCCCTCTACTGCCGGCAGATCGCCCCCGTTATCTCATGGGGGTGGGCACCTATGCCGAGATGCGCGCTGCTGTGGCCGCCGGAGTGGATTTGTTTGACTGCGTGATCCCCACCCGCTATGCCCGCCATGGCACGGTGATCAGCCGGGGCAAACGCTGGAACATCAAAAATGCGGAACACCGCCGCAGCTTGGATCCCATCGATCCCGACTGTCCCTGCTACACCTGCCGCCACTTTAGCCGCGCCTACTTGTGCCACCTCATCCGCGCCCAGGAGATCCTGGGCTATACCCTGCTTTCTATCCACAACATCACGGAGCTGATGCGCTACACCCAAAAGATGCGTCAGGCCATCTTGGAAGGCAAGTTTCACGAGAACTGGGATCCCTGGAGCTAAGCCGGTCAGGAGATTTCTCTGGAAATATCCGATCCATCCTAGTTCACTAGATACTCCAATATCCCGTGTATATACTTATACTTAAATTATCCCATGTAGCCGCAGGAAGGAGTCAGATCATGGCTATCCGAACCCTCAGCAGCGTGATTGAACAGCACATCGCCGGCCTTCCGGGCTTGATTGCTGTTTTGATAGGGCGGGCCACTGATGGTGCTACAGTAGCCAAAGTAACCTACGTCAGCGATTCCCAAGAGGAGCAAGCCCTAGAACGTTTGGGCACCTACGCCGGCGACCTGTTGCAGGCCAATAGCCGCCTTTGTCAAACCGTCAGCCCCGACCAAGAGGCGGACTACCTCTTGGCAGGTACTCCGGCGCTGCGGGTTGTCATCAAAGCGTTTCCCAAAAGCCCCTACTTTGTCTTGTTTCTGACCCGTTCCATCACCGACCTCAGAGCCATTTCAGAGCGCATCAAAGCCATTCTGATTGACGGAAAGCCGCTACTGCCCCCTGTGCAGGACAGCACCATGTCTTTGGCTCAGGCTCTGATGGACTATGCCAAGCGCTACGCTCCGGATCCCAACTTTGTGGCCCTGCGCCTGTCTTTGAAAACAGGTCTAGACCGCAACCGCCTTGAAAAAGGCACCCTGACCCGACAGGAGCTGCGCATTCTTTACAAAGCGGTAGCAGATCTTTTGGGCCGAGAGCGGCTGCCTATTGCCATGCCGGTTTGAGTAGTCGAGAATGGCTGGCGAGCTTTGCCTGAGGGCAGTTGCCGCGCTCAGGGGCCTGCTTTGAGCACTATCATTCATCTCAACCCACTTGTCCATGCTTGAACATCTCCATCTCGACCGCAACCGCAAGCTGATCTCCCTGTTTGGAGAGCCGGTTATCTTCCACTGCCATCACTACAACCTCTTCCTGCAGCAGACTATTGAAGATCCCGACTGGATCGATGGAGTAGGGATCCTGCGCACGGCAGCCCAGGAGATCTTTTACAGTCTTCTGTACGGAGCTTTCAAGGCTCTTGGCATTCAGGAGACCCAAGAGCGCCTGGCAGTGGCAGCTCAGATCTTCAGTTTTTTAGGATTTGGGCGGCTGGCGTTTGAGGTGACACCTTCAGGCGGGGAAGTGCAGCTTACCCATTCTCACTATGCAGAAGGTTGGCTGAGCAAGTACGGAGAGCAGGTCAGCCGCACGCGCCCGATTGACCACTTGGCGGTGGGCTATGTGGCGGCAGCTCTGGATGCCACGTTTGGCGAGCTGGGAAGCTACACGGCAGAAGAAACGGAGTGCATGGCCGTTACCCGTAAGGATCACTGCGTGATCCAGGCCACTCGGCTGCCGCGGCCCCAGTTGTTGACTCCCAGTCCAGGGATGGGCAAGTTGATCGAGCAGCCGCTCCAGTTCCCCCGGCCCACAACAGCAGTGGACTACGATGCGGTCAACGAAGCTCTGTGGGGCTTGCCTTTGGCCGGAGATGAGCGGGGGCAAATTCGCGCGTTTAACGTGTTGCTAACGCGCATGCCTGCCAACTACTACAACCGCATTCAGTATCGCTTTTTACAGGAGCTGAAGGCGGTGCAGGCTGAGCTGATGGGGGTGGGGGAAGCTCTCATCCGCGAGTCGGGGCATGTTTGTGTCTTCTACACCTTTGGCAACATCATGGAATCGGTGGAGTGGGAAACCCTTGTGGGGCCGATGCTGGAGAAAGACACCGACTGGATCCACGGCGGCTATGCGGTGGCCAGCAGCCTGGGGTGGGGTCGCTGGCAGGCTTTGGAGGTGGTGAGTGGCCAGTCTTGCCGGGTGGCCATTGATGGCAACTACGAAGCCAACTACTTTTTGGCTTCCTACCCACGGGCAGAAGATCCCGCCTGCTATTTTGCTCAAGGGGCGGTGCCGGCGATGATGAATCTGGTCTACAACGGCAACATCCAGCAGAAGCCGGTTTTGGATCAAGTCTTCTACAACCGCCTCTTCCAGCGGGGTGGGCTCTTCCACGGCCAGGAGACCAAGGCCAGAGAGAAGGGGGATCCCTGGTGCGAGTTCTACGCCGCTCGCGTCAGCGGGACGGAGTCCTTGCGGATGTAGGGATCCATGCAGGTGCGTATCCTCAGGCGGCGGGAGTGTGGAGCGGGGTGGGCCACTGACCTGCTGCTGCCGCGCTGCCTTGCCTGGTCGGAGGTAGAGGTTCTGGCCCAGGAATGGAGGGCTGCCTGTCGCTGTTTTCAAGGGCAACTGGTGTGGCTGGATCTGCCCTCAGGCCGGATTACGGCTTCACTGCGGGTGCCCCGCCTGACGTTGCGACTCCACGATGCCAACGCTGAGGCGCGGATCCTAGATCGCTTGCAGCAGTTGGCGAAGTCTGCTGATTCCAAGGCAGAGGAGAGTTGAGGGCAAGCCTGGCGCGAACATCCTATCCTGCCATGGCAAAGAGGGCGCTCCAGTCGCGGTTGGGCACACCCGGCTTGGCGATGATCTCAAGGATGCGATTTTGGGCGGCGGGCTGGAATAAACTTTCGACGGCCACTTGGGCTACTTTCGTGCGGGGGATGCTGCCGTCAAAGAGGGTATCCGCCTTGGATAGGACAATGCCATCGTCGTTGTCTTGGTTTTTTAGGCCCCCCGGTCGAACGATGGTGTAGGTGAGGCCGCTTTTTTGCAGGTATTCTTCTGCGCGTTTTTTCCACACCAAAATCAGCCAAAACAAATTGAGGGGGTGGAACAACTGAGACACGCACAGAGAAGAAATCAAAACAAAGTGTTGGATCCCTTTGGCTTTGGCCACATCTACCAGGTTCTTGGTGCCTTCATAATCCACTCGGTAGGGCTGAAAGGGATCCCAACTGGGCCTGGCCCCGGTGGCACAGAGCACCACCGTGCATCCTTCCATGCCTGTCTCCAGCGTGGCCGGATCCAGCACATCCCCCACCACCACTTCCGCTTCGCGGGGCAAAACCCGAGCGGCCAGCTCATGGCTGCGCACCAGCGCCCGTACCGGGATGTCGCGGCCCACCAACTCTTTGACAATGCGGCGTCCGGTTTCTCCTGTAGCCCCTGCAACAAAAGCCTGCATAAGTTTCTCCTGCAAAGCTGTTTATACCCGGTGTAGCTGTTTGAGGATTTGCGGTGGCCCCATCTGCCATTATCTTCCCAAAATCGGCCTCAGGTTCCCTCTTTTCCATGACAGGATGGTAGGGATCTCACACCCCAGTTATTAGATGGTTGCCCAAGGTGCTCCTACCGCCTACGAGGCTCAAACCCAAGCTCTCGCCCAATCTCTGTTGGCTTCTCTTTGGGGAGAGAAGAGATCCCTGCTGGCCCAGTGGCGGGATCAACTGCGCTGGGAGGACAAGCTGCTGGCCTGGGCGATGGAGAACCCCCACCTGCGCACCCAGTTGTTCCGCTTGATTGATGTCTTGCCCAGCTTGAAAAGCAAGGCTGAGGTGGCCCGCCATTTGCAGGAGTATCTTTCAGATCCGGCGGTGGAATTGCCGGGAATGCTGAAAAGCCTGCTCAACTTTGCAGACCCCGACTCCCTGCCAGGGCAGTTGGCTGCCACCACCCTCACCGCTGCCGTGGAAGCCTTGGCCCGTCGATACATTGCCGGAGAAACTCTACAGCAAGTCAGCAAAACTCTGGAAGCTCTGCACCGGCAGGGTATGGCTTTCACGCTGGATTTGCTGGGGGAAGCCGTCATCACCGAAGCGGAAGCCCAATCCTATCTGGATCGCTATCTGCAGGTGATGGAGCATTTGGCAAAGATGGTCAAAACCTGGCCACAACCGCAGCCTGTGCCGCAAGTGTCGGTGAAGCTGACAGCCTTCTATTCCCAGTTCGATCCCATCGATCCCCTGGGGGCCAAAGCCAAAGTGGGGGAACGGATTCGCATCCTGTTGCGCCGGGCAGAAGCTCTGGGAGTCGGGATCCATTTCGACATGGAGCAGTACCGCTACAAATCCCTCACCCTGGCCATTTTGCAGGAGCTGCTGCTGGAGCCGGAGTTCAAAAGCCGCACCGACGTTGGCCTGACGCTGCAGGCCTACCTGCGGGATAGCTACACCGATCTGCAAAACCTGATCGCCTGGGCCAAAGAGCGGGGATCCCCGGTGACGGTGCGCTTGGTCAAGGGGGCCTACTGGGATCAAGAGACCATCCTGGCGGCGCAAAAGCACTGGCCACAGCCGGTTTACAACAGCAAGTCTGCTACCGACGCCAACTTCGAGCGCATGACCCAGCTTTTGTTGGAGCACCACACCCATCTCCACGCCGCCATCGCCAGCCACAATGTGCGCTCTCAGGCCAAAGCCATCGCCATTGCCCAAGCCCTGGAGGTGCCCCAGTCTGCTTTTGAACTGCAGGTGCTCTATGGCATGGCCGATCCCCTGGCCAAGGCCTTGGTGCAGAAGGGACAGCGGGTGCGGGTGTACTGCCCCTACGGGGAGCTGCTGCCGGGTATGGCCTACCTGATCCGGCGTTTGCTGGAAAACACCGCCAACACCTCTTTTCTGCGGCAAAGCGTTCAGGGTTACACCCCCGAGCAACTGTTGGCCCCACCGGTCTTGGAGGAGGGATCCGTTTTTCCAGCTCCTTCCCTCTCGTTTGCCGCCGCTCCCGATACGGATTTCAGCCAGCCCCAGCAGCGGGATCCCTTTTTTCAGGCATTGGACGAGATCCGGCCTCAACTGGGTCAGAGGGTTCAGCCCTGGATTGCCGGAGAATATCGCCCCACCCAACAAGCCATGCTCTCCCTCAACCCTGCGGATCCCCAACAGGTGGTAGCGGAAATTGGGTTGACCGAGCCGGAACAGGTGGAGCAAGCCTTGGCAGCGGCCCAAGCCAGCTTCCCCAGCTGGAGGCGCACCCCTGTGGCTGTGAGGGCGGGGATCCTGCGGCGGGTGGCGGAGCAAATCGAAGCCCAGCGGGCGGAGCTGGCTGCCTGGATGGTGCTGGAGGTGGGCAAGCCCATTGCCCAGGCCGATGGGGAAATTTCTGAGGCCATCGATTTTTGCCGCTACTACGCCCAGCAGATGGAGGCCCTGGATCGGGGACGGGAGTGCAACCTGCCCGGCGAAACCAACCATTACCACTACCAGCCCCGCGGTGTGGCGGTGGTGATCGCCCCCTGGAACTTCCCCCTCTCCATCCCCTGTGGCATGACAGCGGCGGCTTTGGTGGCCGGAAACTGCGTGCTCCTCAAGCCGGCGGAGCAATCTTCGCTGATCGCCGCCAAACTGGCGGAGTTTATCCTCAAGGCCCTTGCCGAAGCTGGGATCCCGGAGGGTGTCTTTCAATTCCTGCCGGGGGTGGGCGAAGCCATCGGCCCCCTGTTGGTTCAAGACCGGCGGGTGCACCTGATTGCCTTCACCGGATCCCAGGCGGTGGGTTGCCAGATCCTCGCCCAAGCCGCGCAACTGCAGCCGGGCCAGCACCACATCAAACGGGTCATTGCCGAGATGGGGGGCAAAAACGCCATCCTCATCGACGAAAGCGCCGACCTGGATCAGGCGGTCAAAGGAGTGGTCAACTCCGCCTTTGGCTACAGTGGCCAGAAATGCTCCGCCTGCTCGCGGGCGATCGTTTTGCAGTCCATTCACGACCTGTTCTTGGGGCGGCTCATCGAGGCGGTGCGCTCTTTAAATGTGGGGGATCCAGCCCACCCCAGCACCCAAGTTGGCCCGGTCATCGATGCAGAGGCCCAAGCTCGCCTGCAACAGGCCATTCAATCGGCTAAGGCTGATGCCCGCCTCGACCTCAGCCTGCCCGTGCCGGAAAAAGGCTACTTCGTCGGCCCCACTGTGTTCAGCCAGGTGGATCCCCAGTCAGAGCTGGCGCAGCGGGAGCTGTTTGGCCCGGTTTTGGCGGTGATCTCAGCGCCGGACTTTTCTTCTGCTCTGCAGATGGCCAATGCCACCCCCTACGCTCTCACCGGCGGCCTCTACAGCCGCACCCCTTCTCACATTCAACAGGCTCGCCGGGACTTTGCCGTCGGCAACCTCTACATCAACCGCGAGATCACCGGGGCGCTGGTGGAGCGGCAGCCCTTCGGCGGCTTCAAGCTCTCCGGCGTGGGATCCAAAGCCGGCGGCCCCGACTACCTGCTGCAATTTTTAGAGCCGCGCACCGTAACCGAAAACACGCAACGGCAGGGCTTTGCTCCCATCGAGGGATCCTGAGGATAGGGCTTGGGAAAGCTCATTGGACAGGCTTGGCTACATCCCCAACCTTGAAGCCTGCCCCGCTGAGAATGCGTCCCACACTGGAGCTGTCATCCACCTCCGTCAGTTGGACCTGTCCGGCTGGCTCAGTCAATTTGCGCAAGACTGTCCCCGTGGCCGGATCCTTCACCTCGCGGACGACGCGCTCCACAGAAAGAATCAATCCCACCCGATAGCCATCGCGGCTGCCCTTGTTCAGGATCACCTGGTTGCCGTAGACATCCGCCACCAAGGCGTCAACCGTTGGCAGAGAGCGAGGCTGAGCTGCCAAGCGCCCGGCAAAACCGGCCAACTGCTGGGCAATTTGCTCCACCGCTTGTTGGCTTGCCAATACCAACAGCTTCTCTTCGTTGCTGGTGGCGGATCCCCCGCCAAAGCCGGCAACCGTGACCGTGCTATCCGACTGGCTGGCGTTGCCTTTGCCCTCGACCACGGCCAAGATCTCGGCAGTACTGGTGCTCACCAAGCGGGCATTCAGCTGCACGTTGGCATCGGCATCCACTGACTCAGCGCCCACCGCCAGCGGGAAGCTGCCGAAGGGAGTTAAGACCGGTGCCCCACCCCCAGAACGGCGCACAGACACATCAAACTGGGTCACACTGCCGAGGATCACCGCATCGACCCCTAGGATCCGGCCTACCTGAGCAGCGGTGTTGGCATCCAGTCGACCGGATAGACCCAGGTTCTGCTCGGCCAAGATCGCGTCCAGCCGCGAGCGCTCGATGACGGAAAAGGTGCCATCTCTCACCAGCCGATCCACCAACAGGTCGCTCACCCCCCGAGAAGCCTCGCGGAAGCTGTAGGGATTGCTGAGGCTGCTGAAATCAAAGTCCAAGACTGCAATCCGAGGACGGGATGTGGGTTGCGGCGCTTGTCCCACCTGTCTGGGGGCAGAGAGGGTGCAGCGAATGTCTTGGGGAAATTGCTGGCAGAGGGCTGGATTGGCGGATTGGGCCACCACCGGGATCCCTGTCCAGCCTAGGCTTACCAAAGGGATCCCGAACAGCAAAACGGAAGAGAGGTTGCGCATGGTTAAACGATCTCCTAGATCTGGGAAGTGGCCACAGTTACTCTCAGCTTGCACCCAAAAGAGCTTCAGGGCGGTGACCGGTATCACCTGGCAGCTAAGGGCTAAGGATCCTGACGTCGCCTGTTCCCAGAAGATGCCCTACACTCTACCGACTACAAGGTTGTTGAAAAAAGGGATTGAGAAGGTTTGTATAGAAGAGTTGACAAATCTCAACCCTGTTGAGCAAAGGTACTCGCTCTCTGCAATTGACATCCTCCCCGGCCTGAAGGCCGGAGATTCCTACCACGCTACGCATGGATGGCTCCTTGCGCAGTCGTCTCGGCGGGTTCCTGCTTCCGACCGCCCGTGCAGTTCGATCCACAGGCCATCCGGGCTGACACGGGTGGTTCACCCACCCGCATCCCGACCGCAGCGTCGGCCGTGTCCTGCCCTTCGTCTCGCAACAGCTATATCCCGCGAGCAAGGATGTTGATGGCACCGACCAGAAAGGCCTCCGGCCCGCTGCCGCGAAAGGCCTCCGGCCCGCTGCCGCGATCGGCGTTATTCTCATAGCCGCACGCCACGCACTCGAACCAGGCTTGGGTCTGGCGGTTGTCTGATAAAACATGGCCGCAACATGGACAGGTGCGGCTCGGGTTCTGCGGCGGCACGACAATGAGCCTGCCGCCTTTCCAGGCCAGCTTGTACTCCAGCATGCAGCGGAACTCATACCACCCCTGGTCGAGAATGGCTTTGTTTAACGCTGACTTGGCGCGGACGTTCTTCCCAGGAGCATCTGCTGTCCCTGCCGCCAACTTGGACATATTCCGCACCCGCAAGTCCTCGATACACACCATCGCGTGGCTTTTGCTAATCGCGGTCGAGACCTTGTGCAGGAAGTCGCGGCGGGCGTTGGCCATCTGAGAATGAATACGCTGGAGGCGGGCTTTTGCCTTCTTCCAGTTGTTGCTGAACTGGACTTTGCGGGAGAGCGCTTGCTGTGCCTTGCGCAAGCGCGCCTCGTGCCGCTTGAAGCTGTTGAGGGGCGCGTAGAACGTGCCGTCCGAGAGGGTAGCTAAGCGGGCAATACCGACGTCGATGCCGACTACGCCGCCCTTCGGCTTGGGTTGCTCCACCTCGCGCTCGGTCTGGATCGACACGAACCACTTGCCAGCGTGCTTGGATACGGTGACGCTCTTGACCTTGCCCACCACGTCGCGGCTGTTGCGATAACGCAGCCAGCCAAGTTTGGGCAGAAAGATGCGGCTGTTGGCCTGGTCCAGCTGGATTTGCTTGGGCTCGGGATAACGGAAACTGTCCGACCGGCCTTTTTTCTTGAACTTCGGGAAGCCGGCGCGCTGGGCGAAGAAGTGGCTGTAGGCTCGCTCCAAATCCTGGAGCGCCTGTTGCAGCGGATGCACCGGCGCATCCGCCAGCCACGCTGTATCTGCGCTGTGGCGCCACGCGGTGAGCAGCTGGCACAAGCCCGCATAGCCTAGCTTTTTCTGGCCTTGCTCGTGACGCTCCTTCTGCAACGCCAGTGCTTTGTTGTAGACGAACCGGCAGGAGCCAGCAAAGCGGCGCATCTGCCGTTCCTGCTGGCTGTTGGGCAGCAATTCGTACTTGAAGGCTTGAAGTCGTTGCACCGCTCAATCGTATTCTTGGCCTATGCGTGATGACAACGATATTCACATGGCCGGCACTGCGTTTTTAAAGGGCGTCGGCTACGGTCGGCGCTATCCTTCCCTGCCCTGAAGGACGGGGCTTGCCGCGCCTTTTGGTCAATACAGCTGCGTCTTGACTCCGCTATGGTGGCGCTATGGTGAATAGAGGGGTGGGAGGATGGGTTGAGAGCGGCGATGGCAACAACAGACGTGACGGCGATGGCAACAACAGACGTGACGGTGGTGGTGAAGATCGGCACCTCCAGCCTGACAGATACTCAGACCGGCTTGTTGCGTCTTTCGGTGTTGGGGCCGCTGGTGGAGGTGCTGACCCACCTGCGCAGGCAGGGGTATGCGGTGATCTTGGTCTCCTCTGGGGCGGTGGGGGTGGGCTGTGCTCGCCTTGGCTGGCGGCAACGACCGACGGCTATTGCCGAGAAGCAGGCGGTGGCTGCGGTGGGACAGGGGCGGTTGATCCGCCTTTACGATGACCTCTTCTCGGCTCTGAACCAGCCAATTGCCCAAGTGCTGCTCACCCGCGGCGATCTGGTGGAGCGCAGCCGCTACGTGAACGCCAATCGCACTTTTGCCCAACTGCTGCAGATGGGGGTTATTCCCATCGTCAATGAAAACGACACGGTGGCAGTGGAGGAGCTGAAATTCGGCGATAACGACTCGCTTTCGGCGTTAGTGGCCAGCATGGTGCAGGCCAAGTGGCTTATCCTGCTCACCGATGTGGACAAGCTCTATTCGGCTGACCCCAACCGAGATCCCTCTGCCCAGCCCATTGAGCGGGTGTTGCCCGGGATCCCGCTACAGGTGAAGGCCGAAGCCCAGGGGAAAAGCGGCTGGGGCACCGGCGGCATGGCCACCAAACTGACCGCTGCTCAAATTGCTACAGCTGCAGGGGTAACGGTGGTGATCACCAATGGCAAACGGCCTGAGCAGATCCCGGCAATTCTGGCCGGCGAGGCCATCGGCACCCGCTTTGATCCGGCTCCTCAGCCCGCCAGCGCCCGCAAGCGATGGATTGCCTACGGCCTCATCCCCGAGGGATCTTTGACTTTGGATGAGGGGGCGGTACGAGCGGTGTGCGAGCAAGGGCGCTCGCTGTTGCCGGCAGGGATCACAGCCATTTCTGGGGAGTTTGAGGCGGGGGCTGCCGTGCGCCTGTGCGATCCCAGCGGCCAGGAGGTGGCGCGGGGCCTGGTGAACTACAGCGCCGAGGAGCTGCGGCAGATTAAGGGCAAAAAAACCGCCGAGATTCCCCGCATCCTGGGCTACGAAGGGGTTGATACTGCCGTCCACCGGGATAACTTGGCCTTGCTCAATTGAGGCCATGGGTGAGGCCATGGGGGCGAGTCCAGGCGCGGTGCTCTGCACCACTAGCACGAATGGCTACAACGGCGGGATCCCAACGCCTATTCTTCCAACTGCCAGGGATCCTGAGCCAGCACCTCATCGAAAACCCGCGGGGGGCGCACGGCCATCAGCACCTGGCCCAACAGGGGAGAGGAGGGCGAGTCTTCTATCCACTCCACCGCCAGGGATCCGGCCCGATCCACCAGGAAAAATCCCGCCATCTGAGCTCCCTCCCAAACCCGAGCGGCGCGATCGACCACCAGCAAAACCGGATCCTGTTCTTCACCGGCAGGCACCGGCAAACCCAACAGGGATCCCAAAAGCCGGTTTTCCACCTGAAGGATCACCGGATCCCCGGCCTTTTGAATCACCGGCCAAGCAGGCAAGGCCATCCAAGTCTGCTCCGCCGGGCTGTTGACCCAGCCAAAGGGCCCTTGCGGCTCGCTGGGGGGGATCCCTTCCCAGGCGGCAGTTGCAAGAGGCAGGGATCCGGCCACCGGCAGCAGTCGCGGCAGATCTTCTTCCAAGCGAAACACGGACAGCTTGGGCAAAACGCTGCGTTGGGGGCGGGAGCTGGTGGCAATCGTGGACAAGAGCTGCTCCACCTGTCGGCGGGCTGTATCACTGTGGACATACTGAAATGCTCGACCGATAGCGCGAGTTCGCTCCTGCAGATCGCGGGTTTGCTGGGCCGTCCGCCAGGCTTGATAGGCTACCGCATCGCCGGGGTGATCCGTAAACCCTTCCGGAAGCTGTTGGAGCTGGGCATAATTTTTCACGGCGCGGGCGATCTCATGAGCATCAGCGGCATGCAAATGGCGACTGAAGATAAATTCCGCCACCCGAACCCGATCCTGTGGAGAGAGAATGCGCAACTCGTAGAGGATATCGCTACCTTTGTGGGCAAAATGCTCCAGAACTGCTGGGCTGGCTCCTGCTTTGGCTATCCCTTCGTAAACTTGGGCCGCAACGATGATCTGGTTTTGGTGAATGGGCTCAAACCCCGTCGCCTCGAAGATGGCCTGGGGAGTCATTTTCTGTCGTTGCAAAGCTTGACAGGCCTTGGCCCAATCCAGCCACCGGCCCTCTTTGCGGCGCAGCCGCTCTACCAACAAGCTGGGATCCTCCTCCACAGCAGCAGGTTCCGGCAGATACTGACTCATGCTTGTTCTCCAACAGGCTGGACAGATCACCACTCCCCTGGTCCACAGCCCAGCAGAGCTGGCCGGGCATCTGGCCAAACTTGATCTTCAAACTTGATCTTAGGGCTGATAGCGGTTCTGGCCGAGTCCGGTCGCGACAGCGGGACGGAGTCCTTGGCGAAACTCTAGATCGCTGGGTCGCACAGCATCACCTGGGAAGGCTGTCCACTCACCGGCAAGCAGTTCAGATCCAATTGCCAAAGCTGAGACAGGTGAGATTTCTCTGCTTTGGGCACCTGCAGCCAAATCTTGCCCCTTTGGCCCACCTGCAACACCTGTGAGCCGTTAGGCACAGCTACTTGGGCCAAGGGATCCCCTTTTTCACTGTACAGCCAGAGGGAAGTGGATTGCTCGCCCTCTCGACACAGCAGCAGCACGCCCCAAGGGGCCTTGGCCATCTGGACAGGTTGCCCTTTCAAGAACCAGCGGCGCACCCGCAGCGGATTCACCTGCACCGAGTGGAGATAGGGGCAGCAACCTTGCTGGCCTTCCCTTCCCTCATCTGTTGCCGCAAAGAGCAACCGTTCCCCCAGGCTGATCACCCCCCCTTGGGGATCCAAGGGCAGGCGATAGCGAATGGGCTGGGATCCCGTCTGCAGAGACCAACCGGTCGCAACAGTGGGATGGTGTCCCTTGGGATAGGGCAAGAGGCTCATCTCCACCCACTGCTGCCCCACACCTGTCAACAAAACCAGATGCTCCGAGAGGGCCAGCAAGCGGGACAGGGATCCCTGCCAAGGCCAACGAAAATAGCAGCGGGAATCGGGGAAAGGCTGTGTTCCTGTCGATGTGGCCGGCTGCCATTGTACGGCCCCCAACTCTTGGGCGGTGGCCCAGACCAGCTCCTGTCGCTCTGCCAGCCAGGTGGCCTGCCAATCCTCCTCAAAGCTGAGCAAGGTGCGGATGCGGCTGGGGCTGAGGTGCAAAAGGCTGCTTCGGGAGAAGGCCAGGGCTTCCGGGAAGGTGTTCAAGGGCAGCACCGCCCGAATTGGCTCGTCCAGGGAAAAACGGGCCAAAGCAGGGGATCCCAGGGCAAGGTTCTGGAGCTCCAGCCATTCCAGCCTCTGGGGGGTCACCCGCAACAGCAGCGGGGATCTGGAGCCGCTGGGATCCTCGCAGATGCAGAACTTTTGCTCGGCCAGGAACTCCATCCCGCCAGTGTCAACAGAGCCCAGATCCGGCAGATCCCAAACCTGTACCCCAGGGGGCGGCCATCTGGGCAGGCGAGGGCCAACCCAACAACTGGCCGGCTCTTGCCACTCTTGGGCAACCACCGCCAAAGCCGACCGCATTTGGGCAGCAGTGCGGAACCGCCGCAAGGGCAACTTGCGTAGGGCTATCTCCAGCACCTCCCGCAGCGGGGCAGGGATCCCTTCGGGACAGACAAACGGCTGGTTGAGGTGGGCGTGCATCAACTGGCCGGGGGATCCGGAAAAAGGCCGCCGGCCTGTCAACAGCTCCAGCAGGATGATCCCCACCGCGTAGAGATCCGAGGCAGGGCTAAACTGACCGTAGAAGCGCTCGGGAGCCATGTAGGCAGGGGATCCGGTGGCGCTGATCTCATCAGGAAGAGGCTGGGAGTGGCGGGCAATGCCAAAGTCTGTCAGCTTCAGTTGCCAGCCCTGGGGCGTGGGCTTGAGCAGGATGTTCTCGGGCTTGACATCGCAGTGGATCACCCCCTGCCGGTGGGCATGATCTAACCCGGCCAAAATCTGATCCACAAAGCCCAAAACCTGCTTGACCGGCAGCCACAGCCCTTGCTCCACCTGGTCGATCAGCTCCCGCAGCGTGCCTCCCTCGCAGTACTCCAACACCAGGTAGCGACCTTCGCGGGCATGTTCGAGGGCGTAGCAGCGGGTAATGTTGGGGTGGTTCAGGGTGAGCAGATGGCGCAGCTCCCGCAGCAGATTTTGGGTGGGAAAGCGCTCCGCCGGCAGCTCCTTCAGGGCCACCAGGTCTCCTCCTTGACGGGGACGGGCACAGAATACACGCCCGTACTGCCCTTGGCCGGCCAAACCCAACATTTGGTAGCTGTCGTGAATCGACTTGAGGGTACGGCTGCGTCGGGACACGGCCCTAGCCCACGAGGAATCAATACCGGCACTTTACATCTTTTTTTGCTCTTTTCGTTCCCGTCTTGGCTCAGGTTCCAGAACAACGAGCCCAGCAGCAGGTCTGCCGAACTCCCACCGGAAAGCCTAAGAGCCAGTCAACTGCTTGAGCAGCTCCGCTGCGTGGGTTTCCACCTTGACCTTGGTGATAACGGCCTCGATCTTCCCCTCCGGATCAATAACAAAAGTGGTGCGGTGAATGCCGTTGTACTCTTTGCCCATGAACTTTTTCGGCCCATAGACCCCGTAAGCCCTGGCCACCTTGGCCCCCTCATCCACCAACAGGGGGAAGGGCAGTTGCAGCTTCTGGGCAAATTTTTGGTGGGAACGGGCATCGTCGGCGCTCACCCCCAAGATGGCGATGCCGTGGGCTTGATAGTCAGCGTAGGCATCCCGAAAGCCGCAGGCTTCTTGGGTGCAGCCGGGGGTGTTGTCCCGCGGGTAAAAATAGAGCACCACCCGCTGGCCCCGCAACTGGCTCAAGCTGATGGGATTGCCCTCGGCATCGGGCAGGGTGAACTCCGGAGCCGGATCCCCAACGGCAAGGGGCATGGGTGGGATCCCTCCTCAGACCGATTTTTTGGGAGAGAGAATCATCGTGATGTTTCGCCCTTCCTTTTGGGGGGGCTGCTGCATTTCCGCCACTTCTTGTAAGTCTTTGAACAAGCGGTGCAGCAATTCTTCCCCTAACTCGGCGTGCTGGGCCTCACGACCGCGGAACATCACCGTGGCTTTCACCTTGTCTCCATCCCCCAAGAACTGTTGGGCGCTGCGCAGGCGCACGTTGTAGTCGTGCTCGCCGATGTTGTAGCGAAACTTCACTTCCTTGATCTCGGCAGTGTGTTGCTTCTTGCGGGCCTCCCGTTCTTTCTTCTCCTTCTCAAACTTGAACTTGCCGTAGTCCATGATGCGGCAGACGGGCGGGTCGGCCTTTTCGCTCACCAAGACCAAGTCCAGATCTTTTTCTTCTGCCAGGCGCAGGGCTTCGCGCGGGCTCATGATCCCCAACTGAGTGCCGTCGGTATCGATAAGGCGGATTTTGGGGAAGCGGATGCGCTCGTTGATAGCCGGCAGCTCTGCGCGCTGCTTGCGGGGGAAGCGGTCAGGTGGACGCTCTACGGTCAAGTTTTCCTCTCTCAACGAAATAACAACACAAGACAAATGCTAAGTAGGACTAGCCCCCTTCGGAGCAGTGCCGAACCCTGAGTTTGGACTCTCCAATCAAAGTCGGCCACTGGCCCGCAGGCCAAGGCAGGCTGCACCTATACTAACCGGCATTTTCCGTCTCCTTCTAGAGCTATCAAGAGTTGTCAAGGCCCGCTCACTTGGGGATCCTGCCAGATTGGGGCAACAACCGCGGTAGGATACCAAAGTGGCGATCCTGATGGGATCAAAGGTTGTTTGTCGGCCAGCAGGGAGGGCAGAAGCGGTGCAGCTCGGTTTAACGGAACGGGAACTGACAGAGTTGGCCCAAAAGTCGGTTCAGCTCATCCTCAGCCCGCGGGAAGGGGATAGCGAAGCGCTGATCCAGTACAAGTCTTCGGCAGAATTTCGAGCGGGGGTGCATCTGGCCTGTGCGGCCATGGTGTTGGTCTTGGCAGAGAACAACGAGCGCCTCAGCCAGCAGTTGCAGGCTACTTTACAAAACTTATCTGCAGCCGTCGAGACACCCTCAGAGAAGGCTGCCGGAAGCTAGCCCAAGGATCCGCGAACGGGGGAGGAAAAGCCTTGGCTGAGGTGCGCAGCGAACGAGACTCAATGGGGGAGCGGCAACTACCCCAGTCGGTTTACTACGGCATCCAGACCGCCCGTGCCCTGGAGAACTTCCCCATCAGCGGCCTCAAGCCCCTGCCAGAGTATGTGGAGGCCTGCGTGCTGATTAAAAAGGCGGCGGCGGAGGTCAACGGCGAGCTGGGGTGCATTCCGGCAGAGGTGGCCAAGGCGATTGTCCAAGCGGCGGATGAGATCCTCCAGGGATCCCTGCGGGATCAGTTTGTGGTGGATGTGTACCAGGCGGGGGCGGGCACCTCCCACCACATGAACGTCAACGAAGTGCTGGCCAACCGCGCTCTGGAGATCCTGGGGGAGCCCAAGGGCCGCTACGAGCGGGTCAGCCCCAACGACCATGTCAACTACGGCCAGTCCACCAACGATGTCATCCCCACCGCCATTCGTCTGGCTGCCCTGCTGCGGGTGCGACGGGATTTTCTGGGCACGCTGGACAATTTGGTAGCGGCGCTGGAGCAGAAGGCCCAAGAGTTTCGCGGCATCCTCAAGGCCGGTCGCACCCATTTGCAGGATGCGGTGCCGGTGCGGCTGGGGGATAGCTTCGGCGCCTACGCGGCCATCTTTGCCCAACACCGTCGCTGGATTGAGGAGGCCAGCCAGGCCCTGTGCAGCTTGGGGCTGGGGGGAAGCGCCGTCGGCACCGGCCTCAACACTCATCCCCAGTACCGGCAAAAGGTGGTGCAACGGCTGGCAGAGTATACCCAGTTGCCCCTCACCCCTGCTCCCCACCCCATGGCGGCGATGCAGAGCATGGCCCCCTTTGTGCATCTGTCGGGATCCCTGCGCAACCTGGCCCAAGATGGCATCAAGCTGGCCAACGACCTGCGGCTGATGGATTCTGGCCCCAAGACCGGCCTGAAGGAGATCCAACTGCCGCCGGTGCAGCCCGGCTCTTCCATCATGCCTGGCAAGTACAACCCGGTGATAGCCGAGATGTTGAACATGGTCTGTTTCCAGGTGATTGGGCTGGATACCGCCATCACCCTCGCAGCCCAAGCGGGGCAATTTGAGCTCAACGTGATGATGCCCCTGATTGCCTATGACCTCCTGCACAGCCTGCAGATTCTGAACAGCAGCCTGCGGGTCTTTGCCGAGCGCTGTATTCAAGGCATCACCCCCAAACCGGAGCGCTGCCGCGGCTACGCGGAAGGGACGCTGGCTTTGGTGACCGCCCTCAACCCCTACATCGGCTATTTGCAAGCTGCAGAAGTGGCCAAGGCTTCTCTGGAAACCGGCCAGCCCATTCGACAGATTGTTTTGGAGCGCAACCTCATGACCCCAGAGCAGGTGGCGGAAGTGCTGGATCTGGAAGCCATGAGCCAAATGCAGTCCTAACCCATTCGCTACAGTGGAGGCATACTGCTCCTGCCTGGCCATGACCATCGCCCCCTATCGCTGGCCCACCCAGCACGACTTGCCCGATACAGACGACACCCCCTTGGACAACGAGGATCAAGGCCGCCAATACCCCCTCCTCCGGGAACCGCTGCTGCTGCACTGGTCAGATCGGCAAGACTTTTTTGTGGCTTGCAATATGGGCCTTTACTACGCCCTACCCCGGCAGGTCATTGTTCCAGATTTGTTTCTGGTGCTGGGGGTTCCCCGTTGGCGGGATGGCACTGCCCGCAAAAGCTATGTGGTTTGGGATGAAGGGAATATCTTGCCTATTCTCATCTTGGAGATCATCTGCAACGACCAGGGGGAAGAAAAACCCGGACAAGCCAAATTCCAGCTCTACGAAAGGCGGCTGCGGATCCCCTACTACGTCACCTTCGAGCTAGAGACCGATGAGCTGAATGTTTATCAACTCCAGGGCGGACACTATGAGCTGCTCCCCGGCTCAGGCGCTGGAGAACATCCCCCAATTCTGTTGCCCGATTTGGACTTGAGTATCGGTCGGTGGTGGGGATCCTACGAGGGGCGAGAACGCTTTTGGGTGCGCTGGTATGATAGGGCAGGGCAATTGTTGCCTACGGGAGCTGAACTAGAACGGCAGCGGGCTGAATTGGAACGGCAACGGGCTGAATTGGAACGGCAGCGGGCAGAATTGGAACGCTCCCGAGCCGAACGACTGGCCCAGCGGCTACGGGAACTGGGAGAAGACCCTGAATTTTGATCAGCTTTTCCAGGGATCCCCAAAAAAGAAATCTCCACCTACCCCCTACACTGGAATCCTGGCATTCCAGGGGGACATGATGACCAGACAGCGACTCAGTTTGTGGACGAAGCTGGCCTATGGGGTGGGGGATCTGGGCACAGGCATGACGGCCAACATCCTCATCTTTTTCCTGCTGCCCTTTCTCACCAATACCGTTGGCATGTCGGCAGGCCTAGCCGGCAGCATCTACGCCATCACTCGCTTTTGGGATGCCATCAACGATCCCATCATCGGCATTCTCAGCGACCGCACCCGCACCCGTTGGGGCCGTCGCCGCCCCTGGCTGCTGTTTGCAGCCCTCCCCTTTGGCCTCACGTTCCTGGCCCAGTGGTGGATCCCTTTTCCCGGTCGGATTGGCCCCCTGTTTGCCTACTACCTGGCGGTGTCGCTCTTGTTCAATACCTTCTACTCTGCGGCCAATATTCCCTACGCCTCCCTGACAGCGGAGCTGACCCAGGATTACGACGAGCGCACCCAGCTCAACCAATTCCGCTTTGCCTTCTCTGTAGGGGGCAGCATGGTTGCGGTGGTTACCTTTCCGCTCTTGGTCAACCTGCTGCCGGATCGGGCTGCCGGCCATCTGCTGGCCGGAGCCTGTTTTGGAGTGATCTCGGCTGTGCCCTTGCTGATCTGTTTTTGGGGGGTGCGAGAACGGTATCCATCCCAACGGGATCCCATGCCCCTGGTTCAACAACTGCGGGTGGCCTTCAGCAACCGCCCCTACCTGTTTGTCAGCGGCATCTACCTGTGTTCTTGGCTAGCGTTTCAGTTCACAGCCACAATCATCCCTTATTTCATCGTCTTCTGGATGGGCCTGCCGGAGGTGTGGATTTCCTTGGTGGTACTGGCGGTACAGGGGATCGCAGTGCTGACGCTGTTCGGTTGGACCCAACTGAGCACCCATCTGGACAAGCGCACCATGTACCTCATTGGGGCGGGGTTTTGGCTGATCTCGCAGGCGGGCTTGTTTTTCCTCCAGCCCGGCCAGCAGGGGATCATGATTGGGCTGGCTCTGTTGGCCGGCATTGGGGTTTCTGCTACGGCCTATCTCGGCCCTTGGTCGATGTTGCCGGATGTGATCGATCTGGATGAACTACAAACCGGGGAGCGGCGGGAGGGGATCTTCTACGCTTTTATGGTCTTCTTACAAAAGGTGGGCCTGGCGCTGGGACTGTTTTTCGTGGGGCAAGCTCTGGATTGGGCCGGCTTCGTGCCTTCGGTGGCCGGAGAGGCCCTGCCCATCCAGCCGGAATCGGCTTTGTTGGCCATTCGCGTTGCCATTGGCCCCTTACCGGGAGTGGCTTTGATCGGCGGGATCTTGCTGGTGTGGTTCTACCCAATCACCCGGCAGCGTCATCAGCAGATCCTGATGGAATTGGAAGAAAGACGGCAACAATACCACCCCAGCACCGAAAGATCTCCTTAGCTAAACCGCCGAGAAGCCCCGCCCTCTGTCCGTAGGACGTATGGCCTACGGCCCGCTGAAGCGAACGTGCTAGCGGCGCGGAGCGCTTGGGTCGGGATGAGAGGCGGGAGTACCTTGGCTTTCAATGTACTGGCTCAATGCCGAGACTGTTACCCCACCACATGAAGCGATGAAATAAGATTCATTCCACAGCACATTTTTCCGGTATATCTTGCTGATGTAATCCGCAAACTCGCTTCTCATCCTGCGACTAGAGACGGATTTGATGTTGTTTACCAATTTGGACAGATCCACCTGCGGGTAGTACTGGAACAGCAGATGAACATGGTCTGCCTCGCCGTTGAACTCAATAAGTTTGCAACCCCACTTTTGGCAAAGGTCATACATAACTTCATGTAATCGCTGCAGCATTTCGCTGGTAAATACCTTGCGACGGTACTTGGTGGTTAAGACCAAGTGCGCCTTCAAATCAGATACAGCTCTGCCGCTGGAAACAAAATCATGCTTCATGGTCGCTAATCCCTGCTGGCGCTATAATCAGTGTAGCGGTTTCTGAGTACGCTTAAGATGAGGACTGCCTATCAGTACCGCCTGCGGCCTACGCCCAGTCAAGTTGTCCTGATGGAGCAATGGCTGGAGCTGTTGCGCAAGCAGTACAACTATCGGTTGGCAGAGCGGCTTAACTGGTGGGAACAAAACCGCTGTAATATAAACGCCTGCCCCTTAATCTGTCATTTGCCTGAGCTGAAAGACAGGCCGGATGTCTACTCCCAAAAACGAGACTTGGTGAATACCAAAGTAAGGTTCCCCGAATACCAAGCAATCCATTCGCAAGTCCTGCAAAACTGCATAGAGCGGGTGCACAAAGCATTCGACCGCTGGCTGAAAGGCGACCGTAACGGCAAGAGGGCAGGAAGGCCGAGATTCAAAGGGGCGGGCCGGTATCGTTCCTTCACCTTTCCCCAGATGAAGCAGGACTGCATTCAAGGGAAGTTTATTCATCTGCCCAAAATCGGAGCAATTAAGCTGATTCAGCACCGTCCGTTGCCTGACGGGTTTGTTATCAAGACTGCCACCATCACCCGTAAGGCTGATGGATGGTATGTGACATTAAGCCTGCAAGATGCGTCCGTCCCCGAGTTTGCTCCTGAGCCTGCAACACTGGAGAACACGATAGGGATCGACATGGGGCTGGACTCCTTTTTGGTGACTGATACAGGGGAGTCCGTCCCAGTGCCCCAGTATTACCGCCGCGCCCAAAAGCGCCTGGAGAGGCTGCAGCGGTCATTATCCCGTAAGCAGAAAGGGTCAAACCGCCGCAAGAAAGCCTTAGGGCGAGTGGCTAAGGCACACCTCAAGGTGGCCAATCAGCGTAAAGATTTCCACTACAAAGTAGCCAAGAAGCTAGTAAGCAAAGGGAAGCATATTGCGTATGAGGCGCTCAACACCAAAGGTATTGCGAGAACCCGACTAGCGAAATCCATCTATGACGCTGGGTGGGGGCAATTCCTGCAAATTCTCGCAGTCAAGGCTGAAAGAGCTGGGCTGAGGGCGATTGCAGTGGATCCAAGAGGCACGAGCCAAGACTGTTCTCAGTGCGGTCAAAAAGTACCGAAAACCATTCGAGACAGATGGCATTCTTGCCCGCATTGTGGACTGGAACTAGGCCGAGACCACAACGCGGCGATAAACATCAAATACAGAGCGGTGGGGCATCCCGTTCTCAAAGCTCAGGAAACGTCCTTCACAGGAGTCACTGAGAAGCCCGCACTCTTTCGCTTTAGCGGCGCGGAGCGCTTTGCGTCAGCATGAGTGCGGGAGTATGTCACACCGCAAAATAGGCTACGGTTTCTAGCGGCAGAGCAACTGGCGCAATTGCGGGGGTTTTGATCTTCGGCCCAGGCTACTCCTCTCTCAGGGGCCTGCAGGATTACCTCATCAATGGCCTGAAAAAATGGCCTGAAAATCGATCGCTCCTTCATCTCGCGCTTGGGGCCGAATGGAGAAAATGCCGAGACCATTGCCTAATCATCACCTTGGCCCGCAGCCTGGGAATGGATGTCACTGCCGAGGGGATCGAAACCCTACAGCGACTGCACCAATGAGGCTGTTGAACTGCGAGTATGGCCAGGGCTATTTCTTCGCCAAACCTCTCTAGGATGCAGAGCAAATGCTGCGGTTGCAACTGGACAAGAGGTGAAGGGATCCCTGCCCTCAGTCTAGGATGATGCGCAGGCCGCTACCCGAGGGAGTCGCCGGTTCAGGGTTGGGCACAATCCGCAGCCCACTGCCGGAGGGCCGGATCACTGTGTTGTCAGCATTTACGAAGAAGGTGTTGGATTGGCCGTCCCGCTCATACACTACCACGTCGTTGCGGTTGAACCGGGAGCGACAGATGATGGGGGAGTTGTCGGCAGCAGTAGCCGCACTGCAGCGGTAGCCAGGGGCAGAGACGATCTTGCCTTCTTCATCGATGGAAAAAGGAACTGCAGAGGGCAAGATTGGAGAAAAGACCGGCTGGTCGGGATTGAGGATCACCGAGCCACCTGTGCTGGGTTCTACAACGATCCCTCGCCCGTCGATGACAATCCGCTGCGCTTGGGCGGGAGAGATGGCCAACGGGCCCAAGAGCAAAACCAGGCTCAGGCCGAGTTTGAAGGGGAAAAGCGGGTTCATCGGACATCTCCTTTTGCCAAGGGCCATGACAGCTTCCAGGGATCCGCCAACGATCCTTGCAGGGGATGGATCCCTGGCTCAACTTAACTTGATCTTGGCCCAGATGTCGGGCCGAACCCAGGGCGGAAGCCGTCACCTCTGTTGCCAAGATGGGCACTTTGCCGTCGGCTCGACTACCACAGCCCCGAGCGGCCCAACGCCAGCCCGACCACCAACATGCCCAACACCAAAAAGGGCTGCGCGCTGGCTTGGTATTTCACATCGTTGTTCAAAGGATCCCGCAGCAGGTACATATCTTGGAAGGTTATTTGCGGGATGATCAGCAGCACCAAAAGGGCCGCGTAAAGTTTTAGGCCCGCCCCCAGCAAAAATGAGGCCATGCCGAACTGGAACAGGTCGATCATCAGCGCCGAGATCCAAGCGGCCCCCATTGCCCCAAACATCACCGGCAAAGAGGCCAAGCCAAACTGCCTGTCCCCTTCGATGCTTTTGAAATCGTTGACCACGGCAATCCCCAGCCCGGCCAAGCTGTAGATCAGCGTCAGGATGCAGACCGTCCAGTTCAGCTCGCCGAACAAGGCGTGACCCGTCCACCAGGGCAGGGCGATGTAGCTGGCACCAAGGGCATAGTTGCCCAGCCAGCCGTTGCGCTTGAGCTTCAGGGGCGGCGCCGAGTAAATGTAGGCAATGAGGGCTCCCGCCAAGGCAATGCAGGTGATCACCGGTAAGTCATGGCCCGTGTACCAGTCCAGAGCGTAGGCCAAGCCCAACCCCAAGATCAGCAGCACCCAGATTTGGATAACCACCCGCTGCAGAGAGATGGCCCCCGAAGGGATCGGGCGGTAGGGCTCGTTGATGGCGTCGATCTCGCGGTCGTAGTATTCGTTCACCGTTTGGGTATAGCCCGTCATCAGGGGGCCCGCCAGAATCATGCCCACCAAAATGAGAGCCACATTCTCCCAAGTCCAGGTGAAGTGACCGGAAGATGCCGCCCCCGGAATCAGACCCCACACCAAAGGGATCCAGGTGACAGGCTTCATCAGTTGCAAGTGCAACTGCCAAATGGAGCGAGACTCCACCTCTGCTCCTTTCATGCCCAGCAGTTGACGGACACGCTGCGCATTCGACCCGCCGGTGCCAGGGGATCCCTTGCCGGGATCCGAGTCTGGGGTGGTTTCTTCCGCAGTAGCTCCTACCTCCTCTAAACTGGGCTCTGCAGCAAAGGCCATCTCAGCCGCCATTTCCGGCGAGGAGGGATCTTGAGGGATCTTTTCGCTCATGGTGGGATGCGCAATCAAACTGCAATAACGGGGATAACCACCCCCATTCTGAGACATCGTGACATACTCCCGCACTCATGCTGATGCAAAGCGCTCCGCGCCGCTAAAGCGAAAGAGTACGAGCTTCTCAGTGACTCCTGTTAAGGACATTTCCTGAGCTTTAAGAACGGGATGCCCCACCGCTCTGTGTTCACCATAGCAAGGGTTTCCGCCTTTCATCCTGACCCTCATGCTGATACATAGAGGGCGTCGCTTCTCGGCGGTCTAGCTGACCGGATTCCTCAAACAAGAGGAGAGGTTGACGTTCTCCCCACGGCTAAAGCCAGAGGATCCGTTCTCAGCCAGCAAAACAACTCCCACTGACTGAGCTACACCGAGCATGTGGCTTATACCGCAGCACCGTGGGGGACGCCAAAGCGCTTCGCGCCGCCAAGGCGAACGCACCAGCTACTGGGATGTGGAAACACCCCAGATACTTCTACTTCACCTTCAGCACTGCACCTTTCTATAAATGGGTGGAGCGATACTCACATCCTATCAGGAGACGGTAGCTTATCCCTAGGCATAAATGCCGGGGCCTGAGCCGCCGAGTTTTCGGTCAGCTCGCAGTTCCGGGCCATCTACACAATCTGTGCCGTCACGAATAGGTTTTGGTGCTCCGCTGGGATCCGCTCTTTCTCTTGGGCCGGGATCACCAGGGGAGGTTGCTGAGTGTAATTGATGGGATCCCGAAACCAAGCGCGGCTGTAGGTGTTGTAGAGAAGAGGACGGGGAGCGGGCGAGCGATTGGCCCGACCCAGATGAATCAGGCGGTAGTCGAACAGGAGGCAGGATCCCTTGGCCAAGGGTGGATCGATAAAGGGCATCTGCTGGGCCAGCTCGGTATAGTGGGCATCGAAGACCGCATGGCTGCCGGGCCAGAGACGGGTCATGCCGTTCTCTTCGTTGACCTCCACCAGAGGAATAAGCAAATTCAGGGCATAGCAAGGAATGATCGCATCCAAGGTCTCGTCGCCAAACAGATGAGACAGATCCCGGTGAACTTGTTGATCGGCGGATCCCGGCAGAGAGACCACCGCCCCCAGCCCGCTCAAGATCAACTCTGGCCCCAAAATCCGCTTCAGGATGGGCAAGATCAGAGGATGGGCATAGATGAGGGGATCGTTGAAGGGGCCCTCCAGGCGAACCGTTACCATCACCCGTCTATTGCCCACCAACAGGGCATCAGCGTGGTGCTCGTGGGTGCAGTAGCGGCTGTAGGTGGCCAGAAAGCTGCTGTGCAACTTGTCGATGAGCTCGGGGGGAAAGATCTCCGGCAACACCAGATAGCCCTCTGTGGAAAACAGTTCAAAAGCCTGCTCTACGGTCTCTGGATCCGGCTGCTGGAGCTCCTGTAAGGACTCCGTCCCGCTGACGCGAACCGCAGGGCTGAAGCGCAACTGGGCCAACATCGGCTAGGTCTCCTGCAAACTGGCCACAGCCATTAACATGCCCCGCGCTTTGTTCAGACATTCTTGATATTCCCGCTCCGGATCCGAGTCGGCTACAATACCTGCCCCGGCCTGCAAGCTCACCTGGCCCTGATGAACCAGCAGAGTGCGGATGGTGATGGCGGTGTTCAGTTGGCCAGAAAAGTCGTAGTAGCCATAGGCGCCGGCATAGGGCCCGCGGCGGCATCCTTCCAGCTCATGAATAATCTGCATGGCGCGGATTTTGGGGGCGCCGGTAACAGTGCCGGCAGGGAAGGTGGCCCGCAGCAGATCCCAGGCGCTGTACTGGGGATCCAGCCGCCCCACCACGTTGCTGACGATGTGCATCACATGGCTGTAGCGCTCGATCTGCATCAGGTCGTCCACCTGCACAGATCCCAGTTGGCAGACCCGTCCCAGGTCATTGCGGGCCAGATCCACCAGCATCACATGTTCGGCCCGTTCTTTGGGATCTGCCAACAGCTCTTGCTCTAACTGCCGGTCTTCCAGAGGGGTGGTGCCGCGGGGGCGGGTGCCGGCAATGGGGCGCACAGTGGCGATGCGGTCTTCCCCCACGCGGCTGAGTTTCACCATCACCTCTGGGCTGGAGCCGATGAGGCAGAGATCCCCAAACTGCAAAAACGCCATGTAAGGGGAAGGGTTAATCAGCCGCAACGAGCGGTAGAGGCGAAAGGGATCCCCGGCAAGGGAGACGGTAAACCGCTGCGAGAGCACCACCTGGAAGATATCTCCGGCGCGGATGTAGTCCTTAGCCCGTTCCACCGCTTGGCAGTAGGCCGGGCGGCTCAGGGTGCTGGGGGGGATTTGTTCGCGCCAGCGGGACGGAGTCCTTTCCGACAGGTGGGGCTTCCAGTTGAGGTGCAGATGGGCCAGGGAAAGAGGAGCGCTGAGCTGCTGCATCAGCTTTTCCACCCGCCGGCAGGCTTGGGCATAGGCTTCCTCAGGAGCGTGGTGACGGGTATCGGCGAAGGCCACCACCCAAATCTTGCGCTTTACCTGGTCAAAGAGCAGGATGCTGTCCACCTGCATCAAAACGGCATCAGGGGGATCCCCCGGCTGCAGGGGGTGGACGGGCACCTTGGGCTCAATCCAGCGAATCAGCTCGTAGCCCCAGTAGCCAAATAGGCCGCCGATGCTGCTGGGCAATTCCGGCAAATGCACCGGCTCATAGGGCTGCAAGCAGCGGGCCAAGATGGCAAAGGGATCCCCTTGGTGGTGCTCCTGTCGGCCATCGCGGTATCGCTGTAGCGCCTGATCCCCGCGTATTTCCAAAACCCACAGGGGATCGCAGCCCAAGAAGCTGTAGCGGGCCACCTGTTCCCCCCCCTCCACCGACTCCAGGAGAAAGTTGTAGGGCTGGCCAGCACAGACCCGATACCAGGCAGAAACCGGCGTTTCCAAATCCGCCACCCATTCCTGGTACACCGGGATAAAGTTGCCCTGCTTGGTGAGGGCAAGAAACTCCTTCAAGGGAGGGTAAATCATGGCCTGCAACTTTTGTGCTTTTCCTGACTCTATCCCAGACACGGGATCCCAAGGGCGTGTGGATCCCTCTGGATTGCCCGGTTGCAACAGCGCCGGAAACCATTAAGCTGAGAGCGGCTCTACTCTCGGGATCCCTTGCCATGCAAAACCCATCTCAGGTGATTCGTGAGCGCCTGCGCTATCAAGGCCATAAATACACCTTCGTCAGCCAGCGTTTGCGTTTTCCCAACGGCAAAGAGGGAGAGCGGGAGTACCTCATCCATCCCGGGGGGGTGGTGGCCGTGCCTGTAACTGCAGCAGGCAAGTTCGTCTGCATTCGTCAATATCGCTTTGCGGTCGCTTCCTATCTTTACGAATTCCCGGCAGGCACAGTCGAGCCAGGGGAGCATCCCGATGACACCATTCGCCGCGAGCTGGAAGAAGAAACGGGCCTGCGTGCCCATCGCTGGGATCCCCTTGGCCAATTTTATTTGTGCCCCGGCTATTCCAGCGAGATTATGTATGCCTATTTGGCGCGGGAGCTGGAAGTGCTGGATTCCCCTCCCGATAAAGATGAGGATGAAGATATTACCGTAGTGGAGTTTTCTGCTTCTGAGCTTACAGAAATGGCCCGTTTGGGAATGGATTTGGACAGCAAGTCCATTGCCTGCTTTTGGCGGGCCCAATTGTTTTTGGCTGCTGAAAAATAAAGCTCTCCGTCGGGGGGCTGCCCCTTGCTCCTGTAGGATCCTTTCCAATTGGCGGGGCGTCTCTCCAAGCCGACTTTGGCGGTTACAGGCGAATCTTGGGGCCTTTTGCGAGAATTCGGTAGTCCACTGGAACCGTCTATGGCCATCTAGGGGAGATCTCTAGGGGAGATCTAAGGTGAGCTCCACGTTGAGTTCAACACAAAGGGATCCCTTGGTTTACTGGAGGAGCCTTGCTGTCTCTTAGAATTTTAGGGGCGAGGAGTGAGGAAATATGCGGAAACTGCTGTATTCCTGTGGTCGAATAGCCTGGGGAGTGGCCTTGGCTGCCACTCTACCGGTTGCTGCTGTTCCTGCCTATCCCCAGCCTGTGCTTCCGCTGCTGCCGGTTCCTTCTGAGGGCGGCGCTGCTCGAGGTGGGGTTGTGGCTTTATTCAATCAATCCATTTGGTGGGATTTTATTCGCGGCAATCGCGGTGAAAACCTGCGCCTGTTCCCGGCCAGCCTAACCTCTCCATCTCGCCAGGATGTGGTGGCCGTGTTTCAGATTCAGCGGCAGCCCACCGTGGAGCCGGTGGTGCGCGTTCTCAGCTTCGAGCATCAGGGGGGGTATAGCTTTCGTCTGCTCCACACGGCTGAGCCGATCCCAGGGCGGTTGGTGGAGGCTCACCTGCGCACGGACATCACCTCCAGCCCACAGCCCAAGTTGGTGCTCCTCACCGAGCGAGGGGGCATCAGCCTGCTGCGCTCTGTCTTGGTCTTGGAACACCGGCCTGAGGGACTTGTGCCGCTGCTGAGCGTGACGGATCTGAGCAATGCCAGCCTGCGGGTCAGCCCGCAAGGGATCCTGGTCATCTCAAGCCCGCCCGGTGCCAGCCGTGACTTGAGGGCTACCCTCTACCAATGGGAGGGGGATGGCTTTGTCCGTCGAGATCTATAAGTCCATCATCTGTTGTGACTGTTGTGAATCTGCCTGTCAATATCCATCTTTGTCAGCGAGGTCTCGCGCGGAGCGGATGTCCGTCTCGGCTATCGCTGCCCTTGCCAGCAAGCTCCCAAACTGGGGGCTTGTCCCACCTGCCAAAGGAACAGGCTTTCGGCCCCAAGGGGGTGAATACTCCAGGGATCCAGGCCAGACCCAAACCACCCGTAGGGATCGACGGCAGCCGGTTGGCCCGAGTTGGTGTTGTCGAAGCGACGTACCTCGAAATGGAGATGGGGCCCGCTGGCACAGCCGCTGTCTCCCGATAGGCCGATGACTGCTCCTGCGGCCACCACTTGCCCCTCCTGCACCCCGATTTGACTGAGGTGGGCGTAGAGGGTCTCCCAGCGGGGAAGTGCTCTCCCGTCTGTTCTCTCCCCCTCCGAGAGTTCTGGCTCGTGCAGAAGGCGCACCCGCAACCCCCTGACCAGCCGGCCCAAGCTGGGGCAAAAAAACTCCGGCTCCTCGCGGGCCAAGGTGACCCGTCCTGCGGCAGCGGCCAGGATCGGGGTGCCCACCGGCATCTCCCAGTCATAACCGGCATGGCCATCGCTTTTGCCACACGGGTGCAGCGGGTCGGGGATCCAAACCTGGCCTTGCCCACTCACAAACCGTCTGTTGCCATCCCTCTCCCCCAAAGGCAGATCATGGTCGAAGAGATTGGTGACGGGAAATTCTCCGACAAAGGGCTTGTGCAAAAACGGCCACTGGGGCGGCGGCGGATCCCCATAAGCAGAACGATATTTTTCCAGCTCCAGCCGATAGTCTTCCAGATCCTGACGCTGGGCGGGATCTTCCGTGTGCTGCTGCAACAGATCCACCAGCTGCAGGGCCTGAAGCCAGTCCTGGCGCTCCACAGCACGAGCCAGTTGGGCGTACACCCCCACCCGGGATCCCTGCGGCGAAGACGGGGAGGAGACCTGAGGAAAAACGGGCGATATGTTTACGAATTGATACAATAGACAGCAAAATATCAGCAGTGTCACCGTTAGCGGTGGTGACATCTCCGTCCAGAGGGCCATTCCAAGTAGGCCGGCCTGCAAGCAAGCGGGCTTGTTCTTGGCTTTAGGCTCTCTCTTGGGGCCATCCGCTTTTTCCCTCAGCCGCCGTATGGGTTGCAAGGAGACAGAGCGGCTTCGCTTAACCACTCTTCGGGAGTTTCTCATGCGTTGGTTCTCGTCCTCTGGTGTTCTCGTCAGCCTGCCTTTCCAGTCTTCTGTTGGGCGAAGTGTTCTGCCCCTGTCTGGCTCGATTTGGCAGCGGCTGGAGGCCTTAGCTCTGGGTTTGCACATTCTGTCTTTGCTTTTTGGGTTGGCAGGGTTGCTCTGGGTTGTACCCCATCCTGAGTGGGTGGCCAGTTTGCCCCCCATTGGCATTCAAGCTTTCTCCTTGAGCATGGGCAATGGCGGCGTGGCCTACATGGTGTTCGGTGCGCTGGCGGCAGCTCTGATGGGATCCCGGCTGTTGGGGGTGCGGCGCCTATTGATGTTTTTGATCCCGGCGGTGGGCATTTCCTTGGGCAGTGAGCTGTTGGGTACCAGCACTGGGATCCCCTTTGGCAACTATGGCTACCTGAGTGGGCTGGGCTACAAGATTGCCGGTTTGGTGCCTTTTACCATCCCTCTGTCTTGGTTTTATGTGGGGTTGTCATCCTACTTGTTGGCGCGTGTGGCTCTGCAAACCCAGCGCCACTGGTTGATCCACTTCGAGGCCATCATGTTGGGGGCCCTGCTGCTCACCGCCTGGGACTTCGTGCTGGATCCGGCCATGACCCGCGGCTTGATTCCCTTCTGGACGTGGTTTCAGCCGGGGCCCTTCTTCGGTATGCCGCTGCAAAACTTCGGTGGTTGGATGCTGACTGGGGCTGCCTTCATGACGGTGGCCAATCTGCTGTGGGGCGAGGATCAACCCATCCTTGACCGCCGCCAGTTGGTGGGGCCGCTGGTGCTCTATGTAGCTAATTTTGCTTTTGCCCTGCTGATGAGCCTGGGCTCCGGCATTGCTGCGCCGGCGGGGCTGGGCCTGTTGTTGGGGTTGGGGCCCGCTTTGGGGTTGTGGTGGAGTGCAGAGACTCCATCCCCCTATCGCGACCAGCCTGTGCCGCCTTCCCATCCTGAACAGGACTCCATCCCGCTATTGCAAACGGTCGAGGGAGAGGCAGGTCGGGACTGGGATACTTTGGAGGATCCCGGTTGGGTTGGCGCGAAGTAAGCCGGCCCTAACCCTTCCTCGGCGAGATCCCCCAGTTGTCCAGGCCATGAACTTTTGCAGCGACAATGTTACAGGCGCTTGTCCTGAGGTGATGGAAGCCCTGTTGGCCCTCAACCGGGGATCCGCCATGCCCTATGGAGGGGACGAATGCACAGCGCAGGTGCAAAGGCTGTTTGCCGAGATCTTCGAGCATGAAGTGGCAGTGTTTCCGGTGGCAACAGGATCTGCTGCCAATGCCCTGGCCCTTTCGGTGCTCACCCCGCCCTACGGGGCGATTTATTGCCATCCCGAGGCCCACATCAATCTGGACGAATGTGGAGCGCCAGAGCTGTTTACAGGTGGGGCCAAGTTGGTGGGGATCCCCGGAGAGCAAGGCCGTATCGACTGGGGCAACTTAAAAGCAGCCCTGGAGCGGGCGGGGTTTGGGGTGGTTCATCACGTGCAGCCTGCCTGCCTCAGCCTGACGCAAGCCACTGAGGCCGGCACCCTCTACTCCTTGGAGCAGCTTGGATCCCTGGCGGATTTGGCCCATCACTTTGGCCTCAAGGTGCATATGGATGGGGCTCGCTTCGCCAACGCCTTGGTCGGTTTGGGCTGCACCCCTGCCGAGATGACCTGGAAAGCGGGGGTGGATGTGCTGTCCTTTGGGGCCACCAAAAATGGGGCCTGGGCTGCGGAAGCGGTGGTGTTTTTTCATCCAGATCAGGTGGGCGATTTTGAGTTTCGTCGCAAGCGCAGTGGCCATCTGGTTTCGAAGATGCGCTTTTTGTCTGCCCAATTGCAGGCCTATCTCCAGGATGGGGTGTGGCTGCGCAATGCCCGCCATGCCAACGCGATGGCCCAACGGTTGGCCCAGGGACTGGGATCCCTGCCGGGAGCCAGGTTGGTATATCCCACCGAGGCCAATGAGGTTTTTATCGAGCTGCCGGAGCCGGTTCTCCAGGCCCTGGAGCAGGCGGGGTTTCGGTTTTACCGCTGGCTGGGGGAAGGTCACCACTTAATCCGCCTGGTGACGGCTTTTAACACTTTGCCCGCAGATGTCGAGCGCTTCTGCCAGGTGGCTCAGCAAGCCAGCCGTTTGCAATAGGCGGACGGAGTCCTTGCAGCTGACCGGGGATCCCCCTGGCCAAAGGCCTGAGCATCCCAAGGGATCCCTGAAGGCTGTTCATCGGCTGGTCAATCCTTAAAGTGGGTGCTGTCGCGACCGGGCTTTTTCTCCAAGCGAGGCGAGGCGGAAGTCGATCCCGTTTTCTTCGAGTTGTCCTGTAGCAGACCAATCAGCAGGCAGGCCACCCCGAGGTTGATGGCCACATCCGCCACGTTGAATACCGGAAAGCGAATCCAGATCAAATTGAAAAAGTCCACGACATAGCCGTTGACGAAGCGGTCGATGCCGTTCCCCACCGCTCCTGCCCACACCAAGCCATAGCCCGCCTGTTCCCAACGGCTCAGGATCCCGCCGCGGATGGCCAGCAGCCCCAATGCCAGCGCTACCCCCAACGAGATCCACTTCAAGAGCTCTGCCGAATCTTCAAACAGGCTCCAAGCAGCGCCGGTATTCTCCACGTAGGTGAGGTGAAACACCCCTGGCCACAGCTCAATCTCTGGCCCCGGCAGCAGCCGTTCCACTGCCCAGTGCTTGGTCGCCTGATCCAAGATCACCCCCAGGATCCCGGCCAGCCAAAAGCCTTTGTTTTTCATGTCGTCTTGGCCTCAATCACGTCCACCGGCAAGAGCGCCCCGATGAGCACTTTTCCCATCCTGACATGCTGCTCTTCTGCCGGCTCATTGCCCAGAAGCTCAAGGGCGGAGCCTTGGATCCAAGGTTGGGCCTGCGGCGGGATCCAACACCGGTGAGCGGCCTCAGAAGCGATTGGCCGCCTCTGGCTTGAGAGGAGCAGCAAGAAAACCGTCCAGCTTAGGCAACTGGACGGGGATCCCCTGGGGGTGGACAGGATTGGCTACCGACCCTGCTGCTCCAGGGATCGGCGCAATTCGCTGGCCATCTGCATGAACTCTTGCGGGTTGCCCGCCTTGCCGTAGGAAGAGCGATCCTGAACCTTTTTGCCGCTGCCTTGGCGGGTGCGGGTGTTGAGCAAAGCGCTGGCCATTTCCATGAACTTGGCAGGATTTCCCTCGCTGCTGCCCCGCACGAGAGGGGCGCGTCCGGCACGAGTGACAGCCATAGATACCTCAATTTCAGAAATGAAATGCTTGTTACATTTTCTCACAAGGGCTCTGCGATCAACCAGGGCCAGCGTTTCCTTGCTGTTACAGCGACTCCGGCCAATGCTTGGGGATCCCTCCAAGTGCAAACCTTGCATGAGGCTGGAAAGAGCCATCAGCGAGTCGTGGTTTTCTCTTGGGTCAAGTGATGGATCAGCCAAATAGGGAGCACCGTCAGGCCGATCACCCCCAGAGCCACCACGCTGATCACCAGGCGCTGCCGAGGCTTGGTGAGCTGGCTGAACACCCAAATCGGCAGGGTTTGCTGCTGGCCAGCGGTGAAGGTGGTGACGATGATTTCATCGAAAGACAGGGCAAACGCCAGCAGGGATCCCGCCAATAGGGCCGAGGCCAGTTCGGGCAGAAGGATGTACCGAAAGGTTTGCAGAGGATTGGCCCCCAAGTCGGCAGAAGCCTCCAGTTGAGAGCGTCCCATGCGGCGAAACCGGGCCAGCACGTTGTTGTACACCACCACCAGGCAAAAGGTGGCATGGCCGATAACAATTGTCCAAAAGCTGAAAGGGATATGCAGCAAATGGATCGCCGAGCGCAAGGCGATCCCGGAGACAATGCCCGGCAAGGCGATGGGCAGCAACACCAAAAACGAGATCGTCTCGCGGCCAAAAAATCGGCTGCGATAGACTGCTGCTGCCGCCAGGGATCCCAGCACCACCGCCACTCCGGTAGCCAGCACAGCCACCCGCAAAGACAAAAACAAGGCCCGCCAAATATCGGCCCGCCCCCAGGCCACGGCAAACCAACGCCAGGTCAGCCCCGGCAAAGGGAAGCGCAAAGTCGCCTCATCGGGGCTAAAGGCGTAAAGGACGATCACCAGCAGAGGAAGATGGAGAAAGAGCAGCACCCCCAGCGAGAACAGGATCCAAAGCCATTGGCCGATGGGAAAAGGGCGAATCGGCATGGATGAGGGAGAATACAGAGCCGGATGGGGAACAGTCTACAGGTAGAGAAATGGTCTGTGAAATAGCCTTGTAGGGAAGCAGCTTTTGGCAAGGACTTTAGATTGCTTGGCTGACTCTGGAGCTCCAGTCGAGCAGAGTATCCCAAACCCAGATTAAACTCGCAGCATGATCGCGTTTTTAAGCGGCCACCTTGTGGCCATCGAATGGGGAGAGCGCAGCAGCCTCACCGTTGAGGTGCAGGGGATCGGCTATCGCGTCAAGGCCCCAGGACGTTTTCTCAAGCAACTGCCCGCAGTGGGGGAGCCCGTCCGGGTGTTCACCCATTTGGTGGTGCGAGAGACCGAGCTGGTGTTGTACGGGTTTGGCTCGCCAGCCGAGCGCGATTTGTTTGTGGAACTCATCAAAGTCTCAGGGGTGGGGCCGGCTTTGGGCTTGGCCCTGCTGAATACCTTCGGCCTGCCGGAGCTGGTGCAGGCGGTGGTGACCGAAAATGTGCGCCTGCTCTCCCTCACGCCGGGGGTAGGCCATAAAACGGCCCAACGGCTGGCCTTGGAGCTGAAAACCAAGCTGGCCCACTGGCGACAGGGGATGGGGGTTGCGGATCAACCCTTGGCCGGGGGGCCGCCCATGCCCATCCGAGAAGAGGTGGAAATGGCCTTACTGGCCCTGGGCTACAGCACTCAGGAAATTCAGGCTGCCTTGCAAGCTCTGCCCACCCACCCCCGCCCAACGGAAGACTGGCTGCGGGATGCCATCACCTACCTGAGCCAGCAGCCATGAAGCACCGCCGCATTGCCATTCTGGGTGGAACCTTCAACCCTGTACACCACGGCCATTTGATCATGGCAGAACAAGCTCTTTGGCAGTTTGACCTGGATCAGGTGCTGTGGATGCCGGCAGGGGATCCCCCCCACAAGCCTCTGGCCCCTGGCGCCAGCAAAGCCGACCGCTTGGCGATGGTCAAGCTGGCCATTGCCGACCACGAGCGCTTCGCCTGCTCAGAGCTGGAGATCCGCCGTTCGGGGCGCTCCTACACCATCGAGACACTGCGCACCCTCATCCAGGAGCAACCCAATACCCAGTGGTACTGGATCATCGGCGTGGATGCTCTGCGGGACCTGCCCCAGTGGTATCAAGCGGAAGAACTGGCCCGCCTCTGCCATTGGATTGTTGCCCCACGGGTGGATGCCGGCGATGCCGCCCAGGTGCTGCAGGCGGTGGCCGCAAAGCTGCCCATCCAAGCCCAAATCCTGGAAGCCCCTACCCTGACGCTCTCTTCCACCTACCTGCGACAGCAAATCCAAAAGGGAGGGTCTATCCGCTACCTGGTGCCCCCTGCTGTGGAGCACTATATCCGTCAGCACCGCCTCTATCTGCAGCCCTAAAGGAAAAAAGGGGGCGGATCCCCCCTCTAGAATCACCAAATTTTCGGGCTGGAGGCCCGCACCATAGCCGCAGGCTTGGTGTCGGGAGGAAAGCCCGCCTCCATATAGGTTTGCTGGTCAAAGCCTGGATGAGCTACAATAAGCCCATGAGCCAGACTATATCCGTACGTTGCAAGCTGATAGTCCCACAAGAGTTGCGTCAAGAAATTGACCGCACCTTGCAGAGATTTGCTGACGCTTGTAACCAGATCTTGGATACCGCCAAGCGCGAGAAGTGCTGGAACACCGCCAAGCTGCACCACTTGGTCTATCGACCGGTAAGAGCAGCAACGGGGCTGAAAGCCAACCACGTCTGTCAGGCGCTCCGTCGGGTGATTAGCAACGCCAAGGCGGTGAAGCAAGTCCACAGGTTCCGCCCCACCAGTCTGACTTTGGACGCTCGTACTTTTAAGTACCGAGAGTCCGACCAAACCGTGGGCGTGACCCTGATGAGCGGACGGGTTTGGCTCAAGCTCAAGATTGGCGGCTATCAAATCGCTTTGCTGCGGGGGCAGAAGCCGACAAGCGCAACCCTGTCCAAGACCAAGCAAGGGGACTACTACATCAACATCGCTGTTGAGCTGGATACTCCCCCGACTGGCAAAACTCCAAAGGTAATCGGAGTTGACTTGGGCAGGCGGGATATCGCCACCGCTAGCAACGGACGCTCTTGGAGTGGAGAGCACATCCAGGCCGTCCGTGACCGGTTCAGCCGTGTACGCGCCAAGGTTCAATCCAAACGCACTCGCAGCTCTAGGAGACTGCTGAGAAGGCTCTCTGGGAGAGAACGGCGCTACCAGACATGGCTGAACCATAACATCAGCAAAACCTTGGTCAGGGATGCCCAGGCTATTGGTGCGGCACTGGCTTTTGAAGACTTGACAGGCATCAGAGATTGCCTGAATCAGAAGTCTCGAAGTAAGGCTGAGCGGCGCAGGACTAACAACTGGGCGTTCTACCAGCTCAGGATGTTTGTAGCCTACAAGGCTGCCATTGCCGGAGTGCCTGTGGTGCTGGTGCCGCCTGCCTACACCAGTCAGACCTGCCACAAATGCCTGCACATCCACCCTGAGCGGGGTAAGTCCTACCGCAATGGCAAGTCGTTCAAGTGTGGACACTGCGGGTGGGAAGGGGATGCTGACCATAACGCTGCTCAAGTAATCTCTCTCCTTGGGGCGACTGTAAACTCGCCTGAAATTCCGAAACTTAGCTGTCCTCTGGGGCCGCTAGGGATTGGGATAAAGCTCGCACCCTGCACATAGCGCGGGTGTCGGGTAGTTTACCAAACAGCTTAAGACCTGCCATACGCCACAGCCTCTCCCCGGAAGAGGGAAAGGCTGGAACTGGGTTGGGAAGTAAACTGCTTTTCTGGTACTCTGGAATACTTGTGCTCTGTGGGCAGTTGAGAGTGGGGTTGCGGCCAGGTGCCCCCATCAGTAGGCTAAGCCCATGCTGCGGGTGGTTTCGGGGCCAAGGTAGACTCGGATGCTCAGAAAATCGGTGGGACAAGCGGTTTCACAGCGTTTGCAGCCAACGCAGTCTTCGGTGCGGGGAGCGGCAGCGATCATGCCAGCCTTGTTGTTCCCCTTCCAGGGCACCATCTCCAACACGTCGGTGGGACAAGCCCGCACACACTGAGTGCAGCCGATGCAGGTGTCGTAGATCTTGACCGAGTGAGCCATTAGCGTTCTCCAGTCGAGCAGGTTGAAACGTTAAAAAAAGGTTTACCGAATCCGCAGGGCAGCAGCATCGCTGCGCAAGTGCCCTCAGTGTACAGTAGTCCTGGGAAGCCTCCAAAATCTCCGATCCAAATGTTCAAACAAATTTACATCCGGTGGGCCAATGGGAAGGTTGCTGGGGTTGGGCTAGGATCGGCCTGAAGATGACAGGACAAGGGATCCCGAACATGGGGCGCTCGGTGCAAGATTGGCGAAGGCAAACTCAGGGCAATCTGCGTCGTCTGGGGCCAATTTTGCTGGAGATCTTCGAGGAAAACGTCCCTCGCCTACGCCGCTGGGATCAGCAGCTCACCGACTGGGTGCGCAGCCACCGCTGGGGGGTGGATCCGTCTCTGCCCAAGGTGGCTATCTATGTCCTGGGCGCAGTGGTGATCCTGGCGATCCCACTTCTCACGTTTGTGGCTTTGGGGGCCTTTCTGACCTTTCTGGGCGTCCAAATTGTCCAAAAGTGGTCACAAGGGGATCCCGCTCGCCAAACTCAGCGCCGCTATCTGCGCAGTGCTGACGCGGATGATGATGACTTTGATCTGGATTGAGAAAGGGGCTGCGGGGAATGGGCGGGCTAACTGTCCGCCGACCGTTGGGGCTCCTGGGAGTCTTGCTGCATGCCCAAGCGTTGTTTGACCTGTCTGATCACCTTCTGGTGAGAGCGGTTTTCCAGCCTGTTCAGGCCGATGGCGCCGGCCAGGATCCCCAACTGCAAGGCCAAGCTGGGCAAGGTGGTGTTCAAGTCCCGTCCCGCCAGGGCTCGAAAGAAAAACACAAACGCCCCGATGGTAGCCGAGAACCCCACCGCCAAGTAGATGAAGCGCCGCAAGCTGCGGTAGGGAGCGGCCAGCTCCGTCAACAGCCTCACCTGCTCTGCTGAAGAGGGATCCCGGCGTTGCGACAGGGGCGATCTTGGCTTGGGATCGGAGTCTGCCATTGGCTACACCTCCTCAGGCAACAAGAGGGGCTCCCGACCGGAAACCCCCGCCAAGACGGCTTCGGCAGCGCGGCAGGCGGCCAGAATATCTCGCTCTTCCCCTCCCAAGTACACGCGGCCAAAGCTACCGAAAGGCATCACCTCCAGGATGTTGATCTGGGCAGATTTTTCTGCCTCGTTGGCAGCCAGGGGGGCATAGCCTGCCGGTTGCACCTCCAGGATGTAGAGGGTTTGGCCGGCCAGGAGCATTTGGCCACGGCGGGAACGGTTAATCAACTGGGTTTGGTGGGGATCGATGTTGCGGATGATCTGGCTGGAGATGATGCGGGGCTTGAGGCGCTCCTGTTCGCTCACCCCCAAGGCAGCCAGAATCGCCCGTCCGGCGGTGCGGGTATCCCCTTGGTTGCTGGAGTGTACTTCCAGAAGGCCGTAGAGGCGTTCCACCACCTGCAGCCCCGGCCTCACCGAGGTGGCCTTCAGGGCAATATCCATAACGCGGTTGATCTCGATGCCGGGGGAAATCTCGACCCACAAAGAAGTGTCCCCAGGCAGGGGCAAAAAGCCGTAGGCTACTGTGCCCAGATAAGCAGCATACTGGGGTTGCAGCCGATCCAAAAACACGTAACTGCGAAGGTCGATCCCCAAAAAAGTCCTCCCTTTGGCCTCAGTTGGATGTTGAGCTGATGGCGATCTACATTCTCATTCTCCAGCCTCATCCCAGCTCTTGGATCTTGGGCAGACCGGCCAACCTTGGCGCATCAGTTGGGTTGCTGCCCGGCTCTACAGATCGCCCTGAGCCACCACCTTCACCGTTGTCAGGGCTTCCACGTCGATGGGCCCGCGCACGTGCAGCCGCTGGGTAGAAATGCCCAAAGACAGGTCGCGAAACGCTCCCAACGTGGGGATCCCAGCTCCCCGGCCTGCCGAGAGGGGGGAAGTGTTGATGTGGATCAGGGCGGCATCTACTTCCTGGAGAAAGCGCTGGGCCGCCGATTGGCTATCGGTGAGGATCGTCTCCGATTGACGGCAACCATTTTTGTTAATCCAGGCGATCGCCTCCGTCAGGTCGGCAATGGGCTGCAGGCGCAGATGAGGTCGTTCTGTCGAGTCAAAGCCTTGCCCAAGCGGCTGGAGCTGCGGGAACTGCTCTAGGATGGGTGCTGCTGCCTGTACAGCGATCCCGTGACCCAGCAAGTCCTCCACCAAGGCGGTCAGATGGTTGGCGGCCCAATCGGTGTGGATCAGCAGCCAAAGGGTGAGGGGCTGATAGATAGGGATCCCTTCTGAGCCATACTGGGCGAGGGGATCCAACAAAACCGACTTGACCAAAGGCCAAGGGGCGGTGCGATCCAGATAGATGTGGCCGTAGCCCAAATGGGTAGCCAGAGTCGGCACTTTGCTGGCCTGCAACAGGAACTCCACCCAGCCGGGGCGACCGCAGGGAATCACCAGGTCTAGGTAGCGGGTTTGCTGTAACAACGGCAATAGTGGGGAATCTACTTGGGGATCTGCGGTTCGGTCTTGGGCGGGCAAGGTTTGAATGGCTCCTTCCGGGATCCCGTGCTCGTAAGCCGTCTCTGCCAACAGGTTGACCATAGCCTGGTGGGTTTTCTGGATGGGACCGCTGCTGGCCAAAATCACGCCGTTTCCCGCTTTTAAGCACATGCCAATGCCATTTAGGGCAAACTCGGGGTAGATTTCATAGACCAGAGCGATCAACCCCAACGGGACGCGGTAGCGGCCAATAAACAGGCCGTTCTCCTGGCGGTGCCCTTTCTCCAGCTTGCCAATGGGATCCGGCTGCTGGGCCAGGAGAGTCAGCAACTGGGCGGATCGCTGTAGGCGCTCGGGGGTGAGCTTCAGGCCGTTGAGGATCCACTCCGGTACGGTTTGCTCGCGGCAACTTTCCAGGTCGAGGGTATTGGCTTCCAGGAGCAGATCGGAGCGCTCCAACAAACACCGCGAGAGAGCCAGCAGGGCCTGGCGCTTGGTTTGGCTGCTCAACCGCTGCATCTGCGGTAGTAAGCGGCGTACCTGTCGCAGAGTGGTACCTAAGTCAAAGTCTGAACCGAAATCTGTCACTTGAACTTCTCCCGCCTAGCCCATTAGAGACAGACCCGCTGCGTTCTCCAGACCACTGCTAACAAGAAATGGTTGGATCCACAAGTGCTGGGGCTGCCAATTCTGGAGACCAGTCGCTGGAGAAAATCTCACTCACCTCAGGGCCGCCGCAGCAGCAGGATCGCCGTTACCATCAGCAGCGTTAGCAACAAGCCGAGAATCATGAACCAACTGAGCAACTGGGTTTGGTTTGGGAAGAGCACTGCGCCGATGAACCCAACCGCCAAGACAATGCCCAAGCTGAGGGTGAGGCCCAAGAGCGCGGATCCCTGTAGGGTGTTTTCCCGCCGCAACACCCATTGGTAGCCGTTCCAGAACCACATTTTGCGATAGGGATAAGAAACGGCCAGTTGCTCGATGTACAGGCGGTCGGGGGTAATGGCAAAAATATGCTGGCAACGGCTACACCCAAAGGCTTCGGTTAGGGTGATCAGGCGCAACTGACCTTGATGGCAGCACGGGCAGGGGTAAATTTTGGCGGGCTCAAGGGTCTGAGCGACACGCGGGGCTGAGTTTTGACGGGGAGACTTGCGGGGAGAAGAGAAGGCCACAGCTCTCAGCCGGTGAGAAGTTGGGATCCCTCACATCCTATCTTCAGGAAAGCGGAGTCAAGCCACCCAGAGATGGTGGACGTAGCGCCAGGTGAGGATTTGGTTGAGGGCGAGGAAGATCAAAGCTAGAAGCCCGTAGCCCAGCTTCAGGATAGTGCCAAGATAGCCAAGCACCCTTTGGGGGATGAAGCTGAAATCGGTGTGTTTGGCCCAATGTACCAACGCCAACACCTGCAGGATGTGAACCGGCAGACAATAGCGGCTCATGCTTCGCTGGCCCAAGGGGCTCGTACCCGTCAGGGCAATGTAAAACATGGCCCAAGCAGCCAGATGAAATCCCAGCCGCTCCCGCCAACACTGGCTTCTACCTGCCATAACTCCTGCCGCATCCATTAAACCTGTAACAAGCAGGGATCCCAGGGTGGCAGACACAAACAGTTGGCTAAGAGCGTCAGCCCACAGCCCAGGGTCTTTCATCGGTGCAGAAAGAGAGAGTAAGCTTTGCCAGCGTTCGGCGGAAAGGACATATGTGCGAGCTTGGAAAATAGCTTGATAATTGGCTTTCACGCCGGTAAAGTAACGCTGCATTTCCAGGTAGAGATCCCAGCGTCCGAAGCGGAGCTGACAGTAGAGAAAAAAGCCCAGGCCACCCAACAGAGCCAAGCTCGCTGCCATACTCGTCCAAAACCAACGGCGGGCTTGGGTTCTCTCCCCCGCTTTCAGGAGATTCAAAAAAGGGAGCAGCGCCACCGGCAAGCCGACAATCCGAGTAGCACTCATCACCAAGCCGTGGATCCCAGCCAGGAGCATCAGCAGGGGACGGCCCCCGTGAATTGACCAGTAGAGAAAACCCAGTAGGCTGGCCATAAACAAAGATTCGCTGTAGCCCACGACCAGGTAAAAGCTGGTGGGATAAAAGAAGATGAGCAAACTGGCCAAAATTTGCCAGAGGGGGGGAATTTGCCACCTGCGGTAAAGCAGGAAAAGGTAAACCCACATCAGCCAGCAAAAGAGCTGGGCGGTGAGGTAGAGCCCCAGTTCAGGGTCAACTCCCACAAGGTGACTGATTGCGGCCACTGCCAGGGGATAGCCGGGGAAAAAAGCTACGTTGCTCTGCTCGTAGGCAATCTTGTCAAAGCCCACAAACTGGTACCCTCGCCGCACAATGCTGAGATACCAATAGCTATCCCGCTGACTCAGGGCTGTGAAGGCAGAAGCATAGTCGCTCTCCTCACTCCAGAACGGGATCATGAAGATCTGCAGCACCGTCAAGGCCAAGCTGGGCAACAAGATTTGCCCTAAGAAAGGGGCAAGGTACTGCCGACCTCGCTGCAACAGATGACTGAGAGGAAAGCTCATCGCTGAATCGTTAAGGGTGAAGATGGCACTTTGATTTCTTCTTGGTAATCGTCGTCGGAGTTCACCTGCCAGAGGTCGTGGTTCCTTTTTGATCTCCACCCTAAGGCCCTGTGGATTCCTTGCCAAAGTCTAGGACTTTTGAGATACCGCTTGGTTCAATTGACACCCTCTAAGAGTGAGAGTGTAAATATTATAAAACGGCTCTAAAACAGGTCGAGAAACTTCCCTACCATCGGCCAACTCCCTGCCAAACCCCAGGACAATGAGGGGAGAAGAGAAAGGTTAGACTGGTGAGGCTGCGGCTGGAGGCTGGCCTGTGCTGTTAACCAAGGGCTTTGAGGTGGAAATGTACACCGGCACCGCCGCCGGGGAAGTGGTGGGCTTGTCGGATCGCATTTGCCAGGCTTTGCCAGGGTTTGTGCGGGAGCCGGATCGGCGCAATGTGGAGTACATCACCCCCCCTCTCCGCCGCTACGAAGACCTGCTCTGCGCTCTGCTGCGACCTCGCCTGCAGTTGCGGCAATTTTTGCGCCGTCTTGGCCCTTACACCCTTCTGCCAGGGAGTACGCTGGCTTTGGGCGGCAGCGATCACTTCGAGCGGTCGGATCCCGGCAACCCCTACCACGACTACATCGAGCGCACCTATGGCACGCGGGTGGTAACTGCTAGCATTCACATCAATGTTGGCCTGCCAGGTACCGAGGCCATCTTCCGGGCCTGTCGCCTGCTGCGAGCGGAAGCATCTCTCTACCTAGCTCTGAGCGCTTCCTCTCCTTTTCTGGACGGACGGGTGACGGGATCCCATTCCAGCCGTTGGCAGGTGTTCCCCAAAACGCCGGCTCAGGTGCCCTTCTTCCGGGATCACGCCCACTACATTGCCTGGATCCAGGAGCAGCTAGCCTTGGGCACCATGCAGAATGTGCGCCACCTGTGGGCCTCGGTGCGACCCAACGGCCCGGAGCGGCCCTACCACCTCAACCGCGTGGAGCTGCGCATTTGCGATCTGGTGGGGGATCCGGTAATGGTTCTGGCCATTACCGCCTTGGTGGAAGCCCGTCTCTGGCAGTTGCTGGCCCAGCCGGAAGCGCTGGATCCCTTGCGGGGGCCCTTTACCCCAACAGAGCTGGAGAGCCTTTGCGAAGCCAACGAGCAGGCTGCTGCTCGAGAATCGCTGCAATCTCATTTGGTCGATTGGCGGACAGGCCGGGAACGGGCGGCCCAAGAGTGGATCGAAGAGCTGCTGACCGAAGCTTGGCGTATTGGCCAACCTCAAGGCTTGGGCTGTTTTCTAGCTCCCTTGCAAACTCTGCTCCACCAGGGCAATGAGGCCCAACGCTGGCTGAAGCAAGTCAACCAGGGATCCACACCTGCCCAGGTGTACCAACAGGCCATCCAGGAGCTGGCCGAACAAGACCGAGAGAGGCAGGAAACCCTCTGTCAAGCTGTCGGCTAAGCCTCTGCCCAACGGTGAGCGTTCTCAACCCGGTGCTTTCTACACACTAGCTCGCCGAGCCAACTTATAGTCATTTCAAACTGGATTGAGACACTCCTACTGCTGCCCAAACGCTCCGCGCCGCTTCCGCGACCACCTCCAGTCCTTCTCCCAGAGAGAGAGGAGTTGGGAAGCAATGCAACAGATTTCATTCTTGTTTAAAATGCAATTCCCTAGGCAGGCTCCACCGCTTCTTGTAGGGCTTTGCGGGCAATGCGAGTGACGTAGACGGTAGCGGCTATGGTGGCGATGAGCCCCACGAGGCGAACGACCCATTGGGCGGTTTGAGCCTGAGGATCCAACTCCGCGCCTTCCATGTCGGCCAGGGATCCCGCCAACGAGCCGATGTACACATACATAAAAGTACCCGGCACGATCCCGGCAGTGCCCAACAAGTTATCCAGAAAAGAAATTCGGGTCAGCCCTAGGGCGTAGTTGAGCACATTGAAGGGAAACGCAGGCGACAGCCGAATCAGGCCGACTATTTTCCATCCCTCACGTCCCACTGCTCGGTCGATGGCCGCAAACTTGGCATTTCCCTCAATCCATTTCGCCACCTGTTCCCGCGCCAAGTAGCGCCCGATTAAAAAAGCCAAGTTGGCTCCAATGGTTGCCCCGATCAGCACGTACACAGTTCCGGCCAGCAACCCGAACACAGCTCCTGCCCCCAAGGTCAGCACCGAGGCTGGTAGAAGCAGCACCGTCGCTACAATGTAAATGGCAATGAAGAGGATCGGCCCCAGCAACCCCAAGCTTTCAATCCAAGCCAGAGCTTCGGCGAGCCAGTCTTGAATAACTCCAAAAAATCCCAATCGATGGGCTGCCCAAAAGATAAAAATGGCCAAGCCCAAGCCGGTAGCAAGCTTAAGCAAAATCCGCTGCTTTTGGGGATTTGTGTTGAGTTGAGGTAGCTCTTCCATTGGCTAAACTCCTACAAAGTTCTTGTGAGGCGAGCTAGGGCAAGCCAGAGTAGACAGCTCTTGGAGTGGGGGAAGTATCTTTACCCGAAAGTCGTGCCGTTCCATCCCCAAAGATAGCCTTTGGCATCGCTGAACTCAATGTAAATCCTCTTCTTGGGGATCCCCAATCGGGCCTCGATGGTGCCACAAAAAAACTCGCTCATGGCCCGGGTTTGTTGGGCGGAAAATTGCCCGATACTCTTGATTTCTAGGTAACAACAGGGATCCCCACTGCCAGCAAAGGTCATCGGGATCCCACCTTCAAAGGCAGTCATCACGTAGGCTTCCGACTTGCCCAACTGTTCCGATAGAGCAGCAGACAGCACCTTGAGCAGTTCCTCTACTGCGGCGATTTCTGGTTGCACAGACGTTTGCAGCTTGATCAAAGGCATGGATCCCTCTCCCTATCAACAAATTCATCTTGAAATTCATCTTGGCATTCTTGGCCCCGCTCTTCGGCAATCCACCTGTGGTAGCGTAGCGACAGAGTTGGGCAAACCTCTATGGAGCAGACGAAGCCGGCCCAGCCAGAGATCGGCCACCAGCAGGGCCAAATCGGGCCAGGCCCTTGTGCTGTGCAAACTGAGGCTGCCCCCGCTCCTGTCGGCCCTTACAGCCAGGGCGTTACTGCTCTGGGGCCGTTTCTGTTCACCGCCGGACAGGTGGGCCTGGATCCCAAAACCGGCAAACTGGTGGGGGAGGACATTGTTTCTCAAACTCGGCAGGCGTTGCTGAACGTGCAGGCAGTGCTGGAAGCGGGGGGCACCACTCTCGCCAATGTGGTGAAGACAACGGTTTTCCTGGCCGATATGGAGGACTTTGCGGCCATGAACGAGGTTTATCGAGAGTTTTTTGCCACCGATCCGGCTCCGGCCCGCTCTTGCGTGCAGGTGGCTCGCCTGCCCCTCAATGCCCGAGTGGAAATCGAGGTTGTAGCCTGCTACCCACAATCGACCTAAATGTCTCCTGAGTCCGGCTAGCGGAATGGTTTCTGGGTCGGCGCGGATCCCGGCAAATCGGGAACTGGATCGTAGCCCCCTGGGTGCCAGGGATGACAGCGACAGAGGCGACGGATCCCCAGCCAACCCCCTCGTAGGGCACCGTAGCGCCGCACCGCTTCCAAGGTGTACTGGGAGCAGGTGGGGTAGTAGCGACAAGCAGGCGGCAGCCAAGGAGAAATACCCACCTGGTAACCCCGGATCAGGGCAATCAAGCTGCGAGTGAGGGGATCCGATCGTTCAGGCATGGGTCGGAGTCCAAAAAGCGCATCTCTAGGTAACTTGAGGTTAGCTGTTATCCCAGACTGGAGGCGCCTGCAAAGGCGAGCAGGGCCGGTTCCCAGCCCCAGACCATACGGTTACAATCAGAAAGGTTAGTACCTAAATATTTCGGGCTGAGGGATCCGGCGAAGGTGGGCTTATCCTAGGGCGCGGTTCTGGGAGAACGCTTTGAGTTCCATTTTGCATAAGGAGTTGGCGTGAGGGTATTCGGGCAGCTGCAGCCGGCACAGCGGCGCAACTTGGGCATTTTGTTTGTGGCTGGGCTGCTCTTTTGGGCCAGTTTATCCTCGCTGCTGCCCACGTTGCCTCTCTACGTCAGAGATGCCGGTGGCACCAGCCAGCAAGTGGGCTGGGTAATGGGGGCCTTTTCGATTGGGTTGCTGGCCTTTCGCCCTGCGTTGGGTCGCCTGGCGGATGGCCACAGCCGGCAGATCGTGCTGCTTATCGGCATGGGGGTGGTGGGGATGGCCCCCATAGGATACTGGCTCTCCGATTGGATCCCATGGGTAGCGCTGGTGCGAGCCTTTCATGGGGTTAGCATCGCCGCTTTTGCCACGGCCTATGTGACTTTGGTGGTGGATTTTGCCCCAGAAGAAAAACGGGGTGAGATCCTGGGCTACATGAGTTTGGTCAATCCGATCGGCGCAGCCATTGGCCCTGCTTTGGGCGGCTTTTTGCAGGAGTTTGCCGGCTATGGCCCTTCGTTTCTCTTCTCTGCTCTGCTGGGGTTGGTGGGCTTTCTTTGTACCCAACTGGTTCGAGAACAGCGGCGTGAGCATTGGGGATCCCTGCCGATGGATGGGGCCTTCTGGAGCTTTCTGGGCAGCCCGAAGGTGCGCTCCCTCGCTTGGGTGATGTTTTTGGTGGGGTTGGCCTTCGGCACCCAGACCACCTTTGTGGCCTTGTTAATCCAAGAAGCCGGAGCTCCCCTGAATCCAGGTCTTTTTTATACGGCAGTGGCCTTTGCCAGCTTTGGAGTGCGCCTGCTCACCGGTCGCGCTTCCGATCGCTATGGGCGGGGGCCGTTTATCTCCCTCAGCTTGGTCACCTATGCCCTGGCGATGGGGATCCTGATTGTTGCCAATAGCAGCGGCGCTTTTCTGGCTGCTGGGGTCGCGGTAGGCTGCGGTTTTGGGACTTTGATCCCTCTCATTTCTGCCCTCGTGGCCGATCGCTCGGAGCCGGCGGAGCGGGGTCGCCTGTTTAGCTTGGTGATGTGCGGGTTTGATTTGGGCATTGGCCTGGCGGGGCCCCTTTTGGGCACCTTAGCAGCGGGATCCGGCTATCGAGCCATGTTTGGCTATGCGGCTCTTCTTTCCTTGGCTTCCTTGGGTTCTTTTCTCTTCTTCTCCAATGGACGACCGGGGGACTCGCTGCGCTTTGCCTTGGGCCTGGGGCCGGATAGCCTTTCGGGTTGTCTGGAGGACAGCCGCAACCCGACCTCCTGGAGCCACCGGGTCAGCCCGCTCCCCCGGAGACGGGATCCCGTTCATAGATAGTCTCATATCTCTATCAGATCCCCCCTGCTCCACACCTGATCCACACCTGAATTGAGACTCAAGCCCTCTGCAGTTTCTACAGACAAACCGGCCCATTTCTGGAAACTCGCCCTATCCTAAGTTGGAGTTGGTGTACAAAAAGCAACTCTGGGCACGGGCTATGGAAGCGCGGCATTGGCTGGCCCTGATGGGATCCCTGGTGGTCAGTGCCTTCTGGGGATGGGTGGAGTCTGTCTGGGGGGTGACAGTGCGAGTGCAATTGGCCGATACCACTGCCCCTCTGGTGGTAGGCGTTTCTCTCCCTGCCCAACTGATCAACGGTCGGGGAGAGGTGCTGGCAGATCTGCCCCCTATGCAAGGGTTTTTGGCTCAGCCCAGCCCTCAAGGGGTGCGTCTGCATGGGGTGGTTGACCCGGTGCTGTTCATCGAACCTCAGGAGGGTGGCCTGGTGGCAGTGAATGGCCGCTGGTACTCCGGCAAGGTGCTCTTGACTGGCTACAACATGGTGATGGCCATCAACTACGTGGATCTAGAAGACTATGTGGCCAGTGTGGTGGATGCAGAAATGGGATCCCGGTTCTTCCCAGAAGCCCTGAAGGCGCAAGCGGTGGCAGCCCGCAGCTACGTTCTTTACCATCGCAACTCCCGCGGTTGGTTTGATGTGTTTAGCGATACTCGCTCCCAGGTGTACCGAGGGCTTTCCCAGCGGTCGGCAGCCGCCCTGGAAGCAACACAAGCCACCCGTGGTGTGGTCATGGTGTATGGGGGTCAGTTTGTCAATGCCATGTACAGCGCCAGCAGCGGCGGCCAAACCGTCGGGGTGAGTGGGATCCCTTATTTGAGGAGCTTACCGGATGTCAGCCCCTATCCCAAGTTTGGGCATGGCATTGGCATGAGCCAGTGGGGCGCCCAAGAATTGGCCCGCCGAGGCTGGACTTACCGCCAAATTTTGGCCTACTACTACCGAGGGGTCAGCTTTGCTCGTTTGCCAGAGTGAGACCTTCAGTGCCCTGATTTGCTCTGTCTCGTCTGCGTCAACCGAACCGCGGCTTTTGGGCCTGAAAGACCTCTTGGGCTTTGGGATCCCCTCGCTGAGGGCGGCGTTGAACTCCACTTCGGTCATGGTGCTAGAGCCGAGATAGTAGCCCCAACGATACACCAGATCCCCAAGGATGCCGTAGTGTCTCAGGGTTTGCAGATCTTTCATCAGGAGCGCACCGTCACGAACGGATCCCACACCAGAAACCCTGCTCTGCTTTTTCGCCATTCGCATCTTCCCTTACAGCATTTTTGGGCCTGACTTTTAACTTGAAGAAGACCCCGTTTTGTTCCCACCTCAGCTTCAATTTTAGGCTTCTGGGAGTGGCCTCATGGGTAGAACACTCTATGTGTCCCAACAGGATTGCTACCTCAGCCTCGACCAGGAACGCCTGGTTGTCAAACGGGCTGGAGCTGTTCTTCAACAGGCTCAATTGCCCCACTTGGATCAGATTTTGATCTTTGGCCATGCCCAAGTCACAACCCAACTGATCCAGAGTTGCCTAGAGCGCAACATCCCCATCGCCTATCTTTCCCACATGGGGTACTGTGCTGGGCCGTCATCAACCGGCAGGTGCAGACCTACAAGCAGTTTGTATAATGATCAGATCCCTGTTTACTTAAGGACTATGAGGAGAACCCTCGGGTAAGCGAGGCCTGGGTCTACCTGGGCATGCTACGATTGTTGGTGAAGCGGCTAGCCAAGGCCGCGTAACTGCCCGTGGAGGACTTTTACGACAGCCTATAATCCAAATTAATGGCAACGCTAACGGATGAACAAAAAGCGGTCGTAGAAGCCGCAAAGACTGGTAGTCACCTCAAGGTGGTGGCCTTCGCCGGAGCGGGCAAGACTTTCACCCTGGTAGAGGTCGCCAAGGCGCTGGCAGGCAAGCGCATCCTCTACCTGACCTTTAGCAAGGCCTTGGCAGAAGAGGCCAAGCAGAAGTTCGGCAGCCTGGCCGACGTGATGACCAACCACGCCCTGGCCTACAAGGAGACGGGCAAACTCTTTGCAGAGAAAAAACGCTTGGGGGGCAGCCTCTTCAAGGCCCGCCGCAAGCTGGCAGAGGACATGCCCGACCTCGATTGCCTTCTGGAGTGGGGCTCCCGCGACCGGGAAGAAGCCCTGTTCCCGGTGCTTGAGACCGTAAATCGCTTCACCCAGTCGGAGGTTGAGACTGTCACAGCTGAACACATCCCTGAAATCCTGCGCCTGAAGATCGAGGCGGAAGATGAGAGATTTGATGACTTTGCGGCCTGCCTGGTGCCCCTGGCCCAGCGGGCCTGGGAGCTTTTAGTAGATCCAGAGGCCAGCTATCCGGTCAGCCACGATGTCTACCTCAAGCTCTACCAGCTCTCCCGCCCTCAGCTCCCCTATGATGTGATTCTCTTTGACGAAGCGCAGGATGCCAATCCTGCCATGCTGGGCATCCTGCTGCCCCAGGCTGCTCGGCGTATCTTCGTGGGTGACCCCCACCAGCAGATCTACGCCTGGCGGGGCGCGGTGAACGCTATGGAACGCCTTGACGGGCAGGAGCTCCCCCTCTCTCAGTCTTTTCGTTTCAAGGAACACATTGCAGACGAGGCCAGCGAGCTGCTCTATCTCTTCAAAGGGGAGACCCGCCGGGTGCGGGGCAACCCTTACCCAAAACAGGACGGTTCTACCGCCATCCTCAGCCGCACCAACGTCGGGGCCCTTCGGGAGGTGCTGGTACTATTAGATCAGGGCAAAAAAGTAGCTCTGGTGAATAAGATAGAGGAGCTCACCGATGTCCTGAAAGCCGCCTACGACCTTTACCGGGGGCAGAAGCCCCGCCACCCAGAGTTCTCGCTCTTCAGAAGCTGGGAGCAACTGAAGTACCTCATCGAGCGCTTTCCCTCTATAGCCGCACAGTACAGGCCCTACGAGCGCCTTGTCGAGGAGTACAAGGACAGGATTCCCAAGGTGTGCCATACCTTGAGCAACAGTTTGGTGGACGAAGAACATGCTGAGGTGGTAGTCTCCACCGCTCACCGCTCCAAGGGCCGCGAGTGGGATCGGGTGACTCTGGCAGAAGACTTCACAGGGGTGACCTTAGCCCAGGAGAACCCTACACATCGGTGTGTGAAGCTGTACCCAGAGGAGGCCAACCTGACCTATGTGGCCTTCACGCGCGCCCGCGATACCCTGGTTAAGGGAGCTTTCACAGAGGCCCTTGAACGACAAAAAGATCTCGCTAGGGCGCTCAAAGCTGGTAAGCTTCAGCTCTGTACACCAGAGATTGAGGCGCAAGCACGCAAGGCCGATTGAGCTCCTCTCGGTCCATTCCGCCCTCCATGCTTAACCCACAAAATACGCGACACTACCTGGCGGAATATCGACAGCGGTATTTCCGTCAGGTGGTGCTGCTGCTTGAGTTTGAGGTAAAGCCCAGCCCTACAGGTCGCTTCCCTTCGGGGAAGTGGAATTAATGAAAACAAACAAACTATGGCAGCCAGGGAAACTGGCGAAAGTTAGGTGGGCGCTTTTCCAAAAAGGCGCGTTTGCCCTCAGCAGCTTCTTCGGTCATGTAGAACAGCAACGTCGCATCTCCGGCCAGCTCCTGCAGCCCCACCTGCCCATCGCAGTCGGCGTTGAAGGCGGCTTTGAGGCAGCGGATGGCTAAGGGGCTGTGCTGGAGAATTTCTTGCGCCCAGCGGATCCCTTCAGCTTCTAGCTCTTCCACTGGCACCACGGCATTGACCAGACCCATCTCTAGGGCTTGGGCTGCGGTGTATTGGCGGCAGAGGAACCAAATCTCGCGGGCTTTTTTTTGCCCCACCACTCGCGCCAGGTAGGCGGCCCCAAAGCCCCCATCGAAGCTGCCCACCCTAGGGCCGGTTTGCCCAAAGATGGCATTATCGGCGGCAATGGTCAGGTCGCAGATGAGATGCAAAACATGGCCACCCCCAATGGCGTAGCCTGCCACTAGGGCAATCACCACCTTGGGCAAAGAGCGGATGATGCGCTGCAGATCCAGCACATTGAGACGAGGGATCCCGGCCTCATCCAGGTAACCGGCCTCGCCCCGTACGCTTTGATCCCCGCCGGCGCAGAAGGCATACTTCCCATCGGTATGGGGCCCGGCGCCTGTTAAGAGCACTACTCCAATCCTGGGATCCTCTCGCACATCGGCAAACGCATCAATCAGCTCGGCAATGGTCTTGGGGCGGAAGGCGTTGCGCTTGTGGGGACGGTTGATGGTGATCTTGGCAATGCCATCCGTTTTTTCGTAAAGAATGTCTTCGTAGAGCTTGGCCGTCTGCCACATGGTGTCTGGGTGTATCTGCTTGGGATGCCCGGCTGGCTGACGCGGGCGGCATGGGCGGGTTCATTATAGAGGAGCACCTGGGTACTCTGCACCGCTACCGCGAACGGCCTGAAAAGGCTAGGTAGAACGGTTGGTCGCTTGGATGAGGGCTTCCACCAATCCTTCCAAAGTATACTCCTGGGCTGCGATGTCCACTCGACCAAATGCAGCCTTGCAGGTTGCGGCCGTCTTGGGGCCAATGGCGGCAATCTGCACGGGTGGATCCCAGATCTCAGGGCCTAGCCCTGCCTGCCGGATCAAGTGGGCAAAATGCTGTACTGTCTTGGAGCTGGCAAAGGTGAGGATGTCCACCTGGTGGGCTTTAAGAGCTTCCAGGACCTGGGGATCCGCTGCTGCTGGACAGGCAGACTGATAGGCGGCCACCTCCACCACCTCTGCCCCTCGCTGCCGCAAACCCTGTACCACCTCCTCCCGGCCTCCCGACTCCACTCTGGGAAAGAGAATCCGCTGCCCTGAGATCGGCTCCGGCCAAACTTGAAGCAGGGCCTCGGCCACAAACTCTTGGGGCATGAGATCGGGATGGATGCCGTACTGGGCGAGCACGGAAGCGGTCTTGGATCCCACCACCGCCACTTGTACGGGGTGGAGAGCCCGACTGTCCCGACCTTGCCGGTGCAACCGCTCAAAGAAAGCCTGCACCCCGTTGGCCGAAGTCAGCAACAGCCAGTTGAATTGGCCCAGGCGGGCAATGGCGGCATCCAAGGGATCCCAACAGGTGGGCGGCTGGATCACCAGGGTGGGCATTTCCAGCACCCGCGCTCCCTGGGCCTGTAGCAGCTCCCGAAAAGCTGGCGATTGCCCCTCAGAACGGGTAACCAGCACCGTCTTGCCTGCCAGGGGAGCCGGCGGAGGCAAAGGAGGGATCCCCGGCAAAAAGTCCTGCCGCAACCGGATCACCTCCCCAACCACCAGTAGGCCCGGCAACTTTGCCTGACTCTCCCCCTGCTGCAGCTCGGCCAAGGTGCCCACCCACACCTGCTGCTCTGCTTGCCCCGCCCCCCAGATCAAGGCCACCGGTCGGTCTGCCGGGATCCCAGACTCCATCAGCCGTGCGCCAATGTGCTGTCGCTGCCGGGATCCCATCAAAATCACCAAAGTATCCAACTGGGCCAGGGCGCTCCAGGGCAAGGCCTCTAGATCGTGGGCAGTCAGCACGGCAAAAACGCGGCTTAAGTGCTTATCGGTCAGGGGGATCCCTGCCCAGAGGGGGCCAGCCAGGGCCGACGACAACCCCGGCCAAATCTCAAAGGGACAGCCCGCCTCCCTAAGGGCTTGGATCTCTTCGCGAGCGCGGCCAAAGATCAAGGGATCCCCTGACTTGAGGTGAACCACCTGTTTGCCTTCTCGGCAGCGCTGGATGAGCCAGTGGATGCCCTCCTGGAGGCTTCCTGGCCCAGAGCGTCGCCACACCTGCGCCTGCGGCGGCAACTCTGCCAACAAGCGCTCATCCACCAGCTCGTCGATCCAGATAGCCTCAGCCTGCCGTAGGATCTCCAGTGCTCCCTGCGTCAGGCCCGCCCGCCCGCCCAGCCCTGCCCCCACTAGATACACCTTGCCCATGCCCTACCCCTTGGAATGTCGATCTTGCCCCTTGTAAGAAGGGGATCCCGCTTGCTTTGCAAATATAAATATAAATCGAAGACGCCTCCCAACAGCTCCTCTTCCAAGGGGTGGCCAGCCTGAGGAAAAACTGGTCTACTTGCGAGATACTGAAAGCGTGGCCGCCTGAGGATCCCTGCCTATGTCCGGTGTAACTCCAGAGCCTTGGCCGCGGCGGCGTTTTTTGGCCAGTGGAGCTGCTCTGCTAGCAGTAGGAGCGGGCTCCCGCCCCTCTTCGGCCAGATCCCGGCCCTTGCGACTGGTCACCAACTGGTACGCCCAGGCCGAACACGGCGGCTTTTACCAAGCCCTGGCCACCGGCATCTACGCCGACTACGGTCTGCAGGTGGAAATCCGCATGGGGGGAACGGCGGTTAACGTGCTGCAACTGCTAGCCGGGGGAGCGGCAGACTTTGTGCTCGGCGGCAGCCCCGACGCTCTGGCGGCTCTGCAAGCTGGGATCCCTGTTCTCACCGTGGCCGCCTTTTTCCAGAAGGATCCCCAGTGTCTCTTGGCCCATCCAGGGGTGGGCATCGAGCGCCTGGAAGACCTGCGGGGCAAGCCCATCTGGGTGTCACCGGGGGCCAACCTCACCTACTGGCCTTTTTTGCGGGCCAAATTTGGCTTTACCGACGAGCAGAAGCGCCCCTACAACCTCAGCCTCACGCCCTTCTTGCTGGACAAGTCTTCTGCCCAGCAGGGCTATGTGACCTCCGAGCCCTTCCGCGTGCGCCAGGAGGGGGGCTTTGATCCCGTCGTTTTTCTGCTGGCCGACTACGGCTATTCCCCCTACGCCACCACCCTGGAGACCACCCGCCCCTTTGCCGAACAGCACCCGGAGCAGGTGCGAAAATTTGTAGCTGCCTCCATCCAGGGCTGGCAGAGCTACCTAGAGGATCCCCGCCCCGGCAATCGCCTCATCCGCCAAGACAACCCCAACATGAGCGAGGCCCTCCTGGCCTACGCCCACCAAGCCCTAAAAGACTACGGCCTTCTCACCAGTGGAGATGCCGCCACGCTGGGGATCGGGGCCATGACCCACCAGCGCTGGCAAACCTACTTTCAGGAGATGGTGGCCCTGGGAACGGTGGAAGCCAACTTGGATGTGGGCCAAGCCTATACCCTCGACTTCCTCCCCGGCCCCACTGCCTAAGGGATCCCCACTTCCATCGCCGCCAAACTGTGCAAAAGCGGGGATCCCTGCATCCCCAGCTCATGGCGCCGGTGCATTTGGTTTGTCAGCAAGTAGGCCAAAGGTGGGTGGCCGCTCAGCCGTTGGCGGGGGTGGGGCAGATGGTCGTTGCCGAACTGGTGGCGGTACTCCTCCGAGTCGATAAAGGCATTGACCATGGCCTGCAAGCCCTGGTGCACCAAAATGTCGTGGTAGGCGGCCACCTCCTCCTTGCTGGCCGGGGCCCGTCCCAAAAAGTGCTTGAAGCCCTGCTCTACACAGCGGGTGTTGCAGCCGGCACTGAAAAAGAGTTGCCGGTAGAGCCGGGATCCCCCAATCTGGCGAACCAAGCGCTTAATCCCGATCCGCCCCCGCAAGAAGTCCTGCTCGATTTTCTCCAGCTCTCCTGTTTTCTCGTGCTGGTAGGGCTGGCGTTCCAAAAGCTGTTGGTAGGCAGCCCGCAACAGGTTTTGCAACGTTTGCGGATCCTGCCGGCGCTGGCGCGATTCCATAACCCTAGCTCCCAATCGACGAAGCCAACAAAAACAGAAAAGATCGATTTACAGACAAAATGGGGGACTACTTTAAAGAAATTATGAAGGGAATAGCAAATGGCTCGATACGCTTTTACGGCGGACTTCAGCACATCCCTCTGCAACAAAACTGCCAACAAAAGACTATGAAGAGCCTACTTGAGATTTACCTTGACGATAGAATAACCGACGTAGATCCGCGATAAATATTTACAAAAGGATTGTCGTTGGCTCTGATTTACGTGATTTCACTTTGTGGCTTTCTGGGCGATAAAAAGATTCCGTGTTTATCCGTAGTTAAGGATTATGACATTTTCATCCAAGATGACCTCATCCAAATCCAAAATAAAGTAAAGAATATAGCCTTCCCCAGAGTTGCTTGTGCGGGACTCATCATCTGAGGTGACCTACATTTAACTTTAATCGACTGGGAAATCAGGTGTTGCCGTAGACCTGCAGAAGGACTGCAGGGAAGGGAGTTAATTGTTGTGATTTGTTTGCGTTGCTTTTGCAGTAGATCTTGCCCGCCGGGGTTTTTTGTCTGCCCTTAATGTGGATCCCGTCTATGGTTAAACAAATCCGGCTAGAGCCTTTATCTCGTGTCTCGGAGGTCGATACCTACAGCAATCTGCTGTCGGCCATTTTGTCGGAGGAGCTGCAGGTTTCGCGGGAATGTAACGGTCGCGGCCTCTGCGCCACCTGTCATGTTTACGTCAAAGAGGGAATGGAAAGCCTCACTCCCATCACCCCCCGCGAGGCCAAGACTCTGGAGACCATTACCAGCGCCCGCAGCAATTCCCGGCTGGCCTGTCAGGCGCGGGTGGTTTCCGATGGCGTGGTGGTGGAGCTGCCGCCGGGGATGTACGTGAACTCGCTGAGGGATATCGAAGTGCTCATCGGTCGGCGGGCCGAACAAGACCTGCTGCACCCACGGACGGGGAAGGTTTTGGTGGAGCAGGGCAAGATCATCACTCGCTCTACTGTTAAGCAGCTAGAAAATGAAGATTTCCGCATCATCGGCAGTACACTTGCCCAAACTCGGGAAGTTTGATGGATTGTCGATGTTCAGGGATCCCTTGGGCTCGGCAGGTGTTGTTTTATAAACAATCAAACAAGAGTTGAACAATGTTGGATCCCTCAGATAGCTGACAAGTTTATCGAATGCTTAGCCATTCATTTTGTTGACTCATTGGCATTGTCTGGCCCAGTTGATCCCTACAAATCCCACCAAATCCTGTTGCTTTGCAATCTAGAATTATCCATTTTTTATCAGGAGAGCGCCATGGCCACCACATCTCGACCGGATCCCCGTCCTGCAGTCACCATGCCTGTGGGCCGTGACAAGCATGCTCACTACAGTTACCGCGATTTCTTTCGCTTCAACCGAGATCAGGGCACGATTATCGATTGGAACAACACCCAAAATCTGCTGTTGAGCGAAGACTTTATTGTGGGCTTGCAAACAGGCCTGGAACGGGAAGTGGGGGATGCTTCGGCGGCGGTGATGTACACCATTGGCAGAGATTGGGGCATCCGCGATGCCAAGCACTTCTCCGAGTGGTACGAGCGGGAGTATGGGATTGGCGTAAAACAGTCCAACCTTTTGTTTTTGCTGGAGACTTGGTGGTGGCCTTTTACGGCTCAGGGCTGGGGCAAGTGGGAGGTGGAAACCGAATCCAAACAAAAAGGCTTCCTGTTTATCAACTTGTTTGACTCGATGGTGGCTCGCACCCTTGGGGATGTGGGCAAGCCGGTTTGTCATCTCTATGCCGGGCTATTTGCCGGGTTTTTCACCGCTATGACTTCCCGCGAGCTGGCCTGCATCGAGATCCAGTGCTACGCCATGGGGGAAACCTACTGCAAATTCCTGTTGGGCGGGCAAGAACGCATTGATGCCGCCAATTTTTGGATCACCGAAGGGGCCAGCGCCCGCGAGATCGAGCAGCGTTTGCACCAGTTGTGAGGCTTGCTTGTGGCTTTTGAAGGCTCTCTGGGATCCCTCGACACTTTGGAGAAACGCCCATGGTCACCTTCAACTTAGACACCGATCTGGACTTAACCCAGCCGCTGGCGGTCTTTTTGCAGGGGTTGAACTGGGATAACCGACCCCCGGCCAAGGCTTCCTCCGCTCAAGAACTGCCGCCGCAGTCCCCCGTGCTCTTTGCCCAGTCGGTGGGACAGTTTTTTGCCGGCTTCAATTGGTCGGGCATCTGCCCACGCTCAGAGCCGCTGCCGGAATTTCCGGCAGAGGATCCCTTTACTCTTGAGGATTTTGCCGCTTTGTTTGGCGGAGCTTTGCTCTAGCTCTGGTTTGTTCAGGGATCTCGGTTTTGTTTTGCCCTCTGTTTTTAAGGAGACTTCACCCATGGATGACCTTCACTCTTGGCCGGAGCGCATTGCCGATCGAGAAGGGGGTTACCTAACACCCGACGATCTGCAAGACCTGATTCGCTACTCTCTCTCTTTTCAAGAACGGCTGGAGCTTTACCAGGTCTTACAACAGCAGGAGCTGACCTGGATCCAAAAGGTTTTGCAACAGCAGGGGCCAACCCCCGTCGCGACAGCGTTGCCCAGCAGCAATCCCGCCAGAGAGGGGGCAGAACCTTCTCTAACCCCGGCTCAGCGCCTCTTGGCTCGTCAATTGGCCTTTTGCTTGCGCTCCCTGGGCCTGAGCCTGTTGATAGGGGATCCCACCCCTGTGCAGCAGGTAACTCTTGGTGCGATGGAACAGTACCTAGGGTTGCCGCAAGCGCTCGCTCAGCTACGGGCAGTGGTTCAGGGATCCCTGCCGGCGGATCAGCAGGGGTTGCTTGCCCCCTACTGGCAAGAGCTACAAGCTGTCTGCGCCACTTCTCAGGCCCAGTTCCCTTCCCCCTCTTCTTCTAGGTCTGAGGCCGAGGTTGACCTGCCCACAGTTCCGCCGGAGAGGGCTCTCACCTTGGCGGAAATGTTTGTGTGAAGCCCACTGAAGGAGGCTCTATCTATGAATTCAAGGGTTGCCGAGCTGATGCACCAAAGTGAGGGCCGCTATCTGCGCCCAGATGAGTTGAAAACTCTACACGCCTACGTGGAAGGGATCCCGAAGCGGGTTCGCCTTTACCAGGTTCTGCAGGCCAAAGAACAAGAGCTGCTGGATCGGGTGATGGAGAAGTTTCAGCCGATGATGCCGAATTTAATCCGCCAGCATGGTCACCTGGCCTGGGAGCGCTGCCGCCGGGATCTGAGCATGGTGTGGCGCTACTGCTGCATGGCCATGCTGCTCAACGACGAAGACTACCTGAGGGATAAATTGCTCTACTGGCTGGAGACGATCCTGAAATCCTTCAAGATGCGCGACCAATGCCAGCCTGCCTACAAGTTAATGCTCGACTCCCTGACCTACATCTTTGGGGCAGAAGAGAGCGAGATGATCCGTCCTTATCTGCTTTTGGCCAAATCCATGCTGGTTAACTAGGTCCATTCGCCCTCAATCTATTCACCAAAGTTCCCTGCGCCCTCCGATAGCGACCTCCTTCTCCCGATTTACTGTATACAGCTTATACAGCTCACTCCTTAATCATTCATTCCCTCACGCCAAAAATTCCAGCCGCTCCCCAATCTATCCATCCCCGCCCTCTTGTCCACCTGACTGCGAGAATAGCCATGATCTCCCTGCAAGAGATTCTGCAAGACCAGATCTTGCCTGGGCACTGCTTTAGCCCTGCCTACTACATCCGCCCTGACATCCACACCGGACTGCTGTACAGCCGCGGAGGATACCGCTTGGCGGCCTTTCCCATGCCCCTGCTGGAAGCTCTCTACTCCGGCCTGCGCTATGAAACTGGCCAAGCCACCCGCGTCATTCTCTACAACTGTGGCCGCGATTGGGGAGAGGCATTTTTCCGCCGTGTTGAAGACGAGCTTTCCGGCTACTACCAGCAGCTGCTGCAGGAATTGCCGATGGGGATCTTCCTGGATGCCCTCAGCGACCTCTGGGCCACCCACGGTTGGGGACGCCTGGAGCTGGACTTTTCCGCTGCTGACCACGGCTTGGTTCAGGCCGGGATCCGCAATTCCGGGTTTGCCCTTGCCGCTCGCGCCAGCTTCAACCCGGAGGAACCTTCTGCACGGCGAGAGCCTGCCGGATATTTGGAGGCGGGAATGCTGGCCAGCCTCTTCTCCTTGCTTTCGGGGCGGGATCTCATCTGCGTACAGACCACCTGCGAATCCCTGGGGGCCGATCTCAACCGCTTCCTCATCGGCACGGCTCAGCGGCTGCACCACTGCGAGGAATGGGTGCGCAAGGGCCTCTCCCACGACGAGATTTTGGATCGGCTCACGGCCAGTCCCTAGAAAGGGATCCCTGGCCAGAGCTGTTTTCAGAAGCTCGCTAGGGCAGGTAGGGCTGAAAATCTTGGGTGACCGTCAGCGTCAAGTTGGCATTGGCGTCGATCACCGCCACTTCCGGCGCCGTTACATTGCCGATGACAGCCCCTGCCGCCGCTCCACCCAGCACTTTCTCCGTCGAGATCACGCGGTCGCCGAACAAGCCTCCCAAGATGGCCCCCGCAGCTGCCCCAATCAAGGCATCTTGCACAATCGCTTCCCCGGAAGTGTGGCGGGGATCCTTGCGCAGCGGGATAACCTGGCTCTGAGCGTAGAGGGGGTAGGATTGGCCGTTGAAAATCAAAGCCCGCGAAACAAACTGGGTGCCGCCGCTCACCGGCTGAAATTGGCCTTCCAAAACAGCCCCCGCCGGGACGACCATGTTGCCGTAGATGTCCCGCAGAGGGGTATCCAAGCTAAGGCTGACGGCACGGGTTTCCCCAGGGGCAATCAAGAGGGTTTCTGGGGAGCGATGCACCGCCTGGATCAGATCCCCAGAGCGCAATAGCAACGTGGTTTGCAGTTGAAAGGGCTGGCCAGGTTGCAGGGGTTGAGGGCCAGGGGGAAGGGGGCGAGGATTCACAGGACGCCATCCCTCACCGGCAGGCGGTGGTGGCAAGGGCCCCATTTGGGCCAAAACTGGGGCGGCCATCTGCGCTGAGAGCAATCCGCCAAGCAGAGGAGCCAACAGGCGGCTGGCTGGGTTGGTCATGGTCTTACCCCCATTCATCATTCCTACGCTAGCTGCAAACCGGACAAAACCGGGAGCCTTTCGGGCCTTACCTATCTTTTACCTATCTTGATCAAAGCCAACTGAATGGAAATGGGCTACCTCAGGTGAGCAGATTCCGCTGCTCTTCGCTCCAGATAGAAGTACGGAAAAACGCTAGGGTTGCCCACTCTGGGATCCCTGCTGTCCATGTTAGATTAGGCTCTAGGTTTCTTCCCCTGCGTGGGGCCGAAGTCTTGCAGCATCCCAACCCTCTTCTTGTAGCTATGAAGCGCAGCACATCCATGCCGGGCCAGCCCTCTCCCGGGTCAGAAGCTTCCGCCCAACCTGCTCAATCCTCTTTCCAGCCTTTTGCCATCTCCACTTGGAAGTCTCTTCTCTCGTCAGTGCTGCTGGTGCTGCTGGGCATTGGGCTGGGAGCGGCTCTGGTGGGGGGCAAGGGGGTATCTGCCCAGACGACGGCAACCCCGCCCCAACTGAACCTGAATTTCATCGCCGATGTGGCGCAAAAGGTGGGGCCGGCGGTGGTTCGCATCGATGCTGAGCGGACGGTGCGCGCCCCTGCCCCTTTTCCGGAGGAGTTTTTCAGCGATCCCTTTTTCCGGGATTTCTTTGGCCAAGCGATCCCTTCCATCCCTCGGCAGCGGCGACAGCAGGGAACCGGCTCTGGGTTCATCATCAGCCCAGACGGCCAGATCATCACCAATGCCCATGTGGTCGAGGGATCCGACAAGGTAACGGTGACGCTCAAGGATACCCGCAGCTTTGATGGGCAGGTCATCGGTTCGGATCCGGTTACGGACATCGCCGTGGTGAAGATCAACGCCCAGAACCTGCCGACCGTGAAGCTGGGGCGCTCGGAAACCCTGGAGCCGGGCCAGTGGGCCATTGCCATCGGCAACCCCCTGGGTTTGGATAACACCGTTACGGCTGGGATCATCAGCGCTTTGGGCCGTTCCAGCGGGGAGATTCGGGTGCCTGACAAGCGGGTATCTTTTATCCAAACGGATGCGGCCATCAACCCCGGCAACTCCGGCGGGCCGCTGCTCAACGCCCAAGGGGAGGTGATCGGGGTGAACACCGCCATCATCCAGGGAGCGCAAGGGTTGGGCTTCGCCATCCCCATTGAGACGGCCCAGCGGGTGGCCAATCAGTTGATTACTCGCGGCAAGGTGGATCACCCCTACCTGGGCATCCGCATGCTGACGCTGACTCCAGAGCTGAAGGAGCGCCTCAACCAGGATCCCAATAGCCGCATTTTGATAACGGTGGATCAGGGTGTACTGATCGGCGAAGTCATCCAGGGATCCCCGGCGGAACGGGCAGGGCTGCGGTCTGGGGATGTCATTCTCTCCATCAATGGTCGTGCCGTAACCACAGCCGATCAGGTGCAACAGGAGGTGGAGCGCACTGAGGTGGGCAGCACCCTGGAGCTGGAGATCGAGCGAGCCGGGCGGCGACAGAAGATCCGCGCGGTAACAGGCTCTTTCCCGGCCCCCAGCGGAGGCTGATTGGGCATGGTTGACCGCCCCTCAAGTATCAACCAGACCCCAGCGACACAGCAGGGTTGTTCTCAATGGGGGTGAACTTCCCTCTTCCCCTGGGAGAGGGGCTGGGGCGGTGCTGCTCGCGCCAGCGGGACGGAGTCCTTTCGCGCCAGCGGGACGGAGTCCTTACACTTGGGCTATTTCAAACCAACTTGCAGTGACCGTACTGGCGATCTCTACGGTTGGTTCTTGCAGTTACGGCTCAGGGAAAATAATGGTTTAATGGTGACTTAACAGTCGAAACTTCCTGGCCCAGGCCGGAACGCTCTCGGCAGGGCCTCTTGTCATTAGCCTGGGATCCCTTCTCCCCTTGCCTATGCTGAAAACCACTCGTCGCTTGGCTTTGCTGGCCCTGTCGGGGCTGGCAGCTCTTGTTCTCACTCCCCATCGCGCCAGCGGGACGGAGTCCTTAGGGGGCCTCGCCAAGCCCATTACCGTCGGCTCCAAGGACTTTACCGAGCAGTTTATTTTGGGGGAAATGTACGCCTTAGCCCTGGAGGCGGCAGGGTTCACGGTGGAGCGCAAGCTCAACCTGGGGGGCACGCCGGTAGCCCATGCGGGCTTGTTGAGCGGCGAGATCGATCTCTACCCCGAGTACACCGGCACTGGCCTGCTGACAGTGCTCAAGTTGCCCAGCAGCGGCGACCCGGCAGAGGTGTACGCGACGGTGGCCCGCGAGTACGAGAGCCAGTTCCAACTGATTTGGCTGGATCCCGCCCCCCTGAACAACACCCAGGCCCTGGCCATGACCCGCGCCAGAGCGGCTGAGCTGGGCATTGCCACCATCTCGGACATGGTGGCCAAAGCGGGCGAGCTGGTGATGATCGGGCCGCCGGAGTTTCAAGCCCGCGAGGATGGCCTACCCGGGATCCAAGCCGTCTACGGTAATTTCCGGCTCAAGGCCTACAAAGCAGTGGATCCCGGCCTCCGCTACCAGGGCTTGGTCAATGGGGAAGCGGATGTGGCAGTGGCCTTCGGCACCGATGGAGAAATTGCCGCCTTTGACCTGGTGCTGCTGGAGGATGACAAGCAGCTTTTCCCCCCCTACCAGGTGGCGCCGGTGGTGCGCAAGGACACCCTGGAGGCCAACCCCGGCATTGCCGCTGCCTTAAATGCCCTTTCCCCCCTGCTGACGGACGAGGTGATGCAGCGGTTGAACTACGAGGTGAGCGGCAACCGCAAGGAGCCGGCGGAGGTGGCCAGAACTTTCTTGGTGGAAGCCGGCATTCTCAAGAAATAACCTTGCCTGTTGCATGAGACCCTGAGGTGAGCACCGTCGAGTTCGAGCGGGTATCGCTGCGCTTTCCCCACAGTTCCCAGCCGGCTGTGGAGGAGTGCAGTTTTTCCGTGGAGTCGGGCCAGTTGGTGGTCATTTTGGGGCCTTCTGGCTGCGGCAAAACCACCCTTCTGAAAATGGTGAATCGCTTGCTGGATCCCACCCAGGGGCAGATTCGCTTGGACGGGCGGGATATCCGCCAGTTTCCCGTCACGGCTCTGCGGCAGCGGATCGGCTATGTTATCCAGCAATCGGGGCTGTTTCCCCACATGACGGTGGCCCAGAATGTGGCGGTAGTGCCGCGACTTTTGGGATGGGCGAAGGAGCGCATCCGCGAGCGGGTGGACGAGCTGCTCAGCTTGGTTAATTTGCCCCCCCACGAGTACCGCCACCGCTACCCTGCCCAACTGTCGGGCGGACAACAACAGCGGGTGGGGCTGGCGCGGGCGCTGGCCGGGGATCCAGGGCTGCTGCTGATGGACGAGCCCTTTGGGGCCATCGACGCCATTACCCGCAGCAAGCTGCAAGAGGAGATCCTGCGCCTGCAACGGCAATTGAAAAAAACCATCCTGTTCGTCTCCCACGATGTGGAAGAGGCGCTGCGCCTGGCGGATCGCATTTTGGTGATGCAGAAGGGGCGGGTGGTGCAGTTCGACACTCCCTTTCGGCTGCTCACCCAGCCGGCTACTCCCTTTGTCAGGGAACTGCTGGGGGCAGATGACATGGTACGGCAGTTGAGTGTGCTGCGGGTGGAAACGGCGATGGCCGGGATCCCGCACAACCACAAAATCCAAGAGGGAGCGATGGTGAGGCCCCAGGCCACTTTGCGGCAAGCCTTGTCCCTGCTGTTGCGCACAGGGGCGGCAGCCCTGACGGTGTGGGAGGACGGGCGGGCCATCGGCGTTTTGACCTTGGATCACATTCGCAGCTTGGCCATGCTGGAGGGGGGATCCGCGTGAGCTATCTCCTCAACCACCCCGGCCTGATGTGGCAGCTCACCCAAGAGCATCTGGCGATGGTGGGGATGACCTTGGGCATGGCGGTGGTGCTGGCGGTGCCGCTGGCTCTGCTGGTTCACCACGTGCGCTGGTTGGCCCTGTCGGTCATGGGGATCCTCAGCATCCTGTACACAGTGCCCAGCCTGGCTTTGATCATTTTGTTGGTGCCCTGGCTTGGCCTCAATGCCCGCTCGGTGGTGGTGGCGATGGTGATCTACACGCAGGTGATCTTGGTGCGCCATTTTTGCGTGGGCCTGCGCTCGGTCGAGCCTGCCATCCTGGAAGCTGCCAAGGGCATGGGGATGAACCTCTGGCAACGGTGGTGGCAGGTGCAGGTGCCGCTCATGCTGCCCATTGTTTTGGCAGGGCTGCGGCTGGCGGCAATTGTGGCCATTGCCATTGCCACCGTGGGCGCCAAGTTTGGGGCAGGGGGACTGGGAACCCTGCTGTTCGATGGCATTGCCCAGGCCGGTCGCTACGACAAGATCTGGGCCGGATCCCTGGCGGTGGGATCCCTGGCCTTGCTGGTGAACACAGCCTTGCTCAGCCTGGAATGGGCGGCCCGTCGTGGCTGAGGGGGTAGACTTAAGGACTCCGTCCCGCTGGCGCGATCGGGCAGGTTTATCCTCTAGTTGTGTGGGGCGAAACTGGGTGTAGCATGGGTGAGCAACCAGGGACTCCGTCCCGCTGGCGTGAGCGGGTGAGAGATTGGTCATCCCGCGCCGATTGGGAGCTGATGGAAGCGCTCAAGGCGGGGCAACCTGCTGCTCTGGCTGCGCTCTACGATCGCTATGCCGGCTTGGTCTATGGGCTGGCCTTCAAGATCCTGGGCCACGTGGCCGAGGCAGAAGACCTGACTCAGGAGGTGTTTGTCGAGCTGTGGCGCAAGGTTGGCTGTGATCCAAGGACTCCGTCCGAGTCGCGCGAGCGGCGGGGATCCCTGAGCAGTTTTTTGTGCATCCTGACCCGCTCGCGGGCCATTGACCGTCTGCGTTCTCAGGGCAGCCACCAACTTCTTTTGAAACGCTGGCAGACCATTCTCAGCGCCGATCGCGTCAGCGGGACGGAGTCCTTTAGCAAGACTCGGTTCCCTTTTGAGCAGGTTTCCATCGAGGAGCGGCGGCAAGCGGTGCAAGCGGCCCTCAGCCAATTGCCCGAAAACCAACGGCAGATCCTGGAGTTGCTCTATTACCAAGGGTTGAGCCAGGCGGACATTGCTCGCCAATTGGGGATCCCGTTGGGGACGGTTAAGACCCGCTCTCGCCAAGCTCTCTGCAAATTGCGGGGATCCCTGCGCGCCCTTCTGGGTTTCTGCTCGCGTTAGCGGGACCGCGTCCTTTCGCGTTAGCGGGACGGAGTCCTAGGTTTGGAGTTGAGTTCTGGTGTCGGGATGGCCATGTCTGATCGCGTCAGCGGGACGGAGTCCTTTCGCGTCGGCGGGACGGAGTCCTTATCCACCTCGCCCCCTTTAACAGAGGAACGGGAAGAACTGGCCGGCTATCTGCTGGGGGACTTATCTCCTGAACAGGCGAGTGCTCTAGAGGCACGCCTAACTCAAGACCCTCGGCTGGTGGCCGAGCTGCAAGCTATGCAAGAAACCTTGGAGTTGTTGCCCTACGGATTGCCAGGAGTGCTCCCGCCCGCCAGCTTGCGCGACCAGGTGATGGCAGAGGTGGGGGCTATGGGCTTGCGCGAACAGGAGATGGCCATCCCCCTTCACTCCCCATTGCCTGCTTTTGGGGTTGGGTGGCGCTGGCTGGGAGGCTTGGTGGCGGCAATTTTGGTTCTGCTCAGCTTAGACAACTGGCGACTGCGGCAAGCACTGCAACTGGCCCAGCTAGAATCGGTGCGGGCATTATCCCATCTCTTGCAACAGCCGGGATCCCGTCTGGTGCATTTGCAGGGGGAGGTGGGGACGGCCAATGTGCTGTTTCGCCCAGGAGACTGGCAGGAGGTTATCTTGGCCGCACGGGATCTGCCCCAACCGGTGGCGGGGGAGCGCTACTCCCTCTGGCTCAAGCTGGATAATGGCGAGTTCCTCCACTGTGGTGACTTTCAGGTGGATGCTCAAGGCTCTGCTCTGGTGGCCCTACGCCCATCCCGCACGTTGCCGGCAGGTACCCGCGCCCAAGAGCTGCTGGTCGCGACCGGTTCCCGCCAACTGCCCGCTCGCGCTACTCGGACGGAGTCCTTGAAACCCCTTCTGACGGGCAAGGTGTGAGGTGAGAGGAAGGGTTGACCTGCGGAGGTTGGCTGTGCTGGTGGGGGCGCTACTGGCCCTTCTGGCCTTGTGGTGGACGGATCCCACGCCAACAACCCTAAGCCAATACGTTACTTCTTTGCAGGAGCGCACTCCTTCTCAACTCCACAACATTCGCCGAGCCGTCCAAAGCCTGGATGGAGTTTACATCATGCCTGCGACACGCTCACAGGAACAGGCAGAAGTGATTTTTTCCTTCAACCAAGTGGTGGGGCCGCGCAGCCTGGAACGAGGCTATGTGCCCGCGCCGGTGTTTATGGTGGCCGAAACCCTGGATTCGGTTGGGGGAGGAATCTGTCAGGTGTCCTCTAGCCTTTACAATGCCGCTCTGTTGGCAGGGCTGGAGGTGGTGGAGAGGCACCCCCATTACCGGCAGGTAGAGTCGGTGCCCCCTGGCTTAGATGCCACCGTTTGGTACGGCTTGGCCGACCTCAAGCTGCGCAACCCTTTCCCCTGGCCGGTGCGCCTACGAGTTCAGATCCGCGGCCCAAACCTGATTGTGTCCGTGCTGGGACGGGGATCCCGCCACGCCCTGAGGATCCCACCCATCCGTGTAGAGGGGCACCGGCTGGATCCCCAGCATTTGCAGGTGAGCGTGTATCGGGGTAACGAGCGCCTCTCCCAAGATCGCTATGTCGTTGCTCCCTAGCCTCTCATCGCGCCAGCGGGACGGAGTCCTTTTTTCGCCCCATTGGCCCCCTACTTCAGCGTCTCAGGAGCAGCTCCCCAGCAACCTCCACACAGGGATCCATGTTAATTTCTACACCAACATGGTTAGCGACAGGGTCGGCGACAAGCCTCAAACCCTGATTCTTCCGTTGACCCGGTCGATCCCGCTCTGGGCAAGGGTTTCAGGCCCCTCGGCGGAGAAAAATAAGGGGAAATTGCAGCCGTTCGCGCCAGCGGGACGGAGTCCTTAAACGAGACCCTGTCGATCTAGGCCCCTGGATCCCGCTCTGGGCAAGGGTTATAATCGGCGGAAGTCGCTTCCTTTCGGGGCAGTGGAATTAATGAAAACTCAATGGAAAATTAATCGAGCCAAGCGAATAACTATTAAAATGAAGATTATCAAATAGCAAACAAATGTAGCGATACTCGTGGTTAAAAATAGAACTCCGCCCCATTTCCGGAGGAGAGGCTCCAGAAAGTTCGTGCATGGGAGGAGACGAATAGTCCACTTTACACTGGTATCATCGCCATCGAATTGAAATAACCAGGCCCAAAGATAGAAAAAATGAGTCGCGAGGTAGAGCGCAATATCGCTCTTTCTTGATTCAAAAACGCTAATGAATGTGATCATCAAAGCTATATGCACAAATGCCCATAAAGTAAGCAGCAAAATAAGCAGCGCTCCAAACATCATTAGAAGCCAACCGGCGACTCCAAGACGCATGAGAAACAGGGCACAGACAAAAAGGATCTCCACTCCAACTAGGAGAAGTTTGGTTGGTGTATTCAGGCTTTCATGTTCTACCATATTACTTCCTTTTTTCGCGTTGTTCGTAATATGTGTCTCAGACAAGCTTAATAACTGCAGACGTGATGATCTAGATCTGATCTGGCACTTTTGGCAGGGGTAGTTGAAACGGATGATGGTCGAAGCGAATACGCTGTACTCGGTAATTTCCTGTTAATGGAACCGATCCTGAGCCGCAAGCAACTTCCACGCCACCCGGATCAACCGTTGTTCCGAATGCGATACCTTATTTTATGTAGGTTTGCGTAGCAAAAACCCTATACCTGATAAGTCACTTCCCTTTGGGGAAGCGGGATTCATGGAAACACTCAAAGCAGACGGCCCAAGCGTTGCCGCAATTCGGTGGCAGCCAGCTCTAGGTGCTCGGGGGTGTAGCCGGTGGTTTCTACTCTGACAGCGAGGTGGGTGTCCTGGCTCTCGTGGAGGTGGATCCACAGAATGTGGCGGCCATCTTCGGTTTTGCGGTTTGAGGCTTTGACGCTGTTTTTGGGGGCAGCGTAGGCGTGTGGATCGTATCGAACCAGATCCACCCAGGGAATGTCTCGCAGGAGTCTTTCCACTTTGGCCCAACTGCGGGGTCGGTGATGGCTGGCATCGCTTCGGATTTGGATGATCTGGGAGCGATCTCGGCCTGAATCGGGGAGATCTGCCCGTGGGATCCGGGGCTGAACTTGCGGCTGTAGGTAGGGCAAGTAGACCAGGGATTTGTATTGCTCATGGATGTAGCAAACCGGGACCCCCAATTGGCTGCCCACCACAGCCATGATCATGGCTTGGGCTTTAAACCCGCCGGTAGCGGCAAAGGTGACGATCCCCCTGGCGCTCTCTGCCAACTGTTTCAACAGCTCGGCCATCCGCTCCAGTGAGGATCCCTCTAGCTCGTAGTTGATGCCGGGAAGGGGAACCAAAGAGACCTGCTGCTGACCCAGCTCTTGCTCAAAAAAGAGCTTCAAAATCTGGGCACACTCCAATCCGTCGGGGGTTTCTGAGTGCAGCAAAATCAAGGCATCATTCGAGGTGGGATCCAGCTGCAAGTAGGTGTTGGTTTCGGCGCTGATCAGCTCCAGATCGGTTCTTTTCATCCAGGCCAGCGCTTGCTCCGGATCCCCAATGGTTTTTTGTCCCAGCCAGGGGCGCTGCGGCTCTAGGTTCTTGTCGGGATTGGTGAGCAAGGAAGTGCCCACCGTCATGATGATGGTCTGCATGGATGGCCGGTTAACTCAAACTTTTCGAGGGCTCTGTTCCGCTTTGTGCTCAGAGCAGCTTGGCCTTGCGGATTCTGCCATCTTCCTTTAGACCCAGAACTTCCACCTGCACCTCTTGCCCCACCGAGAGGGATCCCGCCCGTTTGGGCTCCTTCTGGGTGAGCTTGGTGTCTGTGTCCAGAATCTGGAAGGTGACTTCGTTGCCCTTGATGTTGGTGATGGTGGCCTTCAGCTTTTGCCCGGTCTGGAAGCGAGCTTTGCGGGCCTGATGCTGGGCCTGGTCTTGTTGGTGTTGATGGTTTTGTTGTTGTCTGTCGTCCTGGGATTTGTTTCCCGCCCCTTGGGGAACGGAGTCCTTGCGACCGGAGTTGTCGTTGGGTTGGGATCCCTGAGGCGGCGGAATCTCGCCAATGGGCACTCCCCCATCTTTGTAGTAGCGGGCCAGGCGGGCGGCCCAGCCCAGGATCTGCAGCATCTCAGCCGGCCTATCCTGCAGAGATTGCAAGTACTTTTTACAGGTTTGGTCGATGAGCCGGTAGTAGCGTGGGGTTTCGTTGCTGCGGTGGAGGCCAGTTTCTCGCACCAGCTCGCCGGTGAATCGGAAGAAACGGGATCCCGCGTCAGGGTGATGGGCAACCGAGCGCAGATAGGCGATGCACTTGCTCAACTCGTCGACATCCACCCTTTCTTTGGCCAAGGTCATGGCGATGCCGTGGGCGAGATCCCAAGATTGGGGGCTGAGATCGACAGTGTCTGACAGCATGGGGGAACCCTCAGTACACTCCGGTGGGTGGCTCGCGCAGAGCAGTGGGACTCAGGATGGCGGCCAATCGCTTGAGTTGTTCGGGCAAGATGTAGCCCTGGGCAGCTCCAATTTGCTCTTGCACAAAGGCTTGGAGGCGTTTTCCTTCCAGGGTATCGGCTTCTGGGGGATCGTAGCGGCTGTAGCGATCTTTTAGGTTGCCGGGCCGCTCGATCTTGTCGAGGGTCACCTGCAGGGATCCCAGGCCCACGGGCTTGCCGCCCCCCACCTTCAGCAGCATGGAATGCTTGGGATCCTGCCCCAAGACCGTGAGCAAGGTGCCCAGCTCAGCAGGGGTGAGGTTTTTGAAATGGATTTGGGTTTTGAAAACTGTGTTTTGTATCGCTTGCTGGGTGGGCGTTCCCCTTGAACTGTCCTGCAACGCGTTTCTGTGGGTGTAGTAGAACTTGCGCCCGATGACTCTGCCGTTTTCCTTCTGAAAATAAGCTTTGCACTGATCCGGGCGTGGACGGTACAGGGGGGGCAGGGATCCGCCGCCGGATCCGGCACTGGTGGCAATGGCATCCCTGAACTCCACCAATCCCTGCCAGTTCAGGGCACCGAAAACGCGGCTGGCCGGACAAAGCTGCTCTTTGTTGCGGCAGGGGTGCCGCTCTGGGGGGATCCGATTTCGGTACCGGCTCGTCATCACCGCAAGGGTGCTGTTGGTGATCGCCTCGTACATGGCCCGGATGGCCCCCTTGAGGGAGCTGCCCTGGATTTTAAGCCTTCCGTTGGGAGTGGTGGTCATGGTTTTGAGCACCGGGATCCCTTTCACCCCGACATCGCTGCCCAAGGCCAAGTGGCCGGTGGAGATGTGGACGGCAGTCTGCACCGTTAGGGTGAGGAAGAGGGTGCCGTGCAACCTATCGGGATGGAACTGGGCGTGGCCGGCGGGCCGCTCCAGCTTGGGGGGCTGGGTGGGAAACGGGATCAGCTCATAGGGTTTGGGAGACACGGTTGGGTTACCTCCACCTCGACTGCTGTTGCCGGCAGACGATCTTGCAGATGCGGCCTGGTTGGGCAATGGGCGAGGGCCTTGGGGGGTCATGGTCACCTCGGAATCAGGGCAATAAAGTGAACGCGGGCAGTTCGCTCATCTCGGAAGTAGCGCTGGCCCACCTTGAGATCTTGGGGATGGCTGAGGGGCTTGGGAAAGCGGGTTTCTCGATTTTGGGATCCGTACAGGTCGGCTGCGTGATCCTCCCACCGCCACTCTCCCGGCAGAGGGATAAAGGAGTCCGGGGGAGCTTGGATCCCCAGATACAGCAGATCCCAGCCGTGGGGGGTGCTTTTCCAGCGCAGTTCCCCTTGTTGGGAGAAAACTTGCCCCTCTGGACAGACGGGATCCGCCGGGATCCCCACCTGAATGCCGCTGACTCGATGGGGCCAGCGCAGAAAGGAGTAGGTTTTTTCAGAAGTGGAAAAACAAGCCGAGAGCACTTGGGAAAGCGAGGACTCTGCCCCATCTTGAATCTTGAGGGAGGCGACGTAGGCTGGTTTCATACGGCTTTGGCCTCCGCTTGCAGGAGTTTGGCCCAACTGTTGACGGCGGTGGCGAGCAGATGTTCCACCTTGGCCTCAGACGTCTGATCCCAGGTCAGCCGCGCCCCAAATCCCAAAGGCATTGGCTCCGCTCCCACCGGCACCGCTTGGCAATCGGGTTTGGGGAAGCCGTATTTGCCTGCCTCTTCGGGGGTTAAAAATTCGCCCGCCCCCAACAGGGATCCCTGTGGCCAGGTCAGGGGGGATCCCAGCAGTCGAATCTGCCTGTTTGCCTCATCCACCAGGCAGCCCGGGTAGTCCACCGTCGCCCACTCGTACTCAACCCGAACGGTGCCCATGCCGCGGGACTTGGCAAAGCCGATGCCAAACCAGCCTTCATCCAGATCCCGCAACGCCAGTCCCAGCAGACCCAGTTGGGCCAGGGTAAAGTTTTTCAGGTGGATCTTGGTTTGAAAGGATCCCTCTACGCACACTTGATAGCTGAACGGCCCCAGCCCCACCGCCACTGAGCCGAAGACGCGGTCGATGGCCACCCCATTACGTTCCTCCAGGCGCAGAGGGGTTCCCGGCTTGGGATAGGCATCTTCGATGCGGACCCGGCTGGCGATGGCTGTGTTGCCGAACATCTGATCCGTAAAGGAAGAAAGGGCGTAAACCTGGTGGGGCTCTTCAATTTTTTCCAGCCATTGATTGGCCTTTTGGTCGAGGGGATCGCTGGCCCAGAGTTTGAAGCCTCCCCCCTCAGGACGTCTGTCGCTGCCCACCGTTCGGACGATGCGCTCCGCATGGGCGCGAATTGCCCCTTTGAGGGAGCTGCCGGGAAAATAGACCGTTCGCCCGCCGCCGTGATAGGTTTCGACGAACTCCATATCCGGCTTCGTCGGGTCAGCCCCTTCTTTGCCCGCCTTGATGAGAACAGGGCCATCGGGCTTGAGGGTGAGGCAGAGGGTGCAATGGTTAACGTAGCGTTTGTGCATAGCCTGGGATCCTTCACACCAGAACAGGAGCTTTTGGTTGAGGGGCTTGGGGCGGCAAGCAGTCTGTCCAGTTTGTCAACCGATAGGGGTGGAAAACGCTGACCGTATCGCCAACCGTTGTAGAGTCCATGAAGACCATCGGGATCCCTCCTGACATGAAATAGGGCTAGCGGCGGGGGCCGACCGATTGCCGTTGAGAGGCCGTTGTTAATTTGGCAACCAGGGCTTCCACCCAGTCTTGGCGCAAAGCGGCAGCCTGCTCCGGGCTGAGCGGCTGTCGGGATCCGGCCACCAGCTCTTGAAGGTAGGCCAGCAGCCGTCTTGGATCCCCTTCCGAGTCGAACCAATAGATTGCCGAGATCTGCAGGCGGACAACCCCCAAGCCACGGGAGCGCCCCCCTCCCAGGGGGATCTGTTCCGTTTCCAATTGGTGCAGGCCAATGGCCAAGAGGCCCAGTTCCCATTCCTCGGCATTTTCGACGACGGCATGAAACCGGAAGGGGGTGCTGGCAGGCACCACTTGCAAGTCGTACAGCTTGCCATCTGCCGCCGTTTCCGTATCCCGATCGATGGCCACGCCATCCCGCTCTTGGTACTGGCCAAACCAGGCTTCCGGCACCACGGGCAAATCTCGGATCTGCACCTTGCCGGCCAACCAAGGGGATCCAAACACCTGCGAGACCCAGTCGGTGGCCTCAATGAGCTTTTGAGTCAGAGCCGCATCGTCCCCTTTGTAGTCATTTTTAATTTGGTTGATGATCTGAAATTGCTCGCTGCTGGTCAATTCGCCGGGATCCCTGGCCAGCTCTGGGTTGATGCCCCGCAAGAAACTTTCCAGGCGAGAGCGCATCGCCCCCTTCAAACTGGAGCCGGGAATGAGCGGACGGCCCAGCGCATCCTTGAGAACCGGCAAATCCGAGCCGATGGGTTCGGTGGAGCGGCCCACCCCGATGTGCAGAGCGGTCACGGTGGTGAGGGTGCCGGTGATTTCCAAGCGGTTTTTGAAAACGTCGAACATTGTTCCCTCAAATGGCTGCTCAAGTTAAGGCTTGTACTGCAGAGGTTTGCCATTCCCGAAGCGAGACGGAGCCCTTAATAAAACTCAAGAGGATCCCTAGGATCTGAGCAATTTCTGAGATAAAGTACTCCCTGTCATCGATAAAGAGTTGGTCACCCTCGAGTTTTGCAAATCGCCAGTTGGTTCCTGAGGTTACTGCTCCATAGACACTGTCTACTTGAGAATTGGAGTTCTTGTTAAAGACCTGTGCCCCCACCATACCGGCAACGCACTGGCCCAGACCCCCGATCAAGTCTTCTTTTTTGGCCTCAACGATAATCACCACCGGATCTTGAATGTAGAGTTGGAGAGGGGATAGGCAAATGATGTAGTCGCATAGGCCCACCAACCCCCTCTCGGGATCCACGTTGAATTCCTTGCCGGAAAACAGCGAGATTTGATCCCGACATAGGTACTTCACCTCTCCCAGCACAGGGGCGATGATAAACTCGGAGCGGGCTTTTTCGCTGTTGACCGAGGTGGCCAAGCCGAGATAGCGATCTAGGGTTATTTTCAAGTAATCGGAGCACTCAGTCAGTGGAACCTCTGCAAACAGGCCATGGATGATTCTTGACCTGAGCTGAAAGGTCGAAATGGCTCTCTCAAGGGTAAAACTGCTGTAGGTCACGGTCTAGGATCCTCCTCCCTCTCGCTTGTACTTGAGGTAGCGGGCCCCATAGCCCAGGTAGCGCCGAATCAAGTCAATTTTGATCTCGTTGACTTTGGGGGATGCTCTTTCAATTCCGGCTTCCCTGGCGATGGCTATAGCCCTTTGATGAATCCAGTTGTCGATGTCTTTGATGATGGCTTCTGCCAAAGAGTCTTTGCCCCGCCCCCACTTGTCACCGCGCCCCACCTGGTAGCGCAAAAAGTTCTTGATCACCTCTGAGCTTTCGGTGGAAGCTGCCACGTGCAATAGGTTGCGATATTGGGCCTCTTCCAATCTGTTGAGACCTCTGAAGTTATCCAAGGCGGCTTGAATTCTGGCGACCAGATCATCTTCGGCCAGCCGGATTTGCCGTTGGATCTTGAGCTCTTGTTCCGATGTGATCTCGCTGGTGGCGAAGGTCATAGCGGGTTCTCCCAGAAATGATGATGGAACGGACTGCAAACTTCGATTTGGCCGAATCCTTCAGCAGTGCGTTCGCCAATCCCCCAGTATTCCATCTCCGCCAAAATCGGGATCCAACGCTCCAGTTGCGTGGTGCTCAGCAGAAAGACACTGCCCTGCGTGGTTACCAATTCTACATCTTTGAACAGACCCCAGGCGGCGTTCCAGCCGGAGACATAGGCGTAGCTGCTACAGGCCAGCTCCAAGACCAGGGATCCGTCCTCGCAGTTGGCCTCCTCCTGGAGCATCGGCGGCGTGAGCACCGTGGTGCGTTGCCAGCGCTCCTTGAGGATGGCCCCCGACTGCAGCCCGATGGAGAAATACTGCCGCTCCGGCGGAAGGGGCTGCCAGGGATCCCCGAACACCTGCCATTGTTGCCAGCGCTGCCGCAGCTTTTGGTTGAAGGCTTCCACCCGCTGGGCCAGGGAAGGCCGGGGAGCAGCCAGACACCGAGCCGTGACGTTGACCCGGCCCAATCCCCGCGACACCCCTCCTCCCAAGCGCAGCAGGTGGGCGTGGGCGTTGAGGTAGCGGGTGAGGGTCTCGGCCAGCTTGGGATCCCGCAGGTAGATGTAGCCGCTGAAAAGGGAGCGCTCCAGATGCCCATTGGGGCGGGCTTTGCCCTCGTTCATCACCTCTAGGCTGTAGAGGATTTGGTCGGCAGCAGTGGCGCGGCGACGGTTGATCCCCACCCGCGTGAGCAGGCGTTTGGACACAGCAGCTCGTTCGTAGCGGGGCCCCAGGTCAGACTCCTGCTGGCTGTAGAACCCCCCGAAGGGCTCCACTCTTCCCCCGGAACCGTCCGGCTCTGTGGGATCGAACGGGATCCCCAGCCGCTGTGAGCAGAAGCGATCCAGGAGCGTGTCGAACACCCCCGTTTTGCCCGCCTCTGAGCGGAAGCCGGGATTGTTTTTCGAGCTGAAGGCCGTGGCCGGCAAGACCTTGCTGCCGGATCCCGGATAGGCGTGGGTAAACACAGCAGGCCGAGCTGCCGTAAACAGGGCGGCCAAATCTCCTTCCAGCGCCTCGGCAGGGCGATGTTGGGTTTGGCTGAGCATGAGGTCGGCCAGAGCACCGCGAATCACGCTGCCGGGAATGTAATCCTGGGCCTCGCTGATGGAGCCGCCCGGCTTTTGCCGACCGATGGCCAAGGGAGACTGAGCCGTTAGGGTGAGTTGAATGGCTTCCATCAGCTCCCTCCCTGGGCCAAGAAAGCCCAATCGGCTGCGGTGGGCTGGAGAGCCTGCAGGGATCCAGGATCCCAGTGCAGCCAGCCCAAACCTGCGGATTTGCTGCCCCCCAGCGCGATCAGGTGGTGCAGGGCCGCCAACAGGAGAGTTTTGCCCCAGGAAGGGCAATCGGGCAAAAGCTGCAGGGATCCGGAAAAAGTCAGCTCAGCCGCGGGAGAGGTCTCAATGAGGTAGAGCCGCTGATCCTCGGCGGTGCGGCGGCGGCGGTTGAGGGTGACCCCAGGGCGAAGGGTTGGTTCCAGAGCTGCTGGCGGCACCTCGCAGACGAGATCCTCCACCCACAGGCGGGCAGGCAGGGCCGGATTGCCGAATATCTGGCAGACCAGACAATGGGATCCGGCGTAGCCCTCCACCTGGTATTCGGGGCGGTGGAAATTTCCTGCGCTGCCCTCCCGCTGCGGACACATGCGCTCTGGGTCGGGAGAGCGGCAAATGGCCCAGCCCAGGCCACGGGCCAGTTTCTCGCACTCGTGGCGCAGCCGCCCCTTCAGTTGGGAGCCGGGAATGATCAGCCTGCCAAAGGCATCTTTGAGCAGGGGCTTATCCGCCAGGGAGCCGCTGGAGCCGCCGGCTCCCACCGCCAGGGCAGAGGCGAGGGTGGCCCTCAAAGGGATAGAGGTGATCGTTCGCCCCGCTTGGGGCAGCTCTGCCAGTCTCACCATCACTCCACCTCCGCCAGAACGGGCCGACCCTCGGCCTGGGGCTGTTTTTGCACAAAGGCGTACAAATCCACCAGATCCCGCCAGATGGTTTCATAGGTTGGCGTTGACGAGGATACCTGTGGCTCAACATACATCCAGGGGGGAAGGTGGCCGTCGTTGGTTTTGGCCTTGCACCAGGTGCGCTCAAAAGCCTCCATCAGCGGCTGCCCCTTTTTGCCCAGGCGGCTGCGGAAATAGAGATAGTTGAGGGTGGCGGTGCGTTTGCCTTTTTCCAAGAAGCTGCGAATCTGATAAAGCTGGGAGCGAGGAAAATTGGCCTCCTGCAGGGCTTGTACCGTTCTCAGCAACCCGTGGATTTCCGGGACGGTATAGGGGCCGGCGTAGAGCTTGAGGGTGTGGCTGTTCTGGCGGATCTCCAGAGCTTCCCGACGAAAATCCTGGATGCTGGAGACAACCAGGGCGACCGACTTCAACGAGAGAAAGTCGATGGTGGCCACAGAGCAGTCCTTGTCTTTGGGCTTCAGCTTTTTCGCGTAGCTCTTGGCGGATTTCAACAGTTGTTCGGTGAGCTTTTCGGCGTAGTAAATGGGGGTGTCTTCCGAGGCGATCAGCACCCCCACCGAGGCGGAGAGCCGACAGAGCTTCCGATCTGCCGCCGGGTAGCGGTGAGGCACCTTGCCGGAAGATTGAGCTGCATAGGTTGCCGAGGTGTCCAGCAGGAGCTGCTCAAACTGCTCACAGAAGGTGGCGGCAATTTCCAGGGCTTTGTGGGCAGGCACCACCACCAACACATCGTCTCCGCCGATGGTCAGGATCTCGAAGGGGTGGATCCACTCGCCGTTGCGGTCTCTGCCGGTTTCCGGATCTGGGGATAGGCCGTGCAGCCGATGGGCCTGCAGGTGCTGGGCGAGGGCGTGGTAAACGGCTTTTTCCGTTGCCTCGGAAACATCCCGGCTAAATTGTCGGTAGGCTTCTGGGGTTTGGATCTGCTGCACATAGCCCCCCATGTCGTTGCCATCGGCGTAAAGGTAAGCCACAAAGCCCTGGCTGCCCAGGCTGGCGTTGGCCACTTCCCGTAGAGATTGGGCCTCGCCGATCCCCTGGACAGATCCCTGATGGGGCTGCAAATAGCGCTCCCGGTAGGGCTCGCCGGCGGGAGAGTTGAGAAAGCGGGCAAATCGCGTTACCCAGCTTTCCACAAAGCCGGGATCCCAGGTGGGGAACTTGCGGAACCACCCTTGCTTGCCTGTTTCAATGCGCTTGGCCTGGCGACCCACCAGGGCTTTGCGAGCGGTGGCTTCCGAGAGCCAGGGCTGATCGACCAGGTCGGCTTTGGCGATGGCAGGGCGACGGTCGGTGCTGTCGCGGCGCAGGTAGGGATGGGTTTCAAAAAAGGCGGGATGGGCGCGGCTGGGGCGACCGGGATCCGGATTGCCGTTGCGGCGGTGGTTGAAGCGGGCGGCCAGGTAACCCACCAACTCGTTGAAACTTTTGCGGTCTTGAAATCTGGCTTCGCTGCCATCCCCAAAATAGGCTCTCACCAGGGGATGGGTTTTGTGTTGCGCCAGCCAATCCAGCCAGGGGGTGCGTTCGATGGGATCCCGCAACAGGCCGTAGCGCAGTTCCAGCAGCCGAAAGGCGGATCCCACGGCGCAGGCGTTAGCGGTGAGGGTTTCTTCGGTGTAGCGCCGCTCGATGGCCTCACAGAGATCGTCCACATGGGCCGCCGGGCAAAAGGCCAGGAGATTGCCCCCGGTGGAGTAGATGATGAGCTCCGGGATCAGGGCTTGCGCCAAAGCCGGGTAGTGCTGCTGCAGCCAAGGCCGGATCTGCTCGGCCACATAGGCCCTCAGCTCTGCTTGAGACTCTTTCCCCAAACCTTCCCATCCCAGGTAGGTTTGCTCGGGATCCCCGAAAAAGGCGGGCAGATCCACCAGGTTAATGCGATCCAACAAAGCGGAGGCCCCGCGGATTTCCGACAGCTTGGCCGACTCGAAGACATAGCTCTTGATCTTGGTGGCCCCCCCGTAAACCAAGCCGATGCGGGTTGTCTGCTGCCACAGCTCCGGGTAGCGGGATTGCAGCTCCGCCGGGGTTCTGGGAAAGGTCTTCGCCGCCATGCTCTCCTGAAATTGGCGCACCTGAGCCAAAATGGGCCGTAGCTCTTCTGGGATCCCGGCCTCGTTGTCGGCGCGAACGGCGGCCCGCATCTGCTGCAAGGTCTCCAGGGCAAACTGGGGATCCCGCTGGTCTCCCCACGCCAGGCACCAGGCCAAGGCAACAGGAACGGGAGAGGGAGCGGAAGTAGGGGTCATGAGCAGCACCTGCGAAATGCGAAAAAGGAAGACAAGTCTTGGACAGGGCTTCCATCGGCTGCGACGGACAGATCCCTAAAGGCTGGGGGCAATTGGCCTCGATTTTTAATCCTTCGCGGAAGACCAAAGCCCTTCAAAAAAGGGTTTGCCGGTTGGGTGGGTAACCAATCGAATCAAGCCGAGAGATGCCATTGAGGTTACCGATTGTTTCAGCCATATCCGATAAACGCTCTCGCCTCATGGTTTTCAGTCCTCTAGCTTGCTGGCAGTATAGATCGAGTGCGATGGGTTGCAGACGATTTCAAGGCTTTCTTCAGATTGTGAGATTTTTTCTGCCTGTACAACGGGCAATTCGAGAGTAAACCCAATAAGAAGGGATCCCTTCTAAAATTTTCTCAATGGAAAGTTGGGTTTTGTGTTGATTGTTGCTGTGGACTGGGAATGGGCTGTGCCTATGCTGAGTTTCTCAGAGCCATCTGCTGATAGAGAAGCGAACGGCAAGTGGCCGACGGGATCCGAGTTGGTGGGGATCACCTTGGAAGTTCAGGCTCCTCGGTCTTACCTGCTGGATCCCCACTATGCCAAAGGGCTGCACGCCTGGTTCTTGAGCCAGGTGCAAGAGACAGACCCGCAGCTATCGGCCTATTTGCACGATGGAGAATCGGAGAAACCTTTTACCCTCTCCCGGCTGATGGGGCCGTTCCGCGAGCAGGGGGGGCGACCGCTGATCCCGCCTCATCTCCCCTTCCGCTGGTGGATCACCGGCCTCAACCCGCCGGTGGTGGAGTGGCTGCGAGGGTGGTGCCAACGGCTGCCCACTTGGCTGGAATTGCGGGGATCCCCGCTGCAGATCCTGGGATGGCAGATCTCGATCCCCCCGCGCACCTATCGTCAACTGTTGGAGCAGCCTCTTTCCCCCCGCTCCTGGAGCCTTTCCTTCGTCTCGCCCACCAGCTTTCGCCACCGGGGCCACCATCTGCCGCTGCCGATCCCTCGCAACCTGTTCCACAGCTATCTGCGCCGTTGGAACGATTTTTCCGGTCTGCCCATCGAGGCGGAGCCTTTTCTGGATTGGGTGGATGGGGAAGTGATCATCCAGCGGCACCGTCTGGAATCGGTCAAAACCACCGCAGGTCGCCAGGGATCCGTGACGGGATTCATCGGCTGTGTGCAGTTGGCTGTCTCCTCCCGTGCGCCTGAGCTGTTGCAGCAGCAGCTCCAAGCCCTGATCCACCTTGCCCCCTACTGCGGCACCGGCCACAAAACCCCCTTTGGGCTAGGGCAAACCCGCCTGGGTTGGTTGGCCGAAGAGCTACCCGCCTCCCCTGTCCCTTCCCGGGAAGAGCAGGTGGCCCAGCGGATCGAGGAGCTGAGCGCCCTCTTTCTCAGCCAGCGGCAACGACAAGGGGGATCCCGCGCCGAAAAAACTGCCCAACTGTGGGCGACGATCCTGGCCCGCCGCGAAGGTGGAGAGAGCTTACAACAGATCGCCGCTGATTTGGAGATGCCCTACGAGACGGTGAAGACCTATGCCAAGCTGGCCCGCCGCTCTCTCCAGTCTGGATCCCAGGACTACTCGTCGAGCAGTCTTCCCTAGATGACTTGAGGTACTTTGTTGAGCCTGATACATTCACGCTGAACTCTCCTGAACATGGTTCAGGAAAGAAGCGATCGCATCCTGCCTATCTCTGAGCAGGAAGGCGGTATCCCGCAAAGCCCTGAGGAATACCCCCCGAGCGCTTTCCCCCTTCACTTCCCGGCAACCGTTGCGGTGGACTCAAGGATCAGGGGGAAACTTGGTCTACTATATCCCTCTCAATGACTTTTGCCAAACCGCCTAAAGCTCAGTAAATTCAGCAAAGTTCAGGGTTTTGGGGGTTAGAGGCATGCTCTTGCAGGGAGAAGGTAGAGATCAACCTCACTTCTCTTTGCTCATTACTCGCTTCTCTCTAGTTTCCGTCCCCTTGCGGGGAAAAGGTAGGGATCAACAATACGAGCGAATTGACTGCGATATTCCTCACTACTATGGTTTCCGTCCCCTTGCGGGGAAAAGGTAGGGATCAACAAGCCTTGACGAGCAAGGACTGCTCCTACCGTTCTAAGCACAAGTTTCCGTCCCCTTGCGGGGAAAAGGTAGGGATCAACTTGGTTAAGGATGGCCTGGTCATAGACTTCTATGACTGTTTCCGTCCCCTTGCGGGGAAAAGGTAGGGATCAACAACGAGACTAATTTTGGATCCGAATCGGAGTCTTTCGTTTCCGTCCCCTTGCGGGGAAAAGGTAGGGATCAACACGACATTCCCGAAGGCGCAACGATCAAATGGGGGTTTCCGTCCCCTTGCGGGGAAAAGGTAGGGATCAACCATCCGGGAAACCGGGTGGGAGAGACTCTATTCAGCGTTTCCGTCCCCTTGCGGGGAAAAGGTAGGGATCAACAACATCGTCGATGGTTTTCCCCATTTCGACTGGGCGTTTCCGTCCCCTTGCGGGGAAAAGGTAGGGATCAACCCTACCCTCGGAAAAGCCTGAATTCATGAGGTTTTCAAGGTGCGTTCGCGAGGGAGTACGGAGATTCCTCGACACAGATGTTAACATTGTCCTCGCGGCCAAGCGCAAGCGGGGAAATTGAGCTTGCTACGGCCATTATGTCACGTTTTTGGGCCAATCGGGGCAAAAGATCTAAAGTTTCCCTTAAAATCTTGTGCCGGCAGAGTCAGCTAGAAATCGCAGGAGCCCCGCCCTCTGTCCGTAGGACGAGGGTCGGGAGGAATGCGGAAGTTATGATAGAACCATGACCCAAGTCCTGACCGTCTCCTGCAAGCTCAAGGTGTCCCAGTCGCAAGCCGCCAAATTGGACGCGACGATGGAGGCTTTTGGCCAAGCCTTGAACTGGGTCAACCAGAACACGCCGGAGAAAGTCGCCAACGCCGTTAAGCTCCAGTCTCTGTGCTACCGCGAAATCCGGGCCCGGTTCGGCTTGTCCAGTAACTTGGCCCAGCAGGTCTGCAGACGGCTGGCCGGCGCCCGTAAAGTTGCCCGACAGAAAAACCGCCCCGTCAAAGTGTTCAAGGGTGGCTTCGCTACCTACGATGCACGTATCTTTTCGTTCCGCGAGAAAGACTGGACGGTGTCGCTGACCACGGTGGAGGGTCGAGAGCGCTTTGAGCTGGCGATTGGCCGTTACCAGAGAGAACAGCTGACAGGCTCCAATCCAAAATCCGCCACTCTGGTCAAACGCAAAGATGGCTCCTACTTCATTCAAATCTGTGTGGAAGCGGAGCCATCCCCACCGCAACGCACGGGCAGAGTGTTGGGGGTGGATTTGGGCAGGACGGATATTGCTCATACATCGGAAGGAGATAACTGGAATGGACAGCAGCTGAACAAAGTCCGAGACCATTACTCGCGGTTGAGGGCGGTACTCCAACGCAAAGCCAGTAAGGGCACACGCAGTTCGCGACGCAGATGCCGTCAACTGCTGCAACGGCTGTCTGGCAAGGAGAGGCGCTTTCAGGCGTGGGTCAATCATCGCATCTCCAAAGCTATTGTCTCTAGGGCAAAGACCACAAACAGCGCTATTGCCCTGGAAGACCTGACAGGGATCCGGGAAAGGGTCAATCAACAGCCACGAGGTAAGACAGAGTGCAGGCGGGCCAATAGTTGGGCATTCTACCAGCTCAGGATGTTCGTGGCCTACAAGGCTGCCATCGCCGGAGTACCTGTGGTACTGGTGTCGCCCGCCTACACGTCGCAGACCTGCCACCGGTGTTTGCACATCCATCCCGATCCTACGCAATCCTATCGCAGTGGTAAGTCGTTCAAGTGTGGGCACTGTGGATGGGAAGGGGATGCGGATTTGAATGGTGCGAATGTGATTGCGCTCTTGGGGGCTGTCGTAAACCAGCCTAGAGGTCCGGGCTTGTTTTGTTCTCTGGTAGAGCAGAACAGGCTCAGGGCTACTGAAAGCCCGCTCCGTACCGCTTAGCGGTCGGAGCCGGGTAGTTTACGTCGGGGCGATAAAACTGCAGCTCTGCCTGGGCTTCCCGAGCCATCTGTTCCCGGTAGGCCAGGGGAGCGATGACCTCGCCGTTGGGCCGCCAATCCCGCAGGCGCATGGTGAAATTGGTATCTCCCACCCGTACCCAGGCGCGGAAGTACCGGTCGCTGGTTGGTCTTTGCCGGACAATGTTCAAAATCTGTTCGCGCTCCCGCGCATCCGCCACTGCCTGCTGCACCAAAGCCGGGATCCGCTCGTAGGCAATGGGCTGGAAGGTGGGATGTCGCACTGTGCTTTCCACATAGCGACGGGCAAACTCCGGGGAAAATCGAAGGATCAACAATGCCTTGGGCAAGTAAAAATCGGATCCCCAGGCTTCTTCCCATGCTGCTTGGACTTCCTCTGGGCTGGGCAGCTTCTTTTGCCGTTTGCGGATTGCCAGCTCTGGCGGAATGGAAGGAGCGTCCCAGGGAATCACCGCCAGGCGCTCAGACTGGATCCGATCTAAGCGGAAATTGTGCCAGCCCAGGGATCCTTCGGGGGTGGGAAGCTGGCCAAAGGCTGCCAAATACTTGGCGCGGCGGGCATAGAACAAACAGACTGGGTAAGTGAGAACGTGTCGGATCCCATGTTGGCGGGTGGCGTAGTCAAAACCGATCACCCCTGCTTCTGGGTTGGCCCAAAGGGCTTCTAGCTGGCTTTGATATTCATCCACCCGTTCTTGCTGTTCGTCCGAGAGGATGTACTCAAACCACACAAACAGCCGCCGCTGCGAGTGCTGATCGCGCCAGCGGGACGGAGTCCTTTGGTTGGCCCAGATTTCATCCAGCAAAACCTGGACATCTGGATGCACAAAGGCCACATCGCTGAGGATGTGATAAATCTGCTCAAGCTGCTTGCCCGATAGAGTCCAAGTGGATGAAGGTGCCGGCAACTGGGGATGAGCCCCTGGGGCGCAGCAGCGGAAGTTGTCTCTTCGCTTGGGGTTGGCCTGAATTTGCTGCAGCCAACCCTGGGCGGCCAGGTAGTCCAGCTCTTTGCGCAGGGTGCGGTGGGTCTTGTGAAAGGGTCGGGCAGATAGCAGCGCTTCCAGATCCGGAACTTCTACTTTTAAGGCGGCCAATAGGTTGGGATCCTTCAGCCAAAACCTCAAGGGTTTCCAGCAAATGCAGTCAACATCAGGACAGGGTGAAGGGATCCCTTGTGCCAGATCCTGCTTGGGGTGCCGTGGTGAGAGCAAGCGATCCCGGATGTGGGTGTAGCCAAAGGTTTCCGGCAGGTCTGGCCAGCGGTTTTCGCCATAGAGGCAGTGGAGCAGTACCCACAGGCGCACGGCCCGCTCCAGGCGCTCGGCCAACTGACCGCCCGCTAACCAACGCAACACTTCCACCGTCAAAGGCAGCTCAAATCCGCTCATCCGACAGTTCCCTCGGTTCTTAGGTCAACCAGTTGATGGCACTCCAGGCCAGGGGTTTTCTTGGAGCAAGGCGCAAGTGAGAGCCTGACCACTCTGACATGAGTTGGAACCTTCCACTTCCAATCTCTTCCATACTGAAGTCAACCTGTCTCGTCAAATCTGCCCATGGCTGCTGTGGCACTGCATTTGCTTTCCGGCTGTCTGGCCGCTCGCGCCAGCGGGACGGAGTCCTTTCGCGCCAGCGGGACGGAGTCCTTGGACCCTCGAAGATCCCATTCTTCGGAACTGTCTTTTCAGGTCATCGAAATTGAGCTGACCCGACCGGATCGCCTGGTTTTTCCAGAGGATTTGGCTCAGCTTCAGCTGCCTGCCGGGATCAATGCCCAGCTGGGGGTGGTTCTGACGGGGCGGGCCCCCATTTGGCTGTATGGCTGGCTGGTGCATGAGTGCCACTTCACCCGTTGGGTGGCCTGTTATGACCCACGCTTGGGCGCGGTGGTGGTCTCCAGCCATACCCCCGAAGTGCGGGTGGGCCAGGTCATCCCCTGGGTGCAGGGAAGGCCGGGCAAGGCCTACGGCCCGCTGACGCGAACAGAATTGGCAGCGGCGGTGATGGTGGTGGGCCCCCCCGACAGTGGCAAAAGCCGTCTTGCCCGCGCCCTCTTCGAAGCTCTGCTGCCGGAGCATCCCGATATTTATCTGCAACGGGCCCATTGGGATGGGGAAGGCAATTGGACTTTAGACTTGCCACCAGAAGAGGCGAAGATCCTCAAGCACCAGTACCGGGGCTCTTTTACCCCCGAATTTTTCAGCTTCCATGCCCAGGCCATTCTGGCTTTGCGCCGGCAAAAGAGTTTGGTGATTGTGGATGTGGGCGGCAAGGTGGATCCGCAAAAGCAGCCGATCCTGGAAGCCTGCTCCCACTACCTGGTGGTCAGCCGGGATCCCGAGGCTATCCCTCTCTGGCACGAGTTTTGTCGAGACCGGGGCAATTTGCGCTGTGTGGCCATCCTGCACACCTCGCCCGGCCCTCCTCAAGTGCTCAAAGACTCACCTGAGTTGGAAATTCGCTGGGATCCCAACTCTCCTCCCCCCGCGGAGCTGCTTCGGGCGGTGCGCCGCTTGATTGCCTAGGGGTGCGGATTCAGAATTGGATGGGCGGGCGAGCCTTTTCGGAAACGGCGAGATTGAGAACCGGGAGATTGAGAACTGGGAAAAGAAAAAGGAGAGGGTACTGATGCTGGGAGCCATTGCCGGGGATGTTATCGGCTCTGTCCATGAGCACTCGGGCACCAAAACGAAGAACTTTCCGCTGTTCGTCGAGGCCAGCCAATTTACCGATGACACGGTTCTGACGGTCGCTGTGGCCGAGCGGCTGCTGCGGGGCGGTAGCTACGTCGATTGGTACCATGAGTACTTCCACGCCTACCCAGAGGCTGGGTACGGGAGCAGCTTCATCCACTGGGCCGAGCATCGCTGCCGTGAGCCGTACTACAGTTGGGGCAACGGAGCCGCCATGCGGGTTAGCCCCATTGGCATCGCCTGCAACACGCTGGAAGAAGTGCTGGCCCAGGCGCGGGCCAGTGCCGAGGTAACCCACAACCACCCGGAGGGCATCCGCGGCGCTCAGGCTACGGCAGCCGCCGTGTTTCTCGCCCGGTCAGGGTACACCAAGGCCGACATCAAGACGTACATCGAGCAAGAGTTCGGATACTGCCTATCCGAGCGGCTGGACGATATCCGGGAGCACTACTGCTTCGATGTCTCCTGTCAGGGCTCGGTGCCCCAGTCGATCATCGCGTTCCTAGAGGCAGACGGTTTTGAAGACGCGGTGCGCAACGCCATCTCCCTTGGTGGAGACGCAGACACCATGGCCTGCATTGCCGGGGGCATTGCGGAGGCGTTTTTCGGCGGCGTGCCGGACGAGATCGCATCCCGGACGCTGGCCGTTTTGGACGAGCGGTTGCACGGCGTTGTGTGCGAGTTCCAAGAGAGGTTTGCGGATCGCCTGACCAGGGGCTGCACCTGATGGCCAAGGTGTGTGGTTTTTGGGTTTTGGGTTGCCTTGTCGCCCTCTCGCTCCGTCAACTGCTCCAGGTTGGATTTACCGGTAAGCCGCCTCTGGGTTGGCTTCATGGCCGTAGAGATAGCTGAGAACCGAGTTGCGCAGGCGGTAGTACTGCGGATCTTCAAGAATCCGCTCGCGATCCCGAGGGCGCGGGAAGGGGATGGTCACGATCTGCCCGATGGTGGCTGCAGGGCCATTGGTCAAAGGACTCCGTCCCGCTGGCGCGAAAGGACTCCGTCCCGCTGGCGCGATCAGCACCAGGCGGTCGGCCAAAAACAGCGCCTCATCAATGTCGTGGGTAATCATCAAAACCGTGCAGCGATGTTCATCCCAAATGCGCAACAGCTCCTCTTGCAGCTCCTCTTTGGTAATGGCATCCAAGGCCCCGAAGGGTTCATCCAAAATCAGCACTTCTGGACGGATGGCCAACGCACGAGCAATGGCTACCCGCTGTTTCATCCCTCCCGAAATTTGCGAGGGATATTTCTGAGCGGCTTCCCCCAGCCCCACCAAATCCAAATGTTCTTCCACAATTCGATGCTTTTCCGACTGGCTCTTTTGGGGAAATACCGACCGAACGGCCAAATAAACATTTTCATAAACCGTGAGCCAAGGCAACAGGGCATACCCTTGAAACACTACCATGCGCTCCGGGCCAGGAGCTGTAATCGGCTGCCCTTTCAGCTTCACCGAGCCACTGGTGGGCTGGGCAAATCCGGAAACCATATTCAGCAGGGTGGTTTTGCCACAGCCGGAATGCCCAACCAAGCAGACAAACTCTCCCTCGTTCACACTGAGGTTGATATCTCGCAAGACGGGATAATCCCCCTTGGGAGTTGAGTAGGTCTTGCTGACATTCTCAAGGCTTAGGTAGGGTTCTGCGGCTACGTTCGCTGGGGTAGAGGTTGTCAAGAGGGCAGTCATCGTAGGGTGCTCCAACTCATGATTTTCTCACAACGGGGAATGTGCTTTTGCAAGGGCGCCCAAGTGGGTATCTAGAGCAACACAGGACGACGATCTAAGGCAACCTCGGCTACATAAATATCGTGCTTAATCGCCAAACTGTTGAGGTAGGCCAGGGGATCCTCACCATTAAAGGGGATCCCGTCGAACAACTGAATGGGCTGCCGCTGGTAAGACACATCCAGCCCCAGCTCGCGGGCTGCCGTACTGAATACCCCCACCTGACATACCCGCTCCACGATCTCCACCCAGTTGCGAGGGAAGGGCAGATCCCCCCAGCGGGCCATTTGGGTCATCATCCACAGATGCTCGGTGCGGCTGGGACGGTTGCCGGCTCCCAGAAAGAAGCGGTGGTGGGCATATTCCCGCATCGGCCTGTCCAAGTCACAGATCAGACGCTGGGGATCCCCCAGATGAATGTAGGATGGGTCGGTGCTCAGGTAGGCGCGGCGGCTGAGCAGCTCGCGAATCTCGTCGTGATGGGCCGGGTCTTCACAGTAGCGGCAGGCTTCCAACAGCGCTTTGACCAAGGCAATGTGGGTGTTGGGGTAGGCTCTGGCCCAATCTTCTCGCACCCCCAACACTTTGCCGGGATGGCCCAGCCAAATCTCCAGATCTGTAGCCACCGTAAAGCCACTGCCCTCTAAGGCTGCCCGCAAATTCCAGGGCTCTCCCACACAGTACCCATCGATGTTGCCGGCTGTCAGGTTGGCCACCATCTGGGCCGGAGGCAGCGTTTTCAGTACCACATCGTGATCCGGGTGGATCCCGCCGGCTGCCAGCCAATAGCGCAACAGCAAATTGTGCATAGAGCTGGGATGCACCACCCCAAAGGTAAGCCGACGGCTGGGACTATCCAGAATGTAAGCCTTCAACTGGCTGAGGGTGTGGATCCCTTGCTCATAGAACCGCTTGTGCAAGGTGATAGCATTGCCGTTGCGGGTCAAGGTGAGGGCCGTAACCACCGGCTGAGGCGGGTTATCCCCTCCGCCCAAAGACATCCACACCGGCATACCGGCGGGCATTTGGGCCGCATCCAGATAACCTCCCTGAATGTCGTCTTGGATCCCTCGCCAACTGGTTTCCCGCACCAAATTCACTTCTTCCAAGCCGTGTTTGGCAAAAAACCCTTTTTCTTTAGCTACAGCCAAGGGAGCACAGGCAGTGAGGGGCACAAAGCCAATCTCCAGGTTGATCTTTTCCAAGCCATGCTTGGCCACCACAGTGCTGCGGCGAGCACGCCATTGCTTGATGCGTTTTTGTTGGTTCAAAAAGTAGATGATCTCGCTGCGGTAGCTGTAGTAGCTGGGATGGTTGACCACCTCCAGCCGACGGCGGGGCCGAGGAATGTCAATGGTCAAAATGTTCCCAATTCGGGATCCCGGCCCGTTGGTGAGCATGACCACACGATCTGACAGAAGAACCGCTTCGTCCACATCGTGGGTGACCATGAGGGTGGTCATCTGATGTTCTTCACAGATGCGAATTAACTGCTCTTGCAAGTTCCCGCGCGTGAGCGCATCCAAAGCGCCAAATGGCTCATCCAACAACAACACTTTGGGCCGCAAAGCCAGGGCACGGGCAATGGCCACCCGCTGCTTCATACCCCCGGACAATTGGGCTGGGAGCTTATCTGCTGCGTGGCGCAAGCCCACCAGATCAATGTGCTCTTCCACGATCTGCTGACGCTCGGCTGGAGAATGGTTTTTAAGAACGGCATTCACCGCTAGCGCAATGTTTTGCCGAACCGTTAGCCAAGGCAAAAGCGAGTAATGCTGAAACACCACCATGCGATCGGGGCCGGGAGCGGTGATGGTATGCCCATCCAAAGCCACGATCCCCCCCGTAGGCAAAGACAGCCCCGCCACCATGTTCAATAGGGTGGATTTGCCACAGCCGGAGTGGCCGATTAAGGAGACAAACTCCCCTCGATGGATTTGCAGATCGATCCCTTTCAGAGCAAGGTATTCCTGCCCTCCGGACAGAGGAAAAGATTTTTCCACCTGCTCCACACTGACCAATACAGACACAGAAAACCTCCCAACCTATCACCCGTCTAGCCTCAAACCAACCACATACTGACAACACATCCAACACATCATTGATTGGCTATCTTGTTTTGCAAAACAGACATCAGGCGATCCAAAAGCAATCCCACCGCTCCAATGTAGATGACGGCAACGATGATTTCCGTAACGTAGTTCTGCTGGTAGGCATCCCAGATGAAAAAGCCGATCCCCGGCACACCCGACATCACAATCTCTGCGGCAATAATGGCCAGCCAAGACAGGCCAATACCAATGCGCAGACCTGTGAACATGTAGGGCAGGGCTGAGGGCAGCAACACCTTAAAAAAGAAGTCCACTTTGGAGAGCTTGAGCACTTTGGAGACGTTGATGTAGTCTTCCGGGATCTGTCTCACCCCCACAGCCGTGTTGATGAGAATGGGCCAAATTGAGGTAATAAAAATAACGAACAGGGCAGCCGGCTCATTGCGTTGCAAAGCAGCCAAGGAAATGGGCACCCAAGCCAAGGGAGCTACCATGCGCAAAAATTGGAAAATGGGATCCAAAGCTCGGTTGATCCACACACTGCTTCCCACCAAAATGCCCAACGTGATGCCCACCAAAGCGGCACTGCAATAGCCGATGGCCACCCTTTGTAAGCTGGCCAAGGTTTGGCGCAGCAGCCCTTGGTCGAGGTCGCTGTTGCGATACAAAGGATGCAGGATCAGGTACCGGCTGCGCTCATCCATCCACACATCCCAGGGCCCCGGCAGCCGAATTAGGTTGGCACTGGCCAAGATCTGCCAGATGAGCAGAAATCCAACAATACCCACCACAGGGGGGAGAATCTGATCTCGGTACTTCGCCAAATCGAACTTCGCCGTTGCAGATTTTGCCGGAGAAGAAAGTGTTGTCGTCATAGCTCCTGGAGAGGATAGGGTTTTACAAGGTTCTCTGTTGTCGCGCTCTCAGAACATTCCAGCCGCAGGGTTCTACAACGTGTTGGAAACAGAGCATGAACTGGGATTGGCCTTGCCTTTTCGTTGGATGGGCAAACACAGGGATTGCAAACTCAACAAAACTCTCACGACAATCAGAAAACTCAGGATTCCTACGGCTATTGAAAGGATGAGCTTGTCCCAGCGAGGCTGGGCCGGCCTCTCAAAAGGAGGATCCCTGAAGAGTTCGCGCGGAACGTGAAGTAGAGCCAACATAGCCGATCCTCAACATAGCATTCAAAGTTATTCAAAAAGTGCGAGGCTCATAGCATCCATCAACTTTCCATCGTTTGGGCAGAAAGCTCGGCACAGCTTTTTTCGACCTCGTGGGATCCCGCAGGTAGGCAGGATCCCTGTCGCGCGAGAGATTCGAACAAGGAAACGGTAAGCCATGGACTTCCTGCGAAAGAAGGTGAGGAACTTGGCCCAATCAAGCTATTCAGCTAGACCCTTTTGATTTTCAGGCTGTTCAGGTAAGCCTGCGGATCCTGTGGGTCAAACACCACACCGTCAAAGAAACGCTCTGTTCCCCGCGAGGTGTTGTTGGGGATGTTCTTCACCCCCAGTGCCTGGGCGGCCTCACGCCAGAGATCTTCACGGTTCACTTCATCCACCAGACGACGGGCAGTATCCAGATCGGGAAGGAAGCGAGCGTGGAAGCCCCAACGCAAGGATTCCGTCAGGAACCAAAGGTCATGGCTCTTATAGGGGTAAGAGACGCTGCCTCGGCCATCTTCCCAGTACAAGGGCCCGGCATTGAAATCTTGAACAGCTGGCTTGCCGTCTCCCAATTCGTAGTTGCCTTGAAAGGGAGGGGTGAGAACTTCAACCGGCACATTCAGGTAGGCACGCCCTGAGAGAATGCGTGTCAGTTCTTCTCGGTTGGCCGGATCATCACACCATTGCTGCGCTTCCATCACCGCCATCAAAACCGCTTGCGTGGCTCTGGGGTTTTGCTCCACCCAGTCGGCGCGAATGGCCAAGTATTCTTCGGGGTGAAAGGGCCAAATCTGTTGAGTAAGAGCCGCCATAAACCCGATCCCATCGGCCACAATCCGGTAGGGCCAGGGATCCCCCGTGCTAAAAGCATCCATGGTGCCATTGCGCATTCCCTGCACCGTTTCGGCAGAGGGAACCGCCAACAGGTCAATGTCTTGATCCGGATCCACCCCCCCGGCGGCAAGCCAGTAGCGGATCCAAAAATCTTGATTGGCGTTGGGGAAGGTATAGGCAGCTTTGAACTTGCGCCCGTTGCTGGCGCTGAAATTTTTGATGTAATCCGCGGCTCCCGAGATATCCAGCCCCAAACCCTTGCCAGCATGCATTCCGGCAATGGCAATCCCGTTGCCTTGGGTGATCAGCTGACACAGAACTGCCATGCGCACCGGCTGATTGTTGGTGATGGCGCCAATGTGGATCATGTGAGGCATCGGCATCTGCCACTGGCCACCGTCGATTCCCCCACCCGCTGAGCCGATGACCACGTTGTCACGGGCTGCCGGCCAACTGGCCTGCTTCAACACCTCTACACCGGTCATGCCGTGCTTGTCGAAAAAGCCCTTCTCCTTGGCGATGATCAGGGGGGCAGACTCCACAATCGGTATAAAGCCTAACCTGAGATTGGGGGTTTCTGGGCCGCTGGCCTGGGCAACCCAGTAGCCTGTGCTGGCCCGTGCTAAGCTGCCACTCACGAGTCCACCCACGGTGGCCGCACCCGCAGACAGCAAAAAGTTACGACGTGACGTCATGCTCACCTCATCGAAAGGATATGTGAAGGCAAGATGGAAGCTTTCCGGTTCAAGTTGCCTGACCCACGGATTTCCTTCGTGAAATCTCAAGAAATCCTTAAATCTCAGCTTGGTTGATATCCTAAGGGCAAATAAATATAGAAACAATACAATTATTATTTTGGTAAGCATAGACTTTCGTTTATCATTGTTGCGATGGCTTAGGTCTCAATGGCGTTTCCTCCAACGGCGGCTTGCTCTGGGCAAAACAACTCAACAGATTGGGGATCCCTGCCCCATGCCGGCTATCACTGGGATGGCTGCACAGAGCGGTTTTTTGAGGGTTGGTATAGCCGCGTCACCTTGCCCGGGGATCCGCCCATTAGCTTTGCCTTCATGTACGCCATCGATCCCAAGCGCGGGGGCATGGCTCAGGTGTTGGGGCCAGAGGAGGAGCTGCATTGGCGCACCTTCCCCAATCCCCGCCGCTTTTGGGCCAGCTCAACCCATCTGGCCTTGGGGCACTCAGGGATCCCAGGCCCCGGCTGTCGCGGCCTTCAGGATCCCTTCACCTTCTTCCAGCGCACCGCCAGTGGCTACCAATACACCGCCCACCTCAATCAGGGGATTTTGCCGGATCCCTTGGGCTCTGAGCCCATTCGCTGGCTTTACCGCATTCAGCCTCGTTTTGCCTATGGGATCCCACCCCGAGCCACCATGGGAGCCTGGTCTTATCTGCCCATCTTTGAGCCGGGCTGGCAGATCCTCATGAGCCATGGCTTGGCCACCGGCTGGGTGGAGTGGAGAGGCAGGCGCTATGCATTTCAGCAGGCTCCCGCCTACGCCGAAAAAAATTGGGGCCAAAGCTTTCCTCGCCGCTGGTTTTGGATCCAGTGCAACGCCTTTCCCCAACATCCCGGCCTTAGCCTCACCTGTGCCGGAGCTGAGCGGCAGGTGCTCACCCGCCCCGAAGAAGTGGCCCTGATCAGCCTGCATGGATGGGGATCCCAGCCCTTTTTGGAATGGCGACCCGGATCCGCTCGGCTGACCTGGCAAGTGGATCCCTGGGGATCTTGGCGAATCCGGGGAGAGAGCGCCCTCTGGTGTATTCAGCTAGAAGGGCACACGCGGCGGCCTGGCCAAACTGTATTCGCCCCTGGCCCAGAAGGGATGCAGCGCAACTGTCGGGATACCCTGGCAGGACATCTGCACCTGCAGCTTTGGCAGCGCAACGGCCAAGTCTGGACGCCGGTGATCAAGGCCACCAGCCCCCAAGCCGGCCTGGAAGTGGGGGGAGAAGTCCGGCAACCTTGGCAAGGGCAATGTTAACGCTGGCGGATATCTACACCCCCGTTGGACTTTCCAAAAAACGCTCTTGTGCTAGAATGCCTAAGCCACATTGATAGATGTCCATCTCTATCTCTGGATAGTACTGGATAGTATCTGAGTAACTATGGACAGATAGTATGGACAGACAGTCAACCGTGGTTGGCCCGCCCCTTTTGCGCCTGTAGCTCAGTGGACTAGAGCACGTGGCTACGGACCACGGTGTCGGGAGTTCAAATCTCTCCAGGCGCGTTTTGGCCCCAGACAGCTTCCGTCTGGGGTATTTACCGTCCCTTGGTTTCGCCAGAACTTGTGCTAGGATTACCCCTATCAAGTCCGCCTTGATGCAGGCGTAGGGAGCCCGAGGATCATGTTTGAACGCTTTACAGAAAAAGCCATCAAGGTGATCATGCTGGCCCAAGAAGAAGCCAGACGGTTAGGTCACAATTTCGTTGGCACCGAGCAAATTTTGTTGGGGTTAATCGGCGAGGGCACTGGGGTCGCCGCCAAAGTTCTCAAGTCCATGGGAGTGAACTTGAAGGACGCCCGCATTGAAGTCGAGAAAATCATCGGTCGGGGATCCGGTTTTGTGGCCGTCGAGATCCCTTTCACTCCCCGCGCCAAGCGAGTGCTGGAACTCTCCCTAGAAGAGGCCCGCCAGCTCGGCCACAACTACATCGGCACTGAGCACCTGCTCCTGGGACTAATCCGAGAAGGGGAAGGGGTGGCAGCCCGCGTTTTGGAAAACCTGGGGGTGGATCTGTCCAAGGTGCGCACCCAGGTGATCCGCATGTTGGGCGAGACTGCCGAAGTGACGGCAGGGGGGGGATCCTCCAGCCGCACCAAAACGCCCACCCTGGACGAATTCGGCTCCAACCTCACCCAACTGGCCCAGGAGGGCAAGCTGGATCCGGTGGTCGGTCGGACGCGGGAGATCGAGCGGGTGATCCAGATCTTGGGCCGCCGCACCAAGAACAACCCCGTCCTCATTGGCGAGCCGGGGGTAGGCAAAACCGCCATCGCCGAGGGTTTGGCCCAGCGCATCGTGCAGGGGGATGTGCCGGATATTTTGGCCGACAAGCGGGTGATCAGCCTGGATATTGGTTTGCTGGTGGCCGGCACCAAGTACCGCGGCGAGTTTGAAGAGCGCCTCAAGAAAATCATGGATGAGATCCGCAATGCCGGCAACATCATCCTGGTCATCGACGAGGTGCATACCCTGATCGGGGCCGGGGCTGCGGAAGGGGCGATTGATGCCGCCAACATCCTCAAGCCTGCTTTGGCCCGCGGCGAGCTGCAGTGCATCGGCGCCACCACCCTGGATGAGTACCGCAAGCACATCGAGCGGGATGCTGCTCTGGAGCGCCGCTTCCAGCCCATCATGGTGGGCGAGCCGACGGTCTCCGAGACCATCGAGATCCTGTTTGGCTTGCGGGAGCGCTACGAGCAGCACCACAAGCTGAAGATCTCCGATGCCGCCTTGGATGCGGCAGCCAAGCTGGCCGACCAGTACATCTCCGACCGGTTCTTGCCAGATAAGGCCATCGATTTGATCGACGAGGCTGCTTCGCGGGTGCGCCTGATCAACTCTCAACTGCCCCCGGCGGCCCGGGAGCTGGATCAAGAGTTGCGGCGAGTGCTCAAGGAGAAAGACGCTGCGGTGCGGGCCCAGAACTTCGACAAGGCTGGTGAGCTGCGGGATCGGGAGATGGAGATCAAGCAGCAGATCCGCGCCATTGCCGCTGCCAAAAAAGCCGAGGAGAGCAGCCGCAGCGAAATGCCTGAGGTAACCGAAGAGGACGTGGCCCAAGTGGTCAGCGCCTGGACGGGGGTGCCGGTGGCCAAGCTGACCGAGAGCGAGTCAGTGAAGCTGCTGAACATGGAAGAAACCCTGCACCAGCGCATCATCGGCCAAGACGAAGCGGTGCGGGCCATCTCCCGGGCCATCCGCCGCGCTCGGGTGGGGCTGAAAAATCCCAACCGCCCCATCGCCAGCTTCATCTTCTCCGGCCCAACAGGGGTGGGCAAAACCGAGCTGACCAAGGCTTTGGCAGCCTACTTCTTCGGCTCCGAGTCGGCCATGATCCGCCTCGACATGTCGGAATACATGGAGCGGCACACGGTCAGCAAGCTGATCGGATCCCCGCCGGGCTATGTGGGCTACAACGAGGGGGGTCAGCTCACAGAAGCGGTGCGGCGTCGCCCCTACACGGTGGTGCTTTTCGATGAGATCGAGAAGGCGCACCCGGATGTGTTTAACCTATTGCTGCAAATCCTGGAGGATGGCCGCCTGACCGATGCCAAAGGCCGCACGGTGGACTTCAAGAACACCCTGATCGTGATGACCTCTAACATCGGCTCGAAGGTCATCGAGAAGGGCGGCGGTAGCCTCGGCTTCGAGTTCAACACCAACGACGAGGATGCCAACTACAACCGCATCCGCAACCTGGTGAACGAGGAGCTGAAGCAGTACTTCCGTCCGGAGTTCCTCAACCGCGTGGACGAGATCATCGTCTTCCGGCAACTGACCAAGGATGAGGTGAAGCAGATTGCCGACATCCTGCTCAAGGAAGTGTTTGACCGCATGACGGAGAAGAAAATCCGCCTTACGGTCAGCGACCGCTTCAAAGACTTGGTGGTGGAGGAGGGGTATAACCCCAGCTACGGGGCACGCCCGCTGCGCCGCGCCATCCAACGCCTGCTGGAAGACATCCTGGCGGAAGAGATCCTGACTGGGCATGTCCGGGAGGGATCGGAGGTGCTCATCGATGTGGATGAGGAGCGCAAGCCCAAGGTGCTGGTCACGGAGCCGGAGCGGGTTCTCTTGCCTCAAGGGGCGGAGTAAAGCTGGCTTTGAGAGGTCCTCAGACTGCAAGGGATCCGTTGGGATGCTGCGGATCCCTTGTGGTCCTCAAGTGTTGTTTTTCTGGTGTTTTTCAGTTGAACAGACCCAGGCGTAGGAGATCTCTGGCATGGTGCAATCGACCTACTACTACTATGGCGGCGCTCCGGTTCGTACCCCACCCCCAGATTTGGCTTCGCTGCTGCTGCAGGAGCGCATTGTCTACCTGGGCTTGCCCCTTGCAGAGGAGTCGAATGCCAACGTCACCAAGCTGATCATCGAGCAACTGCTGTATCTGCAGTACGAGGATCGGGAAAAGCCGATCAAGATGTACATCAACTCGACGGGCACCTATAACTACGACACAGCGGCCTTTGCCATTCTGGACACCATGAACTACATCAAGCCGCCTGTGCATACTATCTGCATCGGCAATGCCATTGGGATGGCGGCCATGTTATTGGCAGCAGGAGCCAAAGGATTTCGGGCCAGTCTGCCCAATGCCACGATCGTGCTCCACCAGCCCTATGGGGGCACCCGTGGACAGGCCAGCGACATCGAAATTCGCACCCGCGAGATTCTGACTTTGCGCAACATGATGCTGGAGCAACTGTCCCGCAGCACGGGCCAGCCTATGGAGCGCATCAAGAAGGACACGGAGCGGCTATTTTTCATGACACCAGAGGAAGCCAAAGCCTACGGCCTCATCGATCAGGTGCTGACCAGTTCCAAAGGCGTGCCGAAGTTGGCAGCAGCCAAAAACTAAAGCAGAGGGATCCGTCCATGGTTCAAGTTCCCGTACAGCCTTTAACGGCGGAGGAGTACCTCCACCTCACGGACTGGCCTTATGGAGGACGGATTGAACTTGAAGACGGGTCTATTCGGGAAGTGCCAACCGAGGAGCGCATCAACACCCTCATTGAGCTGTTTCTGGTTGCGGAATTGCTCAAGTTTTTGCCCATCCAACGCCTGAGCTTGGGCCAAGTTGAGGTCGAAGTGCCCGCAGCCAAGGCTCGGTTGCGCAATCCAGAGGTGATGGCTTTGCATCCCGCTATGTGAGCTTGCTGGGAAACGGTTGCGGAATCCTTGCCTGCACATGCCCCTGCCGCTGTTGGTGGTGGAAGTCGTTTCCCCCGGAGTAGACAATGAAAAACACGATTATCAAGACAAGCGCAAAGATTACGCTGCCCGTGGGATCCCAGTGGATCCAGCCAAGCAGTCCGTTTCCGCGGTGCGCTGGGTTGGCGGAGAATACGAAGGCGAGGTCAAAACTGGATCTGGACGCATTGTTTCCTCGGTTTTGCCCCAGCTGGATTTGAGCGCGGAAGATATCTTACAAGCGCGTCGTTCTGTGTTTCATACTTTGCCAGGAGAAACTTATGCCGATTGGAGTGCCTCGGGTTCCCTACCGTTTGCCCGGCGAGCCCTATAGCCAGTGGATTAGCCTTGACGATCGCCTGTACCAAGAGCGGATTTTGTTTATCGGCGAGCCCATTGACGATAGCTTGGCCAATACCATCGTGGGGGTGATGCTCTACCTCAACTCGCAGGATCCGCAAAAGGACATTGTGATGTACATCAATTCTCCCGGTGGCTCTGTGACGGCGGGCATGGCCATCTACGACACCATGAACCACATCAAGCCAGATATCGTTACGGTTTGCGTGGGCCAAGCAGCTTCAATGGGAGCCTTTTTGTTGGCTGCTGGCACCAAGGGCAAGCGGTTTGCCCTGCCCCACTCCCGCATCATGCTGCACCAGCCTTCTCTGGGCACGATCCAAGGCCAAGCCAGCGACATTGAAATTCGCGCCCGCGAAACTCTGCGAGTCAAACGACGCATGAACGAGATCTTGGCGCAAACCACCGGCCAACCGCTGGAGAAAATCGAGCGGGATGTGGAGCGAGACTTTTACCTCTCGGCCACGGAAGCTCAGGCTTACGGCATCGTGGATCGGGTGATCCAAGAGCGCTCGGAAGCCATGGCCAGCTAAAGGGATCCCCCCCTTTCCCCCAGCAACAGGTCGAGGGGTTGGGAAAGGTTGGGAGGGATCCCTTCAAGGGGTGGAGTTCAGTGGACAACGCTAGGAGAACCGGTCGGATGGGCCAACGGCTCTGGAGTGCAGGACTGGGCTGCTGCGCGGGTCTGCTGCTGCTTTGGCCGGAAGCTTGGGCACTGCCCCCTGCCGATGAGATCCCGGAAGAGGTGTTGCGGGCCCAGCCAGATTTGCGGGCTCCCTCTCCGGTCGATAATCAGCCCCTCACCGCCGCCGAAGCTCTAGAACTCCAGGAAGCCTTGGCAGCTCGGCCCGAAACCGGATCTGTCTCTCCAGAGGTGGAGCGGCTGATCTTTTTGCTCAGGCTGCGCAAAGGGTTTCGAGATCTGTTTCCCTTCCTGTTTTGAAGGTTCAGACCTGAAGAGGAGCCGGTGGGATCCCTTTTTGGTAGCGGTAGGGTCCGGCGCGGGATCCCCAGGTTTGTTGGCCAGTGGCGGCGTCAAAGCCCCGATCCCAGGTGATGAATTCGCTGGGGGTGAGGTCGAACTCGATGTGGATATAGGTGCTATCCCCGGGGTTCAGACGACATTCTCCACCTGGCAGCATTTCGCCGTGGTAGCAGTCTGGGCGCTTTTCCACCAAAATGCGACAACCGGGCAAATGCTCCAGGTCGGCCAAGGAGAGCTGCGCCAAGCGCTGCGGATCCTGAGAGGCACCTGCCCAAGCTGCTTGATCCCGCAATTTGTAGTTCTCGATCCGCAAGGGATCCCCCAATACCTGGAGCACCCGGCTGCGATAAAACTGGCCCGGCGTGTGCTGGTTAAATTGCTCGGTAAAAAAGCCGATCCCCTCCGAGAACAGGTGGGGAAGGCGCACGTACCAAAGGCTGACCGGCACAAACCACACCGGCTCTGCCATCGCCTGGGTGCGGTTGCTGTAGTAGCCCTCCAGCCAGTTGGCCAGGGTGTGCAAGTCGGAAGCGGATTTTTCGTCTACCATAGGGAGCTATGACAAAACTTACCCCCAGCTCTAGCTATAGCATTGCCCTGCGCATTCGCCTGCTCAACCAGCCGGGAGCCCTAGCCCGCGTCACCCAGGCCATTGCGGAAGTGGGAGGCAGCCTCAGCCAGATCGATCTCATCCACCAATCGGCAGCAGAAACGGTGCGAGAAATCTGTGTAGATGCCGTCAGCAGCGAGCATGCTCAGCAAATTTACACCGCCGTTGCCTCCTTGGCCAATGTGAAGGTGGAGCGGGTGGTGGACCGCACCTTTGAGCTGCACCGCGGGGGAAAGCTGCAGGTGGTGGCCAAAAGCCCCCTGGAGAGCGCCGCCGATCTGGCCATGGCCTACACGCCGGGGGTGGGGCGGGTTTCCCTAGAAATTGCTGCCAACCCCGCCGCGGTCTATGAGTACACCATCAAGGGCAACAGTGTAGGCATTGTAACCGATGGCAGTGCGGTGCTGGGCTTGGGGAATGTCGGCCCGGAGGCAGCTTTGCCGGTGATGGAGGGGAAGGCGGCGCTGTTCAAGCGCTTTGCCGATATCGATGCCTTTCCTCTGTGCCTGGCCACTCAGGAGGTGGGGGAAATTGTAGAGACGGTGGTGCGCCTGGCGCCGGGATTTGGCGGCTTTAACCTGGAAGACATCAGCGCCCCTCGCTGCTTTGCCATTGAGTCTCAGCTCAAGGCCCGCCTCAACCTGCCGGTGTTTCACGACGATCAGCACGGCACCGCCATTGTGGTGCTGGCGGCGCTGCTGAATGCCCTGAAAGTGGTGAAAAAGAGCCTAGACGAGGTGCGCATTGTCCTCAACGGGGCCGGGGCAGCCGGCATTGCCGTGACGCAACTGCTGCGGCGGGCCGGGGCAGCCCACATCCTGGTCTGCGACCGCCAAGGGATCCTTAGCCGCTCCCGTTCCGATCTCACCCCCGAGAAGGCGGCCATTGCCGTCGAGGAGAAGGGATCCCTGGCGGAAGCCTTGGTGGGAGCGGATGTGTTTATTGGGGTGAGCGTGGCCAATGCCCTGACAGTGGAGATGGTAGAAAAAATGGCACCGGATCCCATCGTCTTTGCCCTGGCCAACCCGGTGCCCGAGATCCAGCCGGAGCTGGTGGGCAATCGGGTGGCAGTGATGGCCACGGGCCGCAGCGACTACCCCAACCAAATCAACAACGTGCTGGCCTTTCCGGGCGTGTTTCGCGGCGCCCTCGACTGCCGCGCCAAGCAGATCAACACCGAGATGTGTGTGGCTGCCGCTCAGGCCATTGCTGCCTTGATCCCTGCCGAAGAGTTGGATCCCCAGTGGATCATCCCCTCGGTCTTCGACGGGCGGGTGGTTCCTCAGGTGGCCGCTGCGGTAATCCAGGCTGCCCGCCAAACCGGCGTGGCCGGGATCCCTTGAGGGCTACCTAGGGCACCAGGTGACAAGCCACAAAATGCCCCGCGCTCACCTCGCGAAAGGCCGGGGGTGGATCTTGGCCTGTTCCTTCCCTGGGGGGAACTCACACCAGACGACCCAAGCGCTCCCGCAACTCAGCGGCGGCCTGCTCCAGGTGCTCAGGGGTGTAACCGGTGGTCTCTACCCTGACAGCAAGGTGGGTGTCCTGGCTCTCGTGGAGGTGGATCCACAGAATGTGGCGGCCGTCCTCTGTTTTGCGGTTTGCAGCTTTGAGGCTGTTTTTGGGGGCAGAGTAAGCGTGCGGGTCGTAGCGGACCAGATCCACCCAGGGAATGTCTCGCAGGAGTTTTTCCACCTTGACCCAGCTGCGAGGACGGTGGTGGCTGCTGTCGACCTGCAGCTGGATGACTTCGGAGCGAGGTCGGCCTGAAAAGGACTCCGTCCCGCTGGCGCGATAGGACTCCGTCCCGCTGGCGCGATCGGGAAGACCTGCCCGAGGGATCCGGGGCTGAACTTCCGGCTGTAGGTAGGGCAGGTAGACCAAAGACTTGTATTGCTCATGGATGTAGCAAACTGGGATCCCCAATTGGCTGCCCACCACAGCCATGATCATGGCTTGGGCTTTGAACCCACCGGTGGCGGCAAAGGTGACGATCCCCTTGGCGCTCTCTGCCAACTGTTTCAACAGCTCGGCCATCCGCTCCAGAGAGGATCCCTCTAGCTCGTAGTCGATGCCGGGAAGGGGCACCAGAGAAACCTGTTGTTGGCCCAGTTCTCTTTCAAAGAAGAGCTTCAAAATCCGGGCACACTCCAGCCCATTGCGGAGTGCAGCAGAACCAAAGCATCGCCGGGGGTGGGATCCAGGCGGTAGTAGGTGTTGGTTAAGGACTCCGTCCCGCTGGCGCGATCGGCGCTGATCAGCTCCAGATCGGTTCTTTTCATCCAGGCCAGCGCTTGCTCCGGATCCCCGATGGTTTTTTGTCCCACCCAGGGGCGCTGCGGCTGCAGGTCTTTGTCAAGGTTGGTGAGCAAGGAGGTGCCCACAGTCATGATGATGGTCTGCATGATAGGCGGTTAACTCAAATTTTTCGAGAGCTCTGTCTTGCTTTGCGCCCAGAGCAGCTGGACTTTGCCGATTCTGCTATCTTCTCTGATATCTTCAAATCTGGAAAGTAACTTCGTTGCCCTTGATGTTGGTGATGGTGGCCTTCAGTTTTTGACCAATCTGGAAGCAGGCTTGGCGGGCCCGCTGTTGGGTCTAGTCTTGTGGGTATTGGTTGTTTTGCTGTGGTCTGTCCTGCTGGGGCTCGTTTGCCGCGCCTTGGGGAACGGCGTCCCTGCGACCAGAGTGGCTGTTGGGCTGGGATCCCTGGTGTGGCGGAGTCTCGCCAGCAGGCATCCCCCCATTCCCGTAGTAGCGGGCCATGCCTAGCCCAGGATCTGCAGCACCTCTGCCGGCCTGTCCTGTAGGGCTACATCTTCAGAGACTACCGCAAGTGGAACATTCATACTGAACAGTATCTGCGCGACCTTTGCTTCGAGACTGTTGAAGAATCTAATCACATCAAAATTCGGTTTTATGGAGATCCGCGCTATCAAATCGTTATGGCTAAAACTCCTGGCGACTGGAGGGCTGGCTGCAATATTTCAAGGACTCCGTCCCGCTAACGCGATCGGGATATTCGCAACCTCATTTTTGGCCTTTGAGATCCTGAAACGAATAAAGTTTAGTTGCAAACCTAACTTTCTCAGGGGGCACGCAGCTGAGAAAAGTTGAACCGAGTCCTGATAGGCTGAAGAAAAGTTGGGATCCCTGCCATGTTCTACCTGCCGGTCTCGCTGCTGTTGTTTTTCATGCTGGTGTTGCTGCTGCCTTTCCTCTGGCTGGGGCTGGCAGTGGATGTGGTGGCGCTGGCGGTGGGAAAGCTGGGGTTCTCGCGGGAGGGAGCGCTGTTACTGCTGCTGGCCATCCTGGTGGGCAGCTCGGTCAATATTCCCCTCTATCGGGTGAAATGCGAGGTGACGCTGGTAGAAGACCTAGCTAGCTTGTGGATGCGGCAGTTCTGGGGGATCCCTTTGACCAAGCTTTCCCAGGAGACGGTGATTGCCTTGAACGTGGGCGGGGGGCTGATCCCGGTGCTCTTGGCCCTATATCAATTTGGGCGGGCCGACAGCGTGCTGATCCTGGCGGTGACGGCGCTGGTAACCTTGGTCAGCTACTATGCTTCCCACGTGGTGCCGGGGATCGGCATTCAAATGAACCCCTTGATTGCCCCGGCTACGGCAGCCTTAGCCGCTCTGTTTTGGGCAGGGGACCAGGCACCGGCAGTGGCCTTTGCTGGTGGAGTTTTGGGCACGGTGATCGGGGCAGATCTCCTGCATCTGCCAGAAGTCCTGCGGCGCAACTGCTCTGGCATTCTCAGCATTGGCGGGGCCGGGGTTTTCGATGGTATTGCCCTCTGTGGCTTGTTTGCCCTGCTGCTGAGCTAAACCAGCAAATAGGTAAGGGAAAGGGTGATGGATTGGGCGGGATCCAGCCAACGCAAGTCGGGATCCCCTAAGGACTCCGTCCCGCTGGCGCGATCGGAGGCACGCTGAGTCAACTCCTCGAGGAGCGTTTGCGTCCATTCCAGCGGCCCATTGAGCAACATCGGCGAACGGGCTACCCCCAGTTTGCGGGCCATAGCCTTGAGGGCTTCCAAGCTGGCGGACAGGGGGCGGGTGCTGGCCACAAACAACAGCTCCGTCAGCCCTTGGGCATGACAGGTGAGCAAGTCAGAGCTCACAGCAGAGCGCAGCTCGCCATCGACCTCCGGCAAGGGTGGCAAAGTTAAACTGCTCTTGGCTTCCAAGCGAAGAGGTGTGGTGAAGTTGTCCTGAGGCAGGGGGGCCAGCAGGTGCAGTTGTCCGGTCGGGTCGATCAGCAACAGGTAGCCGTAGAGATCCTGCTCGCTGTTGTTGCAAAGGGTGAGATGCAAGGGATCCCCTCGCGTAAACCGCTGCATACCCACCTCAGCAGGAGCGGAAGTTGCGGACTGGACAAGGCGTGCCGCCAACGAGGGAGCTAAGGACTCCGTCCCGCTGGCGCGATTGGCAGCTCTACCTTTGACGGCCAACTCCGCCACCACCGCCAAGGAAGAGGAAACCGCATTGAGGGTGGTGCGCAAACGTTTGGCAGCCAGCAGATGGGCAAGACGGGGAGCTAACCGCTGGACGGCCATTGCTGCAGCCTCTCCTGCTGGGCCACAGGAATTCAGGAGCAATTCTCGCCCCGGCCAGAACAGGCTGTAGCTGTTCACTTCCAGGGGTTTGAGCAGGGTATCCGACCGTTCGCGCCAGCGGGACGGAGTCCTAAAAGCAGCGGCCATTTCCGGGGTGATGCGGCCCAACAAACAGTCCACCTGTCGCTCGCGGGGGTTGGCCGTTTCCATCCAGCTATAGCCGGCAATGGCATTGGTCAGATCCACCTTTTCAATGCGGCCCAGGTTCTCCTCTAGGCCAACCAAAAGCTTGAGCGTGCTGGAGAGGCCGCGCAGCTGCTCCCGCAAAGGTGTGCCCACAGGGGGAAGCTGCCCTTCCGGACTGGCCATCTGAACCTGAGCCAACAGCCCACTGCGAGAACGCATGAGCAGCGGCGTCGGCGAAGAGGCGGAAGGATCGGCGGGAATGGGAACCAAAAGAGTACCCGGCTGCAAACCACACAGGGCCGCCGATGGGATCCCGCCTAACCACACCTGAGCCCGATTTCCCTTCACTTCTTGAACTACCCCGCTGACCCCTGCCGGTGTGGGCATGAGAAAATAGGGGTGGATGTGTCGAGCAGTGTCTTTGCCTTCCAAGGTGGGGCGTTGGCAGGCGAAGAGGCCCAGCTCCCGCCGGCTGACCACCTGGTTAAAGGCCACCAGCAGACGGGTGGCAGGCGTGGTTTCCCACAGGTACTGCGTCAGCAGATAGGTGAGTACCCCGGCATAGAATCCTGGCCAAGCGGCTTCTGCTGCCAAGTCTTGCGGGGTGGTGGCCGAAATCAGCAAGCCCTTGGGCGGAGACGGCCAAACCCGCTGCGGCTCCGATCGCGCCAGCGGGACGGAGTCCTTGGAGTCCGAGATCGCGGCTGGGGGACGGGAACGCAGTTGCAAGTTGCCTCGCACCGACGGCGAGACATAGGTAAAGCCACAGTCCAGAAGGGTGGTGATCTGGGCAGTGCCCAAGCCTTCCAAAAGCCGGAAAAAGCTGTCTAGCTCCATTGCTGCCACTCCCTCAGAGCCAGACAACAGCAGCACCGGCTGCCAACAGTTGGGCGCGGATCCCAGCCGCCACTGGCCATAGCCGCTAAACTGCACCACCACTGTTTCAGCCGTGTGCCCTTGACCCCCCAAGTGCTCTGCAAAGGCCGATTGGATCCCAGCCGGCGTGGCTGCCCCATCGGTAAGGGTGAGAATGTCTGCCGGGTCAAAACCAAAGCGATAGAGGAGTAGCTCCCGCTGCAACTCCACATCTGTCAAACACCCTTGTAGCGCGGATCCCTCGCCAAGGTAGCGGTTAATACCGATGAGAACAGCCAGCTTGCGGGAGCCAGCCGCCAAAGCTTGCCCATATCGCTCAGCCCGGCCCCTCAACCAGCCAGGGGATAGGCCAAGACCGGCAGCAACCAGGAGGAGTTTTTGCAGAAAAGACCGCCTTTCCATGTTGACCCTCTGGGCTGACCCCCGGCCCAACGACTACCCCATCGGCCAGCGAGCCACAGCTAAACTTTGCACTGGAATCTGTTGCTGCCTATTTCAGGATATCCCCATCCACACAGCTTTTTCCCGAGATCGAGTGACAGTTTTTGGCGTTTTCTTTGCATTCCTTATCAATCAAACCTCCGCTACTTCCCATGGGGATCCCACGGCAGCGCTCTTCTGTCAGCTAGAAATCGCAGGAGCCCCGCACTGTACCCGTAGGGTCAGTGTCGGGAGGAATGCGCTTTGATGAAGTACAATGAACTTATGAGCCAAGTCCTGAGCATATCCTGCAAGCTCAAGGTGTCCCCGTCGCAAGCCGCCAAATTGGACGAGACATTGGATGCTTTCGGCCAAGCCTTGAATTGGGTCAACCAAAACACGCCAGAGAAAGTCGTCAACGCCGTTAAGCTCCAGTCTCTGTGCTACCGCGAAATCCGCGCCCGGTTCGGCTTGTCCAGTAACTTGGCAAGGACTACGTCCCGCTTACGCGACCAGCAGGTCTGCAGACGGCTGGCCGGCGCCCGTAAAGTTGCCCGACAGAAAAACCGCCCCGTCAAAACGTTCAAGGGTGGCTTCGCTACCTACGATGCACGTATCTTTTCGTTCCGCGAGAAAGACTGGACGGTGTCGCTGACCACGGTGGAGGGTCGGGAGCGCTTTGAGCTGGCGATTGGCCGCTACCAGAGAGAACGGCTGGCGGGCTCCAATCCCAAATCTGCCACTCTGGTCAAGCGTAAAGACGGCTCCTACTCTATTCAGATCTGTGTGGAAACGGAGCCATCCCCACCGCAACGCACGGGTAGAGTGCTGGGGGTGGACTTGGGGAGGACGGATATTGCCCATACGTCAGAGGGTGATAACTGGAATGGACAGCAGTTGAACCGAATCCGAGACCACTACTCCAAGCTGAGGGCGGCACTCCAACGCAAAGCCAGTAAGGGCACACGCAGTTCGCGGCGCAGATGCCGTCAACTGCTGCAACGGCTGTCTGGCAAGGAGAGACGCTTTCAAACGTGGGTCAATCATCGCATCTCCAAAGCTATTGTCTCCAGGGCAAAGGCTACCAACAGCGCTATCGCCCTGGAAGACCTGACAGGGATCCGGAAAAGAGTCAATCAACAGCCGCGCAGCAAAGCCGAGCGGCGCAGGGCCAACAGTTGGGCGTTCTACCAACTACGTCAATTTCTGGAATACAAGGCGAGGGTTGCAGGGGTTTCTCTGGTTCTTGTGCCGCCTGCTTACACGTCGCAGACCTGTCACAAGTGTTTACACATCCATCCCGACCCTGCGCAATCCTACCGCAGTGGAAAGAAGTTTAAGTGTGGACACTGTGGATGGGAAGGGGATGCGGATTTGAATGGTGCGAATGTGATTGCGCTCTTGGGGGCTGCCGTAAACCAGCCTGGAGGTCCGGGCTTGTTTTGTTCTCTGGTAGAGCAGAGCAGGCTCAGGGCTACTGAAAGCCCGCTCCGTACCGCTTAGCGGTCGGAGTCGGGTAGTTTACGTAGATCATCAGTAAAGTTGTGCCGATGGAGAGCACTACCAAAGCCGGCACCACCCGCAGCAGGGATCCCCAAGGAATAGCAGCCCGCCAGTTGCCCCACAGCCGTCTCATCTGCAGATGGGCTTGCTGCCCCCGTCGCCAGCTCCAGATACAGGTGAGGACAAATGTAGCGCAATAGACAAAGTCGGCCAGCAGAGGATCGTCAGATGGGAGATGAAACAGCTGGGCCAAGGCGATGGCTCCCAAGCCTACCCCCAGGTTGATCACCAAGAAGGCCAACAGCAGGTGGCGCGCCTTAAGGGCTGCAAATCCGGTCACACTCGGCTCGGCAGGCCGTAGAGGGGGGGATCCAGACACAAAGGCAGAGATCGCGGTTTTCCCATTTTAGGTTTGGCGGGGATCCCCGTAGGTGGGCTGCTGTCACCTTCTCCGGGAGAGGATGAAGATCCTTTTCTGAAGGTTTGGCCGGCCTTTTCAAGCCCAATCGAGCAGGCTGGTGGCTGTCTCCGAGGGTCGCCAGGCTGAGCCAGCAAGTTAAGATGTGTTACGGAATCCGTTGGGGCATCTATGGGCGCAACACCGGTAGTGACAATAGCAGCGAGGCAGGATGGCTTGGGTTCTGGGGCTGTCTCCATCCCTCCGGCAGATCTGGGGGTGGTTCCTGAGCCAAGCTTGCGTTACGACCCAGAGCAGTTGGCCAAGCAATATCGAGGGCGCTGGGATCTGGTGGTGCGGCGCCTGTTTCAGTTGATCACCCCCTTTTTGGGCTTGTTGGCCTGGGTGTTTTGGGATCGCTGGCGGGGAGTAGAACTGAAGAATCGCCCGAAACATGCGGCCCGGCTACGGGAGATCCTCACGGAATTGGGGCCGACAGCCATCAAAATCGGCCAAGCCCTCTCCACCCGTCCCGATCTGGTTTCGCCCCTGTTTCTGGAGGAGCTGGCCAAACTGCAGGATGAGCTGCCCCCCTTCGAGAATGCCATTGCTTTTGCCCTCATCGAGTCGGAGATCGGCAAACCCATAGACAAAATCTTTCGAGAGATCAGCCCTGAACCGATTGCCGCCGCCAGCTTGGGGCAAGTGTACCAGGCCTACTTGCACAGCGGGGAGAAAGTCGCCGTCAAGGTGCAGCGGCCCGACTTGATTGGGCGCATCTCTCTCGACATGTATATTGTCCGCAGCCTGGCCGCCTGGGCCAAACGCACTTTCCGCCGCATCCGCAGCGACCTGGTGGGCATCGTCGATGAGTTTGCCGGGCGCCTCTACGAAGAAATGGACTACACGCAGGAGGGCCGCAATGCCGAGCGGTTCCTGGCGCTGTACCGTCACCCCTCCATCTACGCTCCCAAAATTTACTGGGAGTACACCCGCACCAAGGTGCTGACGATGGAGTGGATTGATGGCATCAAGCTGACTCAGGTTGACAAAATCGCTGCTGCGGGGCTGGATGGACGGCACTTGATCGAGATCGGTGTCAATTGCTCCCTCAAGCAGCTTTTGGAAAATGGCTTTTTCCACGCCGATCCCCACCCGGGCAACCTCTTGGCCATGTACGACGGGCGGCTGGCCTATATCGATTTCGGCATGATGAGCACCATCGCGCCCCATCAGCGCTACGGCCTGATCAAGGCGATTGTGCATTTGGTAAACCGAGACTTTGCCGGGCTGGCCCAAGACTACGTGGACTTGGAGTTCCTGGATCCAGATACCGACCTGACTCCCATCATCCCTGCTCTGGAAGCTGTCTTCGCCGAAGCGATGGGCAAATCGGTCTCCGAACTGAATTTCAAGAGCATCACCGATCGGCTCTCGGGGGTGATGTACGACTTTCCCTTTCGAGTTCCCGCCTACTACGCCTTGATCATCCGCTCTTTGCTCACCCTGGAAGGGATCGCCATCGGCCTGGATCCCAACTTTAAGGTGTTGAGCGTGGCCTATCCCTACGTGGCTCAGCGCCTGCTCACCGACCCGGCCCCGGAGCTGCGCGTATCTCTGCGGGAGCTGCTGTTTAACCAGGGGCAATTTCGCTGGAACCGCCTGGAGAACCTGCTGCGCAACGCCGTCAACAGCGAGGATTTTGACCTGCAGGGATCCCTGGAAAAGGCCGTTGATTTTATCTTTTCTGAGCGGGGCGCTTTCCTGCGGGAGCGCCTAGTGGATGTGCTCTTTTCCAGCTCCGGATCCCAGGGTGGCTCAGATGGCTTGGCTCATTTGCAGCGTCTGTGGGAACTCCTCAGCAGCAACCCGAGCTTTCAGCCGCTGCAGCTTCTGCCGATTGTTGCCAAGGTGGCTGCCAAACCGGAAGCTCAACAACTGGGCCGTCAATTGGCCTCCCGCTGGTTGCAACGCTCGGCAGCTCGCCTCATCCGCGACCTGCTATTGCCGGATACAGAAAAGCCCAGTTCACCCTCTTCCCTCAACGGGCGTGGCGGGATCCCTGGGCCAGCAACCTCTGCTTCTACCGCTCAACTTCCCCTTCCGGCCTAGCTCAGGTGCTCTTGGGGGGCAGTATCGCTGTTGGGGTTAACAGAGGCCAGAGCCAGCGTAATCCACTCGGAAAATTCATCGCGGCGGAAAACCTGGGGGCGGGAGCGGGGGCCAAAACGCAGCAGGCTGGGCATGCCGTGCTCCTTGAGTCGAGACTGTAGCCAGGTGCCCACACCGGTTTTGCCATCGTTGGGCATTTCGGTTTGGAAGTCACTGTACATCAACAACAACTGGCTGCGAGATTGGAGCACCGCATTCTCTTGAATTAACTTCGGCAAGGAGAGATGGGTGGCTGAGACTGACCCTTTGCTCCCTTTGGCCGATTCACGACGACGGTCGCGCGGGCGCGGGTTAGTGCTTTCACGGCTCTTGCGGGTTTTGGGTTCACTAGGCATAGAATCTCCTAAACGACAGAGTGCTCCCCAACGGGGGTTAAAGCGGGAACTCGCAGGCCAAAAGCCGAGCCCGCTGTGAAAGTGGCTCGATGGGTACAGTTCTGGAGAATCGCTGAGAAGAGGGACACCTGCTCTTGAGTAAGCGAAGAAGAACTGCGCTGAGCCGGCACGAAAGGCTGGGATCCCTTCGGCGCAACAGCAGTCCACAGCGGGCCGAGCTCCTGCCAATACATCCAAGGCCTGCCCTTGTTTTTCCTGTCGGAGGCCAGTTTGGCTACCACGAATCCGCAGGGCAAGCAAGCCCGGATGTTACCCCTATATTGACTTAAAAATGGACAAGTGGACAGTCCCTGGCCGAGAATTTAGCTGCTGCGGCGGGAGCTTCGGAAGGAACTAGGCTTGCCCGCCGGTGGCGAGTATCGCTGAGCTACGGGAGTAGCCTCCTACTACACCTGGAAGCGGTTGTTGGTGGTGTCAAAAAAGGAGTTTCACTGGCTTACTGAGATACTATGTGCATTGCCATTGTCGGGTTGGGGTTGATTGGCGGATCCCTGGCCCTCAAACTGACCGAAAAGGGATATTCCGTCTGGGGGATAAGCCGCAACCCGGCCACCTGCAAACAGGCTCTGGAACGGGGTGCTGTCCAAGGCTGTGGAACCGAGTTGGCCCAGTTGGCCCGCTTTGATCCGCAAATGGTGCTGATCTGTACCCCTCTGGAGCAGGTGTTGGCCACGCTAGCCGCCCTGTTGCCTTATTTGTCGGCAGAAACCGTAGTGAGCGATGTCGGCTCGGTTAAGCAGCCCATCGTTGCTCCGGCAACCGAATTGTGGCCCTGGTTTGTGGGGGGGCACCCCATAGCCGGCAAAAGCCTGCAAGGGATCCAAGCGGCAGAAGCTGACTTGTTTCGGGGGCGGCCTTACGTGCTCACTCCCATCGCCGAGACCCAACCTCAGGCTCTCGATGCGGTGAAAGAACTGATTGCTGCTGTTGGCGCAGAAGCTGTCCTCACGGATCCCGCACGCCATGACCGAGCGGTGGCCTGGATCAGCCATTTGCCAGTTATGGTCAGCGCCAGTTTGATCGCAGCGGTTAGCCAAGAAGGGGATCCCGCGATTCTGGAATTGGCCCGCACTTTGGCCAGCAGCGGATTCCGCGATACCAGCCGTGTTGGCGGAGGGATCCCGCAATTGGGTTTGGAAATGGCCCGCCACAACCGACAGGCGCTGCTGACTGCCCTGCACAGCTACCAAGCCCAGTTACGACAGATAGAGCAGTTGATCGCTGGCGAAAGGTGGGACGAATTGCTCCTGGTGCTGCAACGAGCTCAACAGGAATGGCAGCAGTTCCCCGTCAACCATCCTCGCGAAATTCTCCACAACCTGGGCGGTGGGAATGGATAGCAAAGATATCTTGAACGGGCTCGGGGATCCTTCATGCTACCTTGGGCTTATGTTGACAGATTGAGCTTATGTTGAATGCGGCTCAGCTCTGGCTTTACCACCTAGAACAATGGGCAACTGAGCTGGTTCAGTTTCAACTGCAGCACCTTTCTCCCGTTAGTCTGTTGGTGGTGGGTCTGGCGGGCTTGCTCACCAGTCTTTCCCCCTGCACGTTGTCTATGCTGCCGGTGACCATCGGCTACATCGGCGGCTACACCCCCGCTTCTGAGGAAACGGCTGGGGAAGGGCGGTGGCAAGTTTGGGCTCAATCTTTGGGTTTTGCGGCTGGGGTGGCTTTTACCCTGACCCTGCTGGGTTTGTCGGCAGCTTTGCTGGGTCGCGTTTACGGACAAACCGGATCCTTCGGGCCTGTTGTGGTGGGGGGAATTGCTATTTTGATGGGGCTGAACTTGTTGGAGGTGATCCCCCTGCGTTTTCCCGATTGGTTTAACCGCCTCGAGATTCCCGGAGAATGGCCCAGGCTGGGTCGGGCAGTGTTGCTGGGGTTAACCTTTGGCCTGGTGGCCTCTCCCTGCAGTACGCCGGTTTTGGTGGCTTTGCTGGCCTGGGTTTCCACCACAGGGCAACCCTGGGTAGGGGGTGGGCTGTTGCTGGCTTACGGGCTGGGGTTGGCCTTTCCCCTGCTCCTGGCGGGGGTGTTTACCGGGTTGGTGAAGCAACTGTTGGCCCTGCGGCGCTGGTCGGGCTGGCTCACTTATGCCAGTGGGGTGGTGTTGGTGGGGTTCGGCAGCGTAACGATCCTGTCGGCCTGGGTCTAAGGGATCCCTGCTGCTGCAGGCTAAGATGGGGCTACACCTACAGCACCCTGTTGGGGACTGCACCTTGCCTGGCAAGAGCAGCGGTCTGAATCTTGAGCCGACAAACTTCTCATGGTCATATACTCTCTCCCGCTTGCCCGCTGGGTTTCCTCGCTGCGGCGGTACTTTCGTCATGAGCTGCTGCCGCTGCTGGCGGATCTGCGCCTGGCCATTGGCCTTTTGTTGGCAATTGCGGTCTTGAGCGCCACCGGCACGGTGATCGAGCAAGAGGAAACGGCGGCTTTTTATCAGGCTCACTATCCAGAGCATCCGGCCCTGTTTGGCTTTCTCACCTGGCGGGTGATCCTGAGCTTGGGATTGGATCACGTCTACCGCACCCCTTGGTTTCTGGCCATTTTGATCCTGTTCGGCAGCAGCCTTGCCGCCTGTTCCCTGACGCGCCAATGGCCGATGTTGAAGAGGGCCCGCCGTTGGAGCTATCTCACCCGCCCGCAGTCTTTTCAGCGCCTGCCGTTTCGGACGTATCTGCCTCAGCAATCTTTACAAGGTCTGCCGCAGCAGTTGCGTCGACAGGGCTATCTGGTGTTTCAGGAGGGCCATTACCTCTACGCCCGCAAAGGGTTAATCGGCAGGATCGGCCCCATCTTGGTGCATGTCAGCATGCTGCTGATCTTGCTGGGGGCCATTTGGGGCAGCATTAGCGGCTTCAAGGCCCAAGAACTCATTCCCAGCGGCGGCGTGGCTTCCATTCAACACTTGACCGGAGCAGGGGATCTGGCTCGCGCTCACTTGCCTACCTGGCAAATTCGGGCCAATCGCTTCTGGATTGACTACGCTGCCGATGGCCGGGTCAAGCAGTTTTATTCCGACCTCTCGATTTTGGATCAGGGTCAGGAGGTTAAACGTCAGACCATTTCCGTCAACCATCCTCTCTCCTACCGGGGTGTGACCCTTTACCAAGCCGATTGGAGCATCGACAGCATCCGCATCCGCATCAACAACAGCCCCACTTTTCAAATCCCGGTGGTGCCGGTGCGTACCGAGGCAGGCAACAAACTCTGGGGCGCTTTTGTGCCCACCCAGCCGGACATGAGCCAGGGACTCACGCTGCTGCTGCCGGATTTGCAGGGGACAGCCCTGCTCTACGACACTGAAGGGCAATGGATGGGATCCCTGCGCCAAGGCATGAGCTTGGCCCTCGACGAGGTCGCTCCCCAACGCTTCCCCAACCCCCTCACTCTGTATCTGGATGAGGTGATCGGCGCTACCGGACTGCAAATTAAATCGGATCCAGGGATCCCTGCGGTGTATCTCGGATTTGGCCTGTTGATGGTGGGGGTGGTGATGAGCTACTTCAGCTACAGCCAAATCTGGGCTTTGCAAACGGAGACGGGGCTCTACTTGGGGGGCAAAACCAACCGGGCCTTGGTCACCTTCGAGCGAGAATTCGACCGCTTGGTGGAGCAACAAAAGGTCGCCTTCTCTCTTTCCCAGATCCCGGTGGAAGCTGAGATTGGCTAGACGCAGCTTTTTCCGGCGAAACCAGCCTCCTGCCCAATAGGGATCCCATGAGGTTGAAAGCCCTCATTTGATTTTCCTTGCCACACCCTAAAGTTCTCTGGAAGGATGTATACAATGCAGGGATCCAGTGGCCAGTCAGGGGGATCCCTTGGGTCGGGCTCATGGCTTGAGTTTGAGGGAATGTTCTCGGGTCATCCAAAGTGAGAGGGAACTTGAGAAAAATGCAAACTACTGTTTCAGTTTCCACACACTTCTCCACATCCGGAAAGCTTGCTTAGAGATTGAGTTAGAGTGTTTCCAGTCGGTTCCTGCAGTATGCTGCCTTTTCAGGAGGGCAAGACATGAAAGTTGGAGATCGGGTGCGGGTGCGTACCAGCGTGATTGTCTATCACCACCCGGAACATCGCAATCAACCTTTCGACCTCAAAGGCATGGAAGGGGAGCTGAAGGCCGTGATTCGGGATTGGAATGGCCGCCCGATCAGCGCCAACTTTCCCTTTCAGGTGCAGTTTGACAACAAGTTCCGTGCCCATCTCCAGGCTGATGAGCTGGAGGTGGTGGAGTCGGCTGGTTCTGGAGAGTCTGCTGAGACGGCTGCCTAGTTGAGGCCCAACAGCGTGCGGTTGGTTTCCAGAATCGGCCTGATCAACTTGGTTTCTTCGGGGGTGAGGTAATTGGCTATCACTTCTTGTAGGAAGCGATAGGTGGCCTCGCAACTGCGTTGGGTGCGGAAGGCTCGCATCAGTGTTTGGAACCAGTAGAGAAATCGATCTTTGTAGCGTTGCTCATCGTCCAGGAGCATGGCCAAAGCCGAAAGGCGCAAAACCCGCACGGTGTCAGCCTTCCACTTGTTGCTGAAGTCTTCCACCCCTCGCATGAGCAAGTAGGGATCCAGCGCGCGCATTTTCATCTCCACATCCCGGATGATCTGGGCCTCCGCCGCCTGAATCTTGCGATAGGCGCTCAGGCGAAGGTCAAAGGAGGCTAGATAGGTCTCCATGAACTGCAGCTCCTCATCCCTGAGATAGCGCCCGTCGGCAGCGATGCTCAGTTCGCGCAGTTGAGTCAGCATAGGGATCCCTGGGCAAGCTGGAATGAGAATGGAAAAAACACCACCTATCCTGGCTGACGGCACAGCCTTGGTCCCTCAATCCTATCCCCAAACTCCTGGCCAGAAGAGGGGAATTGCAGGGATCCCCGGCAACCCTCTCAGCTAGAAATCGCAGGAGCCCCGCACTGTACCCGTAGGGTCAGTGCCGGGAGGAATGCGGAAGTTATGATAGAACCATGACCCAAGTCCTGACCGTCTCCTGCAAGCTCAAGGTAGCCCAGTCGCAAGCCGCCAAATTGGACGCGACTTTGGAGGCTTTTGGCCAAGCCTTGAATTGGGTCAACCAGAACACGCCGGAGAAGATCGTCAACGCGGTCAAGCTGCAATCCCTTTGCTACTACGAGATTCGAGCCCGGTTTGGCTTGTCCAGTAACTTGGCAAGGACTACGTCCCGCTTACGCGACCAACAGGTGTGCAGACGGGTAGCGGGTTCCCGCAAAGTGGCTAAGCAGAAAAAGCGTCCCGTCAAGGAGTTTAAGAGCGGCTTTGTTACCTACGACGCCCGTATCTTTTCGTTCCGTCAAAAAGACTGGACGGTGTCGCTGACCACGGTGGAAGGGAGAGAACGCTTTGAACTGGCCATTGGCAACTACCAGCGTGGGATGCTGGCTGGTTCCAACCCCAAATCTGCCACCCTGGTCAAGCGCAAAGATGGCTCCTACTACATCCAGATTTGCGTAGAGAAAAAGCCACCCAAACAACAAGATACCGACAAGGTGATCGGGGTGGACTTGGGAAGGACGGATATTGCCCATACGTCAGAAGGGGACAACTGGAATGGACAGCAGTTGAACAGAGTCCGCGACCGCTACTCCCGGTTGAGGGCGGCACTCCAACGCAAAGCCAGTAAGGGCACACGCAGTTCGCGGCGCAGATGCCGTCAACTGCTGCAACGGCTGTCTGGCAAGGAGAGGCGCTTTCAGGCGTGGGTCAATCATCGCATCTCCAAAGCTATTGTCTCTAGGGCAAAGACCACAAACAGCGCTATTGCCCTGGAAGACCTGACAGGGATCCGGAAAAGAGTCAATCAACAGCCGCGCAACAAGGCCGAACGGCGCAGAACCAACAGTTGGGCGTTCTACCAACTGAGGCAGTTTCTGGAATACAAGGCGAGGGTTGCAGGGGTTTCTCTGATTCTTGTGCCGCCCGCCTACACGTCGCAGACCTGCCACAAGTGTTTGCACATCCATCCCGACCCTGCGCAATCCTATCGCAGTGGCAAGTCGTTCAAGTGTGGGCACTGTGGATGGGAAGGGGATGCGGATTTGAATGGTGCGAATGTGATTGCGCTCTTGGGGGCTGTCGTAAACCGGCCTAGAGGTCCGGGCCTGTTTTGTTCTCTGGTAGAGCAGAACAGGCTCAGGGCTACTGAAAGCCCGCTCCGTACCGCTTAGCGGTCGGAGCCGGGTAGTTTACTCAGGTTAATATTAATTAACAGTCTGTTGCTGCAAGAACCCACCCGACCCCAGATTGTTACCCATAGGTCACCATCTGCGAGTTCGATTCAAAAACACCCTTTGGGAGGAAACACTTCCGTGAGTCAGAAAGGTAAAAACAAGAAATGGAGAAGCGCGGGGTTATATGCGCTGCTGGCCATCGTCTTGATCTCTTTAGCCACCACCTTCTTGGGTAATCGCCCGCCTGAGCGTTTGGAGATCAGCTACTCCGACCTGATCAGCCGCGTCGAACGGGGCGAGGTCAGCAAAGTTTTGGTGGAGACGGCCCCGGATGGTCGCCAGGTTGCCATCGCCGAGGCAGAAATCAACAACCGCGCCACCCAAGTGCAGGTGAATCTGCCCCCCCTTACCCCCGAGTTTGAGAACACCCTGGTTGCCAACGGGGTGGAGCTGGCCGTGCGTCCTGTCCAAGAGGAGGGGCTACTCGGGCGCATTCTCAGCACCTTCTTCCTGCCAGTTTTGCTCTTGCTGGGGCTCTTTTTCCTGCTGCGGCGGGCTCAAAATGGCCCAGGCAGCCAAGCTCTCAACTTCGGCAAATCCAGGGCACGGGTGCAAATGGAGCCGAAAACCCAAATTACCTTCAACGATGTGGCCGGCATCGATCAGGCCAAGCTGGAGCTGGCAGAAGTGGTGGATTTCCTGAAAAACTCAGAGCGCTTCACCGCTTTGGGAGCCAAGATTCCCCGCGGGGTGCTGCTGGTGGGCCCGCCCGGCACCGGTAAGACCCTGTTGGCCCGCGCCGTAGCCGGAGAAGCAGGTGTGCCCTTTTTCTCCATTTCCGGCTCCGAGTTTGTGGAGATGTTTGTTGGGGTCGGCGCTTCTCGCGTGCGGGATCTGTTCGAGCAGGCCAAGCAAAATGCTCCCTGCATCGTCTTCATCGATGAAATTGATGCAGTCGGTCGCCAGCGGGGAGCTGGCTTGGGAGGTGGCAACGACGAACGGGAGCAGACCCTGAACCAGTTGCTCACCGAGATGGACGGTTTTGAGGGCAACTCCGGTATCATCGTCATTGCGGCCACCAACCGACCGGATGTGCTGGATGCGGCGCTGCTGCGGCCCGGTCGCTTCGACCGCCAAGTTACGGTGGATCGCCCCGATTTTCAGGGCCGGCTAGAAATCCTCAAGGTGCATGCCCGCGGCAAAACCCTGTCTGCCGATGTGGATCTGGAGAAATTGGCCCGCCGTACCCCTGGGTTTACCGGTGCCGATTTGGCCAACCTCCTGAACGAAGCAGCCATTCTGGCAGCCCGCCGCAACCTCACCGAGATCTCCATGGACGAGATCAACGACGCGGTGGATCGGGTGTTGGCCGGCCCAGAGAAGAAGGATCGGCTGATGAGCGAGCGGCGCAAGGAATTGGTGGCCTACCACGAGGCGGGCCATGCCCTGGTGGGATCCCTCTTGCCCAACTACGATCCCATCCAAAAAGTGACGATCATCCCCCGGGGACAAGCAGGTGGCCTCACCTGGTTCATGCCCAGCGATGACGACATGGGACTAACCACCCGTGCCCATCTGAAGAACATGATGACTGTTGCCTTGGGTGGGCGCGTGGCCGAAGAAGTGGTCTATGGAGAGTCGGAGATCACCACAGGGGCAGCCAGTGACCTGCAGCAGGTGGCCCGCATCGCCCGCAACATGGTGACCCGCTTTGGCATGAGCGACCGACTGGGCAATGTGGCCCTGGGCCGCCAATACGCCAACATTTTCCTGGGCCGGGAGATCGCCGCAGAACGGGATTTCTCGGAGGAAACAGCAGCCCTCATCGACGAAGAGGTGCGGCGGCTGGTGAACGAGGCCTACCAACGGGCTACCTACTTGATTCGAGAAAACCGCGCCCTCTTGGATCGGATCGCCCGTCGTTTGGTGGAGGCCGAAACCATCGATGGGGAAGAGCTGCAGGCCATCATCGACAACTCTGAGGTGGTGATGTTGCCCCCCGAAGAGGAGCCAGAGCCGCTGACTCTGCCTATGGCCGTCAACGCTGGCGCCTAGTCTCTTGTCCCCAAGCTCAAACTTGGGATCCCTGCTTTTCCTCTTGAGGAGAGAGGGATCCCAATGTTTTGTATGATTTGCGCTGGGAGAGGGGGAGTCCACCCTAGCCGGCAACAGCCGAACCCAACAAAGTCCGGCTCGCCTCTGCTTCCAGGGGCTGAGGCTCGTAGATTTTCAGCACGTACTCCGCTACCATGCGGTCGGTGTTGAAAACGGGGTTGAGCGTGCGGATCGCCTCCTTCATGCGGGCAATCCAACGACGTGGGATCCCTTTCTCATCCCGGTCGTAGAACATGGGGATTACTTCATACTCCAACAAGTCGTAGAGGGAGTTGGCGTCCAAGTCGTCTTGGGCAGCGGGATCCAGACCTTCGATTTCTTGGCCAATAGCCCAGCCATTGCGACCGTTGTAACCCTCCGGCCACCAGCCATCCAGCACCGACAAATTCAATCCCCCACTGAAGCCCACCTTTTGCCCTGAGGTGCCAGAGGCTTCCAGAGGGCGTCGCGGGTTGTTCAGCCACACATCGACCCCCTGCACCAAATTGCGACCGACATAGGCATCGTAGTTTTCGATGAAGGCGACCCGGTTGGCCACCTCAGGCCGGTTCGACCATTCCACCACCCGCTGGATCAGGCGCTTGCCCCCTTCATCCCGCGGATGGGCCTTGCCGGCGAAGATAATTTGCACAGGGTACTCTTTGTTGGTGAAGATGCGGGTAATTCGCTCCAGATTTCGCAGGATCAAATCTCCTCGCTTGTAGGTGCTGAAGCGACGGGCAAACCCAATCGTCAAGACCTTGGGATCCAGCAACTGGTTGACCGCTTGGATGCGTTCGTTGCTTTCGCCGCGATTGCGCCGGGCCCGCAACACCCGGTGACGGGTGAAAGACACCAGCCGCTCCCGCAGAGCTTCTTTGCGCCGCCACAGTTCTTCATCTGGGATCTCTTCCACCTTGGCCCACAGTTCCGGGTCTGACACCCGCTCCGGCCAATCGGGGCCCAAGTACTGGTCGTAGAGATTCCAGAAGAGGGGGGAAACCCAGGTACGGGCGTGAACCCCATTGGTAATGGAGCTGATGGGCACCTCATCCACCGATCGCTCAGGGTAGAGCACATGCCACATTTCGCGAGAAACCCGTCCGTGGAGCTTGCTTACGCCATTGGCTGCCCGCGCGTACCGCAAAGCCAGCACCGTCATGTTAAAGCGCTCCCAGGGATCCCCGGTGCGCCGAGCTCCCAAAGCCAAAAATTGTTCCCGCGTCAGGCCCAGTTGAGGCCAGAAGGAGGCAAAGAACGCATCCATCTCATTGGGGCTAAAGGCATCGTGGCCAGCCGGCACCGGTGTATGGGTGGTAAACACACATTTTTCCCGCACCTTGGCCTCCGCCGTCTCGAAGGGGGTGCCCCGCGCCACTTCCTCCCGCAGCAACTCCAGCGTTAGGAAAGCAGCGTGCCCTTCATTCATGTGATAGACCATGGGATCCAAACCCAACTGGCGCAGCAGACGCACCCCACCGATACCCAGGATGCACTCTTGGGCGATGCGGGTATCGGTGCTGCCCCCGTAGAGGTGGGCGGTAATCCAGCGGTCGATGGGGTCGTTCTCCGGCAGGTCGGTGTCCAGCAGAAAGAGCGGCACCCGGCCCACGTCTGCTCGCCAGGCACGCGCCTTCACCAACCGCTGCCGCATCGCCACTTCCACCAACAGAGGGCTGCCATCCGGCTGGCGCACCAGAGTCAACGGCAGAGACTCAAACTCAGAGTCTTCGTAAAGCTCCCCCTGCCAGCCATTGTTGTCCAGGCGCTGTTGGAAGTAGCCCTGACGGTAGAGCAACCCGATGGCCACCAGGGGCACTCCCAAATCTGAAGCCGACTTGAGGTGATCGGCGGCCAACATACCCAGCCCGCCAGAGTAGGTGGGCAAAGACTCGTGCAAGCCGTATTCGGCACAGAAATAGGCAATAGGACGCTGCCAGTCGTAGGTTTTCATGGTGCGCTTGGCCCAGGTATCCTCAGCCGTCATGTACTGCCGATAGGACTGCACCATCCGGTTCAACGTGTTGAGGTAGTTCACATCGGTGGCCAAGGCTGCCAACCGCAAGTAGGAAACCTCCTCCAGCATGCGCACCGGGTTGTGGGAGGTTTTTTCCCACAGGGCGGGATCCATTTCCCGGAAAATGGTGAGGTGATCCGGGTTCCAGGTCCACCAATAGTTGCGGGCGATCTCGCACAGGGGCGTGAGCGCTTCCGGCAGCACCGGACAACGTTCGGGAAAAGCAGGAGCTAAGGTGGCAATGGACATAGGACAGATACCTGGGGTTAAAGTTATGGGCTCGAAAAAGAAGAGGTAGAGGTCGATCCTGGTAAACGTATCTCAAAATTATTATTGAGCCGATCCTGAGGATTCTGAGGGGGGAATTCAAGATCTCTACAAAATCTTCAGGGGACGTAACCCAAATTTTCCAGGGCTTCTCTCGATCTTGTCATAGCAGCGCGGAGCCTTCAAAAGCAGCGTTCACAGGCAGCCCAGCTTTCGATTCCGGCAGAAGCTGCCCGTCTAGAAGCTGCCCGTCTATCGTAAGAGATGGTGCAACATTAGAGTTAACTCAAAGTTAACAAAATCTACAGAACCCCAACGAACCCTTGGGGAACCCCTCCGGTTCAATTAAAATGCTGCTTCTCATAAGCTCTTAAAAACTGCAGCTACTTTTGCTACCAATCGATGATTTTGTTGGCTTCTCCTTGAAGTTGAGCCTTAACGTCCTTCCACCACTGCCAGACTGGTGTTGCGGTAGTAGTGGCTGAGGATCTGTTGGTAAGAGTAGTTTTGGCTGGCCAGGGCGGCAGCTCCCCACTGGCTCATGCCCACCCCGTGCCCGTAGCCCCGCCCATGAATCTCAAAGAAAGCTGGGAATGTCCCTGCCACAGGAGCCAGGCTGGCCGTAGTGGCGGCCTCCCCGCGCGGGCTAATGGCAATCTTTGTGCTGCGCAACCCAAGAGCCCGACGAAAATCGCCGGCATTGAGATCTCTGATCCCTTGGGATCCCGTCAAGCGCACCGTGATTGCCCGTCCCCACGGGGAGCTGCGCAGTACCTCCACAGAACGAATGGCACCGATCCCGGCAGCCAATTGCTGAATCTGTTGGGCAGGAACGGTGGCCGTCCAGCTAAACACCGGTGAGTGCTGATCGAAATCCGGCACCCCCTGTAAGTAGGGCCGCGATTCTAACCAGACGTTGCCTGCATCATCTGTATGTCCCCCCGCAGAGGAGTGGAAAACCGCATTGATCAACTGCCCCTGGTAGATGAGAACCTGCCCGGCGGTCTCACGGGCAGCCGCTTGGGTACGGCTGGATTCGGCAGCCACTCCCTTGTAAACCTGCCAATCAATCCCGTTTCCTAAGTCAAAAGGCTGCTGGGAACGGCGACTGCGGTGGTAGAGGGCATAGGTGCGGGAGGCCACGGCTTGGGCTTTAAGAGCCTCCATGGGAAAACGGTGTCCCATCTCGCTGCCCACCACGCTGGAAACGTAGTCCTCCAAGCCAACTTGGTTGATGGCAATCACCCCACGCTCGCCAGGGATCAGCTCCACCAAGCCACGGTACCAATTCTGGTCGATAAACACTAACCCATCGGAGGTGGTGGGCTGTAGGTAAAGACGTTCTCCCTGTTGGCCGGCCAAACTGACTGCTGAACCCGAACGGCTGGCCTGCAGCGGTTGCATGGCCTGAACCTCTGCCAGCGGCTGTCCCTGGGCATTCAATAGGCGGGCTCCGGTAGAGCTGCCGACGGTGACCTGGGGCTTGTTGACGGCAATACCTACCCGCAGCAGCACCCGTGCCTGCACCGGAAAGGTCAAGCACAGCCAAGCCCAAACCAGAAGGGCAATACTCCTAAGCCAAGCTGATGGGAGAGGAGAAAAGGAGAGGGCAATAGTCACACACCAATCCTCTGTGAAAGACTACCCGCCGCTGGGCATAGCCAGCGAGGGATCCCAGACAAGTCGGGTTTTGAGAATCCAGGCATAGGGCCGACGCACCCTCAACAACCCAAGCGGCCACCGTTGGGCTCAAGAGATCCCGCACTCGGAAAGCCTTTTTTGAGGCTGGTGCGGGATCCCGGGCAAGGGCCAGCCGAACCCGTTATGACAGTATCAAAAACATCCTGCAGATGCACGACTTCAACCCAGAATTTTCCGCCCCCAGTCCCTCGGTCAGGATTCAGCCGGCTCAGAGGGGATCCCGCGCCGGCGGCAAAACCACTGCTGCAATAGGCGGCGACACTCGGCCTCGCAGACTCCGCCGATGACCTCCGGGCAATGGAAGCTGGCGGCAGAAGCTGGCAAATTGAGCACGCTGCGCAGTGCTCCGGCCTTGGGATCATCGGCGCCGTAGATTACCTGGGCCAGCCGCGATTGGCTGATTGCCCCCGCACACATGGGGCAGGGCTCCAGGGTCACATACAGCCGACAGCCCTGCAGCTGCCAATCGCCCAAGCGCTGCCCTGCCTGCCGTAGGGCCAGAATCTCCGCATGGGCCGTGGGATCCCGATCCCGTTCCCGCCGGTTGCTGCTCAAAGCCAGCAACTTTTCCCCTGGCCCCACCACCAGAGCGGCCACCGGAACCTCTCCGGCTTCTCCCGCTTGCTCAGCTTCTCGCAAGGCCAACTGCATCCAGGCGCGGTGGCGCTGCCACAGATCCCACCCTTGCGGCTCGGAGGAATGGAGCATACTCGGATCCCCGATCATTTTGGGCGTTTCGAGCACTGCCTCTGTCCGCAAGATTTGCTAGGGTAAGCACACATACCCCGAACATCCAAAAGTAAAGAGTAGGAATAGATAGAATAGACCAGGAGTGAACTGGGTCTTGATGGCGTAAGTCGGGGGAGCGGGTTCACGCCTTTTGAGTCTTGGCGATACGGCTTAGCTTTGGGAGGGAGCATGGCGCGGATTCTACGGCATACACTTTTGGCGATGGCTCTGTTTGGTGGAGGCGTCGCAGGTGGGGTCTGGCTATCGTCTCGAGCGGGGCAGGAGTGGTTACAGCAAACTCCCCTGATCACTTGGACGCGACGGGCCAGTGAGGGAGTGGGATCCCTTTTGCCCTGGTCTGAGCCCCGCCCTGAGGCTGCGAATTCTGCTCCTCCCGCCGATGCTGTCCGGCCTTCCAATTTTATTGCTGCAGTCGCCCAAAAGGTCGGCCCAGCGGTGGTGCGCATCGATGCCACCCGCACTGTGTCGAGGGGGGTCAACCCAGAACTGTTCAACCAGCCCCTGTTTCGCCGCTTCTTTGGAAATCAGATACCGCAGTTGCCGCAGGAGTTTCAGCAGGAGGGCACCGGATCGGGCTTTATCATCGACGCCAGTGGCCTGATCCTCACCAACGCCCATGTGGTGGAAGGCAGCGAGCGGGTCAGGGTTCACCTGCTGGATGGGCGCACCTTTGAAGGGGAGGTGAAGGGCTCAGACCCGGTTACCGATATCGCGGTGATCAAGATTGAGGGGGAGAATCTGCCCACGGTTACTTTGGGCAACTCTGACTTGGTGCGACCGGGGGATTGGGCCATCGCCATTGGCAACCCGCTGGGCCTGGACAATACCGTAACTGCTGGGATCATCAGCGCCGTCGGGCGCTCCTCCGGGCAAATTGGGGCTGTCAACAAGCGGGTGACTTTCCTGCAAACGGATGCGGCCATTAACCCCGGCAACTCGGGTGGCCCACTGCTGGATGCGGAAGGCCGCGTGATTGGGGTGAATACGGCCATCTTCCAGCGGGCCCAGAGTGTGGGCTTTGCCATCCCCATCAACCGCGCCATGGAAATTGCCGAGCAATTGATCCGGAATGGTCGGGTAGAGCACGCTTTCTTGGGCATTCGCATGATCACCCTCAACCCCGACATTGTGGCCCGCCTCAACCGCGACCCCGCTCGCCCCACCACGCTGACGGTGGAAGAAGGGGTTTTGATCGGGCAGGTGATTCCGGGATCCCCGGCTGAGGAGATTGGCTTGCGGGAGGGGGATGTGATCACTGAAATCAATGGGCAGGCCATCCACGATGCCGAGCAGGTGCAGCAGTTGGTGGAAGCCGCTGGGGTGGGCAATACGCTGACGCTGCGGGTCATCCGCGATGGACAGGCGCGCACCTTCCAGGTGAAAACTGGAGTGCTGCCCGTAGACTTCTAAGCAGTTTTATGTGCCGTCAATTTACTGATCCCCGTGACACAATGACCCTAGAGGCGGGGATCCAGATATGGCTTGGGCAGTTGGTGAACAATTGCAAGGGGGACGCTACCGCATCGAGGCCGTTTTGGGGGAGGGGGGCTTCGGCATCACCTACCGGGCCTGGGATAGCGTTCGTGCCGACCAGGTGGTTATCAAAGTTTTGAACGACAGCCTTCGTGAGGATCCCGACTATCCCCACTTCCAGCAGAACTTCATGAATGAGGCGCTGCAACTGGCCCGCTGCCACCACCCCCATGTGGTGAAGGTGGAAGAAGTGATCTGGGAGCAGGAGCGCTGGTGTATTGTGATGGAGTACATCCGCGGCCAGACTCTGCACCAGCTTCTGCGGCAAAAAGGGCCGTTGCCCCTGCCGGAAGCCCTGCGCCTGACGCGGGAGGTGGGATCTGCCCTGATGGCCTTGCACGAACAGGGGATCCTGCATCGGGATGTGAAGCCAGCCAACATCATGGTGCGGGAGGGATCCGGGCAGGCAGTTTTGATCGACTTTGGCCTAGCTCGCGGCTACACCCAAGGTCTGATCCAACGCCACACCTCCTACGGCACCGATGGCTATGCTCCTCTAGAGCAATACGACAGCTTGCGCCGCCGCGGCGCCTTCACCGATGTCTACGCCTTGGCAGCAACCCTCTACACGGCGCTGACGGGGATGGTGCCTATGTGTGCGCCAGTGCGGGCCACAGGCCGCCAGTTGGATACCCCTCGCAGCCTTAACCCCAACATTCCCGAGGTTGTGGAGGCTGCCATTCTCAAAGGGATGGCTCTCCACCCAGAAGAGCGCCCGCAAACCATGGCCGAGTGGCTGGCACTGTTACCGGCAGAAGCCTCTCAACAAGGGAGGAAGCCGGTTGCTTTTGAGCCAGCCATCCGCACCCAAGAGCTGAGGGAGCTGGAGCAGATCTTGGCCCAGCCTCCAGAACCCCAAGACGAGCTGGAACAGCTCCTGTCCCGGCACTCGGCGGAAGAGCTAGAGCAACTGGTGGCACCTCCCACCCCTGCCACTGCCAAAAAAGCTGGAAGAGAAGAGGGATCCGGATCCCTGATTTTTCCTGAGGTCTGTCCAGAGGAGAGAGGGAAGGGGGGATCCCTGCCCGGAACTCTCTCTTGGCCAGAGTGGGTGGGGGAAGCAGCCCCTGCCTTGCAAGGTCTGTGGGATCGGCTGCGAGCGGGGCAGTGGGGGGAGGCGGATCGCTGGACGACAGCCCTGATGCTGAAGCTTGCTGGGCGCTCGCAAGTGGGCTTTTTTGATCCCAAGGATGTTCAGGCCTTCCCCTGCCCCATGCTGCGGCTGATTGACCAACTGTGGGTGCGGGCCAGCCATGGGCGCTTTGGCTTTAGCGTTCAAAAGCAACTGTGGCAAGGATGCGACCCCGGAGGAACCTCAATAGGCAGATCGCGATCCTTCTCCGCCTTGCCCCGCGAAGAGTGTATGGGGGAAGCCGTGGGTTGGCGGATCCAAGGTCGCTGGCTGGGGTACGGCGAGCTCAAAACCAGCCTGGATGCACCGCCAGGACATCTGCCTGTCGGCTTTTTTTGGGGCTACTCGGGTGGCTTGCGCTCGGCGCTGCTGACGCTGGATCGAGTGGTGCTGAAAAAGCTAAAAGCCTGTTTCTAAAAAACCTGGCTTGAAATGACTAAAATGGGTAGCCATCAATTCTTGAAAGGGGGGATGCTCTTTTCTTGTGGGTTTTCGCGAATAGCTAGACCCAAGTGAATCAATGCCGTCTCAACGGTATTGACCTGCTCTGCTAAAGTTTTCCACCCTCTTGCCTTTAAGCCATAACATTTGCCAAAGTAAGCTCGAGCTGCTGCAAAGGAAGCAAAGGTTTTTTTAAGAGTCGCTACGGTCCAGGGCTTGGCATTCAGCCGCAGCCAATTTCGTTGACCTTGCTGCTGTTGCTCGGTGATGAGTTGGTCTGTCAAGCTAACAAGCTCAGCATAGTTGCGCCGCGAGGTCGCGATTGCCGTTTCAAGACTCTCGATGAGACCCATGGTTGTTCTCCTGAGGCAACTTCCCTTGATAAGACTCCTGTTCTTTCTCCTGAAGCAACTTTCTAGAACCGGCAGAGAGCAAGTTGGTTTCAAAAACAGACTTGATGTTGTTCAGGTAACTTTGCAATAAGCTCTTAACCCATAGGATGGGAATTTGGTTTACCGCATTCTGAAGCTGGTCGAAGAGATGCTTGAGCTGCTTCAGAGCTACGATAGCATGACCGAGAACTTCTTGCGCTTGAAGCTGCTCTTCCACAAGCTCTCTCATTCTGTTGGCTAGCCGCTGATTCTCAAGTTCTTTCTCGGTGAGCAAACTAAGAGCTGCTTCCTCAGTCTCGACTATTTTAAATTCAAGTTTTTGGTTCTGCTCTTCCAGAAACTCAATCTGCTTAGTTAGTAAATCCGCCTCAACCCTAAAGCTAACACCTCTATTCGCTGGAAAGCTAATAAGTAGGTCGCTGTACTCTTGCTCTTGAAGCTGCAGCTCTCTGAGTACAGGCTCTGCTAGTTCGGATAAGACTTTGTGAGCTAATCCTACTTTCAAAGTATCTCCGCCGCCGTGTCCGGGAATAGGAATTCTTAAATCACCCCGAACAGCCTGCGTGCTATGTCTGGCACGTCGCTGAACAATTTCCCAGCCCCACTCTTTTGCTTGACGCAAAATATCCCGTTTTCGCCAATTCCTTGGAGCCTGAATAATGGCTTGGATATTTCTCTGCTGCTCTATAATTTCATTTCGCCTCTTGATGAGATACCCTAGCTCTTCTTCGTCGGACATATGATAACATCCTTAGATGAGACTTTCACACTTAGCCTATCCGGTCTTTACGGAGACTAGGGGAAAGTTATGCGGCAAAGCCTTACATCTCAAAAAACATTGATACTAAGAAATATTTTGTAGCTTTGTCCGCGATCTTCCTCAGTAATTCCCAGGACAATCTAGAGGCAGTCAGACTTGGTTCTGCTTGCGAAAAAGGGTGAGTGGCTGGGGTTGGGGAGCTTACAGCCGGCTTGGAAGGGCCAAAAATCACCTGCCGGTGGGCTGTTCCGCGAATACTCAGGCGGCCTGCGCACGGCGCTGCCGATGCTGAAAAGGCTAAAAGCCTGCCTCTAAAAAAACTCCCCTCTCCCAGAGGAGAGGGGTCAGGGGCGAGGGATCCAAGAGCCTTAGTAGCGATGCACCAACTTGTTGATGGGCTTGAAGATGTCTGCCTCAAACTTTTTGCCCTTGAGCATGCGGTTCCAATAGAGCCAGGGTAATAGATGCACCTTGGCTAGGTACATGGAGTAGCGCTCCCGCGTTGGGTCCAGGGGGAAGGAGGGAGCTAGGTCGTGTTGATCTTATGTTAGGATAGAGAGAATAACTTATATGAGGAAAGAAGATGAAGTTGGTTTTTTTAGATGAAAACAAATGGCAGAAGATATTGGCTTTTTTACAGACAGAAGAGAGAGTTAACATTGGGAAAGAAGCAAACTGCAAACAGTTTATTGAAGCAGTTCTTTGGATAGCCCGTTCCGGTGCTCCTTGGCGCTACCTCCCAGAAGGATATGGCAAATGGTACACCATCTATCAAAGATTCCACCGGTGGAGCGGTGGAGTCGTTTTGGAGTGTGGGAACGGATGTTCAAGTATTTTATTGACGACCCTGATTTAGAGCATCTCATTATTGATTCAACCATGGTTCGAGCGCACTCCTGTGCTGCCGGAAAAAAGGGGAGCAAGCTTTGGGGAGAAGCCGAGGCGGATACAGCACCAAGATTCATGTGAGTGTAGATGGGTTGGGAAATCCGCTGGAATTGAGAATAACTGGCGGAGAAAAGAGCGATATTACTCAAGGGGAAGAATTGATAGAGGGCTGGCAGAGAAAGGATACCAAAGTAATTGGGGATAAAGGATATGATGCGGATAAGTTGATTGAGAAGATAGGGGAAGCTCAAGCGGTTATTCCGCCTAAAAGGAATAGAAAGACGCAGCGGCATTATGACAAGCATCTGTATCAAGAGAGGCATTTAATCGAATGCTTTTTTCATAAGTTAAAGCAGTACCGGCATCTATGTTCTCGTTTTGACAAATTGGCCAGGAACTTCTTGAGTTTTCTCTATCTCGTCAGTGCTCTCTTTTGGCTCAAATGAAAGATCAACACAACCTAAAAAGATAATGGTATAGCATGCAGGGATCCATGTATCCCGACGCTAACCCTGCGGGTAGAGCGCGGGGCTTGTTGCCCCCGCACCCCCGTTGGTTAAACATTAGGTTGCCCAGGAAAGGGATCCCAGCGGCACTCACGTTGTATTATTGGCTACTTCAGCCGGCAGGTCGAGCCTCTTTTGGGGAATCGGGCTAGATTGGATCCCACTGTTGATTTCTGCTGTCCACTTCTAGGGTTCTGGCGGCATGAGTTCTCCGGCCATCCAGTGGTATCCCGGCCACATTGCCAAGGCGATCGGCCAGTTGCGGGAAGAGTTGCAGCGGGTGGATGCAGTCATCGAGGTGTTGGATGCGCGGATCCCGTTGGCCAGTCGTCATCCTGAGCTGGGCCGGTGGCTGGGGGAAAAACCTCGCCTCCTGGCTCTGAACAGGGCGGACTGCATTGAGGCTGGGGATCTGAAAGCTTGGCAGGAGTATTTTTTACGGCAAGGGATCCCTGTCTATCCCACCAATGGCCGCTCAGGAGAAGGGGTGAATCGCCTCAAGCAGGCGGTCTTGCACTTGGGGCAATCGGTCAACACGCGGCGTCAACAGCGGGGCATGCGACCGCGGGCCGTTCGGGCGGTGGTGGTGGGCTTTCCCAATGTGGGCAAATCTGCTTTGCTGAATCGACTGTTGGGGCGGCGGGCAGCTGAGAGCGCAGCACGTCCTGGGGTGACGCGGCAACTGCGGTGGGTGCGGCTGGGGGGAGAGTTGGATCTGTTGGACTCGCCGGGCATCATACCGCCCTCTCTGCCGGATCAACAGGCGGCCTCTCTATTGGCCATCTGCGATGACATCGGCGAAGCGGCCTACGATCCCGAACGGGTGGCGGCCCACTTTTTGGATCAAGTGCTGAGGGTGCAGCCCCAAGCCGGATCTCTCTTGCAAAAGCGCTACGGTTGGCCGGATCCGATCCCTCCCGGTGGTGCTGCAGTGCAGGAGTTGGCCGAGCGGCGGTATCAAGGGGATCCCCAGCGGGCGGCACGGCAAGTTCTCAACGACTACCGCAAGGGCTTGCTGGGGCCGCTGGCCTTGGAACTCCCTCCCAAGGCTTGAGCCCCTTAGAAGAAATCACGAAAGAAAGTCACGTTGTTGCTATGCCCACGGCAGGGAAACCGCTGCTGTGGGGCGTTGACTTTTCCCGAAACTGTCTACACTTGTCCCCAACCGGGATCCAGCCTCTGTTTCCAAGGCCGATACACCTTGAAGTAGACAACGGAACCCACTTGTCTGGCCAAGGCTTTGATGCAAGTGTCTCCACCCATACAGCGCTGGCAAACGGGATGGTTCACCTGCAGACGATTGAACCCCCGCCGCAGCGCACAGGCCGGTTGGCCCCGCAAAATCTCGGCCAGGGATCCCCCCAGCGTCACTTGCCCCAGCGGGATTTGCCCTTCATAGTCCTTGCAACAGGGCACCACCGTGCCGTCGTAGAGGATCCCCGCCTGACCGGAAGCGCCATTGCAGTATCCCCAGCGAGCTGGGATTACCCGGTCTGTCTCCACGTTGCCCCAACTGTCCAAGGGAAACGTTTCCAAAACCAAGCGGGGATGGATGCGGATCTGCTGCCAGCGGCCCGGTCGGTAAGTAGCAATCTGGGCTTCTACCCAATCGAGAGCCGGTGCATCCGGGATCCCTTGCAAAGCTCGTCTGGCCCAAGCCGAGAGCTGAGCGGGCATCTGCTGTGCAGAATCGATCACCGAAAGAGCCTTATGCGGCACCAAAAACGGGTGGGGGCTAGTATCCAGGAATTTGAGATGCACCTGCGTAGGGCTGGAGGAGCGCAAGTGCACCTGCAGAAATTGGGTAATCCCAGCAAAGTAGCGCTCCGGCGTGAGGCGGGGAGGTGCTCCGCGAATGCTGAAGGTGACTGGATCGGGAGTTTGCAGGGAAATGGTTAGCTTAGCAAAGGGGCTGCGGTTCAGCTTTTCAATGTGCTCCGGCCAGAGGGCAAAGGTGCTGCCGTTGCTGGTCAGGTGCAGGCGAAGGCCAAGCTCAGCGGCCCTGCGAATACCCTCGAAAAGGTATGGGTAGAGCAGCGGCTCCCCCATCAGGTGAAAAGCCATCACGCGGGCCAGCCCTGTTGCCGCTACTTCCTCCAAAATCTGCTCCAGCAGAGCGGGCTCCATGTGCCCCCGCCGCCGTTGCATGATCCCATCTGGACAAAACTCGCACTTAAAGTTGCAAACGTTGGTCACCTCTATGTGCAGGCGTTCCAGTTGGGGAATAACAGCAGACATTAACAGCAGACATAGAGAGGGCCGGAACAAGTCGAGGGCAAATAGCGGATCCCCCACAAGCGCTAGGTAATGATACGCTGTTTAGCAGGTTAGATCCGGAGCGGAGCCATCGCAATGCTGAAATGCACCACTCGCCACGTCCACATTTTTGCCGGTGAAGTTACTGCAGACAACAACTTCGTGCCCCGCGACGACCTGTTTACCCTCGATGTGGATCCGGACAACGAGCTGGTCTGGACTGATGCTGCCCTGCAAAAGGTCTATGCCCGTTTCGAAGAGTTGGTGGAAGAATACCGGGGGCGAGACTTGACCGAGTACAATATCCGCCGCATTGGGTCTGACCTGGAACATTTCATCCGCTCCCTGCTCAAGCAAGGGGAGATTGCCTACAACCTGCAGGGGCGTGCCCCCAACTTCAGCATGGGCTTTCCCCAGATCCCTGCTGAAGAAATTGTCGGCCAATACATCCCCAAGGGCTAGCTCTTTGCCGGTTCTGGACAGAGTTTTTGATTGTTCTGCATCTAAGGCTTTTACCCATCTGATTGTCGGAGCGTTTCCCCATGTCTGGAGAACCCACCCCCGAGGCCGCTGCTGCCGAGAAACCCGCTGAAGCTGCCAAGCCTGCTGCTGAGGATTCCCCCAAAGCCGCTGCGAAAAAAGTTGCTAAGGAAGAAAAGCCCTTCGAGCAACAGATCACGGAAGAGGTGATCCCGGCGGCCATTGCGGCTTTTCAAAAGCGCGGAGTCAGCGATCTGGAGCTGCGCCTGGAAGGCAAGACGCTGGTCGGCGCGTTTGCAGGAGGCAAGAAGCAATTTAGCGTGCTGTTTGCTGAGGGATCCTTGAATGGCCGCAAGTTCTTCCGCTGTACCACCGAAGGATCCCCGGCCAGCACCATCGAGTCTTTTATGATCGACGAGCGGCGCGTGGATGTCAACCTATTCGTGTTTTATTTGGTGCAGCGCCTTTACGCTCAGCAGTGGTATTGAGTTCGCGTGACCTTGAAGAATCCCTGGCTACCCCTAGCCGGAGAGAGTAAGCCTGCTCGCAAGAGACGAGGGGAGGTGCAGCCGGCTGCAGTTACCGTAAAGCCAGGATCCATCCGGCCATGTTCTTTGGCATGCCCACGATCCCAGAACGGGCACCTTGGCTGCCGCCTTCCCGGAAGATGAGCTGCGCACTTGGCTCGAAGAACGGTACCGCCCCAGCGGGATCAGCCGTTCATAGTCGCGTTTCAGGTTAGGGTGAGAGGCCTGGGCTACTGATCGCGCCAGCGGGACGGAGTCCTTGAAAAGCCTTCTGGCCCCGTGCATTCAACGTTTCTAGTTTGAATCGAAATGCCCATAATTGCCCAGAGGGCTGCTCCCGTAGATCAGGTTCCCCGGCAAACGGCGCAGCTGGGGCTCGAACCCGGTCGGCCCAGAGGTTGTTCCCCAGTGCAGGGATCCCTTGCCATTGGGAGGGATGTTCTGTCGAGGCCAAAAAGATTATCGTTTGTAAAGAAAGCTAAGGCGGTGCTACGGGAGGTCTCGAAATGTACATCGTGCAGATTGCGTCTGAATGCGCCCCGGTTATCAAGGCGGGGGGACTGGGGGATGTGGTGTACGGCCTCAGCCGCGAGCTGGAGGTGCGGGGCCACTGTGTCGAGCTGGTTTTGCCCAAGTATGACACGATGCGCTACGACCAGATCTGGGGTTTGCACGACGCCTATCGCGATCTCTGGGTGCCCTGGTACGGGGGAGCCATTCACTGCTCGGTGTACTGCGGCTGGGTGCATGGCCGCCTTTGCTTTTTTATTGAGCCCCACTCGGGCGATAACTTCTTCAATCGCGGGTGTTATTACGGCTGCCCGGATGACAACATGCGTTTTGCTTTTTTCAGCAAGGCGGCTCTAGAGTTTCTCCTACAAAGCAACAAGCGCCCCGACATCATCCATTGCCACGACTGGCAGACAGGGTTGGTACCGGTGCTGCTGTTTGAGATCTACAAGTACCACGGCATGGGAAACCAGCGGGTGTGCTACACCATTCACAACTTCAAACACCAAGGCTTTGGCGGCCCAGAGATTCTTTGGGCTACCGGCCTCAACCGCGAACCCTACTACTTCCACTACGACCGTTTGCGCGATAACTTCAACCCCTTTTCTCTCAACTTTATGAAGGGGGGAATTGTTTTTTCCAACTTTGTCACTACGGTCTCTCCCAATCACGCGCTGGAGGTGCAATTTGGCGACTACGGCTATGGACTTGGCCATACCCTCTACTTGCACCGGCACAAGTTTCGCGGCGTTTTGAACGGCATCGATTACGACATTTGGAACCCGGAGATCGACCGCTTTATCCCCGTGCGCTACACTGCTCAAACGCTGGAAAATAAAGCTAAAAACAAAAAAGCTCTGCGGGATCGGCTGCTACTGCAGGATGTTGACAAGCCTATCGTGGCCTATATCGGGCGATTGGACGAGCAAAAGGGCGTGCATTTGGTGCATCATGCCATCTACCGCTCCCTGTTCAAAAATGCCCAATTTGTTCTGCTGGGATCCGCTACGGAGCGAGGGATCGGCGCTTGGTTTGCCCACGAGAAAAGCTACCTCAACAACAACCCCGATGTTCACATTGAGTTGGGCTTTAACGAAGAACTTTCCCACCTTATCTATGCGGGGGCAGACATCATCGTAGTGCCCAGCCACTACGAACCCTGTGGACTCACTCAGATGATTGGCTTGAAGTATGGCACAGTTCCGGTGGTGAGAGGAGTGGGTGGCCTGGTGGATACCGTCTTCGACCGCGACTACGATCCCCACAAATTGCCCGAGCAACGCAACGGCTACGTCTTTTATCACACAGATCCAGCTGCTTTGGAGTCGGCTCTGGATCGGGCCATCGACCTTTGGTACACCGCTCCTGACCAGTTCCGTCAACTGCAGATTCAAGGCATGAGCTACGACTACTCCTGGAACTATCCTGGCAAGGAGTATCTGGAGATCTACGACTTCATTCGTCACCGCTGAGCCCAACAGCGATCCCCAGCGATCCCAGCTCTTGACCCCAAGGACGAAATGCTGGACGATAGGTAGCAATCTTGGGCTTAACCTTCTCTACAGATTTGCTGCTGAGAAGGGTAAGTCTGCTCCGTTATCTTTCCCTGTCTGTAAGGATCCCCGGCTGCCATGGGTTATCTCGCCTTGGTACTCCACGCGCACCTGCCGTTTGTGCGCCACCCTGAGCAAGACTTTGTGCTGGAGGAAGAATGGCTCTACGAAGCCATCACGGAGACCTATGTGCCGCTGCTGCACATGTTCGAGGGGCTACAGCGAGATGGCATCGACTTTCGTTTCACCATGTCCCTGACGCCGCCCTTGGTGTCGATGCTGCGGGATCCCTTGCTGCAGGAGCGCTACGACCACTACCTAACCAAATTGGAAGAGCTGGCCCAGCTGGAGTACGACAAAAACGCCACCAACGGCCACATTCGCTACCTGGCGGAGCACTACATCAAGCAGTTTGCCATGGTGCGGGATCTCTGGGAGCGCTACGACCGGGATCTGGTGCGGGCCTTTCGACAGTTTCAAGACAGCGGCAACCTGGAGATCATCACCTGTGGGGCTACCCACGGCTACCTGCCCTTGATGCAGATGTACCCGCAGGCAGTCTGGGCGCAGTTGATTGTAGCTTGTGAGCACTACAACGAACACTTTGGCCAGTGGCCGCGGGGGATCTGGCTGCCGGAATGCGCCTACTACCAAGGGCTGGAGCGGATGATTGCCGATGCCGGCCTGCGCTACATGATCACCGACGCCCATGGTCTTCTCTACGCCAAGCCCCGGCCTCGTTACGGCATGTACGCCCCTATTTTTACCGAGACCGGCGTCGCCGTTTTCGGGCGGGATCACGAGTCTTCGCAGCAGGTGTGGTCGGCAGAGGTGGGCTATCCAGGGGATCCGGTTTACCGCGAGTTCTACAAAGACCTAGGGTATGAGGCCGACTACGAGTACATCAAGCCTTACATCATGCCCAACGGCCAGCGGAAAAACACCGGCATCAAGTACCACCGCATCACCGGGCGCAACCTGGACCTGGGGCAAAAGCAGCTTTACGACCCCTATTGGGCGCGGGAGAAAGCGGCAGAGCATGCGGGCAACTTTATGTTCAACCGCCAGCGGCAAATCGAATATTTGTACAGCGTCATGGGCCGCCCGCCGCTGGTGGTGGCCCCCTACGATGCGGAGTTGTTCGGCCACTGGTGGTACGAGGGCCCTTGGTTTTTGGATTTTCTCATCCGCAAGAGCTACTTCGACCAAAACACCTACCGCATGACTCACCTGGCGGAGTACCTGCGGGAGAACCCCACCCAGCAGGTGTGCAAACCTGCCCAGTCCAGTTGGGGGGCGCGCGGCTTCCACGAGTACTGGCTCAACCCCACCAACGCCTGGATCTACCCCCACCTGCACAAGGCCACCGAGCGGATGATCGAGCTGAGCCGTCGCGAGCCTGCCGATGACCTAGAATGGCGGGCCTTGAACCAGGCGGCGCGAGAATTGCTACTGGCTCAATCGTCTGACTGGGCTTTTATCATGCGCACAGGGACGATGGTTCCCTATGCAGTGCGCCGCACCAAGTCCCATCTGCTGCGCTTCAACCACCTCTACGAGAAGATCAAAGAGGGTCAGTTTCGGCGAGAAAAAGCCACCCCTGAAGAGGAGCAGTGGCTGGCCAAGGTGGAATACATGGACAACATCTTCCCCAATATCAACTACCGGGTTTACCGACCCCTCTAAGCCGGTTGGGCAGGTCTGGAGGGTGCCTGCTTCCGACCGCCAGAGACACCAGAGGCAGAAGTTTCCGGCTACCCTCCTTGAGGGGATCGAACTACCCCAGGGCAGGAGGGATCCTCCGTTCGTTGCGCTGATCCCAACCTTCCTCTCCTTTTGGGAAAGGGGCAGGAGTCGCTCGTGTTGGCCTCGCAGAGCGCTCAGGGAGCGTTTTAATCTGGCTTGTTCAGTAGCCCCGATATCCCCGAAGACTCCCTGCTGCTGGGGCCCGCCTTCCCCAGCCGAATGGCCAGGCCACCGATTCTAGAGCTTGGTGCCGCACTCGGCGCAGAACTTGTGCAGGCTGGGGTTTTTGGTGCCGCAATTGGGGCAGTAAATCAGCTCGGCGGCTTGCTCCAGTTGCCGCTTTTCCGGCAGGCCGATCATCTGGTAGTTGGCTTTGCCGGCGGGCACCATCGGGTAGCAGTTCTCGTCCCGCTTGACCACAAAATCGACCACCACCGGCCCCTCGTGGCGCAGCATCTCTTGGATGGCGTCGTCCACTTGATCGGGGTGATCGACGCGCATGCCCTTGACGCCAAAGGCTTCAGCCAGCTTGACGAAATCCGGCATGCCCGGAGTCATATCCGAGTGGGAGTAGCGCTCGCCGTGGAAGGCCTGCTGCCACTGCCGCACCATGCCCTGCCAGCCGTTGTTGATGATGGCCACCTTGGTGGCAATGCCGTACTGGGCCACCGTGCCCAGCTCCTGCATGTTCATCTGGAAGCTGGCGTCGCCGCTGATGCAGATCACCTCGGCGTGGGGCAGGGCCACTTTGACCCCCATGGCCGCCGGGAAACCGTAGCCCATGGTGCCCAGGCCAGAACTGGAGATCCACTGGCGCGGCCCGTTACGCAGAAACTGCGCCGCCCACATTTGGTGCTGACCGACATCGGTGGTGTAGTAGGCGTGGGGAGCATGGCGACGAAAGGCATCGATCACCTGCTGCGGGGCGATCACGCCCTCATAGCGGGGCACCTGCAGGGGGTAGTCCCGTTTCCAGCGCTCGATCCGCTCCAGCCAAGCCTGCGTCTGGCCAGGGGTGTGGGGCATTTTGCTCAGTTGCGCCAACAGCTCCACCAGGACGGTGCGCACATCTCCCACAATCGGCACGTCCGGAGTGCGGTTTTTGCCCACTTCTGCCGGGTCGATATCAATGTGGATAACCTTGGCGTGCTTGGCAAATTCGTCCAGCTTGCCGGTTACGCGGTCGTCAAAGCGGGCCCCCACGGCAATCAGCAGGTCGCACTCGGTAACGGCGAAGTTGGCGTAGGCGGTGCCGTGCATGCCCAGCATCCCCACCGAGAGGGGATCGTTCTCATCGAAGGCCCCTTTGCCCATGAGGGTGGTGGTCACCGGGATCTGATAGGTGTGGGCCAGCTCGGCAATCTCGGCATGGGCACCCGAGATGATGGCCCCGCCCCCCACGTAGAGCAGGGGCCGCTTGGCCTGCAGGATCAGCTTGGCCGCCGCGTGGATCTGGCGCGGGTTCCCCCGCACCGTGGGCCGGTAGCCGGGGATGTTGACTTCGCTAACCGGCTGGTAGTCGAACTCTTCCAGCCCCACATCTTTGGGAATGTCGATCAGCACCGGCCCCGGTCGCCCGGTGCCAGCAATGTGAAAAGCCTCGGCCACGATCCGAGCCATTTGGCGCGGATCCCGCACCACGTAGGAGTGCTTGACGATGGGCAGGGTGATGCCAAAGATGTCGGTCTCCTGAAAGCCGTCGGTGCCGATCAAATGGCGGGGCACCTGCCCGGTGATGACCACCATGGGTACAGAGTCCATCATGGCGTTGGCGATGCCCGTCACCAGGTTGGTCGCCCCTGGGCCAGAGGTAGCAAAACACACCCCCACCTTGCCGGTGGCGCGAGCATATCCGTCGGCGGCGTGGGCAGCCGCTTGTTCGTGGCGTACCAGGTAATGTTTGAGCAGCCCCTGAGACTCGGCTTTGTACAGCTCGTCGTAGATGGGGAGGATGGCTCCCCCCGGATAGCCAAAGATGTGTTGCACCCCATGCCGGTGCAGGCTGTCCACCAACGCATATCCACCAGTCGCCACGGTGTCTCCTCCCCACTGAGATGACCGAACGTCAAACGCCCGCTCTCAGGAGCGCCAGCGCAGACAGGGTACTGGCCAGAAGTTGGCCAACTTTGTATTCAATTCTACAGTCTAGCAGTGGTTTGCTTTGGAATCGCTTAGACTTTCACGGTCGGCTAAAGTAACACTGGGGATCCCTAGGGATCCTCGCCGGAGTGTTGAGAGTGCCCTATCCATGACTGGAGAGCCAACCCCCATTGACCCCGGGCCGGAGCGGTCTCAGGGCAGCTTGCTGCTAGCTGTGCCCATCCTCGGATCCCCGCACAGCGCTGTGGGATCCCGACAGTGGCTGGTATGGGGAGCGCTGGGGATCTTTCTGGTGGGTCTGGGGTTGCGCCTGTGGCGGCTGGACGAGTTCCCGGCACCTGTGTTCGATGAGGTGTACTTCCCGGAGTTTGCCCAGAACTACCTGGATGGCAAGCCTTTTTACGATGTGCATCCCCCCTTGGGCAAGTACTTCATTGCCCTTAGCATTCAGGTGTTTGGCCGCAACGAGTGGGGATTCCGCTTCGCCACTGCTTTTTGCGGATCCCTGATCCCTCTGTTGCTGACCGGTTTAGCCTACCGCCTCACCTACCACGTGGGCTTTGCTCTGTTGAGCGGGGTTTTGCTGCTGACCGATGGGGTGTTTCTGGTGGAATCCCGCTTTGGCCTGATCAACGTGTATCTGGTAGCCTTTGGGCTGGCAGCGACCATTCTGTTGCTCAGAGGTCTAGAAAACCAAGGTTGGCGACGGGCTGCTCACTTTGCTTGCTCCGGGATCCTGTTGGGGGCGGCAGCTTCGGTGAAGTGGAATGGCCTCTGGTTTGCCTTCATGTTTGCTCTGTTGGGGATCCTCGTCTGGGGGGTGGTCTGGCTGCGCCCGCAGTGGATCCCACGGTTGGGCATTTTGATCCAGATTCGTCATCTGCGCTGGTGGCACTATGTGTTTTGCTTCATCCTCGCTCCGCTGGCCTTTTATGCCATTCAGTGGATCCCGCACCTGCAGCTGAATCCCCAACAGGGACTAACTCTGGATTGGAGCTGGACGGGCATCCAGAATTATTTCCGATCCCTGGTGCTCATCAACCAATCCATCTACGGCGGCCACATGGCAGCCCACCTGGTGGTGAACGAAGAGACCCCTGTTCACCCCTACTGCTCCACCAGCTTGCGATCCCTGGTGGCTTGGTTCCCGGCTTTGCGTCCTTGGCTGACTACGCCCTTGGCCTCGGCAGGAGCTTGGTCCTGGCCAATTCTGGGCCGCCCCGTGGCCTACTACTTCGGCAGTCAGGGCAACCTCTGGCAAGCTGTTCATGGCTTGGGCAATCCTTGGCTGTGGTGGCTGGGGACGGGATCCATCTTGGTGCTTGTCTGGCGAGGGATCCGCCACTTTCACGGTCTCGAAGCCTTCATTTTGATTGGCTATGCGGCCAATTACCTGCCTTGGTTTAGGGTCAGCCGCTGCGTTTTTATCTACCACTACATGAGCGCTCTGGCGTTTAGCACCCTAGCCCTGGCTTGGTTGGTGCTGCTGGGCTGGCAGAGCTATCGCCGCTTTTGGCGCGGGGCGAGCATCACGGCGGTGGCCTTGGTTTTGGCGTCCTTTGTCTTCTTTTTCCCCGTTTGGCTTGGCCTGCCCCTCAGTCCAAGCGGATTCTACGCCCGCATGTGGTTTCGCTCTAGCCCGGTGCCGCTGTTCTGTTTCAGCCCCCAATCCTGCCAACAGCCCCCGCTGCACCTGCCGCCCATCCCCGGCTTGAACTGGATCTAAGGGAGGCATGGTAAGCTTTGTGAAGTTTGTTTCGTGAAATGCGGCGCTCCGTTACCGAAAGATGGAGCGAGGTTCGCGAAACCCTTGTGGTAGAGGTAGTGGAAACGTCATGGCCCGATCTTGCCCGAGTTCTGCCAACTCTCCCCGCCGTCCACTGGCTTATTCAGAGCAAGCTGTCCCGGTTGGGGTGATCGGGGTAGGCAACATGGGCCAGCACCACACCCGCGTTTTCAGCCTGATGAAGGATGTGCGGGTCGTGGGGGTAGCGGATATCAACGTGGAACGGGGATTGGATGTGGCCAGCCGCCACCGCGTTCATTTTTATGAGGACTACCGCGATCTGCTGCCCCACGTAGCTGCCGTGGCCATTGCCGTGCCGACGGTTCTGCACCATGAGGTGGGTATGGCCTGCCTGGAGGCCGGGGTACATGTGCTGATCGAAAAGCCCATCGCTGCCAGCATCAGCGAAGCAGAATCGCTGGTGAACCGAGCTGCCGATTGCAATTGTATTTTGCAGGTGGGGCACATCGAGCGCTTCAGCCCTGTTTTCCAAAAGCTGGGCCAAGTCTTGCAAAGTGAAGAACCTCTGGCTTTCGAGGCTCACCGTCTCAGCCCCTATTCCGACCGCGCCAGCGATGTGTCGGTGGTATTCGACTTGATGATCCACGACATCGATCTGTTGCTGGAGCTGATCCCATCTCCCGTGACCCAGATTACCGCCAGCGGCAACCGCATCTCCAAGCTGGGCTACCTGGACTACGTCACGGCTACTCTCACTTTTGCCAACGGTGCCATCGCCACCCTCACCGCCAGCAAGGTCACCCACCGCAAGGTGCGCAAAATTGCCGTCCACTGCAAGAATGCCTTGGTAGAAGCAGATTTTCTACACAATGAGATCTCGGTGTACCGCCAGGGATCCGTCGGCAGCACCAGCGACTACGGCCAAATGCCCTACCAGCGGGATTGTTTGATTGAGAAAGTCCACACCGACAATATCGACAAGCTGCATGCCGAACTGGAGCACTTCATCAACTGCGTGCGGGGAGGCAACCAACCTTCCGTAGGTGGGGAGCAGGCCCTGAAAGCTTTGAGGCTGGCCTCGGAGGTAGAGCGGATTGCTTTGGATGGATGTGCCTGGAGCGAAGCCAAGCCCCGCCGTAGTCTCCTATCCTAGTCTTTAACGCAAGCCCCAGATGGGGGCAGAGCCCTGTTGTTGGCCCATAGCCATTCCAGCATCAGGCTGGGGAAGAAAAAGCAACATTCGCGCCCGCGGAGTGCAGCTCTATTTGTTGCTGTTGCCAGTCCACCACTCAATACTCCTGTAGCCCAAGCCGACTGTAAAGCTTGAGCTTAGTTTGCTTATCTTGGCCAATATTGCGAGCTCCAGGGCTCAGCACTCCTACCGCCGATTCTGGGGCACTGTGGAGTTTGCCATCCGCCCGTGACATACTCCCATCGCTGACCCTACGGGTACAGCGTGGGCTTCTCGCTTCATCGGGGAGCTTTCGCAAGAACCCTCAGCGAGCAGACACGGGATGTCCCACCGCGTAGTTGCACCAGATTCCGGCAAAAGCCGTTTTGTGCAACTGCTCCCATCATACACCATGTGGGGGTATCTGTATCCCGGCACTGACCCTACGGGTACAGTGCAGGGCTTAGCTACCCCCACACCCCCATAAGCTAACGCTGTTCTCAGTCGAGAGCGGCTTACCCACACCACATCAGGAGCCACATTGTTATCTTCGGCAAAAATCACTCCCGGAGCAGTGTTGGCCAATCTCAGGGCCGTTTTCTCACTCTATTCGCCTTTCAAATTTCTTCTAAGATGCGAAACTGCACATGGTTAATGGCCAGCTCCCCAATTGAGGCTTGGTCGGTGTTGATCGTCTCGAAAGGGATCCCTTTGGCGATCTCGGCATGGGTCCAGGGCAAGCCCATGAAGTAGCGCTGCGAATAGGGGCGCTCCCCCCGATCGTCGGGGTTCGACTCCATCGGCACCCAACCCCAGCCGGGCAGATAAAACTCAATCCACACGTGGTTGTACTGGGGAAACAGCGGGATCCCTTTCAGTTCTGGATGGGGAGGACATTTGTAGCGCCCCACCGTGCGGCAAGGGATTCCATTGAGGCGGGCCAAAGCCAACAGCACCCCCACATATTCGCCACAAGAACCGGAGCCACGCCGCAAAACCTCATCCGGCGGATCGATGCGAGAGGTGACCCGGTAGGAGAGCTTGTCGTAAACATAGGCCCGGATATTGAGCATTTTGCGCAGCAAGTTGGTCTCGCTGCCAACGGCCAGCCGCGCTGCCTCTCGGACAATCGAGGTGTCCATGGCCAGGTAGTCATCGTCCACCAAGTAGCGATCCCGCAGCTCCCTGGGCAAAACGGCAGCCTCTACATCCAGTGGATCGATGCAGTACTTGATACTGTAGAGATCCAGCACCGCCCGCCAGCCAAACAAGCGCACCTCATGGGCCCCCAGGGATCCCAGCGAAAACACCGCCACCTGTTGGCCAGATTGCTCTTCCACTTCAAACGGCAGACCTACCCAGTGCAGGCTGCGCACCCGTTGGCGAAGGCTGTTGCAGGGCAAGGCAATTCGCCAGACCAAATCGGGCAGGAAGCGCGGCTCTTCTTGGGCAATTTCTTCCACATAGGTCAGCTCCACCCGATAGCCGTGGGAGAGGGTGTAGGTGGCGCGTTCCCCCAGACACTGGGGCTGAAAAACTACCGGACAGGCAATGGGGGAATCCTCGGCCTCGGTTCCACTGCCGCCAGAGGGGTCGGGGGAGCTAGGGGGATCCAAAGGCCGCAGGCGCAGGGGAGCCACCCAGGTTTTGTCGCGCAGGGCCACCGACAAGGGATCTGGAGCGTTGGGGTTGTCGTGGATGTAGGCTTCTTCGTGGGCATAGGCCACCCAGAGTTGCCCCCGCCAATGGGCCAAGCCTGTTGGCCCAGGAGAAGGGGTGAGGATACGGGCCAGTTCTCGCCCGGTCTGGCGCTCCAGCACATAGATCGTCTCTTCCACCCGATCGCTCACCCAGAGGTAGTCTCCCTGCACCGCAATCTGTTCTCGGCCAACCCCAGGGGCAGGCATCTCCTGCACGATGAGACCACGGCTGGGATCCAGTTGCAGGATTTTTCCCCGTCGGTAGCAGGTGGCATAGAGGTAGCGGTTTCCCGTGTGGGGATCGCTCCAGAGGGCGATCCCTTCGATAGGGTAGGGGCACCTACACACTGGAAAGGCTTCCAGGGATCCCGGTTGCTGCAGAGCGGACATGGGAATGCGCAAGATTTGCCCCTCTTGCTCCCGACTGAGCCAAATCCACGCTTGATCCCCTTCTGACTCTACCCACAAACCGTAAGCGCCTTGGAAAGAATGGACATGATGGGGATTGAGCAGCAGGGTGTTGTGCTCTTGAATTTCCACCAAATAGCCCCTCACCCGATCCAAGCCCAACAGGCGATCTCCCCAGGTGGCCAAACCTTCCAAAGCAACCAGCCCCAGAGGTTGCAGAGGGGCCACAGTTCCCTGTTGCCGCCCAGATGGAGGCCACCAAGCAGGCTGGGATCCTCTTGCCGTGGAACCTAGATTTTTCAGAGCACCCAGATCATTTGCCGGATGGATGGCAACCATGAAGGCTTCCTTGCCTATGGATGAAGTTGACATGCTGGCGCGATCTGCACCAAGGCGGTACGACTGTCCAATATTTACTGTCCAACATTATTATGATGCGCCTCTTTTCAACCCCACACCCAAGGCTTCTCGACCGATGTATCCCTGCTAGTCTTGCCAGGACTGGAGAATGTTACGATGATGTCGGCTTTTTGGCCAGCAAGATAGAGCAGCGGTGGGGAGTGGTAGGGGATGGAGTTGGCCTTGGCAATTGGCGGCCTGGTGGCAGGGATCCTGGCCGGGGTGCTGGGCATTGGCGGTGGCGTGATCCTGGTGCCCTTACAGGTCAGCTTGGGGATCCCACCGGTTCAAGCTGCAGCCACCAGCAATCTTTCCATTGTTATGACCTCGATTGCGGGCAGCATCCAAAACTGGCGGATGGGCATGCTTGATTTGAAACGGGTGATCCTGCTGGGGATCCCAGCGTTGCTTACGGCTCAAGTAGGAGCAATTATCGCCAGTCGCCTTCCCAGCTATCTGCTGTTGGCAGCGTTTGGAGTGTTGCTGCTGGCCAACACTTACCTGGTGCAACTCAACAAAAAGGTGGTTATCCAGGCCCAAGAATTGGGGGCTGACGTCAGCGGTGCCGAGCACCTCAGCGGAACGGAGTCCTCAGGGCAGATGTCTCCCTGGTTAGCCCGCGCCCTGACCGGCGGCACTGCCGGTTTGTTGGCCGGGCTGTTTGGCATCGGCGGTGGGGTGATCCTGGTGCCAATGCAGATCCTGCTGCTGAAAGAGACAATCAAAGTGGCGATTCAGACCAGTCTGGGGGCCATTGTGATCACAGCAGTTGCTGCCACTGCCAGCCATGCGGGCCTCAGCGATTGGATCTGGAATGGCCTGGGGTTCGGGGACGGCACCATCCACCAGAATGTGCTCTGGATCCCAGGTTTAATCTTGGGCACAGGGGGGTTAATCGGTGTACAGATTAGCACACGCACCCTGCCCAAATTGCCCGATGAAACCGTCAGTCTGTTGTTTCGGGGCTTCCTGGCCATTCTTTCTCTTTACATTTTTTGGCAAGCCTGGCAAGGTTATCGAGCTCTGTGAAGTGATCCTGGTCTGCCTGAGCGCTCAAGACAGCAGTCCTTGGTCATTTCGATTCTACGTTGGACGCGCTTTCCCCTCAGAGGGCAGGGCTTTTGCTACTTGGGATAGATCCCCTTGTTTGCAGAGGTCATGCACAGGGTAGCTGCCGAAGAGCTTCAAGGTTTCAGCAATTGATTCCAGCGCCGCAACCACCTCGGCATCCAAATAGGGTTGGCCGATAGGGTTCTCCAAATCGACAAAAAAGACATACGTCCCTGCCGATTTTTTAGTGGGGCGCGACTCAATGCGAGACATATTCAGGCCTCGCTCCGCAAACACTTGCAGAGGTTTCAGCAGCGCTCCCGGCACGTTGTGGGGGAGGCTGAAGGCTAAGGAAGTATGGGATCCCCCCGGAGAAGCAGGATCGGCAGAGGTTTCACCCTGTTGACCGGAACGCGAGAGCGGCGCACGGCCAATAACCCAAAAGCGAGTGCAATTGTCGGGGTGATCGTTGATCGGGCAGGCCAAGACCGGCAGTTGGTAGAGGGTGGCAGCTCGTTCTGAGGCGATGACGGCAGCGCTGGGCTGCTCCTGCAGGCGATCCAATTCTTCGGTGGTCGAGCGGGTTGGGATCAAAGTGGCCTGGGGCAGATGGGATCTCAGCCAAGCCTGACATTGGGCCAAAGCTTGCGGGTGGGAGTAGACCTGCTCAATTTGCTCCAACCGCGAGGCACGTCCGATGAGGGCATGGCGAATGGGCAGGATCAGCGCCTGCCGAATCCCTAGCCCCTCCAGTTGCCAGAGGGCGTCTAAGGTCATCGAGACCCCCCCCTCCACCGAGTTTTCCACCGGCACCACCGCCCATTGTTGCTGGCCGGCAGCTACCGCCTCTAGACAGGCGCTGATCGTTGGATAAGGCACTAAGGGGTGGGATCCCTGGCTGTGCAGGTGAGGCTGCTCAGGGCAGGCCAGCAGAGCTGCTAACTCTGTGTAGGTTCCAGCAGGGCCGAGGAAGGCCACTGGCGAAGGGGAAACGTTCGCGCTAGCGGAGCGCAGCTCCATCAGAGCCATTCCTTCAATTGTCGCTAGGGGCCAGTTCTAACTCTATCGCCTCGACGTCGCGCAGCAGCAAAGGACATTCAGGTTCTGGGCAACGGGGATTGGCCGCCACCTTGTCCATGGCCTTCACCACCTCCAACCGGATCAGCCTCTGCAACTCCTGATCCGCTTGAATGGCTTCTAAAGTTCGGAGAGAGCCGTGAAAACTGGTGGCGTATCGAGGCTGGAGGTTGTTCAAAGCCAGGGCGGCAGCATCGTTACAGAATTTCTCGCAGAAGCAGTAGCGCTGTTGACTCTCCATCAGCAGGATTTCATTGACCATCTCCAGAACAGCCCGTTCCATTTGATTTTCCAGGCTCTTCAGAGGCTTATGTTGCTCCGCCATCGCTACCTCCCAATGGGAACCGAATCCGCCGCCAAGTCACTGTTTTCAGTGATCAGGAGTGCCCTCGATTACCTTCGATGCTGCTCTACTCTCTGTTGACACGTCAAGTCAAGCCCTCTGCTGCCGACGCGAACAGCCTCTGGCCCGCTCCTATCCGTGCTTGAGGCAATCCAATCTGTCGTGTCAGGCATCATCAAAACCCAGAGAATTAACCAACACTCTTGGCAGACGGGCAGAAAGTCCACACAGCAACTCATAGGAAATAGTACCCAACTGATCGGCCCAATCCTGCACAGATAAACCCGCATTTGCCAGATTGGGGCCCAGCAGCTCCACCACATCCCCCACCTGGATATCCGGCCTCTCGGTTACATCCCACATACATTGATCCATCGTGATTGTGCCCACCTGTTGGATCAAGCCGCCGCGCACCCATCCTCGCAGCCAGCCGGAAAGCCGCCGTGGGATCCCATCCGCATAGCCGATGGCCAGAGTGGCAATGCGACTGGGGCGAGAGGTGATGTAGCGATGCCCATAGCTCACGCCAGTTTGAGCAGGCACAGTTTGGATGTGGGACAGCCGCGCCTTGAGCCGCAGAATTGGCTGCAGACCTGGCACCGGCAAGTGAGGGGCAGGGGACAGGCCATAGAGGACCAACCCCAAACGCACACGGGAGTAGTGGAGATGGGTTAAAGCACCGGCTGAGTTATCCAGATGCAGCGCCGGCAAGGGATCCCCGGCTTGACGGATCTGTTCCACCACCTGGGCAAAGCGGGCGTGCTGCTGTTCCATGACCGGAGAATGGGGCTCGTCCGCCGTCGCCAGATGGGAAAACAAGCTACAGCCTTCCAGCTCCGGGATCCGACAAATCTGCCCCCACACGGCTGCAGCTTCCTTCCAGGGGATCCCCAAACGGGTCATACCCGTATCCACATTGACATGCACCGGGATGGGTCGCCCGGCCCAACGGGCTACCTGGCGCATCAGCGGGATTTGGTCTGTGCAGGTGAGGCTGACCTCCAGCCGGGCTGCCATGGCCTGCTGTAGCTCCGCCCAAGTATTCAAAGCTCCCAACACCAGAACCGGAGCCTGCAGCCCCGTTTGCCGCAACTCGATCCCTTCGGCCAGGGTGGCCACACATAGCCCCTTGGCCCCAGCCGCAACAGCCACGGGAGCCACCAACTGCGCCCCATGCCCGTAGGCATTGGCCTTCACCACCGCCCAGATCTCGACGTTTGAGCCTAGGCGCCTCTGCAACAGCCGCAGGTTTTCTCGCAGCTGGGCTGCGTCAATTTCCACCCAAGCCCGACTGGTCAACAGCTCCAGGTCAATCGCGCAATCCAGCTCCGCCGAGGGATTTGCCCTCTGGGATCCCTCTCTCCAAGTATTGCCCTGCACTCCCAGAGCAGCTGCTCTCAAAGTGCCCTGCGCCGCCGGCGCGACCGGTTCTCGATTCACCGTTCACCCCCCACACCCAAAACCCGTCCTGATTAGATTTAGGTTTAGCGCAAAGTCCACTCCGGCGCCATCCACAGCAACGGCACGTCTGGGATCCCAACAGCCTCGTTGCTCTCCAACAGCCGGCCCAGCCAAGCGGCTTGCCTTTGCGAGGACAGTCCTTGGCTTAACAGGCGTCGCAGTACTCGTTGGAAGCCCTCTCCCTCACCCGCCGGCGACAAAGAGGGATCCCCGGTCATGCGCCGCAGATCCTCCACCGCCTCCGTGTACCCCCCCAAAGCATCCACCAAGCCCACCTCCACAGCTTGCGCCCCGGTGAAGATGCGTCCATCGGCCAATTGTCGCACCCGGTCTTCATCCAAGCTCTGCCGTCGCGCGATCATCTCTGCTTCCAGCACCTCATCTGCCTTTTCTGGCAAGTGCTGGCGTCCTTGGGCCACATCGCGAATGAACTGCTCGAGGGTATCCTCCACCAAGTTTTGCAGAAGGCGCTGCTCTTGAGGAGTGGCACTGCGGAAAGGAGAGAGAAGGTCTTTGTACTCGCCGGTTTTGAAGGTCTGCGGCTCTATGCCGTAGTTCTCCAGCAGCTTACCAAAGCTGAGGCCGCTGATGATAGCCCCTATGCTGCCGGTCAGGGTGCCGGGGTTGGCATAGATTTTGTCGGCAGCGCTGGCCACGTAGTACCCCCCACTGGCAGCAATGTTTTCTAGGATAGCGATCACCGGCTTGTCCGCCTCGTGCAGAGCAGTTACGGCACGGTAGAGTTCCTGGCTGGATCCCACAGCTCCGCCGGGACTGTTGATGCGCAGCAATACAGCCTTGACAGAGGGATCCCGTGCTGCCTCCCGCAACTGTTCCACAGGAGAAGTGGGCAGGCCTACCAAAGTCGAACCCCCTGGGCCGCCTATCGTTCCTTCCAGGGTGACCACCTCGATGCGCTCCGCCCCCCGTGCAGCCTCTAGGCCAACCCCGCCTCGGGTAGGCTCTGGGGCAGGGCGCGTGCCCCCGACAATGGCCGCAATAAGGCAGACGACCAGCAAAGAAGCCGCCAAAATGCGGTTAAGCTGAGTTTCTTGTGTCACAGGCCCCTCAATTGCCACTGACTCCGTTCTACCACCCCGCGGGCTTCCTGGGATGCCGGGCAACAAAAGGCTGAGGGCCGAGCAAACCCCACTGTTGCTTCCCCCCGGTTGAGCCATCCAAACTATTGACAAGGATCCTCCCCTTATCTAGTATGGGATCCCAGCACTTTTTACCAATAAGGCAGCTTCTACAGGCTGCAGGTGTAGAATGGAATAGAAAGTTGGATCCTTGAGCGGATTCTGACCTGAAGCAAAGTAAATCGGGGCTTTAGCTCAGTTGGTAGAGCACTTCAATGGCATTGAAGGGGTCAGCGGTTCAAGTCCGCTAAGCTCCATTGATTGTGAGTTGGTTATGATCCAACAGCATCCAAAGCCTGGAGAGTTTCCGGCAGGCCAGGGTTCTGGGACTCTTCAACCCTGGAACCTGCGAAGCTCACCAAGACGGTTAGCCCCGGCGAATTGACAGGCCAAAGGTTCGCCAGCAAGAACCAGGAGCAAAAAAACAGCAGTGGAACAAGGGATCCCCAGCCTTTCCCACAATTCACACCGATGGTGATATCGCTCCGTTCCAATCCAATGTCTTCGACCCAGCAATCTGTGGCCTCGTGGGAAACAGGCAAGGCATAGCGGCAAACCCGGTCATGGTTGCCCCTCCCCCTGACGGCGGATCAAGAAGCGGATTTCCTGAAGGAGAACCTCAAAGCGTTGATCCGATTCAGCCTGCCGCTGCCTCAATTCTCTCAGCTCCTGCCGCAATTCTCGCACTTCCTGCCTTAACTCCAGGACGACTTCGGCGAGACGCCCTGAAAGGGTCTGCAAGGCAAGCTGAGCATCGGTAACCTGGGCAACTGTATTGGCCACCCTGGTCACAGCTTCGGCCAACTGGACAAACCGCGTCTCAATTTCCTCATTGGTCATGGCCGGGTGTGTCTTGGTTGGCTAATAATTAGCTCATTCTACCCTGCACGGTATGGAGTGTCACTGATACATTTACGCTGAGCACTGCTGAACATCACTGTTCAACTATGCAGCGATAGCATTCTGTTTGTTTCCATTCGCGTTAGCGGGACGGAGTCCAAACAGAATGGCGGTATCCCGCAAAGCTTTGAGTAGAATACCCAAAGCGCAGTTTCCGTGTCGTCTTACTACCAATTTTCTGCTTTGCTTTGGCTACCATGTTGGCAGACTCGAAAGTAAACAGAAAGATCAACTGGTAGTAATCCGTACTGAACATATTATACATTATTTTCAGTATAGTTGAGCTTATTATTGACTAGAGTCATGCTCTCTGAGAATGGGCCGCAATTTTGAGGAAAAACCGGCTGGCCAACGGGGGTTATCAACCCAGGGATCCCCCATTCGCGCAAGTCAGCTGGCCAGCGCTATGAGGGTGGTGTAAATCCCTTGGAGGGACGCAGTGGCCTGGCTCCAGAGGATGTGGGTTAACGACCACCTATCCAGACCCATGGCCCCGCACAACAGCAGCAGATACAGGTTGGCAAACGTGAAGAGCGAGGCCGCCCGATCTCGGTCGCAGGGATCCTGCAGCAACTGCACCGCCTTCCAAACCAAGAGGGATCCCAGCAGCGCCGCCGCGCTCAGATAAAAGGATCCCAGCATCCCTAAGGGGTAAACCAGCAACAGACTGACCGGAACCATCAGCAGCGCGTAGAGCAAAATCTGCGCGGCAGTGATCCTTTCGCCCGCTACCACCGGCAGCATCGGCACCCCGGCACGGGCATAGTCTTCCCGCTTCAGAATGGCCAAAGCCCAGAAGTGGGGTGGAGTCCACAAAAAGATGATGGCGAACATCACCCACGCGGCCCAGCTGAGCTCGCCTGTGGTTGCTGCCCAGCCCACCAAAGGTGGGATCGCTCCTGCCGCTCCACCGATGACAATATTTTGCGTGCTGGAACGCTTCAGCCAGTGGGTATAGACCCCCACATACACCAGGATCCCCGACATGGCCAAACCGGCAGCCAGCAGGTTGGTGAAAATAGCCAACAACCCAAAGGCAGCCAAAGCCAGGATCCCCGAAAAAATCAGAGCATCCCGCGCCCGGATTCGACCGGAAGGCAGGGGACGATGGCGGGTTCGCTCCATCATCCGATCGATATCGGTGTCATACACCATGTTGATGACGTTGGCTGCCGCCGCCGCTATTCCTCCCCCCAAAAGGGTGATGAAAAACCTGAACGGGTCGGTGTTGCCTGCCATCCACATGGCCCCAGCCGTCGTCATCAGCAAGAGGGCGATGATCTTGGGCTTCACCAACTGGCTGTAGCTGCGCAAAACCTGGACAAGCGCCTGGCGCTCGCACCCCAGAGCACATGGGCTCTGCTCAGAGGGGATCCCCCCCATCGGGTTCTGGTAGGAAGCCTGACGGTCGACTAAAACGCTATCTTGCATGAAATTCACTCACCAGTCATTTCTGCGGTCATGGCCATCCACTGGCCTTCTTCCCCCTGGGTTCGCATTCGCCAGGCCAGCACCGTAAAACCCAGCAGACAGGCCAGCAAAGCTGCCCCCATCATCTGATGGGCCACCGTTAGGGGTTCTACCTGCAGCCGGTAATGATAGGTCAAAACACCGATCCCCACCTGGGCCAACAGCAGGCCAACAGACCCATGGCCCAAGAACTTGAGAAGGCGGGGGATCCGCTTGCGCCGCAGCCCGGTGGCCACCGCTACCGCCAACACCCCAAGGGTGGCCGGAGCAACCCCCAGCAAGTGGCTATTCATCACCCAGCACAGCTCGCCGGCAGCAAAGCATTGATGCAAAGCCCATTGGGAGGCCACCAAGGCGCCCAGAAGGCTCTGGACATACACCAGCAGCACCGCCCCCAAGCCCAGCCAAGGCAAGTAGCTGACGGAAAATGGCCCTTCACCCAGTCGCAGCGGCAGGATGGAGTCCTTAGAACCGGCTCTTGTCCAGATCAGTAATCCCAGGGTGAGCAAAGTGGCAAAAAACAGCAGGCCCGTGCCCAAGTGGGCTGTCACAATGTCAAAGCGCAGCAGCTCCGTGACCGTCAGCCCGCCCAGGATCCCTTGCGTCAAGACCAGAACAAAAGCCCAGCTCAAACCCCAGGGCAGCCAAGTGGGCAATGCCTGACGCTTCAGCCAAGCAAACCCCATTAGAACCAAGGTAGCCAAGCCTACCCCAGAAGCCACCATGCGGTGAAACCATTCCAAAAAGACTTGTAGGTTCATCTGCTGGCTGGGCACAATTGCCCCGTAGCAAAGGGGCCAATCTGGACAGGACAGCCCAGCATTCATGACGCGGGTGGCACTGCCTAACCCCATCAGCAGCCAAGTGGCCAATGCTAACCCCAGTAGGGCTTGTCCCATACGCAGGGAAAGCTTGTCTGAGAGCACAGGATTCCGCTGGGAAGAAGGTTGGGATTGATGAAAGATCGAAGAATCCATTGCAGTTGAAGGCATAGCAAAGACTGGGCTGACGGCTCGAGCATCTGCACTGAAAAAGAGGCTGGGCTGAAAAAGCCTAGCCGGCTTGGTATCGGGCCATCTGGAAACAAAGACGCAGGTTACTCGCTGACTATTCCTCGAAGCCAATCCTAAATGCGGTTTTGTGGCTGGCGAAGGCTTTTTAAGAATTTCTTTCTCGGCGCACAGGTGTTCCGAATCCTAGGCACCTCTGGGAAGTCAAGCCAGCAGACCAATCCTTTTCCCCCTGGGAGAGGGGTCGCGGCAGCGGCGCGAAGCGTTTGGGCGGCAGCGGGAGTGTCTCAATCTCGTTTGGAATGACTACAATGCCTGAGCGCCAGAGGAAACCGATCAGCCAACTCCTCAACGACCAAAGAGGTTAGCTGCCAAAGTCCTTCCCACTGGCTCTGGTCGTGAAGATGAGGTAGCCGGGGGGTCATCAGCCCCAATAGGCTCAGGGGATAAGGGATCCTTATCATCGCCGCTGCAAGGGGCTATGGTGTTCAACCCAAGAAGATTGAAAAAAGGCTATCCCTGGGCAGAAGCTGGCCCGGAAATCGGTCTGCCAGGCCTGTAGCCACTAGCGAATGTACTGGGCCAAAGCCCGCGAAGAATAGCCCACCCGCAATTTGCGCAGGGCATCCCGCTCGATCTGACGAATCCGTTCCCGCGTTAGGTTGAAGTGATCCCCCACCTCCCGCAGGGTTCTCGCCTGTTGCCCGTCTAACCCATAGCGCAACTCCAGCACTTGCCTCTCAATCGGCTTCAGGGTTTGCATGGCAGAACGCACATCCTGCTGCATCGATTGCACGAGGATCCCTTGAAAGGGCTGCTCTTGCCGCTCATCTTGCAGCAAATCTCCAAGGCGGCTTTCTCCTTCCTGGCCGACCGGCACATCCAGCGACAGGGGCAAAGCAGCAGCCTGTTGGATCATGCGCAGTTTCTTGACTTTAATGCCCAAGGCTTCTGCCAGCTCCGCTTCGGTGGGCCGCCTCCCCTGCAGCTTCATCAGCTCGCGGTTGGTGCGCTTGAGCAGGCGTACTTTGTCGACCATGTGTACCGGCAGGCGAATCGTCCGCGCTTGGTTGGCAATGCAGCGGGTAATGCCTTGGCGAATCCACCAATGGGCGTAGGTGCTGAAGCGAAACCCCCGTTCGGCGTTGAATTTTTCGGTGGCCCGGATCAACCCGATATTGCCCTCTTGGATCAGATCCAAAAACGGCACCCCCCGATTGAGGTATTTCTTGGCAACGCTGACCACCAGGCGCAGGTTGGCGTTGATCAGCTTGCGCTGAGCCTGCTCCCCTTGTCGGATGCGGGAGCGTAGGGTGGATACGGAAATCTGCAGGGCCTCGGCCAAAGCCTCGTCACTGGGATCCTCCCCCCGCTGTTGCCGCCATTCCTGCCGGGCTTGGTCGATGAGGAGCTTTTGCTGAATTTTGCGCGACAACTCGATTTCCTCAGCGTGATCGATGCGGGGCACGCGACCGATGGTATTCAGGTAGTGATCGACAGGGTCTTCATTCAACCGGGATCCGCCGGCCCCTGGCTCTGAGTCAACTTCTGCGAGGTCGTCTTGAGGGGCAGACTCGGGGTCGAACCAGAGATCGTCGAACTCCTGAGGCGAAGAGACAGAGTGTTCAGGATGAGGACGAGAAAAAACCACAGCCAGGTGAGGAGAGAACTTCATCTCCCAGTCTAAAAAGGTTTCTGCTGCTGCTGCGAGCGAAAATCGATCATGCCCCTCTTTTTTGTCCGGAGATTTTTCCGCTTGGATGCGGGAACAGCAGGGGTCCCGTCCGCCAAGTCTTTGCAGGCAAGGGGTCGCTCGCCAAAAAGCGGTAAGCGATTTTCGATCTAGACCTTGAGATAAGATTGTTCCTGAGCCAGTCAGCTCAACGGCTGCCGGGTGGGATCCCAGGAAAAGGGAACCTTGCCAGCTCAGGCTACCATGTGAGGATCCCTCAACTTCCTCAGTCTGGAAAAGAAAAAGAATATTTACGGCTTTCTGCTCCTATGGAGTCTAACGACCGGCACCATCCATCGGCCAACTTGATTGGGGAGCGGGTGCGCTGGGTACGGGAGAAGCTGCAACTCACCCAAGATCAACTGGCGGGTCGCTTGGCCAAGTACGGTGTGCAGTTGGACTACGTCAAAATTGGCCAGGTGGAAAAGGGAAAACGGCGCGTCATTGACAAGGAACTGGTGGCCTTTGCCAAGGCGTTGGGGGTATCGGTCACTTGGCTGCTGAGCGGAGATGAATCCCACCTGTAGCGGCCTGCGGGAAAGTACATCCGATACAGGGATCCCGAACAAAAGGACGTGAAGATACTTAAATACCTTGTACTCTCGGACGTGATCTCAGTCATTTTCCGTGTAAACACGGTAGGCTGGACTCATGAATAGATTGGCTTGAGGCCAAACCCCAGCTTTTCCTTGACCATCCGCGGGGGTGGGAAAAGCAGAGAGATACAGCGCCGCGCCGGAAGTACGGGTTTTTCCAAGAAGGATCGGGATCACGGGCTTCTTCACCTAAACTTGATATTGTTGACTTGGCGTTAAGCTGCCGCCGTCTATCTGGCCGTCTATCTGTTTGTGTGAGGTTTGCCGATGCTCTCTTTCTTCTTCAATTCCAACAAGGCCAACAGCCGACAAACCGGAGGCCACCGTCTGCCTGCTGCCAGCAAAACCACAGGCACGCAACGGATCCCTAACTACAGCCGCCTGTCCGCTCCCCATGAAGTGCTCAAGCAGGAAAGGCAGATCAAGCGGGAGCAAGAGTTTACAGAAATGGAGCAAAACATCAATCGCATTCGCTACTTCTACCAAAAAGCAGACATGCCCCTGGAGATGCGGCAAATTCTGACCTACCGTAAGCTGATGGAGCTGGACTACTTTACCCCGCAGGCGGCAAAAGAGCTGCTCAAGCAATGGCAGCAGCAGGAAGAGCAAGAACACCGTCGGGCTTGAGAAAAGGGCAATCGAACCTTGGCAAGTAGGCTTGTTGAGCCAAGAGTTCCCGGTCTCCAGGTGGGGGAGCGTCTACGGGTAAAGGCCGCGATCCTGTAGGGCTTGGGCCACTCGGCCTACCCCCAGGGTGTAGGCAGCCAGTCGCAGCGACACTTGCCGCCGTTCTGCCTCCTGCACCACCCGTTCAAAGGCACGTACCATCAGACCTTCCATTTCTTGATAAACTCGCTCTTCATCCCAGAAGATGTAAGAGAGTCCCTGCACCCACTCCAGATAGCTCACCACTACCCCACCGGCATTGGTCAGAATATCCGGCAATACCTGGATCCCTCGCGATTCCAAAATCCGGTCGGCGGCAAGGGTGGTTGGCCCGTTGGCAGCTTCTGCCACAATCCGGGCTTGAATTTGGTGGGCATTGGCTTCGGTAATTTGATTTTCCAGAGCGGCAGGGATCAACACATCCGCTTTTTGCACCAGCAGGTCGGCATTGCTAATGGGCTCAGCTTGCGGAAAGCCCGCCATGCGGCCTCCCTGTTCCTTCATGTGGGCTTTGAGGGCGGGGATATCCAGTCCTTTGGGGTTATAAAGGCCCCCAGAACTGCCGGAAACCGCCACAATTTTGGCTCCTGCCTGATGCAGCAAGCTGGCCGCTGCCCCGCCCACATTGCCAAAACCTTGGATTAACACCGTTGCCCCTGCCAGGGATCCACCATGTCGGGCCAAGGCTTCCCGTACCGTGATCATCACCCCCCGTCCGGTGGCCAGTTCTCGCCCTCGGGATCCCCCAATCGAGAGAGGTTTGCCCGTCACCACTCCCGGCACCGCATGCCCAACATTCATGGAATAGGTATCCATCACCCAGGCCATCTCGCGGGCGGAAGTTCCCATGTCTGGAGCGGGAATGTCCTCTGCAGGGCCGATATCCTTGATCAGCTCGCTGGTGTAACGTCGGGTGATGCGCTCCAGCTCCGAGACCGAATAACGCTTGGGATCGAGGGGGATCCCCCCTTTGGCCCCACCGTAGGGAATGCCCATAAGGGCGCATTTCCAGGTCGTAAACTACCCGACACCAACCGCTAGGCGGTACGGAGCGGGCTTTTAGTAGCCCTGCAGTTAGCAAGCCAACCACGAGCCTCTGGGGTGGTTTACAGCACCCCCAATCGACCGTTACCAGTGCCTTAAACAACCGTTTCTGGTGTCCGCAGTATTATTATAGCATTCCTCCCGACACCGACCCTACGGGTACAGTGTGGGGCTCCTGCAATTTCTAGCTGAGGATCGCCACCCAGCCGGGATCCAGTTTCAGCTCGCCAGCTGCCCAATCTAGGTAGCTGCAGGCCTGGGCAAGGGGACAGATATGGGCGGGAGAGGGAGGGGCAGAAGAGGCCAGCGCAGGACTTGCAGCCATGGCGAAGAGAAGCAAGGGCTGTTTCCACACTATACCGCCGGGAACCGGAGAGGAACGTTCCGTAGCAAGCGTTACAAATAGTTGAGGATCTGCAGCAGAACAAAACAGAGGCCGGCACTGGCCAGGGGCACGGTCAGGTTATCCAACCCCCACCAAGAGAACACCTCCAACCCCATGGTTATCCCCCCCACCAAGAGGCTGATGGCCAGCAAAGGGGGGGAGAAGCCAAAGTACCCCAGCAGCAGAGCCGCGATCACCAAGCTGCTCACCGCCCACATGGTCAGGGATCCCTCCCAGCTTTTTTGAATGGATCCCAGTTGGTAGGGGTGTTTGCCCCAAGTTTTGCCCACTAACCCTGCCAAGGCGTCGGCCCACGTCATCACCAATATGCCGATCACCGCGAAGACCTGTCGCTGGGGACGCCAAAACCAAAACAGCAGCAGGCCAATGCTGACGGCGTAGAAACAGGTGCCAAAGCTGCGGCGACCGACTCCATTCAAGCTGGGCAAGATGGCCACCCGGTAGGAGAGCAGCGCCAAGCCGGCAAACACCAGAGAGAATCCCACCCCTAGCCAGCGAGGCACTTGCAAAGCCCAAGCCAACAAAATGATATTGCCCACACCAATGTGAATGGCCTTGCGCACCCATTCCCCGTCCACCTGCCGGGAGCGCAGCCATTCCGCAAAAGCAAATACGGCGGCCAGCCAGAGAGCATAGCAAGCAAGCTGCTGGGCCAGGCCCATGAAACGGCCTCAGAGGGTTTTCAAGTAGCTGAGCAGATCTGCCATCTCCTGAGGATCCGGCTGGAACTGGGGCATGGGAGGCGTTTTGCCACCGGTCACCTGCTGAATAATAAACCGATCCGAGCGGCGGCTGCTCACCCCCCGCAGACTGGGCCCCACTCGCCCATCCGCTTCTTCTCCGTGGCAGGCTGCACAGTTGAGGGCAAACAAGGATGCACCATGGCTAACCTGCCCCTGTAAGCTGAGGACGGCTTCCGTGTAGGGATCCAGACGAGCCTCAGCACTTAGCCAAGCCCAGGTCAATATCGCCAGCCCTAGGCCGAGGAGGGCAAGACCCAGCCGAGTTTTCTGAGCCCAGACACTTGTAAAGAATCGCTGCAAGGATTTGAGGAAGGGTTGTAAACGCTGTTGGGATGGAGGTTGAAGTCGCTTTTGCTCAAACTCAACCCAACTGCCAGTTGACGACTGGCTGCTGCAGGATTGAGGAGTGTCTGAGAGGGAGGGAGGCACAGACAACGCTGAGAGAAACCGTTTCAATCTTTTACATTTCAACCAACACGATAACTCAGGAGCCTTTCCCTGCCAATAATCTGTAAAGGTATTTACTTTTTCTTAATGGTTGGCTGGGCCACGTGAGACTTTGATCCCTCTGAGGGGGAACGGTTGGGAAAGAGCCGCCCCATCACCTCCGCTTGGGCCCAGGGATCCCGGTTGAGGCTGTGGATGGCATTGGCCCATGGAAAGTGCGCCTGCAGGCGGCGGTAGAGAGATAAATTACCATAAATGACGACCGCTGCCACCCGCTCCCGATGCTGTTGCAGCCAATCCAGCACATAGTTGGGCAAGGGATCCCGAAGGAAACCTTGGAAGATGAATCCTGGGGCGTTGTTTAGGGCAGCTTCCAGCCAAGGTAGGGGGGTAAGAGCATCGCTGAGCACAGGAAGCATGCCTAAGGCAGCCGGAACATGCAGGGCGGGAGATTGCAACTGCACATCGGCAGCACCCAAGGGGGGATCCTGCCAGATCCAGTTCAACCATCCGGGCTCTGCGGGCGGGCTGAGGGGCCGGCCTCCTTCCACGCCACCGCGGGCCATAGCCGCTTGACAGGGGGCGATATCCTTCTCGGCCAAGAGGGATCCCAGCTGTGCGGCTCTGTGCAGAGCAGAGGTCAGGTGGGAGCGCCTGTTGAACAACTTTCCCAACGCCGTTCGCGTCCGCGGAACGGAGTCCTTGTCCTTGGAGATGGGATCCCCCAACAGCAAAGGCTTCAGTTGCTCGGCGGGAGAGCCACGGTTGAGGGCTGGATCCGTGGGATCCTTGGCTCCCATCCATCCGCCAAGGGCGCTGAAGTCGGTTTCTGCCAGGGCCGGCCACACCTGTTGGAGGAGAGCTGAGGCGGCGGGTAGGAGTCGCTGTTTGGCCCGCAGCACCCGCGTCACCGACTGGGCAAGCTGGGCTGCGCTGAGGGATCCCTGTTGCACCGCTTCCAAAACGGCTGCCAAGGATGCCGTTGGATCGGGGGGGGCCAAAATTAGGTCGGCACCGGCCTGGAAAGCCCGCACGGCCAATGAGTTGGGAAAGGACTCCGTCCCGCTAACGCGAACGGCCAGCTCTGCCAGAAAGCCTTGATCGAGGCTATCCACGACGATAAGCCCACCAAACCCCCATTCCTGGCGCAGCAGTTGGGTCAGCCGCCCCGGCAGCAGGGTGATAGGCCAGCGCTCATCCCACTCCGGCAGCACCACATGAGAAACCAAGATCGCCCCCACCTGCTCCACCAAACCTCGAAAGGGCAGCCAAGGCCCCTCTTGAAGCTGCGCTGGGGTTAGGCTCAGACGGGGACACCAAGGGATATCTGCTGCCTTCGGCCTACGGCCCGCCAAGGCGGCTGGAACCCGCTCCGCTCCGGCCTGAACCGACTTGAATCCCCCTTTGCCCGGAAAGGAGCTGGCCGTGGTCAGGATCCCTTCTGGAACCGCTTGCTCACATCCGCGCACGAAAGCTCGCGCCAGTTGCAAAGCAGATAGGGGATCCTCCGCCAAAGCCAGCTCCCCCAGTGGCTCTGCCACCGGGTTGAGCAGCCAATTGATGCCGATGGCTGCCGCCTCCCGCGCCGTGATCCGCCCCCACTGCTCGGCCCAGCGCTCGGCTTCCGCCCCCAGGCGGCTCAACCCTAGAGGATGGGGGAAAGGGGTCGCCCCCTGCAGGGCCAGCCCCCGCCCGACCTCGGCTGCCACCAAAAGGGGCAGAGCCGCCCAAGACTGGGCCTCCTCGATCAGCAGCAGGGCCTCGGCCACGTGGCCATCCGTGAGCCAGATGCCCCCGATCCCCACCTCCTGGATAAGCCGTTTGAGGATCTCTCGGGGAGGAGACTGGGATCCCAGACGGGCCGAGACCGGCACCACCAACAGTTGCGCCACCTGCCGGGCTAGGGACAAGGGTCGGTCAAGTTCCTCGAGCGGAGATCCGGAAACACTCATAGGCACAGCCGAAAGTTCGTCAGCAAGGGGAACTGCTCCCTTTGCAGAAACGCAGATCATGATAGCCACTCCTGCCGGTTGCGGCTCGCAGCGGGCTGTTGAGGGCTAACGAGAAAGCCGACAACGGTCACAGGTGCCACAGGGCAGGCCGGGCTGCTCCCCAGGGTAGCCAAAATAGGGCAAGATCGCCTGCCACCGACAGCCGCGGGCGTGGATGAGGGCTTCCATCCCTTGCCAGGGATCCTCTCGTCTTAAAGGCTGCCAACGGCGGTGTAACACCTGAAAGTGAAAGGGATCCGGCCAGTGCAGGCAGCCCATCTCCTGCAATAGACCCAGGGCCACCCGTACCTCTCCAGGCGGCAGGTCGGCGTAGGATCCCTGCTGGGGTAGGGTTTGGAGCAGGTGGCGTGCTCGGGCCTGAAGGCGCTCCTGCTGGGAATAGAAATAGGCTTGGCGCCGGCGATCGCTGGGATCCAGCATGCCCGTCGGCTCCGAGACCAGCATCAGGGCCCGACAAGGGCCACCATCCCGACCACCTCGCCCCACCTCTTGCAAATAATCCATCAAGCTGGGCGGGGGATGAAAGTGCAGTACCCAACGCACGTCCGGCTTGTTGATGCCCATGCCAAAGGCGTTGGTGCAGACCAGAAAGCGCAGTTCCCCCTGCAGCCAGGCCCGTTCCAGCCGACGGCGGGATCCCGCTTCCAGTCCCCCATGGTAGGTGGCGGTTTTCAAGTTCTGTCGGCCCAGCCACTCGGCCAGCTCTTCCCCATCCCGTCGGGTGCGCACATAGACCAGACCCGACCCGGGATTCTCGCCCAGGAATCGCAGCAGACGACGACGGCGATCCGCCGGGCTCCAGGCTATCGCCACATTGAGGGAGAGGTTGGCCCGCAGGGGATCGGCGCGAATGTGCTCCGGATCCCGCAGCTCTAGGATTTGGCTGAGGCGGCTGCAGGTTTGGGGGTCAGCCGTGGCGGTAAAAGCGGCAATGGGAAAGGAGGACTTCACCGGGGCCAGAGCCGGGCGCAGCAATCCCAGACGGCGGTAGTCGGGCCGGAAGGATCCCCCCCAATGCACCAACGTATGGGCCTCATCCACGATCAGGCCGTTGATGTGCACCTGAGGCTGTTGCAGCCGTTGCCAAACGGGGGGGCTGAATAGGGTCTCCGGCCCCAAATAGAGCAGGCGCAGTCGGTTTTCCTCAAGGGCCTTCAACACCCGCTTGCGCAGGGCCGGATCCAGTTCGCTGTGGAGACAGGCTGCCGGCAGCTTGCGTTTCCAAAGATCCTGAACTTGGTCTTCCATGAGGGCGATTAGGGGTGAAACCACCAGCATCACCCCCCTTTGCAGCAGAGCTGCTAGCTGAAAGCACAGGGATTTGCCAAACCCCGTCGGCAACACCACCAGCGCGTCGCGCTTGTCCAGCAGAGCGCGGATCACCTGATCCTGGGGTGGGCGCAGCGTCTCGTAACCCCAGTGTTGCTTGAGGGCCTGTTGGATTTGCTGCCAATCCTGCAAACGGCAACCCCCTTTTCAACAATTTCCTTCAGCAATCTACAGCGATTTCGGGAGAAGCTGTCTTATAGGCTATTTCAAATCCCGCTGAACCTGCTAGCTCCCCTCTCCCAAGGGGTGAGGGCGCAGAGGATCGGCCCCACCGGCTTGCCTGTAGGGGATCCCTGTCACACCTATCCCCGTGTCCAGGGGGCTGGGGCGCTAGCTGACCCCCGGGTGGCGCGGGTGGCGCCCACCTATCCCCGTGTCCAGGGGGCTGGGATCAGGATCCCCGGCAGAGAAGGGATTCTCACCTGCTGCATGGGTGAAGGTGTCGATGGCGGCGGGCTTGTGCGATCCTAGAGCTGGGACTTCCCGCCTGCTTCGATACTTTTCCCATGACTGCCCTCGACTCCTCGCGCCTGCTCCAGCCCAGAACGGCCTCTGTTCACCGTCGCACTGGAGAAACGGATGTCCAAATTCATCTGAACCTGGATGGCAGCGGGCGCCATGAGATCGATACTGGGATCCCCTTTTTGGATCACATGCTGGCCCAGCTCAGCACCCACGGGCTGATCGACCTGCAGATCAAGGCCATAGGGGATCTGCACATCGACGATCACCACACCAACGAAGATGTGGGCATCACGCTGGGACAAGCCCTGGCGCAGGCTCTGCAGGATCGGCGTGGCATTCATCGCTTCGGCCATTTTTGGGCACCTTTGGATGAAGCTTTGGTGCAGGTGGTGCTGGATTTCTCCGGGCGTCCTCACCTCAGCTATGGCCTGGAGCTGCCCACGGAGCGCATTGGCCGCTACGAAACCCAGTTGGTGCGGGAGTTTTATCAGGCGGTGGTCAACCACGCCCAGCTCACTTTGCACATTCGCCAGGCTGCCGGCCTCAATGCCCACCATATTGTCGAGGCCAGTTTTAAGGCGTTTGCCCGCGCCCTGCGCATGGCCGTAGAACGGGATCCCCGCCGACAAGAAGGGATCCCCAGTTCGAAGGGAGTACTCTAGGCATGAACTGGCCACGGAGACTGTTGGCCTTGGCTCTGGGATTGGGGACAGTTTTCTTCGGTCTGGGCCAGATGGGGGGTGCAATTCTCAGTGTGGGCCTGTTGGCTCCCGCCTCAGCAGTCCAGATGGGGCAAAGTCTGTCCGGTAGGGATCCCCATTTAGGTTTATTCTGGACTTAGCCATCTTTCCAGAGTTGCACCTCAGCTTATGCGGGATCCGGAGTCGAAAACGGTTTCACCCCATCGGGATTCTGGCGGTGGCCAGCCCTGGAGGCTCTTGTTCCAAGCAGTCGGTAAATCAATCTATGTTAGGGGGGGATGAAAACTATGGACATTGATCTCCGTCCGCTGATCGTTCTGTCGCCCATTGTTTTGGTGGTTGCCTGGGCTGCCTACAACATCATCAAGGCTGCCATCAAGGGAGAAGCCAAGCTCTTCGGAGAGAAGGGCAACAACCCCTTCGGCAAAGGCGGGAGCTGAACGTGCGGATCCGGTCACAGCTGGCAGGCTCAGTATGCTAGGTGAGGAGACCCAGGCAGCGGTAACCCCTTCCGAGAGAGCCCGCTCAACATCCGCCGATGTGATTGTCATCGGGGCGGGAGTGGCCGGCTTGGTGTGTGCAAGGCAACTGCTGCGGGCAGGGCTCCAGGTTCTGGTGCTGGAAAAATCGGCAGGCTTGGGCGGGCGCATGGCCACCCGTCGAGTTGAGCACGCTGGGCAAACGGTGCCAGTGGATCATGGGGCTCAATACCTGACTGCCGATTCGGATGGCTTTTATCGCTGGGTGAAGGAGCTGCTGGGCCTGGGGCTGCTGGCGGAATGGACGCGCTCGCTGCATGTGCTGGATCGAGAAGGGCTGCGCCCAGAGGATCCCAATGATGAAAAACCGCGCTATGTCTGCCCCCAGGGCATGACAATGCTGGCCAAACACTTGGCTGCCCCGCTGTCGGTACACACCCAAACTCGTGTGGTCAGCCTCAAACCTTTGGCAACAAGCTGGCAATTGAGGGCGGAGAACGGCCAATGCTACGAGGCTGCTGCCCTGGTGGCGACAATTCCGGCCCCCCAGTTGCTGCCCCTGCTCCGGGAAGGGATCCCTTCGGCTGAAAACCTGTTGCCTCTGCTGGAATCCGCCCAGTATCAACCCTGCCTTGCGGTTTTGGCGGGCTACTCTGAGCATACGCCGCCTTGGAAGGGGATCAAGTGCTTGGAGGATCCGATGTTGGCCTGGCTGGGACTGGACAGCAGCAAGCGCCTGCAGCCGCTCCCGCCTGTGGTGGTCTTGCATGGGGGGGCGGAGTGGTCATCTCTGTACTTGGAGGCCGGCCCCTCTGAGCTGGAAAAGGCCGGTCGAGAATTGCTGGCCCACGCAGCCCAACGGCTGGATCCCTGGTTGGCTTCGCCACAATGGATGCAGGTGCACCGTTGGCGCTACGCATTGCCTTTGGAAACCACGGGATTGGCCAGCTTAAGCACCCGTGTGCCGGTTTCCGCTGCTGAGGGATTGCCTTTGGTTTGTGCCGGCGATTGGTGCGCCGGAGGGCGCGTAGAGGGGGCTTGGCTCTCAGGACACAATGCCGCCAAAACCTTGCTCGAAATGCTTTCTGGGAAATGAGGGTATGCACAGGCCGACCCGGTCGGCAGGGCAAGTGCCTGACCTGGCGCAGGACAGAGATGACGGCAAGACCACTGGGAGGGTAGGCTGAGGGCCGCTGAGAATTTCCACCCTCTGGGCCGGGGAGTGTGTCAAGCTAAAGGGTGGATCCCCCGGCAGATGCTCTCCTCTCCACTCATGTCCAGAATCTGTACAATCTACCGCCGTGCGCAATTTGCCGCCAGCCATCGGTACTGGTTGCCCGAACTCTCAGAAGCCGAGAACTTAGCCCGCTTTGGCCCAAATGCCCGTTTTCCCGGCCATGGCCACAACTATGTGCTGGAGGTGGGCATGAGTGGTGAGGTGGATGACTATGGGATGGTGCTCAACCTCTCGGAGGTGAAGCAGGTGATCCGGCAGCGGGTGATTCAAGATCTCAACTTTGCTTATCTAAATCAAGCTTGGCCGGAGTTTGCCCAAACCTTGCCCACTACCGAGTTTATCGCTTACGTGATTTGGCAACGCCTGGCCGATGCCTTGCCCCTAACCAGCGTCCGTCTGTACGAAGATCCTGAGCTTTGGGCCGAATACCGAGGAGAAGCCATGCAAGCCTACTTGACTGTTGCCACCCATTTCAGCGCCGCCCACCGCTTGGCTCTGGATCACCTGAGTTTTGAAGAAAACAGCGCCATCTACGGCCTCTGTGCCCGTCCCCACGGCCACGGCCACAACTACGGCCTGGAGATCACCGTCAAGGGATCCATCGACCCGCGCACGGGGATGATCGTGGACTTGGCGGCCCTGCAGCGGCTGATCGAGGAGCAGGTGGTGAAGCCGCTGGATCACACCTTTTTGAACAAAGACATTCCCTACTTTGCCCAGGTGGTGCCTACTGCCGAAAACATCGCCCTCTACATCCAGCGGCTGCTGACTCTGCCCCTGCGGGAGCTGGGGGTGCAGTTGCATCGGGTTCGCCTGCAGGAGAGTCCCAACAACAGCAGCGAGGTCTACGGGGAGTTTCCGCTGGAAGAGCTGCTCAACTCCTCAGAAGGACAAGATGTGGCTTCTTCCGCTTCTGGCAGCCGTATTGCCATGCAGGGCTGATGCGGCCATCATGTTGGATCTGGTTAAGCTGAGCGGGCAAATTCCTGCGTTCACCCGGCACCTGCAACAGGAGTCGAAAGCCAGCCAAGAACGCCTCCGCCAAGCCTGGCAAGTTTTCGAGCGCTGGCAGCAGGAGCCGCAGGTTTGGCAGTCCCGCTGGGTGGAGTGGGGATCCCATCTGTCGTTTGTTTGCGCCAGCCCTGCCGAGCCGCCGGAAGCTTGGGGATCCCTGCCCAAGGTCGAGCCTCTGCAGGGGCGACACACGGTGGTGGCCACGGATGGATCCCAGATTTTGCCCAGTCACCACGAGATTGCCTACTGCTCGCTGATCAATGTTGGGCGCGTGGTTCTCCACTACGGCACCCAGGAGTGGCCGCTCCTGGACAGCCAGCCCCTGCTGCTGTATGGAGATGGGCCCCTTGCCCAGCAAAACCGCTCAGACTCCCCTCTCTCGGAACCGCGGGCAGAAGGGTTGCCGAGGGCCCCCCTTAACCGGCGAGACTCTCGCCCGCAGCGCGCTCCAGGTGAACGCAATCCTACCAGCGGCACGGAGTCCTCGTTGGGGCTGGAAGAGATACTGGCCTTACGACGCTCCCAAGCGGAACTGGAGGAGCTGGCTCGTTTGGCCCTGTCGGTGCCCCGTCGCCGCACCACGCTGGCGCTCCTGGATGGATCCCTAATCCCTTGGGGACTGGAGCCTCTGCCCCAGTCGGCCCGGCGCCCCTGGTTGGATCCCATTCTGGCGACCTTGGAGCAGTTGCGGGCGGCCCGCATTCCTCTCGTGGGTTACATCAGCGCCTCCCGCAGCAGCGAAACCCTCAACTACCTGCGCTTGGGGCTGTGCCCGTACCTGGGCTGTGACTGCTACCGCTACTGTCCCGGCGAGAAGTCTCCTCCCTGCCATCCCTTCGCCCCCCTGGCAGACCGCGTCTTTTGGGGATCCCTGCTGCAGCCGGGAGAGCGCAGCCCCCTTTGGCGCAGCGGCGCCAGCGTGTTGGACGCCTTCGGGGAACACCACGTCCACTGTTGTTACCTCAATGTTGGCGAGGGATCCCTGGGCCAAGCCGAAATTGCTCGCCTGGAGTTTCCCGCTTGGGTGGTCCAGGATGCGGAGTTGCTGCAGCGGGCTCTGGCAGGGGTGCTGAGCCAAGTGCACAAGGGCTTTGGCTACCCCATCGCCTTGGCGGAAGCCCATCATTTGGCGGTGGTGAGAAGCGGGGATCGGCAGCGGTTTTTTGCCTTGATCGAGCAGGAGCTGCTCCGGGCCGGCCTGCGCCACGTGGCCGTCTCCCGCAAGGAAGCCCAGAAGCGGAGTGGCATTGCCTGAACCGACGCCGGGGATCCCTGGCACCCAAGAGAAGGCTATAGCCTATTGAGGGGATCCCCATTCAACGGCTAGGGTTGCCAAGGTGTCCCAATCCTGTCTCTGTTGCCGACATGACCGACATGATGATCCGAGCCCCTCTGCGCAGCCTCATCTCCCCCCTCACCCACGACCCCCTTTGGTACAAAGATGCAATCATCTACGAGCTGCCGGCACGGGCCTTTTTCGACAGCGACGGCGATGGCGTGGGCGACTTCCAGGGCCTGACCGAAAAGCTGGACTACTTGCAAGAACTGGGGATTACAGCCGTCTGGCTGCTGCCGTTTTTCCCCTCGCCTTTAAAAGATGACGGCTACGACGTTTCTGACTTTACCAGTGTTCACCCTGACTTGGGCACCCTAGAAGACTTCAAGATCTTTCTGGAGGCTGCCCATAAGCGGGGGATTCGCGTCATCATTGAGCTCATCCTCAACCACACTTCGGATCAGCACCCCTGGTTTCAGCGGGCCAGACGAGCTGCCCCCGGCACCCCCGAGCGGGACTTTTACGTTTGGAGCGATACCCCCGAAAAGTACAAAGAGGCCCGCATTATCTTTCAAGACTTTGAAGCCTCCAACTGGACCTGGGATTCAGCGGCCAAGGCTTACTACTGGCACCGCTTTTACTCCCACCAGCCAGATCTCAACTACGACAACCCCGCCGTACAAAAAGCCATGTTCGAGGTGGTGGACTTTTGGCTGAGCTTGGGGGTAGATGGCATGCGGCTGGACGCGGTGCCTTATCTCTACGAGCGGGAGGGCACCACCTGCGAGAGCCTACCGGAGACCCATGCCTTTCTCAAGGCTCTGCGCCGACACATTGACCAAAGGTATCCTGGCCGCATGCTGCTGGCGGAGGCCAACCAGTGGCCAGAAGATGCTGTGGCCTACTTCGGCGATGGGGACGAGTGCCACATGGAGTTCCACTTTCCCCTCATGCCACGGCTGTTTATGGCCATCCAGATGGAGGATCGCTTCCCCATCATTGACATCCTGCAACAAACCCCTCCCATTCCTGAAACCTGCCAGTGGGCCCTCTTCCTGCGCAACCACGACGAGCTCACCCTGGAGATGGTCACTGACGAGGAGCGGGACTACATGTACCAGGTGTACGCCAAGGATCCCAACGCGCGGGTGAACCTGGGGATCCGCCGCCGCTTGGCCCCCCTGCTGGGCAACAGCCGCCGCCGCATCGAGCTGATGAACAGCCTGCTGTTTTCTCTGCCCGGCACGCCGGTCATCTACTACGGGGACGAGATCGGCATGGGGGACAACATCTACCTGGGGGATCGCAATAGCGTGCGCACCCCCATGCAGTGGAGCGCCGACCGCAACGCCGGCTTTTCGCGGGCCAACCCTCAGAAGCTCTACCTGCCCATCGTCATCGACGCCGAGTACCACTACGAAGCTGTCAATGTGGAGGCGCAGCGAAACAACCCCCATTCCCTGTGGTGGACCATGAAGCGGCTCATCGCCGTGCGCAAGCGATTCCAAGCTTTTGGCCGCGGCTCCTTTGAGCTGCTCCACCCGGAAAATCGCAAGGTGCTTGCCTTTATGCGGGCCTTTGGCGATGAGCGCATCTTGGTGGTGGCCAATCTCTCCCGCTACGCCCAGTGGGTGGGGCTGGATCTATCGCCGTGGGAAGGATTGATCCCGGTGGAGATCTTTGGCCACACCGAGTTTCCCCCTATTGGGCGACTGCCCTATTTCCTAACGCTAGGCCCCCATTCCTTTTACTGGTTTTCCCTTGAGCCCAAAACGGAGACCATCCACCTCAGCCCCAGCAAAGCGGAGGAGCAGGAACGCCTGGTCCCTCTGGTTGTTCAAAGTGGTAGTCCTCTGGTTGTTCAAAGTGGTAGTTGGGACAGTCTCTTGCAAGGGGAAAGCCAAAAGCAGCTGGAGGCAGTCTTGGCGGACTACCTCTACCGCTGTCGTTGGTTTGGCTCCCAAAACCGCCAGCTCCAGGCGATCCATATCCTGCAGGCTATCCCCTGCCGCCGAGAAGAGGAGTCCTTGCTGGGCAGCCAGATCTTGCTTCTCCAGGCCGAGTTTATCGAGGGCGATACGCAGCTCTACTCTCTCCCTGTGGGCTATGCCACCCAAGAAGCAGCCGTACACCTGCGCCTAGAGATGCCCCAGGCGGTCATCCTCCCTGTGCAAGTGGCCGGAGGGCCGGCGGGAGTAATTTTCAACGCTCTGGCTGACAAAAGCTTCTTGCTGCGGCTGCTGCAGCTAATTGCCCAGCAGGGCCGCCTGCGTCACCGTCAGGGAGAGCTCTGGGCCACTAGCTTTGCTGCCCTTGAGCATGACCTGGAACCCCGCCTCCTCAAGGCGGAGCAGAGCTACGCCTCCGTTGTCTATGGCAACCACTACCTCCTCAAGCTCTACCACCGGGTGGCCGAGGGGGTAAACCCAGAGCTGGAGATAGGCCGCTACCTGCTGGAGCACCATCCCCAGGTGCGGGTGCCACGGCTGCTGGGATCCCTGGAGTATCGCCGTCGTCGCGGGGCCCGTGGGTTTGATCCCGCCGATCAGCCCATTACCCTGGCCATTTTGCAGGAGTACATCCCCAACGAGGGAGATGCCTGGCACTACACCCTGGACAGCCTGGGGCAATTTTTTGAGGCGGTGCTGGTTCACTACCAAGAGGTGGATCCCGTGCCCGTGCCGCAGGGATCCTTCTTGGAGCTTTCCCAACAGCCCTTGCCGGAGCTGGCCTACGCCACCATCGGCAGCTACCTAGAATCGGTGCGGATCTTGGCCAAGCGCACCGCCGAGCTGCACATCGCCCTGGCTGCCGATACGGAGAACAAAGACTTTGCCCCAGAGCCTTTCTCCAGCCTGTACCAGCGCTCCGTTTACCAGTCCATGCGCAACTTGGTGGGGCAGGTGTTTCCGCTGCTGTTCGCGTCAGCGGGACGGAGTCCTTATAAGCAGCTCCCCAAGCTGCCGGAAGCAGAGGCCAACTTGGCTCGGGCTGTTTGCGACCAAGAAGGGGAAATCATGAGCCGCTTCCGCCTGATCCTGGAGCGGAAGATCACCGCCCTGCGTACCCGCTGCCACGGGGATTACCACCTGGGCCAGGTGCTGTTTACCGGCAAAGACTTTGTCATCATCGACTTTGAAGGGGAGCCGGCCCGCTCTTTGGGCGAACGGCGTCTCAAGCGTTGCCCCTTACGGGATGTGGCGGGGATGCTGCGATCCTTCCACTATGCTGTCCACACAGCTTTGCGCCAGCAACTGGAGAGCGGCTTGGTCTGCGCCGACCACTGCCCCGACATGATGCGGTGGGCCCAGTTTTGGCACCGCTGGGTCTGCGCGGGCTTTTTGGCCGAATATCTGCAGGTGGCTTCCCAAGCGGCTTTTTTGCCCCGCAGCCTGCAAGAGATAGAGGTGTTGTTGGACGCCTATCTGCTGGAAAAAGCCATTTACGAGCTGGGCTATGAGTTGAACCACCGCCCCGAGTGGGTGGAGATTCCCCTGCGCGGGATCTTGCAACTGCTGGGCATTTCCACCAAGGTTTAGGGGATCCTGTCGGCAGGCCATTTGGGGTGAGCGACTGGGGGACAAACATGTGTGGACGGTTTAGCCTGGCAGTGGCCCCAGAAGTGCTGATGCAGCATTTCGGCTTGCCGGCGGCAGCCCAAGAAAGGGCAGCTGTCCCCCGGTATAACATCGCTCCTTCTCAGCCGGTGCTGGCGGTGGTGGCGGGATCCCTTCAGCGCAAGGCAACCCATTTTCGCTGGGGCCTGATCCCCGCTTGGAGCCAAGCCGCCAAGGCCGGGTTGATCAATGCTCGTTCTGAAACGGTGGCCGAGAAGCCTTCTTTCCGCGAAGCTTTCCGCCGTCGTCGCTGCCTGATCCCGGCAGATGGCTTCTACGAGTGGGCCGACCAGGGTACAGGCAAGAAGGGCAGACAACCCTACTGGTTTCACCTGCTGGATCGACCGGTATTTGCCTTTGCCGGGATTTGGGAACGCTGGCGCAGTCCAGAGGGGGTGGAGGTGGAAACCTGTGCCATCCTCAACACCGCTGCCAACCGTCTGATGCAGCTTTTTCACGAGCGGATGCCCGTGATTTTGACGGAAAACGACTACGACCTCTGGCTGGATCCCCAGGTGCAGGATCCCAAGCTGCTTTTGCCCTTGCTCCGCCCCTACCCAGCAGAAGCCATGGCGGCTTATCCGGTCAGCACCTATGTGAACAACCCCCGCCACGAGGATCCCGCTTGCCGTGCTCCTATCGGAGAAGCAGTGCAGGGATCCAGCCTCAGCGAGCCCGCTGGTAGCGCATCCCCGGCAGTTGTACCAGCCAGCCTTCCAATTCCATAAGCAGCAGGGTACTGGAAAGGGTGGCAATATCCATCTGGCTAGCCTGGGCCAGGGCATCGAGGCTGAGGATGCCCTCCCCTAGCAGCTGCCAGAGCAGTTGCTGTTGGGGATCGCTGGGGCCAGTGGACGAGGGCTGCTTTAGCACAGGGGATCCCTGGAGGAGGCCCAAGTCTTTCAACAGCTCCTCGATCCCCAGGATCATGCCGGCGCCGTCGCGGATGAGCTGCAGGCAGCCGCGGGCTGCTGCCGTGTCGATGTTCCCCGGCAGGGCATACACTTCCCGACCGTAGTGGTTGGCCAGGTGAGCAGTAATTAGCGCTCCCGAGGTTTCCGGAGCCTCCATCACCAAAGTGGCGCGGCAGAGGCCGGCAATGATGCGGTTGCGCTGGGGAAAATGCTCCTTGGCCGGTGGCGTGCCGGGGGGATATTCGCTGAGGATGGCCCCTTGGGCCAGGATGCGCCGGTAGAGAGCTTGATGGTGAGCTGGGTAAACTTTGTCCACCCCCGTTCCCACCACGGCCACCGTCTTGCCGCCGGCATCCAGACAGGCCTGGTGGGCAATGCCGTCGATCCCCGTTGCCAGCCCCGAGACCACCACACAGCCAGCTTCCGCCAGGGCAGCGCTGACTTTCTGGGTCCACTGTCGACCGTAGGCCGTAGGGGCGCGGGTGCCGACGATGGCAATAGCCGGCTGTTGCCAATTGGGACATTCTCCTAGGGCATAGAGAATGGGCGGGGGATCTGGCACCTCCCACAGCAGCGGCGGATAGTCCGGATCTGCAGGCGTGAGAAAGGGGATCCCCGCTTTGAGGGTTTCCTCCAGGATCTGCTCGGGATCAAGGCCAGGACGGGCAGAGACAATAGCCTGGGCCAGGGTGGGGCCAATGCCTTCCACCTGCCGCAGGGCCGGGGCATCCGCTTGCCAAGCCCGCTCCAGGGATCCAAAAAACTCCGCCAGCCGCTTGAGCCGGTGGGGGCCAATCCCTTTGATGCGGGCCCAAGCTAGCCAGTAGGGCCGCTCCCGTTCTTCATGGCCTGGCCCACGGGAAGGCTCCCTCTTGCCAACAGGATCTGAAGGGGAAAGGGGAAAAGACAATTTAGCTCTGCGCAGTAGTGGCTGTATCTTAAATGATTGGCAAAAGGAACGCTTGGCAAAAAAGCAGGAGATGGGTAGATGTCAGGGTTGGATCCCGCCGGTAACCTTCAAGGATCAAGGCAGCTGCGGTTTGGGCGGATGCGCCAAGCTTGGGTGTGGGGGGCCTATCCCCTGCTGTGGCTGTTGACCTGGGTGGGATCCCGCTCGGCCCAGCCCCAGTTTTTGGGGATCCCGGCCTGGTATTGGCTGGCGGGATTGGCTGTCCTGCTGTTGGTACCTCTTAACTTCTACATTGTGCGCGTTTGCTGGCCGAGAGGCGGAGATGAGTAACACGGTTTTGAGTCTGGGTGTGGTGGGGGTGTACTTGCTGCTGCTGGCAGCCATCGGCTTCTGGAGCTATCGCCACAGCGGTCGGGATCCGGTTAGCTACTTTTTGGCGGGGCGGGGTCTGGGATCCCTGGCTCTAACCTTGACGACGCTGGCGACGCTGCTCAGTGCCTTTACCTTCATTGGGGTGCCGGCAGATGCCTATACCCACGGCCTAGGGATCTTCCTGGGGGTGGGGGTGACCACCGCCCTCATTTCGGGGCTGTTTTTGTGGGTGGGCTACCGGGTATGGCTAGCAGCCCAACACTTTGGCTTCATCACCCCTTCCGAGTTTTTCGGCCACCGCTTCAACAGCCCTCTTTTGGCTCTACTCTACTGCCTTAGCGCCCTGATGTTTACCGCCCCCTACATCAGCATCCAGATCATTGGCGGAGCCCGCACCCTGGCGGCGGTGTTGGGGGAGGGGATCCCCTACTGGCCCTTGGCGGTGGTGGTGGCGCTGGTGATCTTGGGGTATGTGCTCTTTGGCGGATCCCAGGCGGTGGTCTGGACGGACGTGGTGCAGGGGATCATCTTGATTCTGGGGATGGGGGTGGCCTTTGTTGCAGTGGCTTTCTCCCTAGGGAGAGAAGCGGGTAGCGAACTGGATCCCTGGCTGAGCTTGCCCGGCCCCCAAGGACGCTGGAGCTGGCAAGGGTTACTCGGCAATCAACTGCTGTTTTTCATGGCCACTCCCCTTTTCCCACAATTTTTCCAGCGCTTTTACATGGCCAGGAGTGCTCATCCCTTCAAGACCCTGATGGTAGTCTGGCCGCTGCTGATTCTGCTGGTCTTTTTCCCGGCAGCTCTTCTTGGGGTTTGGGGCCGCCTGGCTTTTCCCGGCCTGGAGAAAGCGGACCAGATCATGCCCCTGATGTTGCAAACTCTGCCCGGCGGTGTGGCAGCGGTGGTGATTACAGCAGCTCTGGCCGCCCTCATGTCCACGGCAGACTCACAGCTCCTTACGGCCAGCTCGTTGGTAACGCGGGATCTGGTAGTGACCCTCTTTAGACGCCAGCTTTCCCCCCACCAAGAAGAACAATTGGGACGCTGGGTGGTGCTGGGGATCGGTTTGGCCTCTTTTGCCATTGCCCTTAACCCGCCGGGGCTGATTGTGGAGATCGCCACCTGGAGCTTTCAGGGAAATGCCATGCTGTTCCCAATCCTGATAGCCGGTCTGTACTGGAAGCGGGCTACCCGCGCTGGGGCTGTAGCCGGGGCCCTCGTCTCCAGTGGCCTGACTTTAGGTTGGCTGTCGGGTCTGTTGCCGCGGGCTTGGACAGGGGGCTGGTTACCCGTAATCCCGGCAGTGGTGATCGGCAGTGGGGTGTTAATTGGCGTAAGCTTGCTTACCCAGCCGCCCAAGGAGCAGGTGACCGCCTACTACGAGGAAGGGCCTTGGGGAGAGTAGGTTATTCTTTATCGATCAGCTCAATCAACGCTTTTCCAGGTCTGCCGGTAGCCAGCCAGCTTGAGCCAGGCCGTTGAGAAATGCGAAAGTCCCTCCTAGAAAAAGCAAGCCCATCAGCCCGGCCAAGGGGTTGCCGCCGATCCCGGTCAGCCACTCGGGCACCCTGCCGGTGTAGTCTATCCAGGCCAAGTTGTTGACCCAGACCATGCCCCATACCCAACCCGCGTGCAGCCCCAGGCTTAAGCCCAGCTTGTTTTGGTTCCAGACCCTCGCCTGCACCAGCAGCAGCCCCATCAGCCACAGTCCGGGAAATTGCGGCCAGGTGGCGAGAATCTCAGGCAAAGGCTTCAGGAAATGGGCCATAGCAAACAGGAAGCTGGATCCCCACACCGCAGTGCTGCAACCGTAGTCCAGCAGCATCTCCTGCAGCAGCCAGCCGCGAAAAAACAGCTCCTCCGCCAGCGCCACCCCCAAGCCCAAAAGCAACCCCAGCAACCCATAGACCAGCAGGGATCCCCCTCCTACCGCCCTCCAACTCAGCCAACCCAGGGATCCCTCCAGGCCCAAAAGCAAGAAAAGCCCCCCGACCCCGATCCCCAGGCCCCAGAGGATCCCGCCCCGACAGGCCCAACTGCTATCTAGCCCATAGGCAGCAAATCCAGATCCCCACAGCCCCAGCCAGACCAGCAGCAAGGCATACAGGGGCAGCCACAGGTAGGCTCGCGCTTCCGGAAAAAACCACCCCCCCAGCCCGACCCACGGCAGCCAGGCTAGGAGGGGGATCCCCAAAAACAGCAACAGCCGCAGCGGCAAGGGCAAAGCCTTGAGTTTTGCAATCAGCAGGCCCACCCCAACCGCTCCTGCTTAGCGTTCCGGCTCAATGGAGCTGGTGAGGCCGTGCTGACGCAACTGCTCACAGTAAAACTCCGCGTGCTCCCGCGGCACCACGATCACCACAGCAACGCCGTTGTGGTGGGCTTCCAGCATGATCTCAGTGGCTTGCGGCGGCATCATCGCCGGGATCACCTTCACCAGCACCTGCACCACGTACTCCATGGTGTTGACATCGTCGTTGTGCAGCAACACCCGGTACATGGGCATGTGCTTTGGGGTTACAGAAGGCTTGACCAGAGTCTCCGTAGCCACGACGATCCCTCCTTCGGCAGGGTCAACAAGAAGTCTAAGGAACGCAAAACCGCAAAAATGGGGCAAAAGCAGGAAAAACTGTAATGAAATTTTAGCCTTCTCAGCAAGCTCTGTGAAAAGGCCGTGGGGAACCTGGGCGCAGGGGTCAGAGCCGTTAAACCAACCCTAACCCAACCTTCACCTGCCCACAACCTCAGCTTGGGGGCAAAAGTGCTTGACTAAAAAGGCGATTGGCCTTTGTTGCGGATCCCTTTACATTTGCCTGTGTCCCTGAGGTGGGCCCTATGAGTTCCCTGCGTTCCCGTCGCTTTTTCCTGCAGTTGCTGATGTTTGGAGGTGGGGCAGCCGCCCTGGCTGCCTGTGGAGGCACCTCCAGTTCCTCGATTCCCCCCCTGGGAGAGCCTGGATTTCCCCAAGGGGTATTTGCCGGGGATCCCACCTCGGAAGGGGCGGTGCTTTCCACGCGGGTGATCCCGGCCAGCGCGACAGATACGGTTGCGGTGACGTTGCAGGTGGCTGAGAATTCCGAGTTCAACCCCATTTCGCAACAAGTTTCGCTTACTGCTCGCCGTGTGGCGGGCCGCAACTACCGCACTGAGCCAGGCGACTACATTGCCCGCGCCGTCGTCACCGGCTTGAGGCCAGCGCAGCGCTACTTCTACCGGTTTGTCAGCGAGGGGTTTACCAGCCCTGTAGGCCAGTTTCGCACCCTGCCAGCTCCTGGGGATGGACGACCCATTCGCTTCTTACACATCAGTTGTGCCAACGAGCCTCCCTTTCCTATTGGGGCAGCCATGCTGGCAGAAGTCAGCCGCGGCGATATCGATTTCATTTCCTTTAACGGCGATACCGTCTACGCCGATCGCTTCTGGCTGGGGTTAGATCCCATCGGCAATCTGGAGTTCTACCGCAGCCTCTATCGGGATCAGCGGGATCCCAACTATGCCGGGCGGGAGTTCGCGCAACTGTTTGGCCGGACTTCCTTTGTTGTCAACTGGGACGATCACGAGGTGATTGACAACTACAGTGGCCAGAAGGCCCGCGGTGGCCGGGCCACTCAGCTGAACGACACCACCGGGCAAACCCGCGATGTGGAAGATCTCAAGGTGCTGGGCTACCAGGCTTTTTTTGAGTACAACCCCATTACCCCCAACCTGACAGATGTGGCCGGTGTGGATAGCCGGGATCGGCTGTTTCGCAGCTTCCGCTACGGGGCCAATGCCGAAGTCTTTATCCTGGATCTGCGCCAGTACCGGGATTTGGCGGCGGTCACCCCCATTTTGCCCATTTTGCCCCCCGGCCTGACCCGGCAGCGCTTTTTGGAGCTGGCTGGCATTCGTCTTACGCCCGAACAGGAAACCCTTTTCTTCGGCCCACCCGGCTCCGAACAAGCCCTGTTTAACCTGCTGCGCCGCACGCCCCGTACCCTCTTGGGCAATCCGCAGAAGCAGTGGCTGTTCAACGGCCTGCGCAACTCCACCGCCACCTACAAGTTCATCGTCAGCGAGTTTCCCATCACGGTGACCTATTTCCGCTCCAACGATGTTTGGGAAGGCTACTGGCTGGAGCGGCAGGAAGTCATTGACTTTATCGAGAGCAACAACATCCGCAACGTGGTGTTCTTGACCGGCAACAACCATGCCGGCTTCATCGGACAGGTCAACCCCGGCAGCAGCAACCCCATCTGGGAAGTGTGGACTGGCCCCACCGGGCGGAGCGTTACGGCCCTGAGCATTGACGAGCTGGGCAATCAACTGGGGATCCCCAATGCCAGCCGCCTGTATTACCGGATTGTGAACGGCTTTTTGGCACCGGTGAACCCGACCAATCCGCAAGTGAGCGGGATCCCAGGGGTAACGACGGGCAACTTGCGCTTTTTGGAGCTGGCGGTGCCCAACTACAACGTTATTGAAGTGTCCGGCAGCCGCTGCACCATTCAAATCAAAGGCCCTACCGGCAGTGTTTTGACGGATCCCTTAGGGCGAAGGGGGGAACTGAATTTGCCGCAATGAGAAGTCGGCCAGACCGATGCGGGAGCTTCGCCGGATTTCTGGTCAGAATTGAGGGATCCCTGCTCTACTCGGGATCCCTTTTTTTGTAACTCTTTTTCGCGATTTTCAGCATGAGATTCTTAAGATCCTTAACGTGATCTGAATCATTCGGGAGAAACGGATCTGGGTGCTAGAGTGTGGGCGTTGAGGTGGATCCCTGTAGAAAATCTATCTCCGTTTTTCAGTAGGGAGGGCAGTCTTATGGCTTCGGTGCGGGGCTGGTTGGTGGCAAGCTTAATAGGAGCGGCCACAGTTATCGGGGGCGCTGCCGCCTGGGCTCAGAGCCGTAGTTTGTGGCTTCTTAATGGACAATCGACCGTAGTTACAGGCTACTTCTACCGAGGTGAAAACATCTGGGCGCAGTGCGACCAGGATTGCTTCGATGTGGATCTGGTGCTTTACGATGCCAGCGGTCGGGTGGTGGCTGCAGATGAACTGTTGGACGATTTCCCCATCGTGCAGGCGCCCTACGAGGGCAACTTTTCCGTCAAGGTGATCATGGCTAGCTGTCTCCACCCCAGTGGTTGTGCTGTGATCGTAGACTCGGACTACAGCTTCTAGAAGGGTGCTGGCTGTCCTCACTTCGTCACCACTGCTTGGGAAACCGATTCAGTAGCCTAGGCTGCTTTATGAGCAGCTTCCTGGACTTTGGCATGGGTAAACTTGCTCAGCCCGTGGATGGTCTTTTCCCAGTAGAAGGGCTTGGTGAAAAGCTGCCACAGGGCCATGTAAGCTGCCATAGAGTGCAGTTGCCAGTAGATGGGGTTGAGCAGAGCATAGAAAGCCAGATCGTAGTAACCGCGGCGGAAGACCGCGACCAGGTTCAGGTAAATCCCAATGGCGTTGCCCACCAGGAGGTTAAACAAGCCCAGATAAACCAGCCAACTGGGAAATAGGTTTTGCAGCCAATGGGCGCGGGTGAGCAGCCAGTAAATAAACAGCAGCCACATGATGGGGCTGGTGAGAAAGGTAAAGAAGCTGCCCCCGATAAAAAATTGGTAGGATAGCCAGTTTTTGAGGCCCAGCTTGCGCAAGGAGCGCAGGGGGTTGCGGTTGTGGACCAGCCAAGTTTGCATGTAGCCTTTGATCCAGCGGGAGCGCTGCCGGATCCAGTTTTTAACGGCACAGTTGGCCTCTTCATAAGTGGTGGAGTTGATCACCCCCACCGTATAGCCGTGCTGGCTGGCGCGGATGCCCAAGTCGGCGTCTTCAGTGACGTTGAACGGATCCCATCCCTGCAGCTCCCGCAGGCGGTCAGTGCGAAAGTGGTTGCTGGTGCCACCCAAGGGGATCGGCATTCTGAGAGTTTCCAAACCCGGCAGAAGGTAATCAAACCAATAGGAATACTCCAGGGTGAACATGCGGGTGAGGAAGTTCTCGCTGCGGTTGAAGTAGTTGAGGGCAGCCTGGACGCAGACCAAGCTGGGATCCCCTTTTCGGAAGGCAATGACTGCTTTTTTGAGTTGGTCTGGATCCGGAATGTCTTCAGCGTCGTAGATGGTGAGATATTCGCCACGGGCAAAGGCCAGGCCGTAGTTGCAGGCTTTGGGTTTGGTCTTGGGTTTGCTGTCGGGCACCAACAGCAGGCGCACGTAGCGGGGGGGCTTGGCAGCTCGAGCTGCCTCAATGGTGTCTCGGTCGTTTTCCTCCAACAGAATAAGCACATCCAACCGCTCGTGGGGGTAATCCAGCTTAGAGAGAGACTTGATCAAAATCGGCATTACTTCCGGCTCTTTGTAGACCGGCACCAGGATGGTGTAGATAGGCAAGTCGCGATCATCCAAAGCGGCTACTTCCTCATCGGTAATCTGGTGGAAGCGATCGGCGGATCCCACTAGGCTGAGCAGCAGTTTGAACAGGATCGAAGCGACGTAAAAAAGATTGATCAGCAGCACCAAAATGGTCAGAGTCGTCCAGGGAGCAGTGGCCAACCCCAATAGAAATAGCAGCAGCAGGCCGTAGCCCACTGCAATCTGAGAAGGAGTAAACACCCGCGAGGCCGATTCCTCCGGCAGGCGGGCCATCAGCTTGTACACCGCCTCTTGGCTGAAGCGGGATCCCTGGTCTTGGCTGAGCAGTTGCGTGATATCCTGCTCGGTGCCCAGCACCTTTTCAATCCGCAAGCCTGGCCGCCAGCTGTAGAGCAGCTCATCCACCACCCAGTCCAGGGGGTCATTGACCATCACTGTAAGGGTGTGCTCATCCGTCCAGCTCAAGGGGTAGAAGAGGTGGCGCATCATCACCTCGGGATCAAACTGCCGGCTCAGGCTCTCGTCGCGGTGGAGCAGCCCTGTCCCCATTAGTTCTGAGACAGCGGGGTAGCCCAGCAAATGGGCTAGGATGCTGAGATACTCGGGGGTGGAGAGGTAGCTCAGCCGGGTCAGCACCTGCCCCAGGCTGGAGCCGGTGCGGCGGCGGATCTCCAAAGCCTGCTGCCACTGCTCTAAGGTAAGACGGCTGCCCAGCAGCTCGGCGGCCAGCTTGCGCTCAAGGATGACCGTCAGGATCTGCTTTTCAGTGGCTGGGATCTCCCAGAGTTTTTCTGCTTCCGGGCACAGGTGTTTCACAGACTGCCAAATGGCGGGGAAGCCCGGCTCTTCTGTGGCCACCACAACAGTTTGCGGGTCGAGCCAGCCACAGGGCAAAAAGCGCACCGGCACCAAATCAATAGGCTCAATCAGCCAAGGCAGCTCTGGATCTAGGGAGTGCTTGAGCAGCCAGTCTCTCAGCCTAGGCCGGTCCAGAATCTGGCGACACAAGTTGACAAACTTGCCCGGGTGCATGACTCGCAAGCTCCAAAGAGCCCTAGGCAAGGAGCAACTAGCTGCTTCGCGATACTCCTCAGCCTCAGCCAATTGCTGCCGGGTAAGGTAGCCCGTGCGCAAAAGCGAGGATTTGAGGGACTGGAGCATGGCTGGAAACCCTATTCGCGCAAGTGGGACGGAGTCCTTGCTTGGCTCAAGTCTGGTTTAACCGGAAGTCCTCTGCCAACCCCCCTAGGAAAGGGTGGGCGACTCAGGGCGGCGGGCCAAGCGTTGGTAGGTATTCCAGGCTCCTACTGCCAGCAAAAGGGCCAGCAGCAGCACTAACCAATAGCGGTATTGCCACAACAAAAGCTGCCAACTGAAGCGACCGGGGTAGCGCACTCGATAGCCTGCCGGCGTGAGATCCCAGCTCTGTACTTGGGTGAGATCGGGGGCAGCGGCATAGGCGGTGAGCACGTTTCCCTGTAGCTGGTTGGCCAGGCGGGTGCGCGGATCGGCAAGGCCGCGGCTGAGGCGCTCTGCCAAAGCCGGGTCAGATCCCCACCAGGAAAGCCAAAGGTTCGGCTTACCTTTCAGGAGAAAGTACTGCAAAAGGCCGAGGTTTTCTTGAGGCTGAGCGGCCAAGGCCACCTGCCGGTTGAGGGGATTGATGATTTCAAACTGGGATCCCAGCCGGATGGGGCTATTAAGCTCCACCTGATCTGGCCCAGCCACGATCACCTGCCAGGCAAAGTTCCCCGTCTCCAGGTTGGCTTCCTCTTTGGGCAAAACCTCAAGGGTGGGCAGCAGGGGTCGGGCAGCCAGCCGGCTGAGGGCACCGACCAGGTAGGCGGCAGCCGGCAGCAGTTGGGGATCCCCTACCCACACTTGGCCGGATCCTCGAAGCACCGCCGGGATCTCCTGCAGCTCGCCAGTGGGGGCTTGGTAGCCGCTCCAGATAAAGCCAGAGCTATCCGAGCGCACTTGCAAAGTCAGCGGGGTCAGGGATCCCTGGCAATTACCGGGGCTGGCGCCATAGTCAAAGCGGAGCTCCAGTTGATTAAAGCGGCGCAGCAGGCGGGTGGGCAGGGTCACAGTTTCGTTGAGCTGGGTGCGCCCGGTTAGGTTGTAGGTGCGCAACAGAACGCCATTCAAGAACACGTAGCCGGTGAGACGATCCCCCACCCGGCCATCCACCGGGTTCATGATCACATCCAGTTGCGCCGCCAGATCCCGCGGTCGTCCCCCCAATTGGGACAGGTTGAAGTTGAAGACCAAAGACTGGCTGCCAAACCCCCGCAGCAGCGGATCCACAATACCCAACTCCCGCAAGCTAAGGCGGTTGGCCCTGAGCGCTCTCTCCAGATCCGCCACCCTTGTCACCTGGATGCCGCGGCTGACCAGCCCCGCCCGCTTCCATTCTTCATAGAGAGCAAGAATAGCTTCCCGGCGGGCGGCCACTCGCAGGCGGGATCCCTCTGGGGTAATTTGATGCTGCAAGTGGGGGGTGAAATTGGCCGGCTCTAAGATCACCTGTGCCCCCTGCTTCGGACGGTTGCTCCACAGGATGGGCGTTTGCGGAAACAGGTGAGAAAGGAGGCTGTACAGCCACAGAGCTGCTTCCGCCGCTTCAGGAGTGAGGTCAGCCGGCACTACCAAAGTAACCTGAGGATACAGCCGGCCCAGAAAACCGGCCACCGTGGCATCAGGAACGAGGGGCGCCAGCTCAAAGAAACTATCCCGCCCTACCGTCAGCAGCAAATTGCCGGTATTCAAGTCGGCGCAAATATCGTCGCTGATGCTCAGGAAAGGCTGCACCGACAAGGTGATGAAGCGCTCGCTCCGCGCCAAGCTGGGGATGGGCACTCGCACCACCGGCTCCTGCCGCAGGTCCCGCACCAGAAAAAGGCCCATTAGCTCCTCGTTGATCAGCACCCGCACCGTGGACGTGGGCTTGAGCACCGGCGAGGGATCCAGGCGCAACTGCACAAAGCTGGCCTCAGGGTCAACACCGTTCAGGGGAGCAGGGATCCCGATATCTAGACGCGGGTTAGCTCCTTGCAGCAGCACCGAGCGGTCGTAGCCCAGCCTTTGCAGAGAAATGACTTCCGCTGCGTGGACAGCCGTCGGCCCGCAACACCAAAGCAAACCGGCAACCCACAAAGCCCACTGTCTTGCCTTCTGCGTCACCTTGACCCCCTCTTGTTGATCCCCAACTTGTTTGAGGCAGGCAAGCCCCTTGGCCCACCTGACCCAAGTTTGCCCAACATGCAGAAATCTGTAAGCTTTCGGGGGTCTTTACGCACAAACCGTAGATTCGGATGCCCAGGGGATCCCTTTACTGGCGGGCGTAGTCATCCTCAAAGCGCACAATGTCGTCCTCCCCGAGATATTCCCCGTTTTGCACCTCGATCAACACCAAGGGAAGGGTGCCGGGGTTTTCCAGGCGGTGCTTGGTGCAGGGGGGAATGTAGGTGGACTCGTTGGAGCTCAGCAGCATCACCTCTTCTCCACGGGTAACCTTCGCTGTGCCCCTGACCACGATCCAGTGCTCGCTGCGGTGGTAGTGCATCTGCAGGCTGAGCCGATGGCCAGGCTTCACCTCGATGCGCTTGATCTTGTACATCGGGCCTTCATCCAAAACCCAGAAGGATCCCCAGGGACGGGTCTCTGCTTGAGAGGGCACCAGCTCAAGCGCTGGAACTGCTGCTTCATTCACGTCCCGCACAGCCTGCAACATAAGATCATGTCCTCGCAAAGTCACCCTCATTCTCTCTCAGCGTCCGAGACCTCCTCATCGACAATATGGCTGAATTGGCCTACGCCAAAACTCGTAGAAAAAGACTCTCAAGACAGGGAATGCTAGTCTATCCCTGTGTCCAGTGCCTAGACACGTCAGCCCATCCCCACGCCCTACTTGAGACATGTTCTCATTAACACTAAATAGCTCTTGAGGCTCGATTGGCGATTTAACCAGTTACCCTCCAATTAATCTCCAATTAATTCTAAATTCTTGAAGCTACTGAAGTAACCCATGTTTCTCAACAGGCTCAGGGCTTTCTTGCAGCTCTTCGGGTCTACCGGGATCCTGTTTCTGCTGCTGGCTAGCCTTCTGTGGGGTTTGAAGGAGGGCTGGGGCTGGGTGAGCTTGGAGATGCAGTTTCTCGGCTACAAGGGATCCGTGGCGGTTTTGGGGCCGGATCCGCGCCTGCCCATTGTGGGCACCACCTTTCCTCCCTTGCTGGTGCTGGCTACGGCCATTCTGGGACGATCCCCGCTGTTGCTGCAGACCATCTTGGGCTCTTTGCTGCTGGGCTGGGTGTGGCGGCAGTTACGCCGTTTGCCGGTGGAGGTGGGATGGTGCTGGCTGTGGGGTTTGTTGATGGTGGTGCAGCCGACTTTGATCTTGATGCTGCTGCGCAGCCCCGCTTGGACGGCCACCTCGCTTTTGCTGGGGGTAAACATGGCCTTGTTGTTTCCCCTGGCTGACGAGAAACGAGCAGCGGGGAAGTCAGTGGCGGCAGGGGATGAGCTGCCTATTACCCTGAGGCTGCTGCTCGTTGGGCTGGCGCTGGGGCCCCTGATGGTGCTGCGCTGGGAAAGCGGATGGCTGCTGCCCTGGGCGGGGATGCTGCTGCTGGTGGCCTTTCGCCGAGAAGTCTGGGGGTTTCGCTGGGCCTCGCTGTTGGTGGCCGGCTTTGTCAGCCTAGCCTTGATCCTGAGCTGGCTGTATGTGAATTGGCTGTCGGTAGGGGATCCCTGGGCTTTCACCTACCAGGTGGGCAGCGGTCTGCGGCTGCCGCAATTGCGGGAAGACTTGCAGCAGGCGGGTGGCTGGCGGGGGGTGCTGGAGGCTGGGAAATGGCTGGCGGTGCTGGCCCCTGCCTATCTGCTGTTGGGGCTGGGATCCCTGCTGGGCCGAGGCCCGGGTCGCTGGGTATGGGCTCTGGTCTGGGGGATGCCGCTGGTCATCCTGCTGGCTTCTCTAGGGCAGGGGCTGTTTTTGCGGGAGCTGAGCCGCTTTGGCCTTTTCTGGGTGCCGCTGCCTTTGCTGATGGGCGCCTACTTGTGTCGCGGAGCCGGCCCCGGCTGGGCTAAGCGCCTGTTGATCACTGCCCTCTTGGGGTTGAACTGCCTCACTGCCGGTTATGGGGTGAGCCAAGAGCCGGGTTTCTTCATGCCCCTGGTGGCCGAGGAGCGGGATCTCTGGGAGCGGCTGGTGGCAGGGTTAGTGCCCCTTAGTGGCGAGTTGGAAGCTGCCCAAAACCTGTATGAAGTAACCTCTGCTGGGCAAGCCCTAGAAGACTGGCGGAGGCTGCGGCAGGAAAAGCGCCAGGTTGGGCAGTATCTCTATCGCCACCTGTTGCCCGGACAAAAAGTGCTGGTGGACGACGACATCCACTTTGAGGCTATCTTTTGGGCAAGGGATCCCCGCTCTTTCCTTACTCCTCACCAGTACGAGTTTGCCCTGGCCCTTCAGCATCCCCAGGAAAGGGTGGACTACCTCTTGGTAGCGGGGCTGGCGGATCCCTTGCGGAGCGCCGATCGCATCCTGCAATTTTGGCCTGAGCTCAATTTTGAGGGGCTGCCGGGCTTCAGGGAGGTTTATAGCTCCCCCCAAGTGCGGCTGTGGGCTCGCCAACACCAAGAGGAACCGCAGGAGGAGAGGAGATGAAAAGGAGACGATCCTGGCAGCGGCGACAGGTGCTGCAAGCGGGCGGAGCGCTGCTGGCTGCCTATGGGGTTGCCGGCTGTGGCCAGGAGTTTTTGAGTCAGCAGGGGAGTCGCAGCCCGGAAAATGCCGAGACGGGAAGCATGAACTTGTCAGAGCTGCTGGCCCGCTGGCAGGTGGGCATTGGCGAGGATCCCGGTCGCTTCCTCTGGGAAATCGAGTCGGATCCGCAGGTGGCGGCAGTGGCGCAGGGGTGGGATCCCCATTTCCTGAGCGGTTGGCTGAACAGCTTTGATCACCGCCAGGGAGATCTCTCCTTTTGGCGCAACTGGCACCAGGCTGGGCTCTTGCGGCAGTGGTTTGAGCGGGGCTATACCCTGCATGTCATCACCTGGGAAGACGACACCCACCGCCCCTGCGGCGACTATCACATCTCCCCGCAATTTGTGGAGGACGTGGCCGAGCTGGCGGGCTATATTGCCCAAGCCAATCCTCAGGGCCGCCCTACCTATTGGAGCCTGGCCACGGAGTTTTCCTATTGGCGGATCCCAGCAGATACCTACAACGCCGACACTGCTTTCTACTACCAAGCCCTGATGCGCAATGTCCTCAAAGCCCGACAGGCCATCAAAGAGCGGCTGCCAGAGGCCGAAGTGGCCCTGTGCTGGGGGGGCTGGATTGCCACCTTTGACGACCCTTCCCAGGGGGCAGGCCGCAGCATGGTGGAGCCCTTTGCCGAGACTATGAGCCAAATGGACGGGATCGCCTTCCAGTCGATGCGCCAGCGGCGGCCCGGAGAGTTTAATCCAGAGTTGAACGGCCCGGATCCCGGTAACCCGGAGCAGATCCGCCTCTGTTGCCGCCTGTTTTCCCCCATCCACTCCAACCTGATGTTGGCCCACTACGAGCCATCGATTAAGGACAAGCACCCCAGCGGCGGACGGGCCGACACCGTCCATACAGACTTTCAGCTCATGAGCCAGCCGGAGTGGCTGCAGGAAGTGTCTCAACTGGGGCTGCGGCGCTTTTCTCTCATGCACTACGGCCTGTATAAGGGGGATCCCTTCGGAGCGCTGACCGCCGCTCGCCAATTCCGGGCACAGGTGGGCCTACCGGCTGCCACCTCATAGTTAGCAGTCGTTCCAAAGCCGGTTTTGTCCCGGATCTTGGCCCAAATCTTGATCCTAGGGATACAATCCCCCTGAAGCTGCCGGGATCCCTGCCATGGAGAAGCTGAGATTTCTAAGGGCAAGCCTGCTGGCGAGTCTAGTGGTTAGTGCAATGCCGCCGGAGCTGCCGGCCTGGGCAGGATGCGGTTTTCCCCGCGGTGCCGGCAAGACTTTTTTTTCGCTGCAGCCGGAGGTCTATCGGCCTCGCACCCGCTTTGATCAGGGGGGACGCCTGCAGCCGGCCCTTTCGGAGTACGGAGAAACCCGCCTCAACCTTTTCGCCGAGACTGGCCTTAGCGATCAGCTCACTCTCAACCTCAACACCAGCTACGTTTTCATCGAAAATCGCTTTGCCAGCGGGGCTGACACCGTTACCCAGCGCAACCAGGGCCTGCGGGATCTGGAACTGGGCCTGCGCCATACTTGGGGGAACGGGGATCCCTTCTTCTCGGCTCAGCTAACGGCCTTGATCCCGCCCGGATATGCCACCCAAGACATTCCCCTGCCCTTGGGGTACGGTGTTTTCGGCTACGATCTCAAAGTTGGGGTGGCGGCCAATACCCAGTTGGGATCCCTGCCTGCCTTTTTCGACTCCTGCCTCACGTTCCGAGATTACTTGGGCTATCCCGGGGATCGGGTCAAGGCCAACCTGACCTTCGGGGCAGACCTGACTCCTGAGCTGCAGGCCATCCTGGCTTTGGATGGAGATTTTACCTTGGGCAACGGTGCACCTTTGCTGTTTGGAGATTTGGCGGTTCAGGATCCCGACTACGACAACCTCAAGCTTTCGGGCCAGCTCAACTGGCGGTTGGAGGGAGGGTTAACGCTGGGCTTGGGAGGGTTTCAGTTCCTGGCCGGTCGCAACACCAATGCCGGCGGCGGCTTCACCGGCTATGTGTGGCTAAGTTACTGAAACCCAACAAAATGTTGCAGGACATCCCCTACGGTAACAGGGATCCGCAGGGGCAGATCTAGGATGAGTCTTGGCAAACTACGGCCCGGAGAACGGATCCCATGCCTCGATTTGAGAACCTCATTGCCGCTATCGACGGCAGCGGCCCCACTGAGCAAATGGTGCATACCCTTCTGTCTCTGCCGGCCTTTGCCCAGTGCCACGTGACATTGCTGCATGCGGTGCCTTCCCAGACCTCTGCCGAGGAGATGCGGGCTGCCTGGCAAAAGGGGCAGGAACTGCTGGCCCAAACCCTGCAGACTTTCCCCCCCCGCCCAGGGCTAAAGATCAGCACGCAACTGGTGGAAGGGGATCCCAAGGTGGTGGTGCTGCAGGTGGCCGAGTCCCTGCCCAATCCGCTGATTGTGATGGGATCCCGGGGGCGCAACCGCATCATGGCCATTTTGCAGAACTCGGTGAGCCAATATGTGTTCCAGCTCGCCTCCTGCCCAATGCTGCTGGTCAAAGACGACGCCTACGTCAAATACCCCAGCCATGTCATGGTGGCCCTCAACAACTCCCCCGCTGCCCAGGCCGCCTTTGCCACGGCCCTTGACTTGATCTCCGGCATTCAAGGGGCCCAGATCTTCCTGGCCTCTGTGCAGTTGGATGCCGACAACCCAGGTAGAGATGAGGCTCTAGATCGGGCAATCGACATCCTCAAAAACCGGCAAATCGGCCACCAAGTGTTAACTGCCGTCGGGGATCCGGCTACGGAGATTGTCCGCCTGGCTGAAGAAAGCAAGGCCGATCTGCTGGTGATGGGATCCCCTGACCGCCGACCTACCATTGCCCGCAGCATTCCCGATTTGGATCGGCTGTTGGGGCGTTCCATCTCTGACTATGTGCGGGTTCACATCGGCTGCCCCGTGCTGATGGTGCGTTCCGTCCAAGACAGCGACTGAGCCAGGCTTCAAGGCAGTATGGAGCGGCGCTCTGTAACTCGGTCACTCTGCTGCTGACGATCCGGGCTGACGGCCCAAGCTTCAAAGATCAGCTCAGGGACTCCGGGAGGGATGGTCATGCGGGTGAGGGCTTGCCACTGCCCCTGCTCGTCACGGGAGAAGTCCAGCAACCAACGGGGGCCATCCACCAAAGAGCGAGTGCGGCCATGCTTGACCCAAAACTTGATCCAATAAGGTGGCTGGGAGGCGGCGCCGGCGGCGGAGGCAGGGGCCAAGGCCGGCAAACGCAGCACCACATCGAAATTGTCGCCCGCTCGCAATTGCTCAGGCACCAGCAGTTGTGGCGCCGGGCACACTTCTGGCGGCGGGGGCGAGTTTTTGGTGTCCTTGCTGGTGGCAGGCAGGGCGAATGCAGGCGGAGGTGGGGTGGCCGGGCTCCCTGCTGGGGCTGGCAGGGCGGCATCCTCGCCCATTGGCTCAGCTTGGGGGGGTGAGGGAAGAGGGGAAATCGGCGCCGCAGGCTGGGGGTTAGGTTCGGGTGCGGCCTTAGCAGAGGGCTCTGCCGGCTGAGTCGAGCCGGGATCCCCTCCAGCAGGAGCACTGTGCTGCCAGATGCGCAGCAGCTTTTGCAAGGTTCGTTCGGGAGAGAGCAGGGTTGCGGTCGAGGCAGGACTGGCAGCATCGGCCAGCCTCTCTTCCTCTTGCTGCTGCGGGAGGGGGATCCCTGCGCCAAGAAGTCCTGCCTCTTGGCTGCGACAGCGAATGGAAAAGGGGATGGTCAGGGTCTGAGGCGACGGCTCTGGATCCCACCAGGAGGAGGGAGTAAGGGCCAGTTCTCCCCGTAAAGGACGGGCCCACACTTGGCTGGGCAGGGTGATGGGGATGCTGAACACCGCCGTCCGCGCCCCCGCCGGGAGTTGAATTTGCCGTTGTCCCTGGAAAAGCGGCCTCTCCTCCCCTTCTGGCCAAACCTGTACCCGCAGCTCGCCGCTGCAGCCGATCCGCCCCGTCAACACCAGCACCTCCTCCGGGGATCCCTCCAATTCACTGTGCATTAGGGAAAACAGCTCTGGCGGGATGGCGACCTCTTTTTTCTGGGGGGGCTCAAACCCGGCCTCTTCAGCCACCGGGGCAGGGATCCCTCGTTCCGGCTCCAGAGGGGCAGGCACAACCTGAAAACGGAGACAATTGTCCAACTCGGTTTCACCGAACAGTTCTGCGATCAAGTCGGCATCTCGGCAGTGCAATTCCCAAAACCCAGGGGTGAGGCGGCTGGCAGGCAAAATAATGCCGATCCCTTCATCGTTGGTGCGCACAGAACGGGTTTGGACCTGTGGAGGAGTCGTGCCGGTGTTGGGGCCCTGATTCTGTGGCCCTAGAGGACGCTGCCGGACTTCCACCGTGATGGTGAAGTGGGGCTGGGGCGAACGGGCAACAATGGTGTAGGTATCTTCTTCCAGAACTGCTCCCTCGGCTGGTACTGGCTGCCAGTCTTCCTGGCCGTCCCGCCGAACCCAGAAATTTAACATAGCTCCATCACCTTAGGTGCTCCGCACTGCTGACCCGAATGGGATGCCAGATACTTAACCAGATCGGCTTGCAAAAGGGTTTGCTGTTGCCCTGTAGGCAGGTGCTTAAGCTGTACCTCTCCGGCTGCAGCTTCCGCATCCCCTAGCACAACAGCCCAAGTTGCGCCGCTGCGGCTGGCCCGTTTGAACTGCTTGCCAAAGGCGCTGCCGCTCAGATCCAGCTCGGTGCAGAAACCGGCTCGGCGCAGCGCTTGAGCGATCCGGAGGGATTGGGCCTCAGCCTTCGCCCCACGGGAGATCACGTAAACCTCGACCGGTGCTGGCGGAGCCTCCCCTTGTTTCTTTTGCAACAGCAGCACCAGCCGCTCCATGCCGACGGCCCAGCCCACCGCTGGGGTAGAAGGTCCGCCCAGCTCTTCCACCAAGCCGTCGTAGCGACCACCCCCACAGACGGTACTCTGGGATCCCAAGTCAGGTGAGACGATCTCAAAGGCGGTGTCGGTGTAGTAGTCCAGGCCCCGCACCAAGTAGGGATCCAACTGGTAGGGAATATCCAACATCTGCAGGTGAGCTTGCACCTGCTCGAAGAAAGCCCGCGATTCTGGGCCGAGGTAATCCGGCAGCTTGGGGGCCCCCTCGGCAATCTCGCGGGTGCGGGGATCCTTGCTATCCAGAATGCGCAGCGGGTTGCGGGTGAGACGCTCTTGGGAGTCAGGATCCAGCTTCTCCCGCAAGGGAGTGAGGTAGTCCACCAGGGCCTGGCGATAGGCCCGCCGATCCTGCAGATCCCCCAGGGAATTGAGCCGCAAGCTCAGGTTCTCCGCCCCCACCGCTTGCAACAGCTCCCAGGCCAAGGCGATGACTTCCGCATCGGCGCGGGGATCCCGGCTGCCCAGCAGCTCTACCCCCAACTGGTGGAACTGGCGTTGCCGCCCCGCCTGGGGACGCTCATAGCGAAACATCGGCCCACAATACCAGAGGCGTTGCACATCTCCAGCCGTTTGCAGCCCGTGCTGGATGTAGGCCCGCACCACACCTGCTGTGTTCTCTGGGCGCAGGCTCACCTCTTGCTCGCCACGGGTGCTGAAGGAGTACATCTCCTTGCCCACCACGTCAGTGGCACTGCCAATGCTGCGGGCAAAGAGCTCCGTCAACTCCAGGATGGGGGTGCGAATTTCTTGGTAGTTGGCCCGTCCCAGGATCTCTCGGGCGCTGGCTTCCACCTGCTGCCAGAGCCGCACCTCCTGCGGCAGAATATCTCGGGTGCCCCGCACCGCCTGGATCATCTCCATTCTCGTTCTCCCTCCCTGGGGTGGGCCTGGCCGCCTGCTATGCCAATGGCTGTTCTCGTCAAAGGACTCCGTCCCGCTGACGCAAACGGCCTAGTTATTGATTATCGGCGACAACACTCCCCGTCGCTAGCGGAGCCAAATGACCCCGATCCAAGCTCGAGTCCAACCAGGAGTAGGTGGCGGCAATTTGGCTGGTGGCAACAACAGCGGCGGTGGTGGCTCGCAAGATGGTAGGGCCAAGGGAGACGGACACTCCCCCATATTCCTCAGCCTGCCGACGTTCGGCAACCGTCCAGCCCCCTTCTGGGCCAATGGCTATGGCCAAGGCCGGGATCTGCAGCTTTGGCAGGGCCTGCACCAGCAGGGGGGCGTTCTCGCGCGCCACGGCTATACCCCACCAGAAGGACTCCGTCCGAGTAGCGCGAACGGCTTGCAGCTCCGCCAGCCAACTTGTCCAAGGGGTGGGGGGATCGACCTGAGGCCAGCGCAACCGCTCACATTGTTCTGCGGCCTCCCGCACAATTTTTTGCCAGCGTTCCTGCCGCCCAGATCCCGGTTCCAACACGGTGCGCTCTGTCAGCAGGGGGGTAATTCGCGCCACCCCCAGCTCGGTAACCTGGCGGAGCACCTCGTCAAACCCCTGCCCTTTGACCACCGCCAAGCCCAGATGCAAAAAAACGGGCAATTCCCGCGGCAGCGTCTCCACCTCGCCCACAATTTGGGATCCCTGAGCTTGCCAACGGGCCGCCCACAGCTTGCCTGAGCCGTCCAAAACCAAAAAGAGATCCCCTGGCCTGAGGCGGCGCACCCGCTGCAAGTAGTGCTGTTGCGGGCCGGTTAAACGGAGAACACCACTCGGATCCCGCTGCGCCGGGTCAATCGCCAACCGGGGCAAAGCGCTCAGGTCATGCGTGCGTTCAGACAACACCATTCCCCCCGTCGCCAGAGGGCTGCCACCACCCATTCGTTGGCCTCCAGCATCTCCGCCACCAACTTGGCCTGCTCGATGAGGATGCCGCTGAGGATCAGCCATCCCCCCTCCTTCACCACCAGCCGAAACTCCGGGATCATATCCAGGATCACATCTGCCAGGATGTTGCACACCAGCCCATCCACCATTTCGGGAATCTGCTCCAGGCTGCCCTGAGCGACCACAATGCGATCCGTCAGGCCGTTGAGATCGCGGTTGTGCATCGTGGCTTGCACCGCCAGGGGGTCGATGTCCACCGCAAACACCCGCTTCACCCCCAACAGGGCCGCCGCCAACGACAAAATGCCGGATCCACAGCCCACATCCGCCAGCGTCGCCGCCGGGGGATCCCCTCCCCAGCTCTCCAGGCGCATCTCCAGCGACTCCAGACAGAGCTGCGTGGTGGGGTGAGTGCCCGTGCCGAAGGCCATACCGGGATCCAGCCGCAACAGGTGCCGACCGGGGTGAGGGGGCGGATCCAGCCAGGCCGGACAAATGAGCAACTTATCCCCGATGGGTTGGGGCTGCCAGTGCTGCTTCCAACTGCTGCTCCAATCTTCCGCCTCTATGCGTTCCCAGCGCAGCTTGGGAACCCGCTGACCGGCAATGAGGGCATCCTGCTGCAGGCGCAGGGAGAGGGCTGCCAAATCCAAGAGGCTGACGTGAGGCCAAGGCAGATAGGCGTGAATGCAAATCTGATCTTCGCCATAGGCTTGGCTGGTCATGCCCCGACAGCCAAAATTCTCCAGCCGCCAAAAGATCAGGTCTTCTTGGGCAGGGGAGGCGATGAGACTGATATCCCACCAGGCTCCACCGGGATCCGGCGCTTGTGCGGGCGAAAACGGAGTGGGATTGGCAACAGTTCTGCTCACAGGGATCCCTTCACAAACCTAAAGGAAAACCAAAGTGATGGCTAACAAGATGGCGCTCCAAGTCGCCAAGCCAGCTACACACAATGCGGTACTTTATATCAAAAATTGCAGCACTCTACTCAATCCATAGTTTAGGCTTTAAGAGCCTACTCCAGCTATCCCGGCTATCCTAGGATTTGAAGGCTTACGCCGTCGGTTCAGCAGCGAAAAAAGGGGGGGAGCCCCCCAATTGGGGGATGACCCTCAGCGGCTCTTTGGATGACCAGCTCAGCCCTGTGAGATAGATTAAGTCCAAAAGCATTGAACAAGAATTGGATGCAGCGTTGACATTCGTTCCGAGCCTCAGTGATTTTGCGGATAGATGGGGTTTGGCTGGGGCGTACTGAGCAACGATGGAGAAGGAGCAACGCAGGTGGCGAGGTCGATGTCAACTGATGAGCAATCAGCACAGCAGGGCACTCCCCAGCCCAAGGTGGCTTCTCTAGGAGTTGCCGGGGATCGGGAAGCGCGGAAGAGGGCTGCCCATGAAGATCTTCAGCCGCTCAAAGTCAGCACCCGCAAGGACTCCGTGCCGCTGACGCGATCCGCTCTGATGCGGCGTTTTAACCAGAGCTTTCCGCCTTTTTACAGCCAGTTTGTCAGCAGCGAGGTACAGGCCCAAAATCTGCGCTTGGCTTACACCCTCTACCAGACCCGCAAGGCGGTGGTACAGGTGCAGGACGAAGGTCGCAAGACGGTGGTCTGTCTGGCCTACCGCAACCGACCTTCTCTGCTCAGCGATCTGTTTGGGGTGTTCACCGCTTTTAATCTCTCGGTGCATGGCATTCATCTCTATGGGCAGATCTACTCACCACACCTGGTGTTTATCCGCACCATTGTCTCCCGCGATGGCCACAGCCTTTCTTCCCAAACCAAGCTCAGCCTAGAACGGGCCATTCACGAATGCCTGGCGGGTGTGTTTCGCGTTCATGAAACCTTGGCGCTGGAGTTTGATCTCAAGGCCGGCCTGAAAGAGGCGCAGGTTTCTTTTTACTTTGACCCAGTGTTTCATTTGCCCACACTTTTGGTGGATGTGGACAACCAGCCGGGCGCGTTTTACCGGGTGATGACGGCCCTCGCGCAGGAGGATTTGACCGTTGTTAACCTCAACTTGATGCTCCGCCGCAAGCAGACGCGCTTTATTTTCTACTTGCTGGGGCCGGATTCAACTCCAACCATGCCGGAGTTCCTGGGGCAAAAATTGGCCTTGAGCATCCAGCAGCGGCTGCAAGGGGATCCCGCCTAGATCTGCACGGGACTGGGAGGCAAATCGAAAAGGACGGTGTTCATGTAGCGCTCTGCCCAGGCGGGACCGAAGGCTTTTTCCAAAACGCGGCGGGTGCGGTCGTTCTGCTGTTGCTGGCTGCAATAGCGCTGCTGCCCCTGGTAGTGGGCCAAAATCTGGCCGGGATCCGTCTGTGGGGGGATCTGCTGCGCCAGCCGGCAGTGAATTTCCAGGAAACGGCGGGCAAAGTGCAAAAAGCGGTCGGCCTCTGCTTCGTCGGCAGGACGCACGAACAGACAGTAGGGAGAAAAAATCGTGCCCCACTCCGGCAACCGGCGCCGGTGTTGGAAAGGGACGAGATGGGATCCCAACGCTTCCAGCTCCTGGATATAGAGATCGGGCAAGCTGGGGGTCACCGGCGAGAGATCGACAATGGCGGCGCTCACCTGTCCGCGACCGACCACAATGTCGCAACCGAACAGCGGCAGCGGGTACTGCGGCTGCGGAAACATAACGCAATGGAGAATATCCAGGCTCTGCCCGGCCTGGGCCAGCTCCAGGTGCAGTTTGCGAAAGGGATCCCCTTGGTAGCAGCGGTTTTCAATTTGCAATTTCTCACCCTCTAGGCGGCCTTCCACGTAGCCCAGATCTTCAGGCAGAGGATAGGGGGCTAGGGTGAGGGTAGATCCCCAAACGTTCAGGATTGCCTCAGATAAGCCCTGAATGAGCGGATGCAGTTGGGCAGAGAGAGCAGGAGCGGTGAACATAAGACTCTAGAAGAAAGGCCAAGAACCCCATCCAACCTTGACCTTGGCTCCATGCCAAAGTGTTATGGGGGAACCGCACCGCTGATGCGAAGGGCTTGGGTGGGATCCCCAAAAATCCCAGAGGCCCTAGCTGGGCAAGGCGTTCTAAAACTGTATGCCTGAAGACGGAAGGGGTGGGATTCGAACCCACGGTGACCTTGCAGTCACAACGCTTTTCGAGAGCGTCACAATCAACCACTCTGTCACCCTTCCAGTCAGCTGTGGGGCTTTACCATCTTAACGGCAAACCGAGTCTCCTGCTTCTTCCCAGCCTCAAAGCCAAGCTTGCTTCCCCCACGGGGTGCGGTTGATGGGAAAGTGCTCCGCACCGCTGGCGGGAACGCCCAGATGAGATCATAGGGATATGGCTGCTCTATCCATTCACCACTTTCGCCAGGCCAAACAGGCGGGTCAACCTTTGGTGGCCCTCACGGCTGCCGACTACGCCACCGCTCAGATTTTGGATCAGGCTGGGATCGACTTGATCCTGGTGGGCGACAGCTTGGCCATGACCCACTTGGGGTATACCAGCACCCTGCCCCTGACGCTGGAACAGATGCTCCATCACGCCCAGGCGGTGCGCCGCGGGGTAGAACGGGCCTTTTTGGTGGCCGACTTGCCCTTCTTGACTTATCAAGTCCACAAAGAACAAGCTCTCCTCTCAGCAGGGCGGTTGATGAAGGAGGCAGGAGTCAACGGGGTCAAGCTGGAGGGGGGCTACCCCGACATGGTGGAAACGGTGGCCTTTCTGGTGCAGCGGGGGATCCCGGTTTTGGGTCATATCGGCCTCACTCCGCAGGCCAAACATCAACTGGGAGGCTATCGCCAGCAGGGAAAAACCACTCCGGAGGCGGAGCGTCTGCGACAAGAGGCCCTCAGCCTGGAACAAGCAGGGGCATTTGCCCTGGTTCTGGAGCACATGCCGGCGGAATTGGCTGCCCAAATCTCGGCCCAAGTGGGGATCCCAACCCTGGGCATTGGAGCCGGGCCGGCCTGCGATGGGCAGATTTTGGTCACCCACGACCTGCTGGGGCTGAGCGAGCGGCTCCCCCCTTTTGCCAAGGCCTATACCAATTTGAGACAGGCGATCCGAGAAGCAGTGGAAGCTTTCGCCGACGATGTTCGCCAAAAAGTATTTCCCCCCCGCTGAAGGGATCCCTTACCCATTCAAAGCTTGGGCAGAGCATGACTCTAGTCAATAATAAGCTCAACTATACTGAAAATAATGTATAATATGTTCAGTACGGATTACTACCAGTTGATCTTTCTGTTTACTTTCGAGTCTGCCAACATGGTAGCCAAAGCAAAGCAGAAAATTGGTAGTAAGACGACACGGAAACTGCGCTTTGGGTATTCTACTCAAAGCTTTGCGGGATACCGCCATTCTGTTTGGACTCCGTCCCGCTAACGCGAATGGAAACAAACAGAATGCTATCGCTGCATAGTTGAACAGTGATGTTCAGCAGTGTTCAGCGTAAATGTATCAGGTGCTATGCCTACGGCACCTCATACTGCTACCTACTGCTACGCAATGCTTATGGGAACGGGAACCGCACCGCTTTCTCAAGGCTGGGCAAGGATAGGGCGACCTCAGGGATCCCTGAGCAGCACCGTCCCGGTCACCGCAGCACTTTGACCCAACCGGTCGAAGACCCGCAAGCTGAGCAGGTAGGAGCCAGGCACCAAGCTCAGGGGAGGGCGAATGCGGAAGCGGGTTGTACAGAACACCTCTCCCGACACACAATTCACCTGGGCTGCCGATAGCGTCTGAACCTCAATCCCCGACCACGACACCTGAAACGCCAGCTCCGCCGGGATCCGGCCCGGCACCGATACCGAAACCCCCAGCTCCAAAAAGCCGTTCCGATGTACCACAGAAGGGATATCGCTGCTGGTGATCAAAGGCGGCGGCGGAGTACTGGCCGTCAGCGCATCGGCACCACAACCGACCAAGGCCACGCCCAGCAGGCCCAGCGCCCATCCCCAGGATTTGGATCCCAGCTTCATCACAGGGTTCATCTGAAAACTCACCTTCTCAGTATAGAGGGTGGGGGCAACAGAGTTAGTGTTGGTTCTGGGAAAAGCTAAAAATTTACACTACAGATAGTGGCGAGCTGGATTTTCATCCAGACCATCTGCTACAGTAAGGCCCATAACCTGTCGAGCAGCCTGGATATGGAAGGGGAAGAGGAGCTAAAAGCCTTGCGGGCGCGGGTGCGCAACCTAGAGCGATCCCTCGCCGAATCGGAAGCGCTGTCATTGCAGCAGATTGAGTGCATCCATCGCCTGGAACATCAACTGCTGGAAGCACAGGCCCAGATTCAAGAGCGGGATCAAGCTTTGCAAGCGTGTCAAGAGGAGAAAGCACGGCTGGCCCAGCGCCCTACCCCAGAGGCTTTTCAGCTTCAGCAACAGCACATCGAAGAACTGCAGAATCTCCTGTGGGAAATGGAGCGCCGTCCAACGCTGGAGCACTACCACATTCTGCAGCAGCAGTTGCAAACCAGTCAGACGGAAATTGAAACCCTCAAGGCGGAATTGCAGCGGCGCGTCGATCCGGCCCGATTTTACCAACTGCAGCAGGAGCTCCTGGAGCTGAAACAGCAGGCCAACCAATTGGGAGAATACGCCGTCAAGTTGCCGCAGGTGCAGCTTTTGCAAGCCCAACTGCAGCTCCGTGTACAGCAGCTAGAGGAGGAAAAAGCACAATTGCAAGCGCAAATCCAAGAGTTGGCTGCTCGACCTTCTGCACAAGAACTGGAAACCCTACGGGCGGAGCTAGAGGCTGCCCACCGCCAAGCGGAAGCCGAATGGCAGCGTTTGAAGACCCATCTGGAAACCGAAAAGGCACACATGGAAGCTGACCTGAACACCGCCCGGCAACGTATTCGCGAACTGGAAGAGCGTCCTACCCCAGAGCAATGGGCACGCTTGCAGGCGGAGCTGGATCATCTGCGCCAACAGGCCTCTTTTGCCAAGGCCGAGCGGGCCACCTTGCTGGAAGAGCTGCAGCAGAGTCAGCGGCAGCAGGCCGAGCAAGCCCAACAGATTGCCAAGCTGGAAGCGGAAGCAGCCCAGGCCGCCCACCTCAGGGAAACAGAGTCCTCACAGGCGCAGCGAATCCTTGCCCTGGAGGAGCAGGTGCAGGCTTTGACCCGCGAGCTTGGTGCTTTGCGAGCCGAGCGGGATCAGCTCATGCAAGAGTTGGCCCAGCGTCCCACCCTTGCCCAGTGGCAGGAAGTTCAGCAGCAGGTGCAGGACACCCGAGAAAGCCTGGAAGCAGCCCGGCGGGGGCGAGAACTGGCCGAGGCCCATCATCTGGTCAGCCAAAAGCAAATCGAGAAGTTGCAGCAGCAGGTGATGGCTTTGAAAACCGAGTGTGTGCAGGCCCACGCCTACGCGCAAACCCAAGAAAAGGAAGTGGCCCTGCTGCAGCAGCGCAATCAAGAACTGGAAGAGCAACTGGCCACACTGCGTCAGTCGGCCTCCGCTTCCCCTCAGCCAGCGGTTGTCGAGGCCAGGTCGAATCATCGGGCCCAGGAACGGATTCCTGCCGCGGCTGACGAGTCTGCTCCTTCCCCGGCCACCACCTGGAGAACACCCACCCCAGGGATCCCGCCGCTCACCCTGGACGAGCGGGAAGAAAGTGCCCCGCTCGGCTGGCGCCAACGGACAGAAAGGCTCCTGAAACGCTCCGCTTTGGCCGCTTCACGGGCAGGAGGGGAAACGGGCAGTCGCAACCGGATTGAGTTGCCGACTTTTGTGCAGCGGCGGCCCTACTGAGCGCTCCATTCTCGGGGATCCAACCGTTCTCCGGCTTGAAAACGAGGCCAAGCCCAGCGCAGCAGGGATCCCAATTGGGCGTGAAATCGCTCCGGGGCAAATTGCAGAGCATGGGCCCGAATCCGCTGCGGATCCCATTCCTGTCGATCCGCCTGCCGCAGCCCTTCCACCAGCGCTTCCACACTGGCCTCGGGAATGAGGATGCCGGTTTGGCCGTGGATGACCGTCTCTTGGGCACCTCCCCGGTTGAGGGCAACCACGGGGCGGCCGCAGGCCTGGGCCTCCACTGCCACTAGGCCAAAATCCTCCTCCCAGGGGAACAGCAGCAGCCGGCAATTGGCTAGCAGTTCCCGGAAACGATCGGGGGGCTGATGGGGCAAAAACTCCACCTGCGGCCCCGCCAGTCGCTTGAGCCGAGCCAGCTCCGGCCCTTCGCCCACAACCAGCAGCCGACGACCCAGCCGTTCACAGGCGGCAATCGCCAGATCCACCCGTTTGTAGGGCACCAGTCGGCCTGCCACCAGGTCATAATCGGCGCTGGGATCCGCCACCGGCTCCAACCCCTGCAGCGGAACGGGCGGATAAATGACCACAGCCTCGCGGCGATAGAGCTTGGCAATGCGGCGGCGAATGTGCTGGGAGTTGGCGATCAACAGATCTGGACGTTGAGCTGCCAGAAAATCCCATTGGCGCAAGCGGTGCAGCAGCCATTGGCCAATTGCGCCAACAGGCCCGCTTCTCCCCAGCCCTTCTCGCTGCAGATACAGCTCCCGGTTCTCCCAGAGGTAACGGGTGGGGCTGTGGATGTAGCTCAGGTGCAGGGTAGAGGCTCCCGTCAGGATCCCTTTGGCAAAGGCGTGGCTGCTGGAGATCACACAGTCATAGCCGGAGAGGTCGAAGCTCTCATAGGCCAACGGCATCCAGGGCAGCAGATACTTGAGGCGGGCATGGTAGTCAGGGCGCAGCACCCCCAGCCACTTGGCCCAGCCTTGCAAAAAGGAGGTGTGAATTGTCAGCTCCTGCCAGCTCGGCGGCAGGGTGTGAGCGGAGAAGAGACTGACGTAAAGGGGGGCCTGTGGGGCAAAAGCCACCAGCTCCTGCAAAACCTTTTCCGATCCCCCCGGCCAGATCAGGTACTCGTGCACCAGGGCCAGGCGCTCAGGCCAAGCGGGATCCCGGCTGGGAAGAGTGGGGACAGCCACAGGAAGGGATCCCCAAGGCTCAGGCACGGTCAGGACTTGGCAGAGCGGCGCTTTTTGCCAATTGGGCCGCTCACCTGCTTGGCTTTCTCGTCGATCCGCTCATTGATGTAGTTGTAGATCTCGCGGAAGCGAGGCAAGGCCCGCATCTCCAGGCGACTGCCGTCCTTGAGGGTGAGCACCATATCTCCCCACACGCCCAAGCCCCGTGGCACCATGACCACCTTGGCGATCTCGCCGTAGATTACATCTGAGCGCTCCTTGCCGCCCCATCCCCCAATCACGGTGATGCGACGATTGGTAATCCGATAGTGTACCCACAGCTTACGCACCAGTGCCCCCACAAACAGAGGCAAGCCGACAAGTGTAGCCCCAATGAAGGAGTTCAACACCAAATCGCCACTGTGGGGGCCGCCCTCAAAAAAAACCTCCTCTTGCACCGCCATGCAGAGCACCGTCCGGTTGTTTAGAGTGTTGCCGTTAACGATCTTAAACGATTTCTCAGCTTTCCCCAACTGGGGCTAACGGCAGGTTCGGGATTGGGTCAGCCTTCGGACGGCTTGTAGGGAACGGCAGGTGGCCAAGACCAGGTAAACAAACAACACCATCACCACCACCGCCACCGCTGCGGCTCCGGCATTACCCAGCCAGCCCCACCCTTCCAGCCCCGTCAGGGCCACCAAAGCCCAAGAAGCCGGGTGCAGCATTCCCCCCAACAGGAGAATTTGCGAGAGCATTTGCCCAGCCGTAAAGCGGGATCCCAGCACCACCAGGGCCAGTCCGCCGCCGATGTTGATCAACCCCATGTTGCCCAAAAAGGCGTAGCAAATGTGCCAGGCGTACTTTTGTTTGGGCACCTCCTGCCAGAGGAGGGGCTCGGCAGGGATCCCCGAAGCCTCCTGGGGGGCGAGCGGCAACGGCTGAACTTGGCTGAGGATCCAGCCGAGGACAATGGCGGCAACCAGCATCGCCACGCCCGCCTTCACGTTCAGCTTGCCGGGGATGGTTAGCTCGGGGTGGGCCAACATCGCAGATCCTCCTGCAACCCGTCCTAGCCTATCCTGTCTTTGCCCCAAATTGGCCAACAGCCTCAATCCCTTGGATAGAGCAGTGTGCCACAGCGTTTGCAGAATTGGGCATCCCCATCGTGTTGGGACAAACCGCACCCTGGGCAGGCCCATTGCACCGAGTTGCCGCTTTTCACCAATTGTTTGATCAGCTCCCCCACTTGCCAGGGAATTAGAGCGATCCCCGTCAGGATCATCAGCACCGTCAGCAACCGACCCAGCTCAGAACTGGGGGTGAGATCCCCAAACCCCACCGTGGTCATGGTAACGACGGAAAAGTAGAAAGCATCCAAAAAGGTGGCAAAAGCGCCAGGATTCACTGGATGTTCTACCTGGTAGATCAGCCCAGAGTAGACGAAAACAATGGCAAAGAGGGTGAAGAAAATGCGCAGCAAAATGCGGCTATCGGCGGAGATCACTTGCCCAAACAGGGTTTTGCCCTCTACCAGGCGCAGCAGCCGCAAAATGCGAAACCAACGGAAGATGCGAATGAAGCGAATATCGGTTAGCCCGGCAAAAAAAGGCAAAATGGCGAGCAAATCGATGAGCGAATACAAGCTCACGACATAGCGCAACTTCTGCGGGGCCGCTGCCAGTCGGAGCAGATATTCCACCACAAACAAGCCGAGAATGAGGCGATCCACCCGCTCCAGCCCAAGACGTACCTCAGGGGGAATGGGATAGGTTTCCACCACAAAGAAGGTGGATGAACAGAAAACCAACACCGCCACCAGCAAGTTCACCCAGCGGCTTTCCGGAGTGTCTTGATCCCCCCAATAGCGCTGGAGGATCCCAGAATGGGCAAGATCGAGATCAGCTTGGGTGGGGAGAGTGGTCACAAACGGGATCCAGCTGGGAAGATATCGAGAGAGTTTCCTTTCAACGCCCATCAGGCGCATACTAACTAAGCTAATGGAAACTAGCTCACAGAGCGAACTTCCCCTAAGCAAACGTCCAGGCTTTGGGTGTTAATTAGGTGTTGAGTCGATGTTGCCTCCTATCGTACTGGCCTCGCAATCCCCTGCCCGCCGCCAATTGTTAAAGGCTGCCGGGATCCCTTTTCGCGTTCAGCCCAGCTATTTTGACGAAAGCCAAATCAAAAGCTCAGATCCCGTGGAGCTGGTGCAGAAGCTGGCCTCGGCGAAAGCCGAAGTGGTGGCGGCCCAGCAACGGGAGCCCGTCTTGGTCGTGGGGGCCGACTCCGTGCTCTACCTAGATGGCGAGATCCTGGGCAAGCCGCCCAATGCCCTAGAGGCGGAACGGCGCCTGCGGCAAATGCGGGGCGAAGTGGGAGAGCTCTACACAGGCCATGCCTTGATTGACACGAAGCAGAACCGCCGCCTCACCCACTATGCGGTGACGCGGGTGTTTTTTGCCAAGCCCAGCGACGAGGAAATCCGCGCCTACGTGGCCACCGGTGAGCCGCTCAATTGTGCTGGCTGTTTTGCCATCGATGGTCGTGGCAGCCTGTTTGTGGAGCGGATCGAGGGGTGCCCCGGCAATGTTATCGGGCTGAGCTTGCCCCTGCTGCGGCGCATGATGCAGGAGTTGGGCTATTCCCTCACCGATGCTTGGAGCTAGCCGTCGAGGTGTTGCTTGAGCAGGTCGTTGGCCAGCTTTGGATCTGCCCGTCCCTGAGTTTTTTTCATCAATTGCCCGACAAAGTAGCCGAAGAGCTTGGTTTTGCCCCCCCGATACTGCTGCAGTTGCTCGGGGTTTTCTGCCAGCACCTCGGCGATCATCTGCCCCAGCAGAGCGCTATCCGAGATTTGGGTCATGCCCTTAGCTTCCACCAGGGCGCGGGCCGATCCCCCTTTTTCCAGCAGTTCCGGCAGGATCTCCTTGGCGATTTTGCTGGAGATGGTGCCCTGCTCGATGAGGCCAATCAGCTCGGCCAGGGTTTCCGGCTTCAGGGCAATGTCGGGATAGTCCAGCTTGTGGGTGTTGAGGTAGCTGGCGATGTCGCTCATCATCCAGTTGGCGGCTGCCTTCGGATCGGCCCCGGCGGCGATCACGGCTTCAAAGTATTCGGCGGTGTTGCGTTCATCGCTGAGGTAGCGGGCATCGTACACCGAGAGACCGTACACCTCCTGGTAACGTCGCCGCTTCACACCGGGCAATTCCGGCAGCTCTGCCTGCCAGCGGGTTTTCTGCGCTTCGGTAACGCGAATGGGCGGCAGATCGGGCTCGGGGAAATAGCGATAGTCGCTGGATCCCTCTTTCTTGCGCATGCTGATGGTGCGCTGGCTGTTTTCTTCCCAAAGGCGGGTCTCTTGCACGATCCGCTCGCCTGCCTCCACAGCCTTGACTTGGCGGTTGAACTCGTACTCGATGGCCCGTTGGATGGCGTTGAAGGAGTTCATGTTTTTAATTTCCACCTTCGTGCCAAAGGTCTGGGATCCCAGCGGACGCACCGAGATGTTCACATCACAGCGCAGGGATCCCTCCTGCAGGTTGCCATCGCACAGCCCGGCATAGCGCAGGATGCGGCGCAGCTCTTGCACGTACTCTGCCGCTTCTTCCCCGCTGCGGATGTCCGGCTCGCTGACGATCTCGATGAGGGGAACCCCCGCCCGGTTGAAATCCACCAAAGAGTAGCTGGATCCCGATAGGCGGTCGCTGCCAGCGTGGACCAGCTTGCCCGCATCTTCTTCCATGTGCAGACGGGTGATGCCGATGCGCTTGGTACGACCGTCGCTGAGCTGGATCTCAATCCAGCCGTGGGTAGCAATCGGCAGGTCGTATTGGGAGATTTGGTAGTTTTTGGGCAAGTCGGGGTAAAAGTACTGCTTGCGGTCGAACTTGCTGTAGGGGGCAATGGTGCAATTCAAGGCCAAACCCGCTTTGACCGCGTACTCCAGCACCTTTTCGTTGAGCACCGGCAGGGTGCCGGGCAGGCCCATGCAGATGGGGTCAATCTGGGTGTTGGGGGGAGCGCCAAAGGCTGTCGCGCTGCTGGAGAAGATCTTGGAGCGGGTGCTGAGCTGGCAGTGAACTTCCAACCCGATCACAGCTTCATATTGCACTTTGGCAGGGGCAGCAACAGTCATGGGATGGGAAAAACTGGCGGTGTAACCATTCTAGTGCGACCTTGGGGATCCCAGCTCACAGACAGTTTCTGGGGACGGCAGCCCAGAACCCAGGACGAGGCCGGAGCAGCCCAGCTTGAAGCAGATCCTCAGAACAGCGAAACTTCCTCAAACGGTAGGGCGAATCTCAAAAGTGGGTAGACCTTCCGGCGGCTCGGAACGTTGCTCAATGGCCTCCACAACCGAACCGGGGCTGCCCTGTTGGCACCAGCGCAGCATCGCCTCCACTGCGGCAGGGGATCCTTCAAAAACAGCCTCTACACGACCATCCCGCAAATTGCGCACCCACCCTTGAACACCCGCATGGAGAGCCATCGCTTCGGTGTGGGCGCGAAACCCCACGCCCTGAACCCGCCCCCGTATCCAGACGTGAACGCGAACCCTGTCACTCATGCCGACGGGGATCCCTCCGTTGTGCTGCAGGGTTCTGGCGACTCGGTCGGCTCCTCCGGAGTCTCTGAGGTCTGCCGATCCAGCCACCCCACAAGAACGTTGACCAGGGCAACCAAGCCTAGGAGCCCCAGCGAGATCCCACAGGCATACCCAATCGCTTGCCACAGCACGGAAGACATGAACCCAACCTCACGAACGCTTGTGCAGAGGATCCCACCCTTCATGCACCGTGACATCCTCCCGGCGCTCGTCCTACGGACAGAGCGCGGGCCACCCTTCCCGTCAGCAGGACGGAGTCCTTACCTCGCGGCTGGGCATTCCTGCCCCACGCCACTTGTCTGGGTCTACAACCCCCGACAAAACGACTGGACAGGTGGTTCCCCTTCCCCAGCCTCCCTGGCTACTGCCAGCTTGCAAAACAAGTCTAATCCACAGGGAACGGTGCATCGGCAGGCAGGATGGACTCCTGCACCCAGGAACCCCTGTCCACCGGACAAGAGCAAGAGGCATCTGGATCAATCCGGTACTTGTAGGTTACCGCCAGCATAAGTAGGTTTTACTACAGATTTCGCTCAACAGATTTCGCTCAGAGGTATGGCGGGGATCCCTGTATCCCGGTGCTTACCCTGCGGGTAGAGTGCAGGACTGATTGCCCCTGCACCCCCGTTAGTTACCGCTAGCTACACCGCCGGGAAGCCCCGCCCTCTATTAGTTAGTGGCTAGTGAATAGTGAATAGTCACTATCCACTAACCACTATCCACTATTCACTATCCAGGGTGAGGGTCGGGATGAAAGGCGGGGACATGATGTTTTGTCCTTACTGGTGCCATAAAAAGTAGCGGGGTTTTATACACTGCCGCTATAGACATCAAGTACAGGGGCGGGGCATCCCGTCCTTTTCGCGTTAGCGGGACGTAGTCCTTAAGCCCAGGAAATGTCCTTTTCGCGCTAGCGGCGCGGAGCGCTAACCGGAGTCACTGTTCGCGTCAGCGGGACGGAGTCCTTGAAGCCCGCACTCTCTCGCTTTAGCGGCGCGGAGCGCTTTGCATCAACATGAGTGCGGGAGTATGTCACTTAAAATGACTACACCAGTCTTGTTCAGCACCAATCTATTGGGTTAGCGCAACACCAGGGCTAGAGCAGTCCCTTGGGATCCCGTCTCGACCAACCGCAAGTCCCCCCCGTGGGCCTGCAGGATGCGCCTGGCGATATATAGCCCCAGACCTCCTGAGCCGGTTGGGTAGTGGTGGCCGGCAATGTGAATGGGCTGGGTCACGTAGGGTTGGGCCAACTCTTCTAGGGGAGCCGGCAAGCCGGGGCCATCATCCTGCACCTGGATCTGGTGGGGGCTGACGATTAACACCACCGCATGGCGTGCGTAGCGCAAGGCGTTGTCCACCAGATTCACCAGCGCCCGCTCCAGCTCTGCCTCATCGGCGTTGCCCCACCCTTCTCCTTCGACTCGCAGATCGATCCCCCGCTCCTGGGCCAGGGATCCCATGCGCTCGGCCACCTTTCTGGCCAGGGATCCCAGATCACAAGGCCGAGGATGCAACTCGATCTCTCCCCGCTCCAGGCGGTGAGCCTCCACCATTTTCTGCACCAGAGAGAGATTGTGTTGATTTTCCTGCAGGATGCGATCCAGCAGAGCGCGACGTTGCTCCGGCTCGAGCTGTTGATCCTGTTTAAAGGCGCTCAGCAGGTGCCCAAAGGCGATGAGGGGGGTTTTGAGGTCGTGAACGAGGGTAGCGGTAAAGGCTTCTCGCCGCATTTGATCGATCTGGATCTGGCGCAGCAACTGGGCAAAAGCCTGCCGCAAGATCAGGGCTTCCTGGGGATCCCCGGGGCGGAGCAGCAGATTCCAACGGGCGGGCTGGTTAATCAAGGTTTCCAAATGAGCCAACTCGCGGGCCAGCAGGGTGAGGGGGCGCAAAATCATGGAGGACAGAGCATAGCCCACCACCGCCGACAGCACCGCCAGCAACGGGATCCACAGCAGCAGCAGGAGGATCCCTTCAGTGCTGAACTGCGTGTCGGGCCAGATCCACTGCACCGACAGGATGAAAACCAAGTTGGGGACGAACGAAAGGCTGGCAATGACCAATGCCACCTGGGTGCGCAAGCTGTGGGGAAAGCGGCGGCGCCAAAACTCAAGTACGCGGAGTGGTTGCTGTTTCAAACTCGGTGCGCTCGCTTTGACAAGACCTGCTTAAATAATGAACCAATGGTACGGAAGAATGAACATCCCCTCACGGTCAAGGCTGAAGAGTTCTTTCCTAGGTCTTAGAATGACCGTTATGTCTTGAGCCACTTCATCCCCATGAATAAAGAAGGATGCCGTAACCCCAGCTTTTAGGATACCCAGCTACCCCATTCTTTAGAGAAGCCGCGCCGTATTCCGGTTGGCAAAGCTGTGGACATCACGGCAAAGGCAGCTTGATCCCCGGGCATGACCAACGTCGAGCAATTATGGCCATCTTATAGCCATTTCAAACTAGATTGAGACACTCCCCAAGCGCTCTGCGCCGCTTCCGCGACCACCCCAAGCCCCTCTCTTTTTGGGAGAGGGGAGTTAGAGAGCAATGAACGAAAATGTTTTATTCCTATTCAAGATGACTATAATGCGGAGCACTTAAGCTCCTAGGACATGAAAAAACCCCTGGGCGTCTGTCCGTGTTTCGACCCCAGAGGCTTCTTCTCTTCACTCCTCACCACTATTGAGCGTAGCCGCCCTTCCAAAGGCTGTCAAGCACTTTCCCATTGGGGTTGGCGTGTGGGAAATTGCGCTAGGGTGGCACTGCCGTACAGGATCATCTGCTGGGGCTGCAAGTTCACCCGGTCTACCCGCAGCTCAGTGCCTCGCAAGGCGAGCCGATCCAAATCCAGAAGCTCATTCAGGCAGCGTACCAAAGCTTGGCTCAAGGCTAGCTCCTCTTCTGTACCGCTTTCAAACACTGGATCTGTAAAGCGGATGCGACGCCGCTCCAGCACCTCAACCTGGGCGGAAAAACCGACGCAGAAAGCCCTGGCTTCTCCCTGCTGTACATTTGCCTGGAATTGCAGTCGTCGCGCCGGGGTGATGCTGATATGGACGTGATGGAAGGATAGGGGGCTATCATCCTGCTTTCCTAAGGCCAGCCTATTCAGCACAAAAGGTGTGTTAAACGATTGCGCCAGATCGTCTTCGCTCAGCACCACGCGCATTGTGGCCTGTACTGGCTGGCGCAGCTTGATCTTCCCCTGCCAAATTTGGCTGAAATCGATGGCCACCGCGTTGCAAAACAGCTCTAGGGCCGAAAGCCTCAGGCCGTTGTACATCTGCAGATGCTGGCCCAACAGTTCAAAGCTGTCGATACGACCCTGCAACAATTTGGCAACAGGCTCCACTCGCACGCGCGCCTCCAGCCGCTCTGCATGCTTAAAGAGGGCACGAATGGCTGCGCCTACCCCTCGGCTAACCCAATCGACAGCCATGGGATTCTGCAGGGAAAGTTGGGGCAGGAGTCCTGTAGCCATGGGAAAAGGTAAAGAGCGCCTACAGGGATCATAACCAACCATTAAGAAAAGTTACAACCTTTGCCAACGGAGAGGCTGTTCTCTCAGGGGTAGGTGCGTCCCTCCTGCATAGCCGAGCGGGCCACGGCTGCGATCCCCTGGTCGGTGGCACGGGGCAGATGAAAGTACCGTCCGCCCGCCAATTCCGCCAGCTCGGCGCTGAAGCCGGTGGTTACAAAGCGGCTTTGGGAGTCGATCAAGAGCAGCTTCAACCCCAGGGCGCGGATGCGCAGGGCGATCTCCCGCAGCTCTTGCTTGAGGTCGATGGGAGCCGCTCCCAACTGGCTTTTGCTGTCGCTCCGTCCCAAGGAGCGGCTGAGGGGAATGTTGGCCCGGCCATCGGTGAGAGCCACCAGCATCACCTGGCCCACGTCGCCGGCAGCACGGGCATTGACTCCCATCCGCACGGCTTGGGTGAGGGCATGGGCAAGAGGGGATCCCCCGCCGCAGGGCAGAGATTCCAAACGGCGGCGGGCCAGCTCAATGGAGCGGGTGGGGGGGAGCAACACTTCGGCAGTTTCCCCACGAAAGGCGATGAGGGCCACCTTGTCACGGTTTTGGTAAGCCTCGGTGAGCAGGCGCAGGGCGGCACCTTTGGCCGCTTGCATGCGGTTGAGGGCCATGGAGCCGGAGGCGTCCACCACAAAGATCACCAGGGCTCCGGCCTTGCGAACCAGCTTTTTGGCGCGGATATCGCTCGGCTCCACAATCACGCTACGTCCCGGTTGCCGCTGGCGGCGGCTTTTCTGATAGGGGGCAGCAGCTCGCAAGGTGGCATCGACGGCAACGCGGGGGTTGGATCCCTGGGGCAGGATGGGCTTGACGTAGCGGCCTCGGTCGGCGCTGAACACCAGGCTGCGGGATCCCGTTTTTCCCTGCTGGTTGAGGGACTGGGCGAAGGCCAGCAGGCGCGGGTCGAGGGCAATGCGCTCCGGCTCGAAGAAAAACTCTTCCGGCAGACTCAGGTTTTCCGGCTGGGGATCCGTTTCCTCTCTATCTTCCCCATCCTTGTCGGGATCCGGCGGCGGGGGATCCGACTGTTGGGATGGTGGCGGGGGGGGAGGGGGGGGCTGGTCGGGGTCGTATTGGGCGCGGGGCAGCAGCACCAGTTGCACAGCCTGCTGCAGATCCTCGGCCAACAGGCGATCCCGTCCTTCCAGAGCTGCCAGGGCACAGGCGGCTCGCAGGGCAAATTGTTCTCCCCGGTGCCCTTGGACGTTGCCGCGGATGGCCTCCTGCACCAGGTAGAGGAGCTGTTCCCGCTGCGGCTTGACCTGGGGCAGCCACTCCCGCGCCAGGAGGATGCGGGTGCGGATTTCCTCCAGTTCCGCCTGGTGCTCGGCCAGGAAGGGCTCGGGAGCATCGACAAATTGCGTTGCCCGTTGGACAATTTCCCCTCGCTCTTCTAGGCTCAGCTCCTGCCCCACCGGCACCACCAGTGCCAGGCGATCCAGCAGGTGGGGGCGCAGGGATCCCTCTTCGGGGTTGTAGGTGGCCACCAAGAGAGGCCGGCAGGGGTGTTGCAGACTCAGCCCCTCTCGTTCCAGGCGGTTGACCCCATCCCCCACCACCGTCAGCAACAAGTTGACGATGGCGTCGTCCAAGAGGTTGATGTCATCCATATAGAGCACGCCCCGGTGGGCAGCAGCCAAGAGCCCTGGCTGGAAGACCGTTTCCCCCTGCCTGATGGAGGCCTCCACATCGACGGATCCCAGCAGCCGATCTTCGGTGACGCCCAGGGGAACCTGGACAAAGGGGGGCGATATCACTTGGGTGGGCGGCACCTCTCCGGCTGGGTAGCGAGCCTTGGCCCAGTCGGACCAGGTATCCGGCTGCGCTGGATCGTCGTTGCAATAGGATCCCGCAATCACCTCGATGGGCGGTAGCAAGGCGTGGATCCCTCTGGCCAAAACCGACTTGGCGGTGCCGCGAGGCCCCACCAGCACCACACCCCTTAGGCTGGGATCCACTGCTGCCAGCAGCAGAGCCAGCTTGGCCGCCTGTTGCCCCACTACAGCGGTGAGGGGAAAGGTACAAGGAGCGGATAGAGTTGCGGATCCCATGGTTGGCGGGTAGGCTTGGCGAGCAACGGTTCAATCGAGCAGATTCGCAGCGGAGCGGGAGCTGTACACCCCAGTCTATCGCTTGAGTGCTCCGCACCGCCTTTGCAACTGAGATTTTCTGGGGAGGTTCCAAACCGGCTCCAGACAGTTCCCCAAGCCCTCTCCCAAGGGGAAGGGGTAGGTCGGAATCAAGGCCACCAATGGCCTACGGCGACTGGGAATACCCCTGGTGAGCCGCCGCTGTTTGGTGGTCATCTTCTGTTCAAAATGGGCATCACTTCAGCGGGTTGCAATCATCACGTGTTTGGTGATTTGGTAGTCGCGCACCGCTTCTGCCGAGAGATCTTTGCCAAATCCCGATTGCTTAAAGCCGCCATGGGGGGCCTCAGAGGCAATGGGAATATGGTCGTTGATCCAGACGGTGCCGAACTCCAGATCGGCGGCCAACCTCATCGCTCGTCCGATGTCTTGAGTCCACACAGAAGCCGCCAGCCCGTATAGGACGTCATTGCCCAAGCGTAGCGCTTCCGCTTCTTCGCGAAACGAGCCGAGCGTGAGAACCGGCCCAAAAACCTCACTCTGTACGATCTCCGCTTTTTGATCGACATTGGCAATCACCGTGGGTTCATAGTAGTAGCCCTGGGCAAGCTGGGAAGGGATCCGACCGCCGGTCAGCACCTTGGCTCCCTCTGCTTTGGCCCGCTCCACAAATCCCATCACCCGCTCCCGCTGGGCTGCTGAGACCAAAGGCCCCATCTCCACTCCCGCCTCGAAAGGGGATCCCACCGTTACTTTGCGCATGGCTTCTACAATGGCCTCTTGCGCCTGCGCCAGCTTGCTCTCGTGCACATAGACGCGGGTGGCTGCCGTACAGTCTTGGCCGGTATTGACGGTGGCAGCAAATGTGGCCTTGGCAGCAACGGTCTCTACGTCCGCATCCTCGAAGACGATAAACGGCGCTTTGCCCCCCAGTTCCAAATGCACCCGCTTCAGGGTATCTGCCGCTGTCCGCATCACCTGCTTGCCGGTGGCGGTAGAGCCGGTAAGGCTGACCATGCGCACCTGGGGGTGCTCCACCAGGGCTTGGCCGGTAGCATTGCCTCCGGTAACGATATTGACTACCCCGGGCGGGATCCCAGCCTCGGCGATCAGTTCCCCCAGCATCAGGGTGGTCAGGGGGGTGGCAGGAGCGGGCTTGAGCACCACCGTACAGCCGGCGGCCAGGGCGGGGCCGATCTTCCAGACGGCCATCATCAGCGGATAGTTCCAGGGGGTAATTTGAGCGCACACCCCCACCGGCTCTTTGCGAAAGAGGGAGGTGTAGCCCTTGGCATATTCCCCGGCGCTAAAGCCATGGATGTCGCGGGCGGCAGCGGCGAAGAAACGCAGATTATCCACCGCAAACGGCAAATCTCCCCCTAAGCTGAGGAACTCGTAGGGCTTGCCGGTGTTTTCCGATTCCACACGAGCCAGTTCTGGGGCACGAGCCTCGATCAGATCTGCCAATTTCCAGAGGGCCAGGGATCGCTCGCCGGGGGTGAGTTTCGACCAACGGCCATCGTAGAAGGCTGTTTGGGCGGCCTGCACCGCCCGATCCACATCGGCAGGGCTGGCATCCACCGCCTCTGCCAGTTTCTCGCCGGTGGCCGGGTTCTCGATGGTCATCAGGCCCCCCCCTTGGCTATCGACCCATTGGCCGTCGATCCAGAGTTTGTAGGCCATAGCGATGTCCTCAACAGCTTGGTGAAATGGCTCTCCCCATTGTGCCGAATCTTTTTGGCTCGGCTTGAATCATAAGCTTCATTCAACTTTGGCAACTTTGGGGTGCAGAGATGGGATCCTTTGGGATTGGGATGGCCCAAACGGCTATTCGCAAAGCGGGCCGTAGACTGTGGCCAACGGCGCACTGGTGAGGATCCCGCATCTGCTAACTAACGGAGGTGCAGGGGCAATCAGTCCTGCACTCTACCCGCAGGGTGAGCACCGGGATACAGGGATCCCCGCCATACCTCTGAGCGAAATCTGTAGCAAAACCTACTTATGCTGGTGTAACCTACAAGCACCGGATTGATCCAGATGCCTGCCAACAAGCCGCTCGCGTCAGCGGGACGGAGGCCTTGCTGTTGGCGTGGCTGGAGATTGGCCAGGACGTATACAACTACACTTTGCCGGAAATCAACGAGTGGATAGCATCTTGCTCTTGGCCGGTGGACAGGGGTTCCTGGGTGCAGGAGTCCATCCTGCCTGCCGATGCACCGTTCCCTGTGGATTAGACTTGTTTTGCAAGCTGGCAGTAGCCAGGGAGGCTGGGGAAGGGAAACTGCCTGTTCAGTCGGTCTGTCGGGGGTTGTAGACCCAGACAAGTGGCGTGGGGCAGGAATGCCCGACCGCGAGGTAAGGACTCCGTCCTGCTGACGGGAAGGGTGGCCCGCGCTCTATCCACAGGACGAGCGCCGGGAGGATGTCACGCATCCACCCTAGCTCTGGATTGGGAAGGATGGCCAGCGCTTTTGCACAGGCGCAGCAGGGCACAGTCTCAGTACCCTGGTTGATTGAGTCAATGCAGAGGTGGGATCCCTCTGTTGGGATAGCCGTTAGGGAGGCAGGTTCACGATGCAACTGCGAACAGCTCTGCCGCTGTTGTGCCTTTCTCTCTTGGTAGCTGCTTGCCGGCCCGGCGGGCCACCTCGCAGCATGGGGGGTGAAGGGGGCGGAGAAGGCCAACCCACACCAGTGGCCGTCGGCAGGGTAGAGGAACAGCAAATCGAAGAGACTTCAGAGTTCATGGCCAGCCTCGGATCCCAGCAGGTGGCCAGTATCCGCCCTCAGGTCAGTGGACAGGTGACCCAGGTGTTCGTGCAGCTGGGATCCCAGGTGGCTGCCGGAGCCCCTCTCTTTGAGATCGACAGCCGGCAGCAACAGGCGGCGGTGGCCGGCCAAACGGCGGGGATTGCCGCAGCCCAAGCCAACCTGGAGAGCGGCCGGGCCGTGCTCAGCCAGTTGCGGGCGGATCGGCTGCGGCTGGAGGCAGCGGCGGAGTTTGCCCGGGAGCAGCACGAGCGCAACCTGCGCCTCTTGGCCGAGGGGGCCATCAGCCAGGCGCAAGCGGATCAATCCAGCCGCGACCTGCGCCAGGCGGAGGCGGCTTTGGCGGCGCAACAGGAGCAGATCCGCGCTCAGGAGGCCGCGATCTTGCGGGCAGAGCGGGAGGTGCAGCGAGCCCAGGCCGAGGCGGAGCGGCAACAGGTGCAACTGCAGTTTTTCCAGGTTACAGCTCCCTTTGCCGGCATTGTGGGGGATGTTTTGGTGCGGCAAGGGGACTACGTGACGCCTCAGACGGTTTTGACCACCTTGACCCAAACCCAGGCGCTGGAGCTCAACCTCAACATCCCGTTGCAGCGGGCCCCCCAGCTGCGCATTGGCACGCCGGTGCAGATCCTGGATAGCCGCGGCGAGGTGATCGGCAGCAGCCAAATCTCTTTCATTGCTCCCGAAGCCAACGCCGCCACGCAATCGGTGCTGGCCAAGGCTCTTCTGGAGAACCCTGCCGGCCAGTTGCGCTCGGCCCAGTTTGTGCGGACTCGGGTCATCTGGGAGGAGCGGCCGGCCTTGCTGGTGCCGGTGACGGCGGTGGCCCGCTTGGGGGCGCAAACCTTTGTCTACACGGTGCAGACAACGGAGCCGCCAGCAGAGGGCATGCCCCCGGGGGCGGTGGCGGTGCAAAGGCCGGTGCAGCTGGGATCCATCTACGGAAACAGCTATGAGGTGCTGGAGGGTTTGGAGGCCAATGAGCCAATTGTGCTGAGCGGCCTGCAGAAAATCCGCGATGGCGCCCCGATTGTCGATGAGGTGCTTTTTCAGCAGAGGATGCAGCCACAAGGGGGAGGGAGACCTCCTGGATCCCCGCCCTAGGTCCTCTCTCCGGCGGTTTCCCAACTCAGCTATCCCCTTTCACTCCTCACTGCGCTGGACTATGTTTGTTGACTTTTTCATTCGCCGCCCTGTTTTTGCCAGCGTCTGCTCCATCCTGATCGTGCTGGTGGGGGCGGTGAGCATTCCCCTACTGCCGGTGGACTACTACCCACAGGTGGCGCCGCCAGCGGTGAGGGTGACTGCTGTTTATCCTGGGGCCAACGCCGAGACGGTGGAGACGGCGGTAACCAATGTGCTGGAGCAGGAGATCAACGGCGTCGAGGGTATACGGTCTATCGCCTCGGTGAGCAGCAGCAACGGCACCAGCCAGATCACCGTTACCTTCAGCCCGGATCGGGATCTGGACACGGCGGCTGTGGATGTGCAGAACCGGGTGGCGCGGGCCCAGGGCCGGCTGCCGGCGGAGGTGATCCAAAACGGCATCAGCGTGGAAAAGGCCGGCGACAGCGCCTTTGTGCTGGTGTTGGCGCTGCGCTCAGAGGCGGGGGAATACGACGAGCTGTTTTTGAGCAACTACGCGGAGCTGTTTGTGCGGGATGCTTTGCGGCGCATCCGCGGCGTCAGCGATGTCATCATTTTCGGGGAGCGCACCTATGCCATGCGCATCTGGCTGGATCCGACGCGGCTGGCCAGCTATGGTCTGACAGCTCTGGATGTGGTAAACGCAGTGCGCCAGCAGAATATCCAGGTGCCCGCCGGCCAAATTGGCGGCCAGCCCAGCCCCCCGGATCAGGAGTTTCAGATCAGCGTCCAGGCCACGGGGCGGCTGTCGCAGCCGGAGGAGTTCGCCCAGATCGTTCTCAAGGCCAACGCCGATGGCAGCTTGGTGCGCATTGCCGATGTGGGCCGGGTAGAGCTGGGGGCCCAAAGCTACGATACGTTCTTCCGCATCGGGGGGCAGGAGGCGGTGGGGATCGCCATCACCCAACAACCGGATGCCAACGCCCTAGAGGTGTCGCGGCAGGTGCGGCAGACGTTGGCGCAGCTGGCGGAGAGTTTTCCGCCCGGCTTGATCTACGAGATCCCTTTCGACGCCACCCTGTTCATTACCGAGTCGGTGCAGGAGGTGATTTTCACTCTGTTGCAGGCGATTGGCCTGGTGGTGTTGGTACTGTTCATCTTTTTGCAAGATTGGCGCGTCACCCTCATTCCCACCGTTACAATTCCGGTGGCGCTGCTGGGGACCTTCGCCTTTGTGCGCCTGTTTGGCTTTTCCATCAACACTTTGACTCTGTTCGGCCTCACCCTGGCCACTGGCTTGGTGGTGGACGACACCATTGTGGTGGTGGAGAATATCTCCCGCTACATCCGCGACCGCGGCATGCGGCCTCTGCAGGGGGCCTCGGCGGGGATGAACGAGGTGTTGGGGGCGGTGATCGCCACGACGCTGGTGCTGCTGGGGCTATTTGTGCCTGTTGCTTTCTTTCCTGGCACCAGCGGTCGCATCTACCAGCAGTTTGCCGTCACCATTGCCGTGTCGGTTTCGCTGTCCACGTTTAATGCCATTACCTTGGCTCCGGCTTTGTCGGCGCTGCTAATTCGCCCCCGCTCAGAGCAGATGTTTTGGCTGCTGCGCTGGTTTGACCGCGCCGTGGAAGGGATCCGAGCGGCCTACTGCCGCCTGCTGGAGCTGGTGGTGAAGCTGCGGCTGCTGGTGGTGACGGGGTTTATTGCCTGTTTGGGCCTCACCTACTGGCTGTTCCAGGTTGTGCCGACGGGGTTTGTGCCGGATGAGGATCAGGGCTTTTTCATCACCATTGTTCAGGGGCCGCCGGGGGTCTCCCTTCACTACACCGACGGGGTGATTCGGCAAGCCACAGCCGTTTTGGAGGGGATCCCTGAGATCGAAAATCGGGTGATCGTGGGGGGGTTCAGCTTTACCGGGCCCTCGCCGGGGAATGGGCTGATCTTTGCCACCCTCAAGCCCTGGGAAGAGCGGCGGCAACCGGAGCAATCGGCGCAAGCGATTGTCAACCGGCTATTTGGGCCTTTTTTGGGCGGGATCAGCCGCGCATTGGTGATCCCGATCCTGCCGCCGGCCATTCCCAATTTGGGGGTTGCGGGCGGGTTTACTTTCCAGCTTCAGGATCGGGGGGTGAACGATTTCAACCTCTTGGAGCAGACGGCCAACACCCTGTTTTTTGTGGGCAACTCGCCGCCCCCGCCGGGCCAACCCCCCTTGGGCTTGCAGATTAACCCGCCCACCTTCAACGCCAATTCGCCGCAGCTAGAAGTACAGGTGGATCGGGAGATGGCCCAGTTGTTGGGGATCCCTCTGTTGGATGTCTTCGGCACGCTGCAGACGCTGCTGGGGGGCACCTACGTCAATGATTTCGACCTGTTCAACCGCAACTACCGGGTCTATGTGCAGGCGGATCAAGCATTCCGAGGTAACCCGGAAAGCATCGGCCAGTTCTACGTGCGGGGTGGGCAGGGGCAGCTCTTGCCGTTGAGCACCCTGGTTCAGGTGGAGGAGACCACCAGCCCGGCCATCATCAACCACTTCAACCTCTTCCGCTCGGTGGAAATTCAGGGCAGCGCCCTGCCGGGCTTTAGCTCAGGGCAAGCGATTCGGGCTATGGAAACTCTAGCCGCCCAGTTGTTGCCGCAGGGGTTTGGCTTCGAGTGGTCGGGCCTGTCGCTGGAAGAAATCGAGTCGGGAGGACAGGCGCCGCTGATCTTTGCTTTGGGCTCGGTGTTCGTCTTCCTGGTGCTGGCGGCGCAATTTGAGAGCTATGTGGATCCCTTGATCATTTTGTTGGCGGTGCCGCTGGCGGTTCTTGGGGCTCTTTTGGCGCAACTGCTGCGGGGCTTGACCAACGACGTCTTCTGCCAAGTCGGGTTGGTGATGTTGATCGGGCTGGCCAGCAAAAACTCCATCTTGATTGTGGAGTTTGCCAACCAGTTGGTTGCCCAAGGGATCCCCCTGGTTAAGGCTGCAGTGCAGGCGGCAGAGACCCGCTTCCGCGCGATTCTCATGACGGCCTTGAGCACCATACTTGGCATTTTCCCGCTGGCAGTGGCCAGCGGGGCCGGGGCCGCCAGCCGTCAGTCTCTGGGCACGGCGGTGATCGGCGGCATGTTCGTCTCGACAATGCTCAGTTTGCTGGTGGTGCCGGTGCTCTATGTCGTGATCAAGGGGATCCAGGTGCGAATTTTGGGGGGATCCCCTTCGCCTGTGGATCTGGCGCATCTGCCCCCACCGGAGGATCCCAAGGATCTGCTGCCTGGTGGCGACAGCGTTGGGTAGCAAGAGGGATCTGCTTGCTTCTTCTCTTCTGGCGGAAAAGCGAGTGGGGGAAGGGGGCACCTTTCATCCACCGCAGGCCCTGTCCTCGAGCAGTTCGGACTCGGCTTCGCTGGGCATTTTTTCCCAGAACTGAGCCAGGTGTTGCAGGCCCACAAAGCCCAACTGCCAGAGGATCAAGGCTAGAGGGCCGTGCTGCTGCCGTTGGATCTTCAGGGCCAGAGCCAGTTGTTTGGGCTTGAGGAGCTGTTGCTGCTCAGCAAACTGGCAGAACTGTCGATCCCATTGGCTAAGGGCTTGTAAATCCGGCAGGGTCGGTTCCATAGGTTTGGCCAGGCAGGAAAGGATTGAATGTCGAGGATCGGGATCCTCGTACTGATTCTGGGGATCTTCTTGCGGATCCCTTGCAACAGGTTTCTTCCAGGGTATGTGACCACCCAGGCCCTCCCAAGGCCGGTTAGGGCAGAGAGGACTGAGCTTTGTCGCAAAGCTGGCTTATAGATCCTGGCAGGACGGTCTATCCCCAGGGGTCGTCGTCGAAGGGACTATCTGACCAATAGCCACTCTGCTGGGATGGGGGGGGCTGTTGGGGAAGGGGCGGCGTGTAAGCAGGAGGCGGTGTTGGGATGGGGGTGGGTTTTTCCAGATCCTCAAGTCGAGGCAGGTCGGCGGGCTTGGGCTCGACACCAAGGCTTCTCAGCTTGGCTTGCGTTTCTTGCACTTGCGCATTGAGCTCTTCCAGGTAGGCGCGGTAGTGGTTGGCAGCTTCCAGGTACTGCTTGGCTTTCTTTTCGTTTTCCTGGACGACCGCCTCCAGTTCTTTGGTGCGAACGGTGTAATCGGCCTCTTGATTGGTGAGGTTTTCGATAGCTTGATTGAGTACAGCCCGCCGGCGCTCCAGTTGGGCTACGATTTCCGACAACTGTCGTTCTCGCTCGCTGAGGCTGCGTTCGCGGTTTTGGGTTTGTTCCAGTTGAAAGCTAGCCTGGCTTAACTGCTCTCGCAAATACATCACCTGGGGCTCTGTCTCGTTGCGTTCCTGCTGCAACTCAAAGACCCGGGCTTCCAAGTGATCTTTTTCCTGCTGCAACACTTCCCGCTCGTTCAAAAGACGGGTGTAGAGCTGGTTGAGAAAGTCCACCTCCATCACCACTTGGCTAAGCTGAGTGGCGTATTCCCCAACCAAAGCCAACTCCCGAGCGAGGTTTTGGGTTTCACTGGTGGCTTGATCGGTGAAAAACTGGGGAAGTTGGGTGGTTTCTCTGAGGCGTTGGGTAAATTGCTTGAAGCGGAAAGAAAAGTTGCTCGCCATTGCCGGTGCGGTAGCCTCGAAGATCAGGGGAATGCCGATGGTTGGATTTCACAGGGCTTGGATTGCTTCCAATCTACTTGGATTGCTTCCAATCTAACATTGAGCTACAGCTTTTGCGGAAGCTTGCCTTAGGTGGGATCGGGGGGAGTTTCAGGGGCCGGCATGGCAACTTCCCCAGAGGGATCCCGCTTCTCGGATTCCGGCTGGGGGTTTTCTGTCGCTCTGTTTTTAACCTTGTCTTTTTGGTCTTTCGAGGTGCCTTCTGAATCTTGGCCGGAGATGCGGCGCAACAGCCGTTGCAGGAGTGGGCTGCGGCGATTGCCGATGACGGAGAAGCGGCTTTCAATCTCCTCGACGGGGACGGGATCCATTTGGGCCAGCTCCGGCTCGCTGAGGAGGAGTACCCGTATCGTTGCAATGGGGATCTGCAAGAATAGGTTGGATCCCCAAAACCCAAAGGCAGCTATGGCTAGGCCTGCCAGACGGGTGCCGTTGCCAGGGGTGAGCGGGGCAAAGAGGGGGGCAAAGTCGTAGAGGCGCTCACCGACTTCCAGCATCAGGATTGCCGCCAACAGCGTCAAAATCTTATGTTCGGGGCTGAGGAAGGCGGCCAAGATGCGGCGCTGCTCGAGGGTGAGTTCTTCTGGGGGGACAGAAGCCACCCACACGCTAAAGATGTCAAACGGTTTGCGCCACTGCATAGCAAAGACCGGCCCAATGCCCACCACGGCCACCCAAGCCTGCTCCGCCCCCACCGGCAGGAGGGGATCCCCTGTGGCCAGCCCGATCAGGGTCAGCCCCACCCACAAGGGGAAGAGGAGGATGCCGGCGGCATGGATCCAGAGGAAAGGTTCCTGCCAATGGCTGCGCATGGGGAGATGCCAAAAGGGACAGGGGAGAGCAGGGCTAGGGGCGGGATTTGTCCACCACTTCCAATTCTGTGAGGCGGAAGGTGACTAATTTGTCCCAGTTGCCGCCTTCAAAGAGGACAGCGGCATGGTTGTCGGTAACCCGCTGTACCTGGCCCTCAAAGCAGTAGTAGGTGTCGTTGGGGTTGATGACCCGCACGGCAACGCCGGGGTAGATCGGGGGAAGGGCTTCGAGGAGGGTTGGGGTTGGAGTCGTGTTCACGTTTCAGCTATCCTCTTTTTTTGCAGAAGCTCTGCCTTACTATTATGGGGGAAAGCCCCTCTCTTGCCGAGTCTCCCCCTCGTTGAGCTTCTTCCCACAGCGGTTCGCCGAGGGTTGGGCAATGGCTGAGGTGTGGCTTCCAGCCCGCTAACACGAAAGGGGCCTGCACTGCAACTTCGACGGTCAACCCAGCTCCCCCTCAAGGCCCCAGACCATGGCTACCGGCGCACAGTCTTCCCCCTCCCAACTCTGGCATGTGTTGGTGATCGATGATGAGCAGGGACGGCGGGCTGTGGCCCTCAGTGCTGCCACCTATTCCATCGGCAGGGATCCCAGCAATGCGATTGTCATCGATTCGGCGGCGGTTTCCCGGCAACACGCGCTGCTGCTGCGGCTACCCCACAAAGATGGCCAATATACCTACCGGCTGCTGGACGGCAATATCGAGGGCAAGCGCAGCACCAACGGCGTCTCGGTGAATGGGCAGAGATGTTTGAGCTGGGATCTCAAGGATGGGGATCAGATCCTGTTGGGGAATCAGGTGCGGATGCAGTACTGCATTCGCCAGTTGTCAGACGAAGATTTTCAGCGGTATCTCCAGTCTGTAAGCTTTCGCAGCGTGAAGGCGGAGGTGGTGGATCGACGCTCCACAACCATGCAGCGGTTTGATCCGCCCTCGATGCAGGCAATTTTGCCCCAAGAGGAGACGACGGAGAGAATTGACGTGAAGCCTCAACGCCGCAATCCGCTGCGGCTGCTGTTCCAGACCCTCTGGGGGCGTTTGAGGGGGAAGCTGAGATAACTTAACCCTCGGGGATGCCCACCCGTTCTGAGTCTGGGAGCGATGACGCGGTCTCGTCGGTGCTGTCTTTGCGGTCTTGCTCTGACGCTTCTGCCTGCAAGTCCAGGAGGGAGGGGGAGTTGGCTTCCCCAATCAACACTCCCCGCAGCCAGAGGGGAGCGACAAAGGTGGTGGCAATCACCATGACGATGATGCTGACATCGAGGGCATCGGAGAGAACCCCACTGGCGGCCCCCACACCGGCAAACACCAGGCCCACCTCACCCCGGGGAATCATGCCCACCCCGATGGCGTAGCGGTTGATGCCCGGCTTGCCAAAGGCCCCCAAGCCCGCTGCTAGCTTGCCCACAATGGCAACTCCGATCAAGAAGACGGCAATGATCAGCCCCTCTCGGTTGACGGGGAGGGTGGGGTTGAGTACGGCAAGGTTGGTTTTGGCCCCGACGCAGACGAAGAAGATGGGCACCAGTAGGTCGGAAATGGGCTTGATCTGTTCTTCCAGCTCTTGCCGTTTCTCGGTTTCGGCCAAGATCAGGCCAGCGGCAAAAGCGCCCAAAATCGCTTCTAGATGAATGATTTGCCCTACATAAGCCAGCAGAAAGGCCAGCACAAGGGCGGGCAGAAGGGGGTTACCTCGGGTCTTCAGGCTGTTGAGAAGGGCAACAAAGTAGGGGCTGAGAAGGCGCCCCAAAACAATGGAGCCGACCAAGAAGACGATGGCACTGAGGATGATGATGCCGATATCGGAAAGGTTGACTTCTCCGTTTTTGGCCAAGCCCGCCACCACGGCCAAGATGATGATGCCCAACACGTCATCCAAGACGGCGGCACCAATGATCACTTGCCCCTCTGGGGAGGTGAGTTTTTGCAGCTCGGCCAAGACGCGGGCGGTGATGCCGATGCTGGTTGCTGTGAGGGCAGCGCCGGCAAATATGGCGGGGATAACGGGCACATGAAACAGGTAGAGCAAGCCCAGGGTTCCGGCCAGGAAAGGCACAGCGACCCCGATGACGGCTACGGCTGCGGCTTGAGGGCCGACCCGCAACAGCTCGGCCAGATCCGACTCGAGGCCGATTTCAAACAAAAGGACGATCACCCCGATCTCGGAGAGGATGTCGATGATCTGGCTTTGGGAGGAGAACACCTGTACCAGGGATCCCTCGTCGAGTCCGGCAGTGGCTTGCAGAAATTGCATCAGTGCTGAGGATTGAGCCAAGGTGTGCAGCTCTTGGCCGGAAACTTGTCCTTCTGGGAAGACAAGCAACCCCAGAGCGGAGGTTCCCACCGTAACGCCCCCCAGCAATTCTCCCAGCACCGGCGGAAAGCCGAGGCGAACGGCGATTTCTCCGGCAATACGGCTGGCCAGATAGATGACCACCAGAGCCATCAGCACCGCCGCCAAGATCAGGGGTAAAAGATTGGCAGCCCCTTCCGGTTCAAGGGGGGCAGCGGCTTCAACAGCAAGCAACACTGAATCTAGGTTGTTCAACAGCAAGATCTCACCCTCAAATGATGAACAGCTTTTTGTCTCGGGCCGGCCCTGGTGGGAACGCTGCCGTTCCCATTCCTTTCGCCCTTCTGCTGGAAGACTGTTACAGAAGCTAACCTCCCTTGGGAACTGTTGGCAACGCCCAGGTAGGCACTCTTATACTCCAGATAATTTGATACTTATCTGGAGTATTGTCTCCACAGACGTTCCCATGAGCAGGACGAAGCCCTTATCACCCCGCTCCTGGAAAATCCCTCAGAGCCAACAACCCAGGTGGACGACGAGCTGCTCCTCAGGAGGAAGCCTCGCCATGGCCCGGTGCAGGGTTGGATCCATCCAAATCGGACGATGGCCCAGACAGATCCAGAGGATTAAAGCGGTTCATGGCTGTCCTCAGTCCCTCTTGCCAGCAGCACTCCACGGCCTCTACCGCCACATCCAACACCCGCTCCAGCACCTCTTGTTCTGCAGGGGCGAATCCACCCAACACATGCCCGACTACATCTTGGCTGCCCTTGGGTTTGCCCACCCCCAAACGCAGCCGTGGAAACGCCTCGCTCCCCAAGTGCTGAATGATGGACTTCATGCCGTTGTGCCCACCGGCAGAACCGGATCCCCGCAGGCGCAGACGACCCAGCGGCAGATCCATATCGTCGTACACCACCAGCACAGAGGCGAGATCTAACTTGTACCAATCCAGCACCGCCCGCACCGATTGGCCGGAACGGTTCATGTAGGTTTCCGGCTTGAGCAAGCGTCGCTTTCCTCCCAGGGCAAACCCTTCTCCGTAGCTACCTTGGAATCGCTTCTCCAAAACCAACGGGATCCCCCAGCGCTGCGCCAGCCGATCCACCACCATAAAGCCGCAATTGTGGCGAGTATTGGCGTATTGAGGGCCGGGATTGCCCAAGCCCACAACAAGCTGCAGGGAAATCTCATCTACCTCCTTGGGCTTGACCTGGGTCACAACGTTTCTCGCCTCCTCGAGCTAAAGTAAGGCATCGCTGCTTTGAGTGGTGTTGGCGTGTTTTCGGGCTGCTGATCGCCCCGGAGGTTCGGATACCCAGCCGGCGGCAGGAGAACTCTTGGGGGCGAATGACTCCGCCATTGTTTATTGTGAACGCTTAATGTGAACGCTTCTGACCAACCCTGCTATGAGCCTGCCCACCCCCTTCGGTCTTCACCCCAGCACAACCGAATTCGAGGCCTCGGATGCCCTGCGCCTCAGCCAGCGTCTGATTCAAGTGGGGATCGCCCTCTCCTCAGAAACAGATCTGGGGCGGCTGCTGGAGTTGATCGTTGCTCAAGCCCGAGAACTGACCCACTGTGATGGGGCCAGCCTCTTTGTCCGAGAGGGAGAAGAATTGCGGTTTTTCGTGGTCAACCGCCATGAGGAGCTGCGGGATCTGCGCCTGCCCCTCAGCCCTTCCAGCATTGTGGGCTATGTGGTGCTCACCGGGGAGAGCCTGAATCTGCCAGATGTCTACCACCTGCCCGCCGATCAGCCCTATGCTTTTAACCCACAGGTGGATCGGCAAACCGGCTATCGCACCCGCTCCTTGCTCACTGTGCCCATGCGGGATCCCTCAGGAAAGATCCTCGGCGCCCTACAACTGTTGAACCGCCTAAAGCCGGATCACCCCACCCCCCTAGCTCCTGACCAAGTGGCCGAGTGGAGCCAACCTTTTTCTGAGCTGGAAGTTAGCGTGGCAGAAGCCCTAGCCTCCCAGGCGGCGGTTGCCTATCAAAACGTCCAATTGCGGGAAGAACTCAAATCTGCCCACTTCGAGACCATCTTCTGTCTGTCTGTGGCCGCAGAATACCGAGATCAAGATACCTCTTTTCACCTGAAGCGGATGAGCAACTACTCCCGCATCATCGCCAAACAGTTGGGCCTCTCCAGCCATGAGCAAGAGCTGATCTTCTACGCCAGTCCCATGCACGATGTGGGCAAAATCGGGATCCCGGATGCCATCTTGCAAAAGCCGGGGCGTCTGACCCCAGAAGAGCGGCAGATCATGAACCGCCACCCTGAGATTGGTTATGAGATCCTCAGCAAGTCCGACTCCGAGCTGATGAAAAAGAGCGCCATCATCGCTCTGACCCACCACGAGAAGTTCGACGGCAGTGGGTATCCGCGCGGCCTCAAAGGAGAAGGGATCCCTCTAGAAGGGCGGATTGTGGCCTTAGCCGATGTATTCGATGCCTTGGCCAGCCGTCGCCCCTACAAAGAAGCCTGGGCTTTGAATGAGGTCTTTCAGTTTGTAGAGGACAACAGAGGCAGCCATTTCGATCCGCAAGTGGTGGCCGCCTTTAACCGAGGACGCAGCGAAATTCTGGAAATCTACCACCGCTATCAAGAAACCCGCTAAATCCAGCTCCAGATCAATCAGGGATCCAAGATACCAACCCAGAACATTCAGCTCCAAAGGGATCCGTCCCAGCAAACCGCAAAGAAGGGATCCCAGGCCATCCTTCCCGCACAATTCTGCAAAATCCTATGGGCAGGAGATGGGATCCCAGGGCAAACTGAAGGTGGTCGATTTTCTGCAGGAATCACCCCATCAAAGGCCGATCTAGAGCCGACTTTTTGTGTTGCTCTACACATTAGCATCCAACCCATCTGTACCCAACGTGTGCCGAGGATCCCTGTGATGGCTACCCTGACAAATCCACCCACTCCTACCCTATCGATCAACACCAAGCTGCGCGATTTGGCCTTGGTGGAGTTTCAGGTGAGCGAGTCCACCCCTTGTGAGAACGTGGTGCGCCGCCTAGAAGATGACAGCAGCCTTTCAGGAGTCATCGTGCTGGACGAGCGGTCACAGGTGCGGGGAATGTTGACCCGCCGCGCCATTCTGGAGTGGATGCTCAGCAAGCCCTACGGCCTGGATGTGTTTTTGAAGCGGCCCATCAGCTCCATGGTAGAGTTCCATAGCCGGGATTTTCTCTTGCTCCCCGGCGACTGCGATGTCATCCAAGCAGCCGACCGAGCTTTCCAACGGCCCGAAGAGACCATCTATGACCCCGTGGTGGTTCAACTGGGATCCCAGGACTACCGCCTTCTCGATGTGCCGGTGTTGTTGGTGGCCCAGGCCCAGGTGCATCTGGCCACCCAGCGCAAGCTACAGGAGCAGCAGGAAGAGATGATAAGGATCTTGGCAGAGCTGGAGCAGGAAAAAAACCGCAGCCTCCAGTATGCCCGGGATCTGGAGCGGCAAAAAGCCGAGATCCTCAACCAAAACCTGGCCTTAGATATGGAACGCCGGCGGGCCCAACAGCGCTCTGAGGAGCTGGCTCGCCTCAATGCCCGCATCATCGAGATTAGCTCGATCCTCTCGGAGAAGGGCAAATCCACCTTTGCCGCCACCTTTGCTGGGGTAGAAGCGGTGCGCACCCTCTTCCAGGAAATTGCCGACAACAACCAGGAGCTATCCCGCGAACTCAAGGAGATCAACACCATCGTGGATTTGATCGTGGAGGTGGCAGGATACATTCGCCTGCTCTCCTTTAACGCGGCTGTAGAGGCCAACCGCAGCGGTGGTGCCGGTGGCTTTGGAGCCATTGCCCAGGAGATCCGCAAATTGGCGGGACGAACCACCGAGGCCAGCAACCGCATTCGCGGCCTAGCAGAGCGTATCCAGCGCCAGAGCCAATCCACCCTGCAATCGGCCCAAAGCAGTGCTGAGGTGGTGCAATCCCTTTACCAGCAGGCCCAGTCGGCTCAGTTGGCCCTAGAGGAGCTGCAAACCCTGTTGGAACGAGCCCAAATCTAGCCTCCCTTTTGAGATTCTTCTGGATCCTGAGAGCCTGAGGTTGCCATGGTGGCTAGGGGGCAGCTTTCCCCTCTCGAATCTCATAAGTATAAAATTGCCCAGCCACGGCAAGGGTTTCAAAGTGGTAGGTGGGCAAGGAAATCCCCAGCGGGCCAAAGTTGAGCAACGACAAATCGGTGGTGTAGAGGCTGAAAAGGATAAAATTCTGCCGGCGGGTTTGGCGCATGAACAGAGCTTCTAGTTCGGGCTGGAGCTCTCGGACAAGGGCATGACATTCCTCAATCAAAGTGACCAAGAAAGACGGGATCTGAGCGCAGTATTCTCGCGTAGCGTAGGCGGCCAGTTGTTGCCCTGCATGGGTTCTGTACTCTTCTAAGGTGGGATTGGTGATGGCCAAAGCAGCCACTCCTCCCGCCAAAACCAGCCCGGAAAGCAAGGAAAAGACCTTTAGCATCGCAGCCTCCGAAACCAGATTTTCCATTCTGCTACAGGCTTGAGCCACCTCAACAGGGATCTTCCGGCAGAAGCCAAAGGGTTCTGTCCCGCTGACGCAATCGACCAAAGCCGACCCGTCGATCCCGTAGCCCTTTCGCCAGCCGCCTGCGCGGGATCAACAGCCAAACGCTCTACCCCGAAAGGACTCCTAGGAACCCGGTTCACCGGCGCTGCACGGCAACAGTGTTCCGGCAAGCCCGCAGAAGGGCTATATCCCTTGATTGAGTTGCCGGCCCACAGGTTAGGATGGGATCCGACGCGCAAACAGCTTGCTGCTCTCTATGGAACTTGCCGATCTAAGACGCACCCTAGAATCGCTCACCTTGCGCCTGAGCAACGCTCAGGACTATCTTTGACCTGCCCCACTTGGAGCAACAGATTGCCATCCTAGAGCAAGAAGCCTCGCAGCCGCAGTTTTGGAATGATGTAGAGGCAGCCCGCCGCCACCTGCAAAAGCTCAACAGCCTCAAGGCCTCCTGGGATCAGGTGCACCGCTGGAAGGATCGCCTGGAAGATGCCGCCAGCGCCCTTGAGCTGCTCCAAGAAGAGCCCGATCCGGAACTCTTAGCCGAGACAGCGGGATCCCTGGCAGCGGTGGAGCGGGAGTTGGGCCAGTGGGAGCTACAGCAACTGCTCTCCGGCCCCTACGACAAAAACGGTGCCATCCTCGCCATCACCGCCGGCGCAGGGGGAACCGACGCCCAGGACTGGGCGGAAATGCTCCTGAAAATGTACACCCGCTGGGCCGAAAACCAGGGCTACAAGGTCAGCCTCTCGGAATACTCCGAAGGTGCCGAAGCCGGCATCAAGTCCGCCACCCTGCTGATCGAAGGCCCCTACGCCTATGGTTATCTCTCTGCCGAGAAGGGTAACCACCGGATGGAGCGCATCAGCCCCTTCAACGCCAACGGCAAACGGCAAACCAGCTTCGCCGGCGTAGAGGTGATGCCGATCCTGGAAGAGGAAAGCGAGTATGAGCTGAAGATGGAAGATCTGGAGTTCGAGACCTCCCGCTCGGGTGGAGCAGGTGGCCAAAACGTGAACAAAGTGGAAACAGCGGTGCGGGTGATCCACAAGCCCACCGGCATTGCCGTGCGCTGCACCGAGGAGCGCTCCCAACTGCAAAACAAAGAGCGGGCCATCCAGATCTTGAAGGCCAAGCTGATCGAGATGGAAGAAGAAAAACGCAGACAAAAGCTGGCCGAGATTCGCGGCGAGATGGTGACTCAGGGCTTTGGGGGGCGTATTCGCACCTACACCTTCGATCCTTACAAGTTGATCAAGGATCACCGCACCAACGCCGAAACCTACAATGTCGAGGCCTTTATGAACGGCGAGCCGGAGGAGCTGATGCATTTTATCCAGGCCTATCTGCGGCAGGAATACGCCAAACAACAGGCCGCCGCAGTCTAGGGCCGGCTGTAGCGCTCCCACACCGCCTGCATGAGGGCAGCCCGCTCCTGGGCTGAGAGCTGGGTCAAGGTCAGGGGATCCCCTTCCTGGAAAAACTCCCCTACCCCCCATCCCACGGCCCGGGGAGAGGCGGTTTTGGCTTGCAGGGATCCCGCCCAGGCCAGTCCATGCCAAGCGCCGATGGCAGTCTCCAGCGCAGAAGAAAAAACCAGATCCAGGCCGGGATGTCGGCTGAGATACTCCCGCAGCGCGATGCAGGAGCCCACCAAAGATGGCTTCACCACCAGGATCCCTGTCCATCCTGAGCGATGGACGGCTTGCAACTGTTCCAAACAGGCCACCGATTCATCCAAAGCAATGGGGGTCTGGTACTGGCGGCTGAGCTCCACCAGATGGGAGTGCTGATCCGGCGGCAGAGGCTGCTCCAAAAACTCGATCTTGCCCGGCGAGTCCTGGTTAAGCCGATCACAAACCATCAGCCACCGGTGGGCCTCCGCAAGCGATAATCCCCCATTGGCATCCAAACGCAGACGGGATCCCGGCGGCAAGCGCTCCAGCCATTGCTCCAGCTTCTCCAACTCCTGCTGCATGGGATCCCTCCCCACCTTGAGCTTGTACACCGACCGCGTGAGTGGGACGGAGTCCTTGTAGGAGTCCTTGTAAGATTCCGGCGGCAGGGTCTCCCCCAAAAGTTCACAGAAAGAGAGTAGAGAGAGATCCTTGTTCAACCAATCGGGATCCCGACAGGCCAGCCAAGCGCCTTCCAACCCAAACCGGCAGGCCGGCAGTGCTTCTGGGATCCCCAAAATATACGCCTCCGACAAAAGAGGGGGCAGCTGCCGACAAAACGCCAGAGCCTGCTCCAGGGTTTCGCTGCCAAACCAAGGGATGGGAGCAATTTCCCCATATCCCTGACAGCCTGTCTCCCGATCTGTAAGTCGGATCAGGATCCCTTCGCGCACGGACCACAGTCCGTGGTGGGTACGCAGGGGCCGCCGAAAGGGACGCCAGTAGGAGCAAAACGCAAAGGAAAACCGCTTTTCCAGCCGCCCAAGCGGCACGGATCCCTCTTTTTGGGTATCCCCTGCAGATGATCTGCTGTGCCTACCAGCCACAAAAAGCTCAAGCAAGATAAAGAAAGGAAAAACGCCAGTTTTCTCAGAGGGCTGCTATTCAGAAACGATCCCCATCGTTTTCTTGGACATCTCGAGATTGACCCACAATCGTGACCTCAATCCAGAGTTATGGTTACTTCAGGCCAGGGTGAGACACATGGGCTCCTAAAAAAAGCTTTCCGGCACTGCGCATTCAACATTTTCAACATTTTTTATTTAGGTGTTTTATTGAGGTGTGGGCGCAATGTCCCCGTTTGAATCGAAATGGCCATGTTTGCCAGATCTTAGTTTTCCTCATGGTTTGCTCAGCTTAAAACACCAGCTCAACCTCTGCCAAGGCGGCTTCCGGCCCCACCAGAGCAATGGCCGGGGGGGTCAGGTAGGTCTTTGCGGCTTGGTGGAGCTGCTCTGGGGTGAGCTGCCTGACCCCCTGCAAATACTGCCGGTCAAACTCCATGCCCAAGCCCAAAATCTCGTACCAGCCCGCCAGTTGAGCCACCTGGGCATTGGTTTGTTTGCTGAGGGCATACTGGCCCAGAAGTTTGCGCTGCGCCATTTCCACCTCTGCCAGGTCGAGCGGATTGGCCTGCAGACGGTGGATTTCTGCTTGTAGGCGTTCCAGAGCCACCTGGGTGTTCTCTGCTGCAGTGCCCATGTAAACCCCAAAAGGGGCGGGATCCCGGCGGGTGGCAAAAAAAGCCGAGACCTCATAGGCCAGGCCACAGCGCTCCCGCAGTTCCACAAACAGACGGCTGGATAGACCGCTGCCCAAGTAGGTGGCCAACAGTTTCAGGGCCGGATAATCCGCAGAAGCAGCAGGGGATCCGCGAAACCCAATCAAGATTGTTGTCTGCTGAGTGGGCTGGGGCAACCTCAGCAGTTGGGGATCCCTCAGAGGGGGCAGGGGAACATCCCGATCCTCTGGAGAGGGGCCGGGAACAACCCAGTCTCCCAAAGCCGCTTCCACCTGGGCAGCCATCTGCTCCGGCGGCTCTGGGCCGATCACCACCATCACCATTCCATTGGGACGACAGTAGGCCGCGTGATAGGCTACCAAATCCTCGCGGGTCAGGGATCCCACCGTTTCCAGCCGTCCCAACCCCGGCAGAGCGTAGGGATGATCCCCATAGAGGGCTTGTTGCACCTGCTCGAAAGCCAAGCTGAAGGGCCGTTCCTGTTGGGCGCGGATGGCCTGCAGCATCAACCCCTGCTCTCGCGCCACCTCCTCTTCAGGAAAACTGGGATCCCGCAGCGTCTCCGCAAGCAAATCCAGCAACTCCGGGAAATCGGCAGCCACACAGCGCAGGCTCACCTCGAAATAGTCGGCAGAACTGTCCACCGATAGCGAGGCTCCCAGCGATTCCACCGCAGCAGCAATGGCCTGGGAGTTGCGCCGATGCGTGCCTTTGGTGAGGACAGCCGCCATCAAGTGGCTCACCCCCGCCTGTTGCGGCCGCTCTGCCCGGCTACCACCGCGGAAAAAACAGTGGGCAGCCAAGATCTCCACCGTTGGGTTCTGGCCCAGCAACAGCGTGATGCCATTGGCCAAAAGGACGCGCTGTAAACGGCCACGTTGGGTGGCAAGCAGAGCAGAGTTCATGCAGGCAAGGGATCCCGTCCAAAATCCGAAAATCAAGAGTCCGGAGCGCCAAGGCGGCGCTTAACGGCAAGCCAGTTGCAGCTCCGAAGCCGCCGCTGTACCCAGGGCAGTCGGCTTGAGAACGGTGACCACATAGGCCTCCAAAGACAAGTACTGCTGGGCCAATTCCCGGATCTGAGCCGGGGTAAAAGATTGCACCAGCTCCAGGTACTCTTGAATGCGTTGCACCCCGCCCAACGTCTCGTAGTAGCCATAGATGCCCGCCAATTGGCTGGGGGACTCGGCGGAGAACAGGAACTCATGGGTGAGCATACGCCGGGTGCGATCCAACTCCGCTTGGCCGATGCCATCCTGCTGCAGCTTTTCAATCTCGTGCAGGATCGTCGCCTCCACCCGCGCCACATCCTTCGGCTCCAGCTGAGCGCCGATACAAAACAGTCCCCCCTCCTTCAACACCAGCGAAGAACAGCCAATGGCCCTCACCCAGCCCCGCTGTTCCCGCAGCAGATGCACCAGCCGCGAAGTACGGCCATCTCCCAGCAGAGAAGCCAACATCTCCAGGCCACAGGCTTGCTGCCAATCGTCAATGCCAACGGTAGGCCAGGCCAATTTCAGACGGGCTTGCTCCAAGCGGGCATGGTCGCTCTCCCGGCGCAGGATCCCTTGGGGACGAGGCTGGGGCGGGATGGGGGGGCTGGCCGGTGCTGGCCCGGCGGCAGAGCTGCCAAACTGCTCCTCCACCAAGGCCAACGCCCGCTCGGGATCGATGCCACCCGTCACCACCACCGTCATGGATTCAGGCCGATACCAAGCGCGGTGGTAAGCGCGCATCACCTCAGGGGTCAGTTGCATCAAGCTTTCCGGTGTGCCCAACACCGGTCGTCCATAGGGATGCTCCCCATAGGCAGTCTGCATCAAAAGCTGATAGGCCGTGTAATCAGGGTTGTCGGCGGCGCGGCGAATTTCCTCCAGAACCACCTGCCGCTCCCGCTCAAACTCTGGATCCGGGATCCCGGCCCGCAAAACCACCTCTGCCAAGTAGGGCAAGGTATCCGCTAGGTCAGCAGCAGCCACCGTAATGTAGTAATGGGTGTAGTCTTGGCCGGTGGCAGCATTGGTAACTCCGCCCCGTCCTTCCACGGCCCAATCCAGCTCACCAGGGGCCAGCCGCTCGCTGCCCTTAAACACCATGTGTTCCAAAAAATGGGATAGGCCCAGCCACTCCGGCGGCTCATGGCGTCCACCTGTCCGTACCCAGACGTCAACGGTTACAGAATCGGCAATTGGGATGGGATGAACGATAACGCCTAGCCCGTTGCTCAGTCGGTGGGTGTAGGCGGGCAAGAGACGAGGAAAGCGGTTCAAAATTCTTAATTGATGGAGAACAGTCTTAATTGTAGATGGAGAGGGTCTCCCGGAAATAGTATCTGAGACTACTTTTCTTGGTCTTCTCTCCCCGGCTTGCGGAGGCAAAACGCTCCGCCCCTTTTGGGGAACCTTTTGTGGAAGAGGAAGAACCTAGGCGCCTTGGGCCGCCCCCTGTCCACCCATCTCCCCAACTAAGGCTCTTGATGGAAATCCGGGGATCCCTGCCAAGCCAGACTGGGGGATCCCTCTCCGGCCAGATTGTCCTCCACCTGAAATCCAGGGGGCCATTCTTCGCTATCGCGCACCCGCTGCACCACCTCTTGGGGCAGCACGACCCCCAACTGCCGGGCAGCCATGGCCACCACATCCCCCCGGTCGATCAAGCCAGCAATGGCGCCGGTGGGCGTGAAAACCAAAATGCGGCGGGGTTCCGCCTGGCGCATCATCTGAATCACCTGGGGAATGGGGGTCTCTTCTCGTACCCCCTGCAGTTGCTCCATCGGCTTGAGAATAGCCTTGAGGGTGAGGCGATCCCACTGGCTGCGCTCGATGTCGTTGAGCAGTTCTGGCCTGACCAACCCGCGATAACGGCCATCTTCCTCGGCAAAATAAACCTCCGCTGGCTGAGTTGGAGCTTCCGGCCTGAGAGAAGAAGGCACCAGATAGCGATCCACAAACTCCCGCAGGCTCATGTTCGCGTCCAAAACCCGAAACTGGCGGGTCATCACATCTGCAGCTTTCAGGCGGGCCAGCACCTGCTGCAGTTGCGCGTACTGGCTGTAGCGGCGGGCGGTGTTCAAAATAAACAGGCCGATCAACCCCACCCAGAGGCCGTTGAGGCTCCCCCAAAATACCACCAGCAGACCTAGCCCCACCAAACCCCAGCCCACCCCCTGGCCGGCTCGGGCCGCCCACAGCATACCCTTTTGCCGATCCCCTGTCCAACCCCAGATGGCCGCCTTGAGCATTTGCCCCCCATCCAGAGGCAAGCCCGGCAGCAGGTTAAACAGGGCAATCGTCAGGTTGATGGCAGCCAAGCTGGCAAGGGTTGAGGCCAGCATCGACTCCGGCACAGCCCAAGCCCGGGCCACGCTGAAGAAAACAAACAGACCCAAGCTGAGGAGAGGGCCTGCCACCGCCACGCAAAAAGCCCCAAGGGGGCGGGGAACTTCCCGCTCAATCGCCGCCATACCCCCAAAAATAAACAGGGTGATGGAGTTAACCCGTACTCCATAGGCGCGGGCCACCAAGCTGTGGGCCAACTCATGGGCCAGCAGAGAAAGAAACAACCCCATCGCCGTCAACACCCCGTAGGAGAGCACCAGCAGGAGGGCCGCCGGGAACCAGGTGTAGTCGATGAAAAAGGGGATCCCCCACAAGCTACCGATGCGCAGGCGACTGGTCATGACGATACAACTCCTTACACAGCTCTCACTGGGGAGAAGGCCCAGGAAGGTGCTGTTGAAGACGACAAGCAGCCCCTTAACTTGGGATCCCTCTCCTCCACTGTAGCCCTTCTGCCGGGCCTTCCGTTCCCTTGCGGCTCCCCCGGCAGACAGCGGGCCTGCCCTATCCCTAGAGGCTCTTAAAGATCTTCTCAGAGCACAACACTACCTACAACACCAGACCCCCGAAGATTGTGATAACGTGGTTGGGCATTGGGTCGGCGGGGCCAACCAGCACTCAAAAGTTGGAACGACCGAGCTTTAGCAGGGGAGCTTTGCAGGAGGGGTGTGGCTATGGTGTGGACTTCGTCCCACTCAGGCGAACAGAGCGAAGAAGTGCAGGGACTTGATCCCGCTGAAACGACGGGATCCCTGCCTCTGGGCGAGTTTCCGGCCACAGCCCCGGCGGCCAGCCCGGTGTTCTACCGCACCTACAGCCGTCGCCGCCCAGATGGCAGCCGCGAGACTTGGAGTGAGGTTTGCGATCGCACCTTGGCCGATATTGCCCGGTTGGGGCGCTTCACCCCTCAGGAGCGGCAGTTGGTAGAACGTCTGCAGCGGCAGTTGAAGGCGTTGATCTCCGGTCGAGCCTTGTGGGTGATGGGCACCGACTGGATCCAGAAGCCGGAAAACTTCTCCGGTGCCTACAACTGCACCAGTTTGGCGGTGGTGGACTGGCGGGCCTTTGGCCTGATGATGGATCTGGCCATGATGGGCTGCGGCACGGGAGCGGTGCTGGAACCCCAGTTCATCCGCCAGTTGCCCCCCATTGTCAACCGCCTGCGGGTTCACGTGAAGGGATCCATCGGCGCCACCCCTCCCGAAGAGCGGCAGGAACACACCCGCATCCACCGGCAGGGATCCCAGGTGCACATCCAGGTGGGGGACAGCCGCCGCGGCTGGGTGGAGTCCTACCAAGCGCTGCTGGAGCTGGCGTCGGATCCCAGCTTTGGGGGCCAAGTGGAAGTGACAGTGGACTTGAGCGATGTCCGCCCGGCTGGGGAGCGGCTGAAAGGGTTTGGGGGCGTGGCCAACCCCATTAAGCTGCCCGGCTTGTACGAGCGCTGTGCCGCCATCCTCAACAGGGCAGTAGGGCGGCAGTTGAACTCCGTGGAATGCTGCCTGCTCATCGACGAGGCGGCGGTGGTGGTGGTGGCGGGAAACATTCGTCGTAGCGCTGGCATTCGTCAGTTTGCTGCCGACGACCAGCTGGGATCCACCGCCAAAGACAACCTCTGGCAGCAGGACGAAAACGGCAACTGGAGAATTGATCCCGAGCGAGATGCCCTGCGCATGGCCAACCACACGCGGGTGTTTCACCGCAAGCCGACGCGGGAAGAATGTGTTGAGGCCGTGCGGAAGCAGTTTTACTCCGGTGAGGGCGCCATCCAGTGGGCCGGGGAAGCCGTAGCACGGGCCAATTGCGACCTTATCCCACCCGACCTAAAACCCGACTTTCTCAAAGCCTATGAGGCAGGAACGGCCCGAGAATGGCTAAAGGGACGGGATCCCTCCCTAGGGGAAGAGGAGCTTCAGGATCGCCTGTGGCGCTATGGGCTGAATCCCTGCGTGACAGCCGATACCTGGGTGCACACGGGCGATGGGCCGCGCCAGGTGAGAGACCTGATTGGGAAGCAGCACAGCACCTATGTCAATGGAGAACTATTCAGTACCACACCGGAGGGGTTCTTCTACTCCGGTACCAAGCCTGTGCTGAAGCTTTTGACCAAGGAAGGGTTCTCTCTGCGGCTGACAGGCAACCATCGGGTTCTCAAAGTCACCGCTCAAACCCAAAAGGCACAATACACCGAGTGGGTACCGGCAGAAAGCCTACAACCGGGCGACCGCATCCTGCTGCACAACCATCGCGATCTCACCTCGTGGGATGGGGCGGGTACCTGGGAAGAAGGCTGGCTTTTGGGGAATTTGCTGGGTGACGGTGGCCTTACGGCAACCCCGTGGAACGACACGGCTTTATTACGCTATTGGCAAGATACCCAAGCCGAAATGAGCCAGTATGCGATTCAGCTTTTGCAAACGGCAGTGGGTTACGAGCCCCGCCAGCCAGAGGCATATCACTATGCGCAGCTTGGGTTGCGGGTTATCGGCTCCAGGGGGTTGGCAAAACTGGCGGCCCAGTTCGGCATGAGGCCCGGACAAAAGCAGATGACAGAGGCGCTCGAAGCCACCAGCTTCCAGTTTCATCGAGGCTTCTTGTGCGGGCTCTTTGATGCGGATGGCAGCGTGCAAGGTAATCAGGAGAAAGGGGTTAGCGTGCGGCTCTCTCAAAGCCATCTGGGTACCCTCAAAGCGGTTCAGCGCATGCTGGCGCGGCTGGGCATCATTGCAGTTTTGTATGAGAATCGCCGTCCTGCTGGATATCGCCTGCTGCCGAACAGTGCTCGCCAACCTGCACCATACGCTTGCAAAGCCCAGCACGAATTGGTTATTGCCAACGACAACTTGCATCTGTTCCAGGAATGGGTCGGCTTTCGGGAACCGCACAAAGCCCAAAAGCTAGAGGCACTGCTGAATGGCTACAAGCGCCAGCTCAACCGAGAGCGGTTTGCTGTGACGGTTGCTGCCCTTGAGGCAGACGGGGTAGAGCCGGTGTATGACTGTACTGTCCCCGGCCCAGCGTGCTTTGATGCCAATGGGTTTGTTGTCCACAACTGTGGCGAGATTATTGGCCACACATTCCATTGCAACTTGGCCGAGATCCACCTCAACCGTTTGGATCCCCACAACCGGCAAGAGCAAGAGGAAGCCTTCACGGCGGGAGCCCTCACGGTGGCAGCCCTACTCCACCACCGCTTTGTGGAACCCCGCTTTCAGCGCTCGCGGGAATGGGATCCCATCGTCGGCGTCTCGTTCACAGGCCTGTTCGACTTTTGCGTCAAAGCCTTTGGGGTTGAATGGCTGCGCTGGTGGCAGGAAGGGAGACCCGATACCCCCATCGGGAAGGAATTCAAGCAGCAGGAGCGGGAATACCTCAGCCGCTGGAAGGAGATCGTCCACCGCGTGGTCTGGGACTACTGCGACCGCCACAGCCTGCGCCGCCCCAACCGCTGCACCACGGTTCAGCCCGCCGGCACCAAGTCGCTGCTCACCAACGCCTCTCCCGGCTGGCACCCGCCCAAAGCCCAACGCTACATCCGCCGCATCACCTTTGCCAAAAATGACCCGGTGGCGCTGGCCTGTCTGGACTATGGCTACTCGGTGGTACCTGCTCAGGCGGACAAAGATGAAAACGGGAACTTGCTCAACGACCCCTTTGATCCCCGCTGTACCGAATGGCTGGTGGAACTGCCTGTGGAAGTAGAATGGGCCAACCTGCCCGGTGCTGGCCAGATCGAGATCGAGCAATTCTCGGCCCTGGCCCAGTTTGACTTCTATATGCAGGTTCAGAAGTACTACACCACCCACAACACCTCCGCCACCATCGAGCTGCGGGAGGACGAGGTGGAAGCTCTGGGATCCCGTATCTACGAAGCCATCCGCGACGACGAGGGCTACATCAGCGCAGCGCTGCTGGCCCGCTTCGATGCCCCCTTCCCCCGCCTGCCTTTTGAGAAAATCGACAAGCCCACCTACGAACGACTGGTGGCCGAGGTCAAAAAGAGACGGCGGACAGATAACTTCTTCGCGGCCCTGGCCCGCTACGGCCGCAACTTTACCTTGGCAGCAGAGGGACCGGCAGGGTGTGACGCTCTGGGGTGTCTGTTGCCAGATTCGGCGCCTCAGAGCTAGTTCCCCAAAAGGGTTCCCCCTGCTGCCGACCAACCCCATCGGATGCAAAGGCGCGACCGAGCTCCCTCCTGTGATACCTTTGTAGGGATTCCTTACAACCCCAGGGATCCCTTCTGCCCTTGGAATCGGCCCCATGCAAGACGAAAAAGACACGCTTCGCCAACAGCTTCTCACCCTGCAAAGCGAGGCCCTCGCCCAAGTGGAACAAGCTGACGGTCTGGAGGCTCTGGAACAGATCCGCATCGACTACCTGGGCAAGAAAGGTAAGCTCTCCAAAATCTTGGGGGGAATGGGGAAGCTGCCCCCAGAAGAACGGCCTGCCATTGGCGCTTTGGCCAACACCTTTAAAGAGGCCCTCCAATCCAGTCTGGAGCAGCGCAAACAGGCCCTTGGTGAAGCTCAACTGCTGGCCCGCCTAGAAGCAGAGCGCCTGGATGTCACTATGCCCGGGCCCCGTCGGCCTCTGGGGCGGATCCATCCGCTGCAGGCCACCATCGACCGCATGCTCGATATCTTTGTGGGAATGGGCTACACCGTGGTGCATGGGCCTGAGCTCGAGACGGAGTACTACAACTTCGAGGCCCTCAACACCCCTGCCGACCATCCGGCGCGGGATATGCAGGATACCCTCTACCTGGCCAATGGCTACCTGATGCGTACCCAAACCTCCTCGGTGCAGGTGCGCTACATGGAGCAACACCAGCCGCCGCTGCGCATTGTGCATGCCGGTCGGGTGATGCGCCGCGATACCGTGGATGCCACCCACTCCGCTGTGTTTCACCAGATGGAAATTTTGGCGGTGGGCGAGAACCTCACCTTTTCCGACCTGAAGGGCACCCTCAACACGTTCATCACCCGCCTATTGGGCAAGCGAGAAACCCGCTTTCGGCCCAGCTATTTTCCCTTTACCGAGCCTTCTGCTGAGATGGACGTGCGCTTTGGCTCGAAATGGCTGGAAATCTTCGGCTGCGGCATGGTGGATCCCAATGTATTTCAAGCGGTGGGCTACGACCCGGAGCGCTACACCGGATTTGCGGCAGGGATCGGCATTGAGCGGATGGCCATGCTCCTCCACGGCATTCAGGATATCCGCCTGTTTTATACCAGCGACCTGCGCTTTCTGTCTCAGTTTTAGGTGGCTATCTTATCTGAGGAACAAAACCCTCGTCCTGAGCCCTGCAAGACCTTCAGAAAACCCTCTTTCAGGAAAAGGTTTGCTTGTAGATCAACTGCAATTGTTCTAGCTCATCTTGGCGGGCAGCACGGCGCAGCAGGCGCATTTGCTCTTCGATGAGCTGGCGAGCCTCATTACGGCTAATCGGATCGAAGACCAACTCCTCCATGGCAGCAGGATCCCCGCTGTTATCCGGCGGCCTGAAGTAAACCCGAAAAAAGAGCCTTTGGGCGTAGAGAGTGGTGAAGAGAGCCTGATTTTCGTCGACCTGACACAGGCTGTAGAGCAGACCAAATGTGGGGTGATTCAGATACAACTCATTCATGCCCAATAGCGTATCACTCTTGGGGGAGAGGAGAGACTTTTCTTCCCGGTCGGTGCCAGAGAAAGTTCTGGAAATGATGTGGCTATGGCTCTTGAGACCAAGGGCTTAAATCACAAGTTCCGCCCAGCTCGATTTTGGCTGTTGCGACTGGATTCAACATTAGCAAACTAACAAGATTTTGGGTCAGGCTGTTACCGCCGCTGCTGTTCCCGCACCTTCCTCTTCGTGTCATTCAATTCGTTTTCCACCTCTAGCTGACGAAATTGCTCTTCCAATTCATCCCAAGCCTCGAAAGGTTTTCCCCAAGGGCTGAAATTCCGGTCCGGGTTGTCGATGCCTTTGGCTTGCGCGGCTCTTACCTCCTGCAGCTTAGCCTTCACTTCTTGGCGGCGCTGGCGAATTTGCGGCAGCAGCGCTTCCATTTGTTGGATTTTCTCCTTTTGGGCCTTCATTTGACTCCATAGCTGGCTGCCCCTCTCCAACAGCTCAGCTTCCCGGCGTCGCGCTCCTTCGGCTAGATCGGGGCGATTGGCCCGCTGCGCCTTCTCAATGCGAAAGTGCCAGGTTTTGATCTCCTCAGCCAAGTTGAGAATGCTTTTTTGGAGAGCTTCCTCTTGGGCGCGGCTTTCCTGCAACAACCGCAGGGTATCGGATTCCTGCTGGCGCAACTGCTCATCGAGGGCTTGCAGCTCGATCTCAGGGTGGGCCCTGAGAAATTCTTCCAGGCGGGTTTCCAAAAACCGGATGATATCTTCGATCAGTTTCATGGACGGATCCTCTTCCCAAGCCCTCAGTTGCGTTTAGAGTAGCCCAAGCTGGGCCATCCTAGATAGGGTTATCCCATGCCCGTTTAAGACATTCCCTTCGACCTTCACCCAAAGTGAGGCCAGGGATCCATCCGGCACGCCAGTTCACCGCAACTGGGAACTCTCCTGAACCCAACTGCCCCCAGGCGGATCCCTCTCAATCCAGCAAACGGCCATCCCCAACCCGGATAATGCGCTGGGCGGCCTGGGCTACTTCAAGGTCATGGGTGACCACGACCAGGGTGATGCCCTGCCGGTGGAGCTCCGCAAAAAGGTTCAGCACTTCCTGGCCGGTATGGCTATCCAGAGCCCCAGTCGGCTCATCAGCCAGCAACAGTTGGGGTCGGTTGACAATGGCACGAGCAATCGCCACCCGCTGCTGCTGGCCGCCGGAGAGTTGGGCCGGACGTTGCTGCAGTTTGCTCCCCAAGCCCACTTGTTCTAGGGCTTGCTTGGCCCGCCGGCGTTGCTCCGGCTCCGGGATCCCAGCATAGGCCAAGGGCAGCATGACGTTCTCCAGCGCTGTCAGGACGGGCAGGAGATGGAACTGCTGGAAGACAAAGCCGATTTTTTGGTTGCGAATGTGGGCCAAATCGCGATCGGTCAGGGTGGAAACTTCCACCCCATCCAGCCAGTAGCGCCCTGAGCTGGGCCGATCCAAGCAGCCGATGAGGTTCATCAGGGTGGATTTGCCGGATCCAGAGGGCCCCATAATGGCGCAATACTCTCCCGGCTGGATCGCCAAGTCGATATCGTAGAGGGCCTGAAAACTGCCCTCCGGCAGTGGATAGACTTTGTTCACCCCAACCATCTGCACTACGGGCGGGCTGGCCGCAGCCAAGGCCTCGGCTGGGCGCTCCAGGGATCCGACCGGCCCACGGCGATGATTTGCCCAGGAATCTTGCTCAAGCATGGTTGGCACCGCGACTTGCCCCATTCTAGCCTTTGGGCTTCCCTGGCTTGACGGCTAACCGGAAGAGCGGATCTCCTGCGGCTGATGGTAGGGGCAGCTCCCCTGGGGATCCACCCTGAGGCGGTAGAGGGGAGAGCGTTCCTGATCGCAGCGAAAGGCTTGGGCTTGGGAAGTCAAGATCTGGCGGGCAAAGCGACAATTTTGGCACTTTTTGCCACCGTGATGACTGGATACAGAAGGCTGTTTTGGACGCGGCACGATCCCTGCTGGAGAGGGAGCAGCCTCTGCCGGGCGGATCAGCTCCCGTGGAGAAAGGCCGCGCAGCACCAGTTCGGATCCCTGCCAGCGGGCTTCCACCAGGCCGGTATCGGCCCAGGCCAGCCAACGGGGATCCTGGGTGATCTGGGGCGGCAGACGCACCTGTACCCCCGCCAAAGTCCGCGGCGACCCCTGCTCCTGCCAAACTTCTTCCACCTCCCCCTCATAGCGCAAAGGGGGATCCCTGATCTCGGCGGGGGAACCGGCCTTCAGCTCCGCGAGCCTAACTGGGGTTTGTAGGTGCCCATCGGGCAACTCCAGCCAATGCCCAGGCTGAGGGCAGTGGACATGGTAGCGATTGCACAGCTCCGGCAGATCCGCCAGATCCTGAGCCTGCTTGGGGTCGGCGTGAACCAAGACCAAATGCTGGGGGCGAAAGGTGTGGATGATCTGGGTGAGATGCCCGACATCGTTGTGGCTGTGCCAGGTTATCCATTCAACGGCAATGCGGGAGCGCAGCGGCGCCGGCCAACGCTCAAACGGGGTAGCCAGTTCCACCTCTGGCAGCCGCACCAGCAGACAGGAGCGCTGCGGTTGGGCCAGCAATCTCGACCAGATGGGATCCCAAGCCTCAGGCCCGGCATCGGCGTCGCACAGCAGCAAGCCTTGGGGCAGAGGATCCGCTTCGGTAAGGGGCTGAACCCGCGGCTGCAGGCGGTCTTCCCAGAACAAGGGCTGGTAGGTGGCGAAATTGCGCACCGGCTCCGGCAGGTAGGTGAGCAAGCGCTCGTAGAGATTGCAGCCTGCCGCCAGCCCCGGCGCCACCCATATCTTGAGCTCTTGGGGGGCTTGGGTAAAGCGGTGGTGGGCTTTGAGGAGAAAGATCAGCTCCTGCCCCAACCCCAACACTGGCAGGGGAAACAGCACCGTTTGCCCCGCTTCCAAGGCGCTGAGCAACCGCTCCACCAGGCGATTTTCCAGGTGACGACGGGGTGGATGGCGGGTGGATCCCAGCGAAGCCTCGATGAGCAACACGTCCGGCTGCCAGTGGCGCAAAGCAATGAGATCCAAGCCGGGGGCAAAGCGAGTTGAGGCCAGGGAACAGTCGCCCGTGTACACGCAGGCTTGGGCCGGAGTGGTTTGGGTATTTTGCAGCAGGGTTGCCGCCGCTCCCGGCAGATGCCCAGCCGCAAAGAAAGTGAGCATCAGATGGGGCAAAATCTCTCGCGCCCGGCCCAAAGGCAGCGCCCGAAAGGGGGGAAAGCGAATGTCCCGGTCGTAGCCTGGCCAAACGCCACACTCCCACAGACCAGCGGCCAAATGAGCAGTCACCGGCGTGGCGTAGAGAGGTACCTGAGGGTAACGACGATGAAAAGCAGGTAGCCCTTGCACATGGTCAAAGTGAGCATGGCTGCAGATTACCGCATCCGGGATCCCTGGCAGAGCCTTAAAGAGGGCAGGAGCGGGCAACCCGCAATCGAGAAGCAAACGGTGGGATCCAATCTCCAGCCAATAGGCACAGCCCTGTTGACGGGGATCCGTACCCAGGGGGAGCAGTCGAAGGGGGGGTCTCTCTGACTCCACAGGTGTGTCGTTCTGAACCTAGAAGACCGCGTTCAATCCTGCAAACAGGAGGGGCGACTTGGCCAGGGATCCCCCCTCTCCACCGGTACACCTCCCCGGAGAGTTGGAGACAACCTGTGCCGATCCACTTATCCTACACTTCTCACAGCATAGCGTTTGCCCACCATCTGCCGCGGCAGCCTGCCATTTCATCCATGCAGCAGCTGAATGGATGTGGGGATTTGGTTTTGCGATGAACTTGTCTTGGCTTGGCAGCCTATGGGTCGGCGCTCTCTTCTGTCGCCGCAGCGGCGCTGCTGCTGGGAAAAGCAAAGCCGGCAAAATCGTGATCGTCGGGGCGCACCGTCAGGATCATCAGGTTGTAGAAGGCCCAGACCAAGCCAAACAGCAGCTCAGGCCAAGAGGGATCCCAACTGCCGGCAGAACGCAGGGATCCCACCCCCATAGCCAGAAAAGTCAGCACAATAGCCAGAGCCTGAGGCCCCAAGGAGAGCTGGGAAGGCTGTTCGGGATAGGGGGGCACTCCCTGCAGACTTTGCACCAGCGCCTGGATGGACTGAAAAAACTGGCTGCCCGTCTGCCGTTCCGACTGCCAAGCTGCCCCCCACAAATGCGGGGGAAAGGCCAAGAGCCAACTGATGCGCCCCAGGAGAGCATAAGGCAAAAACCACGCGAAGAAGACCCGGTCAAAGGCCGGCACCGGCATCCACCCTGTGCAGAGAAAGACCATCGGCACCGCCAAGTAGACCAGCTCCGCCATCCCACCGGCAGCCCAGAGGGCCAGCCACAGGTATTGAAAGCGCTGCTGCTGCGTGGTCGGCTTGCCCCAAAAGGGGTTTTCCCTCAAGGCCGAAAACAAAGCCAGCAAAGCAACGCGGCGGTTGCGCAAGGGCAACAAAACACCCGTAACCTGGGTTTGGCGAACCAATTGAGACTGCCAGCCGCGGCAGTGCATCTGACACCCCAACTGCACAGGGCGGCGAATGTCGATCTGCGGGATCCCTTCCAAGGCTGCCCGCCGGATGAGACAGCCAGAACCCAACAGGGGTGCCGCCTGATACCCTTCGGATCCCACCGCCAAGAGCTGCTGCAGTGGGTGAACGGCTCTGGGCTGGCCTAGGGTGCGCAGCATTGCCTGCACAAAGCCAGTTCGGTTGACAATTGGAGCCCGCTCCGGCGAGTCGTAAAAGTGGGGCAAGGTCTGCCACAGGAAGTCCCGCTCGAGAAAATGGCCCGGCTGTACTAGGAGGAGATACTCCCCTTGGATATGAGGGGATCCCATCGCGTAAGCCAGGGGGTCGGCTGTGGGGCTAGGGCAGGCCCAGTATTCGCAGGGAATGGCCCGGGCCGCCTTGGCCATCTCCTCATCTTCTACCCGATCCACAATGTGGACAAACAACCGCTCCCACGGGTAGTCGAGGTGCAGAGCCGAGAGCACCGTCTGCCGGGTTGCCTCCAGAGAATCCCACTGGCGCAGCACCAGTACATCCACCCGCGGCAATTGGAAAAACGACCGCCGCAGGACCTCTGGGGATGGGATCGTCTCTCTCGGCACTTGGGGATAGCGGCTGAGGGTAAAGCCCACCGCCGCCAGCCAAACAAACAGCTCTGCCCCCCAAAACAAAAGGGATCCCAAATCCATCAACCCGGCTGTCAGTCGCCAGTAGAGGTACATCACCCCGGCAATGAGGTGAAGCAACCCTGCCCAGCGAAACAAATACACCCGCATCAGCTTTCTGTCTTCCGTGCTTTTGCCATTTTCGCCCCTAAGTGGTCAGGGATCCCTAGCTCCTCTTCTCTTCCGGCTGGCCCCAATCCTCAAGAACGAAAAAAGTTCAGGAATCAGCAACAGCAAAACCTTGTCTGCTCCGGAGCAGACAGTTTTCAGCCCGGCAAGCAGCTTGGTCGACAGAAGCGAGAATCTTCTCTTGGGGAAGAAACTCTCCCAGGCAGTTTCAAAGCTGGGCCTTTCCCTACTGGGCAGCCACCTCAGCTGGGTAGACACTCACCTTTTGCCGCCACTTGCCATAGCGCTCAAAAGTCACAATGCCGGTGACCACAGAATACAAGGTGTCGTCGCCGCCGATGCGCACGTTCACCCCTGGGTGAAACTTGGTGCCCCGCTGCCTGACCAGAATGTGGCCGGGATGCACCAGCTCGCCCCCATAGCGCTTCACCCCCAGCCGCTTGGCATTGGAATCTCGACCGTTGCGAGTGCTGCCCGTTCCCTTCTTATGAGCCATAACGCCTCCTATGCAACTGCGTGATCAACAGAAACGAGATAAAAAAATCGGGATTCAGGACACCTGAGTTCAGAGTTTATTCCTCATCCGCAGGGATCCCTGTCGCCGCTGCCGAAGGGGCTGCCTCTGGGTTAGACTCTGGAGCCGCTTCCGTACGGGATGGTGCCGTGGCTAGGGGCACCCCATTGAGTTCAATAGACTCGATCAGCAAACGGGTCAGCGGTTGCCGATGACCCCTCTTTTTGCGGGTCTTTTTCTTTGGCCTCATCTTGTAGACGATGATTTTATCGCCGCGCCGATGCTGTAAAACCCGTGCCCTGACAACCGCCTCTGAAACGTAGGGATGCCCCAACGTGATTTGTCCCTCGTGGTTGATCAACAGCACACGAGACAAATCGAAGGGGCTGTTCTCCTCCACTTCCGCCAGGCGATCGACCTCGTAAAAACGCCCCGGCTCCACCCAAAGCTGCTTGCCGCCGGTCTCCACAATTGCGTAAGTCATCCTTCTCCTCTGCCGTACAGGTGCCCTGCGGGGGTCTTGAAACCTGATCCGAGCATTGACAGCGATCTTAGATCGTAGCCGAAAAAGCCGCCGTCCGTCAGCTGGGTTTGGTCGAGGACTGGCTTGCAACAGTTCCGGTCGAGCAGTGGGACGGACTCCCCAAGCACCTCATGCTGTTGCCCCCCAGCCCCTTTCCCAGAGGAAGAGGGGAGTTGGGAAGCAGTTGGGAAGCAAATGTGCAGCATCTGAGGCGACCGCAGGCCAGAGGTTGCAGAGTCATTCTTTGCTATTCGGTCAGCTTCTCCCAAGCAGCCTGAAGGGCAGCCTGCATGCGCTGAGCGGCGCGGCTGAGGCGATGTTGCCAGGTTTCCCACTTGTGTTGCAGAAACTCTGCCGCCTCGTCCAGTAGGGAGAGATCGAACTTGCCCCCTTTGGCCAGCTCGTCCCGCACCTGCTTCACCTTAACGCGCACCACCTCCGGCGGATCCTGTGGGCCAACCAACGCCTTGAGGCGATCCCCCATGCGCTGGATAAGCTGTTTCACCTGCCGAGATTTTTCGCTCCAAAAGTTCTTTAAGCCTTCCGCTTCCGATTTCAGCCGTTGCGGAGCATCCTCCTTAACCACCACCGCGTCCACATCAATGGCTTCCACGTCCTCAGGCAGGAGAACAGCCCGCCCCCCCCAAGGCTCGGCAATGCTGCCACCCAGAATATAAGCGGCAATCGCTCCAGTCTCCCAGTCAAAGAGAAAATCCTCAATCCAGCCGACCTCTCGATTCCCAATGCGCACTGTGCGACGGTAAAGAGAGCTGATGGGGGTTAGGGGGGTAGCAAAAACGGTAGAGTAGGTCAGCAGCGCGTCTGGCCCGATGAGAGAAATCTGCTCCAGGGGGGTGTACCCCTGCTGGCTGGTGAAGTAGCATACCCGCCCTGTTGGGTCAACCCAGATTTCTTCTACGGTACCCAATGCGGTAGCAGTGCTGCCATCGAGGGCCAGCAGGCCCACCACTTGGCTACGTCGGATGATCTGTTCCATAGAGTTCATCGAAGTTTATCTCCTTGATGGGTTAGCTGGGCAGCCTCAAAATCCGCGGTAGTGGCGCAGTTGCCCCCTGAGCCGGGCAATTTCCTGAGCCATGTCCAAGACCATCGCTGCCCCCGTCCAGTTAAGCCCCAAGTCTCGGTGTAGGCGGCTCATTTGCAACAACCGCCTGAGCTGTTGGGGGGTCAGGTAGCTGCTCTCGGCCTCCACTAAGCCTTGGGCCAGCAGCCATTCCAGCAGGTGGGGAGGGATCCCCAGCAGTTCCGTGGCCTGCTCGAAGGTATAGAGCCGTTCTTCTACCCGCACAATGGCCAAACTCATAGACTCACCTCCTGCAAGTGGGCGCGGGGATCCCAGCTACGGCTTTGCCGCAGCTTTTCGTAGAGATCCCGTTCGGTCTGGGAAAGGGATTTGGGTGCCACCACCTTCAGCCGCACCAGCAGGTCGCTCCGCTGGCCTTGGGGATCCCGCCAGCCTTGGCCGCGCAGCCGCAGGGTTTGGCCGCTGTCTACCCCGGCAGGGATCCTCAGTTGCACGCGACCCGTAGGGGTGGGAACTTCCGCCGTCCCTCCCAAAGCCGCCTCGTCAGGAGTAATGGGCAGCTCGCAGAGCAGGTTGTCTCCGTCAAAGCGGAAGAAGGGATGGGGGGGCAGCTCCAAAGTGAGGTAGAGATCCCCTCTTGGCCCGCCAAAGGGGCTGACCTGGCCTTTGCCCTTGACGCGGATGCGACTGCCCGGCTTAGCGCCGGGGGGAATGCGGATGGTTAGCGTTTCTCCATCTAGGTTCAGCCGTTTCTGGGTGCCGTGGAAAGCTTCTGCCCAGCTGAGACCCAGAGTGCCCTCCACATCCTGCCCCGGCAAATCCACCGAAACAAACGGCCCAAAGCCGCCGGCGAAGCCCTGGAACCCGCTGCGGCGGGATCCCATACGGCCCAGCAGCTCGTTGATAAACTCCTCGAAGCTGGCGTATTGGGCGAAGCCCTCCATGCCCGGCATTCCAGCAGCAGAACCAGTACCCACCCGCTGCCAGTACTGCCCAAACTGGTCGTAGCGCCGCCGCTTTTCCGGATCAGAGAGCACCTCGTAGGCTTCGTTGATCTCCTTAAAGCGTTCCTCTGCTGCCTTGTTGCCGGGGTTCACGTCGGGGTGATACTGGCGGGCCAGCTTGCGATAGACGCGCTTGATTTCCTCGGCAGAGGCATCTCTGCTGACGCCCAGGATCTTGTAATAATCCTTGAAGTCACTCGCAGCCATAGGCTCACCCCTGCAAGGTTAGGTTAGAGTTTTTCGGGCTATTCTCAGGATATAAGGTTGCAGCTAAAAAAAAATTGGAGCAGACCCAGAACACGTACAGGCAGAGCGGCGAGATGGCGCTTTACTGTGCTCTCGCTACTTCGGAAACTTTTTGGGCTAGGGCTTGCGTTTGGAGAAGATCCCTTTCTCATCTCGTGTGAAAATTTGCTTGACCTTTTCCCAAGCTTTGAGGAGTGCATGGGTAGAGTTATTGCTCTCTTGTTTGGCTTGGTTGTAGGCTTCCACAAAGGTTTGCTGCGCTTCTTCCGAGAGGTCAGCGCGGATTTCCGGCGAGATGCTCTCTGGGGTTAAGTCTCCCTCTGGCTCACCGGGCAAGTTCAAGTCGGCAATGGAAACTTCCTCTCCGCCAGCACTCTGCAGCAGCCAGTAAATTTCGCCCGACTTCTCTTCCGGTACTTGCACCACCAACAAGAACTCGCCCGCCTGTACCCGGGTTTGGTAGATGGCGGCTTTCTCCTGCGGCATACCCAAGGCAATCAGGGCGGATCCCAGGCCCGCTCCCAGTGCTCCGTACAAAGCGCCGCCCGTTGCCCCCAACAAAGCGGCTCCCAGAGGCCCAGCGGCCACCACTGCCCCCAAAAAGGGAATGAACAGCACCCCCACGCCAGTGAGCAGCCCCAGCAGGGATCCGAACAGGGATCCATAGATGGCCCCATTGGTCAGACCGTCCAGAACCACCTCTTTGCGGGTGATAAACCCGGTAATTTTGGCTTCGGTTTGAAAGTTGCGGCCAATAATGGAGATGCGATCGTTGGGAATGCCACGGTTCAAAAGCCGCTGGATACACTCTTGCAGCTTGCCCTCTTCTTTGAAAGCGGCGGAAGCACACTTTTTGGGAGCTTGGGCAAAAGCGCTCATACGCAATCTCCTGCTGAGTTTTACAGTGCCAAGGCAGGTTTTTTAACCTTTTCCCTGCTACTACTCTCGTCTTACTACTCTCGTCTATTGTCTCCCCTCTTCAGCAAAGGACTCGGTCGCAGAATCGCGAACCCCCTGGAGAAATCCCTGTACTGAGGATGCCAATTCCATCCTTACCCCTGGCCTCCTTCCAGGAGAGGGGAGTTGGGATTCAACGCACGCTACTTGCTGCCGGAACGACTGTGGTGTTTGGAAGAGCTACAGCAAGCGGATCCCGGCCATCAAGCCCTGGCAGACCCCCGTCAGGAAATCTGGATCTAGGGTTTCCAAGGTATCGCTCAGCTTGTGGTAGTGGGGGTTGCGCAAGAAGGCGGTGTCGGTAACCATAACGGCAGGGTAACCCGCATCCCAAAAGGGGGAGTGATCGCTCAGGCGAGTGGCAGGCAGGATTAGGCCCCGCTGCCCGGCCAGCAGCCAGCAACAAGGGATCCCCGCTTTCTGAAAATCATGCTGCAGCTTGAGCAGATCCCCCCAGGTGGGCCAGTTGCCGATGAGACCGATGTAATCTCCCCGGTTGGGGTAGAGCTTCTCAAGGCCGGCGGGATAGTCCTGGGATCCGGGGGTGGGATCCCGGTAGCCCAGCATTTCCAAAGACAGCATCAGCCGTAGGGATTGCCTCTGACGTTGAAGAAACTGGGCGTAAGCCCCACTGCCCACCATCCCCCGCTCCTCCAGGTCAAAAGCCACCAGCCACAGCGGAGAAGAAGCCGGCTCGGCAGCAAAATGGCGGGCCAATTCCAGCAACACCGCTATGCCGCTGGCGTTGTCGTCTGCTCCAGGGGTTGCCGGAGCGGCGTCGAAGTGGGCCCCAATGAGAATGGGCGGGCGACCAGAACGGGATCCCGGCAATTTCAAGATCCAGTTGCGGTGCAGGCGGCCACCGGCCTCAAAGGGGAAGGACTCTAGGGATCCCCACTTAGAAAGCTGCTCTTGGATGTAGCGCTCCACCTGCTGATGGCCCAAGGGCGACCAGTCGGGATCCCGGGGCTGGGCCACTTGCTGCAGATGAGCCTCTAGGCGCTGCCGCAGGTCTTGGAGATCTGACGCCATCATGAGCTTCCCACTCCAGACCGGGCAACTTGAGCATGGATCTGTCGGGCCAACTCCAGGGTGAAGTAGCGGTGGGATCCCACCGTTCCCGCCAACACCCGAAAGGGATTCTCAGGATCCCCTAGGTGATCCAACACCAAAGCTGCCCCGGAAAAATCCTGATCCCGGGTATAGTCGTTTACCGTCACCACAGTGGGGACCCCCGCTTGTTGGGCCGAGCGCAGCCCATTCTCCGAGTCTTCAAAGGCCAGGCAGGCCTGGGGGGGCAGCCCCATTCGCTCCAGAACATAGTGGTAAATATCGGGAGCAGGCTTTTTGGCGGGGACCACATCTCCGGCAGCGATCACTTCAAACCAGCTTAGGCTCTCCGGCAGTGTGTGCTCCAAAAGGGCTGTTACATTTTCCGGCGTGGTGGTGGTGGCAATGGCCAAGCGGATCCCAGCAGCTCTGGCCTCCTGCAGGAGGCGCTTCACCCCTGGGCGGAGTGGGATCCCCCCTTGGGCCAATAGGGCAGTGTAGTGGCGGGTTTTGGCCTGGTGCAGCCGGGCAATGAGGGCATTTAAATCTTCACCAGGGGGTAGCGGCGGCTGGCAGGTTGCAACGAAATGGCGAATGCGCTCTTTACCCCCCGTAATGGCCAGGAGTTGGCCGTAGAGCTCCACCGACCAGTGCCAGTCCAGCCCTGCCTCGGCAAAGGCGGCGTTGAAGGCCACGCGATGGCCATCCCGCTCCGTGTCCGCCAGCGTGCCGTCCACATCGAAAATCAAAGCTTGCAGTTCCATGCGTACCCCCGCTCCCCCCCAGCTACAAGCGACCCTATGCTACCCCATGGTTTGGGTGCTCTCAGCCTGGTTTCTGGGAAGGCCGACAAGATGAGAGAATGAAGCACCGGTTATCCAATCTCGCCATGAGCTTCGATTTTGACTTGATCATCATCGGTGCCGGCGTCGGCGGTCACGGCGCTGCTTTGCATGCTGTCGAATCCGGCCTGAAAACCGCCATCGTCGAAGGTGCAGAAATGGGCGGCACCTGCATCAACCGCGGCTGCATCCCCTCCAAGGCTCTGCTGGCCGCCTCAGGACGCCTGCGGGAACTGCAACATAGCTCTGGGCTGGGCATCCAAGTGGGATCCCTTCAGGTGAACCGAGAGGCTATTGCCAATCATGCTGCCCAAGTGGTGGAGAAGATCCGCGCCGACATGACTCGCTCGCTGGAGAAGCTGGGGGTAACAATCCTGAGAGGGCGAGGCAAGTTGGTGGCACCCCAGCAGGTGGAAGTCCAGGAAGAGAAGGGATCCCACACCTACACGGCACAGGATGTCATTCTCGCGACGGGCTCCCGCCCCTTTGTGCCCCCCGGCATCGAGGTGGATGGGCGGACGGTGTTTACCAGCGACGAGGCGGTGCGGCTGGAGTGGATCCCGGAGCGGCTGGCCATTATCGGCAGCGGCTACATCGGCCAGGAGTTTGCCGACATCTACACCGCCCTGGGATCCCAGGTAATCCTCATCGAAGCCCTAGAGACCCTGATGCCGGCTTTCGACCCAGACATTGCCCGCCTGGCCCAGCGAGTGCTGATCAAGCCCCGCTCCATTCAAACCTTTGTGGGCGTGCTGGCTCGGCAGGTGATCCCCGGCCAGCCGGTGACCATTCACCTGTCCAACGGGGAGACGCTGCAAGTAGATGGCTGCCTGGTGGCTGCCGGTCGGATCCCGGTCTCAGAGGGGCTGGGCTTGGCCGAGTTGGGCATCGACACCGGCAAACGGGGGTTTATTCCTGTCGATAGCCGCATGGCCACCGATTTGCCTCACCTCTGGGCTATTGGGGATGTGACCGGCAAAATGATGTTGGCTCACGCGGCGGCAGCCCAGGGGAGAGTGGCCGTGGAAAACATCTGTGGCCGTACCGCCTACATGGACTACCTCAGCATCCCGGCAGCGGTGTTCACTCACCCGGAAATGGGTTTTGTAGGGCTGACCGAGCCTCAGGCCAAGGAAGAAGGCTACAGCGTGGGCACAGTGCGAACCTACTTTGGCGGCAACTCCAAGGCCATTGCTTCGGGAGAGACAGAGGGCATGGTCAAGCTGGTCTTTGACAAGAGCACCGGCCTACTGCTGGGATCCCATATCTTCGGGCCCCATGCGGCGGATTTGATCCACGAGGCGGCTCAGGCCATTGCTCGCCGGGCCACGGTGCGAGAACTGGCCGGCTTGGTGCACGTTCACCCCACCTTGGCAGAGACGCTGGAGGAAGCCTACAAGCGGGCAACTCACGCTCTGGCAGGGGCTTAGCAACGGTTGGGAAGATCTCCCCGCTCAAAACCTCAAGAAAACCGTAGGATGGGGGGGAACGCGTGGGAGGAAGTGCTTTTGGTGAGCGAAGCCGAGATTACCCGGGCGGTGCAGGCCCAGTACGAGACGTTCCCCTACCCTCCTATTCCTTACGACCGGCCCTTTGAGGGCTTCTCCAGTCTGGGCAGCTATACCTTGGCGCAGTACGCCCGCACCCGTAGGCTGCAAGAGCCCACAGGATCCAGGTTTTTGGTGGCCGGGTGTGGCACCGGCTGGGAAGTGCATGGCATTGCCGCCAGCAACCCCGGCTATGGTTCGGTGGTCGGGATCGACATCAGCCGCCCGGCCCTAGAGATTGCCCAAAAGCGAATTAAGCACCACGGCCTACGCAACTGCTCCGTGCAGTACGGGGATCTGCTGGATCCCTCTACTTGGCCCGAAGGCAGCTTCGACATGATCAGCTCCTACGGCGTGATTCACCACACTGCAGATCCGGTGAAGGCTTTGAGCAATCTGGCATCGCGGTTGGCTCCCGATGGGGTGATGGCGCTGATGCTCTACAACCGTTCAGGCCGTTGGCATCTGTACCGCATTCGGCGAGCCTTGGAGTTGTTGGGCATCACCCCACCTGCAACCCCAGAAAAGATCGAATTTGTGCGGCAACTGCTGAAGGGAGCCAGCCCCAATTCCCTTTTGGCCAAGCACGCCAAGGCTCACCAAGAATACTATGGACAAGATGAAAACATTGTCGATAATTTCTTCCATGCCAATGATATTCCTTTCGACATCGGCGAGATTCCCGACTTGCTTGCCCAAGCCGGGCTGGAGTTTATCGATGTAGCCCCCTACTTGGACTATTGGAATGCCAGGCCGTTGATTGCCGCCACCCACCCGGAGTTCCATCGCCGCTACGAGGCCCTTGCTCGCATCGACCAACTGCGGGTCATGGAGTATCTGGAGCCTCTGTATCACACGCAAAATCTCTTCTGGTGTTGCCATCAAGGGAAAAAGGTGGACCACTGGGATCCCTTTACAGTCGAATTTTTTAAGAGCTCCCGCTGGCAACTCAACCCCTTGTTCGTCCGCTATGGCAGCGTGCGCTACTGGGATCAAAAAATCCCCTTTTCAGATCTGTTGGGCAAGCTGGATCCGGCCCAGATCCTGACCCAGAAGATGGATATTTTCTGGCCCGTCGCCCGCATCCCGGGCAAGATGATGGCCTCTACCCGCTACCAGGTGGTGGAGCTGCTGCTGCCCCTGGCCAATCAAGCCCGTTCTGGCGCTGAGATCCTGGCTGCCCATGAAGAGAGAGCCGACCACCTTCTCAACCTATTTCGACAGTGGGAAGCAGACCGGTTAGTCCTGCGGGTTGCCTAGCTTCTGGTTATTCCAAACAGTCCAAATCACCAGGGTCAAAGTCTGTTCCATGCTAAGGTTGTATCATGCATGACCGAGGACGGTGCTTCTCCCCAGGCATGTTTGCGCCGGCGGTGCGGAGCACCTCTACTGGGACATCTTCGCCACAGCTTTCCCTGTGAATAGAGCTGGCAGATCTGGATCCCGATCAACATCCCTGACAACCCCAACGCCAGAGCTGGTAGGAGGCAAGGATGGCTGACTACAATCGCGGCATTATGAAGTTCAAGGGGGCAGATAGCCCAATTGTCGTTTTGATCTCGGCAGGGATTGTGGCCGGTGTGGTTTCGGCCCTGATCTGGTGGGCTTTGCACTTTGCTTACGCAGCTTGAGTCTCAGCCCATATCAGAAGCCGAGGTCAGTTTTTCCTACATTGCCAGCCTTCCGAGCAAAGGAGGGGAGTGGGACGAGGCTTTCTTGCAACGCTTGCGGCAGTCTCTTCAGCGTTGGTACCGTGAACACGGGCGGGATCTGCCCTGGCGCCGCACCCGGGATCCTTACGCCATTTGGGTTTCGGAAGTGATGTTACAGCAAACCCAGGTGGCAACAGTTATCCCCTACTTTCAGCGCTGGATGCAAACCCTGCCCGGGATCCCAGCATTGGCGGCAGCCCCCCAGCAGCAGGTGCTGAAACTGTGGGAGGGCCTAGGCTACTACCGGCGGGCCCTGAACTTGCACAAAGCTGCCCAAATTTTGATGCGGGAACGGAACGGCGAGTTCCCCAGGGATTTGGAGCAGGTGTTGGCTCTGCCGGGGATCGGGCGCACCACGGCTGGCGGCATTCTCAGCGCTGCCTTCGATCAGCCTTTGCCCATTTTGGATGGCAACGTCAAGCGGGTGCTGGCTCGCTTGGTGGCTTTGCAGCAGCCTCCGTCCCAGTGTCTGCCCCTGTTGTGGCAGCTTTCCCAGCAATTGTTGGATCCTGTGCAGCCGCGGGCTTTTAACCAAGCCCTGATGGATTTGGGGGCTACCGTCTGTCGTCCCAAAAAGCCTCACTGTGGCCGGTGCCCTTGGCAAGCGGATTGCAGCGCCTACAATCGAGGTCAACACCAACAATTGCCTATGTCTGCACCCCGTGCCTCCCGTCCTCACAAGCAAATCGCGGTTGCCATTGTTCTGCGGGGGAAAGAAATCCTTATCGATCGACGACTGGAAAGCTCAATGCTCAGCGGGCTGTGGGAGTTTCCCGGAGGCAAAATCGAGCCGGGAGAAACGGCTGCCGAGTGTGTAGTACGGGAGGTAAAAGAAGAAATCGGCATCGATATCGAGGTGGTCGCGCCGCTAGCCACCGTCGAACATGTCTATACCCATTTCACCGTTACTCTTATTGCTTTTATCTGCCGCTACCTGGGCGGAGAAGCCCAAGCCCTGCAATGTAGTGAGGTGCGCTGGGTCAGCCCGGCGGAGCTGTCGGAATTTCCCTTCCCAGGGGCCAATCAAAAGTTGTTTCCCCACTTGCATGCTTGGCTGGCGGAGCATGGGAACACCTTTGAACACACCTAATCTGCCAAATGGCTTGGGCCCCTCTGGAGCAGTTGCCCCAAGACATTCGATAGGATAGTAGGTGTCCTGCTGCCGTGAGCTACGGATATGCTTGTCACTCTGGAAAAAGCTGGGGAGATTCTGGCTAAGGGATCCCATACAGCCATCACAACCACAGATGGCAAGATCGCGCTGGTGCCCAAGGGAAAAGAAACCCTCAAACTGACGGCCAACGAAGCCATTAACCTAATGTTTTACGTCGTCCGCTCCGCTGAACCGGCAGAGACGGTGATGGCCCAACTGGAGGAGGCAGTTGCCAAAGCTCAAGCCCCCGATCCAGCCGAGGAACGGGCCAGAAAATATCGAGAACTTCGTGGCATCTAAACGGATGGGCACTCGTGCCGGTTGGATCCCTTCGCAAACTGGAGAGAGACCCCAAAACAAAGATTAAAAGCAGGAGGAGCTAAGGGCGACGAACTTTCCATCGGTGGTCCACCCCAGCAACATTGGCTCCTGCGGTTGAATGGCCCGTCCGGTGAGAGCACAGCATTGGGCTTGGTGGGCCGTGGCCGGGAAGCTGGCCCGAATATCCTCAGGACTGAGGGTGGCAGCCCCTTGAGAGTGACGCAGGACATAACTCCAAAGAATTTCCCGTATGAGGGCCTGGTAACCCTGATTTCCGGCCAACGCCTTCAGTCGCTGCTTCAGCTCACGTTCCAGCCGAATGCTGGTCACTTCCATCTGGGTCGTGGGAATGGGGGAATTGGCGCGAATGGGCATGCAGGGATCCTCCCTCGAAAAGCCTATACTACTCCTGTAGCATAGCTGGCTTACCGCCTGAGCGGGGATCCCGGCCTGGGTGAGATGGCTCAGGTCAAAATGGTTGCAAGCTGTGCAGTTCTGACCGCTAAGGCAACGTCAGCACCTGAGTGTATGGTTGAGTTGATCCCGCCCCGTCGCCGTGCCTTGGAGCATTTGCTGGCCCGCCTTGGATTCAGGGATCCGGCTTTGCTGGAACAACTGCGTTGGGATCTGCTGGATCAGGCTCTGATTCACCCTTCTCTGGATGGCCGACGGAACAACGATCGGCTGGAGTTGTTGGGGGATTCTGTCCTGCGAATTTTGGTTACGGAATTCTTGTTTCAGTCCTATCCCCATCTGTCGGTGGGAGAGCTGACCGCGATTCGCTCCGACCTGACCAGCGATGCTTACCTGGCAGAACTGGCGGATCTGCACGGCTTGGATCGCTACCTCGAGGTGGGATCCAGCTCTCAAAACGACTTGGCCGGACGGGGTCGGCGGCTGGCGGATGCTTTCGAGGCTCTGCTTGGGGCTTTTTATCTCAGTTGGGGTATTTACACGCTGCCCAGGCTGCATCCCTGGCTGGATCCCTACTTACACCGACGAGTGGAGCAATGGTTCCAAGACCCCACTCGGCGCAACCCCAAAGCAGCCTTGCAAGAACTGACCCAACGCCTTTGGGGTAGCCTGCCCGAATACCGCCTGGTGGCCGCCCAGGAGCATCCCCCTCATTTCACCATGGAAGTTTGGGGGCAAGGGCGGTGCTGGGGCCGCGGTGAAGGTCGCTCGAAAAAGGCTGCGGAAATGGCCGCCGCTGCTCAAGCCTACGAACACTTGCAGTCGGAGAAGACATGAGAGGCAACCACCGCTACGAGTTGGCCAGTTGGTTGTTTTTGCTGGGGAGCAGCCTGTTTGCGGCGAGCGAGGTGATGACCTTGGGTAGCGACCCCTCTCTGTGGGATCCCGCAGCTCCAACCCTTCTCAATCTCAAGGTTGTCCAAACCCTGCTGGGGATAGGAGCCAGCCTCCTGTTCGTCGTAGGCAGTGCTCTGTTTATCCTCGATGCCCGTCACCGCTGAGATGTGCACCCTACCCAAAACCACAGCAGCCCTTCTCCGAGAGCAACAGAGGCGAATAGATGAGAAGCTTGCTAATAAGGACTTCTTCCGGCTACGGGATCCGCAGGCGAGAGACTTTCTTCCTGTGGCAACTCTTCCGGCTCATTTGAAGAGCCATTCGGACCAGAGGAAAAAGATGGCTCTGGGTTGCTCGCGTCGGCAGAATCCATCCCCGGCAAAGCCAAAGAACCGGCAGCCTCGGTGGCCCGAGCATACAGCCTGGATCGAACCTCTGCCTCCTGCTTGGGCTTCAGATAAAGGTTCTCCAACAGCACCGCCATACCGGCCACCCACGGGGGGGCGATCACCGCCCCAACAATACCCAACAACTGGGTGCCCCCCAGCACCGCCAGCAACTGATACAAGGGCTTCACCCGCACCGAGGATCCCACCAACAGAGGATCCAACACATAGGTTTCCAGGTTTTGAACGGCAACGTATAGGATCAGCACCCACAAAAAAGTCCAGCCCCCCTGAACGATTGCCACCACCAAGGCGGGCAGGGATCCCAGTACCGGCCCAATGAAGGGGATAAGGTTGGTAAACCCAGCGATCACCCCCAGCGCCAGAGCAAACTCCGACAGGCCCAGAAAGCGAAGCGAGACGGTGATCATCACACCCAAAATGGCAGAGACCAGCACCCGCCCCTGGATGTAGCCCCCCATGCGCTGAGCCATCGGGTGTACCTGCTGAGCCAGCCGGTCATTCCAGGGATAAGGAAACAACTCCACCAAGCCCCGCACCAAGTCAGAGCCGCTCACCAGCATGTAGCCGGAAATGAAGAGGGTCAGCACCGTGGTTAGCAGACCGCCCAGCAAACCGCGGGTGAAGTCGAAAGACTGCACCAGCACCCGTTGTCCCGAGCGAACTGCCCAGCTCATCAACGACTGAGGATCGAGCAACTGGTTTAAGTAGTCCAGCGCCGCCGGATCCACCCCCGCCAGATCAGCAATCCAGGTGTCCACCAACAGTTGCAACTGCTCCAGATAGAAAGGCAGCCTCGTCAGCAACCGCTGGGTCTGAGTCGCCACCGTCGGGCCAATAAGCAGAGCCAAGCCGGCAATCCCGGCAATTAAGCTCAAATACACCAGCACAACCCCCAGCCAGCGGGGGATGCGTAATCGCTCGGCCAGATCCACCAGGGGAGCCAGCGCTGCCGCCACCACCACCGCGATCATCACCGTCAGCACCAAGCTGCGCAGTTGCCACAGCAGCAACAACAGCATCCCTGTGGCCACCACCAGGGCTACAGAGGATACGGAGATGGTCAGTTGTCTTCGGCTCATCACTTGGCTGGGTTCTCTTCAGGGGGCGTTCAAGCCCCCCCTAGGTAACAGATGGCTCTACCATCCTGGCCTGGCTTGGACGAACTTGCCAAATGCTCCTGGGCAAAGACCCCAAACCCAGCGCTTCAGATCTTCAGCAAAAACCCCGCCAGAGCTGAGCTACCGCAACAGTTCCCTCCGCACCGCTTCTACATATTCCAGCAGCCCCGGGGATCCCGTGCCGGAAGCCCGCCACAACATCAAAGCGCTACCCAAATCGGAAGCGGCACCAGCCCTATCCTCTCCCTGGTAAGCGCGCGCCATACCGCGGTGGTAGTAACCTTCAGCCCGCTGGGGCTGCACCTCGATAGCCCGGCTGAAATCCTGAACGGCCAAATTGAAGTCGCAGATGCTGGCCCACATCAGGCCGCGATGGACATAGGCCTCGAAAAGATCGGCAGCACTTTGATTTTGCTTGGCCAGCTCAATCGCCAGATGCGACACATCAAACGCCGATTCCAGATGGCCTTGTTCGGCCCAGATGCGAGAGCGGATCAAGTGCAGTTGCGGGTTGTGATAGGCAATCCGATCCAGAGGAGACAAGGTTGCCAGAGCCTGCTCAGGTTCTTGCAAACGCTCGTGTTGGATTTTGGCCTTGAGCAAATAGGCTTCAGCCAGATAGGGATCCAAAGCAATAGCAATATCCAGATCCCGCAGAGCGGAGCGCATCAGGTAAGCAATGGCAGAAGCATGCTCCGGCTGCGGTAAAGCAGCAGGATCCTCCTGAGACTGACGCCAGAAGTATTGCGCCCGTTGCAGATAAAGCTGCGCATTTCCCGGCTCCTGTTGGATGGACTGGGTTAGCAGCGCCAGCTCATTGGGAAGATCCGCCGGAGCAGAGGATTGAGAGAGAGTGGAATCCTGACGCCGAGGCCGTGCCGGCACGGCAAGGCTTGGGTTGGAACGGCCAACAACCCCCGCGGGCTGGGGATCTGCCTGTTGCGCAAGCCATTGATAGACCTGCTGCTGGTGAGCGAGAGATCGCTGCTCAAGCTGTTGTACCCGTTCTTGCAGTTGGGCTTGCCGCCTGAGCCAAGATTCAGAACCTGGTTCATCTTCAAACAAGGTCTGGGATGACGGCAGAGAGTGCTCCCAAGCTTGCAGAGAAACCTCAGTGGCCGCACTCCGCCCTTTCCGAGACGAGGCCAACCAGCCACATTCGCCGATCAAAAACGGCAAGGACAGCAAACCCAACAAAGCCGAGCCGGAGAACAGAAGACTGGGCCTAAGCATGGATCCCACCCCTTGAAATAGCTTAGAAGTAAAGAGTTGCCTCTAAACTAGTTCGCCGCAGCCGCAGTGTCCAGAGTTTCGGCGATGCTTGCCCTGAGCCAAAACTCAGAAACTCTCCCCTAGGGGATTCTGCCACCCGCCAGATCCACCAACTCCACGCGGCGATTCTTCGCCCGGCCTTCCTCAGTGGTGTTGCTGGCCACAGGAGCAGAGAACCCCACACCAACCGGATAGAGTCGACGTTGCTCGATACCCAGCTGAACCAACCGGTTGACAACCGCCTCGGCCCGGCGCCGCGAGAGACCTAGGTTGTAGTCGAAGCTACCGGTTGCATCGGTATGACCGACCACGAGGATGCTGAGGTCGGTGCGCTCGCGCATCAGCTTGGCGATCTCGGCAAGGGTGGGCTCGGCAGCCGCTTCAATCTGATCCGAGTCATAGGCAAAGAGAATGCCGTAGAGGGCGATCCGGCCATCGCGGCTGATGGCTTGATTGATCTCGCCGCTTGTGATGCTTTCAACCAGCTCCAGGCGTTGCTGGCGGGGCTTGACATCGACGACATCCACTCGCCCCAGAGTAATCCCGGTCGGGATCTGCCCACTGCCGCGGGTGATCTCCCAGTCATCGGTATTGACCACAAAGTAGGCGCTCACGAATCGCTCATCGCCTTCGGGGGACTTGCCACGTGCGGCTAAATAGGCAGCAGTGTTTTCTCTGGCGTTCTGAAACGGCCACTGGGCCCGTTCTTCCGGCGTGCTGTAGGTGCCCTTCATATTGAGGATCTCGTGAGCAATCTGGTTGTTGTAGCCAAGGGTCTCAATCTCCTCCCCCAAGCCGGAGAAGAGGATCTCAAAGCCGGACTCTTTCAGTTCGGTTTCGTAGTTGAGCAGCGCCTCAAGAGGGGCAACCCGCTCCGGCAGTCGGTAATAGGTCGTGATGCGACGCCCTTCGACAGTTTGAGACCGGTACGGCTGCACAGCTCCCATCGCGCCACTGAAGACGATTTTTTCAAGGGCTAACTTAAAGCGGTCGTAGTCGGCCTGCGATTGAAACACAATGCTGGATCCTGCAAAGCGCTTGAGCCCCGGAGGATCCGCCGTTCCGGGCAGATCGGCCCGAGCCGGCCCCGCCTGGACAAGCAGCGCTGTTAGCACAGCGAAGGCAAAACGCTGTAAATCTGCGCGAAAAGACATAGCCACTCCCTAGTTTTTCCAAAATCTTTACGGGGCCAATGCCTAGAAGCTTAGCTCAGAAATGCAAAGGGATTAAGGGCAAACCTTTCTTTTAGTGTGTTAGTTTACGAACCATTGTTAGTACTTAGGATATGAAGCACTTAAAAATTAAGAGAAAATGCTAACCCGTAGTCGAGCTGAATATTCGAGACAATGCTCTGGCGCTCCCAGCTACCAAGGCGAACTCAAAAAGCGTTCATAAGCATTCATACCCTTTGTAACAGATTGCAAGCAAACCTTCACAAACAGATCACTGCACCCCAGAGTTAGATTTTCTACAGGAGCAGAACCGGGAAGTGCCACCCTTACCTTGGTTCAGTTCGACTCCCAGGATCCCTATGAAGTCATTCACCGCTTCAAGCCAATTGCCGAGGTCCCTGAGCTGACCCGCGAGACCTACGTGCCGCGAGCTTCTACTCCCTTGCTGGATGCCATGGGGCGCGGCATCATCGACCTAGAAAAGAGCCTCAGCGAACTCAGCGAGGCAGATCGCCCGGCCAAGGTTGTGATGGTTGTGGTAACCGATGGGCAAGAGAATGCCAGTCGCGAGTTCCGCAAAGAGCAAATTGAGAAGATGATCAAGGAAAAAACCGAGAAGGAGAGCTGGCAGTTTGTCTTCTTAAGCGCCGATCTGGCTGCCATTGGGGATGCCCAAACCGTTGGCTTCGCTCCCAGCGCGTCCTTGCTATATCAGAAGTCTAAATTGGGCAGCGCAGGAGCGTGGACTTCTCTCTCTCGGCGCACCTCCGAGTACCGATTGGCTGTTCGCCAGAGGCTTATGTTCCTTGATGAAGACCGACAGCATCCCGACGATCCGAACAAGGGCAAGGAAGAAAGCTAATCCCTCTGCGGATAGGGCTTTGTGGGCAGGTTGACACGGGAAGCCCCTCGGATCCAGGGAAAGGGGAAGTATTGCAATGACCTCTGGGCCAGGGAGGATCCCTTCAGCGCCGTCGTCTGGAGCAGCGACGCAGTAACCAACTGGCGGCGGCCCGGTCGCCTTCATCCCATGCCAACCGCTCCACGGCCACCATCACCATCGAGGTGATCACAGCTTCACTTAAATGGCGAGAACGCAAATGCTGCACGGCTGAAGTGGCGGCCTCCAGGTCGCGTCTGCGAATGGCGCGGAGCAGCTCATCAGACATAGACCAAGTCAACGAGCCTCACTTCCTTTCTGCCCCCTTTCTACCCCAAGAGCCAGAAACTTCCCCTTTCCTTCACCTGCTTGTCAGATAATGCAAAAGTTCGTCTTACTTTCACGAAATATCTCACAAGATGTCTCAGGAATTGTTACACTTTTTGCCCCTGAGCCGACCAGGCATGTTAGGCAGCAGGAAGAGCCACAGGAGAGCACGGGATCCCTTGGATAAGCCGCTCCATTTCCGCTTGCAAATCTTGGGTGAGGGCTTGTACGGCTTGTCGGCGGTTGGCCTGGTAGGCGGGCCAGCGTTCGGAAACCGAGAGGGGATCCCCAATGCTGAAACGGGCCAGGCGGGGTCCCAAGCGGGGGGGAGCAGTTCCGACGGGATTTTCTCCTTTGATCCAAGCCAGCAGACTCCAGAGGCGCAGGGCGGTTTCCGCCAACTCATCCAGACTCAAACTGGGCTGCTCAGGTACAGGGCGCACCGCAAACACCATTAAGGTTTCCGCCAAGCGCATGTGCCAGAGGTGAAAACTGGCCTCAGCAGCCACTCGATTGGCCAGCCCCCTTTCCAAAGCCGAGAGAGCAGCAATATCGGCAATATCTTCGCGGTAGATCCAGGCCCAGCCCGCCTGTTCGATGCGGTGCCGCCGCTCGATTAAGTCTCCCTGGGGCTCCAGACCAAAATGCTGCTCGGCCACGCGCAGGACCAGATCCGATAAGCTTTGAAGACGCGCCAACAGATCCCCCTCTTTAACTTGGGCTCTATCTGCAGCAGGAAGGGCAGGGGCATAAAAGCGCTCATAGAAGGTCTGCACGACTTGCAGCAGGTGTTCTCCCAAGCGAAGAATACGGGCCAGCAAAAAGGCCTGACTGGCATGGGTTGAGCGCGGGGGTGGCAGCTTGCAATCGGCCTCCATGCGGCTGAGCAATCTATTCAGAGCGGCACTGGGATCCCGCAGGTAGGAATAGCGAAGGCCTACCGGCAAGATCAGCACCTGCTCTGGCCGTCCCGCCTTGTGCAGATCCTCCACCGCCCAAAAGCTCATCTGGGCTACCCCCGGCTCCAACGGGTTGAGAAGACTGCTCATACCGTTGATCGTTCCTTCTGGAGCTACCGCCAGCGGATATCGGCCCGATACAAACTGCTCACGAGAACTCTTTAGCCCTGCCCGATCCAGACGGCCTCGCAAAATCGGGATCCCGCCCAAGCGCGGCAAGCCCCAACGGGCAACGGATCCCAGCCACAGAGGTAGGCCGCGGTCGTAGACAAACAAAACGTGGGGTCGGCCCCGAAAGCCGATCCCCTGGCGTTGGGCCACCTGCGGCAGAAGATGGGCAAACAAGTACATCAAGCAGGGGGGATCATCGAGGGTCGGGTGTCGAAACGCCACCAACAGGCGAATCTTGCCCGCCTCAAACTGCTGATAAAGCTGAGCCAAACGCTCTCCCCCCTCCACTTCAACGCGAGGGATCCCTTTGGTCCATCGCAACCAAAAGGGCAAGCCTGCTTGAGCAAAACGAACGACCCAAGGCGTCAATCGCGGTGGCAAAAACTTGAGGGGTGGCTGAACCTTCTGTTGCATAGGGATCCTTATCTAGGGTCAGAAAGAGGGTGAACCTAGGCTTTGGATCCCATCTTAAAGAGGGCAAAGCGGGAAGAAAGCCACACAGTGACAGTTCGTCAACTGGATCCCTTCTCCTCACTCCCGGCCCGGCAGCGGCTCAAGCCCCAGCAGTTTTTTTCCGGCGACCGCGAGTCGCTTTGGGGGAAGCTTCTTTACTTGGGGTTGACTCCTCCACCACCTGGCCGTTTAGCACTTGCTTGAGGTGAATGTGCTTGTAACCCAGCTGAATCTCGAACTCATCCCCGGGTTTGAGATTCATTTTTTCGGTGTAGGCCGACCCAATGATCAACTGCCCATTTTTGTGAACGCTGACCCGAAAGGTTGGCTCACGACCGCGCTTGTCTCGGCTGGAACTTGGGCTGAGACTCAGACCTTTTGCCGCCAGCACCGCGTCATAGAACTCATTCAAGTTGACGCGAGGCTTGTTGGTCTTGGTCATGGTTACATAGCCACATCGCTTTGCCGTTTCTCGGCGCGGAAGATGCCCCAAAGCTTCGACCTTCTGCAGCAGAGCCTTCCCGGTTAAAGGTTGTGGTGGTATATCTGACATTTTTTAATGTCCTACATCCTTCTCTTAAGATCATACCCTTGTGATGTACTCCTGCAACCGAAAGTCTGAGACTTTTTTGAAGACAGGTTTTTCTCTTGTTCCTTGAGCCAGCAGCTCCGAAGGAAAAACCTCGTCTCCCTCAAGAGGTGTTCCTGCCCTTGCCAAAAGGTGATGGGGGCAAAAAGAACTCAAGCCCTGAAGAGTGCTGGGGCTTTTGTGGATGGAGCTGACAAAAGATCGCCTTGGGGGTAGTACCGCGGTGTAGATCCGACTCACCGCTTTCTACAGCCTCATCCCCACTCGTCGGCTGCCCCAAACTCTGATCACAGCCAGAAAACAGGCTCGACTTTCCAAAAAACCGCCGCTGAGATGGTGATTGCCTTGCGCAAATCGGTCGAAAAGACAGCCAGAGCGGTGTGAAGCTGGATGCCATCAGACCTAGGCCAGCAGGCATTTTTATCTCTTGGCAGAGGCCGGCTACATCTGAGTAATAGCTGAGGGATCCCCTCTTCGGCACTTCTTCAGATGGGAGCGCAGTGAGCGCGAGTTGCCCAAAGCAAGTTATTCATTCAGGATCCACTCGATTGGCTGCCGCTGAGACAACGATGAGTGGCAAGCTCACCAGCAAACAAAAGCCCCATTGCTCCCAAGACAGGGGTGCTGTGTCGAAGATAATGTTGAACAGGCTCCACTGGCTGAAGAGGATCTGCAGCAGGATGGCCGCCCCAATGCCGATGGCAATGGCTGCTGTATCCATGAGGCGCTCATGGCGCTCCAATTGGCTGGCACGTCCACGGCCCAACAGGGTAGGAATGGCCTGGCTGAGGCTGAGCAAGTAGAAGATGCGCCCGATCACCAACGCTTGGATGGCCATGGTGCGGGCCAGGTCAATGCTGCCGGTGGTTTGTTCGATGTATTCAAAAACCCCGAAGATCAAGATCCAGTTGAACACAGACACCAGCAGGATGCGCTGCAACAGCCTAGGAGAGAGCAAGTTGGCGTTCGGATCCCGCGGCGGGCGGGTCATCTCTCGGCCTGTGCTCGGCTCAAAGGCAAGAGGCACCGTCATGGTGATGGAGTTGATCATGTTTAGCCACAGCACTTGAATGGCCAGAATGGGGAGCTCGCGGTTGAGCAGCACGCTGAGGAGAATCGTCATCGATTCCCCCCCGTTCACCGGCAGGATGAAGGCAATGGCTTTGAGCAGGTTGTTGTAAACCGTGCGCCCCTCCTCAACGGCTGCCTCAATGGAGGCGAAGTTGTCATCGGTCAGGATCATGTCGGCAGCAGCTTTGGCCACTTCGGTGCCGCCTCGCCCCATGGCAATCCCCACATCTGCTTGCTTTAGGGCCGGAGCGTCGTTGACGCCATCGCCGGTCATGGCCACGATCTGCCCCCGCGCTTGCAGAGCTTCCACCAGGCGCAGTTTTTGCTCTGGCACCACCCGCGCGAAGACGGATCCCCGATTGGCAGCTTCCACAAATTCCTCCGGGCTGAGCTGCTCCAGATCTCGACCGCTGTAGGCTTGCACAGGTTTTCCACCCCCCAGGCCCATCTGCTCGGCAATGGCTTGAGCCGTGAGCACGTGGTCGCCGGTGATCATCTTCACCTGCATCCCAGCCGTTTGACAGGAACGCACGGCGGCAATGGCCTCTGGCCGCGGCGGGTCAATCATTCCCTGCAAACCGAGGAAGATTAAACCCTCCTGCAGATCTGGGTGATCCACCCGAGTTTGGCTGCTGGGGACGGTTTTTTGGGCAAAGGCCAGAACTCGCAGCCCCTGCCGTGCCAAGGCCTCCACCTGCTGGCGAATCCGCTCCTCTTCCAGAGGCTGGATCTCCCCCTGGGATCCCATCTGGCTGCGGCAGCGGGGCAGCAGGGCTTCCACCGATCCCTTGACATAGATGCAGTGCTCTTCTGGCCCCAGGCGGTGCAAGGTGGCCATGTACTGAAATTCAGATTCAAAGGGAATGCTGTCCAGGCGAGGGCGGCGGCGCTGCAGATCGTCCATATCCAAACCCGCCTTTTGGCCCGCCACAATGAGGGCAGCTTCGGTGGGATCCCCTACCACCTCCCACTGGCCGTTGTCTTTGGGTTGCAGACGGGTGTCGTTGCAGAGGCAACCGGCCAAGAGACAAGCCTGTAACACCGGCAGCCGATCCACTTCCACCGGAGCATCCCCCTCCTGGGCCAGGATTTGTCCCTGAGGACTGTAGCCACTGCCTGTGACTCGGTAGAGCTGGGATCCGGCGTAGATGGCCTGCACCGTCATCTGGTTTTCCGTGAGGGTGCCGGTTTTGTCAGAGCAAATTACCGTAGCGCTGCCCAGGGTCTCCACCGCCGGCAGCTTGCGGATAATGGCGTGGCGTTTTGCCATGCGGGAAACCCCAATCGCCAAGGTTACAGTGACTACCGTCGGCAAGCCTTCGGGGATAGCACTCACCGCCAGCGCCACTGCCGCCTCAAAGACACTGGCCGCCCCCTGTCCCTGAGCCAATCCCACCAAAAAGGTGAGCCCGGCCAAGCTGAGGATGATCCTGAGCAGCATGAGGCTGAATTCCTCGAACTTGCGTGTTAGGGGAGTTTGCAGGGATCCCCCCTTTTCGACCAACTCCGAGATACGGCCTGTTTGAGTCTGGTTGCCAATGGCCACCACCACCCCTGCTCCTTGGCCGAAGGTAACAAAGCTGCCGGCATAGGCCATGTTCTGGCGGTCGGCTAGGGGTGTGTCTTCCGCCAGGGATCCCAGCCGTTTTTCCACCGGCACCGACTCTCCGGTCAGGGCCGATTCATCCACCTGCAAGTTGCGCACGCTCAGCAAGCGCAGGTCGGCGGGCACCTTATCTCCCGAGCTCAAGAGCACCACATCCCCCGGCACCAGCTCCCGCGAGGGCACCCGCAGTTTTTGCCCCTCCCGGATGACAGTAACCTCCGTCACCACCGACTGGGCCAGGGCGGCGATCGCTTCCTCCGCTTTGGACTCTTGGATGTAGCCGATGAGAGCGTTGATCACCACCACCGCCCAGATCACGATGGCATTGCGCCAGGATCCCAAAAACGCCTTGACCGCCCCGGCAACCATCAAGATGTAGAGCAAGGATTGGTTGAACTGCTGCAGAAACTTCACCCAGGCCGGGGTAGCCGCCTTGGCCTTTAGCTCGTTGGGGCCATATTGCTTCTGCCGCTGGATCACCTCAGCTTGAGACAGACCCCGTTCCAGAAGCGCCGCCAGAGGCAGATCCACTGCAACGATTTGGCGGGCAACATCCTCTTCGGGCAGAGCGTGCCAGGGAGCTGCCGGCAATGAGTCAGGGGAGACGGATTTTGCCATCGCAGGTCTCTAGTTGAATCGCAACAGAACTTGAAAGCCAGCCGTGAATTCAACGGCAAATCCCTCGTACAGTCCACAGCCTAGCCGACGCCGCCTACCCCCCAGAAGTGCCGCTGTTCCCCCCAGCGTCAACAAAGCCTAGTACCCAGGAATGCTGGGGAAGGGAAACCACCTGTCCAGTTGTTCTGTCGGGGGTCGTAGACCTAGACAAGTGGCGTGGGGTAGGAATACCCAACCGCGAGGTAAAGACTCCATCCCGCTGACGCCAAGGGAAGCCCGCGCTCTGTCCGTAGGACGAGCGCCGGGAGGATGTCACGAATGCTAGGGTCTGTAACAGAGGGGAGCTTGCTCAAGATCGACAGGGATCCTTGGCCAGCCGAGCCAGAGCCTCCAAATCAGCACCCACCACGCGGTTGAGAATCCATTCGGGATGTTGCTGGGCACCCATGCGTCGATAGAACTCTATCGCCGGCTGATTCCAATCCAAAACCATCCACTCCAGCCGCCCATATCCTTTGGCCACCGCCTCCTGAGCCACCCGCGCCAAGAGCGCTTTGCCAATGCCTCTGCCGCGAAACTCCGGCAACACGAACAGATCCTCAAGGTAAATCCCTGGTCGGGTCAGGAACGTGGAAAAATTGCGGAAGTAGAGGGCAAATCCCACCGCTTGCCCCTCCACTTCTGCCAACAACGCCGAGGCCAAAGCCTCTGGGCCAAACAAATAGTGGCGCAACAGATCAGCGGATCCCGTTACCAGGTGGCTCAGCTTCTCGTACTCGGCCAAGGCGCAGATGAGGTCAAACAAAACGGGCACATCTAAGGCGGTGGCAGGACGGATTTCCATACTTTTGCCTGGCTTCACAACCAATTCCTTGAATTTCCTGAGATACCGGCACGAGAACAGACCACAGTTTATTCTTGTTGTGGACAGAACGCCCAGGCAGCATCTTTTGGACGCGCAGCGTGGTGGGGGCAGCGGCAGGGGCCCAGAGGACTCACCGCACAAGGCAGGTAGGGTGACCGAGAAAAGTAACGGCAGAAGGGATCCCAGGCCGAGTCAGAAAAGAGAGTTGGCATGGCCCGGCGCTCGTCCCCGATTGAGAGGCGGCGGGATCCCCTCTTTTCCAGCAGAGGGATCAACTGAGCCCAGAACGTTAGCCCCAACCACAAGCCAACTCCCACTCAGCGCTTGCACAATTGCCCTCCCCCGTCGGCCAACAGCGTTGTCTTCCAACCAGAATCAGCCTCGGCCAGCCTGCTTGCCCAGGACTAGCGTGGCAGCCCGTTTTGGAGCTGTCCTTCCCTGCCGGCAAGAACCCGAGAAAAACCGATTAGAGTGAAATATGGACTGACCCGCTGAGCCTTCCGATTCCATGACCACCTCCACCCTTGATGCTGCTGCCATCCTTGAAGCGTTGCGCCCTGTTCAAGATCCGGAGCTGCGCCGCAGCCTGGTGGAACTGAACATGATCCGGGATATTCGCGTCGAGCCTGGGCGAGTGGCCTTTACCCTGGTGCTGACCACGCCGGCCTGCCCTTTGCGAGAATTCATTGTCGAGGAGTGCAAAGCTGCCATCCGCCAGCTGGCCCCCATCGAAGCCATTGATGTTACGGTAACGGCAGAAACCCCCCGTTCCCCTTCCCTGCCGAATCGCCAGTCCATCCCCGGTGTGCGCAACATCATCGCCATTTCCAGCGGCAAGGGGGGAGTGGGCAAAACTTCGGTGTCGGTAAATGTGGCCGTGGCGCTGGCCCAAAGTGGAGCGCGGGTGGGGCTGCTGGATGCCGATATTTACGGTCCCAATGTGCCGCTGATGCTGGGCCTGCAGGATCGGTCTCTGGTTGTGCAAAAACGGGAAGATGGCGGCGAAGACATCTTCCCCTTGGAAAATTACGGCGTCAAGATGGTGTCGATGGGCCTCTTGGTGGGACGGGATCAGCCGGTGATCTGGCGGGGGCCAATGTTAAACGGGGTGATCCGGCAATTTCTCTATCAGGTGCAGTGGGGAGAGTTGGACTACTTGATTGTAGATATGCCCCCCGGCACCGGCGATGCCCAATTGACCCTAGTGCAGGCAGTGCCGCTGGCAGGAGCTGTGATCGTCACCACGCCACAATCGGTGGCCCTGCTGGACAGTCGCAAGGGCTTGAACATGTTTCGGCAGTTGGGGGTGCCCATCCTGGGTATTGTGGAAAACATGAGCTACTTCATCCCGCCCGACCTGCCGGATCGCCAGTACGATATTTTCGGCTCAGAAGGGGGAGAGACCACGGCCCGCGAGCTTGGTGTCCCGCTGCTGGGGCGGATCCCGTTGGAGATTGCCCTGCGCCAAGGGGGGGATGCGGGCCAGCCCATCGTCATCAGCCAGCCTGAGTCAGCCTCGGCCCAGGCGCTTCGGCAAATTGCCAAAACCTTGGCAGGCCGTGTTTCGATGCTGGCTTTGGGGGCAGGCTAGAAGCGCTCGGCTTCCACCAACGAGACCCCGAAGCTGCGTCCCCCCACCACAATCCCCTCTTGGGCCTTGCCGCGCACGGTTACAGTGCTGTTCATGGCCGGTAGGCCCTTGTCGGTGATGACCCAGAGGGAGCCGCTGTTGTCTTGGATCTCATACACGCCCTGGCCGAACACTCCTATCTGGTTCACCACGCGACCGCGGATATACACATTGGTGTAGCGGGAGGGATTTTGTTCGATCTGGGCGATGGGGGTTGTGCCGATGCCCAGACGCGCCAGTGGCCCACACCCTGCTAGGGCCAGGCTCAAACACAGCAAGAACACCAGGGATCCCTTGGGGAAAGGTAGGCCGAGTCGCTGTTTCATGGGTTGCTTCCATTACGAGCACCTGCTCCCACCATAGCAAGCCGGCAGGGAAATCCACGGCCAAGTTAGAACTTCTCGCCAATGCCGAAGTGCAGTTGGCCTTGGCCAGCGCCACCTTGCCCAACCGCGTAGTCGATGCGAAGCGGCCCCAAGGGAGATTGGATGCGAATGCCGACCCCCAGCCCCAAACCACTGCCCGGCTTGTTGCGCACCGCTGCGGGATTGCCGGCCACGGCAGCTCCACTGCCCAGATCAGTGCCGTAGTCCGCAAAGACCACTGCCCCCACCGGGTCGAAAATGGGAAAGCGCAATTCGGCGGTTGCGGTGGCAAAGCTGCGACCGGAACCGATACCCCCCTCGAAAAAGCCCCGCACCGAGTTGCCGCCACCAATGGCAAAAGCATCGTAGGGAGCCAAGTCGCCGATGGTCGTGCCTGCTCGCACATCAAAGGCCAATACCTGCGGTCGCTCGCTGCGGGTTTCAAACAGGTTGACGGGAATGAACTGGCTGTAGCCGGCCTCGAGGCGGTTGGCATTCAAGCCATTTTGAAACAGACGTACCGACTGTTCTGTGGAGATGCGAAAGACCGAGCCCTGGCTGGGGCTGTTGGGGTTGTCGCGGGCGTCGTTGACGAGGCCAAACCGCAAGGTGGTGTAGCTGTCTTGGCCGCTCTCGCTGAAGGTAATCGGGTTGCCCAGCACATCGAAGCGCTGCTGCTCCCCGTTGCTGTTGCGAGCTTCTACAAATTGGATGCGGGTGCCCAAGCTGGCCCGCCAATTGCCCCCAATCGGGCGAGAGAAAGTCACCCCGCCGCCAAGACGGTTGATGCGCACGGGATCCCCATTGGGCAGGGTGAATCCCTCATTAAAGACAAAGCTGGAGCTCTGCTGGTTGGAGATGTTGACGTTGTAGGAGGTGGGAATGTCCAGCGTGGCAATCCGCGGGTCGGTGAAGTTTAAGTCGAAGAGGGTTTCGTTGGTGCCCACCTGCACGTTGAAGCTGGCACTCTGGTTGTTGCCGCCCAAGTTTTGTTCGGAGACGTTGAGGCCGGCGAAGACCCCTGTGGCGGAGCTAACGCCGATGGTGCCGCCCAAGGTACCGGTGCGACGTTCTTCCACGTTCACCACCACCACCACCTTGTCGGGATCCTGGCCGGGGTTGAGCCCCACATTCACATCTTGAAACAGGTTGAGATTAAAAACCGCCTGCAGGTCTTCCTGGATTTGGTTGCGGTTAAACACATCCCCCGGCTTGGACTTCAACTCGCGGGTGATGATGAAGTCACGGGTTTTGGTGTTGCCCTGAACGCGAATATCCTCGATCACCCCTTCGGCGATCTCCAGGGTGATGGTGCCGTCTTCAGAGGAGCGCACATCCGTCACTTTGGCCAGCACGTAACCCTTATCGGCGTACCACTGTTCAATCTCGGCCACAGCCAGTTGCAGCTCGCCGAAGTTGAGCACCCGCCCTTCCTGGTCGGCAAAGGCGGCCCGCAGCACTTCCGGATCCAGAACTTTCGCCCCTTCCGTGCGCACGGCTTTCAGGATTGGGTTGGGCTTGACCTCAAAGGTGACCCGCACTCCCAAAGGCGTATCGGAAGGCACTGCCCGCACATCGGCAAACAATCCGGTGGCAAACACGGCATTGATGTCTTCCCGCAACTGGGATCGGGTGGAAACCTCGCCGGCGCGGGTGCGGATGACGCTGTAAACCCGGTTGATCAGCTCCGGATCTTCAGTGCCCTCAACCACTACCTCCGCTACCAACACTTCTGGCTCGCCGGCAGTGGGGGGTGGGGTGGGGGAGGGCTGGGCGGGGGTGTCGCCACCGGTGCGCAGGTCGAGGGTGCCGGGCTGAGGAACCGATTGCGCCCAAGCCGGGGATCCCATCAGCAGAGCGCTACGGGACGCTTCAGCAAACGCAAAAGCGGTGCAGAGCACCATCCCGCGGGTGAGCGCTGAAGTTAGCCAAGGGCGAAGTTGCCTGGAACGATTCATGGGGATCCCTCGCACACCAAAAAGCAAGATTGCAGAGCCGGGCCAAGCTTGCGTTAAAACCCTCTGCCGCCCAGCAGCGGACAATTGCCCTGGATTATATCAATCCCCATCCACCCAGATCCGAGCGTGGCCGCGAACCGGATTGCGGACTTGGGCAGTCTGGAGTGCAAAAAGCAGCCTCCCCCGCTCAAGGCAGGCGCAGGGATCCCCTACAGCGCTGGCCGCAAGACCTCGGCTCGACTTCCTCGGCAGCTAGGTTGACTTGGGAGTTGAGGATGACGACGGTGATGGGAGCAGGAGTGGGAGGCAAAGAGCGGCTGCTCCTCCAGCCCCAACTGTCGGCGTACTGTTGTGGGGGAACGTTGGGCAGGATCAGGACGGTGTTTTGCAGGACGTTGCTTTGCAGGGTGGTGGCGTTGCCGTTCAGGATCGCCATCTGCTGGGTGTGGGAAGTCTGAGCCAGGACGGCTGGAGCAAACCCGAAGCCGAGCAGAGCTGCCACTCCGGGGAGGAGGAGTTGGGTGGACAACATCGAGGATTCTCCACAAGACGCCAGGATGCCGACACTTTAGCCTGCTTTGCCCTCCGCTGAGTTGCCGCAAAAAAAGCTACGTGATGGGGAGGGATCCCTGCTGGGGATGTACAGCCGCGCGGCCCAAACCCACAAAAAGGCCTGCAGAGGGTACTCTGTGCAGGCCCGTCTTGCTCGTCTGGATTGTCTTGATGGAGCTGATACATTCACGCTGAACTCTCCTGAACATGGTTCAGGAAAGAAGCGATCGCATCCTGCCTATCTCTGAGCAGGAAGGCGGTATCCCGCAAAGCCCTGAGGAATACCCCCCGAGCGCTTTCCCCCTTCACTTCCCGGCAACCGTTGCGGTGGACTCAAGGATCAGGGGGAAACTTGGTCTACTATATCCCTCTCAATGACTTTTGCCAAACCGCCTAAAGCTCAGTAAATTCAGCAAAGTTCAGGGTTTTGGGGGTTAGAGGCATGCTCGGAAGGAGAAACCGGCCCCCGCTCAGGAGCCGTAGGGGAAAATTAGCTCTCCGGCTCAAACACCTTCAGATCCACCACCTTCCCCCCTTGGAAAGTCCAGTGGGCAAAGGTTCCGGCAACTTCCCCATTCTCATCGAAGTTGATGGATCCAGAGGCGCCGGTGTAGAAGATGTCTTCCCCTTTGCCGATCAGCTCCACCGCCTTGGCCCACTCTCCGGGCAGGATCTCGGTGCCGGGGGGATTGGCCACTTCCCGCAAAGCATCCCGAACAGCAGTGCCATCGGTGCTGCCGGCTTTCTGAATGGCCAGAGCCAGGACAAAAGCGGCATCGTAGGCGGTGTCGATGTAGGGGGTGGGGGGCAGCTCCCCGTAGGCGGCTTTGTAGGCTTCGGCAAAGATTTGGTAAGCCTTGCTATCGGTGAGGGCCTGAGGCGAAACGCCGATGGATCCCTCTAGCTTTTCGGCTCCCACCTGGGCTGCCACGTCGGGAGAGCGCATGCCATCGGTGAAGACAAAGCGGTCAAACAGTCCTTCTTCCAAAGCTTGCCGCAAAATGACCACACCGTTTTCGGGGTAGCCAATCAGCACCAACGCCTGGGGATCCCCTTCCTTCAGTTGGGTCAGCTCACTGCGGTAGGAAGCCTTGCCGGGCTCGTAGGGAACCGACTTGGTGATGGTGCCGCCCCGCTTTTCAAAAGCCGTCTTAAAGCTGTCGGCCAGGCCCTGGCCGTAGTCGTTGTTAATGTAAATAATCGCCAGGCGCTCCAGCTTCTCTTCACGGGTGATCTGGGCCAAGGCCACCCCTTGGTAGGCGTCGGAAGGAACTGTGCGAAACAGAAAATCGTTGTCCTCCAGGGTGGTGATGGTGGGGGCGGTGGAAGCGGGGGAAATTTGCGGGATCCGATTGGGAACAGAAACCGTCGTGGCCACCGGAATGGTGATGCCACTGCCCAAGGCGCCGATGATGCCGGCCACCTTCTCCACGGTGACCAACCGTTGAGCTGCGTCGATAGCTGGCTGAGCCGACGTCTGGTCATCCGCTTCGACCACTTGGGCAGGGGATCCCAAAATGCCGCCAGCCGCGTTGATTTGGTCAATCGCCAGCTTGATCCCCTTGAGGCAGTTTTCCCCGAAGGCCTGCAGATCCCCGGTGAGAGACATTAAAGCCCCGATTTTGACCGGCCCTTGAGTTGCCTGCTGAGCCGTGCTGGGCAGCAGAGTGGTGGCAAGAGCAGCAGCCGTCAGGGCAGCCGCCGCCGCAAAGGCCCGTCGGGTGAGTTTGTTCATGGGAGACATAACCAACAACCTCCTGTGAGGGAAGGGAAAGTAGAACTCAGATCCCAAAAGTCAAGCAAGTGTTGAACCGTAGCAGTCAGACGTTGACTCACCTCAAAGCGTTCCCCACTTCCTCAAGAAAAGATGGCTCCGGAAAACAGGCGGGCCAGACTCAGGATCTCGCCCGTTCCTTGGCTGCTGTAGGGCTGGCTGCGGCCTCCAAAGGCAGTTGCCCCTGTAGGAATCCGGGAAGGATAATGGGCAAACTCGGCCATTGGGCTCATTATATTTTGAGAAATACTGAACTCATCGGTCGGCGGGGTTTTCCCAAGGCAGCGGCGTGATTGTTATCGACGACATCTCCAAGCGGTTTGGCGGCATTAGCGCGGTGGATCACTGTTCCTTCCGCATCGAAACCGGTCGGATTACGGGCTTGATCGGCCCGAATGGGGCAGGGAAGACCACGCTCTTTAACATCATTGCCGGGTTTATTCGGCCCAGCAGCGGGCGCATCTGGCTGGATGGGGAAGACATCACCGGCTTGCCCCCCCATCATCTGTTCCGTCGAGGGCTGGTGCGCACCTTTCAGATCCCGCGGGAGTTTGGCCGCATGACCGTCTTGGAGAACTTAATGGTGGTTCCCCCCAACCAGATAGGGGAAAACCTATTCGCCACTTGGTTCGGTTGGCGGCAGGTGCAACGACAAGAACGCAACCTGCAAGCTCGGGCGGAAGAGGTTCTGGAACGGCTGAACCTGATCCATCTGCGGGATCAACTGGCCGTCACCCTTTCCGGCGGGCAAAAAAAACTCCTGGAACTGGGACGTACCTTGATGACCGATGCACGGGTGATCCTGCTGGATGAGCCGGGGGCTGGCGTCAACCGCACCCTGCTGGCGGATTTGATGCGCTTTATCGAGTATCTCAACCGCGAGCGCGGCTGCACCTTTTGCATCATCGAGCATGACCTGGATCTGGTGACCCGTCTCTGCGACCATGTGGTGGTCATGGCTGCCGGCAAGGTTCTCACCCAGGGATCCATGGAGGAGATCAAACAAAACCCAGCCGTGCGGGAGGCCTATTTGGGATCTGTGGCACTGGCCGACTCCCTAAACCCACCCCAACCCTCCCCTCTGCCTTCGGAGGGATCCCTCTCATGACCCCTTTGCTGGACATCCAGGATCTCTACAGCGGCTACCGGGGGGTGGACATCCTCAAAGGGATCCACCTGAAGGTGAACCCCGGGCAAATTGTGGTGATCATCGGCCCCAATGGAGCCGGCAAATCGACGGTGCTGAAATCCTTATTTGGCTTGGCCACCATCCGCTCAGGCCGAGTGCTGTTTCAGGGATCCGACATCACCCACTTGCCTGCCGAGCAACTGGTGCAGCGGGGAATCGGCTTTGTGCCCCAGACCAACAATGTCTTTCCTTCCCTCACCGTGCAAGAGAACCTGGAGATGGGGGCCTTCATCCGACGCGACAACCCTGCCGCCCAACTGGAGCGGGTTTATGAGCTGTTTCCACCCCTGAAAGAGAAACGACGCCAAGCGGCGGGATCCCTATCGGGTGGACAACGGCAGATGCTGGCCATAGGGCGAGCGTTGATGGTGGAGCCGCAGTTGTTGTTGCTGGATGAGCCGACCGCCGGCCTGTCACCGCTGTACATAGAACAGACCTTCGCCCTCCTGCAAGAGATCAACCGTCTTGGCATCAGCATCCTCATGGTGGAGCAAAATGCCAAGCAGGCCCTGAAGATGGCGGACTGGGGCTATGTCTTGTCCACGGGAGAAAACCGCTTTGAGGATACTGGCCCCAACTTGTTGAACAATCCTGAGGTGCTGGAGCTGTTCTTGGGCGGGTGAGGCCCTCACCCCCCTCCCCTCACTCAAAACAAAAGGAGAGGAGAGTCAAGCGGGACTGGCCAGTTGCTGCTTGCGCAGTTGAGCTGCTTGGTTGAGAAGAGCCTCCACAAACGTCATCGCTTCTTGGGCAGAGTGACCGGCAGTGAGTTGGGCCAGTTCTTCGCGGCGTTCCCGTTCTCCCAAAAGCTCCACCCGCACAGAAGTTCGCTTTTGGTGCACCACCTTGTGAACCCGCAGGTGGTGATCCGCCAGGGCAGCGATCAGGGGTTGGTGGGTGACGCAGAGGATCTGGTGATCTCGGGCAATGCTGTGCAGCTTGGTGGCGATGGCTTGCGCCACTTTGCCGGACACGCCGGTATCGATCTCGTCGAAAACCATGGTGGCCACCGGATCAATGCGGCTGAATACGGCTTTCAAGGCCAGCAGAAAACGGCTCATCTCGCCGCCGGAGGCGATGCTGGCCAAGGGCTGAAGAGGCTCACCCGGGTTGGGGCTAATCCAAAAACTCACCTGATCCACCCCCTCTGCCGTCGGGGGGCCGGGTTGGATCTGCACCTGGAATTGCACTGCGCTCATCCCCAGCGGCCTGAGCTCTTCTATGAGGGCCTTTTCCAGTTGACAGGCCGCTTGTTGCCGCAGTTGAGAGAGCACCTGGCAATGGCGCTCCAGGTCTTGGGCAGCTTTGTCCAGCCGCACCTGCAATTCCTCTAGGTCGGTGTTGTCTCCTCGCAGTTGGGCCAACTCCGTCTGCACCCGCTCCGCATGGGCCATCACCTCGGCCAAGGTCGGGCCGTATTTGCGGCAGGCTTGTCTGAGTTGCGCCAAGCGCCGTTCAATTTTGTTCAACCGACCGGGATCCGCCTCCAGCGTCTCGCCGTAGCGAACCAGCTCCCGCCCCACCTCCTCCACCTGAATGAGAGCGCTGCTGACCATTTCCGCCAGAGGGGCTAGGTCGGGATCCCGCTGGGTCATGGTCTGGAGCAGCCGCTCTACCTGGCCCAACAGGTCGGCGATGGCCGGTGAGCCACTATCGTTTTGGTAGAGCAGTTGGTGAGCTGCGTAGCTTTGCTGTTGCAGTTCCACCCGGTGAGCCAGGCGCTCTCGTTCCCGCTCCAGCTTGGCCATTTCGTCGGGATCCTCCAGGCGCAGGGCGGCCAGCTCTTGCGCTTGAAACTCCAGTAGGTCTAGCCGTTGCAGGCGCAGTTGTTGGTTTTGCCGGCGGGATTCCACCTCTGTTTTCAGTTGGTTCCAGGTTTGGTAAAGGGCAGCCACCTCCGCCCGTGTTCGCAACAACTCTTCGCCGCCAAAGTCGTCCAGCCAACGGCGCTGGGTTTGGGGAGATTGGATTTGAACGGTTTGCCCCTGGGCAGTGATCTCTACCAATTTGGCCCGCAGGTTGAGCATCTGGGCTTTGTTCACCAGCACCCCATTCACCCGCAGGCGGCTGGTGAGCTTGCCGTTGCGCAACACCAGCTCGCGACTACAAACCAGGCCCTCCTCTAGGGGGTCGATGTGCTCTTGTTCTAGCCAGGCTTGCAGTTCAGGATTAGGACTGAAGATCGCTTCCACCAGACCTCGTTCGCTGCCAGTTCGCAGAGCCCGAGCTGTACCTCCTAGAGCTGCATCCAGCGCATCGAGGATGATGGATTTGCCGGCCCCGGTTTCTCCGGTGAGCACGTTCAGCCCCGCTCGAAAAGGGATCTCCAATTGCTCGATCAGGGCAAAGTTCTCGATCCGCAGCAGGCGCAACATAGGGATCCCGTGGGCTCAGCGTGCCGTTGGCAGTTTTCAGGATAGGGCTTGCAGGGGTCGCTCTGTCCCACGTTAGCGTACCCACCATCCCTCGGCGGACGGGTACAGCGGCCAGCGGGGAGTCTGTTATTGCAGGGGTGGGGAGCACCACCTGTTCTGGTTTGGGGATCCCCTCGGGGAAATTGGCAGCCCGGCTCAGCCCACCAGGGGGTAGCGCTCCATCAGGTAGCAGAGGCAGTCTTGGCGGATGATGCGGCTGTTGAGGGTGAGCATGCCCGGCATGATGGGCACGCTGGTGCGAATTTCTCCGTTGCAGGCATAGAAAAAGCGATCCGCCACATTTTGGCCCTGCTCGTCTTGCACCTCCAGGTGGAAGCCGTTGTTCGTCCAGCCAATGGGGGTGTGGGGGGGAAGCTCCCGAAAATTGAGGAGATCCAAATCCGGCGGGAAGCGGATGTGGGAGGGGGATCCCTCTTGGTTGCCATCCTCTTCCCCAAAGCTGAAGCTCACCTGATCCGGGATTTTGACAATGGCGACGCTGTGGAACAGGTCGATATCTTGGCGGAAGACAGGGCGCTGCGGGATCGCCGACAGGTGCAGGCAGGCTTCCAGAAATTCGTAGGCATGCTGGGTGCCGTGGGGTTGATCCGGCTTGCCGCATTCCAGGGTCACCGCCGGGCAGAAGCGCCCGAAGGCCATGCTCTGTACCCCTTCTGGCCTGGTGAAATAGAGGACGGTGCGCCCAAACAAGGTGGCCAGGTGCAGGGTAGGGGCATCCAGGTGATTGACACAGGCGTAGTGGGGGTTGGTGCCCGTGTTGTTGTGGATATCGACGCTGGCAAAAACGCCCCGCTGCTGCATTTGCTGCAGGACGGCCTGGGCCATAGCGTGCTCGGGGGTGGAGCCGGGGCCCCAAATGCGGTTGTAGTCCGGTTGGCCATCCAGCCGCCGTTGCCGGTGGCGGGCAGCCTGCACGTTGCCAATGAAAAGGGAAAGAGAACGGGGCAATTCCCGCTGGGCGTAGCGGCGGAGAAGCTGTCGCACCGCCTGCCAGCCGGTGGTTTCGTTGCCGTGCAGCAGGACGGACACAAACAGGGCGGGATCCCGTCGTCCCGGCAGATGGATGAGGGTTGGCCCACCCAATCGGTCGTAAAGCTGATGGGCCTCTAGATCCAGCAGTTGATCCGGTAGATGATCGAGAACGGTGAGCATACTGTTTGGGCTAAGAGGCTCGACTCAAACTTCTGGCTTCTGGCCTCTCTCCCTGGGGTAGGAGGGAGCAGAAGTCCAACGAAGTCCTTGGTCGCGAATGAACCGTTTCGCTGCGGTAGCTCGGGTCGCAACAAGGCCATCTGAGAGAGAGTTTGCCCACTCGAGATGCGGGCCAGGGATCCGTCCTGCCGCCGCGGTGGCCCACCGCTGGTACAACCGGCTGTGGAGAGAGCCCTAGCTGAGATCCCAGGTGTGTACCGGTTGGCCTTGCCGCTGCCGTTCCCAGTAGGCACAGGTTAATTGTTGCATATCTTTACCATGCCGGGCGACATAGCGGCGCTGCCAGGTGGCCCCATTCTGCCCCGACTCCACCCGGGCGCGGAGAATGCCCAGGTACTCCTGAATATCGGAGGGGGCCAGATCCAGTTGAACCAAACCCGCCTCTGCTTGGGGGATCAGCTCTTCCAGCAGCAATTGGCGCAGGGATCCCTGCCAACCCTTGAGCCAAGTGATGGGGGCCTCCAGACCCCAGCGGGCCGCCGTGTAGAAATTGGCGCGGCACTGGGCAAAGCTCAGCTCCTGCTCGGGGGGGACGGGCTGGGATCCCAAGGCTTGCACCAGACCAAAGTAGAAGGCCGCATTGGCGATCATATCGGGTAGGGTTGGGCCTGCCGCCGCCACCCGCTGTTCGATGCGCAAGTGGGGAACCGGATCCAAGCCGATCAGGGGTCGGTTCCAGCGCCAGATGGTGCCGTTGTGGAGGCGCAGATGGGCCAGCTCTGATGGGGAAGTGGCTAACCTTTGTGGCAATACCACCGGGTAGCGATGCAGGTTTTCCCAGAACAGCTCCATTAGGGATCCCTGTACATAGCCTTGCCCGAAGGTGACGCGGGGGCAGTGGGTGGGGGAGGGCGGGGGTGGCCCATCCAAAGCTTGCTCAAACAAAGGGATGCGGGTTTCTGCCCACAGATCGTGCCCGAACAGGTAGGGGGAATTGGCCGCCAGCGCCACCAAAGGGGCTGACACGAGCAGGGAAGCGTTGAAGTAGCGGGCTGCCTGGTGGGGGGCCACCTGCAGATGGATTTGAAAGGAGGTGGTCGCCGCCTCCAGCATGATGTCCGGGTGGGTAACCCGCAACCGCCCAGCCGGTCCTTCGATATCTAGCCCCAGGGAAGGGATCGCTTGGGATTGCTCGCGCCGGTGCAAGTTCAGGATTTGCTCATTGAGGGCCAGGTAACGCTTGCGGGGGGAGATCATCTCCAAGGTCAGTTGCTTTTGCTGCACCGTGGGCAAAATCCCGATCATCATCAGCCCCACCTGCAAGTGTTCGGCCACCTGGCAGCAGCGATCCCACGTTTGGCCCAGCTCTTGCTGAAACTGCCGCAGAGCCAAGCCGGTCAAAACTTGGGGCCGGCTGTTGATCTCCACGTTGAACTGGGCCAGTTCCGGCACCACCAGCGGATCGTTCACCGCTTCCAGGTAGGCTGAGTTGATCGGGGCCGGATCCCCCTGAGGGGTCACCAGCCATGCCTCCAGCTCAAACCCGCCCACCGGGGATCCCTGGGCAAAGGGCTGACAAGCCGGATCCAGCCCCGGCGCACTGGCCAACCAGCGCTCGAGCAACTTCGTCTCTTGCTGGAGCCGAGCTGCAAACTGAGCAAAGTCTGCAGTACCAAAACGGAGGCAGGTGATCTCCTGGCCCATGGGAACAACTCCGCAGCTTTTGGGAATGAGGTTAATCGCTGTTGCCGGGATCTCGACACCCCTAGCTTTACTTAGCCCGCAGTGATGGATACATCTTCAATGCGCAGGGCGGGAAAGGCAGCCGTGCCGTTGAAAACCGTTACTTCCTGGGAAATGGCGGAGATATTGCGCAAACAATCGTAGAGATTGCCGGCAATGGTGGTCTCCAGGATGGGGCGTTTCTCGCCGCCTTTGACCAAGAAGCCCCCTTTCACCACCCCAGAAAAGTCACCGGTAATGGGGTTGCTGCTGCCGGAGAGGCGGGTGACGATAACTCCTCGATCCATCGCGTAGAGCTCGGACAGGGGGGTTGTCCCCGGCGCCACTCTCAAACAAGCTGGCCCCACCCCCGGCAGGCTGCCCGCCCCCCCTGTGGCATGGCCGTTGGACGGGATCCCGGCAGCGCGAGCTTCGTAGCTGTTGTACATGAAGTTGCAGAGGATCCCTTCGTGAACCAAGGGGGTGATTTGGCGAGGGATCCCTTCGCGGTCGAAGGGCTCAATGGGGTAGCCGGGCAGGCCCAGGCCTTCAGAAACCACGGTGAGCAACGGGCTGGCGATCCGGGATCCCATTTTTTGCGCCAGAGGGCTTTTGCCTTTGCGCACCGCATCCGCCCCCAAGACAAAGAGGAGATCCCCTAGAAACTCCTCCACCACATCTGGCGGCAGGACAATGGGGCCGCGGAAGCTCTCCCCCTCGCCAGCCCCCAGCGCCCCCACACATTTTTGGACAAAGCGATCAAAAGCCCGCTCCAGCGCCGGCACCAGATCGGCCCGCTTCTGCACACTGTCGCCGTCGTAGGCAAAGCTGCCCACCTCGTCCCCGTCGATGGCCATGCCAAACAGGGATCCCCCCGCCTCGACACTGTGGTAGTTGGCGCGGATGCCGGTGGAAGAGGCGATAGCCAGGGTCTCTTCCTCAACGCTGAGGGAGCCGCTGTCGATGGTGATGCGAGGGTCTTTGGATCGCACCCACTCCAGCAATTGGGATCCCAACTGGGTCAGCTCGGCGGCATCCAGTTCCAGCAGGCCTGGGTCGAGGGCAAAGGGCACCTGGGGCAAAGGTTGGGGCTCCGGCAGCCCGTTGAGGGGATCCGCCGGCGAAGCCTTGGCCATGGCTACAGCCTCAGCCGCCGTCTCGGCCAGCTCTTCCGGGCGGTTGGAGGTGGCAAAGCCCAGCCTGCCGTCGCAGAAAACCCGGATGCCGAACAGGGTCTCGCTGCTGCTGCGGGCCAGGTTGAGGTCATTTTTCTCAAAAGTGACTTCCGTTTCCCGGCCTGAGTTGGCAAACACTTCTGCCTGGTCGGCTCCAGCAGCCAATGCCTTGTGTACACCCTGTTCACAAAGATCCAGCAGGTTTTCCGGGGAAATGATGGAGCTGGGCATAAAAGTGAGATGGCAAGAGGACAGTCCTATTATCGGCTATGGCTCAGAGCTGCTTTTCCCTGACCCCCTGCCGTCTATGGAGTCCCAGCACCAACCCCTTCGTCCAACAACGTCACTCTGGTGCGCACCGTTCCAGCCCGCTCCCCCTGGGCAACAATCAGCAGAGAGCATGACTCTAGTCAATAATAAGCTCAACTATACTGAAAATAATGTATAATATGTTCAGTACGGATTACTACCAGTTGATCTTTCTGTTTACTTTCGAGTCTGCCAACATGGTAGCCAAAGCAAAGCAGAAAATTGGTAGTAAGACGACACGGAAACTGCGCTTTGGGTATTCTACTCAAAGCTTTGCGGGATACCGCCATTCTGGTTGGAAACAAACAGAATGCTATCGCTGCATAGTTGAACAGTGATGTTCAGCAGTGTTCAGCGTAAATGTATCAGCTACCCACAGGGATTCCACCCTGCAGCAGCAAACAAAGGGGCTGAGATCAAAAGGGATCCTTTGTGGCGCTTTGACCCCACTTGCCGCTTGTCCTTAGCGGCCTGCCGGGTGCAGGAACCCTAGAATGGAAGTTAAGCCCACTTGCCGTGAGTGCCCATGAGCCTTTTGCCCACTTCCGCTGCTCCCCTAGCCATTGCTCCGACAGCAGCCAAGCCAAGGCGACTGGACTTCGAGGTGGTGATTGCCGGAGCTGGGATGGTGGGATCCACCTTAGCAGCCGCTTTGGGCCAGGCCGGGATCCGCGTCGGGCTGATCGAGGGGCGGGATCTCTCGCAGGGGGTGGGGCCCGATGGCCGAGCCAGCGCTTTGGCTCTGGGGACAGCCCGCATTCTGCAGCGGATTGGGGTATGGCCCCTTATGGAGGCCTGGGGAGTTTCTCCCATTCACCGCATTCAGGTCTCTGATGGGGAAAGCCCCTGGGTGGCTCAGCTGCGCCGTGAGATGCTCCAAGCGCCGGCGCTGGGCTACGTCGTGGAAAATCAAATCACCCAAAAGGCCCTGTTGCAGCGCATTCGCGAGTGCCCTTCGGTAACCCTTTTCAGCCCCGCCCAGGTGCAAAGTTTCTCCCCTGCAGCAGATCACATTCGGGTAGAGCTGGCCCAGGAGGGATCCCGGCAAACTCTGCGAGCTGCTCTGCTAGTGGTTGCAGATGGGGCCCGTTCGCGGCTGCGGGAACAGGCTGGGATCCCGTTATCCCGCTGGGGCTATGGACAGGTGTGCATCGTTTCCACCCTCACCCATGAGCATCCTCACCGGCAGGTGGCCTACGAGCGCTTTCAGGTCAGCGGTCCCTTCGCCATTTTGCCCACCTCCGATCCCCATCGCAGTTGCGTCGTCTGGACAGTGCGCCAAGGGGATCGAGATCGGCTGATGGGCTTGTCTGAGGCTGAGTTTTTGCAGGCCATCCGGCCCTGCTTTGGATCCCAGTTGGGAGCCTTGCTGGCGGCCTCTCCCAGAGCCTGTTATGAGCCACAGCGGGCCCATGCCCAAACCTACATCGGATCCCGGCTAGCTTTGGTGGGGGATGCTGCTCACACCACCCATCCGCTGGGGGGGCAGGGAGCGAATCTGGGCATGCGGGATGTGGCGGCCTTGGCTGCCCTGTTGATCGAAGCCAAAATGGCGGGCCGGGATCCCGGCGATCCGGCTTTGTTAAAAGCCTACGAGCGCTGTCGCCGCCCAGAAAACGCGCTGGTTCTTTTTGCAACCGATGCTGCCAATCGCCTCTTTTCCAACCGAAGCTGGCCGTTGCTGGTCTTGCGTCGCCTGGGCCTGTGGGGACTGGAGGTTTTGCCGCTGCTCAAGCCTGCTTTGATGCGCCAAGCAATGGGGATCCGCCCCCACCAACCCCAACTGCAGCAGCTCCCTTTCCCTGCACCCCCGGAACCTCTGGCTACGCCTGTCTAGATCCGGCCAAACTGTTGAGAGCTGGGCCCAGATCCTCGCCCGCCGCCTTTGTCCCCAGCAGACCAAGCGCTCCACAGGGATCAAGGCTGCTCCAGGGGTAAGTCTGAAAACAGCAATGGGGCAATATTGGCCGCCTGGTTGATGGGGATCTCGTCGTTGACGGCATACTGATAAAACTGATCCAAGCGCCGACACAAACCTTCTGGGGTCAAAGCCTGCACATTGGAGCTGATGATATAGCTTTGGGAAGGAGAGGCGCGAAACGCTTGAAAGGCTTTGCGACAAAAGTCCTGCTTGGCCTCCGGGTCTGCTTGTCGCCACTCTGGCCCCGTCAGCTTTCCGGAGAGAGTAGGACTACTTGCCGCGACCAGAGGCAGTCCCGTTCCCAAAACCAGACCGCCCAGGATGAGCAGCAGGAGGATCCCTTTCAGGAACACCTGACGCCAAAAGAACCCGAGCTTTTGCCCGTTTTGCACCATTGTTGGATAGGCTAAGTGGGTAGGTTGGGATGCCATAGCACCCCTAGCCATCATATCGATCTTCCCGATCCAACTTCATCCCGTTCTCAGAAGCCGACAGCAGACCTGCTCGCCCACAGGCAAGGGTGGCAACAAGTTCTCAACCCATGGCCCGCAGCAAGCCCCGCCAAAAACAGCGCTTTCCCCATCTGCTTGGCTCCAAGTGGACTTCCGCTCAGCCCGTCATGGGTTGGCGACATTTTCAGGTCACTGCCCGCCAACAGGGGGAAGGGGGAGTGGTGTTTGCCGAGCTCAGAGCCGTCTGCGATCCCCAGGTGCGCCTCTGGGTCAACGCGGCCACCCTGAAGAACCGGGATCTTTGGCAGCCGGGCTGGACGCCTCTCGAAGACGGGATCCCCTGTGGGCGGCAGGATCCCCTTCTGGACAGGGCTGGGGGATAGTTTCTCTCAAGCTGGGGCTCAGGGATCGATTAGGATCATCTCTCTAGTGTGGTGTTTTAATTCGGAAGCTTGAGGAGAAGAAAGCGAGATGGCCAGATGTGACGTTTGCGGAAAAGATCTTAGCTACAGCGATTATCAGTGGGCCAAGCGCTGCGCCAATCCCTACGGGAAATCCCACCTCATCTGCTTTGACTGCTACAGTGGCTCTTCTTGTCCCATCTGCTACTCCCCTCTCGAGTCGGCAGAATAGAGAGAGGTCGTTCTCAAAAGCCGCTTGTCCTCTCCCCGTGAGCCAAGCTCTTGGGAGGAAGTGGCAGAGGTCTCGATGGTTTTCCCAAGGGAGCCGGAACAGTGCGCATTGGCCAGGGCTATGACATCCACCGCCTCGTCGAGGGGCGCCCCCTGATCCTAGGTGGGATCCGGATCCCTTACGAAAAAGGGCTGTTGGGCCACAGCGACGCCGACGTGCTCACCCACGCCATCATGGACGCTCTCCTGGGGGCCGCCGCCCTGCGGGACATCGGCTACTACTTTCCCCCCGAAGACGAGCGCTGGAAGGGGGCAGACAGCATTCTCCTCTTGCAGCAGGTGGTGCAACTGGTAGGCCAAGAGGGCTGGCGCATTGCCAATGTCGATAGCGTCGTGGTAGCGGAGCAGCCTAAGCTCAAGCCCCACATCCCCGCCATACAGGCCCGCCTGGCCGAGGCCATGCAACTATCGCCCAAACAAGTAGGCGTGAAGGCCACCACCAACGAAAAACTGGGCCCCGTCGGCCAGGGAGAAGCCATGGCCGCCTTTGCCGTCGTCCTGTTGCTGGAACGCTGAGCCGCCGCTTTCTGGGAAGCACCTGGTCATCGCGCTGCCCAAGCTGCCAAACTGGCAAGCAACCGCTTCAAAAGTTTGCCCCAATTGCCGTGCAACCCCCTGCTGCCTCGATTGGGAGAGGGGCTGGGGGTGAGGGGCGCTGGCGGGCCCTTTCAAACTTGCTCGGATACTCAGCCAAGGAAATGGCAGGCCAAAACACCACCTCAACAGAGCAGCTCAAGAGAAGCCTTTTTGTTCCCCTATTCCTAGGGATCCTCCTCCTCTGGCTTGGCGCCTGTGCTGCTCCCGCCCGCCCGCCCCATCTCATTGCCACCGTTACCTCGGATCCCAAAACCTTCAACACCTATCTGGCCACCGAGAGCTCCAGCCGCGACGCCATCGCCTACCTAGAGGCGGGCCTGGTCACCCTCGATGAAGATACCCTCCTGCCCAAGCCGGAGCTGGCGGAAGGCTGGGAAGTGTCTGAGGACGGCTTGCGCTATGTCTTTACCTTGCGGGAAGGGCTGCGCTGGTCGGATGGAGAGCCTCTGACAGCAGCAGATGTGGACTTTACCTTTAACCGCATCATCTTCAACGAGCGGATCCCGACTTCTGCGCGGGATGTGCAGCGAATTGGAGAAGCTGGAGCACTGCCTCAGGTGCGGGCCCTGGACGAGCGGCGGATTGAGTTTATTTTACCGGAGCCCTTCGCTCCCTTTCTGCTGCAGGCGGGATCCCCCATTTTGCCCAAGCACATCCTCGAGCCCACCGTCGAGCAGGTGGACAGCCAGGGCAACCCCCTTTTCTTGCAAACCTGGGGTATCGACACGCCGGTGCAGGAGTTGGTGGGGGCCGGCCCCTATATCTTGCAGGAATACACCCCCGGCCAGCGGCTGGTGTACCGGCCCAACCCCTATTACTGGAAAGGGGAAGGGATCCCGCGCATTGAACGGGTAATCCTGCGCATTGTGGACTCAGAGGACACCGCGCTGCTGCAGTTTCGCTCCGGCGAGACCGACGTGTTTTCGGTGCGGGGGAGAGATTTTCAGCTCTTGAAGCGGGAAGAAGAACGGGATCAGTTCACCATCTACAATCTCGGCCAGACATTGAACAACTATTTCTTTGCCTTCAACCTCAGCCGCGCCCGTAACCCCCAGACCGGGCGGCCTTTTGTGGATCCCGTCAAAAGCCGCTGGTTTAACGATTTGAACTTCCGCCGGGCGGTGGCCCACGCCATGAACCGGCAGTTTTACGTCGATAGCGTCCTGCAAGGGTTGGGCGAGATCCAGCACTCGGTCTTCTCCCCCGCCAGCCCTTTCTACCTCAGCCCCGAAGAGGGCTTGCCCACCTACGACTACAACCCTGAAAAAGCGCGGCAACTGCTCCTCGATGCCGGATACACCTATGATGCTGAGGGCCACCTGCGGGATTCCGAGGGCAACCGTGTCCGTTTCACCTTGCTCACCAACGCCGGCAACAATCAGCGGGAGGCCACCGGCGCGTTGATCAAAGCTGATCTGGAGCGGATCGGCATCACCGTTGATTTTACCCCCATCGCCTTCAACACCCTGGTGCAGCGCACCGATAGCCGCGACTGGGAAACCCTGCTGCTGGGCTTTGGTGGCGGCGGCACCGAGCCCAACAACGGCTCCAACATCTGGCGCAGCGATGGCCGTTTGCACCTCTTCAATCTGGGAGATTTGCCCGGCAACCCGGCAGAAGGGGTTGAGGTCAGCGATTGGGAACGGGAGATCGACCGCATCTTTATTGAAGGGGTGCGGGAACTGGAGTTTGAGAAGCGCAAAGCCCTCTACGACCGGTTTCAAATCATCATTCAGGAACAACTGCCCCAAATCGGCACTTTTAACCCCCTGGTTCTCTCGGCCCTGCGCAACCGCATTCAAGGGGTGGATCCCCGACCTATTCTGGGGCCCTTGTGGAATTTGGATCAGCTCTACATTCAAGAGTAGAACTTCTGATGACGTGTCTGATGATGCATCTGATGATGTGGGATAGGGAGAGGCTGTCTGAACTGTTGAGTTGTGTCCCTATCGCCACATTTGGCAGGTGAAACTTAGTTGTAGGTTGGGTTGCGGATGTCTTGAATTTTGCAACTATTTCACCGTCAACTCCACGTCCCCCGCACTCCTGAGAATGTTGATCCCCACTCCCCCCGCTTGTAAATAGAGGCCGATGTCCAGGGATCCCTGGCCCACCTGCACATTCTCAAGAATGACATGGGGCAGCCACAGGGGCAGAGTGGGCTTGGTTAAATGTACCCGTTGAGCCAGCCCGTCGATCTCCAGCCCCAGACAAGCCTGCAGCAGCAAAAACACACTGGCCGCCGCCCAAGACTGGGGCAGACAGGCCACCGGATAAAGGGTGGGGCCCTCCCGCTGTCGCCGCCGAAAGCCACAAAACAGCTCAGGCAGCCGCTTCAGCTCCAGAAACTGGCTGGCATCGAACAGCGCTGTCAAGACCCGCACCGCTTCGCCCTTGAAGCCATAGCGAGATAAGCCTGCGGCAATCAAGGCATTGTCGTGGGGCCAGATGGAGCCATTGTGGTAGGACATGGGGTTGTAGCGCCCCTCTCCCTCCGGCACTGTGCGGATCCCCCAGCCGCTGAAGAAAGCTGGCTCCAGCAGTTGCCGGGCAATGCAGGCAGCATGCTCGGGATGGGCAATCCCCGAAAACAGACAGTGGCCCATGTTGGAGCTGCGCACCCGGCAGGGTTGCTTCTGGCCATCCAAAGCCAGGGCATAGCCCCCCAACTCTTCGCACCAGAAGTGATCCCAAAACTGCTGCTGCAGCTTTTCCGCTTGTTGTCGCAACTGGGCTGCTTGCTCTTGCCGCCCCAGCAGCTCGGCCATCTCTGCTGCCAACTGCTTAGCTTCGTAGGCATAGCCCTGCACCTCGCACAGGGCCAAGGGGGGTTCTGCCAGGGATCCGTCCGGGTAGAAGATGGCATCTTCAGAATCTTTCCAGCCCTGGTTGCGCAGGCCCCGCCGCGCCTTGCCGGCATACTCCAAAAAGCCGTCCCCGTCCGCATCCCCGTAAGTGTCCATCCAGTGCAGGGCTGCTTCGATGTTTGGCCAGAGCTGCCGCAACAGCTCTAGATCGCCGCTGCGGCGCACGTAGCGCCCTGCTAGCACCACAAACAAAGGGGTGGAGTCAATGCTGCCGAAATAATTGCCAAAGGGGATCTCGCGCGTCTTGGCCATCTCGCTGGAGCGCTGCTCATGCAGGATCTTGCCAGGCTCGGCATCGCGGCTGGGATCCACCTCCTGGGCCTGGTGGGCCGCCAGATACAGCAGCACCCCCCGCGCCAAGTCTGGAAACCACCAGAGAGTGGCCAGGGCGGTGATCAGGGCATCGCGCCCGAAGACCGTGGTAAACCAAGGCACCCCCGCATAGGGATAAAGCCCGTAGGGAGTGCGGGTGAGCATCATCAGCAGATCATCCCGTGAGGCGTTGAGCCAATCGTTAAACTGAGCATTGCCGGTGTCGATCCGGTGGGCTTGCGCCCGCAAGGAAGCCCTTTGCTCCCGCTCCGCCTGCAGAGCCTCCTGGTAGGTCAAAGGGGCGATCTCCTCCCCGCCGTAGCTGCAGATCACCCTCAGCTCCAAATCCCGTTCCTCCTGCGGGGCCAAAGGCACCCACCACTGCGCCAGCTTCTCCGACACTAGCTCCGGCGCCGGCAAAAATTGCAACTGGGTTTGCCGCTCCACTCCATCCAAGCCGCGGTAGCGGAGAACCACTCCCTCAGGGTTCACCTGGGCCGGCAGCACTTGACCCCGCTGGGCCCGTCGGATGCCCCGGATCTCAAAAATATCGGCAAAGTCCGCCTCAAAGCGCAGGGTAATCGGCACGCGAAACGGCTCCGAGCCGTAGTTGTGAATGCGAATGCGCTCGTAGGCTACGTTGTTCCACAGAAAAGTAGTCCGTAGAACATGCAGGGTATCTTGACCGATAAACTGCCCCTCTGAGGTGGTGAACTCCGGGTTGGTCAGATCCACCGCCAAAATATCTTTGTCTTCCCGCACCTCTGAGCTGAGCAGCAGGAACTGCTTTCCCTGCAAGTCCAACACCCAGCGGGACAAAAAGCGGGTGTCGTCCCGGAAGAGGCCATGATCCCGGATGCCGAGGGGGCGCATGTTCCCTCGCCGGTCAAAGATGGCAAAGCAGTTGTCATGCTTGAGAACATGAGAGCGTGCCTCCACCCAAGAGGCGCTGGCCCGGATGTAGTACTGATCTTGAATTTGGATGATGTCTTCTGCCATCTCGGTCTTCTCGATCCCTATCCAGCCGGTCTCCTACGCGAACAGCTTACTGCTATCGGTCCACTCAAAGAAGGCGAAGAAGCAGGGGCCCCCCGATGCAGCCCAGCAGCCCTAGCTGCTACTTGGCCCATCTAAGCCTTATTAAGCTGCCTTCTTCGCGACATCTCCTGCCGCTCGTTCACCAGTTGGCGGTAGAGAGCCTCGTAGTCCGACACCATTCTTTCCACGCTGAACCGCTCCTCAAACACCTGCCGCACCCCGGCTCGGCTCAGGGATCCCACCTTCTCCACAGCCTCCACTGCTTCCTCCACCGAGTCGACAATAAAGCCGGAGCGCCTGTCGGCCATTACCTCGGGTACTGAGCCAAAACGGGTGGCAATTACCGGCGTGCCACAGGCCATCGCTTCAATCATCACCAGCCCAAAGGGCTCCGGCCAGCGGATGGGAAACAGCACCGCATAGGCCTTGCCCAAAAACTCGCTTTTCTCTTGGTCGGTGATTTCCCCTATGATCTCCACATTGGGGTGGCGACTGGCCAAAGGCTTAATTTCTAACTCGTAGTACTGGCGATCCACCGCATCGATCTTGATAGCAGCCTTCAGCGGCATCCCTGCCCGCGCCGCAATTTCAATAGCCGTGTCCAGCCCTTTTTCCGGGGAGACCCGGCCCAAAAAGGCCAGGTAGTCCCCCTTTTCTGGATAGAAACGGTGGAGATCCAGGGGCAAGCCGTGGTAGACCGTCCCCACCCAGCGGGCCTGGGGCAGCGGCAGCCGCTGGGCGTTGGAGATGGAGACCACCGGAATGTCCTGAAACTCGGTGTAGAGGGGCTGCAGCTCCGGAATGTCCAGTCGCCCGTGTAGGGTGGCCAAAAAAGAAACCTGCGGGTGGCGACGGGCCAGGGCATAGGGATAGTAGTCGATGTGGCCGTGGATAATGTCAAACTCGTCGGCCATCTGAAAGGCTTTCTCCACCATCAAAATATGAGGAGCCACTGTGTCGATGGCCGTGGGATCCAAACGCAAAGCCCGCTCCCGAAAGGGGATGAGGCGAGCTTGGGTTTGGGAGTCGCCGCTGGCAAACAACGTCACCTCATGCCCCCGCCGCACCAGCTCTTCGGTGAGCCAAGACACAACTCGCTCGGTGCCGCCGTAGAGCTTGGGGGGCACACTCTCATGCAAAGGGGCAATCTGAGCAATGCGCATAGCCATCCTCCACACCGAATCATCACTGCTTAACGAAAACTTCTGCTGGCGCTCCGCCGCCGACCCTTGGGATCCCCTGTTGAGGGCACGCCATTCCTGGCTAGACTGTTCCAGAGTGAGCAGGAAAGGAGTTCAGGCTGCCGCCACCTGCCGGAGAGTTGAAGAGGCTTGAATGAGAACCCCAGCCATCACTTGCTCTTGCCCGCCGCAGCTTAATTTTCCTCCTCAGCGCTGGCTGTGGAGTTGCTTGGGAGCCATGGCCATAACGGCTCTCACGGCTGTTGCCGCTTGGGCGCGGCCAGTGCTGGAAGTACGCATGACCCTGGGTTTGCCCATCAGCCCCAACTACTGGTACATGGTAGCTCTCAGCCGGGCCGGCAGCCCTGGCCCTACCGCCAACTTGGTGGATCCCAACGTCCGTGTGGGGCTCAACGAGTACACCTTTGTGCGGGACTGGGATTACCTCATTCGGGTTACCCCCCTCAACGAAGAGTCGGTCTTGCAAGCCACCATCCAGCGGTTTGGAGAGCCGGAACGAGAGTTTGCCGTTGGCTTTAACCAGGTACGGGTTAATCGCCTTACCCGTGACCGCGATACCCTCAATTTCCAGATCGATATCTCCGAGCTGCAGGGTCTCGATGGGCGGGATCAAGATATTCAGGTGGCTCTGCTCACCGCTCGCGCCCCCTTCCGTGTGGCCCCCGAAGAGACCAATCTGGCCATTGATGCCACCCGGGGAGATTTGCCCAATTTCTATCGCCTCAGCCTGTCCAATCAGCGGCAGGTGGTTGTGGATGATCCCCAGCGACAAGAGACGGTGCGCCGCAGCCGCGAATTGATCCAACAAAGTGGCTCCGGAGCTGCCCTCACTCGCGACCTTATCGAGGGCGGGGCTTTGGAGATTTTGGCCGCCAACATCCTCACCTTCGAGCTGCGCCTGGTGGATCGCTAGAGAGGGATCTCTTCCCATCTGACATCTGCCCAAGACCGTTCTTGCAGCCCGGCAGAGCCTCAATCCCTCAATAGTCGTTCCAAGTTGCCGTGAACCGGCCCATTGGCTTCCCTCTACCCTTGGGAGAAAGGCTCGGGGATCTCAAGCGATTGGAAAAACTCCTTCTCCTGGAACGGGTGCAGGATCCAACATCACAAACAAAAACGACTCCAGCCCTGCCAGGTAGGTGAGCACCTCCTCCTGGGCCGCTTCCGGCTCTAACGTGTTGACCTGAGCTGCCTGCTCAATCATGGCCTTCACCGGCGTTGGCCCCTGCAACAGGGATCCCAACCAAGCCATCTGAGGGGCTGAGATGGTCAGGCGCCCATAGCTGGATCCCGGCCAATTCATGGCAAACTCCAGCTTCTTCTCGTAGGCTTTGGCGAAGCTTTGGCGAAATTCGACGTTGTCGGCCAGGATGGGGTTGAGCTGCACTCTGCCCCCCAGCCAATCGGCGTCGCTCCAGGGCAAGACCAAGGAAGAGCCGGGGTGTTCCGCCCAAAAGTCAATGAGGCGATGGTTGGGGTAGATCAGCTCATAAAAGTGATTCTGGTCGGCAGGCGAGAGTTTGTCCAGCTCAGCTTGCAACCAGGGGGGCATGGCCCTCTCCTTGAACAAAAGCGCCGGATCCCAGTCGGCATAGTCCACCAAGCAGACAAGGCCCAGATCGGCGTCTGCGAGCATGCGCATCAGGTCGGGGATCAGGAAGCCCTTGTCTCCTGGCAAGAGGTAGTTGGCCCGGATGTTGGTGTCGTCTTTGTAGATCTCAGGGTTCCAGCGCAGGGCTGCCCGCATTTCGTCCGAGGCCAAACTGGCCATGAATTCCCGCACCCGCTGACAGGCTTCAGGGGTGGGCAGATCAAATAGCCCCAGCAGCCGAAACGCCTCTTGCATGCGGAAGATGACCTCCCGCTGGTAGGCGTGATGTAGGTTGGCCCGCAGGATCCCGTCAGGTTTGAGAACCCGCTTGAGGGCTTTTAGCCCCGCCACCGGATCGTCCAGCAGATAGAGCACATCGTTGAGGCTGATGAAGTCAAATTCCAACCCCAACTGTTCGATATCCAACAGGTCGAGAACATACAACTCCACCTCTCCAAAACCGTGGTAGCGCAAGCGTCGCTCCGTCACCCGTACCGACTCTGCTGACAGGTCGCACACCACCAGCCGCGCCCCTGGATTGGCCTCCGCCAGGATCAACGTTTCCCAGCCAGAGCCGCAGCCAGCATTCAAAATGAGAGCGCCTTCGCTGGGCACAATGGCGCGGGTGCGGGCGTATTGGGCGGTGGTCAAACTTAGGCGGTACAACCCGTCAATGGCGTTGCGGCCCGAGGCCTCAATGGAAACATTGGGGTAGGGCAGTTCTTCGTACAGTTGCCGCAGAGATTCTGTCGAGCTGCTGGCCATGGGATCCGCTGCAGGAAGCTGCCCTTTATGCTACCCGGCATCCCTTCCCCGCAGGAATGCCTCTAAGGCAGCAGCCAGGGTTTCATTCCCCTGCAGATCCAATCCATCCGGCCTCTGGGGTGGGTGGGCGGGATCCCGCAAAAAGTCCCAGGATCCTTGAAAAAACTCCTCTGGCGAGAGAATGCGATGCCAGCCGTAGCGCTGCAGACCCTCAACCAGCAACGGCGACTCGGCAAACCCAGAGCGGGTAACACAGGCCATAGGTGTGCGGCTGCGCAGGGCCTCTGCCAAAGTGCCATAGCCCGGCTTGGACACCACCCAGCGGCAGAGGGGCATCACATCCACCGGTCGCCACACCCGCCCATCCAAAACCCGCAAGTTGGGCAAGGGGGGAGCTTCCGGATCAAAGGTGAGAAACTGCCAGTCGGGAAAATCTTGGAGCCGCTCGTAAGGAAACCCCTGCACCCCCAGCCCGCCAAAGGTGAACAAAGCCCTGGGTTGATCCGGGTGTAACCCCAACTGGGCGGCGACCTCTTCTGGTGGGTAGCGGGGATCCGATCCCGTCAGCCCCACCTCCTGCTGACGCGGAAAAGCGCTAGTGCTCCGCACCGCTGACGCGACCATGCTCTCGCTAAAGGGCAGGCGAAACAGAAGGTCACATTGCCCATAGAGCTCCTGGATCCAGGCCACAAACGGTTGAAACTCCGGGCCGTATTCTTGGTAGATGAAATCCCAGCCAAAATTACTGGCCATCCAGCAAGGGATCCCAGCAGCCTGGGCAATCGCCGCAGCAATGGGCGGCACATCCGCCAACACCAAAGGCACCCCCTGGGCTCGAATGAAATCCGCTTCTTCTCGAACAAGCTCCGCAGCGCTGGCTTTAAACGCCTTGAGGGCAGCCAACGTAGCCGGCAGATCCGCTTGCAGCCCATCCGGCTGCACCACCCCCACATCCAACGCCCGCGGCCGATGGAGAAACTTCCCCTCCACGTAACGCTCCAGGAGCCAGCGGGGAGCCGGCGTAACAAAGATGGGCAGAACATGGGGATCCTGCCGCAGCAAAGCATTCACCACTGCCGCCAGACGGGTAACGTGCCCAAACCCGTGCGCTGTTGCCGCCACATAGAGAGGAACGGGATTCATTGTGCTCTGCACCGCTAACGCGATAGGACTCCGTCCCGCTAACGCGATAGGACTCCGTCCCGCTGGCGCGAACGCAACCGCCTCAGGACAGAACAGGATCCGCGGGGGGCTTTTCCCTATGGGATCCCCACAAGTTACTCGCCAAGATCAAGCCCAGGCCCACCACAGATCCCAGCGCAATCGTCTCGCCCAACAGCACCGCAATCAACCCCAACGACAAAAAGGGCGTCACATACACCCAGTTGGCCAGGGATCCCCGGTGGCCCGCCAACTCCAAAGCCCGCAGCCAAAACACAAAAGTTAAGCCCATCTCCGCCAGACCAATGTAAGCTGCCCAACCCAGCCCCGCAACTGTCCAAGAGACCTCCTGAAACGGCAGCAGTAGCAGGCCATAGAGGCTGCCGAAGAGAAACCCCATAAACAGCTTCAGCACCGCATCTCGCCCATCCCGCACATTGAGTAGCCAATAGAGCGCCCAGAGTCCAGAGCTGCCCACCGCCAGCAGCACCCCCCAGGGATCCTCCACCTGCAAGGTGCCCCAGGATCCCCCCGTAGCCACCAGCACCACCCCCAGCAGGCTCACCCCCAAGGCCAACACCAGCCGCCAACGGAAGCGCTCTCCCAGCAGCGGCACCGCCAGAAGAGCCAGCACCAGCGGCCAAGTGTAATTCAGAGCCATCGCCGCCTGAGCCGACAGACGGTCATAAGCCTGGAACAACACCCCATAGTAGCCGAAGGGGTTGAGCAGCCCCTGAAGGGCCGACAGGCGGATTTGGGATCCCCTCTGCTTGCCGAGGAACCCTGCCCGCCCTGTAACCACCAAAACGATCCCCAGGATCAGGCAAGAGCTAAAGGCCGAAAAAATCAGCAGAACCGTCGGCGACAGGTACCGCAACCCAAACTTAAAAGCGCTGGCAGCCGTAGCCCAGCCCAAGATGGCCGCCGCCAGGTAAGCATAGGCTCGCCAGGGATCCCTAGGCATCAAAAGCTGTCGAGATGGTGCTCCGCACCGCTACCGCCGTCCTCTGGCTTCGACTTAGCTCCGGTGGGAAGGCCCAGCCGCGGTGCCACCACCCAGGCGTAGAGCAGGTAGCCCAACCCCGCCACCACCGCCCACCTGAGAACAGTGCCGAAAACCCGGAAGAACAGCCCAACCAGAAGAATACAGCCCAGAATGGCGAAGACCGTCACCAGTGGACGCCCCCAAGTCTCAATCCAAGCTCGAACGGCACTTTTCCCCCGAGACGCAACGGATGTTCCCGACTCCCGAGAGGCTGCAGCCGCCTGCTCCAGTTCACGCTCAAGCTGTTTCAGCCGTTCTTGTTCTGAGAAAGAGAGATCGGACATAGAGAGCAGTCTCCAGCGTTTCACCTCCATCTTACGAGCTGCTCCCGAAGATGGGCAGACTAAGCCCGCGCCGAAGGGATCTCCTGAACCATAGCCCGGAACACATCCAAAGCCGGGCCAGGGCGACGGTTAGGACGCGGAGCCGAGATCTCATTGGGCACAAAAGGCTTCTCCACCACCACCTTGGGCTTGTTGGCAGGAGCAGTTGCTGTAGCCGCAGGAGCAGAGCTGGGAGAAGCTGGTGCAGAACGAAAAGGCCCGGTAACAAAATCCACCAAGCCGCCGAAGAGAATGCCGAAAAAGGAGAACAGGCCGCCGAAAAGCTTCTTGAGGATACCCATGGCTCATTGCAAAGAAATGAGGTGAGAGATTGTCGAAGTTGTGAAGTTGTACAACTTGACCTTCATTATTGTTAAGAAGCAGCATCTTGGCCATGAGTAAATATGCTCTTTTTCTCAGGGATCCCCCACCCGCCTGCCCTCGGCGTCAAATTGCTGTAGGGGCAGGATCAACTCCAGCTCCTGCAGTTCCAAAGGCTGAGGGATCCCTCTACTGCGCCCCAAAGCAAAGCCATCCGCCGCTGCCGGGTTCACGTCATAGCCGATATCTGCCATTGCTTCGACGGTGAGAATGCTTAAGGGGTTGGCTACCCCCCGGTCGATGCGGCTGGTCATCAGCTCGCGGCCCAAGACGCTCTCCCGCCAATGGGAATCTCGGGATCCCTCCCCAAACTGGTTCTCCAAGGGCACAGAGGGCGCGTTTCCTCCCAGCCTAGTGAAGGCGCTGACTGCCCTAGGGCCGATAAAGCGGGGATCGTAGCCAGGGGGCGTAGGCTGATCCCGTCCCACCAAGCCCACCGTTAGCCCCTTGGGATCCCAGACGATGGGCAAGAAGCCCAAGGCATGGCCCAACTCGTGCAGGGCGGTAATGGGCAGATCCCCTCGTTCTTCCAGGGCAGATAGATTTTGACTGTTGAACAGAACTACGGAGTAAAAAGGCAGACCATTAGAGGCCCGTACAAAACAGGGAGCAGCTCCCCCCAAAATTCGCTCGTCGCCGAGATTTCTGGCCCGCACCTCCACCAACAGATCGTCGATGGGGAAATTGAGTGGCGTGCTGGGAAACCCTCGATCGCATTCGTCGGCCCGAATGGTGGTGGGGGGCAGATCCGGCTGGTCACCAACGATGATCTGTTGCCAGCGCAGAGCGGCATTGCGGATGATCGACTGCTGGGTAGGAGTGAGACTGTTGTCGGGAAAGCGAACGTCAATGGTGAACTGGGAAACAGGGGCAGTCGTTGGCGAGGGCAAAGGGGCAGGAATGACAGTCGGAGTAGGGGTGAGAACGACAGTTGGAGTAGAAGTGGGAATGACGGTTGGAATGGGAGTGGGAATGACACTCACAGAAGAGGAGCCACCACTTCCCCCGCAGGCCTTGAGCACCAGTACCAGAAGCACAGCCACCAGGGATCCAAGCAGACGCAGACCCCATACTTTCCCCAGAAGCTGTCGCTGCCCCGAAAAAACCTTCACACCACCCCCAAACGCAAAGAGCCTCACGGCCCAGTTGGATCATACCGGCTGCAACCATCCTCCCGAGCATGATTTGCGTCACACCGCACCGGTCAACTTCAAGGCCAGGAAGAGATGGGTTTGGAGGTCTATATTTTCAGGTCAGGATCTCTCAATCTGAGGAGTCGGAAGAGTTTTCCTCTTCTATGCCCCAGCCCGCAGCCAAAACATCCACCGCTGCCCGCAACGCCTGGTTATCCCCCAAGAGCTCCTCGGGATCCGAACGCGGCTCCACCAGGGGAACCAAGCGCAGAATACGTCCGTCCTGAACCAAGTCGATAACCACGCCCGGCTGCTCCTTGCCCAGGTTGGCCATCTCTTCTTCGGAAGCGGGATCCCGCAGACAGGCATAGTCAAAGCTGTTCACATTTAAGTAGAGGCTACGGTTTACCACCAGTGTGGCAGCAGTGGGATCCTGAAAAACATCCACCACGCAGCCTTCCCCTTGCTTCCGCACTGAGCCATCGACGATATCGAAGTAGCGAACACGGGCCAAATCGGATAGGAGTCGGTAAATATCCCGCTTGTTCACCAAAGTTCCCGTATTCACAATACAGGGGGCACAGGGATGAGTGTCTGTCATAGAGCAGTCGGTCTCGAAAGGTCAACAGATTGAGAGTAGGCAAAAGGAAAGCAACATCAACAGTGTCTGCAAACTATCTCCGAAAACATCAGTCCTCGGCAATTCTAGGCGCGGTTATGGTTGACAAGCAACAGGTATCCGTAACTTTACAAAAACTTTAATCAGCTAAAAAAGAGAGAAGTAGCCTGCCCTGCTTTATCCAGTTAACCCAGTGCAACAACAGAACAACTCGCTCCATTCCGCCTACCCAGGGCTCAGACTGCTCTCAAGGCAAAATCAATCCATAGCTTTGCTTCTATCGACTTTATCACAGCCTTCCAAAAAGGGCACAGGCCACTACAAGGTGCAATCTCCAGACAAAAGGGACAGAGGCTGTCCGGCAGGATTCTACCTGCATCTTGTGGGAAGGCAAGTAGCTGAGCAGCTTTAGACTCTAGATATTGTAGATAGATATTGTAGATGAACCCCGAACAGACCGTCTTCGATTCAGAACTCTCCCCTTGGCTTCTTAGGAAGGATAGCATAGGGTACCAAGCCCGCTGCCTGAGAAAGTGTTGACTTTCCACCAGAGACGACTTCTGCCATGGCAACCACTCCCCAACGCCAGACTCTGCCGGTTGTCGATTTTGCCGCCTTTCAGAAAGGAACGGCAGGTGAGCGGGAGCAGTTTGTCCGCCAGGTGGGGGAAGCCCTGCAACAGATTGGCTTTTTTGCCTTGGTTAACCATGGCCTATCGCCGGAATTGATCCGGGAAGCCTATGAAGCCGCAGAAGCCGTTTTTCTTTTGCCAGAGCCAACCAAGAGAGCCTATGAGGATCCGGCGCTGCTGGGGCAACGAGGGTACACCCCCTTTGGCAAAGAACACGCTAAAGATCATCCCTATCCTGACATGAAAGAGTTTTGGCACATCGGGCGCGAAGGGGATCCCCACCTTCCTGCCAACATCTGGCCTCGGGAGGTGCCCCAATTTCGCAGGGTGATGGTAGAGCTGTTCGCCCAACTGGAAACCTGTGCCCAGGGCCTGTTGCAGGCGGTCTCTCTGTATCTGGGGGAGCTTGCCGAATACTTGCCCAAAGCGGTGGAAGGAGGAGCCAATCTCTTGCGGGTGATTCATTATCCGCCGATCCCTGCTGAAGCCCCTCCCCAGAGTTTACGAGCTGCAGCCCATGAAGACATCAACTTGATTACGCTCTTGTGTGAAGCCACCGCACCAGGTCTAGAGCTTCTGCAACGAGATGGATCTTGGCTGCCCATTTCGGCCCTCCCTGGTCAGATCATTGTCGATGCTGGGGATATGCTGCAAAACCTCACCAATGGCCTGTTGCGCAGCACCACCCATCGGGTGACCAACCCCGACAACCCTCAAGAATGCCGCTTTTCCATTCCCTTCTTTGTGCATCCGCGGCCAGAGGTGGATCTCACGCCCTTGCCGACTTGTGTGGCCCGCACCGGCGGGATCCCTCGGTTCCCTTCCCTGACTGGCGGAGAATACTTGGCCCAGCGGTTGAGGGAAATTGGCCTGGCCGAGGCAGGATCCCCGCCCCAGCATTGATCCCAACTGGGGGTCTCTATGTTTCGGATCCCGGCCTTGCCCTACGAGTATGAAGTTCCCAGCCTGTCTCAGTTGGCCCTGGTGATCATCGATATGCAGCGAGATTTCCTGGAACCAGGCGGCTTTGGGGAGATGCTGGGCAACGATGTCACCCAACTGGGATCCATTGTGCCCACCCTGAAGGGGCTGCTGGACTTTTTTCGTCAAAAGGGCTTAACCGTCATTCATACCCTGGAGGGTCACCAGCCAGATCTCTCCGATTGCCCGCCCAGCAAGCGCAAACGCGGCAAGGGATCCCTGACCATTGGGGACGAAGGCCCTATGGGGCGGATTTTGATTCGGGGAGAGCCGGGCAACACCATCATCCCTGAGCTTGCTCCGCTTGCGGGAGAGATCGTCATTCCCAAACCCGGCAAGGGGGCTTTCTACGCCACCGAGCTGCAAGCAATCTTGCAAAAGCGCGGCATCACCCACCTGCTGTTCACCGGGGTAACCACAGAAGTCTGCGTGCAAACCACAATGCGCGAGGCCAATGACCGCGGCTATGAGTGCCTGCTGGTGGAAGATTGCACCGCCAGCTACTTCCCAGAGTTCAAGCAAGCCACCCTGGAGATGATCCGGGCGCAAGGGGGCATCGTCGGCTGGACGAGTTCTGCTCAGAACATCCAAAAAGCGTTATCGGGTTTACAGTGAGTGTGAATAACCCAACAAGCGTGAGGCTGAACCGATGACACTGGCTCAGGAGGCAACTGCCCAAGTCCCCGCCTTTTGCGAAGGGATCCAGTACTTCGGGGATCCCTGGCCGGAATTTGACCGCCTGGGCCAGGCCCCTGCAGTGGATGCCGGCACCGGGAAACTGAGGGATCCCGGCAGTCGTATGGCCGCCTACCAAACCTTGCTCTATGCCGATGCCTTGCGCTACCTCACCCTGCAAATGACCGCCAGCAAAGCCTCAGGCCACCCAGGGGGATTTGCCAGCCAAGCAGAAGCCTATGCCGCTCTGGTGTACCTGGGCCAGAAGAACATCCCCACCGAAGTCGGGCACCACGCGCCGGGCTTTTACGCGGCCATGTTTTTGGATGGATCCCTGGCCGAGATGGGCATCCACACCGTCTCCGACCTACGGGCCCGTTTTCGAGAGCGGGAAGGGCTGTTGGGTCACCTATCCGGCTACATTCCCGGGCTGCTGGCACCGGCTGGGCCGCTGGGGCAAGGACAACACTTTGCCATGGCAGGAGCCCTGCTCTATCCAGATCGCCTCTTCCCGGTCACGATTGGGGATGGCGGCCTGGGGGAGCCCTATGTGATGAGCTCCATGATTCACTTCCACACGGCTTTCCCGCAGCGCACCAACTTCCTGCCGGTGCTGGTCTGGAACGGCTACAGCCAAGAGCACCACAGCATGATCTCCACCGCCAGCAACGCCCAGATGGCCGAGTATTGGCGGGGCAACGGCTTTGAGGAAGTGGTGTTGGTGGATGCCAAGGACTTCGACGATGCCCAGCAGCCCGGCCCCTATGTCGATAGCACTCAGTTTTCCCTAGAAGCCCGCCTTGCCTTTGCCCAAAGGGTGCTGATCGAAATGGAGCGAGCCATCCAATCAGCCCTGAGCGGACAACTGACCGTTTTCATCCTCAAACAACTGAAGGGGGCTGGGGTACATGCCAAGGGATCCAAGTCCCACAACCTCTACGGCCACCACACTCTGGATCACCCGGACATTGTGGCGGCTCTGCGGGCGCGGGCCTTACATCCGGCAGCTTGGGCCCTGGTGCGACAAAACTGCCAACGGGCAGCCGGGGGGCCAGCCGCCAAGGTGGCGGTTACAGAGTTCGTTCGGCCTTTGCCGCCTTTGGGATCCCTGAACCTGACGGAGTTTCCCCTAGGGGACAAGCAGGTTTCCACCACGGCCATCGGATCCCTCGTGGTGCAGGTGGGGCAGAAAGATCCCGACTTTTTGGTGGCCAATGCCGACGGCAACGAAGCTTCCGGCATTGCCAATGTGAACCAAGGTCTCAAGGTGATTCACCCCACGGTGGATCCCCTCTACAACCAACAGCCCCAAGGCCAGGTCTACGAACCCCTGAGCGAAGATGCCTGCGCGGGGCTAACGGCGGGCCTAGCCCTCTTCGGCGGACGCTCCCTGTGGTGCTCCTACGAGTCCTTTGCCGTCAACGGCCTACCCATCTGGCAGACGGTAACCCAAGCCATGGCGGAGCTGCGCCGGCCCACCCCCTCGGCCATTGCCCTCTTCACTGCCGGCGCTTTGGAACAGGGGCGCAACGGCTGGACCCACCAACGCCCGGAAATTGAAGCCTACCTGGCAGCTATGATGCGCAACGGCAACATCTTTCCCCTCTTCCCGCCGGATGCCAACTGTGCCCAAGCTGCCTACGAATGGGCCCTATCCACCTGCAACAAAGGGATCCCTATCATCGCCAGCAAAACTCCCCTACCCATCCGCACCACCCTAGAACAAGCTCGCCAAGCAGTAGAGCAAGGCTGCACCGTCCTTCAGGAACTTCCTGGATCCCGCACCGTCGTCTTTGCCGTGGTGGGGGATATGATTCTCCTGCCCGTGTTCGAGGCGGCTGAGCAGCTCCAAGCCCAAGGGATCGGCTGCAAGATCGTCTCGGTAATTAACCCCCGCCGTCTGTATCGCCCCGGCGACGTGGCTTGGTCCACCTGTGCTCAGCCAGATGGGGAATTCATGTCCGACCAAGAATTTGCCGCTTGGTTTGCCGGCGAGGCCCTCATCGGCGTAACAGGCGGATCTAGCCTGATGCTCGAACCCTTGATGTTGCGCTATGCCGGCCCGCGGGATTTCTTCGCTTGGAAACGCGGCGAAACCACCGCCACCCCCGCCGAATTGATGGACTACAACGGCCTGACAGCCCAAGCACTAGCAGAACGAGCCAAGCAACTGCTATGCTGAGGGCGAGCTTTTAGCTTGGTTAGCATTGTCCACCTTATTTTTTCCTATTTTTTCCTATGACTGCGGCTAGCTCTCTCCGAGAGAAGCTTGAGAGGATATCTCCCACCGAGAGGGTAGAGCGAGTTGTTGTCCAACACTTTGCTTCTCCTCTCCTGCAGGCGCTTGGCTTTGACGACTTGGAAATTAGATATGAATTCGAGACAGGTTGTGGCCAGGTCGACCTCGCCGCAAGAAAGAACGAAGATCCTGAAGATACTTTCTTTAACTCCCAAAGGAACCCCTACTTGCTTTTGGAGGCAAAATCCAGAGTAGTCAACCTCAAAGAAGGATCTTACTATAGGGATGCAGTTTGTCAAATAGAAAGCTACCTGCTCGGCGAGAACTGCAAATCTGCAAAATGGGGAATTATCACCAATGCAAACAACATCCAGATCTGGAGGAAGCATGGAAAAGTCGTCCACCCTGCTACAGCAAACTTCTCCATTAATCCAGATAACATTGAGAGCATAGTGCGTAACTTGCGAGACAAGATAGAAAACTATGAACGCGCTCTGACTGTATGCGTGTATAACAATAAAGGGGGCGTAGGCAAAACAACGACGGTCATTAACCTTGCAGCAGCACTAAAAACCAAGGGAAAAAAGGTCTTAGTTGTTGACTTTGATTCTCAGGGTGATCTGACAAGAAGTTTGGGAGCCACTCCTGGAAAAATTACACTGACGCAATGTTTAAAGGATCCCAAAATAGACATCCATGCCATTGTCCAAACATATAGACTCAAATATAGACTCAAAGGCAAGCAGACTACCCTTCCCATCTTCGACATTATCCCAAGAGACCCTGAGCTGGAGACGTTGACCGACAGCCAGTCGCTAGCATATATCCAAAAGGGAACCCGACGCCTTCGAGATCTGATTGCCCCTCTTCGCAATGAGTATGATTACATCCTAATCGACTGCCCAACTCAATGGCTTTACTTCAGCCAAAGTGGTGTTTTTGCTGCCGATGTTATTTTGATACCTACCCGCCCCGACGATCTGTCTTCCCTGAATAATGCTGCTAGAGTAATCACCAGCTTTGTTCCAGAAACTGCTAAGTCACGACAGGATGGCGGCCCCAGGACTTTGCCTATCTTTTTCAACGGCGTTTCTTCGGGAAGTGAATACACTATTCAACTAGCTAACGAAGAGATAGGTAAGCTTATCGACCAGGAGAAAAGTGTAGATCTACGTCCATATTTCTGGCCGCATTTTAAGAAAGGTAATGAAAACAAAAGCATTTTTAGGATACCTGACTATGCAGTGATATCCTCTGCAAGCTTTGATCGAACTCCTGCCGTCTTTAGGGACAGGAGAGTTTTAGAATACTACCAGAGTCTTGCCCGTGAGTACTTTATCGATGAGTGAGTTTTCAGATCTAGGTAGGTTGGTTAACTTACCCCTTGAGAGCATTACGCCCGCCGATGGGTTTTCTGCTCCCTCCTTCCTTGTTGCCGCAGCCGCAGATCAGCTAAGGGCGACAGGAGGACACAACTGGGTTCCTCTGCTGGTGGTCGAGGCTGGCGACTATCAGTACAAAGCCATTGGTAACCATTTTGTCTATGCAGTTGCTCGAGAGGCGGGGCTGGAGAGGCTATGGTGTATCGTTGTCGATCCTGATCCAGAGCAGGTTAAGCAGGCCCAGATTCTCGCCAAAGAAATTGTTCCGAAGGTAAATTTGACCAATACATCGAGAGAGACTATCTTGGCTGCGCTAAGATACCTAGCCGAGCGACCCAGCAGTCCCCTCAAGGGAGTCGATGTAACCATTGCAGCTGCCCGGATTGCAGAGGCGGATAGAAGTTGGTGGCAGGACTTAACCCCCATAACCAAGCTTGGGTGCAAAATTACGCGAGGCAAAAAACTGGATGCCCTATCGGAAGTATTTTTCGTAACTCCTACAGCGTTGCCCCCTACTCTGAAGAAATCATCCAAGAGATCTGCGGCATCCGCTGGCGCGAAGAAAGCGACCTCAACTCGCTCGCGGAAAACAACAGAGGGAGAGAGCTGAAAGGGATCCCTTCAAAAACATATTCTCCTCTCCACATCACCGAGGCCCGACTCCGCTTGCTGTGGGATGCCTGCCTCAAGCCTCCCTTTGAATGGCTACTGCCACCCAAACAGCCTTGGCCGCTCTCAACAACAGCCTCCATGGCAGGTATGCTCTGCTTACCTAGGACGACCGGATCCATCTGGAGCTCATGCACAGGACGATCACCAGCATCTTGGAGATCGACCTGACCCAAACCGTCCGGTATTATCTTGACCACAGGGATCCCCCCCTTATTGCCTGGATCCTGGGCCGTGATCAAGCGCTCCAGACCTGTTGAAACCTCATATTGTTCAGGGTCAGGCCCCATTGGGATCCAACGCTGCCACAGATCCGAGGCTTTGTAGCTACAGAGTTTGAGGACTCGATAAACTTATGAGGTCGAAGCTCAACGGCTGGAACCGGTAGGATTGACTTATCTTTGGCCAGTGTCCTGCTAGGAATGGATTATGGCGCTTTACAACTGCGACTTTTATGCCTGGACACAAGAACAAGCCGCGCTGCTGAGATCGGGGCAATGGGATCGATTGGATATTCCCAACTTGGTGGAGGAGATTGAGGCTTTGGGCAGGCAAGAACGCCGCGAATTGGTGAATCGGCTAGGGATCCTGGTGGGCCATCTGCTAAAGTGGCAGTTTCAGCCTCAACAACGAAGCAAAAGTTGGACAGCCACAATCATCGAACAGCGGCAAGAAATCCAGGAGTTAATTGCGGATAATCCCAGCCTTAAATCTTATCTGGTTGAAGCAATAGAAAAAGCTTATCAAAAGGGCATACTGCTGGTGGCTAAAGAAACGCCTCTATCTCTGGACGATCTGCCTGCCCAGTGCCCCTACACATTGGATCAGGTGATGGATCCCGACTTTTACCCCGAACAGGAGAATTCCCAGTGACGCTAGACCTCGATACTTATGCCCATACTTAAGAAGGCGATGGCACTACATGAACTTTGCTAGCTTTGCTCCTTGTGTTAACTCTGCTGGCCCTAGCAGCTCAATTTTCTCACTCCGATGTTAGATGCTCTCTTCAAAATAATCACTATCAATCTTCTTTACCGGATACAATGAAACTGTAGATACGCCAACGTCGTGCTCAATCATTAGATTTGTTAGTTGTTCGCCGTCAATCAAAACAATCTTACTGCCGATCTGCGAAACGTAGCTGCTAGCGTCTTCAGTAAACCTGGAGGTAGTGATAAAAATACCCTTGTTTGCTCTTTGAGCCTGTAAAGCACCCACAAACTGCATGACATCAGGACGACCTACCGGATTGCTATCCCAACGCTTTGCCTGAATATACACAACATCAAGACCGAGTTTGTCCTCTTTGATGATCCCATCAATTCCACCATCGCCACTCTTGCCAATTGCTTTGCCTGCATCTGCCCGTGAGCCTCCGTAGCCCATTTTAACCAGCAGCTCCACAACAACCTTTTCGAAGAAGGCGGGCGATACTTTCTTTAGCTTGGCAAGCAGTTCATCAGCCAGTTTGTCACGGAGACTTTCATATGCAGCTTCTAACTGTTCTAATGGTGTCGCTGCCGAAGTCTCTGATAAAGCTTTTTGTTTGCTTGCCTTGTTGCTGCTTCTTGTGTCTTTGGGCCCCTCAAATTCTCGGAATTCAGGATATTGCCTGAGTAACTCTACATTGATGGTTTTGGGCTGTTTTTCAAGAAGATCTCTTCCGCGGTCAGTAATTTGGTAGAATCCTCTGCGCGTTGTTTCCAGCAGCCCTGCCTTTTTCATATAAGTTGCAGCCCAGCCGACGCGATTGACAAAGGTTGGCTGTACACCGCTCGGCAGCATCTCCCTGAGATCGTCCTCTGTGAGGCCCAGTTCCTTTGCCAGAACTTCAACAGCTTCGCTGGTTGATATTTCGGTTTCTTTACGTGCTGCAAACTGGAGAAGTGGCAACATCAAGCTCTGATAATCGGGAACGGCCATTTGTAGAACCGATGTGAAGACAGGGATCCCAAACCGAAGTAGGTTCCACCCATAACTTTACGCCAACCCTCTGCTGCAAGCCAGTTAGGGTATCCGCCAGGCCGGGAAGCCTCTGAAAAAAGAAAGTTTGACGTGGATGGCTCAGGCGTGATTTGAACACGCGACCAAGGGCTTATGAGTCCCCTGCTCTACCGCTGAGCTACTGAGCCAGGATAGTGCTTAACTAGAATAGCACTCTTGGTCCGGAACTGCGCCTCAGAAAATCCCCTCAGCCCCCTCTCGGGAAGAAGCCCCAGACAAGGCAATGCCTATCGGCAGGCCAGGGCAGCTTCGTAAACCCGTCGGTTGGCCGCGAGAGACTTCTCCAAATCCACCAGTGGGCGAGGGTAGTCCACCCCCAATCGGACTCCAAATTGCTTCTGCTCGGCAGCAGTGAGGCGATAGGGCTCGTGGATTTTATCCCCCGGGATCCCGGCCAATTCCGGCAACCAGTGGCGCAGATAGTCTCCTTTGGGATCGTACTCGCGAGATTGTTTGGGGATGTGGAAGTAGCGGAAGCCACGGGCATCATTCCCTACGCCGGCGGTGTAGTTCCAATTGCCGTAGTTGCTGGCCACGTCGTAGTCGATGAGCAACGACTCAAACCACTCAGCGCCCATGCGCCAGTCGATGCCCAGGTTCTTGGTCAAAAAGCTGGCCACATTCTGCCGTCCCCGGTTGGACATAAATCCGGTAGCCGCCAGCTCCCGCATGTTGGCATCCACCAAGGGGTAGCCCGTCTCACCCCGACACCAAGCCTGAAAGCGCGGCCAATCCTGCTGCCAAGGGATGGGGATCCCTTGGATCCCAGAAGGACGGAACAGTTTGGCGCCGTGCTTGGCCAAGATAAAGCGAAAATAATCCCGCCACAGCAGCTCAAACACCAGCCAGTAGGTGGACTCATTGCGCACCCGCTCCTGCTCGTAACGCTTGACCTCGGCATAGACGGTGCGAGGGGAGATGCAGCCCAGGGCCAACCAAGCAGAAAGCCGGGAGCTATCGTCGGGATCCAACATGCCGTTGCGGGTTTCTTTGTAGATGCGCAGCCGATCCAGATCCCAAAAGTAGGTTTGCAGGCGGGCATGGGCAGCAGTGCTGCCGCCGGTGTAGGTGAAGCGGGCCCGTGGATCCCTAGCAGGTGAAGATAGCCCCAGCGAGGCCAGGGTGGGCAGAGGGCCGGGATCCAAACCCGATGGCAGGGGGGGGATCGAGGGAATGGGCAAGGGATCCCGGATGGGGGTGCTTCCCTCGACTTGCTTTCGAAAGCGGGTGAACAGCTCCGGCAGTTGCGAGAGACAAAAGGGGAGATCCTCAGGGTGATAGAGGGTATGGCCCCAATCGACCTGCAGCCGGATCCCCAGAGACCGCAAAGCCCGCTCAACAGCAGCCGCCACCTCCTTCTCCTCGGTGCCCACCTCTTCATGGGCATAGACCGCCTCGACCCCCCACTCCTGTGCCAAGGTGGGGATCACCTGTTCTGGCTGTCCCTGGCGGATCACCAAATCCGAGCCGCGCGACCGCAACTGCTGCCGCAGATCTGCCAAACTCTCCAGCAAAAACTGACCGCGGAAAGGGCTGGTTCTGGGGCGGAGCCCAAGGGAAGTCTCGCCGAACTGGCGGGGATCCAAGCAATACAAGGGGATCAAAGGGGATCCCTGTTGGCAGGCCCGCGTCAGCGGCTGGTGATCCAGCAGGCGCAAGTCGGTGCGAAACCACAGCAGTACAGTCATTCTGCAGCTACCCTACACGGATCCCGCGGACTCAGACTTGGACACCCGAACCCCAGCTGGACGCCCCAGCTCAGGGCTGGGAACAAAATGAGGCACATCGGCAGCCGGGATGTGAACAGGGGCCTTGGTGCGCGGATGATAGGTTTGCCGGGCGGGACGATGGCGCAGCGAGAACGTGCCAAAGCGAGCCAGCCGCACGGATCCCCCCTGGGCCAGGCATTGGCTAATGCTGTCCAGCATAGCCTCCAGAGCAGCAGCAGCCATTTCCACGGTCAGGCCATCCACCTGCGCGGCCATCTGGCGGGCCAGCAAACGGCGAGTCAAATGAGGAGGAGAAGCCACCAACCGACCCTCTAGACAACAGAACACAGACAGGGGCTTAGAGCACCTCCAGTTCACTCTCGAAAAACCAATGTCGAGAGCGATCGGGAAACTCCAGAATGTAGCCGACACCGCTGCCATCGACCACACGCCGTGCCAGCACCACAGCCTCTTTGCCCACCAGAGCGCTGAGGTTTTCTTGTCCGCGATCCTGGACAGAGCGAACTTTGACCTTATTTCCAACCTTGATCGCCATAAAACCGCGAAGAGACTTACCACTCAAGATGGTACGGCAAAAGTCCCCTTGCCGAGCTCCTGCCGCACCTCTGCTGGGGTTGACCCCGATGGGATTGCTAGAATGGGGTCAGAGTGCCGTGCCCCAGGGAAGACTGCCTCCGTGATTGCCCTTTCCCTCAAACCCGCCCACTGCTCCTGGAGCGTTATCAGCTTTCCCTCCACCCTCTACACGCAGCCTGTCCTCGATCTCTTGATCTCAAAAGTCCCTCCTGCCTGGAGAGCGGAAATACGTTTGGGCCTACAGGAAGCAATCATCAATGCCGTCCGCCACGGCAACGGCCTCGACCCCAACAAGAAGGTGATCATCGAGTACGCCAGCTCGGAGCCCTTTTACCAATGGCTGGTGCGAGATCAAGGGCCCGGCTTTTGTCCCCAAGAGAAGCTCCACCGATGCCAACATAACATCTTGGAAACCGAAGAGTCGGGCCGAGGAATGCTGCTGCTCACCCAAATCTTCGACTTTGTGGAGTGGAATGAAACAGGCAACCAGGTCTACCTGGCCAAATACATCCACGCCAACTGCCGGGATCCCTGGATAGTCTGACCCTCAATACCACTCCCAAAACAGCTTGCCCATTTGGGTAATCTGGCAGCCCCGATCGGGGTAGGGAGCTTCAGAAACCGCTAGGGCTGTGGTGGCGAAGGCAAAGCGCGTGGATGACCAGCGGGATCCCTTAGCGCTCCGCGCCGCTGACGCGACCGGGTCGGGCAGCTCGCTTTCCAAGAGCAACCCCAGGGATCCATAGCCATAGCCCAAATTGCGGTGGGGCAGGGAAGCCACCAACTTGCGCCAGGCGCGATTTGCACTCAAGGGGGGATCCGCGAGGGCCGTCTCCAGAGCCCCCAAAGAAGAGGCCAGGTAGGAATAGCCTTTGCGATCGGCATGATACACCTGTGCCGGCAGCGGGATCCCTGGCAGCGTTAGCGCTCCGCGCCGCTGACGCGACTGGGGGAGAGCCTCTGCCGCCTGCAATGACGCGGATCCTCCTTTCCCACTGACTTCCAGCGGCTCGCCTGCCAACACAGGGATCTCCGGTCGATGGATAGAGCGGTAAGGACTCCGTCCCGCTGTCGCCACCGGCGGGGGTTCTGACGGCAAGGACTCCGTCTCCCCCGCAGGAGTGGTCGGTTGGGCCCAGGCAGTGGCGGTGCCGCGCTTCGTTGCCAGAGAGATTACCTGCCAGCCTTGGGCGCGTGCCCGCTCATCCAAGTCGAAATAAGGACTCCGTCCCGCTGTCGCGACCGACTCATCCGGCAGCTTACCGACCCACAGCCAGGCTGGATCCCCGTCGCCGGGCAAAAGGGCAAAGGCAAACTCTCCCCGTTCCGGCAACAGACGCTGCCAGTCCAGCGCCACCTGAGATTGCAAGCGCTGCAGCCACTGGCCGGGATCCACCCGCAATCCCAGGGGATTTAGGGGCTGGATCTGCCCCAGGCTCTGCCAAACTGAGGCCAGATTCTCTCCGGAAATCAGCGCCAAGGTCTCATCCGGCAGATGTTGAAGGATCTGCGGGCGAAAGGCTTCTGCCGCCGGCAAGGAGAAGCCAGCGGGCGCATGCCAGAGGGCAGCACTTTCGGCCACCAAGCCCTGGAAGTTCACCCCCAACCCCAGCCCTACCGCCTGCAACGTCAGCCCGTCTGGAGAAACCGCCTCTGGATTCTGCCAGAAGGCCCAACCCACATGTGCCTCCCGCAGCGGCTGGATCACCCGCCGAAACAAGGGCTGAGCCACCAGAGACAACTGCGGCAACTGCCAAGCATCGATTGCAGCCCGAATGGCAGCAGGCTGCTCCGCCAGCAACACGTATTGCTCGCCGAAAACGGCTGCCGAGAAACCCTGCAGGCCCGGAATCGGGCTAGACACCACCTGAATGCCCTTGTAAGTGTCCACCTGCACCGGCCTCCCGGCCAAGCTCTGCCGTTCCCACAACAGGTTCAGCTCAAACTGAGAGAGCGCCGCATCCCGCGTTTCCAGGGCAACCAAAGTGCCCCACTCCGGCAAACTGGCCAAGAGGGTACTCCTCCCCAGCCAGGGCCGCACCTCCCGCTCAAAATCAAGGGATCCCCCGGCCAGCAAGGATCCCAGCCAGCCTGGGCCTTCAGGGGAGAAAAACTTTTGCCACTGCTGACGGGCAGCGCGTCGCTGGGGGGCAGGAGTTGCCGCTTGCCAAAACGCTTGCACCTCGTCCAGGGGAACAGCCAACACCAGCAGCGCTTGTGCGGAGCGAGGGGCCAAACCCACAATTGGCGGCAGTTCCGGGTGGGCCAGCAACAAAGCCACCGGACTGCGGGTGAGCAGCCATACGACAACCCACACCACCATGGCGGCCAGAAGACCCAACCCGATTAGGATCCCGCGCAAGAGTTGCCGTCGTCCCATATCTCAATCTCTGCACCGAGGGAGACATGGCTCGGACACCCAGGCCCTACTGCTCTGCACTGCTGGCATGAACAGGCCTAGTGAAGAAGCGCTGCCCTCAGTCCTGCATGATAAAACCTTACCATGGAACAGAGGCTAACCCTGGTGTGCCAGCTGGAGCCCACCGCTGAGCAGGCGGCCAAGTTTAGAGGCACCCCACAAGCCTTTGTGATCCGCACTACCATTCCAAACCAACGTGCAGATCAGCCCTGCCTTGACCAGCCCGGCAGCTATCTAGGCCCATCCGAAAGTCAAACCCATGTCAGAGTTTCAACTGGTTTCTCCCTATCAACCCACCGGAGATCAACCTAAGGCAATTGCCGGCTTGGTGAAGTCGATTTCAGAAGGCCATCGTTTTCAAACCTTGCTGGGAGCAACCGGAACCGGCAAAACGTTTACCATCGCCCATACCATTCAGCAGGTAGGCAGGCCCACCTTAGTGATGGCCCACAATAAGACTTTGGCAGCACAACTGTGCAATGAGCTGCGGGAGCTTTTTCCTCACAATGCCGTTGAATACTTCATCAGCTATTACGACTACTATCAACCGGAAGCCTATGTTCCCAGCACCGATACATACATTGCCAAATCTTCTTCCATCAACGATGAAATCGATATGTTGCGGCACTCGGCTACCCGCTCTTTGTTTGAACGGCGAGATGTGATTGTGGTGGCCTCGGTGAGCTGCATCTATGGTCTGGGCATGCCAGAGGAGTACCTGAAGGCTTCCATCCCCTTCAAAGTCGGCCAGGAGATTAACCAACGGGATGTCCTGCGGGATCTGGCCAGCATCCAGTACGAGCGCAATGACCTGGAGCTGGTGCGGGGGCGATTTCGCCTCAAAGGGGATGTGCTGGAAATTGTGCCGGCCTATGAGGATCGGGTCATTCGCATCGAATTTTTTGGCGATGAGATCGAGGCCATTCGCTTAATTGATCCGGTTACAGGTGAGATTTTGAACAGCCTCAGCGCCCTCAGAGTTTATCCTGCTCGGCACTTTGTAACGCCGGAAGCACAATTGGAGCGGGCGATCCTCAATATCGAGCAAGAACTGGAAGAGCAACTGGCCCTCTTTCGCAAAGAAGGCAAGCTCCTGGAAGCCCAACGCCTAGAGCAGCGCACCCGCTACGACCTAGAAATGCTGCGGGAGGTGGGCTATTGCAATGGGATCGAAAACTACTCTAGACATTTAACGGGACGCAAAGCAGGAGAGCCCCCCGCCTGCTTGGTGGATTATTTCAAGGCCGACGATTGGCTGTTGGTGGTGGATGAGTCCCACGTCACTGTGCCCCAAATTCGCGGCATGTATAATGGCGACCGTGCCCGCAAGCAGGTGCTGGTGGATCACGGTTTTCGCCTGCCCAGCGCCCTCGACAATCGCCCCCTCAAAGCCGAAGAATTTTGGGCCAAGGTTCATCAGTGTATCTTTGTTTCGGCTACTCCCGGCAACTGGGAACTGGAGCAGAGCGAGGCCCAATTTGAAACCCGGGTGGAAGATGGCAAGACCTTGAAGTTTTATGTGCAGGGCAGCGGTCGGGTTATCGAACAGGTGATTCGGCCCACTGGGGTGGTGGATCCCGAGGTGCATGTGCGCCCTACGGCTGGGCAAGTGGACGATTTGCTGGGAGAAATTTATTTGCGATTGGAGCGCTCTCAGCTGGGGCCTGCCGAACGGGTGATCGTGACCACCCTCACCAAACGGATGGCAGAGGACCTCACGGAATATCTCCAGGAGCGAGGGATCCGAGTTCGCTATTTGCATTCCGAGATCACCTCGATTGAGCGAATTGAAATCCTACAAGACTTTCGAGAAGGGGCCTTTGACGTGTTGGTAGGAGTTAACTTGCTCCGGGAAGGGTTGGACTTGCCAGAAGTTTCTTTGGTGGCCATTTTGGATGCCGACAAAGAAGGGTTTTTGCGAGCAGAGCGCTCCCTGATTCAGATGATTGGGAGGGCAGCACGAAATGTCCGCGGTATGGTGGTGATGTACGCCGACACCATGACCAGCAGCATGGCCCGGGCCATTGCCGAAACCCAGCGTCGCCGCGAAATTCAATTGCAATACAACCGCCAACACAACATCACGCCCAAGCCCATCGTCAAGAAAAACAGCAATGCCATCTTGTCTTTTTTGGCCATCTCCCGCAAACTTAACGACCCAGATCTGGAAAAAGCCTTTCAAGCTGCGCAAGAGATCCCTCTCTCCGAGATTCCGGAGCTGATCGGCCAACTGGAACTCAAGATGAAAGAGGCCGCCAAAAACCTAGAATTTGAGGAAGCCGCCCAGCTACGAGATAGAATCAAAAAGCTACGTCAACGCCTTCTAGGCCACCCTCAGGGCATCTAAAATCCTTGCTCAGATCGGCCAAAATTGAGGTCGGCTTGTGCCACCATGAGCTTACAGGGCAGCCCTCAGGGATCCCCAATTATCGATGGGCGTTCGTATCAAACCGGCCATGCAGGACTCTGTCCCATTTCGGCGAGCAGTTCTCTTGATTGGGCTGGCGGTGGGGATAGGTCTCTGGCTTACCCCTGCCGTTGCCTCTGCCCCTTCATTGGCTCAAGCCCTTGAATTTCGGGATCCCAACTTTTTCCTGGCCGATCCCCGACCCACACCGGCTGAAGCGCCAACTCCTGAGGGATCCCCTGCTCCGGCTCCCAGCCCAGTCGGGATCCCTTTGACCGGCCAAGAGGGCACAGAGGTGTTGGTCGGGAACATACCGGTGTTCCGCCTGCAGACGGCAGACTACCCCAGCGATGTGCGGGCCGACAACGTTCGGGCGATCATCGAGCGCTTTCTCGAAGAAGGGCAGTTGCCACAGCCAGAGGTACGGGTAGCCCAGGATGCCAATGGGCAATACATCTTACGCCTGGGGGAAAGAGGCCGCTTTGAGGCCACCCAACGGTATTTGTTTACCGTCACCTATGCCGATGCTGCCGCGGAGCGCAGGGTGGCACCGGGTCAGGTGAACCTGAATGACGTTCGTCTGGTGGCTAACAGTTGGGCGCGGCGGTTGGAGCAAGCGATTGCCGATTACCGCGAAGATCTGCTGGCTCTGCAGCGGGCCCAGGATCCGCGCGTGCTGGTTCTGACCCTTTTGGCAGGGATCGCCACCCTGGTGGTGGGGTTCTTTCTCTGGCGGCTGTTCGACCGCAGCCTAACCCGCTTGCAACGCTGGTTGGAGCTTAAGGCCGGAGAGGCCTGGGGCACCTGGATTGATGTGGGTGGGATGCTGCTGCGGGGCGTGGGGGCAATCCTCATCGCCGGCATCTCGCTGGATCGCGGCATCAGCTTCATACCTGCCCTGCGACCTTTTCAGCGCTCCTTTTACCTGGGCCTGGGTCGTGTGGTCGCCACGGCTCTGGGCGTTCTCACCCAGCCTCTGCCCAACTCCAGCGTTTCGATTGCCAGCTTGCTGGTCTTCCTCGTCCTCTCCATCTTGGTTTTCACCGGCGCCCACTACGTCAGTGTTGGCTTCAAGCAACGCTTTCTGGCACGCCTAGGGCTGGATCTGGGCACCCAAGAGTCTTCGGCGGCCATCTTCAAGTACATCCTGACCCTGTTCGGCATCCTTCTGGTCTTGCCCTTCAGCGGCCTTAATCTGGGCTCCTTGGCGGTTATTGCCGGGGCGGTGGGTTTGGGGATCGGCTTTGGTTTGCAAAACCTCTCCAACAACTACATCAGCTACATTGCCATTTTGCTGGAGCGCCCCATCCAAATCGGGGATCTGGTGGAAGTGGACAACCTGCTCGGCACAGTGGAGCGCATTGGCCCACGGGCTACCGTCTTGCGCACCCTGGATCGCATCTTTGTGATCGTGCCCAACTCCCGCTTTACCGAATCAAAGGTGGTGAACTGGAGCTACCGGGATCCCCGCTGTCGCATCCACATTCCGGTCGGCGTGGCCTACGGCTCCGATACCGCCTTGGTTACCGAAGCTCTGCTCAGCGCCGCCAGAGAAAATGCTCGGGTGTTGAGCAGCCCTGCCCCCCAAGTCTGGCTCAAGTCCTTTGGCCCTTCTGCACTTAACTTTGAGCTGCTGGTGTGGATCAACCGTCCTCAAGATCAGTTTGTCTTGATCAGCGAGCTAAACTTCCTAATCGAGGCTGAGTTTCGGCGACGTGGGATCCGCATCCCCTTCCCGCAACAAGATATTCATATCCGCAGCCTAGAGGGATTTGCCCCCCTCAGTCAAAATGGCGGATCCCCTTCTTTGCCCGATACCGACTCCATTCACTCTGCCCTCAAAGAAGCGGCTCAATCGCCGGAAGACCAAAATGGTGTTTCCTAAGCTATTGCCTGCCATTGACACCCTATCGACACCATGTTGCAGCGGTTAGATGAGGTACTGGGAAGCTTTGGCAGCCATCCCCGTTGGGCTGAACTGAAGCAAATGCAAACCCTGCGGCAGCTCTGGCCCGAACTCGTCGGAGAGGCCGTAGCCGCCCAAACCTATCCCCTCAGCGTGCGCCGACAGGTGCTGCAAGTGGCCACCTCTACCCCGGCCTGGGCGCAAAATTTAACCTTGCAACGTCAGCTCATTCTCAAGAAACTCAACAGCCGCATCCAACCTCCCCTCAGCGATATCCGCTTCAGCCCTGGTGCCTGGCACGAGGGATCCAGCCAAGCCACCCCCCACCCTGATGCGGAGCTGAGCAGCAAGTTTTATGGCGCTCCCCGCCTAGCAGACCAAGATGGACAACGCCCTGGATCCTGTCGCAGCCCCAATCCAAAACAGCCCACCTCCGACCCGAAAGTGGCTTTCGAGCGCTGGGCCAGAGTGGTGAAGCAACAACAAACCCAGGAGAACCTGTTCCCTTGCCCCGCCTGCCGCTGTCCTACCCCTGCCGCCGAATTGGAGCGTTGGTTTGTCTGTGGGTTCTGCCATCGACAATCCTTGCGCCCGCCCAGCTAACTCAGGAAACTCGAATTACGGTTGCTTCAAATGGCAATCAAACGATTCGTCAGGTCGATCCCCAACTTCTTTCTTCCTCTGAGAGAGGTTGTGGATGGTTACGGCAGCGGCAAGGAGCGCTTGGGAAGCGTCTCAACCCAGTTTGAAATGCAACTGCGAACCCTTAATCGTTCATAGCCCGATAGGTGGCCACCGAAGACGGCGATACACGGTTTAAATAGCGAAAGATCCAATACTTAAAAAGCGTATCTAGGAAAACCGGAAAAGTAGCAATAAAGCCGTAGATAAAATCGCGGTTCTCCGGTACCCCCAAATGGGCAGCCAAATTACCCAGCAGCACCTCCCAACCGTGGGGAGAGTGATAACCGACAAACACATCGGTAAAGAGAATAATAATGAAAGCCTTGGCACTATCGCTGAGACCGTAGATCAGACGATCCAAAAAAGACTTGAGGACTTCGATTTCCTCACGCCCAACAAAGATAAGCCAGCCAAACACCAGCAGCGAAAGCAAATCAGCAAGGATATTCTTCAAGCCTTCCGAGTTCCTACGGCTATATTTTTTCAGCAGTTCCTCTGCCTTCATGGACAGTTGATCTGCTGATTCCAGATCCCACTCTGGAGATTGATGGTGCAAAGCTCGCTCAAATTCCATTCTTTCCTTGAAAAACTCGAACTCTGTCAGGGCTTTTTCTTGAAATTCGTGGCTCAGAGCCACAATGGCAGGCTCCCGTTGTTGCAAGTGATCTACCAATGGCCCAAACAGAAAGTTTTTCGAGAGGATCTGGGTGAGCAGAGGCAAAATGGCCAACAACAACAGAAAACGAATCGATACCAGTGTGCGAGTGCGAGCCTCGCGATACTCTTGGATCAGTTCCTCTTCGGCCTGGGAACTCAGCTCACGGCGGATTTGGCTGGCTGTGCGCAGAATAGAACGGGGCAGAATCGCAGCTTTGGAAGCGACCGGGGCAGCGCCATTGCCGGAGCCTGCCTTGACAGAGACATTAGAAGAACTGGGTTGGGTTGAGGTAGGTTGTTCTGGCCGTTCGAGAGGCTCAGGTGAAGTGGAAATTGAAGCAGAGATGGGCTGGGATTTTCTGGTCGGGCGTTTGTATCGAGAAGTCACCTGATCGATAAACTGCAGTTTCTCCAAGATGGAAAGATCTCGTCTTTGGCGACCATTCTCGGAGTTTTCGCTGCTGCTTTCAGAAACATTGGCCTCAGCGGCATGGAGTTGTTGAGCTTTATCTTGGGCAGAAGTAGGGCCGCTGCCATTTTGCTCGGGATCCGGCAGGCGAGAAAAGGCGCTGCTGGCTCTGAACTCTGCCAAACGCAGATCGATCTGGCGCAGCTGCCGGCGCAGTTGAATCTGAAAGTAGCGGCTGACATTCTGGCCGTGTTGCCCATTGCTGCCAATGGACCCTCCCTGGAAGTATTGATCCTCAATGGCTTTAATGCGCAGGGCAGCCTCATAAGCTTGGTCGAGGGAGCGCAGGGGGGTATTCGAGATCCATTGGCCCAGCCTGCTCAATACGGATTCTCCCATTGCTCGTTCCCGTGGCACTCCCCATGGGGGCCGATCCACACATTACAGTGATCCGATTGACTAATTATTGTAACGAGTCCTGGGTGCCTAGGCGGGAATCCCAACGGTGGAGAAGTACTTGCAGAGACTGGCCCTGCCTCGACAGAAGTACAGACCGGCACCTTTGGGTCAGAGCAAACTTCAGTATCCCTTAAAGCGCTTGAGGGCAAAGCCACAGATCTGCAGCAGCCGCAGCCCCTCTCGCACATGGTGAATGTTGGAGCGACCATAGGTTCTGGGGAAATAGCGCACGGGGATATCCAGGATCTTCAGGGTGCGCTTGGCGGATCCCAGCAACAGGTCAAAATCTCCAAACGGGTCGAAATCCCCCCACTCTTGGCACAGCTTGGCAATCTGCTGGTAATCCTCCCGCCACAGGGCCTTGGTGCCACAGAGGGAATCTTTGATGCGGATGCCGAGAATGTAGGAGAGGAGAGCGGCAAAAAAACGATTGGCCCATTGGTTTAGCCGAGGCATTGCCTCTGGTTTCAGGGGATAGATAAGGCGACAACCATTGGCAAAATCACATCGCCCGGAAGCCACAGCCCGGAAAAACTTGGGCATGTCCTCTGCCTGTACCGTCAAATCGGCATCGAGGATGATCAACACATCCCCTGTAGCGGCGGCTAGCCCCTTGCGCACCGCATCCCCCTTGCCCTTGCCCTCCTGCCGTAGAGCCCGGATATTGCGGATCCCTTGGTATTCCGCCTGTACCCGCTGGATCTCGGCCCAAGTCCCGTCGCTGGAATGCCCCTCCACAAAAATGATCTCGGTGCGGGATCCCATCTCGGGCAAATGTTCCACGCAGCGGCGGATGTTGCCCGCTTCATTCCGAGCCGGAATCACCACGGTGCAGGAAGGCTGCTGCTCAGGGGGGGGATCCCAGGCAGGGTCGGGCTGCAGGCGAGCGATCGTGTACTCTGTCAGGCAGAGGGCGTTGATCCCGGGCAATGGGGCAATCACCCGGTTGATCACAGTCGAAAGGAACGGGATCCGCCGCGGCAACAACAGCCGCTTGCCCTGCTGAATGACCTCGTATCCTGCCAAGTGCAGCAGGTTGGCCACATCGGCTGCCGATAACCAGTTGGCTGCCGGCAGAGGCATCCGTTGCTTCAGAGCGGTTGCCAAGCCCAGAATCGGCTCCCAGAGCGGGTTGTGGTGGGAGAGGATCAGGCGGGTGCGTGGGGTACAGAAGCGGCGCAACTGCTGGAGAACCTGCTGGATGTCGGCCAGGTAGCCCAGGGTATTGACGAGCAAGATCACATCAAAAGGCTCCGCCAAGACGGGATCCCCTTTGTCCAGCGTGTGGGCATCTTGCACCCGGAAATGGAGATGGGGAAACTCTGCCTGAGCTTGGGCAACAATGTCCGCATCCCGGTCGATCCCCACCCCGAAGCTGGGCTGCAAGGCATTGAGCAGGGATCCCGTGCCGGAACCAATCTCCAAGATGCGCAAACCGGCAGGGACAAAAAAGCGATGCAGCCGCTCCAGATCCTCGTGGTAGTAGCGGTTTTTTTGCCGCCAGTAATACAAGGGGTGGGTCAACGCTGGCAAGGGATCCCTGGGGTATCGCTGGATAGTCTTCGATCATAAGGTGTGATCGTTTGCAATAACGGCTTCAAGCACCTTAGATCTCAATCTGTTGGTCACCCAACCCAGCTGGATCCCCGACAACAGGGGCGAAGCCCTCCAGCGATTGCGTACCGCAGCCACATCTTGCCACCCCAGTCTCTCCCCACCCAGCGATAGCAGTACAGGGAAAAGGGAAGCATTGGCGGGCAAGTGCCAACGAGCGGGGATCTCAGCGACGACGCACTTTATCCCTTTGGCTGACAAAGATGATGGCGCCAAAGAGAGCCCCCAGCACAACTGCACCAGCCACCAAGCTCCAGAGGAAGTTAGCAAGTGAGGGAGTCATAAAAGCGTTTCCTCCTCGTGCAAATAACCGTTGCCCAACAGCTTTCCGATTATACCGAGCCCTGTCACCCTTCCAAAGCCTGCCTTTGTCCCTGCCGGGCGCTGTCATTTGGTAGTTTGGTATTCCAGGGGCACCTCCTCTAGGGTTTGGCTCTTGCCGGCAAAGGGGTTATCCGGCGTTAAGAACAGCATACAGTGACATTCCTTTCGCTCCCGCATGGGTACACAGGGGCAATTCCAATAGCCTGCTTTTGCTTCTGCCTCTTTGTCTTCATAAAAACGACAGGGACACAGCGGGGCGCCCAATTGCTCTTTGTGCAGAGCCAAGCCTTCGATCACCGCCGTCGTAATTGATGGATCCGAGCAGAAAAAGGTCTCGGAGCGTTTGGCGTAGGTTTCTGCGAAATGCCGCATCAACTCAAAGCTCTTCTGTGAGGACTTTTTGTAACCACGACTTTCCATGACGATTCCCAAAAGTGGAACTAACCGGCTGTTGCTAGCAATGGGGTTCACAGCTTTTTCCGACGACGCCTCCCGAAGCCAGTACAGACGTGTAGGGGGCCGGGATTCTATTAACTCCACAGATAACTCCACAGACCTCCCACAACGTCGAGAAAAGCTGTATCTCGCTCTTCGTTGTACAGCAGACCTCTAGGCAGGACAAAAGATTATGCCCTTGCTGTTACACAAGGCAACATCTAGGGGCCGTAGCAAGAGCCAGCCTTGGCGTACTCTACAGAATACCTTGACATCCTCCCCGGCCTGAAGGCTGGAGATTCCTACCACGCTGCGCATGGATGGCTCCTTGCGCAGTCGTCTCGGCGGGTTCCTGCTTCCGACCGCCCGTGCGGTTCGATCCACAGGCCATCCGGGCTGACACGGGTGGTTGATCCACCCGCATCCCGACCGCAGCGTCGGTCGTGTCCTGCCCTTCGTCTCGCAACAGCTATATCCCGCGAGCAAGGATGTTGATGGCACCGACCAGAAAGGCCTCCGGCCCGCTGCCGCGAAAGGCCTCCGGCCCGCTGCCGCGAAAGGCCTCCGGCCCGCTGCCGCGAAAGGCCTCCGGCCCGCTGCCGCGATCGGCGTTATTCTCATAGCCGCACGCCACGCACTCGAACCAGGCTTGGGTCTGGCGGTTGTCTGATGAAACATGGCCGCAACATGGACAGGTGCGGCTCGGGTTCTGCGGCGGCACGACAATGAGCCTGCCACCTTTCCAGGCCAGCTTGTACTCCAGCATGCAGCGGAACTCATACCACCCCTGGTCGAGAATGGCTTTGTTTAACGCTGACTTGGCGCGGACGTTCTTCCCAGGAGCATCTGCCGTCCCTGCCGCCAACTTGGACATATTCCGCACCCGCAAGTCCTCGATGCACACGATTGCCTGGCTTTTGCTAATCGCGGTCGAGACCTTGTGCAGGAAGTCGCGGCGGGCGTTGGCCATCTGAGAATGAATACGCTGGAGGCGGGCTTTTGCCTTCTTCCAGTTGTTGCTGAACTTGACTTTGCGGGAGAGCGCTTGCTGGGCCTTGCGCAAGCGCGCCTCGTGCCGCTTGAAGCTGTTGAGGGGCGCGTAGAACGTGCCGTCCGAGAGGGTAGCCAAGCGGGCAATGCCCATGTCCATGCCCACTGCGCCCCCCTGCGGAATAGGCCGATCAACCTCCCGCTCGGTCTGGATCGACACGAACCACTTGCCAGCGTGCTTGGATACGGTGACGCTCTTGACCTTGCCCACCACGTCGCGGCTGTTGCGGTAGCGCAGCCAGCCAAGTTTGGGCAGAAAGATGCGGCTGTTGGCCTGGTCCAGCTGGATTTGCTTGGGCGCGGGATAACGGAAACTGTCCGACCGGCCTTTTTTCTTGAACTTCGGGAAGCCGGCGCGCTGGGCGAAGAAGTGGCTGTAGGCTCGCTCCAAATCCTTGAGTGCCTGTTGCAGCGGATGCACCGGCGCATCCGCCAGCCACGCTGTATCTGCGCTGTGGCGCCACGCGGTGAGCAGCTGGCACAAGCCCGCATAGCCTAGCTTTTTCTGGCCTTGCTCGTGACGCTCCTTCTGCAACGCCAGTGCTTTGTTGTAGAGGAACCGGCAGGAGCCAGCAAAGCGGCGCATCTGCCGTTCCTGCTGGCTGTTGGGCAGCAATTCGTACTTGAAGGCTTGAAGTCGTTGCACCGCTCAATCGTATTCTTGGCCTATGCGTGATGACAACGATATTCACATGGCCGACACTGCGTTTTTAAAGGGCGTCGGCTACGGTCGGCGCTATCCTTCCCCGCCCTGAAGGACGGGGCTTGCCGCGCCTTTTGGTCAAGTTTCTGAAGCCTACACCAGCAAGACCTATAGTTGGAGTGCCGAGAAGGCTCAGAGGGCATTCGTATGCACCGAGACCTGAATGGCGCATGGGGGATTTTCCTGCATGCTTAGGTAGAACTGCCCTGTTCCGGCAATCTGCATTGGTGAAAGATGCTAGCTTTTTTAGCATCCAGTAGCCCAAAAAGTGCGGACTATGGTCAAGCGTGTGCGGTTGGATCCCATTGCCCAAGTGTCTGAAATCGCCACCAACAGCAATTTGCTCTCGGTGCTGCTGCAAGAAGAGCTGAATGTGTTGAAAGAGTGCGGTGGGCGCGGCCTCTGCGCCACCTGTCATGTGTACGTTAAGGAGGGGATGGAGTCTTTATCCCCGATGAGCAAGCGGGAGCAGCGCACCCTGGAGGTGATCACCACCTGCAAGCCTAACTCTCGCTTGGCCTGCCAAGCGCGGGTGCTGGGGGAAGGGGTGGTGGTGGAATTGCCTGCCGGGATGTACATCCATGCTTTTCAGGATATCGAGGCGTTGATCGGTCGGCGAGCGGAGCAGCCACTTTTGCACCCTGTAACCGGCGCGGTTTTGGTGCAGGAGGGCAAGCTGATCACCCGCTCGGTGCTGGAATCGGTGAGAGGGCTGGATCTGGATATCCAAGAAGCACTGGCTCGGAGCAGCCAGGAGTTTTGAGATTTTGATCCCATCTTTTGAGCCAGTTTGGGCCCCTTTTTGAGGCCACTTGGCCACCCCGTATATAAACAAAGCATTCTCAGGTGAGTATTCCTATGCCCCCTGTGTTTCTTGGGATCGATCTGGGCACTTCTGGGATGCGGGTGGTGGCCCTCTCAGAGCAGGGGGAGGTGGTGGCCAAAAGCGAGCGCCAGTGGGATCCCCCAGAGACCAATCCGGGCCGCTGGTTGCGAACCCTGAAAGCCCTTTTGGGACAACTGACCGCGCAACTGGGGGAGCAGTATTCCATTGCCGCTCTGAGTGCTTGCAGCACTTCCGGCACCATTCTGCCGGTGGATGGTCGAGGCATGCCGTTGGAACAGGCGTGGCTGTATTCTGACCCACGGGGCCAGGCTCAGGCCAAGCAATTGGGGATCCCTGCCAGTTGGGGTCTCAGCCGTTGGCTGTGGTGGGCGGAAGCCTATCCTGATCAGTATCGAGACAGCTACTTGGCCCATCCGGCGGACTTTTTGCTGAGCCAACTGGGGGGGCGCAGGCAGGTGACCGATCACACCCATGCCCTCAAGAGCGGTTTCGACCTGGAGGCCTACACCTGGCCTCAGGAGTGGTTGGCGCGGCAGGGCCTAAACCCCAAGCATTTCCCCGAGGTGGTACCGCCGGGAACGGTTTTAGGAACGGTGCGAGCAGACTGGGGGTTGGGGCCGGAAGTGCTGATCGCGGCAGGGATCACCGATGGCTGTGCCGGGCAACTGGCGGCAGGGGCTATTCGCTTGGGGCAGGTTTCCACCAGCTTGGGCACAACCCTTATTTTTAAGGCCAACAGTCCGGATCCCATACAAACCCCAAGCATCTATTCCCATTTGCACCCGGACTGTGCTCCACACCGCTGTCGCGAACGAATGGTTTGGTGGCCGGGGGCCGCCTCTTTTTGTGGAGGCGGAGTTTTGCCTCATTACTTCCCCGACGGCAACCTGCAAATGCTGGATCAGCAAGCTCAGGCTTATCTGCCCACCGGGCTGGTCAGCTATCCCCTTTGTCAGCCGGGAGAGCGTTTTCCCATTGTCGATCCCCAGTTTGCCGGGTTCTTGCCGGAGGCAGAAGAGGGATCCCCCCGTTTTTACGCTGCTTTGTTGGAGGGGGTAGCGATGGTGGAGCGGCTGGGGCTGGAAACGTTGGCCGCTCAAGGGATCCCAGTGCCAGAGCAGAGCCCGATTTTCACCACCGGTGGAGGCAGCAAAAGCCCTCTCTGGTTGCGCCTACGCGCCAGCATCCTTGCTCGTCCCTTGGCTGTGGTGAAACACCCGGAGCCGGCTGTGGGGGCAGCCATCTTGGCCGCTTCTGCCTATTGGTGCTGCTCTGTCCAACAGGCTGCCGATCGATTGGTACAGGTAGAACGCTATGTTCAACCGGATCCAGAGTGGGTGAAGTCTTACGCAGAGATCTACTCGGTCTTTCACAGCCGCCTGAGCAACCTGCTTTGACATGTTCCCCGCTCTACTGGCTTGCTTCCCCGTAGCGGTAGGGTGAGGATTCTTGTTACTGGTTCCACAACAGCCCTTGCCGCAAAGGATCCCGTCCCGCTTTCGCCAGTAGGTTTCCCCTCTAAAACAGCGATGATGGTTTCCCAGTTGTTCAGGCTACAGACTTATGACTATGTAAGTATTAAGCGGTCACGGGATACAGCTGCCTACCTACGTTTTTTGAGCTTCGTGAATGCTCAGCCGTGGAAACGAGATTCTTTTTAAACGGAAATGAAACATTTTCGTTGCATTGCTTCCTAACTTTCCTTCTCTCCTAACTAAAGAGAAGCTAGGGGTGAGGGTCGGCAGCGAGGTGTCTCAATCTTGTTTGAAGCGACTGTAAAAGCATTCTGACATCGAAAAGCAGGGATCCCCGCTTGGGGATCCCCGATTTTATTTGGCCGGAGCCGCAAGCCAAGCTAGGGCTGCCGCCGGAAGCTCCTGACTTCCAAAACCGGCCCTACCTGAGCCACCGTCACCATGTCTTCTCTGATCTGTCCCTGGATGGTGACCTCTAGTCCCTCTTGCAAGAGCTCTTTGGGGGCACGGAAAAGGGCATAGTGCTCGCCGGAAGGCAGCGTCAGCACCCACACTCCCCCTTCGATATCCAGGAACTGGATGGTACCGCTGTACTCTTGCATCACTGCCTCAGCGCCAGCCCGGTTGCCGTGGATTGAGATTCCGTAGCCGCTTGCGCTCCCAAGTAGGCCAGGCCCAGGCAGAGCAAGCCATTGAAGAGCAAGAAGGAGCGACCCAACCAAGCAGAGGATCCAAGCCATAGCACCCCCTCATAAAACAGGGATCCGGACAAGAGCAGATGCGAGGCCATGCCGATGCACAAGCCAATCACCGCCCAGCGCCAGCGCCGATGGCCCAGGAGCAGCAACATCAACAGGCCTGGGATCAACACGCTGGCAAATAGGGGGTTCAAGGCATTGGTCTGGGCAAAGGCGGTGCCCAACTCCGGCAGGGAGCTACCCGCCAATTGGAAGGGCCAACGGGGGCCACCGACAATCGCCAACCCCTGCAAGGGGAAAAGACCGGCACTGCCCAAAAGCATCCCAGCCAGCAAAGGCACCGTCTGCAGCAGCCGCTTGGGAGCCAGCCACCAGCGGATCAGCACCAGGATAATGTAGCCGCCCACCACCATCAGCAGCTTCGGCACCAGAGCAATCGGGCCACCATCGAACCAGAAGCGTGGGTTGAGGTAGCCATTGTTGTTCAGGTACTGCAGGAAGTCCTTCAACCAGAGCACCAAGGGGTTTTCCTCCTGTTGCCCTGTGGCCCTGGCCAGCGCCTTGGCTGCATCCAAACGACCAGCCCCGTAGAAGTTCTGTTTGTCGCCGGGCACCGGGGTAGCCGACATTTTCAGCACTTCTTCCACCTTGTCCGGGTCTTTGATGCCCTGAGCCTGGATCAGGGCTGCCACACCGGCTACGTGGGGAGTGGCCATGCTGGTGCCTTGGAAGTAGGCAAAGACCGGCTCGTTGGGGTTACGACGATTGATGGTTTGCTGCAGAATGCCGTACTCGGGGTGATCAGGCGTTTTGGCTCCGCCGGGAGCAGAGATGTCCACCCCCACCCCATAGTTGGAGTAGGGGGCTTTCTCCCCGTTGGGCCCCGTGGCCGAGACAGCGATCACATGCGGGTAGCGGGCCGGGTAGCTCACCTGGTTGGAGTTTTCGTTGCCAGCGGCTGCGATCACCGTCACCCCCTTACTGTGGGCATAGGCCACCGCCTCTTCCATCAGTTGGGCAGAAGCGCGGCTACCCAGGCTGAGGTTGATGATCGTAGCCCCGTGGTCGGCAGCATAGCGGATCCCTTCCACCACATCCGACAGGGATCCAAAGCCATTGGCATCCAACACCCGTACCGGCATGATCTTGGCCTTGAAGGCAATGCCGGCTACACCCAAGACATTGTTGGTGGATTGGGCGATGGTTCCCGCCACATGGGTGCCGTGGCCGTTGAGGTCTTCCGGCTCCTCATCGTCGTCCACAAAGTCATAGCCCTTAACAAATTGGGTTTGGGCCAGGTCGGGAACTCGGGTTACTCCTGTGTCCACCACGGCTACCGTCACCCCTTCCCCTTGGGAGATGTCCCAGGCTTCCGGCATGCGGATGGCCCTGAGGTTCCATTGCTGGGGATAGAGGCGGTCGTTGGGCACGAAAGCCGCCTGGAATTGATAGTTGGGGTGAGCATACTCGATCAAAGCTTCGTCGGTGAGCCGCTTAACCAGCCGCCGCGTGGATCCCAGGTGGTTGGCATCCACGTCAAACAGATAGATCGCTTCCTGGCGGGCAAAAGCGCTGTCGCTGCTGGGGCGGAGCGTCAAATGATACTCTTTAGCGATAGCAGCAATCTGACTGGGGGTGGCCGTGTTTACAAAATTGACCACGATGCTGTCGTAGGGGGCGGATCCCTTGCCGCAAGCCGTCAACAGCAAGGCCATCAAGCCGGCGCAGCAAAGACCCAACCAGCGTCTGAATTTCATAATTCACGCCCTCGGGATCCAAAAAATGTTGCAACCAGTATGCCCTCTGGATTGACAATTGACGAGATGAGATCCGGCATGGGGGCAAAATTGCCAAAAGGTGCAATCTTCGCCGCGCAAGAAGGGATCCCAGCCCTGCCGAGAAAGTGCTATGACAAGATGAGCGTAAATTGCCGCTTGGAGGGGGGAATCAGGATCGATGGATAGAGTCTTGCAGCTCATGATCCAGGGTTGGTACTACTCCATCCCCCTGTTGACGTTCTCGGTCTTCTCAGTGGCCTGTTGCATTGAGCGGGTGCTGTTTTGGTGGAAGATCACCCATCGGCAGGAGGAGGTGGTGCAGCAAGCCCTGAGCCAGTACCGCCGCAACCCACGCGCTGCCCAGTATTTGCTGGAGCAAAATGCCGATCTGCCGATTGCCCGCATCTTTTTGGCCGGGTTGGAGCTGAACGAGGCCAGCCCGGAAGATTTTAAGCTGGCTCTGGAAACGGCCCTGGCGGCAGAAGTGCCTCTGCTGAAGCGCTTCAACACTGTCTTCGACACCGTAATCACCGTTGCCCCCTTCTTGGGCTTGTTGGGCACCGTCACCGGCATCATCCAGATCCTCAGCTCCATTCAACTGGGGGATATCGGCGGCACCGATACCCAGGGGGTAGGTCGGGGGATCGCCGAAGCCTTGTACTCGACGGCCTTTGGACTGATTGTGGCTATTCCCACCCTGTTGATTTCCAACGTCTTCCGCTCTTTGTACCTGCGGCAACTCTCTAAGATCCAAGAGTACGGCGGCATGCTGGAGCTGCTGCATCGGCAGCGGCAAGAGATGCAGGCCCAACAGCTTTCCCAGTATTCCTACACCCAATCTAGCCCCAGTGGCAGCTCCACCCTTCCCCCCTACTCCTCGCTTGAGCCCTCCTAACCTATGCGCATCCCCGAAGAGAACTTCCGAGCTGGCGAGATCAACATCGTGCCCCTGATCGATGTCATCTTCTCGATCTTGGTGTTTTTCGTGATCGCCAGCCTGGTGCTCACCCGCTCCGAGGCTCTGGATGTGAACCTGCCGGACGCGACCACAGCCGAAGTTCGTCTGCAGCCGGATGTAACGGTGAGCCTGACGGCGGAAGGACAGATTGCTGTCAATCAGGAGAAGATTGCCGATATCTCTGCTCTGATCCCAGCAGTGGAACGCATCCTGGCCGAGAAGCCGGCTGAAGGGCGCCGCTTGGTGGTGATCAACGCTGATTTGGCCCTCTCCCACGGCAAGGTGGTGGAGGTGATGGATACTCTGCAGCGGGTGCCCAATGTCAGCCTGGCAATTGCCGCCCGCCGCCCCAGCAGTAATCGGTAGCCAGCTTAGGATTTGGGCCAGTTTTGTCAAATATAGTCATTTCAGGTTAGGGTGAGACGCCTAGGCTACTGGTCGCGCCAGCGGGACGGAGTCCTTGAAAAACCTTCTGGCCCTCTGCATTATCGCTCCGCAACGCTATTGCTCTGCAACGCCGACGCGACCAACGTTTGGGGTGTGGGTGCAGTGTCCTGGTTTAAATCGAAATGACCATAGACCCAGTTTTCCGGTAAGCTCATTTGCTAACCCGCTCTCTAGCCTGGGGGTGAGGGGTCATCCTGCGCCCAGCACCTGAATCAGGAGTGCCTTTTGCACATGTAGGCGATTTTCCGCCTGATCCCACACGCGGGACTGGGATCCCTCCAGTACTTCAGTGGTGATTTCCTCTTCCCGGTGGGCCGGCAGGCAGTGCAGCACAATGGCTTGCGGATCCGCCCGTTGCAGCAGCTCGGCATTGACCTGGTAGGGCAGAAAGGTGGCCTTGCGGGCCTCGGCCTCAGCTTCTTGACCCATGCTGGCCCACACGTCGGTATAGACCACCTGGGATCCAGAGACGGCTTCCTGGGGATCCTGCAGCACCAACACCTGGGATCCCTGGGCCAGAGTGCGGGCTTGCTCCACCACTGCCGCATCCGGCTCGTAACCGGGGGGGGTGGCGACGCGGATGTGGATCCCGCTCATGGCACAGCCCAGCAGCAGGGAGTGGGCAACGTTATTGCCATCGCCGCAATAGGCCAGGGTCAGGCCCGCCAGTTGGCCAAAGTTCTCCTGAATGGTGAGCAGATCGGCTAACACCTGACAGGGGTGAAACTGATCGGTGAGGGCGTTGATCACCGGAACATCGGCATACTCGGCAAAGGTTTCCAGCTCCTTCTGGTCGTAGGTGCGAATGGCGATCACATCCAGGTAGCGGGAGAGGACGCGGGCCGTATCCTGCAGGGGCTCGCCGCGGCTCACCTGCATCACTGTCGGCACCAGATCGAGGGTGCTGCCCCCGCATTGGGCCATGGCTGCCGTAAAACTGGCGCGGGTGCGGGTAGAAGCCTTCTGAAACAACAGCCCCAACACCCGACCCCGCAGCTCCACCCGATAGGGATCCCGCTTTAACTCAGCCGCCTGGGCTAGCAGGGCCGACAGCTCCGCCGGGGTTAGGTCGCTGAGCTTGAGCAGATCCCGTCCGGCCAAGTTTATGGATCCCGCGATCTTCGACCCCGCCATTGTGCTACGCGCCACCTACAGAAACAATAAAAGCATCCCCAGCCCGGCGCTGGTCAACACTCCTCGAATAACTCGAATGAGAAGAGTCTTAATAGTCTTAAATAGCTTGGGCCTCGGCTTAACCCCAGTCTCAGGAGTGCCAGATCTGAGACCCATCAAAACCGCCCCCAACACCGGCTAACGTGAAGAGGAACGAATGACCTCCTGGGCCTGTTGCCGACGGGCAGAGATCTGAGCCTGCAGAGCCTGGATGGCAGCAGCATACTGTGGGTCGGCTGGGGTGGCCACCAATTCTCGGTTCTGGCTGAGCCGCTTCAGATCTTCCTCGGACAATTCCACCAAAATGTCGGGGGTAATGCCCTTGTGGTCGATGTCGTTACCGTTGGGAGTGCGATAACGGGCAATGGTTACCGCCAGCCCAGATCCATCGGACAGGGGATGCACCGACTGCACCAGGCCCTTGCCGAAAGTTTGCGTGCCGACAATCACGGCGCGACGGTTATCCTGCAGAGCCCCCGACAGAATCTCGCTGGCGCTGGCCGAGCCACCATCCACCAAAACGGCCAAAGGTTTATCGGTGAGGGCCGTGTTGTTGGCCGTCAGGCGATCCTGCTCCCCTTGGCGGTTCACCGTCGAGACAATGCTGCCCCGGTTAATCCACATGCGGGCAATCTCGGCGCTGGAGTAGAGCAGGCCCCCTGGGTTGGCGCGCAAATCCAGAACGTAGGCGGCTACCCCTTGTTTTTCCAGCTCGCGAATGGCTTGGCGCATCTTCTCGGCGGCGTTGCCGGAAAACTGGGTAATCCGGATATAGCCAATGGGCAGGCCGTTTTCCTCGTGAACCTCGTAGCGCACGGTGGCCAGCTCAATTCTTTCCCGCACCAAATCGAACACCTTTAGCCCTTCCCCCTCGCGGCGAATGGTCAGCCGCACCCGCGTACCCGGCTCGCCCCGAATGAGGTTGACTGCAGCGTTGGTGTCCATGCCTTCGGTGGACTTGTCGTCGATGCGCACGATCACGTCTTTGGATTTGATCCCAGCCCGGTCGGCAGGAGACCCTTCAATGGGGGAGATCACCACCAGCTCGTTTGTCTCCTGATCCATGCCCAGCGTGATCCCCACCCCGGTCAGCTCGCCGGATGTATCGATTTGCATGCTGGCAAACTGATCCGGATCCAGAAATCGGGTGTAGGGATCGTTGAGTTTCTTCAGGGCTTCCCGGATGGCCGCGTAGGCATCTTCTCGGGTGGCATACTCTCGGCTGAGCAGATCCCGCCGCACCGCTTCCCAATCCAGGGAATTAAAAGACGGATCCACATATTCCCGGTTAACAATTTGCCAAACCTCGTCCACCACCTCTTTGGGATCCCGGCGAAACCCTGCCCAGCCCGGCATGGATAGCTGCACGCCGACCAGCGATACCGCTGTCATCACTGCAGCCGTTGCACTGACCACAAACCCACGCTTTCTCATTGGCTCTCCTGGAAGGCGCTAAAAGTCAAGGTTGACGAGGTGGATCTCCAGAGGTGGATCTCTAATTGTCAGGGAACTGGGTTTCGAGCAAGGGTCTTCCCCTATCCAAACTTCAGCTTAGAAGCATCGAGAGCAAGGAAAGGCTCCCCTGCTGCAGCAAGTGGGATCCGGATTTTGGTAGGCTACAGATAACCCCAACCGACTGTGCCCAACCTAGCATAGGGATCCCTGCCGGGGGTGCTTCTAGGATCACAGTTCAACACAACTTTGTTACAACCTATCATCGCAACCCTTTTCTTCCAAATGGGCACTTTGCCCCCTTTCTGACTCTATGTCCCTTGCCACCGATTGCCCCAGCTCGCTTGCATCTGCCTCAGAGCGCCCGCTGCTGTCCCAAGTGCAGTTGGCCCGCGCTGCTGCCCAACACACGGCCACCTTGCCCACGGCTATTAAGAATGCCGCTCTGGAGGCCATGGCCACTGCCTTGTTGGAGCACCAAGAGCCTATCTTGGCCGCCAACCGGGCGGATTTGGAGCGGGCAGCAGAGATGGTGAAAGCCGGGGAGTTGTCGGCATCTGCCTATGCCCGCCTGAAGCTGGATGCCCACAAACTGGCAGATATGGTGGCCGGAGTGCGGCAGGTGATCCGGCTGGGGGATCCGGTGGGCCGAGCTTTGCTGATCCGGGAACTGGACGAGGGGCTAATTTTGGAACGGCGCACCTACCCTTTGGGGGTGCTGGGGGTGATCTTCGAGTCGCGGCCCGATGCTTTGGTGCAAATTGCTGCCCTGGCGGTGAAAACCGGCAATAGCGTCTTGCTCAAGGGGGGATCCGAAGCTTTGCTCTCCTGTCAAGCCTTGATGGCGGCCATCCAGGCGGGCCTGCAACAGATCCCGGAGTTCCCCCAGGGATCCCTGCAGTTGCTCACCAGCCGCGCCGAGGTCAAGGCCCTACTGCAACTGGAAGGGCTGGTAGACCTGATCATCCCCCGCGGCTCCAGCAGCTTTGTCCGCTACATCCTGGAGAATACCCGCATCCCGGTATTGGGCCATGCCGATGGCCTGTGTCACCTGTACGTGGATCGGGCAGCGGATGTGGACATGGCGATCAAGCTGACGGTGGACAGCAAAACCCAGTACCCCGCCGCCTGCAATGCCATCGAGACCCTGTTGGTCCACAAGGCCATAGCCCCCCACTTTTTGCCTCTGGCGGTCAAGGCCCTGCGGGAAAAGGGGGTGGAATTGCGGGGGGATCCCCTCTGCCGCGAGCTGGTGCCGGATCTGATCCCGGCCACCGAGGACGACTGGAGCACCGAGTATGCCGATTTGATCCTCTCTATTAAAGTGGTGGGCTCCCTTGACGAGGCCATTGCCCACATCCAGCAGTACGGATCCCGCCATACCGAGGCGATTGTAACCGAGGATGCCGCTGCTGCCCGGCGATTTTTGGATGAAGTGGATGCGGCAGGGGTCTTTCACAATGCTTCCACCCGCTTTGCCGACGGGTTTCGCTACGGCTTTGGGGCAGAAGTGGGCATCAGCACCCAAAAACTGCCGCCGCGCGGCCCGGTGGGCTTAGAAGGCTTGGTGACCTACCGCTACCAACTGCGAGGGCAAGGACATCTTGTAGCCGACTACACAGGCCCCCAGGCCCGACCTTTTCAACATCGGGATCGCCTGAACAACACCGGCTTAGCTTAGCTGCAAAAGCCGGCTGTACAAACCGGCTGTACAAAGCAGTCGTTCACAAAAACCGTTCTCCTCGTCTTCGCGGCTCCAGGTTGAGGTAAATTAAAAAATAGCTTCGTGATTGCCAAGGGTTGCGCTTTGCGGCGCGCTATGGTGTGACAATGGACTACCGGGTTCCGGGTTTGATGTTATGGGCTTGAGCGCCCTAGATGTAGCGCTTTGCATTTTGGCCTTTTGTTATTTCGATTAGGAGCTTCGCTGGATCATGCCTGTGCGTCTGTATGTTGGAAATCTGCCGGAAGAGGTGGATCGTCAGGCACTGGAGAAGCTCTTTCGCTCTGCCGGTGAGGTCATTTCCACCAAGGTGATCCGGGATCGGAAGACAGGCAAATGCCGCGGCTTCGGCTTTGTAACGGTGAACACCGAAGAGCAGGCGCAGCAGTACATCGAAAAGTTCAACGGCCACAGCTTTGGGGATGTCAACTTGCGCATTGAGCTCGCCCAGCCGCGCGACCGAGGGGAAGAAGGCGAATCCAAAACAGCGACCTCTGAGCCTTCATCCAAAGAGTCCAGAGGTTCCAAAGATTCCAGAGCGTCCAGAGATTCTGAGGCCAAGGGCTCTAAAGAGTCGGCAGAAAACCCTGCCCCCAGCAAAAAGCAACGCCAGCGCGGCAATAAGGGTGGGCGCTCCACCGTCGTCGCCGAAAGTGAGGCAGCCTCTGAGCCGGATCCCCGCTGGGCCAGCCAGTTGCAGCGGATCAAGGAGCAGCTTCTGCAGGTCACCAATTCCTAACCCCCCCGAACGAGTGATAGACACTGTTGGGATCTGACAGTAGGCTGGGTGAGTTGCGACGGCTCTAGGCATGTTTGAGAGGGGGGTTGGGATGCATAGGCTGGTGAGGATTTTTCGCGCTTGGGCTCGAGCTGGGCTTTTGTTCGGGCTGACGGTTCTGCTGGGAGTGGGAAGTGGAGCTTCGGTTTTCCTACCCTCGGCGGCGGCTGCCCCGGCGGATTTGGAAGAGCAAGTGCTGCAGATCATTCGGAAGAACCCCCAGGTGATTCTGGAAGCCGTGCAGGAATACCAGCAGCGACAGTACCAAGAGCAGCAGCAGCAACAGCAGCGGCTGGCAGAAGAATTTGGCCGTCAACTGCGGGAGAACCCACGCGCCGTCATCGGAGATTCCCCTCGACTGGGATCCGACGCTCTGCGGTTGGTGTTGGTGGAGTTCTCCGATTTTCAATGCCCCTTCTGCGCCCGCGCCCACAGCACCCTCAAGCAGTTCATGGCCGACCACGGGGATGAGGTGACCTTGGTGTACAAGCACCTGCCCCTGACCAGCATCCACCCAGAAGCGATGTCGGCTGCCCGGGCTGCTTGGGCCGCCCAACGTCAAGGTAAGTTCTGGGAGTTTCACGACGAGCTGTTTGCCAACCAATCTCAGCTTGGGGATGGGTTTTATGTGGCCACTGCTGAGAAGCTGGGCCTGAATATAGAAAAATTCAATCGGGATCGGCGCAGTCGGGCGGCAGAACGCGCCATTCAGCGAGATATTGACTTGGCCTCTCAACTGGGCATTGGTGGCACTCCCCATTTCATCTTGAACGGCATTGCCTTCTCCGGTGCGCAGCCGCTGGAGGTGTTTGAGCAGACGCTGCAGCAGGCTAAGCAAGCCCTCTAGCCGGGAAAGTGCTCCGCACCGCTGACGCAAACAGAGTCTCAAGTCCAGATGTCGAGCCCCTACTGCTGTCCGGAGTGCGGGGATGGGCTCCTGTTTCGACTGGATCCCTGTCCCACCTGCGCCAGCCGACAACGCCAGAAGCAGCAAGCTGCCCCTGCTGGGGAAAAACGGAGCAGCTACGACCTGACAGGGCGGGTGGCTGCTGCCGAGTTTTGGCAACTGTTGCGTTGGTACCCCTGTTGTCCCCGCTGTGGCAAGCCCTGGTCGAAGGTGGGATTGTTCTGGAGGGGAAGGAGGAGAGCGTTTATGGCGGAAGTGGCTCTTGGCTACTCCACGGGCAGGATGCGGGCATCGAACCCTGCTTCGGCCAGAGAGCGCCGCGCCTGTTCGGCGTTGGCCCGTTGCCGGTAGGTGCCCACCTGAATCACTGAGCCCCGCAGGAAGGCATCAGGGGCAAACTGTTGCAGCTTGGGTAGGGCCTCTTCCCCAGCCGGCACCACCACCCAAAATCCGCTGCCACCTTCTTCCCCAAGAGGAACAGCCTGGGCAGGCGAGGAGGAGACGGGATCCGCTTGCAAAAGAGGCTGAGAGCGGCGCAGATCGGCGGGGAAGATCCCCGCTTCATAGCCTTGGCCGGCCAAGTAACGCACCTGCTCGGCGGCAGCAGCAGGGTCGGCAAACCCACCTGTGCGCACCACCCGCAGGTCATCGTAGATCAAGGGCAGGGATCCCTCTAGGAGTTGTTTTAGCGCAGGCCATTTCTCCCCGGTGGGATCGGCCACCAACACCCAATAGCGCTCTCCTTGTGCTGGGTTGGAGATGGGATCCTGGCCAGCATTTTCTCCTACCAGCGACACCGCCACTGCCGGTAACCCCTGAGCGGTTAGCCAGCGGGCTTGATCCTGGGCCAACGACAGGCGGGAGAAGGTTCCCGTTTGCAAAGCAACCTGGCCGCGGTACTGCACCACAGTGGCTCCTGGAAAGAAGCGGCGCACCCGTTCTTCCAAACGGGGATCACCGGTGGGGTTGGGCACGTGGGTGGCAAAGGGACGCTGGGGATCCAAGGGGGGAGCCGTTGGCGTCGGCGGCACAGAGGCTTTTGAGCTGGCAGCAGGGCGGCTGGGTGCTGCTTGGGCAGGAAAAGCAGGGGGCAGAGGGGGATCCGTCTCTTGGCGGCTCACCACCCGCACCGATAACCCCAGCCGTTCCAAGTCGGCCTGACGGCGTTGAGCATGGCTACGGTTGATGAATGTCCCCGCCAAAATGAAAACCTGCCCATCCCCTTGCACAAAATAGGCATCCGGCACCTGGGTGCGCACCTGGGCCAACTCCGCCGCCCCATCCGCCAGTACATGCACTTGGTAACGGGTCAGGGCCAAAGCAGCCGGCAGGACGTTCCCATTAACGGCGTGGAGCACAAGGGCAAAGGCCGCCAGGGATCCGGCAAAGAGGGCCGGTTGCGCTGGCAACAGGGGTACGGAGCATTTCAGCCAGCCGTAGTCCTGACGGGTGTTGCACATGGGATCCATCTCCTCTGGCGGGATTGGCGGCAACTCAAACCTCTGCATCCGGGATGGAGTCTTTGCCTGGGCCTGCGGGGATCCCCCACAGTGCCAGAGCTCGCAGTTCACCCCTTGCGGGAAGGACAACTCAAAGCTAGCGTAAGCCGAAGTTTGGGCAAGGCTGTGCCAGGGATGGGCTTGCAGATGCCGCCCACCACCGATAGAATGCTCCGCACTGCCACCGCAAAGATGCAGCCCAGTTGGGTTCACGGGAGAAACACAGATCTAGTGCATCTCCAGTATAGACAGGCCGGCAAGACTCTATCGCTATGGCTTGTTGGGGAGTTTGCTTCAGGGGCGACGGCGGCGCCGTTCACGGCAGCGGGATGGAGTTCTTGCAACAAGGGTGCGGGATCCCCCCAGGGCAAAGCGGATGATCTCCGTCTTGTACTGCTGCGAGCCCTCGGTGTAGCGGGCAAGCTGAATGGCAGATCCCTGGCCGGAAGGAAGCAAGAACCGTTCGCGACAGTGGTGGGCAGCACTCTCTTGAGTTTCCGCTTCGAGGGCAATGAAAAACCGCAGACGCAGCAGCACTTCCAACTTGGACAAGTGCTCGGTTTGCTCTGGCACCAAGCGGCCTAACGAGATTTGTAGGCGCGGCCTGCGTCGCCGAGATCCGGGGCGGCCCCAAAGCTGCTGGGCCAGTGTCCACAGAGAGGTCTGCTCAGAGGACTTGACCAACAGCTTTAAGCCTGTCAGCGGGTTAAGACCATAGGTAAGCAGCAGAGAATACATCGGCGGCAGGAAAGATTCAGAGGAGCGTTTTGAGCTAACGTCAAAAGGATACCCTATAGGCCAACTGTAGCACTGCCTACCCTCTATCCCCATCCAAGCCCCACCCTTCCCTATGGCCGGGATCCCTGCTCAACGCTGGCTGTTTCATCCGGTGGACAAGTTGGCTGCCCAGAGCTTGGCCGAGGCAGTGGGGATCTCGCCCATATTGGCTCAGATCTTACTCAATCGCGGGCTCTCCAGCCCTGCTGCCGTGCAGCAGTACCTGCAGCCGGATCCCGCCCACCTGCCCCCACCCAGCCGGGATTTTGCCGATTTGCCCCTGGCGGTGGACTTGCTGGACGGGGCGATTCGCCGACAAGAGCCCATTGCCATTTGCGGCGACTACGATGCCGACGGCATGACCAGCACGGCCCTGCTGCTGCGGGCTTTGCAGGACGCTCCAGTGCATTACCGCATCCCCAGCCGCATGACGGAGGGCTATGGCCTCAACAGCCGCATGGTGCAAGAGCTGCACCGAGAGGGGGTGCGCCTCATTCTCACCGTGGACAACGGCATCTCCGCCCACGAGCCCATCCAACTGGCCAAAGCTCTAGGCTTGACAGTGATCGTGACGGATCACCACGACTTGCCGCCCCAGTTGCCCCCTGCCGATGCCATCCTCAATCCCAAGCAGCTCCCCGTTTCTTCTCCCTATCGGGGGATGGCCGGGGTGGGAGTTGCCTACCTCCTGGCCCAGGCGCTGGCCGAGCGCCGTGGTGATGGCCATCTGCAGCGGGTGGCCCTGGAACTGTTTACTGTGGGCACCATTGCCGATCTGGCGCCGCTGACGGGGGTTAACCGCCTTTGGGTGCGGCAGGGGCTGCACCTCTTGCCCACCTCCCAGGTGGCAGGGATCCGCGCCCTTCTGCAGGTGATGGGCATGCAGGGATCCCTGGAGGGGCTGCGGCCTGAGTGGATTGGGTTTGGCCTGGGGCCGCGCATCAATGCCGTTGGGCGAATTGGCCGGGCGAGAATGGGGATCCAGTTGCTGACCACCGACGATCCCCTGCAAGCAGAGAAACTGGCCCGCCGCTGCGAGCGGCTCAACCAGGTGCGGCAGCAGATGTGCGGGCGCATCGAGGCAGAAGCCCTAGAGCAAATTGCCCAGCAAGGCCGGGATTTGCAGCAGGAACGGGTATTGACGATTTTGGGATCCCCTCAGCGGAGATGGCATAAAGGGGTGATCGGCATTGTGGCCTCGCGGTTGGCAGAGCGTTTTGGCTGTCCGGTGTTCATCGGCAGCCAGTCGCGGCAAGGGGAGATCAGTGGCTCGGCGCGGCAGGGGATCCCCGAGTTTGACGTGTTTCAAGCGTTGGAGTTTTGCAAGGATCTGTTCACCAAGCACGGCGGCCACCCCGCTGCCGGGGGATTTAGCCTGAGAGCAGAAGACTGGCCTTTTTTTGAAGAACGGTTGCGGCAGTTTGCCCAACAGCAGTTGCAGCCGGAGCAGATCCAGCCGCTGGTGCAAATCGATGCCGAAGTGTCGCTGTCAGATCTCACCCTTGACCTCTATCGAGAGCTGCAGCATCTGCAGCCCTGTGGCATCGGCAATCCTGAGCCGGTCTTCTACAGCCGCAACCTGCAGGTTCTGCAACAGCAGCGATTTGGCCCAGTTCCCGGCCACCTGAAGCTGCTGCTCCGGGATCCTGCTCTCCCTACGCAACGCTCCCATGGGTTACGTGCTACTCGGACGGAGTCCTCTTGTCCGGGCAGGAGCGACTCAGCTGTCAAAACCTCCAGTTACGACACTGATGGGTTATCGCTGGGCAACGCTTTGGGCAACACTTTGGCGAACGGGTCAGCAGTGGGGAGCACAAACCCGAGGCCACAGCGCCCCCTCTGGGCTATCCGTTGGCGGGGAGCGGAAACCCATCCGCTGCCGGAGCGAGTTGATGTAGCCTACACGCTCAAGGCCAAAACATGGCAGGGAGAAACCCAACTGGAGCTGGAAATTGTCGGGATCCAACCTGCCCAAGAGGCTGCCACTGCCGGCAACCCCCCTCTCGAGAAAACAGCGCCCCGCACCCCTGATGGGAGCAAGTCTCCCATCTCCCCCGCCTCTCTGGATGCCACTCCTCCCATGCCCAACTCCAAGCCCTCGACTGGCTCCCAGAGGGGGACAGAGCCCTCACCTCTGTTGATCTGGCGCCCCACCCCCCAGCCCACCCAGCCTTTGCGTTGGCAAGCTGTAGACCGATTTTCTGTCCTCTGGCCTCAGGCGCAGGGAACCATCCTGTTCTACGGCTTCCGCCGCCCCTCGCTGGTCTTGTCTTCAAGGCCTACGGCCCGCTATCGCGAACGGCGGTACCTGACTCTCCACTACGACCGTCCCCAAGCCGGCCACCGCTATGATCAACTCTGGTTGTGGAGCTGGCCCCCTTCTCTGGATCACCTCAAGTGGCTGCTCTGTTGCACCCCCAGCAGCGAGCTGTTGATTGCCGTCCATCAGCAAGCGGTGCCCCTGCCCTCCGCTGCCAGCTTGCAACGCCAGCTCCGCCAATACCTGCAAACCCACAGCCAGGTGGATCTGCTGCGCTTGGCCCAGCAGTGGTGGCTGTCTCCGGCAGTGTTGGTGGCAGGATTACGCTCCCTGGGGTATGCCTGCCCGGATTTTGGCCCCACGGGATCCCTCGGCGAAGAACTGGAAGCCCAGCAAGCTTGGTACAGCAGCTCCTGGCAGCAGGTTGCCGCCCTGCTTCAGCGATCCCACCTGGATTCTTCTGCTGCAGAGGCCCATGGGGATTAAACTGCTGCTCGGCTCCGACTACCACGGCAGCCCTCGGCTGATCCGGCAGGCCCTTGCCCATCTGCCGGAGGTGGATGCTTACATCAACTGTGGGGATTTCTGTTCCAAGGCCGGCAAACCTTCCCGCAAGGCCACCCAGGGCTTTCATCCGGCAGCCCAAGCAGAGGTGGTTCATCTGCAATCCTTTTTGGCGGCAGTGGAGAGCCTGGGCAAACCCTGGCTCTTTTTACCTGGCAACCACGATCCAGCAGCTTCGGTTTTGAATTCGCTGGTTGGCTGTTGGGGGCGGGCCATCACCCAGTCCTGCTGCTTTGAGTGGCTGGGGTTACAGGTTTTGGCTGTGCCCTGGACTCCCCCCTGTGGTTGGAGCTGGTCTCTCACCTCCGCCCATTTGCAGGAGCTGCTCACCCTCTACAGTCAGCCCCCCCGGCCCATTGACCTGCTGCTCACCCACGCTCCGCCGCGAGGCTTTTTGGATGAAGGCGGGAAGTGGTATCACCGTCGCACACCCACCTTGCGCCCCCTTTTGGAACAGGTGCAGCCCCGCTACTACATCTGCGGACACATGCACTGGGATGGGGGCAAGGTAGAGCGATGGGGATCCACCCTGGTGATTAACACAGCCCTGCACAACATGGTTCTCGAGATCCATTAGGCAGGAAGCCCTTGGACAGCCTTCCGCCTCCTCAGATTTCCACTCGTAGGAACCTTCCATGACCCGTCCTTTGATCTTGGCCAGCAGTAGCCCCGGCAAATGGCGCGAGTTCAATGCCTTTTTCCAGGCCCATGCCCCTGCTTGGGAGCTGCGCCGCATGCCCTCAGAAATTGAGGTGGAAGAAACCGGCACCACCTTTGCCGAAAATGCCCTTCTCAAAGCCAGAGCCGTGGCCAAGTCTCTGGGGGAGTGGGCCATTGCCGACGATTCCGGCCTAGCGGTAGAAGCCCTTGGCGGCGTCCCTGGGATCCGCTCGGCTCGCTATGCCCCCAACGATGCTGCCCGCATCGAGCGGTTGCTCAGGGAAATGGAAGGGATCCCAAATCGCCGAGCCACCTTTCACTGCGCCATCGCCCTGGTGGATCCCCAAGGTGTAGTGCATGCCCTGGTGGAAGGGGTATGCTCGGGAGAGATCTTGACCCAGCCGCGGGGAGAGGGGGGGTTTGGCTATGACCCCCTGTTTTGGGTGCCCGAAGTGGGGCTAACCTTTGCCGAGATGAGCCCAGCTCAAAAAGAGGCCATCGGCCACCGAGGCCGAGCCTTGCGCGCCTTGAAAGCGCAGTTGCCTCTCCTGGAGAAGCGTATGGGCTGGCTTGGATCCCAGGAATAGCATCCGATGTCCTGGCTGGGGAGCTGCTAGCATACAATAGTCCCTTCCCTTCGGGGGAGTGAAATTGAAAGCCGTCTTGCCTTGGCAGCTGAGGGGAGCGCTCGAAGAACTATGGGTTTTTCTGAGTTTGAGGATCAAGATCCCATTGCAGCAGCGGAACGGACTGCTGCCCCCGATCCCAGCCGCCATTCCCCGGATTCTGCCGGTGAGGAAGCCGCGATCTCCTCGGTTGCAAACTCTGGTGAAGGAAGGGAGCGGCAAGGTCGTCGTTCTCCACCCCCTTTGCCGGAAGAGGGCTCAACCTTTGCAGGCGCAGAAGATTGGCTGGACGTTCGCGGTAGCGGGACGGAGTCCTTGGAGAATGGGCGGGATAGCTACAGGGAGTCCGCGCAAGGGGCCACTTCTCGCCCTTCCAACCGCTCCCCCCAGACTGGCCGAGACGAGGGGTCTCGTGTTGACAGCGAAAAGGGGGGGCAGAAAGCCGCTGCAGGAGGAGCTGGTGAGCGCCCTGGGCAAGCGCTAGTTCCCCGCCGTTCTGTCTCCAGCAACCGCAGCTACGACGGATCCGCCCGTTCCTCTGCCTTTCGCGGTAGCGGGACGGAGTCCTTTGCTGGCCGCTCGCGTAAGCGGGACGGAGTCCTTGGGGAATCCGGCTACCGCAGTGACTACAGCCGTTCCGCTCCTTATGGCTACACCTCCAGCTATGTTGGCGGTGGGGGATATGGCGGTGGTGGGCGAGGCGGCAGCTCCAGCGGGGGGGTCTCCTCCTCCGATCTGACGATCCTGCTGGTGGTGGCCCTGCTGGCCTTCTTCGGGGGATTCGCTATCCGCAACATCTTCGCCGAGTCGGGCGGCTTTGACGATGAGCGCCCCATCCGCGCTGCCAATGTGCCCGCAGCCTTTCGCGATTTTTGCTTTGCCTATAACGGCACTGCCTCCTTTACTGTGGTGCAACTGACCAGCGTTTCTGCTCTGACCATGGCCTCAGTGCCCGTTTACAAGATGGATACTTGCACCATCCCCGTCAGCCAAACGGCCAATGCCCTCCAAGCTTTGGGCATCCGCGGCCGGGCCAACACCTTGGGCCCCCAGCTGGGGGGATCCAACCTCACCCTGATCCAGCTCCCCTTGGCCAGCAGCTTGGCGCGCGCCGTGTACAGCCAGTTTCCTGGCTTGGCTACTCAGGGCAACGAGGCGCAGGTTTTGTCCCAACTGGAAGCCACCATCAACAACGCCCTGCGCTCCAACATCGAAGGGTTAGCCCTGCAAAGCCTGGAGCCCACCAACATCCCCGACGTCTACGTGATGGTGCCGGGGCACTCCTTTAATTTGCAGCCCCAACTCAACCTGCGCTAACCCTCCTGCAGAGGACGACGGTGTGTTCATCACCCTAGAAGGCGGGGAAGGGGTGGGCAAAACCACCCAACAGGCCCTCTTGGTTGAGCGGCTGCGCCAAGAAGGCTACGCTTGCCTGTGTACCCGCGAGCCGGGGGGCACGGCGCTGGGCAAAACGCTGCGGGAGCTGTTGCTGCACGGGGATCCCTTTAGTCCTCTGGCGGAGTTGCTCCTGTACGCGGCGGATCGGGCTGAACACGTGAGCAAAGTCATCGCGCCGGCTCTGGCGGCAGGGCAGGTGGTGGTTTGTGACCGCTTTACCGATTCCACCCTGGCCTACCAGGGCTACGGTCGGGGGCTGGACTTGGAGAAGATCCGCCAGCTCAACCACTTAGCCACCGGCGGGTTGCAGCCGCACCTCACCCTGTGGCTGGATCTTCCACCAGAGGTGGGACTGGCGCGGGCAAAGGCTCGCGACAGGCTTGAACAAGAACGCCTGGAGTTCCACCGCCGCGTCTACCAAGGGTTCCAGGCTCTGGCTGCCGCCGAACCACAGCGGATTGTCCGCATTTCAGCCCAGGGATCCCCCGCAGAGGTGGCTGCCCGCCTCTGGTCAGTGGTCGAACCCCGCCTACCACTTGCGACAGCAGGCCGGGAGCCCTAGACTGATACATTTACGCTGAACATTGCTGAACATCACTGTTCAACTATGCAGCGATAGCATTCTGTTTGTTTCCAAACAGAATGGCGGTATCCCGCAAAGCTTTGAGTAGAATACCCAAGGCGCAGTTTCTGTGTCGTCTTACTACCAATTTTCTGCTTTGCTTTGGCTACCATGTTGGCAGACTCGAAAGTAAACAGAAAGATCAACTGGTAGTAATCCGTACTGAACATATTATACATTATTTTCAGTATAGTTGAGCTTATTATTGACTAGAGTCATGCTCTGTTCCGCTGACGGGAATGGCGCGACAGGCCAAAGCTCGCGACAGTTTCCCTGGCCACAGCCTGCTCGGTTTACCAAGGTTAAGATTAGGTTAAAAAGGAAGAGGCGGGGGTAACCTCAAGCTAGGCTGAATGACCTATGTGAAAAGAGCCTGCTGCCCTCTTGGTTCTCGTTTTGGGTAGAGGAGACTGGCTGTGGACGCTGTTGCTGCTGAGCTGAAAACCGATCGCGTCAGCGGGACGGAGTCCTTGCACTTGACCTTGCCCTCATCTGCGCCCTTGCCAACCGTGGCCGCCTGGGCCCACCAGCTGTTGAGCCAGCAATGGCAGCGGCTGCAGAAACACGTAAAGCGAGTTCTGACCCAGCATCCAGAAGCGGCAGAGTCTCTGCACCAAATCCGGGTGACCCTGCGCCGTATTGGCACCTGGGTGCAGGTATTTCAGGGATCCGTCCGGCTGCCCAAGCCTCTCAAGCCCAAACGCCTGCAAAAGCTGGCCAGTGCTTTGGGCAAGCAGCGGGATCTGGACGTGCTGCTGGAAATCCTGCAGGAACCTTGTTGGGAAGGGATCCCGGCAGCCCAGCAGGCAGAACTGGAGAAGCTAAAACAAGATCTGCAGCAACGTCGAACCCAAGCCGAGAAACGCTCCCGCCGCATTCTTGAAGATGCTGACTTCCTGGCGTTTCAAGCTGCCTGCGAGCAGTGGCTGGCTCACCCCCGCTATAAGCCCCAGGCGGAGCTGCCTTTGCCGGAAAGCTTGCCCCACTTGCTGACTCCTCTGCTGGCCCAGTGGCTGCTGCAGCCAGGCTGGCGGATCCCTGCTTTCCCCGCAACGGAAGCCCAAGCTGAGCAACTGCACGAGCTGCGCAAGGCCACCAAACGGCTGCGCTATCAGGTGGAGTTTTTTGCGCCCTTTTACGGGGAAACCATGCAAGATTGGATAGCAACCCTGAAGTGCTTGCAGGATCAACTGGGCCGCTTTAACGATTTGCAGGTTTTGCAAGGCGAGCTGCCTGCAGACTCAGACCTACAAACCCTTCTCCAGGAACAACAAAAACTAGCCCTCCAGGAGTGGCCTGAGCACCAACAGCGCTGCCTGGCCTCTGCCGAGCAGCACCGGCTTTACTCTAATCTTTTCTCTGTTTCCAATTTCTTTCCAACCGGGGATCCCTAAGTTTCCAATTCTATAGATCCCCCCGAAGGAAAAACCCCGCCTTATTGGCGGGGGATTTTTTGTGGCTATAGGGTTTCCAATTTCTAGGGATCCCCCCGAAGGGGGAACAGCTTCGATCCAGCTCACGAGAGCGAGGATACGAGCAACATGTTTCCAATTTCTAGGGATCCCCCCGAAGGGGGAACGGAGTTGGAATGGCAACGCAGGCTAGCAGGGTGTCAAGTTTCCAATTTCTAGGGATCCCCCCGAAGGGGGAACGGAGTTGGAATGGCAACGCAGGCTAGCAGGGTGTCAAGTTTCCAATTTCTAGGGATCCCCCCGAAGGGGGAACACATATTGGCGGCAGGGCTTGCCGACCTTAATGGGCAGCGTTTCCAATTTCTAGGGATCCCCCCGAAGGGGGAACGATATAGGCATGATTTCTTCCTAAGATAGGAAAGTTTCCAATTTCTAGGGATCCCCCCGAAGGGGGAACGTTCCATATCAACTCCTCCCTTATCGGGGAATAAAGAACAGTTTCCAATTTCTAGGGATCCCCCCGAAGGGGGAACACCCAGCGTTACAGGCCTTTTCCACGGCTGCTGCCGCTGTTTCCAATTTCTAGGGATCCCCCCGAAGGGGGAACATGGTACTGGCAAACCTGGAACGGTTTGCCAATCAAGTTTCCAATTTCTAGGGATCCCCCCGAAGGGGGAACCCAAGCGAAAGGTGCCGAGGAACTCTCAGAAGTGGACGTTTCCAATTTCTAGGGATCCCCCCGAAGGGGGAACCTACCAACCTGGGTACCCGCGCTCCCGGAGACTCAACCGTGTTTCCAATTTCTAGGGATCCCCCCGAAGGGGGAACTCGGTGTACCAGGTCACAATTTTCCGTCACCTAGAAAGTTTCCAATTTCTAGGGATCCCCCCGAAGGGGGAACGGTCAGCTGGATAGAAGCTGGCCGGTTCATCCGATCTCGTTTCCAATTTCTAGGGATCCCCCCGAAGGGGGAACTTAATCGTCTACACTACATGATCCGGCTCCTCGTCACCGCACGGCAGTTTCCAATTTCTAGGGATCCCCCCAAAGGGGGAACGGGGGAGGTTGGTTGGGAGGTTGGTGGGAGTTAGACTGTTTCCAATTTCTAGGGATCCCCCCGAAGGGGGAACTCTACCCCTATTAAACCCAAGCAGGGCAAGGAATGCAAGACCCATTTGCGAGGGGGTCGGTCGAAGAGGGCAAAGAAGAGCTTGGGAGAGGGGGGTGAGAGGCCTGAAAGCCTTGTGGCGCAAGGCATCGAGCGGGTCAACGAAAGAATCGGCCTTTGCGGGTTTTGGCGAGGCGCTCGCAAAAGCGTTGATACCGTTTTTGTGTGCTTTTGAGAACATCAAGTACTGAAGTGGGTGGAGAGTTGCTTGAGCTAGACAACGATCGAGTGGGGGGGTGCAGTTAAGGGGGGCCCACCCCAGATTTCCACTTGGTCAAGGGCGTGGCTGGTGAGGGGATAGAAGCGGACGCTGTCTTCATCGGGCTTGACCCTTTTCCGGAGCCGTAGCTTGAGCTCCTCGAACTTGTCTTTGTCGAGGACACACTCGAACACGCTGTATTGCACGCGCTTGCCGTAGCCTTCTAGCAGGTCGGCAATTTTCTTGCGGCGCTTATCACAAGGGGTGTCGTAGGTAACGACATAAAGAAACATCAGCGAATCCGGTAAGGCTGATACAGGTCTTGAGGATTATAGACAGAATGCTTAAATTTCTTAACCTGCTGCGTCAGCAAATCCCAGCGGGGTTGATCCCCATCGGGGGTTTGGATGGATCCCTCCATTCTTTGGATGAAAGCTGTAAGGTACTTTTTCCTGCCACTATCACTTAGAAAACAGCCACCATCGCGATACTCAAAGTCTTCTTCGATGTTCAAAATGCCCTTGTTGATCAGCCAGAGGACTATTGAATCTACAATAGGCGCCCGAAATTCTTCCAGTAAGTCCGAAACCAGAGCAGCATGGCGTTCACTGCTAGCGTGCAAGCAACCCTGATAGGGATCCAAATCTTGCAGCTCAATCAGGGTTAATAGATGGTTCCAGAGCACCATGTAGCCAAAGCTGAGCATGGCATTAACCGGGTTAGTGGGCGGCTGTCGAGTGCGGTTAAGCAAAACAAAGCCCCTTTGCTGAAGGCAATTTCCCAATTCCGGGAAATACAGAGCCGCAGCCGCTCCTTCAATGCCCCGCAATTGATCTAGAGACTTGGCCTCAAGAGCTTGAGCAGCCAAATGTTCCAGACTGCGCAGGGTCAGATCCCCTGTTTCAGTGGGGCGTTGCCTGAGCTGCCTCATCAGCAGCACCCGGCTATTGAGCAGCTTGGCTCGCACCATCTGGACTGCCGTTTGCAATCGCCATTCTTCAGGGAGCGCTTGTTGCAAATGAGCTAAGCGGCGGTACCCCCTCTCTATAGGAACAAGGCGACCATAGCAATAGCCTAGCCGGGAGAGATAGGCAATAGGAATATTCCGCCTCAGGCACGCTCTCACTACGTCTGTGGTGACCTGGGATCGGCCAAAGATTAAAATTTGCTCCAGCAAGGGTAGAGGCACCTCCTGCAAGAGCGACTCGCCCAAATAGACCATTACGAACTCTTGCTTAAGGCTTAGCCTACACCCCTGCTGAGAGACATATAAAGTTCGCATTATTCGTCATGACGACGCAGATCTTCAGCGCCTCGCCTCTGATCTATGGCATTGCCGGGTTTAGAGCGGCCACGCTCCGGTAAAATCTCCACATCAATTTCAGGACTTGACAAGAAACCCATCACGATCTCTGCCAGACTGCCCGAAAAGAAGCTGGCAATCGCGACAAGAACGGTATTGGTAATCACGGCTGCCAATCCCAAAGGAGCAATTAGCAGGATGGCCAGCGTGATCGAGCCGTTGACCACAGCTGTAACAAGGTTTCTAAGAACTTTGGCATTGATCCTCTTTTTGGACATTTTATTCCTCCAGAGATTCTCCAAGATCTCTACTTCAAGGGCCAGATTATTCCAAAATCATCAGCATTTTTCCTGAGCTGTTCAAGATAACTTTTCCTAGGATTCACCGTTGCCCTAAAAACGGTAACCACCTGATAGTCATCCAAATCTGCAATCCAAACAGGGGACGGCGTGCCTGTGTCGCCGCAGAGAAACTTGTCGTATTTTCCTGGCGCTATCTTGCCTACCTTGTGCAAAACAGCCAAAGCATAGGGCTTATTAAACTCTTCTGGGCCGCTGCAGACTACAATCCTGCAATGGGCATCCACAGCTTCAGGCAACTTTTCTTTGCCGACCTGACCAAAGCTCCTGGGATTGCTGGGATCAATGGCCTGCCCAGTCAAAACCTGGAGCGCCTCAAAAAAGCCCCGCAGCCGCTTCTGAAAGAGTTTCTGGAATTCCTCTACCGACTCTGGCAGATTCCAAAATGAATCTTCGGAGTTGGGAATGAGGGTGGATCCCCGCCACCAAGGAGCTCTACCGCGGTCTTGGCGAGAGTAGCAGGGCCTTCTTGCCCCCTGGCCAATACCTCCCAGGTGAAACAGCATCCAGGTCAGATTCCGAAAGAGCTTTTGCACCGCTTTCTGGTTCTCCTTTGAAGCATGGTTGTGGCACTCCTCAGAAAGGCTGAGAATGAGGATCCCTTCTTGCCGTCCGGCACGCTTCCCCTTTCCCGCTTGGTTGGGTTCCGGCTCTGGTTGAGTTACTCGCCCCTTCAAAAGATCCACGTGGATCCAGCCATGTTTTTGCTGGGGAGTGATGGCCCCAAAAAGTTGCCCCTCCCATTCCTGCACCTGCTTCACGGGCAAAACACCCAGGGCAAAGGTTCGAAACCAGTAGCGCAGCATGTTCTTAAAGGCTACCGGTCGGACTTCGGCAATTGATTTGTTGTCATACCGGTTCTTATCAGGTCTCCAGTTGACCACTTGCCGCCCGTGGATCAACTGACCCTCCAGCTCAAAAGGCAGCCGCAAGAATTCTCCCTTGTATTGAGATAGAGTTTTGCCAGTTTGAATCAGCCGACCGTAGCCGGTATTGACTTGGGATCCCACTCCTTGCTCCAGCCCGCGGATGAGCCATTCTTTCACTTGGGCTAACATCTCGTCGGTGCAGCCTGGGCCTTTGCGGATCCCGATCAAAAACGTGGCCTGTTTGAGAGAAAAAAAGACATTGGGATTTGGGCTATATTTCAAGCTATTGCCATCCCAACTCCAAACGTTATTGGCAATATCAACAGCCAAGCCTCCCGACCTGGAGTTATCGGGATCCCCTTGTCTTTGAGTCCTGGTCGGCACAGGGTAGGCATCCAAAAAGATCACCTTGCCAGCACTATCTTTGTCCTCAGCTTCTAGATGCCCAAGCCAGGGTGCCACTGCTTTATCTGCCTCCTCCCAAGACAGATTGTGCTTCTGCATCAACTCTCGAATAGCCTGGGCGCGGGCTACCCCCCGCAAGGTGGAGCTGGGAAGGTAAGGGATCCCTAAGGGATCGAAAGCGGGGAGCAGCATGCTCTCCGGGCCTTTGGCTCCACCCACCCGAATTCGCCAGGGACAGGTGACCTGAAAAGTGTTTTTTTCTCCGGCAATGCGTTTGATGCGAGCATTCAGAACTTGAAGACGCGCTCCGTAGTTTGCCTTTGCTTCTGCCTGGTGCACCAGATCGACTTTGGCTCCGTCTTTGAAAGGAGTTGCTGGAGCCCTCATCCAACGCAGATATTCAATAAAGCTCGCTGTGGGATCTGGGCTGGGGTTGGGATCCAAGGGATGCCCTAGCCAGGGAGAAGGTTGGGAGTTGGCAGGACGATTGCTAGGCATTTGATCTTCTCCTAAAGATGGAAAGCAGTATTAGGAATTGCGAAGCGTTTCCCGAAATTCGCGCAACATAGCGCTGGTGCCAATTTCTAAGGCGCGTCGAATGAGTTGAGGCACAAGCCTGGGGATGTCGAAGTCTGGGAAAAGTCGGCTGCAGCTCGATTCTACGTAGTCTTCTCCCTGCAGAATAAATATCCGCAAACTTCGCTCACCCAAGAGCCAAACTTCCGGCACGCCAATAGCTTTATAGGCATCGATAAAGGTCCGGGAAGTAACGTCGGACTCAATGGCCAGATCAGGCGGAGGCAACAGATCGACATCGATCCTTCCCTCACACCCTCGCACCTGCTCTAGGTGATGGACATAGAAGCAGGTGTAAGGCTCCACCCCAGCACTACCAGACTTTTTAAGGCTTGTTGAGCCAAAGTCTTCCCAGTCTCTCCCTTGAGAATCGAGAATGGCTGAGACAATGTAGCCGGCAATGCGATGAGGGCGCTCGTGTTTGGATAAGGGAGACATAATCTCTAAAGTGCCGTTGTAATAGGCAACGCGAGTGTGGCGATCTTCGCCCAGCTCTTCCAGAATGCTCTCAAAGTCTTGCCAAGTCAGCGAATGGATAACCACTTGGCTTCCTTCATACAGGGAAATAGACTGGATTGGAACAGCTACACTCATTAGTCCCCCCCGCTAACGTCATGGTAAATGGCTGTAGCCCAGAAGCTGAATTCTTGCGCCAAAGCAAGTCCCAGCCCTGTTAAGCCCAGGTACTCTTCAACTCCTAACCCCATGAGACGATCCAGGCCGTTGGATTTGGCAATTTCGTTTTGACCGGAGATCTTTTCTAGGCAATCGAAAAACTCCTTGACCACCTCTTTTTTACCCTCTTGGCTAAGGGCATCTTCTTCGGCCTTGAGGCGCAGCAGGCCCCAAGTAGAAAGATAGGTGTAGAGCTCCACAGCCTGGTTTTTTTGCTCTTTTAGCCTTTCTGGATCCTTGGTTTGCGCTCTGAGCTGGCACAGGGATTCGTAAACGGGCTTGGCCAATGTACGCGGGTCAAAGCTATTCATAAAACCTCCCTCCTAGGTTGAGATCTAGTTCAAAGACAGCTCCACAAAGCCTCGGCCCAAGCTTTCCTGGCCGCCAATCTGCATAATCTGGTTGGATTGCAGCAGCTTTTGAAACTCTTCTGCTGTCTGTCGAGAACTGCCATTTGCTTGGGCTGTAACCCCCCAGGTAAAGTACATCAAGCTATCGGGAGGAATAGCCTCTTCGTAGCGGAAGCCTCCTTCCACAACCTTGTGCTCGCTAAGCTTGACTTTCACCTGCCGCCACAGGCTCATTTGAATGAGGGTGGCACAATGCTGATCGGGTAAAACAATCACGCGACTGATGTTGGGGTCTTTGGTGTAGCTCTTCCATTCCGACCATTGTCGAAGACCCTCTTTGAGAATGGCATCTTTGAGGTAAATGGGTCGGTCGGCCTTCAAGCTCGTACTGTAGGGATCCGGCACTGACAGATTCTGGCCTGTTAGCCGCAGCCAGCGCTTGAGCAGAAGCGGGCAGCTTATCCACACCACCCCGTGGCTGAGGGAGGGCACCGGGATCCACAGCAAAGAGCCATCTCCAATCCAAATGGATCCTTGGGTAAGCTGATCCCCTTCCCCAATTTCGTTGCCAAAGAGCTCAAATTTTTTGTCTTTATCGGCCACGCTGGCCCGCAACCTGCCCCGAATGGTGCTGGAAGGGATGTAGGGCAAATGGGTGTGGGATTCGCGGGCAATGCCCAAGAGGTTGCCTTCTTGGGTGGTGCCGCCAGTGTGCAGGGGAGTCAATAGATGGAGGTAGGCAATCTGAAAAGTCATGGATGGGCTCCTTTTGCGAGTAAGTATTCAAGGACTGAAAGCAAAACTCAGTTGGCCCAAGGCAGCCATAGGAGCTCGCTATAGCCCAACAGCCGCCAGCGGTGGAACACGTTGAGCCGGCCATCTTCTAGCTCGGGCTCTTCTTGGTTGAGGGGGGCCGGCTGCTCCAGGTAGTAGATACTGCCAGGGGGCGCGGCAAAAACTTGGGGGGCGGGCAGGCTCATCTGCCGCTGCTCTGGGGGGCGATCCACCCGCAGGCGTCCACTGATGGCAACGGGCTTGCCGGTGGCCACGCTCACCAAGGGGCCGGTGAGGGGATGGGCGGGGTGGGGAGTGGCCAATCTCCATTCCCAGGGCCAGGCACGGCATAGGGAGCGTCCCTCCACCTTCTTGATGAACACGCCTGGGGTCGCTAAGTAGGCCAAAGCGCGTCCGGCTTGGCAAAAGGCGGCCTGAGAAAGGGCCTGCAACTGCTGCCACTGCTCCTGCAGCTTCGGACAGGGGGCCAGCAAAGCGCAGTGGCCTTCTCCCCCCAGCCGCAGCACTGCTTCCTGAGTAAGGGGTAGGGGATCCCAGGCTTCGCGATCGGGATCCCAGCCCTCGATGGAAAGGGCCAAACTCCAGCCCGGCTGAAGGCGGATGCAGGTCTCCACAAAGTAGCCATCGGCTTCTCGCACTTGCCGCTTGCTCACCTGCAGGGTGTTGTGGGGCCGTACTTCATACTTCAACGGCGGCTTGACGGCCTGGCTGAGATCCCAGCCTTTGCCTTCCAGCGCCTTTTGCACCACCTCGAAGGGCAGGTAGCCTCCTGTTTTTTTCTTCTTGCTGCTCTGGCTGCGTTCGGGTTCCTCCTCTACCGGCCTCAAGGAAACCAAGGGGGCTGGCCGGGTGGGATCCCAGTGGCAATGGAAGTAGGGATCCCTCTCGTCCAACCAAGGAACGGGAACAAGGGGGAATCCGTCTTCCAGATGCAGAGGGGCGGGGAAATAGAGCCTTTCGTCGTGGCAGAGAAAGGGGCCCCGCAGCCGCAGCGTCAAGGGTTGGCCCAGGTAGGCTTGAACAGCCCCGGCCAAGGTATGGCCGCTAGGGGGAAAGCTGCTATTGGCCCAGGCCCGCTCTCCCGGGGCAAAGGGCTTAGCATCTCGAAACATCCACACATCCAAGGGTGATAGGGTAAACCAACTCATCGGCCGTTCCTCCCCAATTTCACGGTGCGGTTGCGCAGCACAAAAGCCGCCAGCTTGAACCAGTTTTTGATCTCCAGATCCCACTCCTGGGGCTGGGCGGGCAGGCTGTGCTGCCAAAAATGCTGGATAAACTCCACAAGCTTGTTCTGGAAGTGCTCTTTCTGCTCCGATTCCTGTTTGAAGAGATCCCGGCGGCTGCAAAAGAGCGTGGCCCAGGCTGGCACCGCCTCTGGGCTGGGGGCAGGATGTTGCTCCCACAGTTGGGCTGCCTGCTCAAACAAGGAGCTTTGATCCTGCTGCTGGCCCATGAGCTTCCAGTCAAAATCAAGGAGATCCTTCCACTTGTCGAACGTGTCGAACTTGCTGGTGCTCACCAGTTGGTTGCCATTGGCAAACAGCACCCGCACCTGCACGCTGTCTTTGGGGCAGCCATGGGCATAGAGGTGGCCCTTGGCTTCTTCTTCCGCCTGCCAAAGGTTTTCCAGGGCAATGGCCAGAGGCACCGAGTGATGGGCAATCACCACGCCGAAGCTGATGGTGGCTGCGGATCCCAGGGTAAAGAGGGGGCGCCGGCTCAAACCTTCGGGAGGCCGCCCTTTTTTCCACTGCCAGTAGTCCCCCAGGTTCTCAAACTCCCGCCAGTCATCCTCTCCCCCCCGGAAACACTGGCGAATATCCCACAGCCAGCCATCCCACTCCCAGAGGTTGGTGTAGGCCAAAACGTCGTCCCCGCCGGCGTAGATGAGCTTGCCTGCGTAGCGTTGCTCTGTTAGGTAGGGCACCAACTGGCCGGAAAAATCCAGCAGGGCGCGGCTTAGGGCGCTGTGGGTGGCAGGCCCCATGCGCTTGCGGCTGTTTTTGACAAACTTCTGAAAAGCGTCTTTGACTTGCTCCAGCTCCTCCTTGTCCTTGCCAAAGACCTCGCCAATGGCTTCCGTTTGCCCGTTGGCCAGCCGCTGTAGGGGTTGAGGCAGATAGTCGTAGTAGGATTTCATCTTCTCGCCCCTGAGCCATTTGCCCATGTCGTCCCCATCCCCGGCAGCCAGCACGTACCAACTGGCGGGGTTAACGCTGGGGTAGTAGCGGCCTAGAAGCGTCTCGATGTCCTGCCGGTAGCTTCTTTGCGTTTCCTCGTCCAGCTCCAGGTCTTCCACCAGCCAACCGGCATTGAGCAGACGGGGATGGTAGCGCAGGTTCTGCCGGTCGGCCCACGGGATCCCCCATTTGCCCCGCATTTCCCGCAGCACCCCTCTGACCTCCGGGTAGCGGGCCTCCACTGCCTGACAGGCCTGCTCGAAGTGCTCTCGTTCCCGTCGCCCTTGGGTTTTGAGGTAGCCGGCTACGCCAGCCGTGAGATCCGGGTAGGAAGCGGCAATCTGGTCTTCATCCAGCTCGCGGAAGAGCTCCGGCAGCACTTTGTACAAGCCCCGCTTGAGGGTTTCGGTGGCATTGAGCTGTTCCCGGCCATCGAAGAGCCCGGCCTGCCGTTGCCAAAGCCGCCGACTCTCCCCTTCTGTTATCCACCCCTGCCGCGGTGAGGGATGCACCACCGGCCCCAAGCCCGAAACGGTGCTGCGCGGCCCAAACGCAACGGGGAGCTGCCAATCGCGGGCCTGCTTACAAGCGGCTTGTAGCCGCCGACTTTGCTCCACTGCGGCTGCCCACCAAGATCCCACGTTGAGTCCGGCCTTGTATTGGCGGCGCTGTTGTCTTTGGGGATCCCAGAAGCTAACTCGCAAGAACTCCAGCTCCTCATCCCCGAAGAGCTTTTGCTTGGCCTCTAGGTGATGGGTGCGGTTTTGGGCACTGACCCAGGGATCCGCATCAATGGAAACCTGAGGGGGCCTAAGGATGCCGGTATCCTTGAGGGCATGAGCCGGGGATCCCAGGGGCACGGCTGCCCAGTAGTGCTGCCACTGGTGCTCCAGCCATCCCTGCCAGGTGGGATCCTCTGGGTGCAACTGCCTCAGCCAGCGGCGATCCGCCTGCAGGTGATCCAGCACCCTCTGGGCCAACTGCTTCCATTCTTCCTTGAGGGTCTGCTGGGCAAACTGCATGGCCGCCTCCACCCGCTCTTCTGGCAGCAGCAGCAGGAGCACATTGGGAAAGCCGGCGGTGAGCAGGGCGTTAGGCGAAGGCTGAGGGATCCATTCTTCAAATTCGGGGTACTTCTCCCGCAGCCAGTAGTCGATTAATGGCTGGCCATAGAGGCTGGGGTAGAGCAGACAGTCGGGGCCGTATTTCTCGGCAAGCCGCCAACTTATGCGAGCAGAAAGGTAGTGCAGCAGCCAGGAGCCAGCCCAGAAGTCCCGCATTTTGCGGCTGGCTTTGATCAGCTCCTGGATGGGGTTGAAGGTAAAGCTCACCAAGAAGGGACGCGCGAACTTGGGCTCGTCGTAGCCGGCCAAACATCCGGCCAAGGCTGCGGTGACGCTGGCGTGGCTCCACAGGGATCCGTCTGGCAGCCGGGTTTCTGCCGGCAACAGCAGCAAGCTCTCATCCCCAAACTCCTGACAAATAGCTTGGGGAAAGCACCGCCAAAACCACCAAAACACTTTTTGGGGATCCGTCTCCTGCCGAACCCAATCAGGGATGGCGTTCTCCTCCCGTTCCATCAGGTAGTCTGCACGGGAGTGGGCATTCTTGAGGGCTTGGTGTTGCTCATTGGCCAATTGCCAAAAGTGCTTGCGCCCCGAGAGCAGATGGCTCATCTCCAGTCCAGAGCCTAACCCCTGGCCGCGATCCTCAACCTGGTAGTCGATGGCTACAGGCAAATGGCCAATGGCCGCGCGGTCGCTGGCCGAGGCGATGAGATCAGCATCGCCTATGGGAGAGGATCCCTCGGCTTTGGGAGAAGACCATCCCTGCATCGCCGCCAGTCTGGTCCACAGCCCTTCCTTGGAGCGGCCAGTCCTGTCGTGTAGGGCTTTGAGGGCGGGATCATGTAACAGACCCCAGAGCTTAGCTTGCCAGTAGTAAGACATGGTGTTTTCGCTGGAGAAACAGAACAGTTAGGAACTCCTCGAACAAGGAACAAAACCCCGGTAGCCACCCGATGTCGTGGCTACAGAAGCTACAAAACAAAATCGATCTGATCCCGGCCAGCCCTCAGTTTTCTTCAGTATTTCTCAATAGCCGTTGTTTGACCAAAAACCCAGAACCTGAGGGCGAACCGATGTCTTTAGCCTACGGAGAAGTGGAAAGATCCCCTTCCAACTTCCCTTCTGCCCAGGTCAATTTGGGAAACAGCTCTTCCAGGCCAGGCAGCAGGTCTTGCAAAACAAAGCTTTCTAGAGCTTCGCTGTTCAAAGGGTCTGGATTCATCTGCACATGGGCAACATCGTTGCGGTACTGGCTGAGGCGAGACCAGAGATCGGCAAGCTGCTTGGCGTCGGGCACATGGGCGGTAATAGGAGGAAGCGCCTGGGGCTGGTCTTCCCGTGGGATGAGGGATCGGCCCGATTCGCCAGTCGCAGGGGGATCTCCAAGGGGCTGGTCTTCTCGTGGAATGAGGGATGCCAACTGGTGTTCAATTCCCTGCCGCTCTTCTCGTTCGAGGTAGTTTTGGATCCCCTCACAGAGGCAAAGGGCGGAGACCACCCACTCCCGGGCCAGTAGAAGAGCTTGGGTGATGAGGCGCTTTTCTACATACCAGCGCAGCAGTTGAAATTGCTTTTGAACTTGGGCTTTGGGATCCGAAGCCCTGTCCGCGGGTAGAGCCAGTTGGCTGTAGCTATCCTGAATGCTTCGCAGCAGCAGGCCAAAAGGCTTGGCAAATTGACCCACCTCTTGCTCCAGATCCGCGGTGGAGTGCTTTTGCAAATTGGGCAAGTCCTCTTTTAGGAGATTGACAGGTCTTACCAGTTCAAGAGAGCGGGAAACATTGCGGATGGCTCGGCCAAAGCTTTGCAGCCGAGTAGGTCTGGGATCCCCTTTGCCAGACTTTTGTCGGCGGTAAAAGTCCCGTTGAACCGTATCCAAAAGTTGACCCAACTCCAGCGCCGAGCCGGTGCTGATGAATTTGTCGGTAGCCGTCAGCCAATCCAAAAGACGAAGGGCGGGGGTGAGATCGATAATGGGGGTTTCCGCTTGGCCAGAGCGGTACAGACCATAGTAGAGACCCTGAATCTCTACATTTTTGGCCTTGCGCAAAAGGGCAGCTCCCAAGAGCACCAGCACGGGGATGGAGCGAAAGGCGTGGGTGATATCGAAAACCAGCCGCGTATGGGGCTCGATGCTATCGACCAGCACATCGAAGATCTCCCAGGTCTCTGCCTCGGTTTTCCCTTCAGGAATGGCCTTGGCAATTTTCTCCACGTGGGGGGGTAGGCAGTCCTGTAGATGCTTCCAATGGGTGTCATGTGCTTCTTGGGTTAGCAGCACAATCACCCTCTCGATGTCAAAGAGCTGACAGAGGGCTTTGGCAACATAACGGGTTCTATCGGCTTTCCGCTCCCCAAAAACATACACCGTCTCGCTGTAGGGGCTGGTGCCTAGAGTGGTCAAAAGGGTATTAGCCATAGGGATCCTCTCGATGACGGCTTTCAAGCATTGAAGCACGGGCATCTTCAAGCTACTGCAGCTTGGAAGCCCCCCCTTCTCAAGTTGCCTGGAGAGGGTTCTGGGTTGAATGTTGCCCTATCCTCTCCCGAAAAGTGGCATCCTCTGCTCAGCCGGTGCCAGAAAGATGGGGATCTCTACCCCCAAAATTGAGTGGAGCCATCTTGCCGCTGGATTTGGATCCCTGCTCGACAACTGTTTCAAAACGGTGAAGGTGGGGGATGTCAGAGCTAGCCTAGACAGAGATTCGGCCATCCTAAACAACGGGGATCCTGTGATGCTATCGACTCCAGAGTTGTCCATTTCAGGTCAAAAGCTAACTCCCGAACAGTTTCTGGCCTTGCCGGAGGGGGATATTGTCTATGAGCTAGTCGATGGGCGGGCCCTCTCCAAAAACGAACCCATGTCGCCAAAACGCTTCCATGCTCGTCTCCAACCGGTGTTGTGGCAAATTTTGGAGGACTGGTGCTCTAGCCCTGAGTGTCCTAAGCCTGGGTCAGCACATACTGAGTGGGCAGTTGTTTTAACACGAAAGGCAGAGCCCTGGATCCCAGTTCCTGATGTTACTTACATCTCTAACGAGCGGTTGCCGGTTGAGGCCATGACCGATGAAGCTTGTTTTGCCATTCCCGAGTTGGTGATCGAGATCCTTTCTCCTGGCCAGAGTTTTGGAGCCATAGCCCAGAAGGCAACCGATTATCTAGAAGCTGGGATCCCCCGCGTTTGGGTTGTGGATCCCCAAGCCAAGAGCATCACCGTCTTCTATCCCGATGCCCCGCCGCGCACCTTTACGGGATCCCAAGCCATTCAAGATGATTTCCTGCCGGGTCTAAAGGTGATCCCTCAAGATGTATTCGCTCAAGCCCGGATCCCTTAGGGGGTACCTAGCGAGCCCACGATAATCAGAGTTAGTTCCAGAAAGAGAGCATCCGGCAGAGGTGGCCACCCGCTCGGGTCTGGAGCTGATTGGCTCAGGAATGCCGAAGGGATCCCGAAGCGATATTCCCTGCTATGGGCTAATGGCGAGACGGAAAAGCTTCTCATCGGCCAGTTGAAGAACTTCCTGCCCTGCAGCCGCCAGTTGTTCCGAGGGCAAGTTCTGGTATTTGTCAATAAACTCGGGCAAAACTTGAAACTCCACCCGCTTGCCGGTCTCTCGGTGGATGACCACGCTGCGCATTTTTTCAAGAGATTCGACCTCCACCAGCTTCAAGTTCAACTTGCCCAAACTGGCCCCTGTTGCAGCATGCAAGCCATCCACAATGCACACGAACGGGATCTCTGCCGGCGACTCGTGAATGACCTCCACCAGAAAACGGTTCCTAGAAGTGTGGGGAGTTGGACTCATCAAGCCCAGCTCCTGCAGAGCGCGCATCCCCATGCGATAGCCGACCACGGCCCAAGGCCCAGCTCCGCCATGAATTTCCGTTACTCGCTGAATGGCCGCCGCCGTCGAGTCCGTTGCAGAACTGGTGACCGGATGAGCTGTCGCCGGCGCTCCCAGAGTTAGCTGAAGTGCAATCAGCAAAAGAGAAAGCTGCTGTGGCTTGGCAATGGATGACAGGTTCATAGGCAGCGAGAGAGCTGATAAAGAGGAGATGGGTCAAGCCATCATAAGCTCTACCCTTCGAGGTTGCCTATGCGGGGGTAGGGGATCCAGCCCTCTTCTGGGAACTCTTCCGAAAATCACCTCCTGACTGAAGAGGGCTAAGACCAGTGGTATTGTCAGAGGTAAGCCCCTGGGCGTTGAGCACAGGCCCCTGTAGGAGTAAGGGTAGTACTAGAGTACCGTGATTTTCCTCTGATTGCCGTAAGGCGTTGAGCACAGCCAGGATCCACCTTCCACTTTGAGGTTTACGGAGGGGTGATTTTCCTCTGATTGCCGTAAGGCGTTGAGCACGGGATGAAAAAAAGGATCCCGTATGGGATCCCTTGGAAGTGATTTTCCTCTGATTGCCGTAAGGCGTCTTGCTTTCCCTCTGCAGGTTTTGCATCCGAACTCGAGGCAGAGATGGGATCAGATGACTTGGCCGTCGGATGTTATTCTCCCCTTGAGTTTACCGGCCCGCTCTTCGGCCTCCTCCATAACCCTGTCCAGCTGCTCCAGCACCTCGCCCGGATGCTTTTCCAGCACCCGCAGGGAGAGGGCCATCCGTCCCTTGGCCTCATCTACATCGATGACAACAGCTTTGATGCGTTGGCCTGGTTTGAACAAATCCGGTAGCGAGGCTACAAAACTTTGGCTGACCTGCTTGATGTGCAACAGCCCGGTTACCCCTTCTTCCAAGTCCACAAACACACCGAAGGGTTTTAGTCCGCTGACTTTGCCTTCCACCACTTGGCCACTGGTGTAGCGGCTCAGGTTCTCGGACTTTACAGCCGCCCTTTGGGAGAGCACCAGCTTGTTGGCTTCTGGGTTCACCTCGATAAAGCTTGCTGTCAAGGATTGCCCCACCAACTCCTCCAGACCTTCCCGTTGGCTGAGGTGGGAGCGGGGAATGAAGCCGCGCAGCCCCTGCACATCCACCACCACCCCCCCTTTGTTGGTGGCGATCACTGGAACGGTTACCGTCTGGCCGTTGGCTTGCTTCTGGGCCAGCTCTTCCCAAAGCCGCTTCAGCCTCAGCCGCCGCGCCGAGAGCACAATTTGTCCTTCTGCATCTTCCCGCAGGATGAGAAACTCGGCTTCTGTCTTTAAAGGAAAGAGCGCACTCAAATCTTCCCCTGGGCGGATCCCTGCTTCCTTGAGGGGCAAAAAGGCCGGGGATTTGCCGCCAATATCCACCAGAGCGCCATCGTTCTGATGTTGGAAGATGCGGCCTTGCACCACCTGCCCCGGTTGAAAGCTGAGGTTTTGCTTGTCTAAAGCCTGGGCAAAATCTTCCGCGGAAAACGTATCGGCAGCCTGAGAGCGAGAAGAGCGAACGGTCATGGAAGGGCTCAATTCAAAAAGCAGTGGGTTTCAGGATAACCCAAAACTTGCCAGGGATCCCAGCTCCAGCCTCTGGCCTAGATGTAGTACATGAGCCGAGCTTGTTGCTGTTGTGCCTGCCGGTCGCAGAGGTCTTGTAGGGTGGTCTTCTGGAGAATGGCTACCGCCGCAGCTTGGGCATCTTGCCAGGCCTTCAGGAGCACTTCCCGCTCTGGGGTGAGATCGCCCGAGGGCAAGTCGCGGGAGCGGCTGAGATCTTCCCCCTCGATGGCCTGGATAACATCCAGCAGCGAGATCTGCCAGGGTGCTCGGGCCAGGAAGTAGCCTCCCTTGGATCCCCGTTGGCTGCGCACCAACCCCTGTCTGCGCAAGGTGGCCAGCAATTGCTCCAAGTAGCGGTCGGGTATGGACTGATGGGCCGCAATTTCTTTGATCTGCAGCACCTGGCCATCGCTGTAGTGCTGGGCCAATTCCAGAAGGGCCAGGAGAGCATATTCACTTTTGCAAGACAGTTCCAAGATATCCATCCTTGTGGAGGGCTTAGGTCTATGATACTCCGGTTTTTTAGTGGGGTTTAGCGGGATCCCGCCCTGAGCTGGCAATGGGATCCAGCCTGTAAGGTGGAATAGGCCCCTTTGGGAATGGTTTATGGCGAGTGTCAGCACCCGGTCTGGTTCAGCACGGATCCCAGCGGAGCGATTACAAACCTTGCACCAACAGATTGGCAAGCTGATTGCCAATATCGAATCCGTGTTTCAGGGCAAATCGCAGGTGGTGCAGGCGGTGGTCACGGCCTTGGTTGCGGAAGGTCATGTTTTGCTTGAAGATGTGCCCGGTGTAGGCAAGACCACTTTGGCGCGGGCTATTGCCCAGAGTTTGGGGGCCAAGTTTCAGCGGATTCAATTTACCAGCGACCTATTGCCGACAGATATCCTTGGCCTCACCCTTTTCAACAAAGAAAAAGGGGATTTTGAATTTCGTCCCGGCCCCATTTTTGCCCACGTGGTCTTGGCGGATGAAATCAACCGCACCTCGCCCCGCACCCAGAGTGCTCTGCTCGAGGCAATGGCGGAAAAGCAGGTTTCGCTGGACGATCGCACCTACCCGCTGCCCAGCCCATTTATGGTGTTGGCCACCCAAAATCCTTTGGAGTACCACGGCACCTATCCCCTCCCAGAAAGCCAGTTGGATCGGTTTTTGGTACGGCTGTCGATTGGCTACCCCAGCCCTGAGGTAGAGCGAGCTTTACTCTTGCAACGGCAACAGGCCGAGCCGGTGGATGCTCTGCAGCCGGTTCTCTCCCTGATGGAGTTGCGAGAGATTCAGTCGGCGGTGGATCAGGTGTATTTGGATGGATCCCTGGCGGACTATCTTCTGCAGGTGGTGCAGGCCACCCGCGTGTCCAAGCTGCTGCGGGCGGGGGTATCCACCCGTGGAGCCCTGGCCTTGGCGCGGGCAGCACGGGCTCAGGCGCTGGTGAAAGGGCGCAGCTTTTGTCTACCAGAAGATCTGCAAGCACTGTTCGTGCCGGTACTGACCCATCGGGTTTCTCTGGCCGGGTCGGGAGAGATGGCCGGCAACCGACGGCAAGAGGCTGAGGCGGTGATTCGGGATATTGTCTCCACAATTGAGCCGCCTGTTTGAGGGATCCGTAGCAGCAATGGTTAACTACAGCAGTGAGTCGGGTCGGATCCGGGGATCCACCCACATCAGGAGCAAATCGGCCAACAAATTGCCCAGAATGAGCATCACGGCCCCCAGCAGAAGCCCCGCCATCACCACATTGATGTCGAAACTTTGAACAGCCTCCAAGAGCAGCTTGCCCAGCCCCGGCCAATTGAAGAAAAACTCGGCAATAAAAGAGCCGCTGAGCAGATTGGCAAACTCAAAGCCCAAGATCGTGATCAAGGGGTTGACGGCGTTGCGCAGCGCGTGCAACCAGATCACCCGCCACTCTGGGATCCCACGGGCCCGCGCCGCCTGGATGTATTCCTGCCGCAGCACATCCAAGAAATTGCCGCGCGTAATCCGCTGCAGCCCGGCAAAGCTGGTGATGCTCAGGGCCAGCGTGGGCAGGAGCAGGTGGCGGCCCAGATCCAGCAACTTTTCCCCCAAACTAAGCTCGGCAAAATAAACACTGGTCATCCCCCCTACCGGCAGCCAGCTCACGTTTTGGGCCACAATTAGCAGCAAAATGGCCAGCACGAAGCTGGGCATGGCCTGGCCCAGGTAGCTGAGCAACTGCAACGCCCGATCCAGGGGGGTGTTCTGCCGCAGCGCCCCCAGGATCCCTAGGGGAATGGCGACCAGCCAAGTCAGCACCACAGAGGACACCGCCAACAGCAAGGTAGCGCCGGCGCGGGAGAGGATGAGCTGTGCTACCGGCACGCGATAGGTGTAGCTCACCCCGAAATCCCCTTGCAGCAGGTTGCCCAGCCAGGTCAAATACTGCCAAACCAAGGGCTTATCCAACCCCAGCCGCGCTTCCTCTTGGGCAATAAACTCCTGGCTGACACTGGGATCCGCCCGCAAGGGATCCAAAAAATCTCCGGGGGCCAGCTGCAAGAGCAAAAAGCTGAGCACCGTGATCAACAGCAGCACCGGCACCGCTTGGGTCAGCCGCTGCAAAACCAAGGCCAGCGGCGGCCAAAGGCCAAAAGCGCGGGAACGGGAAGGCGGAGAAGAGGTTACAGCCACAGATGCAGATGGATATTCGGATATGCTCTTTGAGTTGGATTCTTGTCGAACTATGCTGACATCCTTGCGGGCAAATTTCCAGTGTGGGGTTTGCCAAGCCGAGCGGCTCTCTTGCAGGGGAATTGAGGGTTCAGGCAGTCCGGCAGACAGAAGCTGAAGCGGTACACTAGTCAGAAGCTTTTTTCATCGAGTCCCGTTGGGAAGACCTCTTGCGAAACCTGTTTCTTACCGGCGCTAGCGGCTGCCTGGGGCACTATGTGTTGGAGCGCCTGGCCCAGCAAAGGGATCCCGAGTTTCCGGAGCGGCCCGCCTACCACCTGTACGTTCTCATCCGCGAGACCAGCCGCCTACGGCTGCCCCTGGAACGGCTGCCCGCCCCTATCACCCTAGTACCCGGCGATCTCCTGCGCATCCGGGAACAGGCTGCCCTGCTACGGCAGATGGACGGGCTGATCCACATGGCGGCAGCTTGGGGGGATCCCGCCCTGGCTTGGGCCGTGAATGTTACCCACACCCTGGAGCTCTTTCAGTTGTTGGATCCGGAGCGCTGTCAGCAGGTGATCTACTTTTCCACGGCCAGCCTTTTGAACCAGGACCTGGAGCCTTTGGCCATTGCCGGACGGGCCGGCACCGACTACATCCGCAGCAAGTACGAGATGCTGCTGCGGCGGCAGGAAAGCGGCTTCTGGCCGGAGCGCCTGCTCACCCTTTATCCCACCCTGCTCTTTGGCGGCAGCCCCCACCACCCCTACTCCCACATCACTGCCGGCCTCAAGGACGTTCTCCGCTGGCTGGATCTGATCCGCTTTTTGCGGGTGGATGCCAGCTTCCACTTTATCCACGCTGCCGATGTGGCCGAGATGGTCGCCCACTGGGTGGCTCATCCCCCAGGCGCAGGAGATTGGGTGTTGGGCAACTCCCCCTTGTCTTTGGATGAGTGCGTGGAACAGGTGTGTGCCTATTTCAAAAAGCGGATTTATTTCCGCGTGCCCCTGCCTTTGGCTTTGGTTCGCGGCTTGGCCTTCTTGTTTCGGGTGCGGCTTTCCGAGTGGGATGAATATTGTCTGCGCCAGCGCCATTTTGTTTACCCGGCCATTTCCCCAGAAACCCTGGGTTTGCGCTGCCGGTTTCCCACTTTGGCCTCTCTTTTGGATACCTACCTCTAGACCACCTTTGAGTAACAGTAGAACTGGACGCTGCTTCCTTTCCCTCTGGGACGGGGGGATGAGAGCCGAGGACCCAAGGGATCCCACTCGCCTCCGACAGGGATCAGCCGGTGGGGGACACCGTTTCTCTGATGGCCAAGGCCTGGAGCTGGGCGGCAATGCGCTCGCGGTTGAGGTTTTGCCCAATCAGCACCAGTCGGGTCAAGCGCGGCTCCTGGGGTCGCCAGGGGCGGTCGTAGTAGGTTTCAAATCGGGATCCCACCCCCTGCAGCACCAGGCGCATCGGCTTGTAGGGGACGGCCACAAACCCTTTTATCCGGTAAAGACATTCCTCTTGGGCCAACTGGCGTAGCTGAGCCACCAGGGATCCCGGCTCATAACCTCCCTCCAAGCTGAGGTAGAAAGACTCAAAAGCTTCGTGCTCATGCTCCTCCCCGTGATCGTGGTGGCTGGGGCGGCGCTCGAGCTGGTCTTCCACCGCCGCATTAAAGCCCAAGAGCACTTCTGGGGGAACCTGCCCCCGCTCACAAGGGAGGATTTGAACCTCAGGGCGCAAGTGGTGCCGCAGCCAGCTTTCCACCCGAGCTTGCTCCTCTTGGGTAATCTGATCCACCTTGGTGAGCACCACCAAATCGGCACAGCTCAACTGATCCTCAAACAATTCCTCAAGCGGAGTCTCATGGTCCAAACTTTCGTCAGCCTGCCGCTGCGCCTCCAGGGCCGCCGGATCCCCCACCAGTTGCCCGGAGGCCAGAGCCTGACCATCCACCACCGTAATCACCGCATCCACCGTGGCGCCTGTACGAATGGTGGGCCAGCGGAAAGCCTGCACCAGGGGCTTGGGCAAGGCCAATCCTGAAGTCTCGATCAGGATGCAGTCCAGCTCTGCCCGCCGTTGCAACAAAGCTTCCATGGTGGGCAAGAACTCCTCCTGCACCGTGCAGCAGAGACAGCCGTTGGCCAGCTCCAAAATGGGGATGGATCCCTCCCCCTCACACCGTTGGCAGTCCCGCAGCAACTCGCCGTCGATGCCCACTTCGCCAAACTCGTTAACCAACACGGCAATGCGGCGGCCCTGGTTGTTGAGCAAAAGGTGACGGATCACCGTGGTCTTGCCGGATCCCAGAAATCCGGTGATGACGGTAACAGGGATCTTGTGCATCTGCTCTGATGACTCAGCGCTCTTCAGTTTCCACCCCAAACTTTCTTTCTGCCAATCCTTGAGGGGGGGATGCCCAAAAAAGGCCCCCGGTATGGGGGCCAAGCCAAACCATTGAGACCGTTGTGCTAACCCAAAGTTAGCGGATCGGCTTCATCCGGTAAACCGGCTCGTTCTCGCGGCTTATCCCTTTCTCAAAGCCAGCAGCGGCAGCGCGAGCGCGACCGGCATGCCACAGGTGGCCGACAAAGAACAGGAAGCCGAAGATGAAGTTGTGAGCGGCCAACCAGGTGCGCGGGCTGGTGAAGTTCACCGTGTTGATCTCGGTAGCCACACCACCCACCGAGTTCAGGGATCCCAGCGGCGCATGGGTCATGTACTCCACTGCACGGCGGGCTTGCCAGGGCTGAATGTCGTTTTTCAGCTTATCCAGATCCAACCCATTGGGGCCCAGCAGCGGCTCTTTCCAGGGAGCCCGCACATCCCAGAAGCGCATCGTCTCGCCGCCGAAGATGATCTCGCCCGTAGGGGAGCGCATCAGGTATTTACCCAGACCGGTGGGACCTTGGGCTTGGCCAATGTTGGCCCCCAAGCGCTGGTCGCGCACGATGAAGGTGAGGGCTTGCGCTTGCGAGGCTTCTGGGCCAGTGGGGCCGTAGAACTCGCTGGGGTAGACGGTGTTGTTGAACCAGATGTAGCAGGTGGCAATGAAGCTCATCAGGGAAACCGCCGCCAAGCTGTAGGAGAGATAGGCCTCCCCAGACCAGATGAAGGCGCGGCGGGCCCAACCGAAGGGCTTGGTGAGGATGTGCCAGATCCCACCGGCAATGCAGATAATGCCGATGTAAATGTGGCCACCGATTACATCCTCCATGTTGTCGACGCTGATGATCCAGCCTTCCCCACCAAAGGGAGATTTGAACAAGTAGCCGAAGATCACAGCGGGGTTCAAGGTGGGGTTGGTAATTACCCGCACATCGCCACCCCCTGGAGCCCAGGTGTCATAGACACCGCCAAACCACATGGCCTTGGCCACCAATAGGAAAGCCCCCAACCCCAACAGGATCAGGTGGATCCCCAGGATGGTGGTCATCTTGTTCTTGTCTTTCCAGTCGTAGCCGAAGAAGGGGAAAGACTGCTCCAGAGTTTCTGGGCCGCGAATGGCGTGATAAATGCCCCCCAACCCCAGCACGGCGCTGGAGATCAGGTGCAGCACCCCGATGACAAAGTAGGGGTAGGTGTCAATCACCTCGCCCCCCGGGCCAACCCCCCAGCCCAGAGTGGCCACGTGGGGCATCAGGATCAGGCCCTGCTCATACATAGGCCGATCCGGCGTGAAGTGAGCCACCTCAAACAGCAGCATCGCCCCCGCCCAGAAGACGATCAGGCCAGCGTGAGCCACATGGGCGCCCAAAAGCCGACCGGAGAGATTAATCAAGCGGGCATTCCCAGCCCACCAGGCAAATCCGCCTTGGGTGCGATCTTGCACCACTGCAGAACCAAATGTTGTCGAGGTCACAGAGACCAACCTCCAATGATAGTCAGGAACAAGAGACACCAAAAAAAGTTTAGTTAACGCGAGCGCCTGCCGTTGGGCTCCCTGTCCACTGGGATCCGCGGCAGGGGATCCCTTGGGCAAGCGCTCATCCTCACAGAGCAGATCTCTAGGGATCTACCGCAGCTAAAGTCGAGCGAGCTCAGTGGGTTTAGAGCGCATTGCCGCGGGGGAGGACTTCTTCAGGGAACTCAAAGCGCTCATGGGGCTGGTCCTGCGGCGCCATCCACGCCCGAATCCCCTCGTTCAGCAAAATGTTCTTCGTGTAAAACGTCTCAAACTCCGGGTCTTCCGCTGCCCGCACCTCCTGACTGATAAAGTCATACGCCCGCAGGTTCAGCGCCAACCCCACTACCCCAATGCTCGACATCCACAAACCCGTCACCGGCACAAACAACATGAAAAAGTGCAGCCACCGCTTGTTGGAAAACGCTATCCCAAAAATCTGGCTCCAGTACCGGTTGGCCGTCACCATCGAGTAGGTCTCCTCCGACTGCGTCGGCTCAAAAGCCCGAAAGGTGCTGGCCGCCTCCCCATCCTGAAACAGGGTGTTCTCCACCGTCGCCCCGTGGATGGCACACAACAGCGCTCCACCCAAAACGCCAGCCACCCCCATCATGTGGAACGGGTTCAGCGTCCAGTTGTGAAACCCCTGGAAAAACAGCAAAAAGCGGAAAATCCCCGCCACCCCAAAGCTGGGCGCAAAAAACCAGCTGCTCTGCCCCAGCGGGTAAATCAAAAACACGCTCACAAACACCGCTATCGGCGCGCTAAACGCAATGGCGTTGTAGGGCCGCACCCCCACCAGCCGGGCAATCTCAAATTGCCGCAGCATAAAGCCAATCAGCCCCAGCGCTCCGTGCAGGGCCACAAAGGTCCACAGCCCCCCAATCTGGCACCAGCGGGTGAAGTCCCCCTGGGCTTCGGGGCCCCACAGCAGCAGCAGGCTGTGCCCCATGCTGTCGGCGGGGGTGGAGACGGCTACGGTCAAAAAGTTGCACCCTTCCAGGTAGGAGCTGGCCAATCCGTGGGTGTACCAGGAAGTTACAAAGGTGGTGCCGGTGAGCCAGCCGCCCAGGGCTAGGTAAGCGCAGGGGAACAGCAGCAGCCCGGACCAGCCGATAAACACGAATCTGTCGCGCTTGAGCCAGTCATCGACGATGTCGAACCATCCTCGCTCCTGACGCACGCGCCCTACCGCTATGGTCATCTGAACTACTCCTTAAAGACATCTAAATGAATGAGGACGTTAATGAAACTACAAAGTTTGCTTCTTCGAAGCAGGAGCGGAGCCTAGGTATAAGGACTCAACTCCTGGGTCTTTTGCCTCAGTTTCCTTGAACGGCTCTTTGGCGAGAACTGCCTGGGAACTTTCCAGTGGGTTAGAATTCCCAGCGCTCCAAGACCCTATCGAGAACCGTTTCCAGGGCTCACGAGGCCCAACAGAGCATTCGAGAGCCACCGGACAAGTTTTACGGCTGTAGGCATTACAATTTAGCCTATGCCGGTAAAGACTTGTAAATTGCTTTCATTATAGAGGTGGATAGCCGGATCTCATCAAGTCTGGGAGAACGACTGTTTTTCGAGGAGTTGGGTTTGGGCCGCTACACCCTTGGAGTGAAGGCCAGGGCTTGGGATCCGATATCCTGAGAAGGCGATGTATCCCATTTGCGAGGAAGCTGAATCTATGGCTGGCGAGATCTTCACCACTGCTGGACTCTGCATTGTGCTGACCCTGGTGGGCGTGGCACTTGGATATGGGATCCTGAGGGTGACCCAAGGGGGGGCAGAGTAAAGCTGTCGAGGATTTCTCCCGGGCCCGGTATCGGGCCTTGTTACAGCTCCATGTCAATTCCATGTCAATTGGCCACCTGGATATGAGGTGGGTGGCGGAAAGATGATAAACTCATGAAGATTTGTATCGTTGGCGCTGGGGCGGTGGGAAGTCACTTGGCCATATGCCTGGCTCGGTCTGGCTTTCCCGTCAGTGTCGTGGCCCGTGGAGCTCACCTGCAGGCCATCCGCACCCAAGGTCTGAAGCTCATCCGGCAGGGGGATCCCTCCCAAACCTGGGTAGAGCGGTTGACAGCCACCGACGATCCGGCTGCCCTGGGCCCACAGGACTGGCTGATAGTGACGGTCAAGGCCCACAGCTTGCCGCAGCTTGCCCCTCGACTGGGATCCCTGTGTGGCCCCGACACCCCCATTGTGATTGCCCAGAATGGTATCCCCTGGTGGTACTTCTACCGGCATGGCGGCGAGTTTGAGGGGCATTCCCTGACTTCCGTGGATCCAGAAGGGGTTATCGCTGCTCATTTGCCGATAGAGCGGGTGATTGGCTGTGTGGTGTACATTGCCGTGCAGTTGGCAGAGCCGGGAGTGGTCTTGCACACAGGGGGTGGGCGCTACATTCTGGGGGAGCCGGATGGATCCCTGTCAGGACGGCTGCAGTCCTTGGCCGCCATCTTTGAACAGGCGCAGCTTTCCACCACTCTCACCTCGCAGATTCGGGCCGAGATCTGGCAGAAACTGTGGGGCAATGCCGCCTTCAATCCCATCAGCGCCCTCACCCGGGCTGCTCAAGATGAGATCGCTCAGTACCCACCCACCCGTGCTTTGGTTCGGTCGGTGATGCGGGAAGTTGAGGCTGTAGCCCAAGCTCTGGGGATCCGGCTGCCGGTCTCTTTGGAAGAGCGGCTAGAAGATGCAGCCCGCGTGGGATCCCATCGCACCTCGATGCTGCAGGATGTTGAGCTGGGGCGACGGACGGAGATCGAGGCCATTGTGGGAGCCATCACCGAGTTGGGGCGTTTGGTGGGGGTGCCCACTCCCCATTTGGATACTCTGTATGCTTGCGTCAAGCTGCTGGAGCGCTCTCTTTAGGCTCTTGCAGGGAGCGGTAGGGTCGCTACCGAACGGCAGAGAAACGATTCGTTTGCTGGATCCCAGGCTCCCCCCTGGGGAAGTGGCTCGAACTCTAGAATGGCTGTAGCCTCGAACTGACGAGGAAGCTGAAGGTAGCTGTCCATTTTTCTCCGACTCAACCCAACTGAAATCACAGCATTTGAATTAGCAAATGATGCTTGAAAACTCCATCGTGCTCATCACCGGAGCCAGTAGCGGCATTGGGGCCGCTTGTGCCACCCTTTTTGCCCGTTCTGGAGCCCGCCTGATTCTGGTGGCCCGCCGTCAGGATCGGCTGCAGGAACTGGCTGGGGAATTGCAGCAGGCTTACGGCACTCCTTCCTACCTGCTGGCTTTGGATGTGCGGGATGGGGCAGCCGTGCAGCAGGCGCTTCAATCTTTGCCCTCGCCGTGGGCCAACATCGACATCTTGGTCAACAATGCAGGTTTAAGTCGTGGCTTGGACAAGCTCCACATGGGGGCCTTGCAAGACTGGGAAGAGATGATCGATACCAACCTCAAGGGTCTGCTCTATGTTACCCGCGCCGTTTTGCCCGGCATGGTGGAGCGAGGTCGAGGCCATGTGGTGAACATCGGCTCCATTGCCGGTCGGCAGACCTACCCAGGTGGCGCTGTGTATTGCGCTTCCAAGGCCGCCGTGCGGGCCATCTCCGAGGGGCTGAAGCTGGATTTACTGGGCACCCCCATTCGCGTCACCGAGATTCAGCCGGGCCTGGTGGAAACCGAGTTCAGCCAAGTGCGCTTCCGTGGGGATCGCGCCCGTGCGGCAGCAGTGTATCAGGGCCTCACCCCCTTGACGGCGATGGATGTGGCTGAAGTGGTGGTGTTTGCGGCAACCCGTCCCCCCCACGTGAACATCAGCGAGATCTTGCTTGTGCCCACCGACCAAGCCAGTACCACCCTCGTACATCGTCGATAAGAGGCCGGCAACCGGGCTTTCGCCTCCACTCTTGCTTCCCTGAGCGACAATGGCAGCAAAGGTGGTGGGAACATGGGACTGGAAGCCGGGATCCTGATCGGGTTGGGAATCGGTTTGCTTTGCACGTTGCTCCTGCTGTGGCAAAGTCGGCGTCGTTTCAGCCGCGAATTGCAACGGTTGGGATCCCTGGTGCATCTGGCCATGCCCCTCCACTCCCTGGAACAGATGCTCAGCTTGCTCAGCCGTTATCTTCGCCAACAAGATCTGGATTGGGCCAACCAAAAACAGCAACTGCAAAACTGGCAATACCTGAGTCAGCGGCTCCCTTGGGGATATCTGCGGGTAGACGAAAACAACGTGGTGCTGGAGTGCAATCCTACCGCCCAGCGCCTGCTGCGCATCAGCCAATGGCAGCCGGGCATCAAGCTCTTGCTGGAATGGGTGCGCTCCTATGAGTTGGATCAGCTCATCGAGGCTACCCGCCGACAGGAGACCGCTGCTCCTGTCCAAAGTCGCGAATGGATTTTCTACCCTTCCGGTGGGGATGGCAAACCGATTCCGCTGCGGGCTTGGGGGTTGCTCCTGCCGCAAGCGCACGTGGCCATTTTTTTAGAAGACCGGCTGGAAGCAAAAATGCTGGCCCAACAGCGGGATCGCTGGGCTTCGGATGTGGCTCACGAGCTGAAAACCCCCCTCACCTCCATTCGCTTGCTGGCCGAAACTTTACAAAGCCGGGTCGATGCCGCTCAAGCAGTCTGGGTGGAACGATTGCTAAATGAAACTCTGCGCCTGAGCCATTTGGTTCAAGACTTGCTCGAACTCAGCGCCCTCAATTTGGGAGCCGCATCCCGCTCTCAGTGGCGCTGGGTGGATCTGGCAAGTCTGGTGCAGGAAGCCTGGCAAAGTGTAGAGCCGTTGGCCAAGCCTCGACACCAGGAACTGCACCTGAGCGGATTGTCCCAGATTTACCTCTGGGGAGATGAGCAACGCCTATACCGCCTCATCCTCAATCTCTTGGACAACGCCGTCAAGTATGGCAAGCCCGACTCTCCTATCCATGTGGTGCTTTCGGAGCAGGGATCCCAGGTGCAGTTAGAGGTGTACGACCACGGCCCCGGCCTGCCAGAAGATCAATTTGAGTTGGTCTTTCAGCCCTTTTACCGCACCGACACTGCGCGGGCCCGCAGCAAAGGCGGAACCGGCCTAGGGCTGGCAATTGTGCGACAAATTGTCGAAGTTCACGGGGGCACCATCCAACTGCGCAATCACCCGCAAACCGGTGGGCTGTGGGTTCAGGTGGAACTGCCCCGGAAGCACCTGGATCCCTTGTGAAACCCGCCCGAAGACGCTCGCGTCAGTGGCCCGCAGCCAGAATCTGGACGAGAATCGCCTAAGATTTCCTTTCTTCAGGGCTGTCCATCTCAGGGGTGATCCCCTAGAATTGGGGTAGGTAATCTTTACAGTTCATCTTAAGCAGGCATTCGGAATGGGTACTGACTATCATTCCGCGGACTTGTTGTCCGAACGGGAACTGCAAGTCATCGAGTTGATTGCGGCAGGACTGACCAATCAGGACATTGCGGAACGCTTAGAGATCAGCAAACGCACCGTTGACAATCACATCAGCAACATTTTGAGCAAGACCCGAACGGCAAATCGGGTGGCCTTAGTACGCTGGGCCTTGCAATGGGGAAAGATTTGCCTGGATCAGGTAAACTGCTGCACTTTGGTCGATGACAAAATTGCTTAGTCCCATCCCATTTTGCCGGTCAAGTGTCCAGCAAAGAGTGTTGAGCGGGGGGGTTTTGGTGACTGTATTGCCCAGAAGTTATAGTCATTTCAATGAGGAATGAAACTGTTCCGTTGCAGTGCTTCCTAGCTCTTCTCTCTCTTAGGGAGAGGGATTGGGGGGCTCGCGGAAGTGATGCGGAGCATTTGGGCGACACCGCGGAGTAGTTAGGAAGCGTCTTAATCTAGCTTGAAGTGACTATACTTGAGTTGTTTTGAGCTACGTTGATTGGGTTGTCATACGTGAGCGTCCCCAAGCTGAAACGCTACGCTGTTCGCTACGATTCTATGCCCCTGATGGTTTATCGGGAATTGGCTGCCCATTTGGCTTGTGTTTCAGGGGTAGAAACGGAGCTGGAGTGGAAAAAAAACTCCACCTTTCGCTACCAAGACAGCCAAATAGAGGCATTGCATATTCATCAAGAACCCGATGCCGACATAGAACAAATTAAGCGTATTCTTGACCACTATGGAGCGTGGCAGTACAGCCCCTTAGAAGACTAGCTCTCTCTGCAACCCAAAAGGGATCCCTAGGGATAGGGATCCCCGGATGATTCCTCTGCAAGGTCTGGGAAAAACCAGTTCAGCGAGCAGCTTGGCCTTGGGCAGGCAGGTGCAGCTTACGAGCCAGGCCCAATCTCGCCAACAGCCAAATGGCCCAGTAGGTCATGTCGATCTCCCACCAACGCAAACCGGCCTTAACGCACTTCGGGTCGGCATGATGGTTGTTGTGCCAGCCTTCACCATAGGTTAGAATGGCCGCCCACCAAAGGTTACGAGCATTGTCATTGCTCTCGAAAGTCCGGTAACCCCAGAAGTGGCTGGCCGAGTTGATTAACCAGGTGCAATGCAGTAGCAGCACTGTCCGCACAAAGATACCGTACACGACGAATGACCAGCCTCCCAGCAGGTAGAGTATCGCGGCCAATGGCAGCTGCAGAAGCAGGGCGTACCTATCCAGCCAGCGGTAGAAGGGATCCCGAGCCAAGTCCGGCGCAAAGGCAGAATACTTCTCAGGGTTGAAAAATTCTTCGCGGTGGTAGATCAGCCAGAGTATGTGGCTCCACCAAAAGCCCTTACGAGCAGAATAGGGATCCTTCTCCTCGTCTTCGGTGAAGGCGTGGTGCTGACGATGGCCGCCCACCCAAAAGATCGGCCCCCCTTGAACGGCCAGGGCACCGAGAGTCGTGAAGACATATTCCAGCCACTTGGGCACCTGGAAACTACGATGGCTGAGCAGGCGGTGGTACCCCAAGCAGATGCCTAAGCTGCCGAAACACCAGTGGAGAAATAGGGCTACTCCCAGAGCGGGCCAGGAGAAGAAGAAAATGCCTCCCACCAAAGCCACCACGTGAAAGATGGCAAAGAAGAGCACATGTTCCCAAGCAAACCGAAAGGACTCTTGGGGCTCGGGCTGAATGAGCGGAGCGGGATGATTCAGCGATTGGCGAGAAAAAGAAGTGGTCATGAACCCACAAAACCTCAGAAGAAGAAGTAGACTAGACTGACTAGGAAAGAGCCAAAACACAAAGCCCAAGTTAAGGCCGCCGGATAACAGCGGCCCAACGTGGAAACGGAGTCAAACCCCTGAAGACACCGCCATAGCCAGCGGTGACTTGCTATGTGCTCCGCTGTGATGAACTTGGCTACACAGGAAGAAGAGGAGCAGAGGCAACGCCGCCGACATCCTCTCGCTTGACATTAAGCCTAGCGGTATTCCACCGTAAATGCAAGCGTCACTTGCAGCCCGCCGCAATTCTTCAGGTTTTCTCCTCACTATGGCACGTCCTTCTTCTCGGCAAAGGCTGCTGAATGCGGCTCGGGAGCTGTTCGTTCGTCAGGGCATCACCCAGACCACCACCCGTCAAATTGCAGATTTGGCCGGAGTGAATGAGGTCACCCTGTTTCGGCACTTCGGCACCAAGCAAGGGTTACTCCTGGCCGTATTTGGCGAGTTGGGGGTTTTTTCCGGCATTGCCGATCTGCCTCTGAAGGCGGATCCCGCCCCCTCTCAAGGTTCTGGGTTGCAAGCCATTCTCCTGCGCTATGTCCACACCTGTTTTCGGGCTTTGGCCGATAATCCTGAACTGGTGCGCTCCCTGGTCGGGGAGGCTGGTCTTTATTCTGAGGAACATCGTCGCGCCTTGCGGATGGGTTTTTCTCAGGCCCAAGAACAGCTGACAGAGTATTTGCGGCGATTTCCCAACTCTGAGTTGCAATCTGTCGAGCCAGATCGCCTTTATGCAGCCGTTGGGGTTTTGCATGTAATGATTTTGGGAGCAGCCATGCTGGCAGTAACCGCCGAGTTGCCCACCGTTCACGCCGACGGGGCGGAGCCCTCTGTTGAGGGGCAGCTATCGGATGAAAAATCTAAAAAATCAGAGAAAGGCGCCGAAACCGCCAGGATCCCCCCCCTCCTGCAAGCCTGCGTGGAGCTGTGGATGGCAGGCGTGACCCAACAGAGACCAGATAGAAAAGAGAGGAGGTTGTAAGCCGGGTTCTGTAGTGCAGAGTTGCACTGGCGATCATCCATCTGGGAGTGATGTTACCATCACCCTCTAGCGGCTCACCACCATCGAGAGCACCCTTCCCCACTTTGGGTACCGTGATCTCGATGCAGCCAACAGGGGCGAAGAACAGCCATGATCCTGCGGCTGCGGCCTTGCTTTCCACCGGGGTTTACCGAGCCAACGCCTCACGACGTTGCTGGTGGGCTCTTACCCCACCTTTGCACCCTTACCTGTGCTGGGATCCCAGCCATCGGCGGTATGTTTCTGTGGCACTATCCTCGCGGTTACCCGCACTGGGCTTTCCCCAGCGGTGTGTTCTTCTGAAAGCCCGGACTTTCCTCATCCCGCTGTCTGGTGGCGACAGCAAGGACGCGATCGCCTGCCCCTCCTCTCTCTTCAGCTCGATCCTACTGCATCTTCCAAACCTAGAAAATCCCGGAAATCGGTACAAACTCCACGTGATCGGGAATGTTGGGGGCCACATGCAGGATTTGTTGGTTCAGATCCATCACCACAGCCGCTACGCTTTCGGTGCGATCCCAGACGGGCAGATGGGGATCCGGATAGCGGCAGATGCAGTGGGGGGCATTCGTCCGGTCCTGTAGGATTTTTTGAAGAGTGACCGCCTCTAGGGTTCCGGTTTGAGCGCTCTGGCGAAGCAAATGATAGGCCCGTTCTAGCCTTGTGGAGGATCCTGTGTGGGGGGGGCAGCCATCTTCTCGCAAGGCCGGATCCAGGAAATGATTGGTGTGGGCGAGGATCCCTCCTTGAGGGAGATGCAGGCCAATTCCTCGTGGACTGATTTCAAAGCTGGTCGCCTTAGCGGGCTGTAGGCCTGTCGCCTGTCCTGTAATACCGGCAACGCTGACACAAGAGGAGGCGGTGTAGGGGTAGGATCCCACCCTCTCTACAGCCTGCTGCCACTCCTCGCACTCCAACAATAAGCGCAACAGCAGATGCACCGGCATTCCCTCGGTTTGCCCATCTAGGGTAGAGCGCAAGAGGTTGAGGGCCACGGCCAACCCTGCTCGGTTGAGGCCGATTTTGGCCAGGATCCCAGCTTCGGTCAGGGTGAGGTAGGCAGGGTGGTTATCGGAGCGAACGCACAACAGCACACAGGCCCTGCGCTGCTCCCCGATCCAATCCCAGGTTTGGGCCAAGTAGGTGTGGTGGGTGGAGGTAACCTGGGGCAAGGCCGCCAGGGTGGTGCATTCTCCCCCATCCGGGTTGGCTTGGGCTGGATCGATGAGATCAATCCCCTTGAATTCATGAGCAGGATCCGCTGGGTGCTGGGGCACCCCGTTTTGGAGATTGTGTTCCAGAGCAGCGGCGCAGTCGAGATGGGATCCACCGACAACCGATCTGGATAAAATCTCGGTGCGCAAATTGAGGGCCAGAATCTCGGCGAAACGAAAGCCACTCCCCGCGGCAATTCCTTGGATTTCTTCCAGCAGGTGGGGCACGTGGCGCTCTAGCCAGGGCAGGGATCCCTCTGCTTGGGCCTGGGCCTGCTGCCAGGTGAGACCACAGCGGTGGGCAAATTGGCGGGCGTAACTAGCAATGCTGTGGCGAATGAGGGGAGCCGCCTGGGATCCATACTGTTGGCCTCGTTGTTGGGGATCCCCCTGCAGATGAAGAATGGGGAACATGGTGCTGGTTTGCCCGTGACCTCAATAGGTGGGCAGGGAGGGATCCACCTCACAAGCCCAAGCGTGAATGCCGCCGCTGATGTTATGAACCTGAGTGAACCCGTTGGCCTGTAGCCACCGGCTCATCTGAGCAGAGCGGAGGCCATGATGGCAGAGCACAAAAGTTGGCTGATCTGGATCCAGCTCTGTGAGGATCCGTTCCCTCCATTCCTCGTACCGGCTCAAGGGGTAGTTGCGAAAGCCCAGGGCATTTAAATTCACCAGCTCCAGCTCTGCCGGTTCCCGCACATCGATCAATTGCAGAGGGCCGGCCTCGGGATCCTGTAGGTATTGGGCCATCTGTTGTGGTGTAATGGAGCGGATGGAAGAGGACATCAATCGACTCAAGCCTACACGGATCCCCTCTCAAGATACACCGGCTCAATGGCTGCCCTGAGACTGCCTGCAAGGGTTAAGATGACACCCTGATTTGGGCTTAGCCTGGGTATGGCTGTGCAACGCTTTTTGATCGACACGGATACGGCGGGAGATGATGTTACCTCGCTGCTCTTTGGGCTGCTCTGGCCCAACAGCATCCTACAGGGCTGCCCGCCGGGGTGAGTTTCATTCGAGATCCCTTTGCGGAAGTGCCCAAACCCGCCGATTATGCCAGCATCTGCAGCGGAGATACCCGTCCGCTGTTCTTTATCGGTGTGGATGCTAACCAAAACTACCTGGGGGATACCGATAACAACCCTGCCACCCTCAACCACGGTCTCACCTCGATGCTGAAGCGGGTGGATATGGCCACCTATGAAGTGATTCGCAGCGTGGTGGAAGGCAACTTTAAGGCAACTTTGTCGGCGGCATTCAAACCTTTGGCCTGGAGAACGAGGGTGTGGGCTATGCCCTGGATGAATACAACCAAGCCTTGCTCTCAGCGGATTTGGTGGCTGCTGTGGAAGCGGTGAAGCAGAACATTATCGCCGGAACCCTCGAAGTACCTGAAGAGCGCTAGATTTTTGAGATTTTTGTTGCCGATTGATTGCGGATCCCTGGCGAAGCCTTGACTAAACAGAGGATCCATCAGAGGATGCTTTTGCTGAGGGCATTGGATCCCAGCTTGGCCATCTGTACCTTGACCCCGTGGCAGTTGTTTGTTGCTCTTGTTTGTTGCTGTAACAACCTTAACCGCTAAGCGCTTGTAAGGGGCTTTCCACCTATGCTTGGCCAAGTATCCAAATCTGGTTGGGGGATCTGTTCAGCCTTGCTGCCTCTGTTGGCGGGGGTTGCCCTCGGCTGTGGGGGTGGCGGCGGCAGTTCTCCACCTCTTCCTCCGCCAGGTGGCGGGCCCATCATCCTGAGAGTGGATCCGGCCAGTGGCCCCTTTACCAAACTGGCAGACGCAGTTGCAGAGGCGCAGCGACTTCAGACTGCCACAGCCGGCCTGGAGGTGCTGATCGAGATTTTGGGGACGGGCAGGGAAACTTTGCAAAGCAACCTGGCCCTGGATGGCGGCGATGGCACCAACGGCGGTCGCATTCGCATCACCAGCTCCACCGCCTATGAGATCCTGACCGGGCTCTTTGACGTGATTGTAGCCAGCCAAACCAGCCTGCAGGGGGTAGATGTGGTGCTGGGGGGTGGACGGGTGCAGGTGAACAACGGCACTTTTCAGCCGCGCAAGGTCACCCTCAACGACCCTCGCTCCAACATCTTGGTCAACGGCAATGCTGCGGTTCTAGAGGGAGCCTTGAACCAATTGGCCGAGATTTTGTGCCAGCAATTTTTGGATCCCTGTGTGCAGATCTCTGGGAATGGCCGGGTCAGCCGTGTCTCGCCGATTGTCAGTAAAACGGGTGGGGTGGGCATAGGCACTGTGCCGGGCAGCAGTCCCATCCTTGAAAACAACACAATTCTCCTGCAGGCTTTGGGGGCTTTGGCCGTTCGCTATGGTGACAACTCCGGCGGGATCTTCCGCAACAACCAAATCGAAGGGGATCCACCCACGGCTGGAGCCGGCTTGGTACTGCAGGCGCGGCAAGCAGGTACGAGTGGCACTACCGGGATTCAGCTGGATGGGGCAGGCTCAATTCCATCCATTCAATCCAACCGGATCGGCGTGGGCAGGATAGCCGGCAGTGTCGGCATTCGTATTTTGCAGGGAACCCAGGCCCGCACCATTTCCGGGAATACGTTCCTAGCTCGGGGCGAGGGCGTAGGAGTGGCAATTCAGGCGGCCCCCGGCACCCCAGATGCGGTAGTCGCAGCCTACCTGGCTGGCAATACTTTCCAAGGAAACTTTGCTCAGAGGGTCACTGGGGAACCTGCGCCCATCCCAGCTCCTGCACCGACGCCGACGGAAACGCCCACGCCAACTCCTGCACCGACACCCTCTCCCACCCCCACACCTCCAGTATTGGGCACCGGCCCCATTCAAGTTACCTTGAGTTGGAACACCATCGATGACCTTAACCTGTATGTTACGGATCCCACGAAGCAGACCGTGTTTTTTAACAACCGAATTGTCCCTTCTGGAGGACGGCTGGATGTGGATGCCAATGCCGACTGTGTTGCCGTAACCCAAAATGCTGTGGAGAATGTCTTTTGGGCTTCCACCCCGCCCTCAGGGCCATACTTCATCGAGGTGAGATTGTTCCGGCGCTGCTCCCAATCAACTGCTCCCATTCCCTTTACCGTAACGGTTCGCAAGAGCGGAAACGTCGCGCAGACTTTTAGCGGCTTGGCCACATCCCCTGGCTTGGCGGGTAGGTTTACGTTTTCCTTCCCCTGAAGTTAGCCAAGGCTGGCAGCCATCTGCCCTGCCCACGTATGGCCATTTTGGTTCAGACTAGGACACCACACCTATACTCATACTCAGATCTTTGATTGCAGATCGCAGGGTTCAGAAGACCTTATTTCTGCGCCCCAGGCATCTCCTTCCCACTAAGGACAGCTCCAACTTCGCGGCCTCGACGCTTTTTCTGGCCATCACCTTGCGGCAGGGGGCGATGCTGGAAGGCAGTCCCACAAGTTCAAACAGTCACATCCCCTGGGAAAGGGGCTAGGGGTGGCGGACAGCGGCGCGGAGCGCTTTGCGTCAGCATGAGTGCGGGAGTATGTCACGCTATTCCGCAGCAGCCTTGGCTGCTTTCGCTTCGGCTTCCTTAGCAGCTTTGGCCGCTCTCATTTCCGCCAGAATCTCCTCCGGTCGTTTGCCAGCCCGCTGGGATCCAGCAGGTAAGTCGTGGGGATCGATTACCCCTTTGGGCAGATAGGCAAATTCTCGCAAGGGGGTCACCATCGGGTCTTCGGTAACTTTAGAGGGCAGACGGCCCATCGCCACTTGGTGGTAGTTGAGGTCATGGCGGTCGTAAGTAGCCAACTCATAATCCTCGGTTACCGAGAGACAATTGGTGGGGCAAAACTCCACACAATTGGCACAGAAAATGCACACCCCAAAATCAATGCTGTAGCTGTAGAGCTCCTTTTTCTTCAGCTCTGGGTTGTAGGCCCAATCCACCACTGGCAGATCAATGGGGCAAACCCGAACGCAGATCTCGCAGGCAATACACTTATCAAACTCGAAGTGGATGCGTCCCCGAAAGCGCTCAGAGGGGATCAGCTTTTCGAAGGGGTATTGCACGGTTACCGGGCGCCGGCCCATGTGGTCGAAGACAACCCCCATCCCTTGGCCGATGTACTTGGCGGCTCGGAAGGCATCGCCCACATATTCTTTGACACGCTTGAGAAACGTCATGACCTATGTTCTCCCTCTCTGGCCTCTTTACTTCTCATTCAACCCCCAAAAAAGGTGGGGAAGGCGAGCTTTAGGGCTGCCGTCAGCAGCAAGTTAACAAAGGATACGGGCAGCAAAAACTTCCACCCCAAGTCCAGCAGTTGGTCAATGCGCACCCGCGGCAAGGTCCAGCGCAGCAGGATGGCCAAGAAGATGAAGATAAAAGCTTTGACCATCGTCATGACAATGCCTAAGGCCGCCGCGCCGATCTGCAAGAAAGGGTTATCCAAAGGAATCCCGGCAAGTGCAGCAATCGTTTCCACCGGCACCACAAACGACCAACCCCCCAAGTACAGCACTGCCGCAATCAGAGAAGCCAGCAGCAAGTTGGCGTAGGATCCCAGATAAAAGAGGGCAAACTTCATGCCGGAGTACTCCGTTTGGTAACCGGCTACCAGCTCTTCTTCTGCTTCCGGCAAGTCGAACGGGATCCGCTCCGTTTCCGCCAGAGCCGAGATCAAGAAAATCACAAAGCCAATGGGCTGCCGCCAGACGTTCCAGCTCAAGATGCCCAGGCCACTCTGCTGTTCGACGATCCCCACCGTGTCCAGACCGTTGCTCATCAACACCACGGCCAACACCGACAGGGCCAGCGGCAGTTCGTAGCTGATCGATTGAGCTGCCGCTCGTAGCCCACCCAGCAAGGAGTACTTGTTATTGGAACCGTAGCCCGACATTAACAAACCGATGGGTTGCACGCTGGAGATGGCGATCAGGAAGAACACGCCAATGGCAATGTTAGAGATCAATAGGTTCTGGCCAAAGGGAACCACCAGGTAGCACAAAAAGACGGGCAGGAAAACCAATATCGGCCCCAGCGTAAACAAGACTGGGTCGGCCAAGATGGGCAGAACATCTTCTTTGGTCAGCAGCTTGATGCCATCGGCAATCGGGATCAGCACCCCCTGAGGGCCGGCCATGTTGGGGCCAATCCGCTGTTGGGCTGCTGCCGAGATTTTTCGCTCCAGCCAAGTCATGACCATCACCCCCAAGGTGGCGGCGATGATCAGCAGCAACATGGGCAGGGGCATCCAGAGGGCATGGGCTGCACCTGCTCCCAAGCCTAGGTTCTGTAGGGCAGTCTCGAAGCCAAGTTGTAGGTCGATACCAGCGTTTGTCATGGGGGTGAGTAGCTCCCTAGAGATGGCGGGTTGGGTAGGGTTTGGGATCCCTGTAGCTAGGTCTTGCCGTTGGGATCCGATTGGGGGGGACGGTTGCGGCGGCGTAGCTCCTGCTGGATGATGGCCTGAAGGCGAGCATCAGATAGCTCTTCCGCGCGGCGGCGCCTTTCCTCTTGGTACTTAGCCCATTGCTTGGGGCCGATAACCGCAGCAATGACAGACACAATCAACAGCGGCAGAACCAAGATCGCCCAGGCCATTGCCTTTGTCCTCGCTTTCCGTAAGTATCTTAGCGATCCACCTCGCCCATGATGATGTCAATGCTGCCGAGGATGGCGATCATGTCGGCTACCTTCATGCCGCGAATCAACTGAGGCAGTACCTGCAAATTGACAAAGCCGGGGGGGCGGATCTTCCAGCGCCACGGGCAGACGTTGTCGTCTCCCACGATGTAAATGCCCAGCTCTCCTTTGGCGCTCTCCACCCGCACGTAGGCTTCCCCTTTGGGGATCTTGAAATTGGCGGAAGGCTTTTTGCTGATGAACTGGTAGTCCCCTTTGTTCCACTCCGACTTCGGCCCCTCCAGCATGCGCTTGGCTTCTAGGTTTTCAAAGGGGCCGCCCGGCAGAGCCTTCACCGCTTGCTGCACGATCTTGCAGGACTCCCGCATCTCTTTCATGCGCACCCGATAGCGGGCCAGGCAATCCCCTTCGGGGTAAACGGCCACCTCCCAGTCGAAGTCGTCGTAGCACTCGTAGTGATCCACTTTGCGCAGATCCCAGTTGACGCCGCAGGCCCGCAACATGGGACCCGACAGACCCCAGTTGATGGCGTCTTGCTTGGAGATGGCTCCCACCCCTTCCAGCCGCCGGCGGAAAATCGGGTTGTCGGTAACCAGCCGCTCGTATTCATCCACTTTGGGCAAGAAATACTCGCAAAAGTCTAGGCATTTTTCCGTCCAGCCGTAGGGCAAGTCCACCGCCACGCCGCCCACCCGGAAATAGTTGTTGTTGATCAAGCGCATGCCGGTGACGGCTTCAAACAAGTCTAGGATCCACTCCCGCTCCCGCATGGCGTAGAGGAAGGGGGTTTGGGCGCCCAAATCCGCCAAGAAGGGACCAAACCAAAGCAGGTGGTTGGTGATGCGGGTCAGCTCCAACATGATCACCCGTAGGTAGCTTGCCCGTCTGGGCACGCTGATCCCGGCCAGTTTCTCAACGGCATTGACGGTAATGGCCTCGTTAAACATGCCGGCCCCGTAGTCCCAACGGGAGACGTAGGGCAGGTATTGCACCACCGTGCGGTTTTCGGCGATTTTCTCCATGCCGCGGTGCAAGTAGCCGATCACCGGTTCGCAATCGACGATGTTTTCGCCATCTAGGGTGACCAGCAAACGCAAAACCCCATGCATAGAGGGATGGTGCGGCCCAAAGTTGAGCAACATCCGGTCGGTACGGGTCTCGATCATGGGCATGGGCATAGCCGCCGCCTCCGCAACTGAAGAATGTTCATGGTCTGCAACATTTGCAGTATAGCGGTTTTCTTCTGCCTTCTCGGGATCCCATGCCATCAGGGATCCCAATCCTCGATATTGAAAGTCTCCAGGGGAACTCAGCTAGAGTGAGAAAAAAGGAGGGAGGCCGATGGCTGTATCCCGTTCACCCTCGAATGGCTCATCCCGACGAGAGCAGCAACATCCGCAATATGCCACCGACCGAGCTGCGCTCGATGAGCTGATGGTGCAGGCTCAGGAGAGGCCCCTCTCCGAGTGGGTGCTGGCGGAAGTCGCCCGTTTGCGCATCCGTTACCACGGCTTCCCCGGCGCCTGGGATCTGCAGCGGGATTTGGATCAAATCCTGGAACAGTGGGGCCTGAGCGAAGAAGAGCTGTTCGCCCGGACTCGCCAGATCCATGCCCGCGGCCAGGTGTACGACCGCAGCTTTAGCACGCGAGACGACTGGGCCTAGTGGAGGGTTTGGGTCGGGATCCCTTACCCCCCTGAGAGAGGGGAGTTTGCCGGTTGTTCATGAGACGTGAAGCTGCTCGGCAAAGATGGGATCCAAAGGCACATCTAGGGCGGCAATCACCTTAGTCCAGAAGTTCATAAAGCCAATCCAAGCCGATAGCTCCACCAGATCTTCATCTGACCAAATGGCTTTTAGCTGGGCAAAGAAGCTATCGGTCACCACCATGCTGGGCACGGTCATCCGCTCAGCGTACTCGATGGCCAGCTTTTCCGCCTCGGTGTAGAGGGTGCTGGTGCGGGCCTGGGCCACCGCCGCAATTTTGGCAGGGGAGGCGCCGTACTTTTGCGCCTGCAGGGTGTGGTAGGGAAGGCAGTAGTGGCGGCAGCCGTTGATTTGGGCAATGCGGATGCTGACCAGCTCCTTCAGCTCTTCAGGCAAGTTGGGGTTTTGGGTGTGCAGCGCCCCGTAGAGGTTCATCACGGCTCGCATCATTTGGGGCTTGTGGGCCATCACCTGCAGGGGGTTGAGGGCGGTGCCGTAGGTTTTTTCCAGGCTTTCGTAAACCTTTTGCAGTTGCTTATCGGCTTTCTCTGGGGTAACAGGAGGGATCCGCATGGACAGTCTGTAAAATTGCAGCATTCTCGACTTTAGCGCGTCTGGGGGATCCGCCCAAGCCTGAGGGGCGCTTCACGGTCTGGGGGAGGGATCCCTTCTCCGCCTGAAACCAGGCACCTGCCTCCCTTCTTACTTGTCAAGGGTCAAGGATTGCCCAAGGATTGCTCAACGGCTTCCACCTGCTGCTGGGTGGCGGTAGCCCCTTGGTTGAGGGTTTGCTGGATCTGTTCCCGAGATTGGTAAATCTGCAGCGGCCCACCTTGAGGGATCCCTTGCTGGGCAGCTTCTGGGCTGGCTTGCTCTGGTCTCGGCTCCGAACTCAGCGGGTTGCGATAGAGGCGGTTAACCAGCAAAAATCCCACCAGCACCACAGCAGTTGCCACCAAAAGCCGAACCATACTCGGATCCCTTGCAAGCATCTGGTTCTAGAATGCCCAAAAAGAGGAGCAGGTATCCGATGTCGGGCAAAGTTGCGCAAACTTCCCAGCCGGTACGGGTTGGCATTGGCGGCCCGGTGGGATCCGGAAAAACCGCTTTGGTGGAAAAGCTCTGCTTGGCGCTGCGGGACCACCTGTCTTTGGCGGTGGTGACCAACGATATCTATACCCGCGAGGATGCCGAGTTTTTGGTGCGGGCCAAGGCCCTGGAGGCAGAGCGGATCATTGGCGTAGAGACCGGCGGCTGCCCCCACACCGCCATTCGGGAAGATGCCTCCCTCAACCTAGACGCCATTCAGGAGCTGGAGCGCCGCTTTTGCCCCCTGGATCTCATCTTGGTGGAATCGGGGGGGGACAACTTGGCAGCTACCTTCAGCCCGGAGCTGGTGGACGCCTGCATTTACGTCATCGACGTGGCCGAAGGGGACAAGATCCCGCGCAAAGGCGGGCCGGGGATCACCCGCTCCGACCTGCTGGTGATCAACAAGATCGATCTGGCTCCCTATGTGGGAGCAGACTTGGGGGTGATGGAACGGGATGCCCGTCGCATGCGGGGAGATAGGCCCTTTGTCTTTACCAACCTGCGCACGGGTGAGGGGCTGGAGCAGGTTCTCAGTTGGCTGGAGCGGGAGGTGCTGTTTCGGCCCATCAAGGCCGACCCCCCCTCGGTGAGCCGCCTGTGAACTTCGGTAAGGCCATCTTGAAGGCAACCCGCCGAGGCGAACATACCCGTATTTGGGAGTATTCTCAGGCTCCCCTGCAATGGCTGGGATCCCCTGGGGAGCCACCTGTGTACTACCTGCGCAACCCCAACGGCGGCCTGCTGGGTGGGGATCGCCACCGGATCGAGATCGGGCTGGGGCCAGGCTCGGCGCTGGAAATTCGCACCCAAGGGGCAATGCGGCTACATCCCGGCTTGATTCGGCAACAGGTCAAGGTCAAGCTGGCCCCCACCAGCCAGTTGATCTGGATCCCTCACCCGACCATTCCGGGGGCAGGGGCAGACTTTCGCCAGCAGGTGCAGATCGAACTGGATCCCACAGCCCGCCTGGCCTATGCCGAGATCTGGACTGCCGGACGGCTGGCCATGGACGAGCGCTGGCAGTTTGAACATCTTGCCAACTGCTTGCAAGTTTGGGTCACTGCTGGGATCCCATCCTCCCCCGAGGGGAGAAAACTCTGGCTGCAGGAACACATAGACCTGCACTTTCCCCATCGGCAGGTCTCCGCCGCGTCAGTGCTGGGATCCCATCTCTGTTGGGGATCCCTGTACTTGCTGGGGGATTGGCCGGAACCCACTTGGCTGACCGTTCACATCAGCGGAACGGAGTCCCCATACTGGCTGGTCAAGTCTCCGGATCCCATCTGTAAGGGTTGGATTCTGCGCCAGGTGGGGCCACAGGCAGAGGCCATTTGGCGGCATTTTGGCCAGGTTGCACTACAGCTTGCTCAAGCCAAGGGTGGCTCACCCCAGGGGTGGTAGACTAAGGCTGACTCAAGCCAACTGGTTGACCCAAGGCCGGGACGGAGTCCTTTGAACGCTGCTCAACGGATTCTCAGACGCTCTGTCCTCAGGGGGCGAAGTCGCTGGCTGCTCCTCTACGAGAAGGGGATGGCCCTGCTGGCCCTGAGCAACCTGTGCTTGGTGCTCTTCGACATGAGCTATGTGCCTGGGCGAGATTTTTGGCTCCAGGGTCGGGTGCAAATTTTTGGCGCCTTTGGTCCTCCCATTCCGCTGCCGATTCTCTCCGAAGAAACCAGCCGTTCCCCGGTGACCGACCTATACGATCCCATCAAAGGTATCGAGCCCAACCCCGAAACCCAGCGCTACTTGGCCTTGGTGGATGAGCTGCGCCAGGTTACCCTGCGGTTTGGCGTGGAGTCGGAAGCGGCAGCACCGATCCTGGCCCGCTTGCGGGAGCTCAGCGACGAGATGATTGAGACCAATCCCTTTCAGGGCGCCAACAAAACTGGCCAGTTTGTGCGTATCCTCAATTTGATGCGGGAGCACATCCCAGAAGCCGACTCTGCCAGAGCCGCCTTTGCCCGCTTTTGGACTGCTGAGTACTTGGCCAGCGCCGATCCCGCAGATGGAATTGAATTTTTCCAGATCCGGCTGCGCCCCCTCTTTGAGACCAACTATTTCCGCCCCATTGGTGAGAGCGGTAACCCTGTTGACTTTTTCCCGGTGCTGGATTTTCCCTTCGTGCTTCTGTTTGGGCTGGAATTTTTGCTGCGCACGGTGGCCATCAGCCGCCGCTACACCGGCGTCAATTGGCTGGATGCCATGCTCTGGCGTTGGTACGATGTGCTGTTGCTGCTGCCCTTTTGGCGCTGGCTGCGGGTGATCCCCGTCACCATCCGGCTGGGACAAGCACAGTTGCTGGATCTGGAGCGGGTACGCGCCCAGGTGAGCCAGGGCTTTGTTACCAACTTCGCCGAGGATCTGACGGAAGTCATTGTCGTGCGGGTGATCAACCAAATCCAGGTATCCATTCAGCGGGGATCCCTGCCCCTACTGCCGGCAGCGCGTACCCAGCGCGACTACATTGATATCAACAACACCAACGAGCTGGAGGCGATTGCCAACCTGGTTTTTCGCATTGTCCTCTACCGCGTTTTGCCCCAGGTGCAACCGGAATTGCAACAACTGCTCCGCTACAACCTGGATGGCCTGCTCAAGCAGTTGCCTGCCATGCAAACTCTAGAACAGCTTCCCGGCCTGGGATCCCTGCCTGGCCAACTGACGGAGCACCTGGCCAACGAGCTGACCACCACCACCTACAAAACCCTGACGGGCAGTTTCGAGGATCCCGTCGGCTCCAAGCTGGCAGCGCAACTGATGCAGCGGTTTGGTGAGGTCTTGGCACGAGAACTCACCCAGGAGCACGCTCTGGAGGAAATTCGCTCTCTCCTGCAAGACTTGCTGGAAGAGATCAAAATTAACTACGTCGAGCGGCTATCCCACGAGGATCTGGAGGAGGTGATGGAGCAAACCCGCCAGCTTCGGCAAAAGGCCCAGCAACTGGAGAAAGACCGCCGCCGATAGAGTTCGGGGGATTGGTTGACGAGGTTTCGCCAGTTCAGTAGGATAATGATTCCAAGTCGGGCGAGTGGCGAAACTGGTAGACGCACCGCACTCAAAATGCGGCGGGAAACCGTGTCGGTTCGAATCCGACCTTGCCCATGCTCCTCAAATCTGTAGGGCTCGCCGCTTTCTGGGTTTGGTAGGTTGATCCGTCTTGCCTCTTCTCACAGGGGTTTGGTGATAGAACCAGCCAAGTCCTTCTGGAGCAGGGTGCCAGCGGGACGGAGTCCTTAGATAGGGCAGCCAGAATCGGGCTCATCCTGCATCCTAGAGATGAAGCTCTAGCCGCTAAACTGGGGAATCATGGATGCAACTTTGGAATCTTTCTTTGCCTCTGCCACCCAAATTGGGCTAGGTCTAGCAGGCTTGCTGGCTGTGCTCACCCTGCTGGCCTGGATTCGCAATTGGCCCTTGAAGTTTGCGCTGGTGGGCTACACGGCGTTTGCGCTGGTTTTAACAGCGGGATGTTTTGCCCTCAGCTTGGGGCCGATCTTTCGCTCCCGCATTCCCGGTGCTGCCCCCTACACCACCGTCTATGACCAAGGGGCGGATCGAGCGGTTATTGCTGTCAGCCCGGATATCACCCCGGAGCAACTGATCCTCACCCTGAAGCAGGCGGCCAGCGATTTGGGATCCCCAGGACGCTTCTCCACCGGTTCGCCGGTGTTCACCTTGCGGGCCCGCACCGTCATCCATCCCGAGCCGGGAGTTTCCGAGCCGTTGCTCTTGGGCACGCTGCAACAGCCGTTGGGAAAGCGCCTGCGCACCCCAGAAGAACAACAGCAGCAGCAGATCCATCTAGAGGAAGAGGCCTTTGCCCGGCTGCGGAAGTTGGCCCAGGGTCAGGCTTCTGCCGCCTTGTCTGCAGAGGAAGCGGAAGAGCCAACCACCGGGATCTCACTTGCCCAGTCTTGAGCGCTGAGCCAGCGGCGCAGATCCTGTCCCACCCGGTCGGGGATCTCCCAGGGAAAGAGATGAGCCACGTTGGGATAGACAATGCAGGTGCAGTGGGGCAGGGCGCGGGCTGTGGCCAGGCTGCTGTTGGCGGTGATGTGGCGATCCCGCTCGCCGGCCATAAGCAGTACCGGGATGCGAATTCGGTGCAGATCTCCCTCGCGGTTGTAGCCCCGTTGCAAAGCGGCGCGCAGAGCTTGGCGAGCCTGGGGGGAGGTGTGCAGATAGGCGGGCAAGGCCATGTGCGCCAAATACCGATAGGCCGTTGGGGTCTGTTGCTGCATCAGGTAGCGGTAAAGGGAGCGACGGCCAAAGGTCTCGATGTTCCATTCCCAGCCGGGCCAAAGCCAGTTGAGCAGCGAGGCAACGCCGGTGTTGATCTGATCCCAAAAATCGGTGGGGGGATGGTTGCTGCGGGGGTAGGCGGCACTGGCCACCAAGACCAAACCCTTTACCCGCTGCGGCAGACGCAAAGCCAACTCCAGGGCCAGGATCCCGCCCAAGGACCAGCCCAGCACCAGACACTCCTGCCAGCCCAGGCGATTGAGCAGTAATTCCAAATCCTCCAGGTGCTCCTCCATCTCAAAGGGATCCGTCACCTGGGAATGCCCGTAGCCACGCAGATCTGGCGCCACACAGGGGTGGATCCCCGCCACTGCCTCTGCAAATACCGCCATGCAGTCGGCATTGCCCGGATGGCCGTGGAGCATCAAGATTGGGAGGGAGGGGATCCCTTTTCCCCAAGTACGGTAGTGGAGCTGCAGGCCCATCGCGTCAGCAGTGCAGTTCCCGACTGCTGTAGGCATAACACTCTGGATAACATCTAGACAGCAGGGTTAGGCGCTGGCCGCCTTCTTCGGAGTGGGCTGGAGCTTTACCCCGTTGGGAATGCAAATTAAGTTTTGATCCAGCACCTGCACAAACCCTTTCGAACGCAGGGATCCCAGAAGACGAGTCACCGTCACGCGGGTGGCCCCAATGGCATCCCCAATCTGGGCATGGGTAAGGGGCCAGGGGAGATACATCCCTTGTTCACAGGGCTGTCCATACTCTTCGATCAACAGGCTCAAGAAGCCCTTGAGGCGATCGATGGCGCGCCGTTGGCCCAGATTTCCCAACCACAGCAGCTTCCGTTGCAGTTGCTGGCGGAAGTTTTCCTGAATCTTCTGGTGCAGATAGGGCCACTGCTCTAGATCCTGCCAGTAAAACCACATCACCGTGGTGCGATCGGCGTGGGTGCAGGCTTTCAACTCAAAGCGCTCTGGGTTGCTCAGCTCAAAAGGAAATCCAGCCGTGATGAACCCAACAAAGACCTCCCGCCGCTCTGGAGTTTGGCTGACCAGGCGCACCACTCCCTCTTGGGTGATGTACACCAATCCCGGACGAGTGGGAATGCGCACGTCTTTGGGAAAGGTGCGACAGCGGTAGTGCTCCTCGGCCCACTGGCAAAGCTCACGCCATTCCTGAGCCTCTGTTGCCGATGTGATGGAAACAAGTGACATGAGATCAACTTCCTGTCGCTCGAGCGACCTGATGGGTTTTACAGACTTTCCAGCTTTACCCGGCTGTAGGCTATGCAACGCTTCCGCGTTCGCGCCGGCGGTGCGGAGCACCTACACGTCAACGGGACGGAGTCTTAGGAAGATGGGGATGGAGAAACAGCAAGATACACACAAGAAGGCAAATACAAAGAGGAAGGAAACCGCAGGGTTTACTTTACCTTAGCTTCATAATGGCACTTGACCTCATGGGGTGACATTGTGTTCCTACTGATATTGTTCAAAAGGCTACGTCCAATAATAACCCCAAGAAGCCGTAAATTTTCAGATTCTGCCGCTGAACTCGGCTACCTGGGGGATCAGCGCAGATCATTGGGTCAGACTGGTGTATGTCTAAGGGCGGGTGTGGGGTGGCTGGGATGAATATTCTCATCAGCAACGACGATGGCATCCAGGCGGCAGGGGTGCGGTGTTTGGCGGCAGCGCTGGCCCAGCTGGGGGGGCACCAGGTAACGGTGGTCTGTCCGGATCGGGAGCGCTCGGCCACCGGCCACGCCCTGACGTTGCACAAGCCGCTGCGGGTGGATCCGGTGCGGGAGGGATTTCCTCCAGAAGTGCAGGCCTGGGCCTGTTCGGGCACCCCTTCCGACTGTGTCAAGTTAGGTCTGGACGGGCTATTGGATCGTCCTCCCGATTGGGTGATTTCCGGCATCAATCAGGGAGCCAATCTGGGCACGGATGTGCTCTACTCCGGCACCGTCTCGGCGGCAATGGAAGGGCTATTGGAAGGGATCCCTAGCCTGGCAGTAAGCTTGGCCAGTTTTACCCATCAGGATTTTCAACCAGCGGCCCAGGTGGTGCTGAAGCTACTGGAGAAACTGAGCCTGAAACCCCTGGGGGAGCCGATGCTGTTGAACATCAACGTGCCCCCCCTAGCGCTGGCTGAAATACGCGGCATGGTCTTGGCCCGCCTGGCCTGGCGCAAGTACACAGATCTCTATGAGAAACGGGTGGATCCGCGCGGCAAGGCCTACTACTGGCTAGCTGGAGAGGTGGTGGAAGAGGAGGTGGATCCCTGTTCGGACGTGCGGGCGGTTGCTGAGGGCTATGTGTCGATTACGCCCCTGCAGCCAGATCTAACGGCTTATGCTGCCTTCGATAGCTTGCAGCAGTGGGGGCTCTCGGCTTTTGGCTCTGGATTGGAGGGAGCTCTGTAGGGATTGGCGCAGTTCAGAGTCAGAGAATAGAAAGGCTATTAGGCCCTGGAATAGAAAGAAATCGCCTCTGCCAACGTGTTTAGCCCGTAGAGAGAGCGTCGGCAGTGTTGGACTACTGAGTCGCGCTGCCCTCTTCCACCGCAGGCTAAAGAAACTGAGCGAAATAAAGTCAGGCAGCACCAGGACGCTTAGAGCGGGTAGTTTTTGTTGACTTTGCCAAGACATCCCCTGGTCGTCGCAACGTCAAAAAAGGATTGATTGCCTGAATGTGGGCCTGGGGATAGGCCTGACGGACTTGCTCAACAGTTTGTTGCCAGATGGGATGCTCATCAGTCCAAATAGGATGGCGCACAATCCGCACTTCCCGCCCCCGGTTTCCCGTCCACACCGGCAGGAGAAAATCCTGAGACACTTGCTGGAAGCCTAGGTTTTCCAGCAGTGGCGGCAGTACCTGCTCCACCAAGCGCCGCCAGGGATTTTCCTGCTCTTCCCCCCAAGGGCTCTGCAAATCGACCGGTGCCCTAGCATCTCGCAGAAGGCGCGCCATATCCAAGGCTAGTCGCCAATCCAAGAGCCCGTGGTAGGCTAGGTTGGAGTAATCGCGCAAGCAGTTGTTGCAGGACGTGTCGCAGGTCTGCTGGTGCTGCAGCCAACGGAAGGCCAAACTGTTGGGTTGAGACAAGTCCTCTTGTTCCAGCAGCTTCGAGAAGACCTCCGGCTGAGCGAGGTAGAGGCAATACCCCGCGCCATTCTCCAGCTTGTCGAACAGAAAAGCCTGACCCACCACTCGGCCAGCCTCTTCCTTTGTCTGAAAGCTGGCTTGCAACTCGTCAGGATCGACATCCAAAAAGGTGCAGGCAGCCGCTCGCAACCAGAAGGCGAAGGAATACAAAGCTGCTCGCCCTTCCACAGTTGTTGAGTCAGCAAACACGCCAGGCGGCCAAGTTTGAAGGCTGACCAGCAGCACGTCAGTGCGTCGCTTAGACAGTAGGGCAATCCGATAGGTAGGGCCTATTCCTTCGAAACGTTTCCCCTGAACTTCAGGACAAACATAAGCTCCTGGCCACTTCTTATCCGCTTGTAACAGGAACCCCCCCTCGCCGCCGCGATCATTGACGATTAAAACGTCATCGCTGCCTCCCCGCAGGTGAGCGTTGCCGGTCGTTGCGGTCGTCGCTTCCGCCTTAAGTCCGTCCGCGCCCAAGGTTGGCCGACTGACGCGGGGTTGCCACTCAAATTGACCATCAAAATCCCGCGGCTGCAAGTTGGTGAAAAAGCCCCTGGGTTCCCGCGCATCAATGCAGCGGAGGGTGGTTTGCTGGCATACCGGACAGGCTTGCTTTGCCGGCTTGTGGGTAGCTGGGGGAGGAGAGCAAAGCGGCTGCTGTGGCTGGTAGTCCTCTATCATGGCTTGACAGTTGCAGCACAGACCTAGCCAGCGGTTAGGTTGGTCAAGAGCCGGCACCAGGCCAGGCCGCGATCGCACGTCCCCTTTGTGAGGCACCAACTCCACCAGTCCACAGGCGGTGTGCACCGCCCGATCTTTAACGATTTCTGAGCCGGGGGCAAATTGTGCGATTGCTGTATCCAAGTCGCGATCGATGGTGCCTTGGCTAGCCGACCAGCGGGTATAGAGCAGGCGCACCCGCGTGGGAAAGCCAAACATGGGCAAGATGCCAGCATTGGCCAGGCGTTCGCTGAGTTGGGATTGGCTGTAGGCATTGGAAGTGGCAATCTCGCTAATCTTATTGACCAAATCGTTGCAGATGTAGTGATGCAAGGCTTGTCGATCGTCAGCCGAGAGATGAGTTTGCTGGCAGAGTTGGGTGATCACGGTTTGGATTTCTTGGTCGTGGCTAGCAATCCATTGGCGAACCAACGGCTCCACCTCCTGCCACTTTTCGGCTAGACCAAATTCGCCGTGGACGCTGGTCACGTCTTCAAGATGGACTGCAGCGGATTGATCGTGTTGCGAGACTTCCTGAAAAGCTTGTCGCAAAACTTCTTTGGCGACGACGCGCCGAGCAATGGTGAGGCTGCGCAGGTCAATGTAGGGCGGGGGTGGCGGATCGCCGGTAATGGCCTCAGGGCGCTGAAAGTAAAAATCGTCATGGCTGCGACCCCGGCAAAACGTAACTGCCAAGGAGACCCCGGCACCGCGCCGACCAGCCCGTCCCACCCGCTGCTGGTAGTTGAACCGTCGGGGCGGCATGTTTGCCATCATCACTGCCAGCAGGCCGCCGATGTCTACGCCAGCCTCCATAGTGGTAGTCACGCTTAACAAATCAATGCCCTGAGCCAGCGGTATTTCTCCCTCTAGGAACACTTCCTGGAACCAGCGCTGCCGTTTGAGGCGATCCTCCTTGTCGGTTTGCCCTGTCAATTCGGCAGCATTCATCCGAAACGGTTCGTTTTCAGGGTCGGAGAGGTAGGCGTAGTAGTCCAAGTCGCGCGGCAAGCTGCTCGGCTGCAGTCGGATGGCCTGCGGGTCAGAGCGTTTGCTGGTGTTGCGACCGCCACTGCACTCTGGGCACCATCCCCCCGCAGTGTGCAAGTAAAAGGCCCCGCATTGAGGACAGCGGTAGCCTTGAAGACCTTCGCGAGAGACGGGCACAAGGTAGAGGCGATCTGGATCCAAAACCAATCCGTTCTCGCTACGGGTACCGATTTTGTTCAACTCCCGCTCGATCTGGGATTTTAAGTCTGGCTTGCCCTGTTCCTCTAATTTTCTCAAGTATCGCTCCACGTACTGGGGTAATTCCCGCCTAGTACCCGGTCTGCAGAATTTGGAGTATCGATGCCGCTTGCGAATTCCCAATTGGCGGATAACCGCGCTGGCAACGTCTTGCAGTTCCGGAGGAACTTGAGCTGTAACATAGCCCTGTCCAAAAGACTCGATGTTTCTGACCGCATGGGCAAACAGCGTAAACATCATTTCATCAGCTAAATAGGCATCGAGTTCATCGAGGTGTCTGTTTTGCTCTGGTGTTCGGGCAGCAATTCGTGTTACTGGTTGACTTTGCCAGTTGTAGAGCTCAGTCCAGGGATGCCGATCCTTATTGACGGAATAGTAAAGGGCGCTAAAGGACATCCCGCCAGGGCACAGTCCCAAATGTAAGAGCAGGTCTGCCAGGGTGCGCCGCAAGGCAAGGAGAGGAACTTTCTCGCCGTAAGACTTGAGCATCTCGAGCCACAGTTCACGAACTTGCTCGTTGGCAGGTCGCCGGTTTTGAGTCCAAAGCAGAGCTTCTGTAGCAATGTCACCTTGCCGATTAAGAAAGCGATCCCGTGCTGCCCAATCCTCCGCCATCCCCTCAACGTCTTGTAGCAACCGGGGATATTCTCGCAACCGTTGCTGTCGTTCCTCTGGACTGGGCAACTCACAGCGCAGAAAGGCCCGCAGGTCTTGCCTATACTCCTCTGCTGATCGCACTAGCAGCAAGCGCACCATATCGCGATAGTGATCCATTTCCATACCGGCGGCTAACTTGGCTGCGTCCTGGCGGCTATCGGAAAAAACCACCAGCTTGCGGGATTGCGGTGTTGGCATTTCCCGCAACAAAGCTCCGGCAATCACCTGACAGGCTTTTTGGAATCCAGTGCGGTGCACGCGCAAAGGAGTGGGATAGGCCTCACGGAGAGCGCGATCGGTATCGCAGCGAGGGCAGCGGCTCGGCAAGGCGGGCTGATTCCCATCCCCCTCTTTCACTTGGTACACCCAGCCGGGAACCTCGCCTTCTCTAGGGGGGCTTTTATCTTGTCGGAGTTCACCAGTAGCGGGGTTGAGCTTGGCTTCAACCCACCCCCGCTTCGTCTTGCCAGCAGTCCACTCCAAATATTGCGGCTGGGTCGCCCAAGGTTCCGGGTCGTGGGGCAGGGGCCAAAAAACGCGATAGTTCCCAGACCTCTGCGTAAGGTTCACCAAATCAGGAATGCCTTCCAAGTCAGGTTGATCGGGAGTGAGGATAAGGGACTCGCCGGATTGGTATGCATAGCCCCCCAGGAATACCTCCCCGCAAACTTCGCAGACGATCAAGTCCAGGACACGCGCCCCGCAGTCGCAACTGAGACGGTGTTGGCTGTGCAAAGCGCCAATGGGTGAAGGCGGCTGGTTGTTCTCCGGAGAGCGTTGCGCAACGCTGCAGTGAGGGTTGCTGCACGCCCAGAGACCTTGCAGGTTGTGAAAGAAAAGGTGACCGCGCACGGGCTGGGGCGATCGCCCGTCTTCTCGCTGAGCTACCGCCGTCGCCATCAACAATCCTCGCAAGGCCTCGGAGACCAGACCGCCTTGGGGCACGGCCGCCCCCGGGAACAGTTGCTGGTCAACTTTTTGGATGGGGGTGGCGCGCACGCTGCCACTAGCTTGCCGACAGGCCTCCCGCAAGGCATCGCCAACCTTGAGTTCTTCGAGGCACTCCCCCAAAGCCTGCTCCAGTGGTTTTGAGCTGGGATCGCCCCCCAGCTCTTGCACCAGCTTGGTCAGAGCTTCTTCGGGGATAGGGAGAGGTCGCAGGGGCTGGAGGGGATCCGCCTGCACATCTCTGGCAAATTGAGCAAAAGCAACTTGATACTGACGCACTCGCGCTGGGGCTTCGGGATCCGGAGCAACTTGTTCTCCAGCGATCACCGCAAAGTTATCGCGCCCAAAAAACTCCCGGAGAAACCGGCGGCCCGCCTCGCCCTCTTCCAAGCTGGCGCTGGTCGCCAAAATTTGTAGCTGTTCTGAGTTGACTGTTAGCCCCAAGCGGTACAGCAGCAAGCGCAGCAAATAAGCTACTTCTGACCCTGGTGTCCCGCGATAGGTGTGCAACTCATCCACAATCAGCAAGAATTTATTACCTCGATCCGCTTGCAACCACGCTTTCGTTTGCTCGAACATCCCAGCCTCAATTTGCCGCATCAGCATAATGTTGAGCATGGAATAGTTGGTAATCAGGATATCTGGGGGATGTTCTTGCATGTCCCAGCGTGAGCGCATTTCTCCCCCATCTAAGCGAGGGAAATAAAATACTAAATCCGAATCTTTATCCGAATTCTTGTTCCGAACAGCAACTCTTCCCTGCTGCTCCTGAAGATCTCTCAATAGCTTGGCCAATTCTTTGACCTTTTCAGGGGTCTGACGACCGGGGAGGGGTGTCTGTCCCGTATAGCGACCGAAGGTGATGCGATTGCCGCCGCGCTCGCGATCGAGCCAGGCATGGGTTTCCGGACTGTCCAACACCTTGCGCAACCGTCGCAATTGATCCTCCACCAGAGCATTCAAAGGATAGAGAATCAAGGCCCGTATCGCCGCCGGTCGTTGTTGCCCTTGGCGCTGTGGTACCCACTTTGGATTGTCTTCCTGCTGCCACCAGAACGTATCGCCACTCTGAGGGGACATGGGATCCCAGGTACGGGATTCCCGGGCAAGGTGGGCTAGGATTGGCAACAAGAAACACTCGGTTTTGCCAGAACCAGTTCCCGTTGTTACTACAATATCCTTCTGGTTAACGATGGCTGCCTTCAAACTTTGCCATTGGTGCTCATACAGCGGAAAGTTTGGAAATAAAGACTGGCCTAGATGTACCAAATCTTCATAACCAGCGGGTAAAGCTTTCGCTGCTTCCTCAAGGGTTTTGCCAGAAGAAGGGTAGAGTGGTGTAGGCTCCAATAGGGGAGGAGTACTAAGCAGAGCATTCTCAGGTCTGTACTGCAAGTGGCGATCCCGCTCGGCGCTAAGAGCAGGGTAACGTAAGGGAAAAGCACTTCTAATGTAAAGCTGGTAGATTCGATCTAACCGCTGATAGATACCGACGAGGTCGTACATGGTTTTTCCTTTGCCTTTGGCAAAAACTGTAACTATTTCTCCAGATCAAAAAACGGCAGCTGTTCACCAATGACTTGCCACACAGTTGGTGCAATGTTCTGATAAATCAGTTCTTCTGTTGTGCGATTGTAGCGAGGCAGACAACCCGATTGCATGACCAAGTAGCGTTCGTAGGCTAGCGGCCAGCGCTGGCTGATAGGGATCGATAGTTCTTGGGCATTGGGGTCGTAACTAACTGATAGGTTTTTGGGAGCAAGATGAGTCAAAGCCAAAAAACGTAAACTGTACCATTCGGCGCTGTACCAAGCGTTGTGCTGGCGGTCGTAGAATAGGGCATGCTGCTGTTGGGATCCCTCCTCGTACAGCTCGTAGAAACCCGTTTCCTCGGCGTCTGGCACATCTACGAAGCTGCTCCCATCGTAGCGCTTTAGTCGATAGCGGTGAAGTGGCACCCAATCGACGACCTTTAGCGTAGCTACCCAATCAGCCCAAGGAGGAGGGGCCTCGACCGGACGAATGGCTAGGGCAGGGTATTTGGTCCGTAACTCGGCAATTGCATTGGCAGCATCAGCTTGCAGCTCAAGCTGCCAACAGGGTGGAGCATCCCTTCGAGGTTGAGGGATCTTCACAAGGCGACCAAACTGCTGCAAAGACTCTTGCAGGCTGGCGTTTCGCTGACCGTACAGCACGTAGCAATTTTTGCTCACTGGCTGCAGGGAAGGTGGCTGCATTTGCCAGTGTTGACCATCCTGAGCTGCCAGAAGATGCCCTAACAACTGCAGCCGACGCCACAACCGACGCGGTTGGACTAGATCTAGGTGACTGCATACGGCTTGAAAGGTTTCCCAAGAACCAGAACCGGCTGCCGATAACCACCAAAGCAGCTGTTCGCACGGCTGGGAGCGATCGCTTCCTGCCGCCTCTGCTATAGGTGTTTCCAAACCAAGTGGGTTGACTTTAGGTGGCCGCTTGACTTGGAAATACTCAATGGGTTGGGTATCCCGTTCCAACTCATAGGCGATACCCACCATGTGTCGAATATCTTCCCAGCAAAATCCTTCTCTTCGAATCCTAACTATACTGATACCTCTCACTGTTTTAATCAGTTGCTCAAGGGTGTTTTGTGTGGATGACCAATCAGAGCGCGCATTTGTCTTAATACCCAAGTAGAAGTAATACTCTCCCCTACTTCTTTCCTTAATGCCCTTCTCAATACGAACATGAGACACAACATCGGCCAAGTTTTCTTGAGTAACCCGCTTTTGTAAGTAATTCAGCAACTTTTGGGGTTTGTATCTGGAGGTATGGGTGCGAAAGCCCCAGTAAGTTTGCTCTGACCGAGAAGATTTTTTCGACATAGAGTTATGCCTCTACTCTAGGGAAGCTAATGACAAATCACCCCAACTCAGGATCTTCAAAAAGCGTTCCTGGTGGGCAGTTCCGCCCCGTACTTGGATTTGGTAAGTACCGGGAGGTAAGTCTGCGGGCAAATCCCAAGGCTGGTTGGTAGAGCGATGGTCTTCTGGAAGATATATGCTCCCGGTACGCACTTCAGTTAGAGTCACGGCTACCGTAGGCTGAAACCCGTACACAGTCACCTTTGGCAAGTGACCCTCGAGCCAACCTTGTCCTTGCGGTACCCGTAGCCCTCCACCCAAGGCAATGTGCAGACGATCGCGTGGTTGTAAGGCCTCTTTCAGCTCAGGATGTTGTAAAAACAAACCGTCCCATACCGGCGCCAGCACCTGACATTCTTGGATTTCCCACCAGCCAGAGGTTACTTCAAAGGCAAGCTGGCGATCGCCCTCCCACTGCAGCAGCTTTTCTTCTCGTAGCTGCTGCAAGTCCAACCAGAGTGCTTCCCGAAACAGCACTGTGAAATGACTGCCCAATTTAGGTGCTCCCCAACTAGCCAGCGCACTAGACTCGGGGTTCTCAGGATCGGGCACCAAGACCCAAAAGTCTCGAGCTGGCAGCTGGAGTTCCCGCAAGTGGGCATGATCTCGAATCGGCCATGACTTCCCCGTTGTTAGATCGGCAGCAGAAAGCGGTGCGCCAACAGGGAAAAACCAACCAGAGCGCTCACAACGCAAGCTACCTAGGTTTTCTACGGTCACCTCGGCAACTGGCCAACGACGCGGAACTTTGGGGTAAGGGTAGTACTCTGGATTCCCCCACCGATCTTCGGTGCGATACAGCCCTGCAATCAGGCACGTGGGGGGACGTCGGCTAAATTGTTCAGGTTTCGGGCATTGTGCGTCTAACCACTCCTGATGGACGGCTAGGATTTCGGCGCCCAGTACCTCGTGTCGCTGGCGATCGTCCAGCAGCTCTTCCAGATGGCGGTTCAGGTTTTTTTCGCTCGCCAAGTCCACCAGTAACTTAGTTTCGCTGCGGGCGGTAGTCCAGTTTTTCTCGTAAAACAGGCAACAGAGCTTTTGGATGTCCGCTTTCCGCAGCAGGGTTTGGGAAATGGGGTAATTCAAATACCGGCGCGGGCCTTCCCCTGGCTCGGCGGTGGCAATCCATCCCTTTACCTCTAGCCATTGGTTCCACTCCTGCCATAGGCCTTCTTCATCTCCAGCTTTCATCCCAGTGGGACGAGTGTCGCCGCCTACCCCCAATCGTTGACAAAAATGGGTAAAGAAGTCCCTCTCATCCAGCTCCTCATCCCTCACCATGTCGTTGGCGGCGAGCACCATCAGCGCCAAGAAGGCAACTCCTGCTGGTTCGGGCAAGCTTTGGTTTTGCAGAGTTGATAGCTGGACTCGCTGGCCATCTACCACCTGGGCGCGCACGGCTTGGCAAAAGTCCTCAACTGGGCCTAAGCCTAGACTTGCTAAAACTTCTTCATCTACGCTGAGGTAAACTGGCGTACCGTGAGGAACTCCCAGCGTTGCCCATTGAACAATTGCTTGGTTCCAGCGGGCATAGTTGTTGTGCAGCGCCACAGTAACCTCGCCCTGGGTTCCTTCCTCAAGCCTAGGCAGGCGTTGAATGCCCAGTTTCCTATTTTTTGAATCCCTTTATGTTTGTTTTAGGTCAAATTGGCAGCAAAACAGAGTCGGCGCTGTAGAGGCTAGCTGCCTCGGAGAGGAAATGGTCGGGCGAGACCGTCGGGAAGCTTACCCCAGATCAAGAGGAGAGGTTTGCCAGTGAGAGCAAGCGCTCCGCAACCTCTGCAGCCACAGGTATCACCGACAGGCGTGTGCCCCGCCGCACCACCTCCAGCTCCTCCGGGGTGAAGGTGGCCCGCAATTTGGCCAAAGGGATCACTCTTTCAAAAGCAGCCAAAAATTGCACCCGCACCGTGTACCACCGGGGATCTGCTGGAGTGGACTTGGGATCGTAGTAGGGGCTGGTCGGATCAAACTGGCTGGGATCCACCACGTGGGTTTCCAGGATCTCCATCAAACCGGCAATTCCGGGTGGCTCGGCATTGGAATGGTAGAAAAAGGCGCGATCCCCAGGCTGCATTGCCTTCAGATAGTTGCGGGCTTGGTAGTTGCGCACGCCATCCCAAAGGGTTTGGCCCTCCCGCTGCAAATCCCAGATGCTATAGATGCTGGGCTCAGATTTCATCAGCCAGTAGTTCATGGGGCACTAGGCTCTGGGAGCAGATAAGGGGGAACAACGGGCAACAAACTCGACAAAGTTGCGCAGCATCTTCAAGCCGTAGGGGCCGGACTTTTCTGGGTGAAACTGGGTAGCAAACAAAGCGCCGCGGGCAATGGCGGCTACACAGGTTTGGCTGCCGTGTTGGGTCGTGGCAGCCACCCAGGCTGGATCGCTGGGCACACCGTGATAGGAATGGACAAAATAGGCCCAGGTTTGATCGGGGATCCCTGCCCAGAGGGGAGAGTGGGCTTGGGTGAGTTGCAGTTGATTCCAGCCCATGTGAGGGATGCGCAGGCCCGCCTCTGGCCGAAAGCGCTGCACCCGTCCAGGCACAATGCTCAGCCCTGGCTCTGTTCCCTCTTCGCTGCTTTCGAACAAAACTTGCAGCCCAAGGCAAATGCCTAAAAAAGGCTGTTGCCGCTCCACAGCTTCCCGGATCGCTTTCCCAAAGCCCCGCGCCCGCAGCTGCTGCATGGCTGGGTCAAAGGCCCCATCGCCGGGCAGGACAATGCCGTCAAAAGCCGCTAGTCCAGTTGGCTCTGTTACTAGCTGCACCTCAGCTCCGGCCCGCTCCAGCCCTTTGCAAGCCGAATGCAGATTTCCCGCCTCATAGTCGATTACCGCCAGGCGCACAGCTCCCATGGGATCCCTCCTCGTGAGGAGTTTCGGAGTCTATCAGTATAGTGGTTCTAACCCGTTTGAGCTGACTCATGGCTGTGGCAATTGCTTCGCACGATCCCACTCCGACCGGTACTGCTCCGCAACCCTGTCGCGACCAGGTTGATTGGCCTGAGGCGGCTTACCTGCACATCCCTTTTTGTCGGCAACGCTGCCACTACTGTGATTTTGCCACCGGCCTGGGCACCCGCAAGTTGATGGAAACCTACGTGCAGATGCTCTGCCGGGAGATCGGCGGCGCCTACCGCTACCGCCATCTGGCCGGGGATCCCAGACCGTTGACCAGCATTTTTTTCGGGGGTGGCACCCCTTCTCTGCTGACGGTGGAGCAACTGGGGCGGATCTTGACTCAATTGAGGGAGAGGATCCCGTTTCATCCCGACTGCGAGATTTCTCTGGAGGCCAACCCCGGCACCCTGACGCGGGAGCAGTTGGCGGGCTACCGGGAGCTGGGGGTCAACCGCATCAGCCTAGGGGTACAGGCATTTCAGCCAGAGCTGCTGGCCGCTTGTGGTCGCCTGCATGGAGTGGAGGAAGTTTACGAAGCCGTGGCCGACTTGCAGGCGGCGGGCTTTGAGAATTTCAACCTGGATTTGATCTTTGAGCTGCCCTACCAGACTTTGGAACACTGGCAGCAGTCTCTACGAGCTGTTCTTGAGATTAACCCCACCCATGTCTCCGTCTATGATCTGACGATTGAACCGGGAACCCGCTTTGGTCGGATGTACCGACCGGGAGCAGCACCTTTGCCCAGCGAGGAAACCACAGTTGCCATGTACCTAATGGCGCGGGAGCTGCTCACCGAAGCGGGCTACATCCACTACGAAATCTCCAATTTTGCCCGCCCCGGCTACGCCTGTCGCCACAACCGAGTGTACTGGGAAAATCGCCCTTACTTTGGCTTTGGCATGGGATCCGTCGGCTACGAGGGGGGACGGCGCATTCAGCAGCCCAAAACCCTTTACCACTACTTCGAGCAGGTGAAAGTCGGAGTCCACCCTCTCCCTCCTGAAGCATCCCCAGAGGAAGTTTGGATGGATACTTTGATGTTGGGGTTGCGTTTACAGGAAGGTCTGGATTTGTGCCATTTACAGGAGCGTTTTGGCCACCCAAAGGTCGAGCAAGCTTTGGAGAGGCTGGATCCCTATTTTGAGAAGGGATGGGCCAGTTGTGAGGCAGGCCGGCTACGGCTGATTCCGCCCGATGGCTGGCTATTTTCCAATGAGATTCTCAGAGACTTGCTGGCTTGATTCCGACGGTTACTTTCACAAGATTTCTCACCAGAGCCCCCTATCCCAATTGGCCGAAAACTCAAGCTTTGAGGAGCGTAGGCCATCACCATTTCCAGCAGCCATTAAACCCAACATTTCACAGATCCTGAGATCTCTAATCTTGCAAGAGGGGTTGAGGGGAAAGATACGGAAGCCCAGAGGATCCCTATCGATAGTTGACAAATTGCAGCGCCACCGGGTAGTCCTGCTGCCTAAGCATTTGAATGACCGCCTGTAGCTCGTCTTTATCCTTGCCGGAAACGCGCACCAGATCCCCTTGAATGGCGGGCTGCACCTTCTTAAAGTTGTCGCGGATTTGCTTGGCAATCTGTTTGGCCAGCGTGGCATCAATGCCCTTTTTCAGGTGAACCACCTGGCGCACTCGGTTGCCGCCGGCGCTCTCTGGGGGTTGGAAGTCGAAGATCTTCAGGGATAGACCCCGCTTGGCCGCTTTGGTAAGAAGCAGATCCCGAATGGAGTTGAGGGCCATGTCGTTGGCGGTGGTGATGGTCAGGGATCCCTCCTCCAGCTCAATTTCCGTCTGAGTATCCTTGAGGTCGTAGCGCTGTTTGATCTCCCGCCGGGCTTGATCCACAGCGTTCACCAGTTCCTGCCGATCGAAATCACTGACGATGTCAAATGAGTAGGTAGAGGCCATAAACCTTATCTTCGCTATCGTTCAGTATCTTAAGCCCTCAGCCAAGCAGGGATCCCTAACTCTCGGAGAAGCTACAACAGGTAGAGGGATCCCAGTCCAGATTTACGGAGAAGCAGGATGGCCGATGTTGTTTTAATTACAGGCGCTTCTGAAGGCATCGGCAGAGCTACTGCCTTTACCTTTGCCCGTGGGGGTTACCGATTGGCGCTGGCTGCCCGCACTGCCGAAACCCTGAAGCAAACGGCCATCGACCTAGAGCAAAGCCTCAACGCCGAGGTCTTGGCCGTTCCCACCGATGTCACGCAGCCAGAACAGGTGCAAAACCTGGTGGAGAGAACCCTAGAACGCTATGGCCGCATCGATTGCCTGATCAACAACGCCGGCATCTGCATGAGTGGCCCTTTTTTGCAAACCACCCCGGAGCACTGGCAGGCTTTGATGGCGGTCAACTTTTGGGGCTACCTCCACACCATCCGAGCCGTGCTCCCCGACATGTTGAAGCGCAAAAAAGGCCAGATCATCAACGTGGGATCCATTGGCGGCAAAATGCCCCTGCCCCAGATGAGCGCCTATTGTGCCAGCAAGTACGCGGTCAGTGGGCTGACAGAAGCGCTGCGTCTGGAACTGCAACCCCAAGGGATCCAGGTAATTGGCGTCCATCCGGGCATCGTCAGCAGCAATTTCCTCAAGCGAGCCATTTTTCTGGATGAGGTGGGGCCAGAGTCCTCTCCCGATGGCCACTCCCAAACCTCAGGTGGCAAAGCCCGCGAGCAAATGCAACAGGCGCTGGAGAGTTTTTGGGTCAGCCAGCCGGAAGAAGTTGCCGAAGCCATTTGGGATGCCGCTCGCCAGTCCAAGTCAGAGGTGGTGGTGGGCATGGCCCAATGGGCGGTAGGAGCTTACACCCTCTTCCCCGGATGGGTCGGCTCATTGCTCCAGAATGTTCCTCGCTAGCCCATTGGATCGGTCGAGAGTTCTGGGGCGCTGGATGAGCGATTCTGCAGACCCAGCGATAGCAGGAAGAAGGCTAAACTTCGGTATAGTTTGAGGTACGGTTAAACACTGGTATTGACAGCGGAAGTATGGTTGAATCTGTGCCTTCTCCTTCCGGTACCCACCAGCACATCTTGATCGTGGAAGACCGAGATGGCCGCCGTACCCAGGTGCTGGGATCCGCCAAATACTTCATCGGTCGGGACTTGGCGAACGACATCTGTCTCAACTCTCAGTATGCCTCCCGCTACCACGCCATGCTGCTGCGGATTCCCGCCGAGCGAGAGGGAGAATATTGCTACCGCATTTTGGATGGGGATCTGGAAGGTCGCCCCAGCACCAATGGCTTGTTGATCAACGGCCAGAAATTGACCACCCACCAGCTCAAGTCGGGGGATGTGATCACCTTTGGCCCCGATGCCAAAGCCACCTACAAAATCGTTAAGGCGCCCTAGGCCCAGCTCTCTGCAGAGAGCGCAGCTGCCCCCGAATCAACAGCAGCAAAGCCAGCACCAAGGCCATCTCCGACAGCAAGGTCGCTAGGGCCGCCCCCTGCCAACCCCACCTTGGGATCCAAACCGCATTCAAAAGCCCATTCAGCCCCAGAGCCATCAGTTGCAGACGGCTGCGGGGCTTTTGCAACCCTGCTCCAGTGAGCAGGTGAGATAGCAAAAGGTGGATCCCTTCCAGCAAAATGACCGGGCTGAGCCAGCGCAGGATGAGGGCCGTTTCCCGGTAAGCCGATCCCAGCACCCAGGGGATCCCGTAGGATCCCAGGGCCAGCCCCAGAGCAGCCAAACTGCCGTAGCCCACCACCCAAGGGGAAAGGTGACAGGCGTAGCGCCAGCCTTGTGGGAGTCCTTTTTGGCCTTGGCGGCACAGCTCGGCAAAATGGCTGGTGAGCAGAGCAATCATCGGCGTTTGCGAGAAGTTGATCACCCGATAGGCAGCGCTGTAAAGACCCCCCGCTGCTGCTGAGGCCAAACGGGGCAAGAGCAGCTTATCCAAATCGGTGAAGGTTTTCACCGCGGCCAGCCCCACCGCAAAGTCCCAGCCCGCTGTCAGCCGTTCCCGCAGATCTCTCCAGCTCAGGGCCAAGGGGAGAGAAGGCTCGCTCCACCGTCCCATCCCCCTCGCGATCAGCAGCAGCACGACCAACACCATCAGGCCGTACAGAACAGCCCATTGCACCAGGGATCCCCAGCCCAAGGCCACCGCCAACAACACTGCCCCCAATCGCCCCAGCGCCATGCCCGTGTCGATGAGGGCTACCCCAGCAGCCTGCTCTCTCCCGATCAGGATCCCCCTGTACACCTCTGGCACCGCGATGAACAGCAGATCGCTCAAAAGCAATACCCCCACCACCGCTGCTGGCGTCCCGGCCAGCCAAACGCTCAAGAGGGGCCACAACACCAGCGCCATCCCCCCACAGCCCAATCCCGCCAACCATAAGCTGGGGCCAATCCCCTGGGTGCAAGTCGGGGATCCCTGCCGGCTGAGGCGCTGGATCAGCAGTTCCGATTGGCCCAAATAGCCAAACGGGGCGGCCAGGTTGCTGCAGGCCAAGATGGCAGAGAAAACCCCGAAGGCTTCCGGCCCCAACAGACGGGCCAACAGGATGAAATAGGCCCCGGACAACCCCAGGCGCAGGCCATTGCCCACCATCAGCCAGGCAGCCTGGCGCAGCCGTTGTTGTTCTGCTCTATCCACGCTGCCACTCCTGGACGAGGCTTGCCGCAGCCAGGGATACTGGATGGATGCTGAGACTGCCTGCCCGAGAGCGGGCATCTCCTCTCGATTTTGGGTGTATCGGTTGCAATTCTTCTGGCAATTTCATGGCCAAACTCTACCCCGTCAGCAACGCCGCGCGAAGCCCCCACACCTTGGCAGGACGGGATCCGCAAGCCCTGTTCTCCCCCCATTCCAGACCGCCTGCCCCCCGCCGGGTACTTCCCCCACCCCTGCCGGACGGCGGTAGCCCTCGCTGGCTGGGATCCGCATCGGCCAAAACGGTGGGGCAGGGCTATCGGGCCGTTGTCTTGCTCTCGCTGACCAGTCTGCTGCTGTTTGGAGGGCTGGGATCCCGTCTGGCCTACCTGCAGCTAGCGCGCACCCAGTATTACCGCCAGCTGGCCGATACCAACCGCATTCGCCTGTTGCCCCAGCCGCCAGAACGCGGACGCATTGTGGATCGCAACGGCGTATTGCTGGCGAGCAGCCGATTGTCCCACTCGGTCTTCCTCTGGCCTCTGGTGCAGTCGCGGCAGCGCTGGCAGGAGATGATCCCCAAGTTGGCAGAATACTTGAACATGGCCCCCGAGGAGATCGCCCAGAAACTGGAACAGGCCGGATATCGTTCCCCGTTTCCCGTGCGCATCCTGCGCAACGCCAGCCCCCAGGTGGTCATTCAACTGGAGGAGATGAGCCGCGAGCTGCCGGGGGTGATGGTGGAGGCGGAGACGGCGCGGTTTTATCCCCATGGCGACTTGGCTGCTCACCTGCTGGGCTACACCGGCGAGATCCCCCTAGAGCAACTGCGGGCCGACCCTAGCTATCGCCTGGGGGATATCGTTGGCCTGATGGGAGTGGAGGAATTGTTCGAGAACCATCTGCGCGGCCAATGGGGCGGGCGACAGGTGGAGGTGGACGCCATGGGAGAGGTGCTGCGGGTGCTGGGGGAACAAGCGCCCCAACCGGGCAACACCCTGCAGCTCACTTTGGATGTGCGGCTGCAGCAGGCGGCAGAGCGGGCCCTCGGCCAGCAAAAAGGAGCGGTGATCGCCATGGATCCCAGCGATGGCTCGATCCTGGCCATGGCCAGCTATCCCACCTTTGATCCCAACCTCTTTTCCAGCCGCATCACCCAAGCCCAGTGGGAGAGCCTGCAGCAGCAGGATTTTCCCTTCCTCAACCGCGGCCTGCGGCCCTATCCCCCCGCCAGCACCTACAAAATCATCACCACCGCTGCCGGGATTGAGTCGGGAGCCTTTCCCCCGAATACGGTGCTGCAGACCGGCCCCTACATCCAGGTGGGAGGATGGCGCTTTTGGGACTGGAACCGGGCCGGCTTCGGGCGGCTGAACTACCGGCAGGCGATGGCCTACAGCAGCGACACCTTTTTCTACCAAATCGCCCTCGGCACCAAGGCTGCCCCTTTGCAAGAATGGTCGCGCCGCTTTGGGTTGGGACAACTGACCGGGATTGGCCTCAAAGGGGAAGCCGCGGGTCTGGTGCCGGATGCTGAGTGGAAGCAGCGCCACTGGCGCGAGCCCTGGTATGTGGGCGACACGGTCAACATGTCCATCGGCCAGGGATTTATTACCGCTACGCCGCTGCAAATGGCGGTGGTAACGGCGGCAGTGGCCAATGGGGGCTGGCGGGTGCGCCCCTTGCTCTCGCACCAGGTGATCCCGGAAAGCCCTGTGCCGCTGCGCCAAAAGGTAGGTCTTTCCCCTGCCACCCTGGAGATCCTGCAGCAGGGGCTGCGAGATGTCGTGGTTTACGGCACTGGCGGCAACGCCAACCTGGGGCCAGGATTTCCCCCAACGGCTGGTAAAACCGGCACCGCAGAGGATCCGCCGCGGCGATCCCACGCTTGGTATGTTGGCTATGCTCCCTACGACCGGCCCGAATTGGTGGTCGTGGTCTTTCTGGAAAACAGCGGCGGTGGGGGTGGATCACGGGCCGCTCCCATCTTTCGAGAGGTGATGCGGGCCTACTTCCGACCCGAGTCGTGAGCCCTAGCTTTCTGTCGGATCCGAGCCAACTGGGTATATGCAGTCTCTTGTCTCCCAGAAAATTGCGTTAAGATCCCCTAAAACCCCTTGCCCAGCAGGCTTCTGCCCTAACTTAGCTGTAGAATATGTCAGTGATTTGGAGCTCAACTGCCACAATCCTGCCATTCGCGCCAGTGGCGCCTTGGCGCATTGCAGGGCAAGCCCCGCTCCCACACACTGAGAACACTCTGGGCCGTGGCCGCTCTGCAACGCCTGAGCGAATCCGCGATCCAGGGAACGCTCTAACTTTATTGCCTAACTCAAAAGGAGATCAGGATGAACAAGGCAGAACTTGTTGATGCCGTCGCTCATCGCGCCAATGTAACCAAAAAAGAAGCGGAGGCTGTCATTTCGGCAGCACTGGAGATCATTGTCGAAGAGGTCGCATCCCGCGATGAAAACGGTGAACCCAAGGGGAAGGTGATCCTGGTGGGCTTCGGCTCCTTTGAGGCTCGCAAGCGCAAAGAGCGGGAAGGTCGCAACCCGAAAACCAACCAAAAGATGGTGATCCCAGAGAGAATCGTCCCCACTTTTGCGGCGGGCAAGTCATTCCGCGAAGCAGTAGCAGGGGGGAAATCTTAATTTCGCCGGGTTGGGACTCGGCTGCTGGGTAAGGCGTGGAGCGGCCTCGACACGGTGGCAATTGGGCTTGGGGAGCAGCAATCGCTGGCTGCTCTCCCCAGGAGATTCTGGATTTTTCGGCCAGCTTGAATCCGCTGGGCCCACCGGAATCGGTCTTGCAAGCTCTGACTCAGGCGCTGTCTGCAGCAGACCCGGTTGTAATCAGCCGCTACCCGGATCCCGACTATCGGGACTTGCGCATCTGTTTAGCCAACCATTGGGCTGTCGATCCCGAGTGGATCTTTGTGGGCAATGGGGCAGCGGAGTTGCTCACCTGGGCAGCCCGGGATGCGCAAGGGCGGGAGGTATGGCTGCCCCAGCCTGCTTTTGGGGATTATGCGCGGGCTCTGCGGGCAGCAGGGGCGACCATCAAGCCGCTGCCTTTTTTCCCCGGCCAGGGATCCGCCGGTTTTACCCTTCTGCAGGAACCCCTTCCGGTGGCAGGCAAGGGAAACCGGGTGCTCTGGCTGAACAACCCTCATAACCCGACGGGCTGGCTGATCCCGCAGCAAGATATCCTGCCTCTCCTGCCCCAGTTCGACCGGGTGGTGGTGGACGAGGCTTTTATGGACTTTTTGCCGGGGGAGCCCACCCTGAGCTTAAACTCCAGCCCGTCGGCAATGCCCCGCAGCCAAACCTTGATCCCCCACCTGGCGGCTCATCCCAACACCATCGTCATCCGTTCCCTCACCAAGTTTTTCACCCTGCCCGGCTTGCGCATTGGCTTTGCGGTGGGGCACCCGGATCACTGGCAGCGCTGGCGGCAGTGGCGGGATCCCTGGAGCGTCAACGGATTGGCGGGAGTGGCAGTGGCGGCAGCTTTGGCCGATGAGGACTTCCGCCGGCGCACCTTGGCCTGGCTACCCGTGGCCCGAGAGCATTTGTTCAGGGGTTTGCAAGCACTGCCCGGCTGGGATCCCTGGCCTGGTCAAGCCAATTTTGTGTTGGTGCGCTGCCCTGGCTCTGCCACGCAAATTCAGCGGGCGCTGCTGCAGCGGCACCGGATTCTGGTGCGGGATTGCCTGAGTTTTCCCGAGCTGGGAGATCGCTACCTGCGCATTGGCCTGCGCACCCTGCCGGAGCAGGAGCAGTTGTTATCCGCCTGCCGGGAGATCCTGGAGAATAGCTAGGGATTTTTCTGCGGGAGAAATTCTCATGCCCGAAGCTACCGCCTTTTGGCCGGAATGCAACGCCCCTATCGTGCGGGGGGTGGCCCATTACAGCGATCTGGAGTTGCTGCGGGCCTTTCAACGGCAGCCGGAGGTGGCCCGCTACTTCATCAGCCTGTTTTGCCGCTACTGCCAGTGGGTGGACGGGATCCTTGCCGAGCATCTGCCGCCCGAGCAGTGGGCTGCCTATCGAGAGCAGGTTTGGTTGCGGCTTTACCTGCGCCTACAGCGCCTAGATGTCCACAGCCTTGTGGAAGAAGCGGCTGGCGAAGGGGATCCTGTGCTGCGACCCTGGCTGGCGGAGCAAACCCGTGAGCTGATCCAATCCTTGGATGGGATCCCCACCCGCCCTCAAGCTTCTTGCAGTCTCGACTCCACCAGAGGCGGGGCGAAGTCCTCTCTTTCACCGGCACTGGCCTGTTATTTGACTGCTGGTTTGGATACCCTGCCGGGGGATCTGCGCTTCATTCTGCTGCTGCGGGATCGCTTTGGCTGGCCACCGGTTCGCATTGCCGACCAACTCAAGGCTGACGGATATTACCTCGCCCCAGAAGACGTGGATGCCATCGTTGCCTCTGCCCGCCAGATCTTGCTTCAGAACCTACCGACAGATGTGCGTGCCCTCTATCTGGAGGCAAAGCCCTAGAAGACTGCCATAGCCCTGTGGCATGGTGGTTTATGGCAAGGTATGGGGCGCTGGCAATCCTTGTTCCCAAGGTGGGTTCTCCTGTTAGGCTGTTTCCGGCTGTAACAGTGGATCGGCATTGTTTGCTCTCCGACTTTACATCAAGTTGAGTGTGGGCTGTCTATGAGTCCTTCTCCGCTTCCCCCAGACCCTACCCAACCCCTGTCTCCGGCACAGCAGTCCCATTCACATCCAGTTCCTCAACTTGCTCTTCAGGAGGCGCTGAGCCATCTGCATTTGGATGTGCTGAAAGAACTGGAGCGATTCCGCCTCTGGCAGCGTTTGCAGCGCATGGACTCTGTCCCGCCCCCACGAGCAGGTCAGCTTGGGAATACCAGCTCTGTACAGCGCCCTTCACCTGTGCTCATTCAAGAGGTGGTGGAAGACTTGGAAGAGGAAGAGATGCCGCGGCCCTCCGGGGCCTTTTCGCCCCTCTGGGTCTTGCTGCTGTGGGTGCTTTCCTGCGCGGGGATTGGCTTTGGGGTGCGCTGGCTGATCTGGCCGGAAGAACTGTCCCTGCCCCAAAGTGCTGCCAGCAGGGCGGAAGAAGGGATCCCTGCCCAGGTGGATCTGGCCCAGTTGCCCCTGATCCCACTGGAACCGGTGGAAGGGCAGGTGGGAGAGGAGTTCTATTTCGGTGGCTTGGATCCGGATCGGCTGGCGCTGGGCTTGGCGGCCACCCCGGACTGGAAGGACTTGCAGGTGGATCCTCTTCAAGGCGTTCCTAACCTGCTGGACAGCCTGCAGACCGACTTGGCCTTGGCTTCCAAGGAACCCTCTCCCCCCAGCTTGCAAACGGTGGAGCAGTTGGCAGCCAGCCTGGAGCGCCCGTCCCAACCTTCATCGCCTACTTCTGCGGGATCCCAGAACGTGGTGCCCCTAAGCGAAAACAACATAGACTCCCTGGGGCCGAACCGCGGCGAGGGAACCTTCTTGGTGCTCACTACCTACTCGGGAGATGAGAGCTTGGCACGTGCTCGAGAAGTTTCTGATGGGGCCTTTGTCAAAGATGTGAATGGCCAGAAGTTTGTGCAGTTGGCAGCATTTGAGCAACTGGAGTATGCCCGCTATCATGCGGAAACCCTGAAAAATAAGGGCTTTAACGTTACGATTGCTGAGCAGTAGCTTTGAGGACTACAGATCCCGAATCCAAGGGATCCGAGAGAGAGGTAGCCGCCGCCAGATCCCTTCACTTCCTTCTGGATCGAGCAGGCGCCAGGCCAGCAACCCGGTTGCCGAGAGGAAAACCAGGGCCAGCAACAACGCAAGGGCATTCTGTAGGCTTTTCAAAAAGGGCCAGAGGCGGGCTGTGATCGGCCCCACCTGAGCAGCTCCAGACCGCTGCCGCGCCTGGGCGGGGGGGTTCCCGGAAGCTGGAGAGGAACTCAAGGGACGGGCAGGTGGAGCGAGGGTAGAGGACGTCAACTGGGCGGCAGGAATGGGTGGCCCTGGTAACCGATTCAAAGCCATAACCACAGCCTGAGGGCGCTGCTGCTGACGCATCCACCGGTTCAGCTCTGCCAGAGAGATGGCACAGAGGTTGTTGAGACCCAGACCCTGAATTCGCCCCACCAAAGGCCGGTCGTTGCTGACCAAAACCACCAGCGTTCCCGGCTGCTGCTGGGCCAGGGCATAGGCGCATTCGGCAATCGCTTCTTCCAAACGTACCCTCATGGACTGATCGCCGGCACCGGCGCCACCCACCAGGGCACGGGCTTCTGAGACGGCAAACCCCAGGCTGGGCCAGTGGCGCAAAAACTCGCGGGCTGTCGATTCTTCTTGGGGATCAATAGCCTGCCGGCTCAGGCGTTCTAGCTCGGCCATCACTGCCTGCGGCAGCACACACACCCCAAATCGAGCCCACTCTTGCCATAGAGCCAGACGACCGGCCAGGATCACCGGGCTATCGAAGACGAGGAGAGGCGGGATCTCGGCCATGGGATGCGCCAGCGTTGGACTTAACCTCAATTGTGCAGCTTCCCCGAAGACTTGGGTAGCAGGGATCCCTCTGCCAGGCAGAGGCGGATGGCCAGCGGGTAGAGGCGGTGCTCCTGGGCCTGGATGCGCCGGTAAAGGGATTCCACGGTATCTTCGGGCAGAACCGGCACGGCTGCTTGGGCCACGATGGGGCCACTGTCCATTTCCAGGGTGACCCGATGAACGGTGCAGCCGGCGATTTTCACACCGCACTTCAGGGCTTGTTCAACAGCCCGCAGGCCCTTGAAGCTGGGCAGCAGGCTAGGATGCAGGTTCAGGACGCGATCCGGGTAGGCGGACAACAACACCTGGGTAACCAGGCGCATCCACCCGGCCATGATCACCCATTCCACGTGATGCTGCCAGAGCACTTGGAGGATAGCTGCATCCAGGTCTTCGCGACAGGGGTAGTCTCGGTGGTCGAGCAAGACGCAAGGGATCCCTCGCTTTTGGGCCCGCTGCCGCACGTAGGCTTTGGGGTTGTTGGTGATGACCACAGCAATCTGGGCCTGCAGTTCCCCAGCCTCAATGGCTTGGGCAATAGCTTCGAAATTGCTGCCATTGCCGGAAGCCAAAATGCCAAGGATCCCCGGTTGAGAGGGCACTGGGATCCCGTCGGGATCCGGCCAGAGTAAGCTGGGCGAGTTCATGAGCGCTTGGTGGGAAAGTCTGCAGCCCCGCTATTTTAAACCCAGACAGCCTCCCCTCTGGTTCTGGCCAGGTTGATCCAGAGAGGGATCCAAAAACTTGACCGTCGCCGGCTTTGACAGGCGCACCCGCGCCATCGAGCGCTGCACGGATCAAGCCCAAGAGGAGCTGCGGGAGATGCCTCAAGAAATGCGGAAAATGCAGCAGGAGATCCGCGATCTCTCAAGCTCCTCCAAAAATAGGCCAAGTCGATCAAGTCGATCCCAGCAGTTGAGGCCGGATCTTATGGACTCCGTCCCACTGTGGCGAGCGGCCACCTGATCTAGAGTGGGTCTAGAGTGGGAAAGCATGGGCAGTGGGTGTGAGAGCATGGCTCCTTTGCAAGGACGACGCCGGCGGTTTTGGATTTGCAGCATGGTAGTCATCCTGGCCGGGTTTATGGGATCCCTGCTGGCGGGATCAGCGCAGAACCTGGGAGCACAAGCGCAGCAGGGCCTGACTCAAGCCCAACTGGAGCAAGCTCAATATGTGCGCAGTTGTGGCAGTTGCCATGTGGCGTTGCCCGCCCAAGTGTTGCCCACTGAAACCTGGCGACGGCTGCTGCAGGATCCCAACCACTATGGCCAGCAGATCCAGCCCCTGAGCGGCGTGGCTTTACAACTGGCCTGGGGCTATTTGCGGCCCAACTCCCGGCCCCTGCGACAGGGGGAACAGGTGCCCTATCGCTTGGCAGATTCTCGCTATTTCCGTGCCCTGCATCTGCAAGTGGAGTTTCCCACTCCTGTGCGGGTGAGCGGCTGTGTGGATTGTCACCCCAGGGCCAATGGGGGGGATTTTGCCAGCCTCTCTGCAGAATGGCAATCTTGAGGAGCGCAACTGAGGCAATGCAGGTGGATCTGGCCACCATTTTGTCAGGCTATGCCCAAGGCTACTTTCTGATGGCCGACGAAGAGACGGGATCCCTGGCCTGGTACGGCACCGGCCGGCACGCGGTGATCCCCCTCGATGAGCGATTTCACTGCCCCCGTTCGTTGCGGCCCTTGGTGCGCAGCGGTCGCTTTCAGGTGCGGCTGAACTGCGCTTTTGAGCAGGTGGTAGAGGGCTGTGCCGCTCGTCCCCAAACCTGGATTAGCCCCGAGCTGAAGCAGATTTACGCAGCTCTGCACCGGTCTGGCTTTGCCCACAGCTTTGAAACCTGGCAGGGAGAGACCTTGGCAGGCGGGATCCTGGGTATTGCCCTTGGAGCGGCGTTTATCGGCGAGTCGATGTTCTACCGCATCCCCAACGGCTCGAAGGTGGCCTTGGTGAAGTTGGTGGAGCACTTACGGGAGCGGGGCTTTCGCCTATTCGACGCTCAGTTGATGAACCCGCACCTGGCCCGTTTTGGTGCTTTTCTCATGGATGGACAAGAGTACCTGAAGCTATTGCAGCAGTGCCTGGGGATCCCTTGTCGGTTCAATTAAATCTGCAATGTTACGATAGCCGCCGGCAAAACATTGCAGCGGCTCTTGGTGGAAAATAGAAAGGGAATCCGTCCCGCTGTTGCAGGCGGATACATCCTGTGGTGGGCCCACACATGGGATCCGATGGGGAGGTTGCCATGAGCCAAAAGCTTCTGTTTGTCTGTCTGGGTAACATCTGTCGCTCTCCCACTGCTGAGGGCATCACCAATCACCTTTTGCGCAGCAGCGGCCATAAGGAAGCAATTATCTGCGACTCAGCAGGTACGGCAGCCTATCACATCGGCAGCCCCCCAGATAGGCGCATGCAACAAGCAGCCCGATGCTATGGCCTAGAGCTACAAGGCAAGGCCCGCCAGATTCGACCTGCCGACCTGCGCGAGTTTGACCTGATCCTGGCTATGGATCGACAAAATTACCGCGACATTCTCAGCTTGGATCCCCAGGGAAAATATGCCGAGAAAGTGCGCCTGATGTGCAGCTATTGCCGCTCTCATTCTGACGAAGAAGTTCCGGATCCCTACTACGGGGGTGAGGCTGGATTCCATTACGTGATCGAGCTGCTCTGGGATGCCTGTAGCGGCTTGCTGGAATCCCTGGTTCCCGGGATCCAATGCCCACCGTTGCCCCCCCGTGCTTGAGAGCTTGTGTGTTTATTTAAAGTTAATTCAAATGGCGATGAGACGGTAGCCAGTACAATAGCTCCGTTTGCGATAGTCATTCCGAATAAGTCTGGGACATTTGCCCTGCCTTCGATCTCTAACCGGCCAACACAAACATACCCCTTATCTGTCTCCCAAAGCAGACTAGGGGAACCTGGGATCCCCAAGTTGCTTTCCTGCAGTCTGAAACAACCATATATCCTGGCCCAGAGGGATCCTCATCTAACTTAATTGCCTCTATTTCCGATCTTACTCTGTTCTGCCAATCTCTAGAAGGCACGAACCACCTCCCGGAGAACGGATTCTTGCAGATAGGGCTTGAGGGAGTCAGGCGTACCTAGATCAACCGGACTCTCTAAAATTTCCTCTAGATATCGTTTCAAGCGTGCAAAAGTGAACAATCCAACTGGACGGTCAAACTCTACTAGCAGATCGATATCACTGTCTGTTTGCGCTTCATCCCTTGCTACTGAACCAAAGAGCATTAGAGACTTTACGCCAAAGTCCTTCAGAGTGTTCTGGTGATTTGCCAGTAATGTAAGGACTTCCTGTTTTTGCATTACCCAACCTGCAATGAAAAGAAAAGTCCATTAGGAATTATAGCTCACCTATTTCCTCTAAGAAAAGTCCATTAGGAATTATAGCTCACCTATTTCCTCTCAATTACGACTCAAACAAAGATTCATAACGCTTTGCAGGTCGCAGGCACAGTTGAGCCGAGGCACACCTTGCAGAGGACAGGGATCCCTGGGTTCCCGCAATGAGGGCATTTGAGCTTGCTCATCATCTTGTCTCTGGGTACATCTAACGGCACGCACATCTTGCCTTGCCATTAACAGCCAGTTCAAGAAACTTGTCGTCTTTGGGATCACGACACGTCGCCACGCGCTCTACAATCTCCACCAAGACGCCATCTCTAACAAAAGTGCTCAAGAACTCCATCCGTTCTTCCTCGGTTATATACCTTTCAAATCCTTTGCGCCGCAGGACATCGCTCAATTCTTCTTCTTTACACGTGGGGTGGGAACACAGTGTGACTTGAGGGGGGAGAAATCAACCCCGTCATCCCTCACCGTGAACCTTAGCCTCCCTGCTTGCAGTGGCACCCTGCATGTCTTATCAAGGAACCCATCCCAAATCGGATTCTCGATTTCGGTCCCGTACCTCATTACGCATCTCCCCCCCGCCTTACCCGCCACTTCGATGGTCGTAGAGCCGAAGGCGAAGAAGACCAACCGCCGCTCAGGAGTACACGCGCCGAAATCGATCTCAATATCAGCGCGCCCTCCCTGAGCGTGAGTCGGTACAGATGTCAGTGGCAAGACGAGCAGCGCCGAGGCCATAACCCTGAGAGCTATACATCTCTTCATCGGCAGACTTCTCATTATGAACCGCATCGATCAGCCATCTAACGCCTTAACTCACCCGCCACCCCAAATCCGGGATCCCAGCCAATAACCTATCCCAAGGTCGGGTGCAGTGACTTGTTATGTTGAGTGACTCTCCCTCCCTAAAGGTATCAGGATCCTCAGTGACCAGCCCCCAGGGATCCCTACCCAATCACTGACTTTCTACCAAGGCTGGCAACATAATGACAATGATCTGGGATGAGGCTCGGGCTATATCGAGATTTCTGAGCTTGGTTGAGGGATCCATTTTTTTTGCTTATTGTATTGAGTACATTGAATTGAATTGAGACCATTAGAATTGAGCATAGGAAAGCCAAACTATAGTTCTTCACCTGACAAAAGTGGTTCAAACTCTTTATATGCTTGATAATTACGAAAATGTCGAGCGTAAATTTCTGCTCCATCAAGATCGACATCATACAAAACTTGATTCACATCAACAATATGCTTTAACTTCCACGTTATTGAGTCACCTACTTCATTATTAAATGTATATGTATGAGCGTTTGCATATTCCTGGGCTTTCTGATTTGCTTCTTCTAGAGAACTAGCCTTTATTAGCATAAAACTCCCTTCGAAAAGAGTTTTATAGTCTGGCGATGATGATGAAGATTCATAAACTAACACAGCGATATAAACGTTTATGTCTTGACGATCCATTCTGATTCTCCAACTATTTCAAAAATCCGCGATCATTTAACAGCTTCCACGCTTTCTTGTAGTTTGCGGCATTTCCCGCCTTTATGTTGCCAAGTGTTTCGTTCAAAAGCTCTCCTGGAAATTCTTGTCTGATTGATGCTTTTCGGCATCTGCTAATGAAGCTATCAGCAATGTCACCCAAATTGTTATTAGCAACACAGTCGGCAGACGGACAACTGGCGGTGTAGAAAGCTGGATCCGCTGAGGATAGGGATCGCTCTACGGATGGGGCACAGGGATCCGGGGCAGGCAGATAACAGCTATCTTCTACCTTTAGGCAGATAACAGCTATCTTCTACCTTATTGCAGGCACATCCCGGCGGTTGATGGCACTTCAAGCTGACGTTGATGCAGCTATTGCCACAGGCTTTACCCGTCACACATCGACGACAACAGGTACTGCAATCGACGGGATCACCTGGCTGTGACCGTTCTACCCTAATGATGGACAGTGATGGATCCGAGTTAATAGTCGAAGCAGTCCGAGATCCACTGCCACAACCCACAAATAGGAGCAGCGATAACAGTATTAGAAAAAACTGTGCGAGCTTAAATGGTTGAGCTTTCATACAATGAGATCCATCAGTTTGCTTCACTCGTGCTAATTGAGAGGACAAGGTTCAGAGTATAGCACTGGGTCAGGTGCAGCGACTTGTTATGTTGTGTGGATTTGTGTACCGATCGCCTCGGCTACCCACCGACCCCAGCGCCCCTTCATCAACAAACCTGACTAGGCACAACTCTGGCGCTGGCAACATAACATGTGTTTCTGCAGCTAGATGACTGATAATCACCTAAGAAGCAGACTTTTCCATCGCCTAGTGTAATGCTGCCCTAATTTGTCTGTATAGTCAACATTTTGAGCGATAATTACCTCCAAAGGGTTTTTATCTGGCTGAATGAGCATTAACACACCCATACCTAGACTCAGAAAGCTCCTGGAGCAAGTCAGCTAGAAATCGCAGGATCCGCACACTGTACTCATAAAGTCAGTGTCGGGAGGAATGTGCAACTTTATTTGCTCTATGTTATGATAATAGTGCGGACACCAGAAACGGTTATTTAAGGCACTGGTAACGGTCGATTGGGGCTGCCGTAAACCAGCCTAGAGGTTCGGGCCTGTTTTGTTCTCTGGTAGAGCAGAGCAGGCCCAGGGCTACTAAAAGCCTACTCTGTATCGCTAAAGCGGTACGGAGCCGGGTAGTTTACTTGCCACACCTTCCGCCATAGTTTTGCCACTCATCTCCTGCAAAACGGCTACGACATCCGCACCGTCCAAGAATTGTTGGGCCACAAAGATGTCAAAACCACCATGATTTACACCCATGTGCTGAATAAAGGCGGGCGCGGGGTGAGAAGTCCATTGGATCCTTAGAAGGGGACGCTCTCTGGGGAAGGGATCCTCTTCCCCTTTACAGTATCTCAGCGATCATTGCGAATTATTACGACCTTGCCGTCATACCCCCGGCAGGGATCCGTTTCTCTGGTAGAACGGGAAACAGACAATAGGGGATCCTGCCTATCGCGTCAGCGGGACGGAGTCCTTTCGCGTTAGCAGGACAGAATCCTTTCCCCGGTTTACCCAATTTCTGCATTGCACAACGGAGAGCGACCGCATGTTTACTCTGGTTAAGCCCATCACCCGCCACGTGGCCCCTGACGAGCTAGGGGGGCGCCGACTGATGAAGGTGGTGTACGTGGTGTTGGAGCCGCAGTATCAGAGTGCTCTGACAGCAGCGGTGCAGCGCATCAACGCCCGCAACCCCAAGCTGGCGGTGGAGCTGTCTGGCTACTTGGTGGAGGAGCTGCGGGATCCCTCGGGGTATGAGGCTTTCCGGCGGGATCTGGAGACGGCCAATGTTTTTATTGGCTCCCTGATCTTTATTGAGGACATTGCCCAGAAGGTGGTGCAGGCGGTGCAGCCCCTGCGGGAGCGGCTGGATGCGGTGGTGGTCTTCCCTTCCATGCCGGAGGTGATGCGCCTGAACAAGATGGGATCCTTTTCTATGGCGCAGCTGGGACAGTCCAAGAGCGCCATTGCCCAGTTCATGCGCAAGCGCCAGCAGGGATCCAACTTCCAGGAGGGGATGCTGAAGCTGTTGCAGACGCTGCCCAAGGTGCTGAAGTACCTGCCCTTTGACAAGGCCCAGGATGCCCGCAACTTCATGCTTAGCTTCCAGTACTGGCTGGGCGGATCCCGCGAGAACCTGGAGAACTTTTTGCTGATGCTGGCGGATCGCTACCTGCCGGGGATGCGGGATCAGGTCAAGTTTGCCGAGCCGGTCACCTATCTGGAAATGGGCATTTGGCACCCGCTGGCGCCGCAGATGTTTGCCAGCCTGGCGGAGTATTGGGATTGGTACAACGCCCGCGAGGATCTGCCAGAGGAGGTGAAGGATCCCTTGGCTCCCTGCGTGGGGTTGGTGTTGCAGCGCACCCACCTGGTGACGGGGGATGATGCCCACTACGTGGCCATGGTGCAAGAGCTGGAGTCGCGCGGGGCGCGGGTGGTGCCGGTGTTTGCCGGGGGTCTAGATTTCTCCAAGCCAGTGAACGAGTTTTTCTGGAACGCGCAGAAGACAGCGCCCATTGTGGATGTGGTCGTGTCGCTAACCGGGTTTGCCCTGGTGGGAGGGCCGGCGCGGCAGGATCACCCCAAGGCGGTGGAAGCGCTGCAACGGCTGAATCGCCCCTACATGGTGGCGCTGCCCTTGGTGTTTCAATCGACGGAGGAATGGGCTGCCAGCGACCTGGGGCTGCACCCGGTGCAGGTGGCTCTGCAGATTGCCATTCCCGAGCTGGACGGGGCCATCGATCCCATCATCCTCTCAGGGCGGGATGCGGCCACCGGCAAAGCTCACGCAATGCAGGATCGGATCGAGCTGATCGCGGCGCGGGCCATTAAATGGGCCAATTTGCGGCGCAAGCCCAAGCTGGAGAAGAAGATCGCCATCACCGTCTTCAGCTTCCCACCGGACAAAGGCAATGTGGGGACAGCAGCCTACCTGGATGTATTTGCCTCTATTCACCGGGTGATGCAGGCCCTGGCCCACAACGGCTACGACCTGGGGCCAGAGCTGCCCAAAACCCCGCAGGAGCTGATGGAGTCCATCCTCCACGATCCCCAGGCCCAGTACGCCAGCCCGGAGCTGAATGTGGCCGCCAAACTGTCGGTGCGGGAGTACGAGGCGCTGACACCCTACGTGAAAGCCATCGAGCAATACTGGGGGCCAGCGCCGGGGCACCTGAATACCGATGGGCAAAATCTGTTGATCTACGGCAAGCACTTTGGCAATGTGTTCATCGGGGTGCAGCCCACCTTCGGCTATGAAGGGGATCCCATGCGGCTGCTTTTTTCCAGGTCAGCCAGCCCTCACCACGGCTTTGCCGCCTACTACACCTACCTGGAGAAAGTGTGGGGGGCGGATGCGGTGTTGCACTTTGGCACCCATGGATCCCTGGAGTTTATGCCGGGCAAGCAGATCGGCATGTCGGGCGAGTGCTATCCGGATAATCTAATTGGATCCCTGCCCAACCTGTACTACTACGCCGCCAACAACCCCAGTGAGGCCACTATTGCCAAGCGGCGGGGCTACGCCTGTACCATCAGCTACCTGACGCCGCCGGCAGAAAACGCCGGCCTCTACAAGGGGCTGCAAGAGCTGCGGGAGATGATCGGCTCCTACCAAACCCTGCGGGAGGGGGCGCGGGGCATCGCCATCGTCAACGCCATCTGCGACAAGGCGCGGCTGGTGAACCTGGACAAGGATGTGGATCTTCCTGCGGGGGATGCTGCCCAGTTGAGCTTGGAAGAGCGGGACACGGTGGTGGGCAAGATCTACGCCAAGCTCATGGAGATCGAGTCGCGGCTGTTGCCCTGTGGTCTGCACGTCATTGGAGCGCCCCCCACGGCAGAGGAGGCGATTGCCACCCTGGTGAGCATTGCCAGCATTGACCGCCCCGAAGAAGGGATCCTCGGCCTGCCCCGCATTCTTGCCCAAAGCCTGGGCCGGGATATCGACGAGATCTACCGCAACCGGGATCGGGGACACCTGGCGGATACGGAGCTGCTGGATCGCATCAACAAGGCCTGCCAGAAGGCGGTGGCGGCGCTGGTGCAGGAGCAGACCGACGCCCAGGGGCGGGTCTCTAGGGTGGCCAAGCTCAACTTTTTCAACATGGGCCGGCAAGCCCCCTGGTTGGCAGTCCTAAAAGAAGCGGGCTACCCCCAGGTGGATCCGGATCTTTTGAAGCCCTTGTTTGAATTTCTGGAGGAGTGCCTCAAGCAAATTACGGCAGATTATGAGCTGGGATCCCTGCTGCGGGCCTTGGAAGGGGAGTACATTTTGCCGGGGCCAGGAGGGGATCCCATCCGCAACCCCAATGTGTTGCCGACAGGGCGCAACATCCACGCTTTGGATCCCCAGTCCATCCCCACGGCAGCCGCGATTAAGTCTGCGGAGATCGTGGTGGAACGGCTGCTGGCTCGCGAGATGAGCAGTAACGGCGGCAAGTACCCGGAGACCATCTCGGTGGTGCTCTGGGGCACCGACAACATCAAGACCTACGGGGAGTCGCTGGCGCAGGTGCTGTGTTTGCTGGGGGTGCGACCCAAACCCGATGCCCTGGGGCGGGTGAACAAGGTGGAGTTAATCCCCTTAGAGGAACTGGGCCGGCCCCGCATTGATGTGGTGGTGAACTGCTCGGGGGTGTTCCGGGATCTGTTTGTTAACCAGATGGACCTGATCGACCGGGCGGTGAAGCTGGCGGCCGCAGCGGTGGAGCCACCGGAGCTGAACTTTGTGCGCAAGCACGCCTTGCAGCAGGCAGAAGAACTGGGGCTGACGTTGGAGCAGGCGGCAACGCGGGTCTTTTCCAACGCTTCCGGATCCTACTCCGCCAACATCAACCTGGCGGTGGAAAACAGCTCTTGGGAAGATGAAAGCGAGCTGCGGGAGATGTACCTATCCCGCAAGTCCTTTGCCTTCGGCTCCAACCTGCCCAACCAGCAGATGCGACAGCTTTTTGAAGCCAGCTTGAAGACGGTGGATGTGACCTTCCAGAACCTGGACTCCTCGGAGATCAGCCTGACCGATGTCAGCCACTACTTCGACGCGGATCCCACCAAGCTGGTGCAAAGCCTGCGCCCCGACGGCAAGGCCCCCTCGGCCTACATGGCAGATACCACCACGCCCAACGCCCAGATCCGCACCCTGAGCGAAACCATCCGTCTGGACGCCCGCACCAAGCTCCTCAACCCCAAGTGGTATGAGGGGATGCTCAAGCACGGCTACGAAGGGGTACGGGAGATCGCCAAGCGGCTGGTCAACACCTCCGGCTGGTCAGCTACGGCAGGCGCGGTGGACAACTGGATCTACGAAGAAACCAACGAGACCTTCATCAAGGATGAGGCCATGCGGCAGCGCTTGATGAACCTCAATCCCCACTCCTTCCGGCGCATTGTCGGATCCCTGCTGGAGGTGCATGGGCGTGGCTACTGGCAGACTTCCCAGGCCAATATCGAGCGTCTGCAGGAGCTGTACCAGGAAGTGGAAGACCGGATCGAGGGGGTGGAGTAGAGAGTTCTCCCTGTCCTAAGTTGGCCCGAACGGGCATCTCTACCCCTCTCTCTCCTGGGGAGGGGGGCAGGGTAGCTCTACCCCACCAGGTCAAGCCAGCGCAGGTAGCCCTCCACCAGTTGGGATCCGGCTAGAGCGGCTACCCCTCCACCCAAGGCCAGGTAGGGGCCAAAGGGAATGGGTTTTCCCAAGCGGGCCCGCCCCTTGGTCATGGCCAGCAAGCCAGCCAGCAGGCCAAACCCGGAACCAAAAAGAAGGGCCACCACCACCCCCTGCCAGCCCAACCACATGCCGATCAGGGCCAACAGCTTGCCATCTCCCCCGCCCATAGCCTCCCGCCCCAAGACCCAACGGGCCAAGAGGCCAATGCCCTCCAGCAGCCAGAGGCCCAGCACAGCTCCTGCAATCCCTTCCACCAGTGACAGGCCTGTAGCGGCCAGGGATCCGGATCCCTGGAGCCACGGCAGAGCCAGGCGGGCCAAAAGCCCCACCACCAGGCCTGAACGGGTCAGCTCCTCCGGCAGCAAAAAGGTATCCAGATCGATGAGCGCCAGGGCCAACAGCCAGCTCAACAAGATGCAGGTGAGGATCCCTTGGGCAGAAAACCCCAAAGCGCCGATGCTGAGGGCAAACAGGCCCATTGTCAACGCCTCAACGGCAGGGTAGCGCCAGCTAATCTGCGCTCCACAATGGCGGCAGCGACCGCGCAGCAACAACCAGCCTAGGATGGGAATGTTCTCCGTGGGGCCCAGCGGCGTCTTGCAGCTTGGACAATGGGATCCGGGATGGAGCAGAGAAAGACCCTGCGGCAGGCGATAGACCACCACGTTCAAGAAGCTGCCCACACAGGCCCCCAGCACCAGTACCAGCACCCAGGCCAACAGGCGCAGCTCCCAGATTCTGTTGGCGTCGGCGCTGCTCAGCCACATCATGCTCAGCCACATCATGTGAGCGTTGTGCAGTAGGGGAGAATCTCGAGCATGGCAGCCATTCCCATCGCGTCGGCAGGACGGAGTCCCTAAAGGCAGAAAAAGGAAGGATCTGCTCTGTCAGCGTAGCTCCTTGTGCCTCACCGCAGCGGCTCCAATTGCTGCAGCGGAATAAAAGTTTCCTGGGGCAGCAGGATGGGGAACTCGGAAAAGATCAGATCCCCTCGCAGGGTACGGCGGTGAATAACTACCCCCCGCGGAGGTTGCTCCAGCACTTCCGGTCGATACTGCAGATGAAATTGATAAATCTGGCGAGCCGCTTGAAGCAGAGCGCTGTCCATGAGCTGTTTTCCTACCTTGCCAAGTTCACGACTACCCTAACGACCTTCCCATTATGTCAGCGAGACGGAGTCCTTGCTCGTTAGCGGGATAGGATCCTCAAGCCCTTTTGGATCCCTGACGTCTGGATCCCTGACGTCCTCAGGCTTTTTTTGGAGATGCTTAGGGCCCCTTGAAAGCCGGGGATCCCTCAAGCCGAACACCTGCTTCTTTCTAAGAGAAGAGACAAACTGCCCTGCCCCCGCCAGCCTAAACTTAGGATATCGCCGCCGAGGACTTATGGGTCACCTCCGCCCACTCAATTCTCGATGTCTGTCCAGGAATGGAGGCCATAGAGCACTCTGGAGTTGTCGGCAGCCAGCCTAAGACAGTTTGACGTCAGGGCTGGGGGAGATCAAATCTGGGCCGATGCTGTAGGAGGAGCCACGGTAACTGGGTTTGGGGTTGAGCTTGTCTTGAAAGCGGGTGATGATCTGGATGGTGCGCTGTACATCCGCCGGAAAGATCACCACCAGGTCTCCGGGTTCGGCTTTCTCCAGAGCGGTTTCGATAGCAGTTGCCTCATCCAAGATTTCCTGCAGACGATCCCCTGCCTTTTCCTGTTCCCAACCCTGCCGGATTAGGGCGGCCACCTCGCCTGGTTCCCGTCCTCGCCGGTCATCATCTTCTTTGACAATGGCTCGGTCGAACATGCGCGCTGCCAAGACTCCCAGCTCTCGTAGGTCGCTGTTGCGCCGATCCCCAGGCCCGCCGATAACCCCAATTTTTCGTTGGCAATCCCAGCGCTCCAGGGTACTTTGAATGGCTTCGTAACCTGCTGGGTTGTGGGCATAGTCAACCAGCACTTGGTAGCCCCCCACATCGAACAAGTTGAGGCGACCAGGGGTTTGGGCCACAGAACTGGTGAAGGTGCCCAGCGCCATGCGGATGTCGTCGATGGAAACCCCGTGCAGGAAGGCTGCCAAAGTAGCGGCCAGCACATTTTGGATCATGAAGCTGGCCTTGCCAGAGAGGGTGAGGGGAATTTTGGTTACATCTTCTATGCGCAGTTTCCAGCCCCGTTTCAAAATTGAGATGTGGCCCTCTTCATAGACAGCTGCTATGCCCCCGGAAGCAATGTGCTTTTGAATGAGGGGATTTTCCGGGTTCATGCTGAAATAGGCCACTGTCGCCTTGACATTGGCGGCCATGGCGGCCACCAGACCATCATCGGCATTCAAGACAGCGTAGCCCCGCTCGTGTACCGCTTCCACCAAGACGGATTTGACGCGGGCCATGTCTTCTAGGGTTTCGATATCCCCCAACCCTAGGTGATCTGAGGTTACGTTGAGCACCACGCCAATATCGCATTCCGGAAACCCCAGCCCCTCTCGCAAAATGCCGCCTCGCGCCGTTTCCAGCACCGCCACTTCTACGGTGGGATCCCTGAGCACCAGGCGGGCGCTGTGGGGGCCGGTCATGTCTCCCTTGGCAATTTGATGGTTTTGGATGTAAACGCCGTCGGTGGTGGTAAAGCCGACCCGCTTGCCGATGCCTTTGAGGATGTGGGCGATCAGGCGGGTGGTGGTGGTTTTGCCGTTGGTGCCGGTGACGGCCAGGATGGGGATGCGGGTGTGGCTGCCGGGGGGAAAGAGCATGTCGATGATGGGCTCAGCCACATTGCGCGGGATCCCTTCGCTGGGGGCCAGGTGCATGCGCAAACCCGGAGAAGCGTTCACCTCGACAATGCCGCCCCCGGTTTCGTTGACGGGCTGGGCAATGTCCGGGCAGATGAGGTCGATGCCCGCCACATCCAGGCCGATGATCTGAGCTGCCCGTTCGGCAATGAAGGCGTTGTAGGGATGGATGATATCGGTGCAATCGACGGCGATGCCTCCGGTGCTCAGGTTGGCGGTGGATTTGAGGGTGCAATGTTCTCCTTTGGGCAGCACCGTATCCAGGGTGTAGCCTTTGCTTTCGAGGATACGCAGGGTCATGTCATCAACGCTGATTTGGGTCAGCACGTTTTCGTGGCCAAACCCCCGCCGCGGATCCCTGTTGACTTCGTCGATCAGCTCTTGAATGGTGGAGCGGCCATCTCCCACCACATAGGCTGGGATCCGCTTGGCCACAGCCACCAGCTTGTTGTTGATCACCAGCAGTCGGTAGTCATCCCCCACCAGGTGCTTTTCCACCAACACCACATCGGAGTATTGGCTGGCGGCATCGTAGGCGATCTCGGCGGCTTCCAGGCTGGTGATGTTGACGGTGATGCCCTTGCCGTGGTTGGCGTTAAGGGGCTTGATCACCACCGGAAAGCCCCCGACATCCTCGATGGTGGCTGCCAACTCGCTGCGGCGACGCACCGTATAGCCCTTGGGCACCGGGATCCCCATGTCCTGCAGCAGTTCTTTGGTGGCCCGCTTGTCGGCGGCCAGGTCGGCGGCAATGATGCTGGTTTTTTCAGTGGTGGTGGCTTCGATGCGCTTTTGGTAGACGCCGTACCCCAGTTGCACCAGGGATCCCTTGTTGAGGCGCAGATAGGGGATCCCGCGCAGGGCGGCCTCGTCCAGCAAAGCTTGGGTGCTGGGGCCGAAGCGGACGTTCTCTCGGATCTCTCGCAACTCTTGAATGTCCAGTTCTAGGTCGCGGCGGTAGTCTTCTCCATCCACCAAAGCCTGACAGAGGTAGACTGCAGCTTTGGCCGCAAAGCGCCCGGCCTCTGCCTCTTGATACTCGAACACGACGTTGTAGGTGCCGGGGGTGGAGGTTTCGCGGGTGCGGCCAAAATCCACTTTCATGCCGGCCAGAGTCTGCAGTTCCAAGGCCACATGCTCCACCACATGGCCCATGAGGGTGCCCTCTTCCACCCGTTGCAAGAATCCCCCATAGCAGCCGCGGGAGCACTGGTGTTCCCACAGTCCCGGCAACAGGGCCTCCAACCTTTCTTTGAAACCCGGGATGGTGTTGGTGGGTCGCTCCTGCAAGTCTTCCAGATCAAGCCGCATTTGAATCAGCTTATGACGACGGATGCTCCAGTAGTTGGGGCCACTGAGAACGCGGATGGATCGGATGCGCATAGGGTCTAGGGGAAACAGCGGGGAAGGGGACAGATAACTTAGGGTCGTTTTAGGGTCGTTTTCAGGATGCCGGCGCAGGAAACTGCCAAGGACTACATCCCGCTGGCGCGACCAGCCCTAATCTACACTCCCTTTGCCAAGGTCGAGAAAGAGTATCCTTTAATACAATTCTTTCGGCAGGCGAGCAAGGTTAAGACAACGCAATGGATCCCGCTTGACCACATCGGTACAGTGGGGGGCAGACGGGTCTGCGGCACATGGAAAGAACCTATCTGCTGGGGTTGGGCTGGATCTTAGGCCTGCTGGTGCGGGCTTGGCCCCAAGCTGCCGGGTGGGGCTGGGGGATCCCTCTGGGATTGGGGCTGGCGGGATCCCTGCTGTGCCGGCGGCAACCGCGTCTGGCCCGCACTTGGCTGGCGATGGGTCTGGTGGGGTGTCTGGCTTGGAATTACCTGGGTTGGCGGCAGCCTTTTCCCGGGCCGACGGATATCAGCCTGTTGGCCCCCCAGCAGCAGATGAACTTGGTGGGCACCGTCCTCTCGGAACCTCGTCCCACCCGCAGCGAACGGCGGCAATTTTGGCTGAGAGCAGAGCAGGTGCTCAACGCCGACTCCACGGCCCGCCAGGTCAGCGGCAAGCTCTACGTCACCACCGGCCCTGAGGCCCTCCAGGACAAGGATCTCCACCCCAACCAACGGGTGCGCCTGACGGGATCCCTGTACCTGCCCAGTCCGGCCTTGAACCCGGGCAGCTTTGATTTTCAAGCCTACCTGCAGCGCCAGGGGGCTTTTGCCGGCTTCAGCGCCCGTGAGGTGATCCTGCAGCCGGGGGGAAGAGGTTGGGGGGGCTGGGTGTTGCGGCGGCGGGTGCGAGAGGCGTTCGTTGCTGGATTGGGGGAGCGGCAGGGGAATCTGTTGGCTTCCTTGGTGCTGGGATCCCGGGCCGCCCAATTGGATTTCGACTTGCAGGATGCCTTCCGGGAAATCGGCATGGCCCATGCGCTGGCCGCCTCTGGGTTCCATGTGTCGCTGTTGGTGGGGGTGGTGTTTGTCCTAACACGGCGGTTGGCGGTGCGCCTGCAGCAGGGGAGCATCCTGGCGGTGCTGGGGCTTTATACCGCCCTCACGGGGTTCAGCCCTTCGGTGTTGCGAGCGGCACTGATGGGGGCGGCGGCCATGCTGGTGCTGACGGAGCCGCGCCTGGAAGGAAAGGTGAAGCTCAATCCCCTGGGGACGCTACTGGTGGCGGCAGTTTTGCTCTTAATCTACGAGCCGCTGTGGATTACAGACCTGGGGTTTCAGCTCAGCTTTGCCGCCACCCTGGGCCTGCTGGTCGGAACAGCCCCAATTGTTTCCCGGCTGGACTTTTTGCCTCCGGCTGTGGCCACCGCCTTGGCCGTTCCGCTGGCAGCCCAGATCTGGACCTTGCCGCTGCAAGTGGCCATCTTTGGCCGCATCCCCACCTACTCGCTGCTGGCCAACCCGCTGCTGCTGATTCTGCTAGTGCCGCTGCTGGTGGCGGGGTTCGGGGTGGCGTTTGGGGCTTTGCTCTGGCCGGGGCTGGGATCCCTGCTGGCCCGGCCCTTGACGTTTTTGATCACGCCTTTAATCAACTGGGTGAACTGGATGGCCAGCTGGCCTCTGAGTTCCTACTACACCGGCCGGGTCTCCCTGCTCCAGTGCTTGCTCCTCTACGGGGCGCTGGTGGCCCTAACCTTTTGGCCGCGGTGGCGACAGGCCTTCCGCTGGCAGGGCACAGCCCTGATCATGGCCGCCATCCTCCTGGGTCCAAGGATGTGGCCGGGGCCGCCGGTCCAAATTACCGCCTTGGCCAGTGGACGAATTCCCATCCTGGCCATTCAAGCGGAAGGGCGCCACCTCTTGCTCAACAGCGGGGATCCCCGTTTGGCAGAACGCACGGTGTTGCCCTTTTTGCGGCAGCAGGGCTTGCACCGTCTGGACGGGGCGGTGGCCATGACCTCCGCCGGCTCTGCCAATGGCGGCTGGGAGATCCTGCTGTCGGCTTTCTCCAAAGGAGTACGTCCCGCCAACGCGATTGGGCAATTCTGGGATGGGGGAGGGGCTAATGCGGCTTCCGAAAGTTACCTGCGTTCCCTTAGTGCCGTGCAAGCTGCCCAGATCCCCTATCAGGTGCTGCAGCCAGGCGATCGGATGCCTTTCTCGGAGCGGCTGCGGCTGCAAGCTGTCTACACCAATCCCCTGGTGTTGACACTGGAGGCTGAGGGATCCCATTGGCTGCTGCTGGGCTCTGCCGGCACCCATGTGCAAGTCGAGCTAACCGGATCCCCGCTGATGCCGGCCCAGATCGACTGGCTGTGGTGGGACGGGGGATCCCTGATTTTGGATCTCCTGGAGCGCTTTCAGGTGCAGGCGGGCATTAGCTCTGGCTCTGTCGGCGAGACGGTGGTCACCTGGTTCCGGCAGAAACAACGACCCCTCTACGTAGCCGATCGGTCTGGAGCGGTAAGCTGGTCGCGGCGGGGAGTGCAAACCTTGAGGTCACAATTGGATTGAGCAGCGCTGTAGTCTGGGGTACAAACTCGGTAGAATTCGAGCAAAAAAGCTTGCAGCTTCCCAAACAAAGTGGGAGAGAGGCTAGCAGGGCAAGGCGGCGGGGGATGTCTTAGACATGTTCAGAGTAGCTACAGAGGAATAGCTACAGAAGCCGATCCCGCATTCGTCCACAGAGGGTACCCCTACACCTGCAGCGGTTCCCTGGGACAAGCGGGCAGTTGCCAGCACATCTCCAGCCAGCTTTTTAGCTCCTCAGGTTGGCCCATGAGGCTCATTTCCACCAGCAGAATGGCGGCTCGGTCGGCGGCTCCTTTGGATCCCAGACGAATCAAGGCAGACAGGCTTTCTTCCCGCCAGCAGACGGATACCCCCTGCCGGATCAAGGCCCGGGCGGCAACGGGGATGCACGAGAGTGGCACTTGGATGTCCCGCCGCTCGTAATCGGGAATGGACAGCATGAACGGCAACCCAAATCTTTATTATGTCTTAATCTTCTTCCCTTTTCGCCTGTCCGTCACGGGTCTTTGCAAAGTATGAAGTGATCTTTTGTGAACTTTGTAGAGTTCTCGACATCGTTGAGAACAGTGGGCGAGCAAGCGCGGGATCTCTCGCGGGATCCCTGGAGAAAACTTAAAAGATAGCGGCGATTTCTCAGCCTCATTTCCCCACAGCCGCGAGAATGGCTGCATGCGCAGGAGATGGGGAGATGCGAGCAGAAGGTTGGGAGAGGCGAGTTGGTCGCTGGTTGCCCAAGGCCACCCTTGCCGGAGCCGTATTGATCCTGGTGGCAATGGGCAGGCCGCTGCGATTGGTGGGCAACGGAGAAAATATGGTGGTGTTCACCTGGGGAGGGGGGGTGAGCCCGATGGCTTTGCAGCCTGGTCTCCATTGGGTGCCGCCTTTTGTCTCGCGCACGGTTACCTTCGATGTAAAAACGCAGGCCCTCACCTGGAAGGACAAAGACCCGACTGCCTACGCGCCGCGGCTGGTGGCCCTTTCTCAGGATGGGCAGCAGATTGCGGCTGAGGCGACGCTGCAGTTTCGCATTGTGGACGCCCCCAAGGTCTATACGCAACTGGGGGAAAATTACCTGGATCGCATCGCCCCCATCGTCCGGTCGGTCATTCTGAATGAGACCAGCGGCTTTTCTGCCCAGGCTCTGTATTCCACGGAGCGCCCGCTGCTGCAAGGACAAATTCGGGAACGGGTGGCTCTTCTGCTGAAGGAATACGGCATCGAGGTTTTGGATTTTCTGCTGCGGGATGTGGATTTCGATCCTGATTTCGTAGCGGCCATTGAGGCAAAAACCATTGCCGAAAATCAACTGGCGCAAAAGCAATTTGAGATCGAGCAGGCCCGCCAAGATGCCCGCACCATCATTTCTCAAGCGGAGGCAGAAGCCGGTCAATTGAGAGCCAAAGCACAGGCCCTCACCCAAAATCCGCAGTACCTAGAGGTGGTGAAAGCCACAGTACTGGGATCCCGCCTGGAAACTTTGATCACCAAATAACTCAACAGGAAATCAATCCTTTTAGCCTGTCCCCAATTTCCTCAGCTCTTCTCACCGACCCTAAAACGGGAGCAGCCGCCATGTATCCAACAGGAGAAACACCCCAAAGCAGAGTGGGTTGGTTAACCGTAGGAGGGATCGCCGTCTTGGCGGCCCTGGGAGTGCTCCGCTCTTGCCTGTACGTCACTTTGCCCGGACATGCCACTGTAGTTTTCAATACCTTTTCCGGGCTGCAAAAGGGGCGGGTAGAATTGCCGGGGGTCATCTTCCGGATTCCAGGGATCGAGACGCCGATCACCTACACCGTGCTCACCCGCGTTTGGGAGTTTACCAACGACCCTGCCTCGGCCAATGCCATCAGCAACGCCATCACCGTGAACACCGCCGATGGACAAGCCTTTGCCATCGATGTGGCCATTGCCCTCAAGCCCAACCTCGCCACTTTGGACGAGCTGCACGCCAGCATCGGCGAGAACTATCTTTCCACGGTGGTGGTGCCGGTGGTGCGCTCCAAAATCCGGGATATCTCCGCCTCTTTCAATTCGGAAGACTTTTACCGGAAAAGCCAGCGGGCTGCCATCGAACAACGAGCGCTGGACTTGATTCGCCAAGAGATGCCTACTGTCAACCGCGATGGCCAAACCCTGCCTCTGGTGCAGGTGGAGGGCCTGTTTCTGGGCAACCCCAATTTCCCACAAGCCTTAAGAGACTCGATTGAACGCAAACAGGTGGCCTCGATTACAGCACAAACGGCGGCAGTGCGGGCGCAAATTCAGGAAAAAGAGACCGAGCGGCTGCTGATCTTGGCGGCGGCCAACCAGCGGGCCATTGAGCTGAAAGGACAAGCGGCAGCGCAGAACGCGCAACTGGCGGATCTGCTGTTCTACGAGAAGCTGCAAGAGCGCATCCAAAACCCGACGGGCTCGCTGCCCCGTTTGCGCATCATCCGCGTCGAGGGAGATGCCACCGTGTTTCTCAATGTGGATCCCCATCAGGCAGCCCTGCAAAGAGGGCAGTAGGTTCAGCGAAGTTGCGGAGTACAGACTTAAAAGTCTGAGTATAAAGTGTGTCCAGATCTGAAGGCGAAGGGATGTCATTCGAGTTCGTTGACATCCTACCGCCAGGGGTCTGGGCTGGGATCCCTCGTAGAGTTGCGCCGAATCCGGCTGAGGGGGAAAGCTCGCACTCGATGCAAGGCTAGGTTTTACCACCATGAACTCCCACCTGATCCACACCCCCTTTCCCCGCCTAAACCCGAAGCTGGCGGAGGCGGATCATGTTTTGGTGGTGGACGATCAGGCCAGCAGCCGCCTCTACATCGGTGAGCTGTTGCGGTCGGCCCACTTCCGCGTGAGCGAGGCCACCAACGGCGAAGAGGCTTTGGAGGCTGTGGAGCGGCTTCGGCCAGACTTGGTGCTGTTGGATGTGCTGATGCCGAACATGAGCGGGTTCGATGTCTGCCGGCAACTGAAGGCCAATGAGCTGACCCGCCTGATCCCCGTTGTGCTGATCACTGCCCTGACCGACCGCTCCAATCGCCTGATGGGGATGCAGGTGGGGGCCGACGACATTTTGACCAAGCCCTTCGATCACGTGGAGCTGCTGGCGCGGGTACGCTCATCCATCCACCAAAAGCGCTTGAACGAAGACCTGGATCACGCTGCCGGGGTGTTGTTTGCCATTGCCCGCGCTGTGGAGAGCCGGGATCCCATCACGGGTGACCATTGCGAACGCTTGGTGGCCATGGGGGAACAGTTTGGCCGTTACTTGGGGCTGTCTCGTCAACAGATCAAGGCCCTGCGCTGGGGCGGCTACCTGCACGACATCGGCAAAGTCGGGATCCCGGATGCGATTTTGTGCAAGCAGGGCAAGCATACCCCGGAAGAATGGGAGATCATGAAATCCCACGTCTTGATTGGCGAAGACATTTGTCGGGGCTTGCGCACCATGCAGGATGTGCTGCCGATCATCCGCCACCACCACGAGCGTTGGGATGGCAGCGGCTACCCGGATGGGCTGGCAGGCGAAGAGATTCCCCTGTTGGCCCGCGTCTTTCAGGTGATCGACATTTTCGACGCTCTGACCTCTCCTCGCCCCTACAAACCGGCCTTGACCGCCGAACAGGCCCTGGAAGTGCTGCGGGAGGAAACCCGCAAGGGCTGGCGGGATCCGAACTTGGTGCGCGAGTTTTGTGACTTTATGTTTGTTACGGCCTTTAATTTGCTGGAGGCGGGATAGGGTCTGGAGGGCCGGGCCAGTCTGGAGAGGCGGCTTTTGGGGTTTGAGCGGCAACGATTACCCCGGCTACACGGATCCCGGCAGCGGCCAATACCTGCTGGGCGGCTTGCACAGTAGAGCCGGTGGTGTAGATGTCATCCACCAGCAACACCGGTGTGGCCGGAACTTGTTTCAGGGCAAAGGCCCCGGCCAAGTTGTGCTGTCGTTGCAGCGGGTTGAGCTCATATTGAGCCGCTGTGGCCCGCACCCGCACCAGAGCCTCAGGCCAATGTCTCAGACCTGTCCGCTGGCAAAAGGCTTGGCTGATCAAGGCGGCTTGGTTGTAGCCCCGCTGCCGCAGCCGCTCTGCATGCAGAGGGATGGGCACCACCGTGTAGGCCCCAGGGGAGCCTAAAGAGGTGGACTGGCTTTCGACCCAACGGGATCCCAGCCATTCTCCCAAAACCGAGCCAATGCGCCGTTGTCCTTCGTACTTCAGGCAATAGATGGCCCTGCGCAGCGCCCCCCGGTGGATCCCCCAGGCGTAAAGTGGCCAAGGCGAGGTGGTGACTGGCCAAGTGGCAAGGCGCTCCGCCTGCAACCGCCTTTGACAGTCTTGACAGAACACGGCCTTGGCAGGGCGCCGGCAAAGCGGACATGGAGGCACAATCCACCAATCTAACCAGCCCATCGTCTGCTAGGGATCCTTTCTGGTGTGCAGAGTCTCCTAAAAAGCTGAGGCAAGGGGGGAACGAGGCCGAAATTCAGACTCGGCCAGGCTAACAGCCCAGCAGTCCATCCCCAAGTTGACGCTGGGATCCCGCCTTGCTAGGATTCAATATCGCCGGATAATTCAACCGGATAATTTAAAATTTAAGTCGTGACCTTCTCTGCCAGCCCATGCCCACCATTCAGCAACTGATCCGTGAGGAGCGCAGCGTTGCCGCTCGCAAGACCAAGTCTCCTGCCCTGAAGGCTTGTCCACAGCGGCGGGGGGTTTGCACCCGAGTGTACACGACAACGCCCAAAAAGCCCAACTCGGCCCTGAGAAAAGTGGCTCGCGTTCGCCTCACTTCCGGCTTTGAGGTCACCGCTTACATTCCCGGCATCGGCCACAACCTGCAGGAGCACTCTGTGGTCATGATTCGCGGTGGGCGGGTTAAGGATTTGCCCGGCGTGCGTTACCACATTATCCGGGGTACCCTCGACGCTGCAGGGGTCAAAGACCGCAAACAAGGCCGCTCCAAATACGGGGCGAAACGGCCCAAGCCGGGCCAAGCTCCAGCCGCCGCTGGCAAGAAAAAATAGCTTTGCCCTCACCCTCAACCCTCCATATCCCACTCGTCATCTTTCTTTCTGCCATCCCCATCTGAACAAGCAACCCAGCTCCTATGTCTCGCCGCAACCGTGCCCCTCGTCGTGATGTGCCCCCGGATCCCAAGTATGGGAGCCGTCTGGTTACCATGCTGATCCGCAAGTTGATGATGAGGGGTAAGGCATCCCTGGCTGCCAGGATCCTCTATGAAGCTCTGGACATTGTGCGGGAGCGCACCGGCCAAGACCCACTGCCCTTGCTGGAAAATGCTGTTCGCAACGCCACCCCACTGGTGGAGGTGAAAGCCCGCCGGGTGGGCGGAGCCACTTATCAGGTGCCTGTGGAGGTGAGAGGAGAGCGGGGCACTTCCCTAGCGCTGCGCTGGTTGGTGACCTTTTCGCGCACTCGTCCAGGTCGCACCATGGCCGCCAAGTTGGCCAATGAGCTGATCGATGCAGCCAACGAAACCGGCAGCGCCATTCGACGGCGGGAAGAGGTGCATCGCATGGCCGAGGCCAACAAAGCCTTTGCCCACTACCGCTACTGAATTAGCCTGCGGAGCAGTGGAGACTTTTGGGATCCCTGTTCTGCCCAGCCCGAGTTCCAGCGAGGTGGAGAAAAATCGGCAAAAAAGATTAGAATTGTAAAGGATTTTTTAGTTTGCCCAAGTCGCAGGGCGACGAGGATTGGGAGGTTGACGTGGCACGCACAGTTCCCCTAGAACGAGTCCGAAACATCGGCATCGCGGCTCACATCGATGCTGGCAAGACCACGACCACAGAGCGGATTCTCTTCTACTCCGGTCTGGTGCACAAAATTGGCGAAGTTCACGACGGAACTGCGGTCACCGATTGGATGGCCCAGGAGCGGGAGCGGGGCATCACCATCACCGCTGCGGCCATCACCACCCGTTGGACTAAGCGGGATCCCGCAAATCCTTCCCAGCCCCTCTCCGGCGCACCGGAGTACACCATCAACATCATCGATACTCCTGGGCACGTCGATTTCACCATTGAAGTTGAGCGCTCCATGCGGGTGCTGGATGGGGTGATCGCCGTCTTTGACTCGGTGGGCGGCGTGCAGCCTCAGTCTGAGACCGTCTGGCGGCAAGCCAATCGTTACAATGTGCCCCGCATTGCCTTCGTCAACAAAATGGATCGCATGGGGGCCAATTTCCTCAAGGTTTACAACCAGATCCGGGAGCGCCTCAAGGCCAATGCTGTGCCCATCCAACTGCCCATCGGTGCCGAAGACGGGTTTTGCGGCATTGTTGACTTGGTGCGGATGCAAGCCCGCATTTATATGGATGAGATCGGCAAAGACATTCGTCCAGCCCCCATCCCTGAGGAGATGAAAGATCTCGTGGCAGAGTATCGGGCCAAGCTGGTGGAAGCAGTGGCCGAGACGGACGAAGCTCTGATGGAAAAGTACTTCGCCGAAGAAGATCTGAGCGAAGCCGACTTGATGGCGGGTCTGCGCAAAGGCACGATCAGCGGCCAAATTGTGCCCATGCTGTGTGGCTCTGCCTTCAAGAACAAGGGAGTCCAGATGCTGCTGGATGCGGTGGTGGATTACCTGCCCTCGCCTGTGGATATTCCGGCCATCAAGGGGGTGCTGCCAGATGGCTCAGAAGTGTCCCGCCGTGCCAGCGACGATGAGCCCTTCTCCGCCCTGGCCTTCAAGTTGATGAGTGATAAGTACGGGGATCTCACCTTTATTCGCGTCTACTCGGGGGTGTTGACCAAAGGTACTTATGTGCTCAACTCCACCAAGAACAAGAAGGAGCGAATTTCGCGGTTGGTGGTGCTGAAGGCCGATGAACGCTTGGACGTGGATGAGCTGCGGGCAGGAGATCTGGGAGCTGTGGTGGGCCTCAAGGACACCACCACCGGAGACACCCTCTGCGACGAAAATGCGCCGGTGATCCTGGAGTCTCTGTTTATCCCAGAGCCGGTGATCTCAGTAGCGGTAGAACCCAAAACCAAAGCCGATATCGATAAGCTCTCCAAGGCCCTGCAGGCCCTGGCCAAGGAGGATCCCACCTTCCGCGTGTCTGTGGATCCCGAGACCAATCAAACCATCATCTCTGGGATGGGCGAGCTGCACCTGGAGATCTTGGTGGATCGGATGCTGCGGGAGTTCAACGTAGAAGCCAATGTTGGCAACCCACAGGTGGCCTACCGCGAAACCATTCGCAAGCCGGTCAGCCGCGTGGAAGGCAAGTTTGTTCGCCAGAGCGGTGGCCGTGGCCAGTACGGCCATGTGGTGATCGACCTAGAGCCGGCGGAGCCGGGTACAGGGTTTGAGTTTGTTTCCAAAATTGTGGGTGGCGTCGTGCCCAAGGAATACATTGGGCCGGCTGAGCAAGGGATCCGAGAAGCCTGCGAATCCGGTGTGCTGGCGGGCTATCCCTTGATCGACATCCGCGCCACCCTGGTGGATGGCTCCTACCACGAGGTGGACTCCAGCGAAATGGCCTTCAAGATCGCCGGTTCGATGGCTCTGAAGGAGGCCGCTCGCAGGGCAAGCCCTACCCTGCTGGAGCCGATGATGAAGGTCGAGGTGGAAGTCCCTGAAGCCTTTGTGGGGGATGTCATCGGGGACATCAACGCCCGCCGCGGCCAGATGGAGGGGATGAATACAGAAGGCGGCATTACCAAAGTCAATGCCAAAGTTCCCTTGGCGGAGATGTTTGGCTATGCCACCGACATTCGCTCCAAGACCCAGGGTCGAGGCACCTTCACGATGGAGTTCAGCCACTACGAGGAAGTTCCTCGCAGTATCGCCGAAGCCATCATTGCCAAAAACAAAGGAAATGAGTAGCTGACTGAAACCAAAAAGGAAGTGATGATCCATGGCACGCGCTAAGTTTGAACGCACCAAACCCCATGTCAACGTTGGCACCATCGGCCATGTTGACCACGGCAAGACCACCCTGACGGCTGCCATCACCACCACCTTGGCTGCTTTGGGTCAGGCCACAGCCAAAAGGTACGATGAGATCGACGCAGCGCCAGAGGAAAAAGCTCGCGGCATTACCATCAACACCGCCCACGTCGAGTATCAGACTGCCAACCGTCACTACGCCCACGTGGATTGTCCCGGCCACGCCGACTACGTGAAGAACATGATCACAGGCGCGGCTCAGATGGATGGGGCCATCTTGGTGGTGTCTGCAGCTGATGGTCCCATGCCCCAAACACGGGAGCACATCCTGTTGGCCCGTCAGGTAGGGGTGCCCAGCTTGGTGGTCTTTCTGAACAAGGCAGACATGGTGGACGATCCAGAGCTGCTGGAGTTGGTGGAGCTGGAAGTGCGGGAGCTTCTCTCCAAATACGACTTCCCCGGCGACGACGTTCCCATCATCAGAGGATCGGCGCTGAAAGCCCTAGAAAGAATGACCGCCAACCCCAAAACCCAGCGGGGCGAAGATCCTTGGGTGGACAAAATTTATGAGCTGATGGATGCGGTGGACTCCTACATTCCCACGCCGGAGCGGGATGTGGACAAGCCCTTCCTGATGGCTGTGGAGGATGTCTTCTCGATTACTGGTCGGGGCACGGTGGCCACGGGCCGGATCGAGCGGGGCCGCATCAAAGTGGGCGAAACGGTGGAATTGGTGGGCCTGCGGGAAACTCGCTCCACCACTGTTACTGGCCTGGAAATGTTCCAAAAAACCCTCGATGAGGGGATCGCCGGCGACAACGTTGGTGTGCTGTTGCGCGGCATTCAGAAGAACGAAGTGGAGCGCGGCATGGTGCTGGCCAAGCCCAAGACCATTACTCCCCACACCAACTTCGAGTCTGAGGTGTATGTCCTCAAGAAAGAGGAGGGAGGTCGCCACACGCCCTTCTTTGCCGGCTATCGTCCTCAGTTCTATGTGCGCACCACCGATGTAACCGGCACCATCTCTTCCTTCACGGCTGATGACGGATCCCAGCCAGAGATGGTGATGCCTGGTGACCGCGTTAAGATGACGGTGGAGCTGATCCAGCCCATCGCCATTGAGCAGGGGATGCGCTTTGCTATCCGCGAGGGTGGCCGTACTGTCGGAGCGGGTGTTGTCTCCAAGATCCTGAAGTAAGCGGCTTTTTCCTGGCAGGGATTGAGTGCCGACGGCCCCAGACCAACTCAGTTGCGATAGTGGCGCGGAGCACTTTCCCTGCCAGCTTTTTTGAGTCCCCCTTTTTCTGGATTGCTCTCCGGCCATGCCTACCTTGACTCAACAGAAAATTCGCATCCGCCTGAAGGCTTACGATCATCGGCTGCTGGATACTTCCTGCGACAAAATCGTGGATACGGCTCGTCGTACCGACGCCGTGCCGGTTGGCCCGATTCCTTTGCCTACTCGGCGCCGCATCTACTGTGTGCTGCGCTCCCCCCACATCGACAAGGACTCGCGGGAACATTTTGAAACCCGCACCCACCGGCGCATTATCGACATCTATTCCCCCTCTTCCAAAACCATCGATGCTCTCATGAAGCTGGATCTGCCGGCAGGGGTAGATATCGAGGTGAAGCTGTGATGGATCTGCAGGGATCCCCCGCTTTCGCAGTCATTTCGTAGAGCTTGGATGAGGGTAGCAGCGGGTGACAACATCGGTTGATCCGGTCGATCGCGATAGTGGTGCAGACCCCTCTCAGGGGTTGGCAACTCCAGGAGCGGCCCAATCCCCCATCCCGGTTTTGGTGGTGGGGGCCCTGGGCAAAATGGGGCGAGAGGTGGTGCGAGCCGTTGCCGAGACGCCCGACATGAGGTTGGTGGGGGCGGTGGCCCGCTCGCAATTGGGCTTGGACATTGGCGAGGTGCTGGGCCTGGGATCCCTGGGGGTGGAGATTACCGATGACTTGTCGGGGCAGTTGCTGAGGTTGTCGCAGCGGAGCAACCGCGGCGTGATGGTGGATTTTACCCATCCTTGGTCGGCATTTGAACATGTTCGCTCGGCCATTGCCTTTGGCGTGCGTCCGGTGGTGGGGACGACGGGCCTGACGCCGGAGCAGGTGGAGCGGCTGCGGGATCTGGCGGACAAGTCGGGTGTGGGCTGTTTAATCGCGCCCAATTTTGCCATCGGCATGATTTTGCTGCAGCAGATGGCGCTGCAGGCGGCCCAGTATTTTGACCATGTCGAGATCATCGAGCTGCACCACAACCGCAAAGCGGATGCCCCCAGCGGCACGGCTCTACAGACGGCCCAACGGCTGGGACAATTGGGCAAAACCTTTAACCCGCCCGTTCGCGACAGCGGGACGGAGTCCTCAGTGGAAGAAAAAGAGCTGATCCCCGGTGCGCGGGGAGGGCTCTCTGGCCCCAACATTCCCATTCACAGCGTTCGTCTGCCGGGGTTGATCGCCCATCAGGAGGTCATTTTTGGTGGGATGGGGCAAACCCTCACCTTGAGACACGACACCACGGATCGGATAGCTTTTATGCCGGGAGTGATCCTGGGGATCCGCAAGGTGCTGCAGCTCAAAGGTTTGGTCTACGGGCTGGAGCAAGTGTTGAGCTAGCCGGTCAGGGGAGGGATCCCGGCCTCATCCAGAATGCGGGGGATGAGGTGCTCGGCTTTGACGGCCATCAGATGCACCCCATGGCAGATCTGGCGGGCCTGCCGCACCTGTTCGGCGGCAATGCGGATCCCTTCTTCGAGGGGGTGGGCGGCGTTGGCCAGCCGCTGGATAATCTCGTCTGGGATCTTCACTCCTGGCAGGTTGCGGTTGATAAACTCGGCATTTTTGGCCGACTTGAGCAAAAAGATGCCAGCCAGGATGGGCTTGCCGGCGGGACGGCCCAACTTATCCATGAAGCGCTCCAGCTGCTCGAAGTCGGTGACCATCTGGCTTTGGAAAAATTGGGCCCCGTTTTCCAGCTTGCGGTGGAAGCGCCGCTCCAGGCCGGAAAAGCTGCCCGATTGGGGTTCTACCGCTGCCCCTGCCAACAGATGCGTGCCCCCATCCGGGAGAGGTTTGCCATTGCAATCGAGGCCGTTGTTCAGCCGCTGGATAAGCTGCAGCAAGCGCACCGACTCCAGATCGAATACGGGGCGGGCATCGGGGCAATCGCCGATGTGGATGGGATCCCCGGTGAGGGCCAACACATTGCGCAGGCCGAGAGCTGAGGCCCCCAACAGATCCCCCTGGAGGGCCAGGCGGTTGCGATCTCGACAGGCCAACTGCAGGATCGGTTCAACGCCTGCCTGATGCAACAGCACCGAGGCCGCCAACGGGCTCATGCGGGCCATGGCTCGGTTGGAGTCCGTAATGTTGATGGCATGCACCCGCCCCTTGAGCTGCTGGGCCAGAGACAGCAGGGTGCTGGTGTCGGATCCCTTGGGGGGGGTGATCTCGGCGGTGAGCAGAAATTCCCCCCGCTGGATGGCCTGGGCGAAGCGGGACAGGGGAGGTGATGAGGGGATCAGGGCCACAATTCCTGAAGGAAAGGTAAAACGGCTGGCTTATTATCGACTTTTCCGGGAGGTTTTTCCAGACAGGTCGTCCTTTCTCAAGGCTTGGGCGAGGGAAGGGGGCTGGGCGGGGGCTGCACCCGCATTTCCCCCAGCCATATCTGGGGATCCCCCTGTTGCAGATGCTGCCGCCAATCTTGTGCGGCTGCAGGAGGGATCCCGTCCGGGCTTAAAGTCCAGCTCCAGCCGATCACCTGAGGCCAGCGCTGCGCCTCCAGACCTTCCAGCAGCGGTTGAGAGGTTGCTGAGCCCGGAGCCGGCCCGCGGATCACCACAGGCACTTTCGGGTTGAGGGCCTCAAGGCGGCGGTACAGCGGTTCAAAAGCGGCGGGATCCCCCGTTACCTGTAGGCTCAGCCAGTCCATCTCAGGGAACCGAGCCCAGGTGGACACGGCCTTGGCATCTTCTCCGTCCAGCTCCACCACCCAGAGCAAATTGGCCGGGGACTCCGTCCCGCTAACGCGAACAGAGCGCAGGGTTTGCATCAGGTGTTGGTAAGCCCGTTGTTGCAGCGAGGACTCCGTCCCACCAAAGGGCTCCCCACCGCTACCGCGAGCGCGTTCGGGATCCCCGTCGCCAACAACGACGGCCAGGATGATGGGGGTGGCAAAGCGCTGGATCCCGCGGGCCCAAGAGCGCAAGGTCTCATCGTGATCCCCATTGGCCAAGGCAGAAAGTTGGGCCGGATCTAGCCGCAGGCGCAGGTAGGGGACTGAGCCGCTTTCCCGCAGGCGACTGGCCAACTGCTGCGGAAAGTCCTGGCGGGGATCCCAGAGGTGATCCACGGCTGCCCAGGCGGGGGGCTGACCAATGGCCTGGCGATAGGCGAGGAGTTGATCCCAAGTGGGAATGCCCGGCCAAGCGACCCCGTGATACAGCCGACCCGGAGGTGGCGGCAGCGGCCTACCCCGCAGAAAGGGGGCGGAATCGGGTGGGATCGGCGAGGTGAGAACAACCTCCAGCCGCAGCGGCGGCAAGACCTCACCGGCAGGGGGATGCGGCAGGGAGAAAGGGAGGATCCAACTGCGCTCCTGGAACTGGCCTCGGATGATCTGCTGAGGGTGAAAGTCCTGGGGAGGTGGCAGCGGTTCCAGCGGGTCTTCCCCCCAGAAAGCCCGTTGGATTACCAAGCGCACCCCTGCGCCGGGGTGGATCAGAGGCGTGGTGGTATCCAGGTGAAAGCTACCCCTGAGGCGGGTGGACGTCTCATTGGGCTCAACCCGGAAGGAGAAGGTGATCTGGTCAGATCGGTAGGTGCCTGGAGCGGGGGAAGCAGTGGGGGGCGGGGATCCCGGTAGGCTTTCGCAGTCGGTGCAGGGAAAAATGGCCTGCGGATGGAGCGAAACGGGAGCCTCGCGGGCGGATTGCAGTTGCTCAGCAGTGATGACAAAACTGGCCCAAAGGTGTTTCAGACGGGGCTCCCGACCAGGCTGAATATCGGAAAAGGATCGGCCTTCGGGAGTGGCCGTCCGCGTGCCGACAGCAGCGCCATCCAGAGGGACTGTAGAAACCGGGTCGTCAGCACATCCCCCCAAAAAACCAACCGACAAAATCAGCAGCAGCGCCCAGCCGCAAGTGCTCCGCACCGCTACCGCGACCCAGGGGTCGAGTTTGCAGTTGGATGGCTGGATCATGATCTCACCTCAATACACCACTCCTGCCCGGCTACCGAAGGGAGTCGATGCCGCTCTCGTCTTGTGGACGGTGCGGTTCCCGACGGGGCACCAACGCAAACGGCCAGCAAGATCCCTTTCCCTCCGGTTGCTAGAGGGATCCTCGCCCAGAGGCACACCCTTTGAGATTGATCCCGATCACACCCGTTGCTGAACGGGAAAGGTCTCCGTCCTGCCCAGGCGAACTATCCCTGCGGCACGGTTGCGACTTCTGGGTAAATGGTCAGGATCCCTTCGTAGAGGATTTGGCCGGGCTGCACCTCCAGGCGGTCGATGCGCACGCCCGGATCCAACTGAATGGGGAAATCGGCCAGGCCGGGGATGGGGATCTCTTGGCCTTCGCTCACCCAGAGGGGATTGACCAGCCGCAACCGGTTGGGACCTTGGGCTTCTAGGCCGGTCAGCACCGTCACCGGCGCTTCCACCCCTTCGGGAGTGGTCAGGTTGGCCTGGATGCGCAGCCGACCCTGTTCCAGCGTGACCTGAGGCTGGCGGATGAGAAAGGGCACCACTTGGCCCCCAACGGGCAACTGCACCTGGGCCTGGGCCAGTTGGGCTTGGATGAGGGGAGCCTGAAGGGTGCGGTTCAGGTCTTCCTCGGTGAGGCGTAAACTCACCTGCACCGGCACAGGGGCCAATAGCCGCAGCGGGCTCCGTCCCTGGATGGCTTCGCCCACATTGAGGCGAATATCCTGGCCCCGCAGCCGCAGATGGCTGACCTGAAAGCCTTGATAGCTGAGGTTGTCTCCCGACACCTGGGCCTGAGGGATCTGCCCATTCAAAATCTGGGCGTCAGAGCCGACAATTTGCACTTGCAGGTTATCGACCCTCTGCACCTCCGAACGGATCCAAGCCGCCACCAAAGGGCTGAGAAGGGATCCGGCAATTTGGGCAAATCCGGGCCAAGGCCAAAACATGGTGGGTAGGCTGAGCAGCAATGCAAACCCCAGCCGCTGCCCCGCTTGCGAGAGCCGTTGGCGGCGACAGGTTGCCGATTGGGTTTGGAGAGGAGACGGATCTGGACTGGGCCGATGGCAAGACGTGAGCAGCACTGGATACCTCGGGAGCAACAACAAGCGATGGTTTCCACCCAACTACGACCAGACTAGGGCAGGACTTCTCCGCCGAACAGAGGGATCCCCCGCACACTTGGAGAGGCTATCCATCCGTCAACTGCCACCAGAGATACCCCAGCCGCAGATAGTGAAGCCGTAGCCAGGGCAAAGGGAAAGCGCGGGGCGGCTGGCGAAACAGAGCGCTCATCTGAGAAGGGATCCCGGCAATCTCCTGGGCCAGCATTTTGCCCGCCCACACTGCTGTGGCCACACCGCTGCCGTGATAGGCCAAGCCGTACCACAGGCTGGGATCCGCCGGCGAAGGGCCAATATGGGGGTGAAACTGCCGAGAAAGGCAGACCAGTCCATTCCAGGCGTACTCGATCTCCACCCCTTCCCAAGCAGGGAAAAGACGATAGAGCTGTCGGGTCATCCAAGTGCGCAACTGCTGTCGCTCCGTCGGGGTATCGCGGGTGCCACCCCGTCCCCCAAACAGCAGGCGCCCATCCGGCAGCAGACGGTAATAGAACAGCAGCCGCCGCATGTCGTAGAGCGGCGTCGGATCCCACCACCCCTGCGCTTTCTGCTCCTGAGGCGTTAGAGGTCGGGTGACCAGGATGTTGGACAGTGCCGGCAACAGGGATCCCGCCAGTTGGGGATACAGGGCCTCTGGGGTGTAGCCATTGGTGGCAATGACCAAGTGCCGAGCGCGCACCGTTCCTCCCGGCGTGTGACAGATGTGTTGGGATCCCACCTTTTCCCAGGCCGTGACCGGACTGCCGCTGTACAGTTTTGCCCCCCACCGGTGGGCCACTTGGGCCAGTCCTTGGGTGAGCTTGAGGGGGTTGAGGCCAAACCCCACCCCGATGTGCAAAGCGCCGTGGTTCTCTTGGCTGTTGAAGCCGCGTTCCCGCAGCTCTTTGGGGTTGAGGAGCTGGGCCGGGTAGCCCGCCACCTGAGTACAGATCTGGTACTCGGCCTCTAACTCCGACCATGCCTGTGGACGATGGGCCACTGCATAGCAGCCCTGTCCCTGAGCCTCTAGGGAGAAGCCCTCGCTGGCCGCCAGCTCCTGAACGGTTTCCACTGCCTGCCATTGATCCCGGTAGTAGCGCTCTGTCTCTGCCAGGCCCACCCGCCGCACCATCTGGGTGTGGGTAAGGTGGCTCGCCCCCACCCCGCAAAAGCCACCGTTGCGTCCCGAGGCCCCCCAACCCAGGGATCCCGCCTCCAGCAGACAAGCATGGATGCCGTGGTCGCGGGCCAGGTGCAGAGCCGTCGATAGCCCCGTCAATCCTCCCCCCACAATGACCACCTCAGCGCTCACCTGCTCCTGCAAAGGTGCCGGATGCCGCCAGCCGGGATCTGCTATCGTGCTGTCCCAGTAGCTGCCGACCGGGCAGGCAGGATCGTAGGTGCTGGCAGGATAAAGGCCCTTTCTCATACGAGCAATGGGAAGAACATCTTGCTGGGCAACGCCGAAGTGCTCGGTACCGCTGAGGCGACCGGTCGCAGGACAAGTGCTGAAGGGGATCCCCTCACTCCTGGGCAACGCTGTCGCAACCGGCAGCAGCGGCCTCCATATCGGCAGGGGTATTGCAGTCCAGGAAGATCTCAGGAGTGTAGAGCTCCACCTCCTGTACCCGCCTGCCCAGATCCTGCAACAACCGGCGCAGGCCCAGGGTTTCTTCTCGGAGATCCAACAGCTTTTCCCGCAAGCGCCTGTCGATCAGGGTAGGGTGCCCCCGTCGTCCTCGATGCACCGGCACAGTAACCCAAGCGCGATGGCGCAGATGGTACTCCAGCAAGCTGTGGTAGATCCACGCCGGACGGGGCTGATCCACCGCCGAAATGGCCAGCACCTGAAAATCGGCAGGGATCCCTTCCACCCCTACCCGAATGGAGTGGGTCTTGCCCAGCTCAGGAGCCGAATTGACCAGCACCTCTGCCCCTGCCAAGTGGGGTTGGGCTGCCGCCAAATGCTGGGATCCCAGCACCACCCAGGGTTGAAACCCCGCCTGTCGCCACTGAAAAATCTGGTAAGAGAGCAGGGTTTGCCCGTCTTTCCAGGGCAGAAAGGCTTTCGGCTCTCCCATCCGCGTGGAAAACCCAGCCGCCAAGATCAGCGCATGCAGCTTCGGCTCATTTGCCAAGGAGCTTCACCAGCAGAATGCCAAACAAATATAGAAACGTCACAGCCCCGGCCAAAAGGCTCTGGGTAAGGGGATCCGTCGAGGGGGTGAGAATGGCCCCCGCCACCACCGCGCCCAGAACCACGTAGCGCCAGCCCTTGAACATCTGCTCGGCAGTCACCAGACCCAGCGCCCCCAGCAGCGCCTGCAAAATCGGCACCTGAAAGGCCAGGCCGGTGCTGAACAGCAGCAGCAGCACAAACTCAAAGTAGCGGTCGATGGACCAAGCCTGATCCACCACCCCTTCGCCGTAGCGAATGAAAAAGTTGAGCGCCGCCGGAATGAGGAGATAGTAGGCAAAGACCAAGCCGGCCACAAAGAGAAGGCTGGATCCCAGCACCACCGGCCCCAGCAGCTTGCGCTCCTTCACGCTCAGACCCGGCAAGACGAAGCGGGCAATTTGGTAGAGCAAAAAGGGCGTGGCCAGCAATAACCCCGAGTAGGCCGCCACCTTCACAGAAACGAAAAAATACTCCCCCGGCGCCAGTTGCAAAAAGGTAACCCCCCGAGCGGGCACCTCCAGCAGGGCGACAATGCGATTCACCACGGCAAAGCAGGCGATGATGCAGATCGCCACCGCGATCACGCTGGCCAACAGGCGGCTGCGCAGCTCTTCCAAGTGCTCCATCAAGGTCATTTCGACCTCGTAGGGAAACTCCGGATCCCGCACCCGACCAGGCTCAGGGGCCGCCGCGGCTTGCTCCGGGGACTCGGTCTCAGAGGCAAGGGTCATGGGCCAAGGTGTAACGAAACGTTCCCCGCTATCTTAGCGCTGCCCCCTCTCCAGGGAAAAGCACTTGCCCAACACTCCTCGCCATTGGGCGGTGGCCCAAGCCCGTTAAGGGGATCCCGGGGCCTGAGCAGATGAAACTGGGAAGGGGAGCGGTTGCAGTTTTTAGCGCTTGCCCAAGCCCAGCGCCTTTTCCACCTGCTGGGCGGCATAGGCCATGGCAAAACAGCAGATGAAGTAGATTAGGCCGATAAAAAACAGCACTTCCCGCTGGGTGCCTAGCCAGTTGGGGTTGGTGAACACCACGCGCCCCGCCTGCAGCAGGTCGATGAGGCCGACAATGAACACCAGCGACGTGTCTTTGAAGAGGGTGAGGAACTCGTTCACCAGCGCCGGAACGGCTGCCCGCAGTGCCTGGGGCAAAATCACCAGAGCCGTCACTTGAAAGGGGTTCAAGCCGAGTGCCCGTGCCGCTTCTAGCTGGCCCAGCGGGATTGACTGCAGGCCGCCCCGCACGTCCTCGGCCACGTACACGGCTGTAAACAAGATGAAGGCCACCTCCGCCCTGATGATCAGGTTGACGCTGATCCCCCCCAGAAAGAAGGGCACCAACAGCCAGGCGGCAAACAGAATGGTGGTCAGGGGCACCCCCCGCACCAGCTCGATCACCAGCGTGCAGAAGATCCGGATCACCGGCAACGCCCGATTGGCTCGGCCCAATGCCAGCAACACCCCGATGGGAAAGCCGATGATCATGGCGGCTGCCGCCAAGATCAAGGTAAGCAGCAGTCCAGACAGTTGCTCGGTTCGCACTGCCGGCCAATTGGGGCCCAGGTTGCCCAGCAGCAGCTCCAGACAGAGGGGCAAGATCAGGGCCCAAACCCAGATGGAAGCCAGCCGCCAGGATTCCCGTCCGCGACTGAGGGCAATAGCGGCAAAAGTCGCTCCAGAGCAAACCGCCAGCCACCCCTGCGACTGGGTTCCCAAAGGCAGGAACGCGGCTAAGCCCATAGCAGCTCCCAAGAGAATGAGGTAGTGCAGCAGCACACCGCCCCAAGTCCCCCCCGCTACCCCTAGGGTGGCCAGTACAATCCCCAGCACCGCCCACACCCGCCACAGTTGGCTGCTGGGGTAGGTGCCGCTGGCAAAGATTTTGAGGTTGGCCGGGATCACTTCCCAGCGGGCTTGGGTGAACGCCCAGTTCCAGAACAGGGAAATTGCCCAAGCCAATACCAAGGCGGAGACCAAGGTGAGCAAGGTGCTCAACCAGGAGTCAAACAGGTTGCGACGCACCCAAGCCAGCGGACTTTGTTTCTCCGTGGGGGGGAGTACCTTTTCTTCTTCTATAAGCGGAGAGGAGAGACTGCTGGGCATGGGTTAGCGCTCCACCAATTTGACGCGGGCATTGAGCCAGTTCATGCCGTAGGAAACCACCAGGTTGAAGGTCAGATAGGTGGCCATGAGGATGGCGAACATCTCCACCGAGCGTCCCGACTGATTGATGATGGTGCTGCTGATGTTGAACAGATCGGAAAAGCCAACGGCAATGGCCAAGCTGGAGTTTTTGATCAGGGTGAGATACTGAGTGTTCAACGAGGGGATCATGATCCGCAGGGCCTGGGGCACAATCACCAAGCGAAAGGTTTGCAGCTCCGACAGGCCGACGGCCCGGGCCGCCTCCCACTGCCCCCGCGGCACCGCCAAAAAGGATCCCCGCACCACTTCGGCAATGTAGCAGCCGGTGTAGGTCACCAAGCCCAGCATCATGGCGGTAAACTCCGCCGAAAGTTGGATCCCGCCCCGGAAGTTAAAGCGCTCCAGTACCGGGACATCCAGCCGCACCGGCGGCTCTGGGAAGAGCACCCAGCAGGCCACCGCCAGCAGCGCCACCCCCGCAGCCACCCACAGGTTCCGCTGCCGGGATCCCAGCTCGGGGCGACGGGCCAGGAGCAGCTTGCGGATCCCCCACCCAGCCGCGATTACAATGGCCAGCGCGGGAACCAGCCAGCCGCTGGGATCCAACCCGGGCAGCTTCACTCCCCGCTGGTTGATAAAGACAAGCCCGCCGATGGAGAGACTGTTGCGCACCCCCGGCAGAGTGAGGATCACCCCCTGGTACCAGAAGATCACGATCAGCAGCACCGGGACATTGCGAAAGATCTCGGTGATGACGGTAGCCAATTGGCGGGCCAGCCAGTTGCTGGAGAGGCGAGCCATCCCCAGGACAAAGCCCATCGCCGTCGCCAACACAATGCTGACTGCCGACAGCCAGAGGGTGTTCACCGCTCCCACCGCCAGAGCCTTCAGGTAGCTCTCGGAAGGGTCGTAGGGGATCAGCCCCTCGGTGATCCCAAAGTTGGCAGAGTTGCCCAAAAAGCGGAATCCCAAGCTGATGCCCAGGCGACGCATGCTGGCGAGGAGATTTTGGGCGAGGATCCCGAACACCAGCAGCACGGCCACGACAAAGGCCACCTGCAGCAGAACTTTTAGGATGCGCTCATTCCGCCACCAGGGGGGGCGAAGGTGGGACTGGTCGGACAGAGAAGTCATGCGGGGCAAGCAAAAATTCAGAGCACAGCAGAGAATAGGGGATCCCTGGCCGGTACTGACCAACCGGGATCCCTAGGCCCGGATTCCGAATCAGCCGATCAGCGGAAAGGCGGCGCGTACTGGATCCCACCTTTGGTGTAGGGCTGGTTCAAGCCCCGCGGCACGCCCAAGGGGGTCAGGTGGCGGTTGAAGATCTCGCCGTAGTTGCCCACCGCCTTGATGACATTGACCACCCAATCCGGCTTCAGGCCCAGCAGCTCTCCCAGGTTGCCTTCCTGGCCCAAGAAGCGGCGAATGTCGGGATCCTCGGACTTGAGGAACTCGTCCACATTGGCGCTGGTGATCCCCTTTTCTTCTGCATAGAAGAGGGCGTAGACCGTCCAGTTCATAATGTCGGAGAAACTCTCATCTCCGTGGGGAACCAGCGGCCCCAAGGGCTCTTTGGAGATCACCTCCGGCAAGATCACGTGGTCGTCGGGAGAAGCCAAGCTGGCCCGGCGGGAGATGAGGGCGCTTTGGTCGCTGGTGATGGCATCGCAACGGCCCTCTTCGTAGGCGTTGAAAGAGGAATCATCGCCGTCGAAAGTTACTGGCGTAAAGGCAATGCCACGGGCGCGGAAGGTATCCGCCAAGTTCAGCTCGGTGGTGGTGCCGGCAATCACACAGATGGTGGCCCCGTTCAGGTCTTCCAGCTTTTCCACCCCCAGCGACTTCCGCACCATAAATCCTTGGCCGTCGTAGTAGGTGGTGGGGCCGAAGGTCACCGCCCACTCGCGATCCCGAGTGAGGGTCCAGGTGGTGTTGCGGCTAATCATATCGACCTCGCCCGACTGAATCGCAGACTGGCGATTGGCCGCCGTCAGGTAGACGTATCGAACCTTGTCCGGATCTCCAAAGAGAGCGGCAGCTACTGCCCGGCAGATGTCGATATCAAAACCCACATACTTGCCTTGGTCATCCAGGTTGCCGAATCCGGGCAGTTGGTTGTTTACCCCACAGATCAACTCGCCCCGAGCCTTGATGCGGTCGGTGAGCGGCCCCAGCTGCGCCCAAGCGGGAAGGGACTGCAGGCCCATAGACAACGCCAGTGCCCCGGCCAAGGGAGCCAATCCGTTCAAATGCTTTATCCAGTTCATAAAATTACCCCATGTCAGTCCTCAAGATCTTCGTCGTCAACAGTCGTTCATACACGGCACTTCAACCGAGATACCGTGCCATTGGGTTACACTCCTGCCACACCCCACACCCCATAGAATGGTTTGCCATAGGCGCCTACGATTTTCTCAAAGCCTTACATGTCAGGGCGTATGGAAATGTTGCAGAGGCTACGGTTGTGGCTCGGCCAGTTCTGCCATGGTACCCATGCCTGCTTTGGTGAAACTTAGGGAGTCACCCACCCATGCAAGGATCCCCGCACATAAGGTCTTCACTCTCTCCGCAAAGTGCAGCCAGCGCTGACATTATCCAATGCGAAGATGTTCACAAATGGTACGGCGATTTCCACGTCCTCAAGGGCATTACCACCCGCATCCGCCGCGGAGAGGTGGTGGTGGTCTGTGGGCCTTCAGGTTCGGGCAAGTCAACGTTTATTCGCACGTTGAACCGCTTAGAAGAACACCAGAGAGGGCGCATTGTGGTAGATGGCATTGAGCTAACCAGCGACCTGCGCAACATCGATGCCATTCGCCGCGAGGTGGGCATGGTTTTTCAACAGTTCAACCTGTTTCCCCATCTCACGGTTTTGCAAAATGTAACCCTTGGCCCAATCCACGTGAAAAAGATGAAAAAAAGTGAGGCGATAGAGCGGGCTATGGAACTGCTAAGCCGCGTGGGGATCGCCGAGCAAGCAGAAAAATACCCGGGGCAACTTTCGGGGGGGCAGCAGCAGCGGGTGGCGATTGCCCGCGCCTTGGCCATGAATCCGGCGGTGATGCTCTTCGATGAGCCCACCTCGGCCTTGGATCCAGAGATGATCAAGGAGGTGCTGGACGTGATGCGGGAGTTGGCCCGCTCGGGGATGACCATGGTGTGTGTAACCCACGAGATGGGCTTTGCCCGCGAGGTGGCGGATCGGATTATCTTCTTCGACCGCGGCAAGATCGTGGAGGAAAACACCCCCCAAGAGTTTTTCAGCAATCCGAAAGAAGAGCGCTCCCGCCTGTTTTTATCCCAGATCCTTTCCCACTAGCGAGTCCTTCAGAAGGGGGTGAGGCGTGCCAGAAAAGCCCCCTCCGGCTCTTGATAGACAATCTGCCCCTGCCAGCCGTTGGCGTGGGCACACTGCAGCAGGGTTTCCGGATCTACAAATAGCCAGGGAAAGGGATCCCCCCGCTGGCCGTTGTACTCGGCTACAAAGTTCACTACCTTGGCTTTTGCCTCGCTCCCTTCCTGCCAATCTTCTGAGCCACCTGCTTCGAGGTGGGCAGGAGCGGCCAGCTTGCCAGAGGGATCTTCCAAGTTTTCTAAACGCCCTCCCTCTTCTGCCGGCAGATTCCGCAGATCTGCGAGGTCGCTGGCATCGCTCAAATCGGTGGAATCCAGGAGCAACTGGCCAGTGGGCTGAACCCAGTGGCGAGCCAGGCGCAAAAAACGCTCCAAGCCCGACAGGGATCCCGCCAAGCCGACGCCGTTCATCAGCAGGAGTAGGGTATCGAAGGGCTCTCCTGGCCCCGCCCAGTGGAAAAGATCGGCGGCAATGCGGCAGCGCACCCCCCGCTCTGCCATGATCTGCAACGCCACCGGGGAGCGATCCAAGGCAGCCACGGCCAATCCTTCCTCCTGCAGCAGCAGGCTGTGGCGGCCCGTGCCGGCGCCGATGTCCAGCACCCGACCGCGGCATAGATCCAAAGCCATGGCCTCCACCTCCGGCAGCTCCTGGGTGAAGAACACCTCTGGGGAGACCACCTGGGGCTCTTCCGCCAACGGGATCCCCTCCAGGCCGTAGGCATGCAAGAGCAGGGATCCCTTGGCCTCTCCTCGGTGCCAGTCCCATAGGGCTTGCTCTAAGGGATCCTGAAGTGGGTAATTCTCGACAGCCTTTATCATGGAAGGGGAAAGCTAAACCATTGACCCGATGGCCATCGTGGCATTTCTTGACGCTGCCGCTATCGTCCTTTTGCTGATTGCAGCGGTGGTTTGGGCAACATCTCGGCAGTTCAACGCGGAGACCGAGACGCAGATCGGCACCTCGCCAGAAGAGCCCTCCGAGACCTCATCCGTTCCCATTTCCATTGTGGAGCAGCTAGAGCGCCAATACCGCAACAGCCCTTCCTACCGTCCCGATCCGTGACATACTCCCGCACTCATGCTGATGCATAGTCGGAGATCCTTAGAGATCCTTGGAAAGATGACTTTTGAGGATTCCTGAGGATACAAGCAGTGTCTTTGCTGGCCAAAAGCTAGCGTTTTCTCTCTCTATAGTGTGATATATGGTTGCCAAGTCTCCACCACCCATTGTCTACATTGCCTTGGGGCTATTGCTACTCTGGGGCGGTCATCGCGCTTGGCAGGCGGGCTATGTTCGCTGGCCGGAAAGCATTTCTCTACCGCCAGTATCGCTGCCAGGGTTGGGGGGTGGAGCACAAGATCTGCTCCTGACCAGCGCCGAGCGCACCTTGTTTGCCGATAGCAGTCCCGCTGCCGTTGCCGCTGCAGAGCTGTTGCGCCAAGGTAACCTCAGCGCAGCCATCCCGGTGTTGGAGATGGGGCTGCAAAGCAACCGCAACGACCCGGAAGCTCGCATTTTCTTGAACAATGCCCGTGCCCAGCAGCAGGGCAGTCCCTTGAGCCTGGCGGTGGTGGTGCCCATCTCCAGCAACCCCAACCGCGCCAAAGAGACCCTGCGCGGGGTGGCGCAAGCTCAGGAGGAGCTTTTCCAACAGGGGGGAATCGGAGGACGGCTGCTGCGGGTAGTGATTGCCGACGATGGCGACAACCCTGAGCGAGCAACGGCGGTGGCCAAGGCTCTGGTGAGCCAGCCCGAGATCTTGGGGGTGATTGGCCATAACACCAGCGACGCCACCCTGGCTGCAGCCGAGGTTTATCAGCCTGCCGGCTTGGCCATGATCTCCTCCACCTCCACCAGCACCCGCATCAGCATGCTGGGGGATGCCATTTTTCGCACCGTGCCCTCGGATCAAGTGGCCGGCACGCAACTGGCCCGTTATGCTCTCAGCACGTTGCGGCTGCAAAGGGTGGCCATCTTCTACAACCCCAACAGCGCTTACAGTACCAGCCTGCGGGACGCCTTTGCCTCCACCCTGACCAGCGAAGGGGGCATCGTGCTGGCGGAGTTCGACTTATCGGCGTCGGACTTCAACCCCCAGGCCAGCCTGCAAAGGGCCGTCGGCCAAGGAGCCCAGGTAGCTTTTTTAGCTCCCACGGCTTCCGTAGCCGAAAAAGCGCTGGCCGTAGCCCGCGAGAACGCTGTAGCTGGTAAGCCCCTTGCTCTTCTGGGCGGCGATGTGCTCTTCAGCCTCACCACATTGCAAGACGGGGGAGCAGCGGTAGAAGGCTTGGTGGTGGCGGTACCCTGGCATCCCCAGGTGCCGCGCAACCGCGAGTTTGCCCAGAAGGCAGCCCAGCTCTGGGGAGGGCAGGTGAGCTGGCGCACCGCTCTGGCTTATGATGCCACCCGGGTTTTCTTGCAAGCTTTCAGCCAAGGAGCCACCAGCCGCAACGCTGTGCTGGCCCGTTTGCAGGATCCCAACTTCCTCCTCCAGGACGGCGCTTCCGGAGAAGTGCGCTTCTTGCCCTCCGGCGACCGCAATGCTCCCCATGTGCTGGTGCGGGTTGAGCCCGGCAACCGCTCCGGTACCGGCTACGATTTTGTGCCTCTCCCCTAGGGATCCCGGCAGACGCTACAGTGGGGGATGCTCTCAATCTCCTCAGAATCGAATGGATCCCATGCCCAGCCGGATCACAGCCTGTTTCCAGGCGCTGCGCAGCCGCGGTGAAGCAGCCCTCATCCCCTACCTCACCGCCGGGGATCCCAACTTGGAAACCACCTTTGAGGCTTTGCAGGTTCTGGATCAGAGCGGCGCCGATCTTATCGAGCTGGGGGTACCCTACTCGGATCCCTTGGCCGATGGGCCGGTGATCCAAGCAGCAGCCACCCGCGCCCTCAGTCGGGGAGTCACTTTGGGCGCCATTCTACAAGGCTTGCGCTGTCTCTCGCTGCAGGCCCCCCTGATCCTGTTCACCTACTACAACCCCATCCACCAGCTCGGCATCCCCAACTTTCTGCATCAACTGCGGCAGGCCGGCTGTGCCGGCTTGGTCGTCCCCGATCTGCCTCTGGAAGAGGCGGGATCCCTGCGACAAGCAGCCCAGGCCGAAGAGATCGACCTCATCCTGCTGGTGGCCCCCACCAGCCCCCCGGAGCGCATGCGCCGCATTGCCCAGCAGTCCAGTGGCTTTGTCTACTTGGTCAGCACCACCGGCGTTACCGGCGAACGGGCCACCCTGGAAAAGCGGATCCCGGCTTTGCTGCAGCAACTGCGCCAACAAACCCCCCTGCCGATTGGGGTGGGCTTCGGCATCTCCACTCCCGACCAGGCCCGCCAGATCGCTCTCTGGGGAGCAGATGCAGCGATTGTGGGCAGCGCATTTGTGCAACGGCTGGCCAAAGCCCCCACGCCTGAAGAAGGACTGCAGCAAATAGCCCACTTTTGTCGAGCCCTCAAAGCGGCTCTGCAAGAGGTGACCACTCCAGAGCGCTGACCGAAGCGCGAGGAGCGTGGAGCGGCGGAAAAATCCCCCGGCTTTAGCCGTGGGGAGAACGTCAGTTCTGTTCAGGAGGGCGCCAACTCAGGTTGCTTCCATCTCAAAACAAATGTTTACATTCCGTAAGCCAGCCTGTAGACCCATTTCCCCCCTGCTGCGCCCCACAGTCCAGGGATCCCAGCCTAGGCAGACATTTTGGGGTTGGTAGGTTTGCAAATCTTCACAAAACACTCATCCATCCCGCGATATAAAATTAGGCTGGATGCTCGGCTGTCTGAAAGTCGCAGAGGTTCTTGACCTATCTAAAAATTTAGGGGTTCGGTGGGGGGTCTGCTGCCACGGAATCCTTGATTTTTGGGGGTCAAAGAGGATCCCGCAAAAAAGCTTGGGATTCGGCTTTTGGGAGGTTCAGCCAGTCGCTCACCACTTTTTGGAAAGACCAGAAGGAGATCCATCATGCAAGATGCTTTTACCCGGGTGATCGCTCAGGCAGATGCACGCGGTGCCTTTTTAAGTGACCAAGACTTTGACCGTTTGGCGGCTTTGGTGGCAGAGGGCAACAAGCGCCTAGATGCTGTCAACCGCATGACCAGCAATGCCGCCCAAATCGTAACCAATGCAGCTCGCTCTTTGTTTGCTCAAGAGCCAGATCTGATCGCTCCCGGCGGCAATGCCTACACCAACCGCCGCATGGCTGCCTGCCTACGGGACATGGAGATCATCCTGCGCTACATCACCTATGCCACCTTGGCCGGGGATAGCTCTGTGCTGGAAGATCGCTGCCTGAACGGCCTGCGGGAAACCTACATTGCTCTGGGGGTGCCCACCACTTCTGTGGCCAACGGCATTGCTGCCATGAAGAAAGAAGCCCTGGCCAAGATCATGGATCCGAAAGGCATCACCCCTGGGGACTGCTCTGCGCTGCAAAGCGAAGTGGCCAGCTACTTCGATAAGGCTGCTGCCGCCATCGTTTGAGCTTTGGGTCGAAGCCAGCTTGGTCGTTCCTTTCAGAATTGAGATCCGTTAGATCCCTCATTTCTGATAGGCAGGTGGAAATCCAGTCCGCCTTTCCTACAGAACGTCCATTAACAACACAATCGATGAATTTAGGAGTTGCAAGGTGAAAACTGTCATCACTGAAGCGATTGCTGCCGCTGACAATCAAGGGCGTTTTCTGAATGCCAGCGAACTGCAGGCCGTGAATGGTCGTTACCAGCGTGCTGCTGCTTCTCTGGAAGCGGCCCGTGTCCTAACCAACAACCAGCAAACTCTGGTGCGGGAAGCGGTGCAGGAAGTGTTCAAGAGGTTCCCTTACCTGACTCAGCCGGGTGAAATGGGCCACGGCGATGTGTTTCAGGCCAAGTGTGCCCGCGACATCGGCTACTACCTCCGCTTCATTACCTATTCTCTGGTTGCAGGTGGCACCGGCCCCCTCGATGAATACCTGGTGGCCGGACTGCGGGAAGTGAACCGCTCCTTTAACCTCTCTCCCAGCTGGTACATCGTGGCTCTGCAGTACATGAAGAGCCGCGCTCTGGGCATGCTGAGCGGTCAAGCGGCCAACGAAGCTGCCATCTACTTCGATTACGCCATCAACGCCCTCAGCTAGGGGATCCCAGGGCAGAGATCCCTGCTTGTTGGGAGTGGACGATCTCTTTCTTTGTCTTCCAATTGTGTGTCTCTCCAGAGCAGGCGACGGCTCCAAAGAGGTCTATTCCACCTGTTTCCAGGTTGGTTTGGCGCCTTGGCTTCTCTTAAGCCGGTTGGGTTGGTCGCCTGCTCTCCAGTCTGGGGTAGTTAGCCTTTGGATTGTAGGCATTGCCCAACGGCAGCGTGCTGGTTCGCGAGAATAGCCGGTACGGCTTGTTCGCTGGTCAGTTTGCCTGTCTTCCAAACGAAGTCTCATAGATACCTGGGGAAAGCGATGTTTGGTCAAAGCACCACCAGCCCTGAAGCCCTGACAGAAGCCGGCAGCCGGGTTTACCGAGTTGAGTACACCGGTCTGCTCAACCCGCCCGATGCTCTGGCCACCTCTGCCAAAGTTCGCCGCAGCACCCTGAGCACCACCGTTCCCTACAGTCGGTTGTCTGCCGAGATGCAGCGCATTCTGCGGATGGGTGGCAAAATCGTGCAGGTCACTGCCTTGTCGGGAGCCAATGCCTCTCCCGCTCAGGGCAACGGCGCTGCTGAGTGAGGGAGGCCCGACGGCCGACTGAAGTTACCGGCAAGGTTGCCCAGGTGTCATGAACAGCTCTGCAACGGTTCGTATGGCATCCAACACGGCGGTGCTGCCGCAGCAGCTCACTTGGGAGCAGGCGATAGCCCGGCTGCAGGGGGATGACTTGCAAGATCGGTACTATGCTGCCTGGTACCTGGGCACAGTTCGGGATCCAAGGGGGGTAGAGCCGCTGCTTTTGGCGTTGCAGGATGAGCGGGATCGCACTGCCTTGGGGGGCTATCCTCTGCGCCGCAATGCCGCTAAGGCCCTGGGGCAAATCGGGGATGCGCGGGCCGTGCCCGGTTTGATCGAGGCGCTCACTTGTACCGACTTTCATGTGCGGGAAGAGGCTGCCTATGCCTTGGCTCAATTGGGGGACAAGCGAGCGGTGGATCCCTTGCTGGCACTGTTGCAGTCCCGCGAGCAGGAGCAGCCCTGGGAAGCCCTTATCGAGGCCTTGGGTCAGCTTCAGGCCACCGAGGCTGAGGCAGCGATCCGGCCCTTTTTGAACCATCCCTCTGAGCGGGTGCGTTCGGCAGCGGCTTGGGTGCTCTATCGCTTTACGCAAGCCGAGGAGCTGACCCAAATCCTGGTGGCGCTACTGGCCCACTCCAACTCCAGCCTACGACAGGCCGCTTTGTTCGACCTGGCCGAATCGGGATGGGTAGCGGGGGCGCCGCTGCTGGCCACAGCCGACGTGGCTCTCAACCTGCGCATCAATGCTCTGAAGCGGCTGTTCGATGTGGCGCTTCAGTTGGGGTGGGTGCCGCTGGCTCAGGTGACGGCGGTGATCCTGCCGCAACTGGAGAAGCTCTTCTAGGATCCTGGGGCGCTCAGTGCCTTTGATCAGCGGTTTCAAGTGTACCTTTGACTATTCGTTGCCTATGTCCTCCGCCTCGGCTGCTCAAGCGTTTCCCATTGCTGTGGCTCAACTGGCAGCAGAATTGGAGCAGGCCACGTCGCCTGAGGAATTGTTGCGGGTGGTGAGGGCGCTGGGCGCTTTGGGCCAAGTGGAAGGGATCCCCATCTTAATTCGCGCCTTTGGGTTCAATCGCCCTGCAGTGGGGGAAGCCGCCCTGGAGGAAGTGCTGCGCTTTGGGGAAGCCGCGGTGCAGCCCTTGCTGAGCCATATTGACGGTTTCGATTACGGGGCGCGGGCCTATTCGGTGCGGGCTTTGGCTCGCATTGGCCATGGGGATGCCTACCCCTTTTTGGCAGAAGCCATTGTGGCGGACTTTGCCCCCAGTGTACGGCGGGCGGCGACCCGCGGGCTGGGACGGGTGGCGGCCAAGCGGCCCTTGCCCGATCAAGAGCGAGCCTTGCAACTGTTGCGGCAATGTCTTGCCGATGCCGATTGGGGAGTCCGCTACGCCGCCGTTGGATCCCTGACGGACTTGGCTCGCCAGGGTGAACAATCTCTGCGACCCTCAGTCGAGGCTGCGCTCCAGATGGCCTTGGAAGATGCGGATCCTCTGATCCCTCTCCGCGCCCAGATGAGCTGGCAGGAATTGGCTGCTGAGCCTTAGCTTCCCTGCCCCACTGTGTTTTTCTTAAGTTTTTCTCGTTTTTTTAGGAGCACCATCTATGTCCCTTCCGTTGCTTGCCGATCGCCCCACCACCCAAAATGAACGGGTGCCTCGCTACTTTGTGCCCAGCGACGAAACCCCGCCGGTCTACCGTCCTGACGACCCGACAGGAATTGACAACATCATTCGCGCCGCCTATCGCCAGATCTTCAGCGAGCATCTGATGCTGGAGAGTTATCGGCAAAAAGCTCTGGAGTCCCAATTGCGCAACGGGGCGATCTCGGTCAAAGAGTTTGTGCGCGGCCTGGGCAAGTCGGAGGTGTACCGGGATCTGGTCATGGTTCCCAACGACAACTACCGCTTCATCGAGGTCACCTTCCAGCGCTTTTTGGGTCGGCCCACCTACAGCCAACAGGAGCGCATCAAGTACTCCATCATCGTTGCCACCAAGGGGCTAGATGGCTTCATCGACGCTGTGGTGGATAGCGAAGAGTACAATGCCGCCTTTGGGGACGATGTGGTGCCTTACCAACGCCGTCGCCTGTCGGAAAAGCCCGCCAACCTGGTAACCCCCCGCTATGGAGCTCGTTGGCGCGATGTCTCCGGCGTGAAGCGCTCGACGCGGGAAGTGGTGCGCACCTATCGTCTCACCCGTCCTCCCAAACCCGGGGATCCAGAAAACTTCCTCAACATGGCCCGCATGCTCAATCCCAAGCCGGCTGCACGGCAAAACATCAGCGTCTTCGATCTGAAGATCCCGGACATGACCACCAGCCGCCGCTAGGACTGGGCAAGCTTCCGGGGACAACCCTTTGCGGGCTCTGCCGGGCCGATCGATCCGAGGCTGTTCGGGTGGGTCGGCTCGCCGCTGTGTTTGAGCAGGATTCGTTATAATCTGGGTGATGCTTCTTAACACTTGGGTCGCATGAAGAATCCGGTTGTGCAGGCTTTTTTTGTCGGCAAGGCTGTGGCAGACGTTCTGCGCGAGCGTTTGGAAAGCGCCCTCACCGATATTGCCGGGGAAGTGGGCAAGGTGTGGGCTGAGCTGCAGGAGGGCTGGCAAACCTTTGCCCAGGATGTCATGACCCGGGCTGAGGCAGAAGCATCCATGGCCGCCCAGGAAAGGGTGCCGCCTCCTTTCCAGACAGAAGATTTGCAGGCAACTCTGGACGACTTGCGGGCGGAAGTGGCGCAGCTGCGCTCCGAGTTGCAGAAGTACCGGAGTCGAAACGCTTGAACGCGAGCCTTTTGGGATCCCGGACTTCTTTGGGATCACAACCCGTCAAGCCCTATACCGCCTACCGCTGGGCCCGGGAGAACTATACTCGCCAGGGCCGCATGCTGGACATTTGGCGATTTGTGCTCACCTGGCTGTTTTACCTTTGGCTGGATCAGCAGGCTTGGAGCTATGGGGGACAACCCACGCCCGAGCGAAAGGCCCAGCGCCGCCGGGCCAGAGCCATTTGGATCCGCGAAACGCTGCTTAACTTAGGCCCTACTTTTATTAAAGTGGGGCAGTTTTTCTCCACCCGCGCCGATCTCTTCCCCTCGGAATATGTCGAGGAGCTCTCCAAGCTGCAGGATCGGGTGCCTGCTTTCAGCTACGAACAGGTGGCGGCAATTGTGCAGCAGGAGCTGGGCAGGCCGATAACCCAAATCTACAGCTACTTTGATCCCACCCCTTTGGCCGCTGCCAGCTTGGGGCAGGTGCATCGCGCCAAGCTGAAAACCGGGGAAGAGGTGGTGGTGAAGGTGCAGCGTCCGGGGCTGACCCGGCTGTTCACCATCGATTTGGAGATCTGCCGTGGGATTGCCGAGTTCTTTCAGTATCGCACCTCTTGGGGCGGGCCGGGCCGCGACTGGATCGGCATCTACGAAGAGTGTCGGCGCACCCTCTGGGAAGAGGTGGATTACCTCAATGAGGGCCGCAATGCCGATACCTTCCGTCGCAACTTTCGGGATATGCCGCAAATTGCTGTTCCCAAAGTGTATTGGCGTTACACCTCTCCTCGCCTGTTGACATTGGAATACCTGCCGGGGATCAAAATCAGCGATTACGAAGCCTTGAGTGCGGCAGGGTTGGATCGCAAGGTTTTGGCTCGTCTGGGGGCAGAGGCTTATCTGCGGCAACTGCTCAAGGATGGTTTTTTTCACGCCGATCCCCACCCCGGCAACATTGCCGTGAAGCCCGATGGCACGTTGATCTTCTACGACTTCGGCATGATGGGCCGCCTGCGCTCCGATGTGAAAGAAAAGCTGATGGGCACGCTGGCAGGTGTGGTCTCCAAAAATGCCGATCAGGTGGTGGCCTCGCTGGTGGAACTGGGGGTGCTGGTGCCCACCGCCGATCTGGCTCCGGTGCGCCGCTCGGTGCAGTACATGCTGGATCACTTTATGGACAAACCCTTTTCCAGCAACTCGGGAGAAATCTCGGTGGCGGCCATTAGCGAAGACCTTTACGAGCTGGCCTACGATCAGCCGTTTCGTTTTCCGGCTACCTTTACTTTTGTGATGCGGGCCCTGACCACGCTGGAGGGGCTGGGGAAGGGGCTGGATCCGGAGTTCGACTTTATGGAGGTGGCCAAACCCTTTGCGGAAGAGCTGATGAGTTTAAACGGAAGCAAGACTGAGACCCTCTTGGCCCAGGTTGGCCGTCAAGCGGCTGAGTTCACCAGCAGCAGCCTCAGCTTGCCGCGCCGGATCGAGTCGACCTTGAGCAAGATAGAACAAGGGGAGCTACGCCTGCGGGTGCGATCCAGCGAGACGGAGCGCTTGCTGCGCAAGCTGAACAACACCGGGCTGGGAGTTAGTTATGCAGTGTTGTTTGCGGCCTTTTTTTTGAGCGCAACTCAGCTCTTTTTGGCCGGACATGCTACCTTAACGGTTATCACTTTGGTTTTGGCTGCCCTCGCTGCTCTTGCTTTAATCAGAGTACTCTTAAGGTTGAATCGGTCAGAGCGATTGATGTGATGCGACGATATGCCTGCGCTACGGATCCCGGCAAGATCCGCAGCAGCAATCAGGATGCCTACTACTGCGATCCAGAGGGGCGCTATTTTATTGTTGCCGATGGTATGGGAGGACATGCTGCCGGGGCTACAGCCAGCCTGTTGGCTGTCGAGACCATCCGAGAATATCTGGATCGAGGCTGGAAAAACGTGCCGGCACCCCGGTTGCTCAGCGAAGCCGTAGAAGCAGCCAACAGTGCCATCCTCAAGGATCAGCGGGAAAATCCAGAGCGGGCAGACATGGGCACTACGGTGGTGGTGGCCATGGTGGATCCCAAGGGCAACTGCTGGAGTGCTCACATTGGCGATTCTCGCCTCTATCGCCTACGGGGATCCGAAATGCAGCAAATGACCGAGGATCACACCTTAGTGGCTCGCTCCATTCGACTGGGGGAGCTGACCTATGAGCAGGCCCGGATTCACCCTTGGCGACATATTCTCGAGCGCTGCCTGGGCCGACCCGATGCGGGTCCACCTTCTGTGCAGCCGATTACAGTTTACCCAGGGGATCGCCTGTTGTTGTGTAGCGACGGCCTAACTGAGGAGCTGGACGACGAAGTGATCATCGAGTATTGCCTGCAGGTGGAAGATTTGGAGCAACTTCCCCTAAAGCTCATCGAGGCGGCCAAAGAGCGGGGCGGGCGAGACAACATCACAGTAGTGATTGCCGAATACGCCTAGTTTGCGCCCGGCTAAAGACGGTATTGGCGGTACACTTCGCTGGCCGCTCGGTGCAGCAGGGAGTGGCGATACACGAGGCGGTTGAGGTCTTTGCCGTAGCCGCCGCCGATGACGCAGGCGACAGGATAGCCCTGCTTTAGACAAGTGTTCAGCACCTGCATGTCTCGCCGAAACAGGCCCTGGTCGCTAAGGGCCAGCTTGCCCAGGAGATCTTCCTCGTGGGGATCCACACCGGCATCGTAGAGCACCAGGTCAGGGCGCACCTGAGCCAACAGATCGGGCAAGTGGTCGGCCAAAGTCTGGAGATAGGCTTCATCTTCCATGCCTACTGGCAGGGGCACGTCCAGGTCGCTCTGTTGTTTGGTGGCGGGGAAGTTGGCCTCGCAGTGCATGGAAAAGGTGAACACCCGCGGCTCGGAGCGAAAGATCCAAGCAGTGCCATCTCCTTGATGGACATCCAGATCCACGATCAAGAGCCTTTGCACCAGCCCTTGCTGCAGCAGGACTTGGGCGGCAATGGCCAGGTCGTTGAAGATACAAAAGCCGGAGCCGTAGGCGGGGAAGGCATGGTGGGTGCCGCCGGCGGTGTTGCAGGCCAGGCCGTGGCGCAGGGCCAATTGGGCGGTCAAGACGGTACCCCCCACCGCTCGACAGGTGCGCTGCACCAGCTCCGGGCTCCAGGGCAGGCCGATGCGCCGCTGCAGCTTGGCCTCCAGGGATCCCTCACAGTAGGCTCTGACGTACTCAGGGGTATGTACCGACTCAATCCAGGCGAGAGGGGGCAGCTCAGGGTGGTGCACTTGCTGGGGGCGGATCACCCCTTCCCGCAGCAGCAGCTCTTGCAAGAGGCGAAATTTCGGCATGGGAAAGCGATGGCCCGGCGGCAGGGGGGCACTGTAGTCGGGGTGGTAAACAATTGGCAAAGACATCAAGGGCAACTGGATTGACGGCGGCGAGCATGGCCTATGACGGCTCCAGTGCTTATGGTAGAGGTAGCCCGCTCCTGCCGGATCCCTTCGAGACTCTTGCAAACCTGTTCTCCGTACCGCCGCGATTCCCTATGTTTACTGCGTCGGATCCCTTTTTGGGTCGCCTCTTGGCTCAGCGTTATCGACTCGTACATCTGCTGGGACAGGGGGGCATGGGGCGAGTCTATTTGGCTCAAGATTTGCTCTTTGGTGGGGTGGAAGTGGCTGTCAAGCTGCTTTCCCAGCCGGCAATGGATCGGCGCACCCGCCTGCGCTTTGAACGGGAAGCGAAAGCCTGCGCGGCTTTGGGCCAAAAAAGCCTGCACATTGTCAAAGTCAATGACTATGGCCTTACCCCCGATGAGGTGCCTTTCTATGTGATGGAATACCTGAACGGCAAGACCCTCAAGGATATTCTGGCCGCGGGGGCTTTGCCTTTGGAGCGCTTTTTCCGGCTGGCCCGCCAAATTGGCCTGGGGTTAAAGGCGGCCCACGAGGGGATCCTCATGGAAGGGCAAAGGGTACAGGTGATCCACCGCGATTTGAAGCCGGCCAATGTGATCGTGGTGGCCGATGACAGTTTTGGGGAACTGGCGAAGCTGGTGGATTTCGGCATTGCCAAGCTGCTCAACAGCCATGAATCTTTGAGCTTTACCCATGCCTACCTGGGAACGCTGGCCTATTCTTCCCCGGAACAGCTGGAAGGGTTGCCGCTGGACGTCCGTTCCGACATCTACAGCTTCGGGATCATGCTGTACCAGATGGTGTCTGGCCAGATGCCCCTCAAGCCCACCACCGAATCTTTCCCGGGCTGGTACCAGGCCCACCACAAGCACCGGCCCATCCCTCTAGAAGACTGGGGACTGAAGTTTCCGCTGCCCGCCGGTTTGTCTGACTTGATCCTCGGTTGCCTGGCCAAAGATCCTGCCGCCCGCCCGCAGTCGGTGGCCAATGTGTTGGCGGAGCTGGAGCACATTCAAGCCAGAGCACAGGGATCTATTGCCCCTCAGGTCCCAGTCGCCTCGTCGGAAGAGGCTGCCTCTGGCCCACTTTCTGGAGGTCTCCCTGCCGCTGCGCCGTCCTTGGTTACAGCCGGTACTCTGCGGCTCAGGCCCTTGACGGCGGCCACGGAGGTCGAGAACGGGGGATCCCTGCTTTGGGTGCGCCTGATTCCCTTTCTGATGGGCGGGCTGCTGGGCTGGGTTTTGGTGAGTTGGCAATGGGGACAGTTGCTGCAGCGCCCCTCGGCCCCCCGTGTTTCCGGGCCAGGATCTCGTCCGGCAGTGGAAGATCCCATTGCCCCAGAGAATGTCCATCCTATGCCTGGGGAGCTTGTCCCTGAGCCCCTTGTTTTGGCTTCAGAGCAGAACGGACGGCGGGATCCCGCGCCGGAGCTGGAACCCTACACCCGGAGCGGGCCGGTGTTTCGCGCCTTTCCCTTGGAGACTTCCCGCGAGACGGTACGAGCCAGCCTGGGATCCCCCAGCCAGCAGGGGCAGGGCGCTTGGCCCAATACCGTGTACGACCTGTACCGCTTTGGCGGGGTGGACTTGGGCCTCACCTACGACGAATCCAGCCTGGCCCTGCGGCAAACCGAAGCCACCGTCACCGATGGCGTACCCACCCCGCAAGTGGAAGGACTCTTGGAGGATATGCTGCAAGCCCCCTTGCCTGCTCAACTGCAGCGAGAACTGCAGGCTGTGCGCGAGGGACGTTCCGGGCGAGTGCAATTCCGCGTTGGCCCCTGGGCCGGCAGGATCGAACGCAACGCCCAAGGCCATCTTTACATGGCCCTCTGGGATCCCACGCTGCCCAGCGGTGCTCCACCCCCTTCTCCTGTCTCCCCTCCCACCCTGCCCCCGACTGCCCCTGTTGCCCAGCCTCGTAAAGCTCCTAACCCCCATTCGGCAGCGGGCGGCCCTCGGCCCGGCCAGACCATGCAGGAGCTGCTGCGCCGTGCGCGCGAATTGCGGGGGGACTGAGCCATGTCTGCTTCTGAAGACAAAAAGCCGCTGTTGAGCACCGTCGCTCGCCTCTTCAAAACTCTGGCGAGGCCTTTCCCTGTCGGGCCTACAGCTCTCCTCAAACCCCCCGAACCTCCTCCCCCCAAGCGCCCGGTGCGCCTGCGGATTACCTGCCCAGGAGAGCCCCCCCAGGTGGTTGCCCTGAAGGGATCCGACATTCTCGGTCGCAGCCAGACGGTGGCCACCATTCGCATCCCTGCCCCCGCGGTGAGCCATCTCCACGCCCACATCCGTCCCCGCCCGGATTGGCGCCTGCCCGGTCTGGGTTGGCGGATCCCGTTGCCCCCTATTCTCTACTGGCTGGGGTGGAATGCCGGTCGCTACCAGCTAGAAGATCAAGACTCGACCAACGGCGTTTTCCGCCTCAAACCCTTCGGTGGTGTCGAGCGGGTGCGCCGGGTGATCTTGCGGCATGGCCAGCAACTGAGCCTTGGCCCGCCTTGGGATCCGGAGAGCATCTGGATTCAAGTGCTGGATCCACCCCCACCACAGGTGTATGGGGTGCGCGGCTGCCTCATCCTGATAGTGGTCTTGGGGCTGGGGGCGAGGATTTGGATCGGCCATGAGTGGAGCAAGTTCTCAGTGGAGCCACCCCTCTCCGCGGATCGCAACCCCCTGATCGTCCTGGCCGGGGATCAGCAGACGGAGCTGCGCCGCCATCAGGGGGACACCTACCGGGAGCTGCCCAACCTAGAAGCTTTTGGGCCGATTTTGCCCAAGGTGGTGGTCGCCGCCGAAGATCACCGCTTTTACTCCCACTTTGGGGTGGATCTGCTGGGCATTGCCCGCGCCTTTTGGGTGAACCTGCGCTCGGGGGAAGTGCAGCAGGGGGGCAGCTCCATCAGCCAACAACTGGCCCGCACCGTGCTGCGGGACTACACCGGCTCCGGCAACACCTTCGGGCGCAAGCTGCGGGAGGCCGTCGCTGCCCTGAAGCTGGAACAGCGCTACAGCAAAGACGAAATCCTCGCTCTCTACCTCAACAATGTTTACCTGGGCAACGGCATCTACGGCTTTGAAACTGCTGCCCAGTTCTATTTCGGGATCCCAAGCCGCCAGCTCAGCCTTTCCGAAGCTGCGACCTTGGCGGCCATTTTGCCCGCGCCCAACGCCTTTAACCCCGTCGCCAACTATGATGCCGCCGTTCGAGGCCGGGATCGGGTGTTGGATCGCCTGAGCGAGCTGAAAGTCTTCCCCGAAGAGGAGATTCGGCGGGCCCGGCGCAGTCGCCTCACCCTCAACCCCAATTTGCGCTCCCAAACCATGACAGTTGCTCCCTACTTTTACAGCGCTGTCTTCCAGGAGCTGCGGCAGCTTTTGGGCCAAGACCTCTCGGCAGAGGGCAACTTCATCATCGAAACCACGGTGCATCTGCCCTACCAGCGTTTGGCAGAGCAAGTCCTGGCCCAAACGGTGCGCGAGTCGGGATCCCGCTTGGGCTTCAGCCAAGGCGCTTTGGTCAGTCTCGACAGCCGCAACGGCGAAGTGCTGGCTTTGGTGGGCGGGATCGACTACAACGCCAGCCCCTTCAACCGGGCTACCCAAGCTCAAAGGCAGCCGGGCTCCACCTTCAAAGTGTTCACCTATGCGGCTGCCCTCACCCAGGGGATCCCTCTCTCCCAAGTGTTGTCTTGCGAGCCCCTCACCTGGGGCAACCTCACCTTTCGGGGCTGTCGCTCGGGATCGGCCCCTATGGATTTGGCCCGCGGCCTGATCCTCTCCGAAAACGTGATTGCCCTGCGGTTGGCCCAACAAGTCGGTCTAGAGCAAGTGGTGGCGACGGCCCGGCAAATGGGCATCCAATCGCCGTTGCAACCCTATCCTTCTATGGTGATCGGCACCATGGAGGTGAACTTGCTGGAGTTGACAGCGGCCTTCACTCCTTTTGCCAATCGTGGCCTTTGGTCAAGGCCCCACACCATCCGCCGCATCTTGGATAGCAGCGATTGCGCCAACCCCAACGACTTTCGCACCTGCCGTGAGATTTACCCTGGTCGGGAGGATCCCCGCTCTCAGCGACTTGTCCTGCCAGAAACCGTCGCCCAACAGATGACAACCGTACTGCAAGGGGTGATCAGCTCCGGCACCGGCACTGCTGCCCGGCTCGGCATTGGAGAAGCCGGTAAAACCGGCACCACCACCGCCAACAAGGATCTGCTCTTTATCGGCTACACGCCCAACCCTCCCCTGGTGACCGGCATTTGGCTGGGCAATGATGACTCTAGCCCAACACGAGGAAGCAGCAGCATAGCTGCTCAAACTTGGGGAAATTACACGAGGCAAGTCATTACCAATAGTTTGACGATGGTTCAATAGAGCAACTCCGAGAGCAGCCTTGGCAATTGGCAACCCCAAATCCTGACAACCCGACAGAAAACTCTCCTGCATCCCAAGTGAGAAATGCCTAATAACCAGTTTGGCCGTACCCCTCAATAAACCCACAATCTAGGTTCACCCACTTTCTCAGCGCAGATCTCGGCCAAAGGGCAACAACGACAAAATAATTAACTTCATGTGTTGTTTGGCAAAGGGGATCCCAACAATGGTGATTGCCAGAATCACAGCCCAGAAGAGATGGTTAAGCACCAACGGCCAGCCAAACAGCAACAGCCAGATGACGTTAAAGATCAGCAGCAGCGGGCTGTTGGCATCGGGATACTCCACCACTTCCTTTCCGAAGGGGGCAAGCACTGCAAACCCCAGTTTGATGCTCTGCCAGCCAAAGGGAATGCCGATGATTGTCAGGCAAAGGCTCAGTCCTCTAAGATGTAGCCCAAACCTGTCAGCAAACCCCCGAAGATTAGCCAGATGATGTTGCCAATCAAGCTCATGATTCAGATCCTCCACCGTTGAGACCAAATTGCAGGGTACAAGAGCAGAACTAGCCTTCCTGTTCGACATCCATACTCTAACCAGCTGTTGGCCAAGACTGGGATCCCAAAATCTGCTTCTTTCCTGGGCTCTAGCGTTCTGCGTCACCGAGGGGAGCGGGCTCCATCACCGGAGGCACTGCGGCCCTATTCACCTTGCAGGGCAGAATGCGGTTCAGAAAGCGGAGGATCCCCCAAACCCAACTGACGGTGATCACCCAAAAGATCCACAACCCGCTTGCCCACGGTTGCGGCAAGTCCAAGGCCATCCCCCCAATCATTGGGCCAAGAGCAAACCCCGCCGCCCAGCAGAGGGAGTTGACCGACAGATACACCCCCCGCAAGTGATCCGGCGCCAAATCCGCCACCAAAGCAGAGGCAGAGGGGTTGTAGCTCACCAACGCCAAAGAGAGCACCGCCAGCGCCAAGACTGCCACCGCCGGGGCCGGAGCCCCCAATTCCGCCGCCAGACCGCTAAGCCAAACCAAAAGAAATCCCACCCCCCACATCAGGGCGGATCCCTGCAACCCTTGGATGCGCGTCCGGCGATTCAACCAACGGGCCACCGGCATCTGCAGCAGAGCGATCAAGGCCCCATGCAAGGCAAACAAAATGCCGATTTGCACCTCTGGGATCCCTACCCCATTGCGGAAGTAAAGGGGCATGCTGCTGCTGAGCTGGGCCACATAGGTGGTGAACAGGATATTCGACAGGCCAAACACCAAAAGGGAGCGATCTCTAAGGGCGGTTTTCCAACCTGCCAACACAGGCTCTGCTGCCGGACAAGTCGCCCGAGTTTCCCGGATAAAAAACCAAAGTACTGCCAGAAAGATTAGAAAAGTGACACCGTCGATTACAAACAAGAGCCGATAGGCCCCCGTCAGAGCCACCAGCGTGCTGGCCATAGCCACCCCAAGGCTGAGGCCCAGGTTATCCCCCAGACGGTTGAGAGCGTAGGCTTCGTTGCGCTGCTCACGAGTGGTTAGATCTGCTACAATCGCTTCCGCAGGCGGCCAGTACAACCCCTGCCCCAAGCCTGCAGCCATATTGGCCAGGGCAAAACTCCAGAAGTCATAGGAGAGCGCAAACCCAAACGACCCCAAGGTGGAAATAGCCAGAGAGAGGATCAAAGTGGAACGGCGCCCCCAAGCTCCATCGGCCATCGAGCCGCCCAGGATGCGGCCAAACACCCCGGCAAAAGCCATAATGCCTAGCCCCAGGCCCACTTGGGTGGCGGTCAGCCCCACCTGATTCACAAAAAAGAGACTGGCATAAAACAAGGTAAAGCCGGTTCCAGTTTGGGAAAGCAGCCGACCGATAAAGATCAGCCAAACCTGAAAACTGAGCTTCGGCCACCAAGAAGGGATCCACATGTTGAGTGCAGCAGGATGTTGAGTGCAGCAGGGGAGGGCCTACCTAGCCTACGGGATCCCGATCCTTGAGGCCAGGGCAAGGAGCCTGCTCTGACAAGTAAACTGAAAATTTGTGCAGCCAGGCTTGATGTTCGTTGCCAGAAGGCTCTTCACCCAGCGGGCCAGCAGACAGGGCAACCCATTTCCCCAACTCCAATCGCGTCAGCGGGACGGAGTCCAATATATTCGCTCAACAGCCGCGCCAACTTATAAACTCGATAATCGAGCTGCACTAAGCTACTTTTCATCTGCCCCAAAACACCCAGTCCTCTTCTGAGCCAACTTACAACCTTCAACCTTTCCCAAAACCTGCTGAGCAGGAAGCCAACCCCCATCTTGCTTGCTGCAGCCGAGGCGCAAGTTCCCTTTGCCCACAACAGAGCACCTGTAGCTCAGTCGCAAACCTGGACAAAGCTAGAAGAAGCTGTGCCTTACAGTTCTAGTACCAACAATTTTAACTAACGGGGGTGCGGGGGCAATAGGTCCCATGCTCTAGCCGCAGGGTGAGCACTGGGATACATGGATCCCCGCCATACCCCTGAGCGAAATCTGTAGTAAAGTCTACTTATGCTGGCGGTAACCTACAAGTACTGGGCTTATCCAGATGCCTCCCAACAAACCAGCTCACGGGCGGACGACGGGGATTGACCTGGTTTTGGAGCAATTCCTGACGACTTCAGAGGGCGCTTTTGGGAACGGCCCAAGGGCTTCAAAGCCCTGCAAGGCCAGCTGAGAAGGCTGCAACCCAGGGGGGCGAGAAAACAGCAGGGGTCTTGCCACTGGAAGAGAGCACCACTGCAGGTTGCCAGGATGCAGCAGGGCATTGCCAATGGTTGCCAAGAGTTTCATTTCCAGAGGGCCCATTGGCGTTGAGACCGAGGGCAGACCCTCTCTATCTTTTCTTTGTGGAAGATCTTTGTGGAAGACCTCAAGGCCAAGGGCTGGGCAAGGGGGATGTTGCCCAAGGATTGCGTCGAGGCTGCCTGGGGATAGATTCTCTGCCTTCTGGAGTGGGTTTGCTGGAAAGGTGGGGTGGACTTTGCCAAGGTTGACCCCAAAGGAAGCGGCCAAATCGGTTGCAAGTGCTGGGGGATGGTTAGCAACAGCTGGGCTGTCGGGGGGCCTCAGTGCCCTGAATGCCGGTACCGGGTGCATCAGGACTCAGCCTCAGCCTTGGGAACTGTGCTGGGTGGATTAGAGGTTGTTTTGCGAGCTGGCAGTGCCTAGGGGGGAGGCTGGGGAAGGGGAACCGCCTGTCCAGTTGTTCTGTCGGGGGTTGTAGACCCAGACAAGTGGCGTGGGGCAGGAATGCCCGACCGCGAGGTAAGGACTCCGTCCTGCTGACGGGAAGGGTGGCCCGCGCTCTGTCCATAGGATGAGCGCCGGGAGGATGTCACTCTTGCCGACTTTGGTGTTCGCGCCAGAACTGCTCCGCAAAAGCCACCGTCGGGTGGAGAGGGGCACGGGGTTTGCTGCGCAGGGGCATGTTGGCTTCTTCAGGGGTGCGGTTGCCCTTGCGTTGATTGCAGCGTTCGCAAGCCGTCACCACATTGTCCCAACTGTGGGATCCCCCTTTGGAGAGGGGCACGACATGATCCAAGGTCAAATTGTGGGTGGTGCCACAATACTGGCAGGTGTGGTGATCCCGCCGCAAAACCTCCCGCCGATTCACAGGGGGCACGCGCCAAGCGCGCTCTTTGCCCTTGATGGTCAGGCGAATATGTTCGGGCACTTCAATGACCTGGCTGGGGGAGCGCACCTTCCACACCGGCACATTCATCATCGAGAGCGGTTCGGCTTTGCCTGTTAGCAGCAGCACGATTGCCCGCTTGATATTGACCCGGCTGATGGGCAAATAGTTTTGGGAAAAGACAACGATCGACTGTTCCAGAAGGTGGGTAGCGGCAGTCATGGCTCAGCTCTTCCTTTTGCCGCCATTCTCCTGAGGAATCTTGCGAATGGCAAGCTTTTCCCCACCGGCAGCGCTCAGACATTCAAGAGTTTCTTACGATCGCGAGCCAGACAGATGGGCTAGTATCCGGGTGATGGTTGGATCCGGTACCGCCCATGACCTACCCGCTGCACGTCGCCCTGGTTTGGCACCAACACCAACCCCTCTACAAAAGTCCGGTGGCGGGTAAATATCGCATGCCTTGGGTGCGCCTACACGGGATCAAAGATTACCTGGACTTGGTCTTGCTGCTGGAGCGCTATCCCCGCTTGCACCAAACGATTAACCTGGTGCCCTCCCTGATTCTACAGATCGAAGAGTATGTGGCCGGCTCGGCTTTTGATCCTTACCTGGAACTGACCCTATCCCCTGTCGAAAAGCTCGGCCCCGATCAACTGCGCTTTGTGGTCGAGCGTTTTTTCGACAGCCACTACCCCACCATGATCGAGCCCTACCCCCGTTACCGGCAGCTCTACAACCAACGGGAATCTCAGGGGGTGAACTGGTGTCTGCAGTACTGGACTCCGCAGGACTTCGGGGATCTGCTGGCCTGGCACAACCTGTCTTGGTTTGATCCTCTCTTTCAGGAGGATCCTGAGATTGAGGGCTGGATCAAAATGGGATCCGGTTTTACCCTGGCGGATCGGCAGCGGATCTACGCCAAGCAACAACAGATCCTCGGCGCCATCTTGCCCCAGCACGCCAAACTGCAGAGCAACGGCCAACTGGAGCTGACCACCAGCCCCTATACCCACCCCATCTTGCCCCTGTTGGTGAGCGAGCGCTCGGCACGGGTGGCTCGGCCAGGGTTGCCTTTGCCTCGCTACCCCTTTCACTGGGAGCAGGATGTCCACAGCCAACTGGAGCGGGCTAAGCAGATCTATCGGGAGCGCTTTGGCCGCGAGCCGCGGGGCCTGTGGCCTTCCGAGCAATCCGTAAGCCCTGCCATTGTGCCGATTGTGCAAAAACAGGGCTTTGAGTGGATCATCTCCGACGAAGGGGTTTTGGGGTGGAGCCTGGGTCAACCGTTTCACCGCGATGGGCAGGGCCACATTCTGGAGCCGGAGAAGCTCTACCGCCCCTACCGCCTGGAAACCGAGCGGGGGGATCTGGCCATCGTCTTTCGGGATCACCGCCTTTCGGATTTGATCGGCTTCAGCTACAGCGCCATGCCCGCCGATGCTGCCGCCAAAGATCTCATCGGCCATCTGGAGAGCATCCGCAACCGCCTGCCCCAGGAGCAGCCCTGGCTGGTGACCATCGCTCTGGATGGGGAAAACTGCTGGGAGTACTACCCCCAAGATGGCCGGCCCTTCTTGGAAAACCTTTACACCCGCCTCAGCCAGCACTCCTCCCTGCGGCTGGTGACCGTTTCGGAGTTTCTGGATCAGTTTCCGCCCACCGAGTTTTTGCCGGCAGAGCAACTTCACAGCGGCTCCTGGATCGAGGCAGATTTCACCACCTGGATTGGGGATCCCGTCAAAAACCGCGCTTGGGAGCTCTTGGCTCAGGCCCGCCAGGTGATTCAGGATCATCCCCGCGCCAATCCCCAAGCCTGGGAAGCCCTCTGGGCCGCCGAGGGATCCGATTGGTTCTGGTGGTTTGGGGCAGGCCACTCCTCCGCCCATGATGCCGTTTTCGACCAGTTGTTTCGGGAGCACCTGCAGGCGCTCTACACTGCTTTGGGAGAGGCGGTGCCGACCGTGCTGCAATTTCCCCTGGAGGATCATGACGGCCTAGGGGATCGCCTGCCGCAGGGGTTTATCCACCCGGCCATCAACGGTCGTCCGGCAGAACGGGAGTGGAGCCAAGCGGGGCGGGTGGAGATTGGAGCGGCCCGAGGCACCATGCACCGCAACAGCATTGTTCGTCGCCTCTGGTACGGGTTCGATCACTTCAACCTCTACCTGCGGCTGGATTTTAACTCGGTGGTGCAGCGGCCCAGGCAATTGCTGGTGCTGTGGTTCTACCCCAACCGTGTCACCGTCAACAGCCCCATTCCCCTGCAGGGGTTGCCGGCAGAAGCTCCTCTCAACTACCACTACCGCCACCTGCTGCGGTTGTCGCTGCCGCCTCCCGGCACCGGCCAGCATCCGGCAGAGGTGCAAGCCCAGCTCTTGCAGGCAGGGGAGTACCACACCTGGCACGCCATCGGCCATCAAGTGAAGGCGGTGGTGGATGCCTGTTTGGAGGTGGCCATCCCCTGGAGCAATTTGGGCGCCCAGCCGGGTCAGGAGCTGCAATTTGTCATCCTGGCCGCGGATGGCGAGACCTTTCAGGAAGGGATCCCGCCCAAGGCCACCATTGCCCTGCGCAGACCCTGAGAGTGATGACCAGCAGAGCTTCAAGTTATGTCGCGCGATCTCTATCCCCCCATCGAGCCCTACGATCAAGGCTTTCTGGCGGTTTCCTCCCTCCACACCCTGTACTACGAGCAGTGCGGCAACCCGGCAGGCAAGCCGGTGGTGTTTTTGCACGGGGGGCCTGGAGGCGGGATCGATCCCATCTACCGGCAGTATTTCGATCCCAGCCGCTGGCGGGTGGTGCTGTTCGATCAGCGGGGCTGCGGGAAAAGTCGCCCCTATGCCGAGCTGCGGGAGAACACCACCTGGGATCTGGTGGCGGATATCGAGAAGTTGCGCCAGCATCTGGGCATTGATCGCTGGTTTGTGTTCGGGGGCAGCTGGGGCAGTGCCCTTGCCCTGGCCTATGGGCAAACCCACCCCCAATCCTGCCTAGGGTTTGTCTTGCGGGGCATTTTTCTCTTGCGCCCTTTTGAGCTCCGCTGGTTTTACCAGTCGGGGGCCAGCTACTTTTTCCCCGATGCTTGGGAACATTACCTGGAGCCGATCCCTCCCGAAGAGCGGGATGACCTGCTGGCAGCCTACCACCGCCGCCTAAACGACCCAGATCCCCAGGTACGGCTGAGGGCAGCTCGCGCCTGGTCCGTCTGGGAGGCCAGCACCAGCAAGTTGATCCCCAGCCCAGAGCTCATCGAGCGCTTTGGTCGAGGAGAGTTTGCCGAGGCCTTTGCCCGCATTGAGTGCCATTACTTTGTCCACGGCGGTTTTTTGGATCCGGAGGATCAGCTCCTCAGGGGGGTGGGGCGGCTGCGCCATCTGCCGGCGGTGATCGTCCAGGGACGTTACGACGTGGTGTGCCCTCCCATTTCTGCCTGGGAACTGCATCAGGCTTGGCCAGAAGCAGAGTTTCGGATGATCCCCGATGCCGGACATTCCATCACTGAACCCGGAATCCGCACCGCCCTCCTGGAAGCCACCGATCGCTTTGCCGGTTTGTGAGCCCCGCCGAGCCAACCCAGTGCTGCCAGGGATCCCAAGACCTTGAAGAATTGCTACAGGAAGGCCGGCAAAACCTTGGGATCCAGCCCAGAAGCACGGCCAAGCCTATCGACAGTTGGCGATTTTGGGTTTATCACTGAGGGAGGGGCGGTGCAAGCTGCCCACACCTGGCTGGTGCATCCACCCAAGTGCTTCGCGGATTCAAGCTCATTTCTACTTCACCGTTTCCAGGGTCGAACCATGCAGAAACCAACCCATCTGTTCAAGCTTGCCCTAGCCCTGCCCATCTCCTTCTTGCTGGCAGATGCAGTTGTGGCCTACCCCTGCGACTCGGTTGGGGGTGAAGCTTACAACCACCACGGCTCCACGGTTCAGGTCAGCAGCGACGCCAACAGCTTCGGGGTTCAGTGGTCGCCTGCCTCCTATGCTGTCGGCAACGGCTTCATTGGAGTTGCCATTGAAACGGTGAACGGCGAGCAAGCCCAGAGCGCCATCAGCCGTCGTCTGTTCGGCCCCGCACTTCGAGTTCAGGGGGTGCAGGTGGTCGGCTTGCTCCAGGATGGTCCTGCTCAACGAGCCGGTCTGGCCCAGGGCGATATTTTGATTGGAGTGGATGGGCAGCGGGTCACCTCCGTGCAACATGTGCAGCAGATCATCCAAAATACCCCGGTAGGCCAATCGGTGCCGATTACCTTCCGCCGTGGTGAGCAGGTGCTGTCAACGGTGGTTGTGGTGGGGGATGGCCGGGTGTTGCGCCCCTTGATGCTGCAGCAGCAGTGAGCCTTGTCGGGATCCCTACCCGGAGCTCTCTGTGAATGCCAATTGGAGTTCGGGATGGGCTGTCTGGGCAGTTTGCGGCCTCAACGGCTTGCTGTTTTTGGCCCTGGTTGCTCTCATTCCTGTCATTTTGAAGCTGCGCTCGGCTCTTGGGGTCACAGAGCAGGCCATGGCCGATTGGCGAGAAGCAGCTCAACAGGCCTTGGCTCCCACTCCCGCTGAGTTGCTGCGTCTGCGGGATCGTCTGCGCGAGAATCGCCATACCCTTGCCCGCTGGCAACGTCGTTTGCAGTTCTGGCAAGGGATCCGCAGGGTGGCCGTTTGGCTGCGGCGCAGGCTTTGATTGGAGAGGTATGGATAGCAACCGTCCTGTCTCCAACCCCATCCGGTTGCAGGTCATGGCCAACGCTCTGGCGGGGATTGCCGAAGAGATGGGGGCGCGCCTCATCCGCGGTTCATACTCGGCCAACATCAAGGAACGGCGGGATTGCTCCACAGCTCTGTTTGACGCGCAAGGGGCCTGTATTGCCCAGGCAGCCCACATCCCGGTACATCTGGGAGCCCTCTCGGAGGCGGTGCGGGCGGTGGTGGCAGCCGACCCCTGCCCCGGAGATGTGTTTCTCCTCAACGATCCCTACCAGGGGGGATCCCATCTGCCGGACGTTACGGTGGTCGCGGCCATTCCCGGCTGGAGGGATCCCGACCGGATTTGCGCCTATGCTGTGAACCGTGCTCATCACGCTGATATTGGAGGGATGCGCCCTGGCTCCATGCCCGCCGACTCCACAGAACTTTGGCAAGAGGGGCTGGTGATCCCGCCGGTACGGCTGGCTGGGCTCTCTCTAGAAGGAGAGTTGTACTGGCAGGAGGATCTGCTGCGCCTAATCCTGGCCAATGTGCGCAATGCCGAGCAGCGGCGGGGGGATCTGCAGGCCCAGGTGGGGGCCAGCGCAGTGGGGATGAGCCGGTTTCGGGAGTTGCTGGCCCGCTTTGGAGAAGAGGAAGCTTGGCAGTTGATCGCAGGGGTCATCGAGTACAGCCGCCGGCGGATGCGGGCGCAAATTCAGGCTCTGCCCGATGGGATCTACACGGCTGAGGATTGGTTGGAGGGCTACGGGGATCCGCCCGCGCCCCTTGAGATTCGGGTGCAGGTGGAAGTAGAGGGCGAGAAGCTGCGGGTGGACTTCACCGGCACTGCTCCGGCCATGGCGGGAAACCTGAACGCGCCCCTGGCCGTCACCCGCTCGGCGGTGTTGTTTGCCCTGCGCTGTCTGTTGGATCCCACGGCCCCCAGCAATGTCGGCTTGGAGGATCCCATCGAGATCGTGGCGCCGCCCGGCTGCTTGGTGAATGCCCAGTTTCCGGCAGCAGTGGTGGCGGGCAATGTGGAAACCTCGCAGCGCATTGCCGATGTGGTGTTCAAAGCTCTGGCTCCCGTGGCCGGATTGCGGAGCATCGCTCAGGGGCAGGGCACCATGAACAACTGTGTGCTGGGCAACCGCCACTTCACCTACTACGAAACCCTGGGAGGTGGTCAGGGGGCCAGCCGGCAACGACCGGGTTTGGACGGAGTGCATGTGGGCATGAGCAATACCCTCAACACCCCCATCGAGGCTCTGGAGCTGGAGTATCCCCTGCGGGTACTGCGCTACGAGCTACGCCAGGATTCCGGCGGCCATGGCCAACAGCGGGGCGGCTGGGGGCTAATCCGCTCCATCCAGACTTTGCAGGATTGCACCCTCTCCCTGCTCACCGAGCGGCGCCATTATGCCCCCCAAGGAGAACAGGGGGGTGGGCCAGGCCAGGTGGGGATCAACCTCCTCAACGGGGATCCCCTACCCGGCAAAATCAGCCGCTCCCTAAAAGCCGGCGACGTGATCACCCTCTACACGCCGGGCGGCGGGGCTTGGGGCTCAAACGAGGATGAGCAGGCTCCCGAACCCAGGTAGCGCAGGTGGTCAAGAAACAACTGCTCGCAGCGGCGAAGCACCTCATCGCGGCTGGCGAAGTGCTCCAGCCTTTGCACTTCTTGACCTTTCTCAAACAAAATTAGGGTTGGCAAAGAGCGCACCCGATAGCGGCGCGGCAGCCAAAAATTGTCGTCTACATTCACCCGCAGTACTTTGACCGCTCCTCCCCACTCGGCTACGAGACGGTCGGTAATCGGCTGAATGAAGCGACACAGGCCACACCAAGGGGCGCCGAAATCCACCAAAACCAACCCGTCACTTGTCAAAAGTTCTTGATTAAAAGCATCTAAAGCAACTTGCAAGGCCATCACTCCCAAACTAAAGAAGTTCTTTGGGATCATGCTACCAGGCAACTCGGCTGGCTGCAGAAACCATTTGGGGATGGAAAGCATAAAGAATCAATACAAAGCTGAATACCCCCAGATAGGCCCAGCGAAAAAACTCTTGGGGGCGCAGTTGCTGTCGCTTCTGCAGAATGGCCAAGCCGGGGATCACGGAGGTGCGCGCCTTGAGATCGCGGAAGGCCTGCCCGTATTTCCGCTCCAGGCGGTGATCCCCGTGCCAAACCGCAAACAGGTGGTAGGCAATGAGCCCAAGCGAGGTCACCACCATAAAGCTGGAGCCAATCCAAAGGGTATGGGCTACACACCAGATCACCTGGCCCACCATTTGGGGATGACGGGTGATACGGATGATCCCGGTTTCAAACAGGTGGATCTCCGGCTTGCGAATGGCGGCGATCTCCAGCAAGTTGAAGGTGGCCGGATACAAAAAGAAAAAAGAGAGGGCAGACAAAAGAGCAACGGTGGTGCGAATGCCCGGGACGGCTTGGAGATCCCAGAGAATCACCCCGTCGTAGCGGTGGTTGAAAAAATAGATGAGCAACAGCGGTGCCAAACTGAGGCTCACCAGAGCAAAGAAGATGCGGTACAGACGGGATCCCAGCCGGCTTTCCCCCCAGGGTCGCAAGTAGGCCAGTCCGCTGTGAGCACAGGCAAATCCCAAGATTAGGGCCAGCACTGTCCAATGGGATCCGTACTGGCCCAGCTTCTGCAGAAAGTCGCTGAAGGGGGTGAACAGCATCTTTTGGGTGACTCCTCTTCTGGTGTTGCTGTGGCTTATGCTTAAAAGTAAGTTACATTAGGTTCCCCATGCTCAAAACTTTTTTTCTGCGTCTTGTCAGCCTGCTCCTATCTGTAGCCCTTTTGCTGGGCTCAGCGAGCTCAGTTGCTCAGGCTGCCCGTCTCACCGGCAAGTATTACGAAGACAGCATGACCCTGATCCAAACCCTACGCACCGTCCTTTCAGAAGGGGATCCCCTGATGAACCCGGAAGAGGCGCGAGCGGAAGCCATGCAAGCCATCCAGGAGTTTTCTGGGCGCTACCACGGCCATCGCTACGATAAGCTGCAGTCTTTTACCACTTTGCGCACGGTGTTTAACACGCTGGCCTCCCAGTACCGCACTTCCAACCGGCCTCTCAACCCCGAAAAGGTGGAGCGGGTGCTAATGCAACTGGATCGGGCCGAATTGGCCCTGCGCCGAGAAGGTTGAGCTTTTTTTAGATTGGATCTCCCCGATCCAAATCACAGGCAAATCTCCTCGCTGTGGCCAAACTGTTCCCAGTCCCCGGAAGCCAGCATCTCCTCAGATGTCTTTTGTCAGATGTCTTTTGGAACCTGAAGGGGAAGAGTAAGGCTTTCTTGCTCATTTCGATTTTCGATTGAGGACTTGGGAGGTTGTGATGGTCAAAAATCGTTGGGCTTTGATCCCGCTGCTGCTGATGGTTGGGGCTGTTGCTTCTCACCCAGCTTGGCTCCTGTCTCTCCCAGCCCAAGGACAGGTTGTTGGGGCTGTCGAGGAGGGATCCCCGGGCCCCTTTTTTGCAACGGATGGCCTGGCCCTGCGGGGCTATGACCCGGTGGCCTATTTCATCGACGGCAAGCCGGTCAAGGGATCCCCAGCGTATGAATGGGAGTGGGGAGGGGTAACCTGGAGGTTTGCCAGCGCCGACAATCGAGAGCGGTTTCGCAACAACCCAGAGCGCTTTGCCCCCCAGTACGGCGGGTTTTGTGCCTGGGCCGTGGCCCACAACTACCTTTACCCGGTGGATCCCTTTGCCTGGAAAATTGTTGATGACAAGCTATACCTGAACGCCAACCAGCGGGTACAGCGTAACTGGGAGCGCGACATCCCCGGCTTGATCAAGAGGGCAGATGCCAACTGGCCAGCTTTGAGAAGCCGATAGGCCCAAGTCCCTCTGGCCTGGGGTTCAATGGGCGAGGCGCAGGGTCACCTTGATGCCAACTCGGTAGGGGCCGCTTTCGCAGAGTTCCAGCTGGCCTCCCATTTCTCTCAGGAGCCGCTCGCTTACCCGCCAGACAGCACAGCCCTCTGTTTGAATGGGCACATGGCATCGCCCCTCAAGGTTCCACCCCAGGCACAGTCGCCCCTCTTCTTCTGCGGTGGGATAGGGGTGCAAAGCCATCGAACCGTAGCGTAGGGTGCGGATGCCCCAGCGACACACTCCCAGCAGCGCCTGCACCAAGCCGTGGGGATCCGCCCAAACGGTGAGGCTGTCGGGGAGAAGGGGCACCTCAGAGGCTGGGGCTGGTTGTAGAACCGGCCATTCGTAGCGAATGCCCTGATCCTGGGCCTGTAGGCGAGTTAGGCTGTACACATCCTGCAGGAGGGGGCGTAGTCGGGTCGGTTCCGGTCGCAGAGGTTGGATGGGCAGGTCATGGCGAGCCAGGCGGGTGTATTCCTCAAGCAGCTTGATCAGGCGCTCTACCGCCTCTTTGGCACTTTGAAGGTATTCCCGCTCCTCTTCGGGGGAATCACACAGATCTGACAGCACCAACTGCAGGGATCCCATCTGGCTGCTGAGGGGATTGCGCAGCTCATGGCCGATGCTGACGAGCAACTCTTGTTGAAAGGCCCGCATCACCTCAGAGCGTTCAAAAGCAAATTGCCAATCCACAGCCTCTTGCTTGTCGGCAGAGGCAGCCTGCTGTAAGGGTGGGTCGGGTTTGGCTGTAGGCGAAGGCTCCCTCAAGAAGTGCTCCTGGCGAAGGACAGGGGATCCCATCCGTGCTCAGATCTCTGGGCTCGGAGCTTTAAGTTTTGGACAGTTCCGGCTCCGGCGATACCCCATCTTATGGGATCCTACCCTTTTCTATCCGACGAAGTGGGCGCTGACCACCCGTTCAACCCCGGCCAGATCTCGGTGAACTTGGATCTGCCGATAGCAGCTTCTAGCTTGCAACTGCTCCGCCACCCAAGGGGCTTGGCCTCGCATCACTTCCACCGCCCAAAAGGAGTTCGGGGCCAGGTAATCCGGTGCTGCTTGAATCAACAGTCGCAAGTGGGCTAGGCCATCTTCTCCGCCATCCAGAGCCTGTCGCGGCTCGTGCAGTCGCACCTCTGGCATGAGCGAGGCCAGGTCGGCAGAGGGAATGTAGGGAGGGTTGGAAACCAGGCCGCGCAGCCGTCCTCGCCAGGGATCCAAAGGTACAAACCAGGATCCCAGCAGCAAGTTCACCCGCTCCTGCAGATGGTGGGCTACCACATTGTCTGCCGCAACAGCCAATGCCTCTGGGCTAGAATCCACGGCCAGAAGCCGCAACTGGGGGTGCTGATGGGCCAACGCAATGGCAATCGCTCCGCTGCCTGTACCCAGGTCGGCAAAACAGGATCCCGGCGGCAGAGGATTGGCCTGTAGCCAAAGGGAAGCCTGCTCCACCAGCAGCTCGGTCTCCGGGCGCGGGATCAGCACCGCCGGCGTCACCCGCAAGCTCAAGCCCGCCCACTCAACTTTGCCCAACAGGTACTGTAGGGGGATGCGCTCTTCCACCCTTTGCCGCCAAAGGGCCTGCACCTCCTCCAGGGGATCCCCCTCCCCAGCCGGAGCGCGACCCATCAGCCGCTCCAACGGCCCCCACCCCAGCCGTTCTTTGAGCAAAATGTCCACTTCCTCGGCAGGGATCCCAGCCGCTTTTGCCGCCCTCAGGGCTTGGGCACGCCACTCTGTTAACCGCTTCACCAGAGCAGACGGGGATCCCATCAGGGGCTTAGGTTAACGCTGAGGCTGGGGACTTGCAGAAGGATTGGCAGGCCGGGCCAGGGATTGGATATACTCCAGCGCCGAGCGAGAGGGGATAAAAGCGATCTTCTGCACATCGGCCTGTGCGTCGGGAGCCAACATGCGCTCCACCACAATGGCCAGCGAGGTCACTTCAATCTGGGTCTTTCCAACTACATCCGGGTTCTGCGCTGCCGCTCGATCCAAAGCCCTCCGCAAATCGTTGCGGTCGAAGAAGAAGGGCACCACCTCATGGCCATCCTGCTCGATGGTCAGCAGCCCCTCTCCGGAGCGGCCATAGAACAGAGGCACACCAATCGCTTCTGCAGGCACATCTTGACCGGTTTCCTTCAGCACCTGCTTGGCTGCTTCCACATCAGAAGCCCGAGGCACCACCTCAAAATACAGGTCACTATTCTTGGCGCGCTCCTCTTCCGATTTTTCGTAGGCATACCCCAGCGAGAGAGGCACCACCCGGGCTTGACTGGCTATCTCGGGGTTGCTGGCTTTCACCTGCTCCAACACTTGCTGGGCCTGGGCCTGATCCAGCCAGAAGGAAACCACTTGGATGGTGCGGCCATCTCGCTCCACATTGGCGACAACGGGGGTGCCGTTCTGAGACACAATGGCAAAAACAGGCACCAGATTTAGCCGCTCCGCCACCTCTTGCCGGCTCATGGGGCCTGCGGCTGCCTGAGCCAGTAGGGCATTCTCCTGAGCCCAAACAGGAGTCACAGCCAAACCCCCCCAAGCTGTTCCGATCAGGATCCCGGCTACGCCGCCCACCTGAGCTGCACAGCGGCAGAGGGAGCGCACAGGCGATACTACATTACAACGCGTCATTCTCATCTCAACTCCCGGCATCGCGCCTTGTTCTGGTTGCTATGGGGTCAGCTTCCTAAGTACTAACCAACAGCCTGGGGCAAATCAAAAGCTGCCTAGATTAAACCCGCTCAACAGGGCTTAGGCTAGCGATGCGGCACACTCTCAGCCTTAGGATCCCGGTTGGCCATCGCTGACAACACCCCGGCACACCTATCTTGAAGAGCGCTCTTGGGCCACCCTAGAAGCCAAGGTTAGAACATCTGCTCGACCTCTGTCGAGGGGCAAAGCCCCTGTTTTGGGTGGGGATCCCGCATCACCCAATACTATATACGGAGTCGCATACAACTGATCCACGCTAGATGCAGATCCCTCCGAGGGTTGTGTACCCAGCTCTCCCATAAAACGCTGCCTATTCCAGCCTTGTTCGGCGGTGTCCTGATGTAGCCGCGCAAACGTGGCAGCTGCTGTTAACTTTTGTTAAGGTAGGGGTGTTAACCCACAGCTGTAGGGAGCATTGAGTCATGGCTAAGATCTTCACCGCTGAATTCAACCAATTTGAGACCATCAACGCTACTCAGGCCTGGTCTTTGTTTTTCACCATCAGCGCTTCCGATCGGCTGCTGGGTGACAACCCGGCTGTTGGCCGCTACCTAACGTTGGCTTTGTTCAGCGCCGTCCTCACCGGGATCCTGAATGTGCTGGTGGCTTCTTAGCTAGACCCTTTGCGGACGGAACGAGTTTTTTGTTAAGAGGTCGCCGGCAGAGGCAGCTTGACCTGAGACAAGGGGATCCTGCTCTCAGGTTTTTTGATTTTGAATGGGAAAGGATCCCTTGTTCTCTTTGTGGGGCTGTCTTCCGATGAAAGCTGCTGGGATAGATTTCGCGGAAACGGATCACTTTGAGGCGCCGCCTCTGACCACCAAGTTGCCCCTGCTGCTGGCCCCGGCGGGGGATTGGGAGTGTGCCAAGGCGGCAGTGGAAAACGGAGCCGATGCCATTTACTTTGGGCTGGAGCGCTTCAACGCCCGGATGCGCGCCCGCAACTTTACGGAAGCGGATTTGCCGGAACTGATGGCCTGGCTGCACCGGCGGGGGGTACGGGGCTATGTTACTTTGAATACTCTGGTTTTTCCAAGGGAGCTGACGGAAGCCGAGGGATACATCCGCTCGATGATTGCGGCGGGGGTGGATGCGGTGATTGTGCAGGATATTGGCATCGCCCGCCTGATCCGGCATCTTTCCCCCGATTTCCCCATCCATGCTTCCACGCAAATGACCATCACCAGTGGAGTGGGAGCGGAGTTTGCCGCTGAGCTGGGCTGTGAGGTGGTGGTGCTGGCGCGGGAATGTTCCCTCCAGGAAATCGCCCAGATCCAGGCCTATCTGCAAGAGAAGGGATCCTCCCTATCTCTGGAGGTCTTTGTGCATGGGGCGTTGTGCGTGGCCTACTCGGGGCAATGTCTGACCAGCGAGGCGCTGGGGGGGCGTTCGGCCAATCGGGGGGAATGTGCCCAAGCCTGCCGCATGCCCTATGAGCTGGTGGTAGACGGGATCCGCCGCGACTTGGGGGAGAAGCGGTATCTGCTCAGCCCTCAAGATTTGGCCGGGCTGGAGGTGCTACCGGAGCTGGTGAAGCTGGGGATCCGCTGTCTGAAAATTGAGGGCCGGCTGAAATCCCCAGAATATGTAGCCAATGTAACGCGGGTGTATCGGCAGGCCTTGGATGCGCTGGGGGTGGGACAGCCGTGGCAGCCCTCGCAACAGGAACGCTACGAGCTGGAGATGAGCTTTTCTCGCGGGCTCTACACAGGCTGGCTGCGGGGCATCAACAACCAGGAGCTGGTGCACGCGCGGTTTGGCAAGAAACGGGGGGTTTACCTGGGGCAGGTGGTGGGGATCCAACAGGATCAGGTGGGGATCCGGCTGGAGGCACCCCTCAAAGCCGGGGATGGCGTGGTGTTTGACCAGGGGCAGCCGGAGTTACCGGAGCAGGGGGGACGGGTTTACCGGGTGCAAGAGAAGCAGGGGCTGGCCTGGCTCAGCTTCGGAGAGGGGGTCATTGATCTCAAACGTCTGCGGGTGGGGGATCGCCTCTGGAAGACCAGCGACCCGGAACTGGAAAAGCGCCTGCGCCAAAGCTACGCCGGGGATCACCCCCGCTTTCAGCGGCCTGTCCACATGGAGGTTCACGGCCAAGTGGGATCCCCGCTGACGCTGATCCTGCGGGATGAGCAAGGCCATACAGTGCAGGTGGATTCGCCGCTGCCCCTGGAAGCTGCCCACCGCCAACCCCTCACCACCGAAAAACTGCGACAGCAACTGGGCCGTTTGGGCTCCACTCCCTTCAAGTTGGGATCCCTGCACAATGCCTTGCAGGGGGAGGTAATGCTGCCGGTGAGCCTGCTCAACCAGATGCGCCGACAAGCGGTGGAACGCCTACAAGCTCTGCGAGCTCAGCCCCCGCGCTGGCAACTCAATCCCGAAGCTCGCTGGCAAGATCTGGTGCCTTCTCAGGAGGAGCCCGAAAGGGGATCCCCGCAGTTGGTGGTGTTGGTGCGGGATCCGGCGCAACTGCCGGCGGCGATAGCCAGCGGTATTAGGCAGATCTATCTGGAGTTTGAGGATCCCCGCCGCTATCGGGAGGTGATCCGCACAACCAAAGCCGCCCATCCCGAGGTGGAACTGTGGGTCGCTCCGCCCCGCATCACCAAGCCAGGAGAAACCTGGATCCTAAAGCAAGTGTTGGTCGGCGGAGCCGATGGCTACTTGGTGAGAAATTACGACCATCTCCGTTTTTTTGCCGGGCAGCGCTGCATTGGGGATTTTTCCTTGAATGTGGCCAATCCCATCACGGCCCACTATCTCAAAACCCGTTACAACCTGGAGCGCCTGACGGCTTCCTATGACCTCAACCACGAGCAACTGGGATCCCTGCTGCAAGCCGGCCCCGCCCATAGGTATGAGGTTACCCTTCATCAACATATGCCCCTGTTCCACATGGAGCACTGCGTCTTTTGCGCCTTTTTATCCAGCGGAACGGATTACACCAATTGTGGTCGCCCATGTGAAAAACACGAGGTGAAGCTGAGGGACAGGGCCAATGTCGAGCACATTTTGAAGGCCGATGCCGGCTGTCGGAATACCCTCTACAACGGCAAGGCCCAAACGGGGGCAGAGTATGTGCCGAAATTATTGGCCTTGGGCCTGCGCTATCTGCGCATCGAATTTTTGCATGAATCCCCCGCCGAGATTCAACAAACGCTGCATCGCTATCAGCAACTCCTACAAGGTCAACTCAGCGGATCCCAACTGTGGCAGGAGCTGAAGCTACACAGCCAATTGGGGGTTACGCGCGGGTCTTTGGAGAGTTAACGGCTGCGCTGTCTTTCTCTAGGGCGCCGGCTCTGCAGCTGTGCTCCGACCGGAGCAATGCGAAAAACATTCCGGCAAAGTTGGCGTAAAATTTCCTCAGGGTATTGTTATTCCCAGGTGCTTCCCCAACCTCTTCTCAGCTTTTTCTCTATCCTCTGGTTGCCGTGAAACACACCCTCAGCGCCCTCGTGCAGGATCAGCCTGGCGTTTTAACCCGCATTGCGGGGATGTTTGCCCGTCGCGGCTTTAACATCGACAGCCTCACCGTTGGCCCCACCGAACGACCGGGGATCTCTCGTATCACTATGGTGGTGCAGGGCGATGAACACGATGTGGAGCAGATGACGAAGCAGCTCTACAAGCTCATTGACGTGCTGAAAGTAACCGACATCACCCATGTTCCCTGTGTGGAACGGGAGCTGATGCTGGTCAAAGTTAACGCCAGCCCCGATACCCGCTCCGCCATCATGGATGTGGCCCAAATGTTTCGTGCCCGGATTGTGGATGTGGCAGAGGAGTCTTTGACTCTCGAGGTAACCGGGGATCCCGGCAAAATGGTGGCCATCATCAAGATGTTGACCAGCTTTGGCATCCGCGAGATCGCCCGTACCGGCCTTGTGGCTCTCACCCGCGAGTCCGGCGTGAATACGGAATACCTGAAGCAACACCCCACCTTAGTTACCGTCTGATGGCCTCAGGGGAAGCGATGCCAAAACTGGGGTGGAGTTGTAGGGGATCGGTTCTGCGGGGCACGATTAGCCTTGTGGCTATTGTGCTGGTGGGGCTGCTGGCCGGCTGCGGCCCTAGACCGCCAAAGCCGATTGTGCAGCAGGCCCTCGCCTATCAGATCGCTCATTTGTCCGGGCCGGTGGGATCCTTAGTGGGCAGCGACCGGTTGTCGGCACATCTGGAATTGCAGGATGTGAAAATCCGCCAGGATCGCCGTGAACCTTTGCTGTTAGTCTCAGGAGAAACCCTGGAAGGCCATCACCTCAGCGGCACCTACACCCTAATCGTGCATCCGCCGGGATCCCGCCGCCCCTATCGCCGCAAAGGGGATCCCTTCCAGATCACCCTGGCCCACCAAAAGGCACAAACTGTTGCTACACAACGCTCGCCCGACCGCGTCAAAACCGTGCCCGAACGGTGGCTGCTGGCCTACAGCTCACCGGATTCCAAGACTTGGGAGGTCATCGACTTTCTGCCTCAGCCCGCACCGGCACCGGAGTTGCCTCCTGCTGGGCCAGAACCTACACTGCCGGCAACTGCACCTGCTGCCGCCGACGTTGGCAGGACGGAGTCCGATGGAGCTCCCAGCCCTACCAATACTTCTACTCCCACCTGAAGCAGAGTTATGGGGATGTCCCAGCTCACCGCAGCAGAGCTGCCCCCCAGCCAAATAGCCCATCCACCAACAGGGTATTCAGCACTGCTCCCGCAAATGCCCAATGGTGCAAGCGGCGGGATCCCTGGACTCTCCACAATCCAACACCCAGCAACAGAAGGCCCAAGCCGATGCCCCAACCCAGGCCCCAGGGGGTAGCCATTTTGTCGAGGGCCGCCCTAAAAGGGACAACCGCCTGCTCCAACCGGTCAAACTGCATCGCCTGCCGCCACTCAGGCAGCAGCCCCACCGAGTGAATGTAGAGATCTGTAACCGCCGTACCCCACAGGGAGCCGAGATAAAACCAGGTACCGATGCGGGCAAACCGTCGCCGTATCCCCCACCAGACAATCGGGATCCCCAAGGCTTCCATGGGCATGTGCCAAAGAGGCTCAAAGCGCAGCCATCCCCAATACAGGGATCCTGCCAGCCAAGTCAGGGTAAAGCCGTACAGCAAATCTCCCCACAGGCGGGTACGGGGCTGGGAGTAGAGATGCAAGCTAAGGCCCAGCCAGCCCAAAGACATCACCAAGCTGACCCAAGGGGCATACCGCACCAGGGGCGCTTGCACAAAAACGGGCAGACTCACGAGCAGAGCTGCCACTCCCCCAATGGCATGGTGGGATCGGAAACGCCTTTGAACCGAGAGAGGGTGGGGATCCAGCCCGGCCAAATGCTCAGAGGACAGCAGAGGCTCATCTTGGAGAGGGGGTAAAAAAGGTGTAGAAGACAAAATGCAATATTAAAAACCTTTACATCAGTTAACATAGCACCTTCTTTGCCCTTCCCTCTTCTCCCCAGCAGGAGCGGGGAAGCCTTGGGGGCCTGGCATTCTCTCTCCAGAGATGTCAGGGTGGGAAGGAGGTGCTGGCCGGAGGAAACTGTATGGACTTGTTGTTGGCAGGAGACATCGGGGGCACCAAAACCAGCCTCAGCCTTGTCAATGCCGAGGATCCCGAGCACAGCCTTTACCACTGCCGCTATGCCAGCCAAGATTACGCCAACCTCGCCCCAATGGTGGGAGAGTTTCTGGCCCAGGCTCGGCGGGAGCTGGGGCGAGATCCACAGCCTGCTGCCGCCTGTTTTGCAGTGGCCGGCCCCGTCATGGAAACAAGGGGCTCAGGGTCTGAGGGACAGACTGCCAAAGTGACCAACTTGCCCTGGGATCTGCAGTCGAGCCAATTGGCCGCAGAGCTGGGGATCCCGCGCGTAGCCTTGATCAACGACTTCAGCGCCGTAGGGTATGGCGTGCTTGCCCTCGGCGACCAGGATCTGGACACCTTGCAAGTGGGTGAGCGTCAACCGCGGGCTCCGATTGGCGTGATGGGAGCAGGCACGGGTTTGGGGCAGGCTTACCTTACCTGGGGAGAAGGGGGTTACCAAGTTCATGCCAGCGAGGGCGGTCACGTGGACTTTTCCCCGCGCACCCCTCTGGAGTGGGAGCTCTTGAGGTATTTGCAAAAACGGCACGGACGTGTCTCCACCGAGCGGGTGGTCTCGGGGCAGGGGATCGTTGCCATTTATCAATTTTTGCGGGATAGCCAGTGGGGCTCAGGAGAAGAACAGCTGCTGGCCCAAATTGAGGCTTGGGAAAAGGGAGCTAAGCATATTGACCCGGCAGCCCAAATTGCCAATGCTGCCATGGAAGCACGGGATCCCCTGGCGGTGGAGTGTCTGCGGCTTTTCATCAGCCTGTACGGGGCTGCAGTCGGGAACTTTGCCCTACACCTATTGCCGCGCGGGGGCCTGTTCATCGCTGGGGGGATCGCGCCCAAGCTCTTGCGCCTACTGCATCAAGGGGAGTTTTTGTCCTCGTTTTTGGATAAGGGGCGGATGCGTCCTCTTCTAGAGCAACTGTCGGTGCAGGTGGTGGTGAATGCGCAGGTGGGGCTGAGGGGAGCTGCTCGCTACGCCGCCAACCTTTTGTGAAGGAGCAGCCGCTGCTGTTGAGGTTGCCACCCCTGGAACACCCCATCCAGCAGGTGATGGCAGCGACCCCAACGGATGCTGGAATCGTGCTGGAAAATCTCGCCCAGCTGCCCTTTGCCCCAGACTCCATCTTGAGCCAGCAGATGGGGCAAGATGGGATTGCGCCTTTGCTGGGCTGGATTGGCAGACCCCACACCGGAAAGCACTCTGCCTGTGGCTCCGCCATCCAACTGACAATGATCGCCACCACGCAGAGGGACTTCATATCATAGAAACTTCATGGTTGATCCGATGAATCCAATCTTTTGGGCTTTGGGCATAGCTGTGCTGCTGGCCGTGGGCTTGGCAGCCTATCTGTTGACTGCTCGCAAATACGAGTCTCCCGCCTCTGTGGCCAAGTCTTACGACGAGTGGACTCGGGATGGGATCCTAGAGTTTTACTGGGGCGAACACATTCACCTAGGCCACTACGGCTCTCCTCCCCAACGAAAAAATTTTCTGCAGGCCAAGCACGACTTTGTCCACGAGATGGTGCGCTGGGGTGGGTTGGATCGACTGCCTGCAGGGACAACCGTGTTGGATGTGGGCTGCGGCATTGGTGGGAGCTGCCGCATCTTGGCCCGCGACTACGGCTTTGTTGTAACCGGTATCACCATCAGTCCTCAGCAGGTGAAGCGGGCCCAGGAGCTCACCCCCCCTGATCTGCCTGTCCAGTTTCAGGTGGCAGATGCCCTCGACCTGCCCTTCCCCGATGCCAGCTTCGATGTGGTGTGGTCCATTGAGGCAGGGCCTCACATGCCGGACAAGGCCCGCTATGCCCAAGAGATGCTGCGGGTGTTGAAGCCAGGGGGAATCCTGGTGGTGGCGGACTGGAACCAGCGGGACGACCGGCAAAAGCCCCTGAACTTTTGGGAGCGGCTGGTGATGCGGCAACTGTTGGATCAATGGTCACACCCTTCCTTCTCCAGCATCGAAGGCTTTGCCGAGCAGTTGGAGGCTACTGGCCTGGTGGCAGGACGAGTGGAAACCGCCGACTGGACTCAGGAGACCCTTCCCTCTTGGCTGGATTCCATCTGGCAGGGCATTGTCCGTCCCGAAGGGTTGCTGAAGTTTGGCTTGGTGGGCCTGATTAAGTCGCTACGGGAGGTGCCCACTTTCTTGCTCATGCGCCTGGCCTTCGGCACTGGCCTCTGCCGCTTTGGCATGTTCCGGGCCGTGCGAGCCGCCACGTCGGCAGACTCCACCCGCACAGAAGTGGTTGCCCACAGCAGCCAATAGGAGAATAAGAGAGATGACAACTCTTGCTCCCACTCCGGATACTTTGGCAGCCCTCTACGACGTGATTATCGTCGGCGGAGGCATCGCGGGCTTAACCCTAGCTTGTGCCCTGCGGGGATCCGGCCTGCGGTTGGCCCTCATTGAGGCCCAGTCGGCTGAGGCAGTCAAACAGCGCCCCCTGGCCTATGCCCTTTCGCCGCTGTCAATCCGCATCTTCCGGGCCGTCGGGGTGTGGGAGGCGCTGGCTCCCCACATTACGCCCTTTGCTCAGGTGATTTTAACCGACGCCAACGCTCCCCAGCGGGTGACGTTTAGACCGGAGGATGTGGGGGAAGCGGCAGTTTTCTACTGTGGCGAGCATGCCTGGCTGCAGCAGGCGCTCCAGGAGCAGGTGGCTGCCGATCCCAAAATTAGCTGCTACTACGAAGCCAAGGTGGAGAGCGTAACCTATGGGAAGGCTGCAGCCGAGGTAGAGCTGGAAACGGCCCAGGGGCGTCGCCAACTGCGGGCCTCCCTGGTGGTCGCCGCCGACGGCCTGCGCTCCCAGGTGCGGCAGTGGGCAGGGATCCCTAGCGACGGCTGGGACTATTGGCAGTCCTGCATCACCGCCTTGGTGGCCCCTTCCCAAGACCACCAAAACATTGCCTACGAGCGCTTCTGGCCTGCCGGCCCCTTCGCCATCTTGCCCCTGCCCGGCAACCGCTGTCAGGTGGTCTGGATCATGCCCCACGAGCAGGCCAAAGCCACCCTGGCCCTTCCTCAGGCCGACTTCTTGGCCGAGATGCAGCGCTACTACGGCGGTCAGAGCGGCCAGCTCACTTTGCTGAACCGGCCCCAGGTTTTCCCGGCTCGCCTACGGCAAAGCCGCCGCTACTATCAGCATCGTCTTGCCTTAGTGGGAGATGCCGCCCACCACTGCCATCCGGTGGCTGGCCAAGGGCTCAACCTCGGCATCCGCGACGCCGCTGCCCTGGCCCAGGTGCTCCTAGACGCCTGGAGACGGCATGAGGATCTGGGAGATGTCAAAGTCCTGCGCCGCTACGGTCGCCGTCGCCGCTGGGAAAACTGGGTGGTGCTGCTCTTCACGGATCTGCTCACCCGCACTTTCTCCAACTCCTACTGGCCCGTAGTGGTTATGCGGCGGTGGATCCTGAGAGGGATGATGGCCTTCCCCCCCCTGCGGTGCTTGCTGCTGTGCTTGATGACGGGACTTTGGGGGAGCTCTCCCTAAAGTCCCAGCTCCTCCTTGGCCTTCTGAGCGGCCAGGAGCACCTCCGCATCTTCGGCCTGCGACCAGTCGGGGTCGGCGATCTCGGCGTAGAACCTTTGGTCGTAGGAGCGGGTTTGCACCACCACCGGCATAGGCACGGCGTGGCCGAGAAGGAGGGCCTGTTGTTTGGAATCTAGCTTGGCCAACACCGTTTTCAGGTTCTGGCTACCCGCCACCCCTGTGAACACCGCCTCGATATCTTGGTCGTCGTTGAGGAGTGCCGTAATGCGAGTGCCCAACTGCGACATCACCTCGCTGTCGATGCGGGAAGGGCGCTGATCCACCACTAGCAGCGTGACAAAGTACTTGCGCATCTCGCGGGCAATGGTGCCGAAGATGGTCTGCTTGGCCGCCCGCGGATTCAAAAAGCGATGGGCCTCCTCAATGGTGATGCATAGTTGACGGGGCCGGTCGAGGGGATTTTTGGATTGCAAGTACCGCTCCGTCTGATGTACGTAGGCCTGGTGAATGCGGCGGGTGATGACGTTGGCAGCCAACATGTAGGAAAGCAAGTTGGACTGGGATCCAAACTCGATAACCACGTGAATGCCGCGGCTGAGGGCATCCAAAATCTGGCCGATGTAGTTGTGGGGCAGGGTGCTGCGGATGTACTTGAGGTTGTCAAGGCGGGTGAGCTTGCGCTGCAGGGCCATCATCGAGGCTTTGTTGCCCATTTTCTGTTCGCAAAACTCTTGAATCTCGGTGTTGGAAAGGCTCAAGAGGCGGCCGATCCAGTCGCGGCCAAACTCGTTGCGCAGGATAATGGCGTTTTCCAGGCTGGCTTCCGATAGGTTCAGCTCCTCTGCCAACAGGGCCAGATCCTCCACCTCGATCTGGTTGTAGGCGATGAAGAGCTCCTGCGCATCCCGCACCCCTCGCCGCCGGGTGGAATCGGGATCCAGGGTATAGATTTGTACCTGACCGGGAAAGAGCTGCCGCAAGCCTTTCACAGTAGTGGCGTGCTTGTCTTCGCTGGCCGCCTCCCAGCCGTACTCGGAGTGCATGTCAAAGATCAGGTTCACCGCCGCCCGTTTGCGGATGATACCGGCCAGGATCAGGCGGGCTAGAAAGGACTTGCCGGTGCCCGATTTGCCGAAAATGCCGTTGCTGCGCTCCACCCAGCGATCCAAGTCCAAACAGATGGGCACAGCCATGTCGAGGGGCTGGCCGATAGCAAAGTTGCGCCGCTCCGGGTCATCTTCCCAACCGAAGACGGTGCGAAAGTCCAGTTCCCGTGCCTCATACACCTGTGAAAAATGGGCGGGCACTGTTTTCACGGGCAGCAGCTCCATGGCGCCAGCGGAAGGGGGTTCTTGGCCGAGGGGAGCTGCCAACGCTTCTGGCCGTTCGGGATTGACCAGGGGATACAGCCTTTCCCCTTCCGTTTGCCGCGGCACCAACATCAGCATCGGGGTGAGGGCAATAATGCCATAGGTACCGGTACCGGCCAGCACCTCCTGCAGCAAGGTCTCTTCCGGGCGGGGGGGATTGACCAGAATTTGGGGGTTGCTGGTTTCTAGGGTAACGTCAGTAAGCAGGCCAAAGAAGCGGTTGCGCTGCCCCTGGATCACCACGAATTTGCCCACCCGCAAGTCTTCTACCGAGACACCGGGATTGAGGCGAGCTTCCAGCCCTCGACTCAGGGATCCCTGAATCACGGTGGCCAAAGGTTGAGGAGGGGTCATGGCAGTGGGGGTTGGGTTCCAGATGCCTTATTCAGCTAGAAATCGCAGGAGCCCCGCACTGTACCCGTAGGGTCAGTGTCGGGAGGAATGCGGAAGTTATGATAGAACCATGACCCAAGTCCTGACCGTCTCCTGCAAGCTCAAGGTGTCCCAGTCGCAGGCCGCAAAGTTGGATGCGACAATGGATGCCTTTGTGCAGGCGTTGAACTGGGTCAACCAAAACACACCAGAAAAAGTAGTCAACGCAGTCAAACTCCAGTCCCTTTGCTATTACCAGATTCGCGCTCGGTTTGGCTTGTCCAGTAACTTGGCTCAACAGGTGTGCAGACGGGTAGCGGGTTCCCGCAAAGTGGCTAAGCAGAAAAAGCGTCCCGTCAAGGAGTTTAAGAGCGGCTTTGTTACCTACGACGCCCGTATCTTTTCGTTCCGTCAAAAAGACTGGACGGTGTCGCTGACCACGGTGGAGGGTCGGGAGCGCTTTGAGCTGGCGATTGGCCGTTACCAGAGAGAACAGTTGGCAGGCTCCAATCCCAAATCTGCCACTCTGGTCAAGCGCAAAGACGGTTTCTACTCCATTCAAATCTGTGTGGAAACGGAGCCATCCCCACCGCAAGGCACGGATAGAGTGCTGGGCGTGGATTTGGGAAGGACGGATATTGCTCATACATCGGAAGGAGATAACTGGAATGGACAGCAGTTGAACAAAGTCCGCGACCACTACTCCCGGTTGAGGGCGGTACTCCAACGCAAAGCCAGTAAGGGCACACGCAGTTCGCGGCGCAGATGCCGTCAACTGCTGCAACGGCTGTCTGGCAAGGAGAGACGCTTTCAAGCGTGGGTTAATCATCGCATCTCCAAAGCTATTGTCTCCAGGGCAAAAGCTACCAACAGTGCTATCGCTCTGGAAGACCTGACAGGGATCCGGGAAAGGGTTAATCAACAGCCACGGAGCAAGACAGAGCGTAGACGGGCCAACAACTGGGCGTTTTATCAACTCCGTCAATTTTTGGAGTACAAGGCTCTGCGTGCGGGGGTTGCTTTGATTCTGGTGCCGCCTGCCTACACGTCGCAGACCTGCCACCGGTGTTTGCACATTCATCCCGACCCTGCGCAATCCTACCGCAGTGGAAAGAAGTTTAAGTGTGGACACTGTGGATGGGAAGGGGATGCGGATTTGAATGGTGCGAATGTGATTGCGCTTTTGGGGGCTGCTGTAAACCAGCCTAGAGGTTCGTGGTTGGCTTGCCAACTGCAGGGCTACCGAAAGCCCGCCCTGTACTGCGAAGCAGTCAGGGTCGGGTAGTTTACTTGCCCATCTGTAAGCGGGCGCTGGTGCGGGGGGCGCCATCCTGCACAATCCAGGTGCGGACGATCTCCACTTCCTCCGGCGTCCAAAAGCCCAGACGGGACAGGGGCAGCCCGCGAGCTTGAATGTAAGCAATCTCAGGGGATCCGCCGCGAGCTTGGGGGCGGTTGGGGTTAATGGCGTTGAGGATGTAGGCGTGGCGGCTCGTCCACCGGGGATTGATCAACTCGCTATTGGGATCCCCGGGCCTGACATAGGCCATCGTGGCCTCATAACTGTCCAGCAACTGGGTGCGCTGCCGTCCTGCCGGCTGATGGCAACCCACACAACTGGCTTCTAGCAGCGGTTTGACATCCCGTTCGTAGGTAAATTGCGGTTCGGTGCGAAAACTCAGCTGAATGGCCTGCTCGAGGGGCAGCCCCTCTTGGGGAGAAAGCGTGAGGGTGTAACGGGTGCTAAAGCGCAAGGGATCCCGAGGCTTAAGCAACAACTCGTCTCCCTGCACATCAAAAATAACCGCTGCCGGCGGATCCAACTGAACCGCCAGACGTTGTAGATTGGGATCCAGTGGCCGATTGAATTGCAGCCGAATGACTCCATCCACAAAAACATCCTGCTGTTCGGGGGTAGGCTGGGAAGACACCCACTCCAAAAATGCCTGACTTTGAGAAGCATTCGACTGAGGCCAAACTTGCCGATGAGACTCGATGACAAAGAACGCTGCTGCCAACAACAACAGCCCCGCCCAAGTTCGCCACCGCCGCCAATGGCGAAAGACATTTGGCACGGTCGGAGTGTTCATTGCCGCAGACCCAATTCAACTGTTGTCAGAATAGCGAACTTGCCCACACTTCAGCCATTGATGAGGTACAAACTGCCAGGGATCCCCAGCGGATCATGAGGATCCCTTGTTCTGAAAAGTAGAAAGACAATGAGCACCGGAGCGAAGGGAAGAGGTCGCTGCTCCCAAGCCCCTAGAGGCCGAAAGGAATACCAAAGGCTTTACCCAAGCTGAGATGAACTCACCAGCAGGGAAAAGCATCCAGGGAGACAGCAAATCAGTTGACCCGCTCCAGCTTGATGTTGTGGTGGCCCAGCTTGATCTCGAACTCATCTCCGGGCTTGAGGCCCATCTTCTTGGTGTAGGCAGCTCCAATCAGGAGGTTGCCATTCTTATGAACCGAAACCCGGAAGGTAGGAGCGCGGCCACGGGATCCATTTTCGTCACTAGCGCCGAGATCCACGCCAACGGCCTTCAACAGGGCGTTGTTAAACTGCATCAGATTCACTCGCTCCTGACCATTCTTGGTGTAGGTGACATAACCACAGGCGCGAGCTTTTTCCTTGCGATCCGCATTTCCCATTGAAGTTACCTTGTCGAGGAGCTCTTGGCCAGTGAGTGGTTTTGGTTTACTGGTTGTAGCCATATCGAGATGGTTTTAGGGACAACTGTTAGTGTAGCCAGAAACAAACAGCGATTGCAATAGAGTTTGATCCAACTCTTCTTAATTAGAGGGAATGAGTGCGCGACTGCAATGGGATCTGAGGGCTGGTTGCGCAAAACAGCAGTGGGGAATTCCCTCTGAAGGCCAGAACCTATGGGGGAGACTTTGGCTGAAATGGGGAATGATAGGCTCTCAGGCCCTATTCTCGACAGGGTCATCCGTCCAAGTCAAAGTATCTTTGGGCGAGGGATCCCCGCTTTGCCGCCGGAATTGAGCAAAAGCAGGGAAACTGGAAACAAGGCTGTTTGCGTGTCACTCGATATGGATCCCTTTTGGTCGGGGCGGCGTCTCCTCATTGGGGTGAGCGGGGGGATTGCTGCTTACAAAACGGCAGCTTTGGTGTCTGCTCTGGTGCAGCAGGGAGCAGAGCTCAAGGTGGTTTTGACAAAAGCTGCGGAACATTTTATTTCTCCTTTGACTTTTGCCACCTTGTCCCGCCAGCCGGCTTTTACGGATGCCGCCTTTTGGCAGGCAACACGAGGACGACCGCTGCACATCGAGTTGGGGGAATGGGCGGAGGCTCTCCTCATTGCACCCTTGTCGGCCAACACCTTGGGCAAGTTGGCTCATGGGCTGGCGGATAATTTGCTCACCAATGTGGTTTTGGCTTCCCGGTGTCCGGTGGCGGTGGCACCGGCTATGAATACGCAGATGTGGAAGGCGGAGAAGGTGGCCGAGAATTGGCAGCGGCTACACCAGGATCCCCGTTTTTGGGCCTTGCCGACGGCCAGTGGCCGCCTGGCCTGTGATGCGGTGGGGGAAGGGCGCATGTTGGAGCCGGAGGCGCTGCAGGAGTATGTGCGGGCTTTGCTCTGGACAGGGGGGAAAAAAGATTGGCAGGGCAAGCGGGTGTTGGTGACGGCGGGGGGGACACGGGAGCCCATCGACGCGGTGCGTTTTATCGGCAACCCGGCCAGTGGTCGGATGGGCGTGGCATTGGCGGTGGCGGCGGCCTGCCGAGGAGCGACGGTGACGCTGGTTCATGGGCCGTTGGGGATCCCTTTTGAGCCGGAACCCTTTGGCATTCGGGCCATTCGAGTGGAAACGGCAGCCCAACTGGAGGCGGCTTTGCAGGCGGAATTTCCCCAGGCGGATCTCTTGTGGATGGCTGCTGCTGTGGGGGATGTGCGCCCCTCTCAGGTTTACGCGGGGAAGCTGCCCAAAGCCGATCTACCCCAGATGTTGCCGTTGGAGCCGATCCCTGACCTGCTGGCAGCTCTGGCCCGCCACAAACGCCCTGGCCAACGCCTCATCGGCTTTGCCGCCCAAAGTGGGGATCCCTTGCCGCCGGCCAGAGAGAAGCTCCGCCAGAAGGGCCTGGATGCTATTGTGGCCAACCCCATCGACCAACCGGATAGCGGCTTTGGCAGCAGCCACAACCAAGGCTATTGGATCCCCCAGCAGGGAAGTCCAGAGCGGATCCCATTGGCAACCAAGCCAACCCTGGCCCACCGGCTGCTGGATCTGGCCCGGCAATTGGAGTTGGGCTACTTTAGTTAAACTCCCTCTCCCTCTGGAAGAGGGGCCGGGGGTGGGGGCTGTGCGGTACAGAACGCTAAACTTCCCGGAATAGCTGTTCGCGAACTGCCTCAAGAACCTGTGTAAAGCCACAGGGGCAAGCCCGAGGTGCTCACTTCAAACTGCAGACGGGCCAAGGCTTCTGCTGCCGGCAAAAACCGAGACCAACCTCTGCGCCGCGGGAGCAGGTCGTAGAACTTCGCATCCGTCGGCAAACCCGCCAGCTCTGCCGCCCAAAGGCGGGCATCTTCCTCTGTGCCCAAGCGATCCACCACACCCAAGTGAAGGGCCTGCTCTCCGCTGAAAATGCGGCCATCGGCAAAAGTTTTGACCACATTCAAACTCAACTTGCGGGCAGCAGCAACCGTCTGCACAAACTGGCCGTAGGTGATGTCGATCAACTCTTGCAGGATGTTTCGCTCTTCTGGGGTCAGCTCGCGATCAAACGAGAGAATATCTTTGTAGGGGCCAGACTTAATCACCTTAAATGAAATCCCCACCTTATCCAGGAGGCGTTCGATATTGTTGCCTCGAATGATCACGCCAATGCTACCGGTGATTGTTCCTGGGTTGGCAACAATTTTTTCGGCTCCCATGGCAATATAAACCCCCCCAGAGGCAGCAATGTTGCCAAAGCTGGCGACAATACGGGTGCCCTTTTTCTCTCGCAAACGCAAGAGGGCATTGTAGATTTCTTGGGAGTCGGCCACCGTCCCGCCTGGACTGTCGATGCGCAGCACCACGGCAGGGATCTGGTTTTCTTCCACCTCTTTCAGGGCCTTGAGAACCCGCTCGCGAGTTTTGCCATCAATGGCCCCTGCCACCTCAATGCGACCGATTTGCCGGCGCAAACCACCCAAGAATAATCGCTTCAGCATGGAAAAGAACTGGATAGGGATAAGTGCATATTCTGTATCATGAATGGCGGCTCATGGCTTGGTCAACCAGTTGCCTAGACGTTGCCATACACCGGGATCACCGCCCCTCGCAGATCCCGCGCTGCTTCTGAGACCAAAAAGGCGATCACCTGCCCGATGGACTCTGGCTTTACCCACAGCTCGGCTTGCTCGGATCCCATGGCAGCTCGGTTGGCCGGCGTGTCGATGAGGCTGGGCAGGATGACGTTGGCTGTGATGTCTGTGCCTTTGGTTTCGGCGGCAATGGTACGGGTCAGGGCCACCACCCCCGCTTTGGAAGCGCAGTAGGCAGCCAATTGCGGGCCCGGCTCCACCGCTCCGCGGGATCCCACCGTTACAATCCGCCCATAGCCCTGTTGCCACATTCTGCGCAGGCTGTGCTTGCAGGTCAGAAAAGTGGTGGTGAGGTTGAGGTCGAAGTCGCGATACCAGTCCGCCAAGCTGTACTCGTGGGTGGGGCCCATGGCAAAGCCCCCCACCAGGTGGATCAGCCCATCCACGCGGGGTAGGTCGGCAATGACGCGGGCAACCGCCGCCTCATCTGTTAAATCCACTTGCACAAAGCGAACCCGATCCAGAGCATTGGCCGGCAGGCGCTCCCGCAAAATGGCAAGATCTTTCTCTTGGCGATAGGTCAAGGTCAGCTCTGCTCCGCTGGCCAGCACCACGGGAACCACCCCCAAACCCAGCCCGCCTGTGCCGCCGGTCAAGAGGATTTGCTTGCCTTGGTTGCCCTGCATGGATGCACCTGCATTGACGAAAGGGATCCAGAACAAGATCGGGAAGGGACTTCAAAAACCCCAGAGGATGTTTGGGTTCGCCCAACTGAGCTTCCCTCTCTTACCCTACCCTGGTTCCTGCTCCTCTTGAGGAACAACAGCCCTTTTGGGCGCTTTCTCCAGCAGCAGGTCGCTCAAGGCCAGCCAGTGGGGCAGATCCAGCTCTTCGGCGCGGGCATCGGGGTTGAGGCGGAGCTGAGCCAAAGCTGCTGCGACCACCTCTCGCTCCACCAAGCTTCCCAGGGCATTGACGAGCTTCTTGCGACGGGTGGAGAACCCCTGTCGAAGGAGGTGGTTAAACCAGCAGGGATCCCGGACGGGGGTGGGGGCGGGGCGGGGGGTGAGGCGAATCACAGCAGATTCCACCTTGGGGGCGGGCTTGAAAGCGGTGGGGGGCACCCTGCAGATCAGCTCGCAATCGGCCAAATACTGCGTCCGCAGGCTGAGGGCACCATAGGCTTTGCTGCCGGGGCCGGCCTGCAAGCGCTCGGCCAGCTCTTTTTGCACCAGAAGGACAATGCGCTCGAACTGCCGAACCGGCTGGGCCGGGGATCCCAGTACCTTTTCCAGGATGGATCCGGTGAGGTTGTAGGGAATGTTGGCCACCAGCAGGCGAGGCTGAGGGGGCAACGGCAGGCGAAGAAAATCCCCTTCCACCAGGTGGAAGCGGGGCTGGTCGGCGAAGCGCTTTCGCAGCAGTCGGCACAGATCCCGGTCGATCTCCACCGCCACCACCTGGACACCCTGGGCCAGCAATCGCCGCGTCAGTTGGCCGGTGCCGGGGCCGATCTCCAGCACCCAAGTGGGATCCGCCCCTCTCTCCAGATCATTCAACTGGGCAGCCCGCAAAATCGCCTCGTGAACAGCGGGATCCTTGAGCCAATGCTGACCAAACCGTTTACGAGGATAGGGCAACCGAGCGGTACCCAGAGCGGTTGAAGGAGAAATGGCCGGGTGGGTCATCGCTGGACTGAGTTGGGAACAGAAATCAAGGTGGGATCCGCATCCTCAGGTCTATCTCGGGCGGGTTGAGCAGGGAGCGCCTCTGGGTTCGGATCCCCGCTCAGGAGCGGCTTGCGGTAGAGGGGCACCGTAAAGGTGACGGTGGATCCCAGCCCTTCGCCCAGGCTGTAGAAATTGATTTCCCCTCCCATCGCCTCCACCAGGCGTTGGCTGATGGCCAGGCCCAAGCCCGTCCCCCCATATTGGCGGGTGGTGGAACCATCCACCTGTGTGAAGGCCTGAAACAGCTTCTGCTGCTTTTCCAGCGATACCCCGATCCCGGTGTCGATGACGCGGATGCGGGCCAAACCTGGGTTGCCGGGCAGGATATCCGCCCGCACGGTTACTGAGCCTTTGGGGGTAAACTTGATGGCATTCCCCACCAAATTGAGCATCACCTGCAACAGGCGTTGGTAATCGCCCAAGAGCAAAATCTGATCCGAGGTGTTGGGCAGGTGGAAGCTCAGTTGTAGGCCCTTTTGGCTGGCCTGCAGGCTAGTCTTGGCCTCCACATCCTTAAACAAAGCTCGCAGGTCGCAGGGCTGGAACTCCAACTGCATTTTGCCCGCCTCGATCTTGGCGATATCCAGCACATCGTTGATTAGGGCCAGCAGGTGCAGGGCAGAGCGATAGGCCTCTTGCAAAAAGTCCAGCTCCTCTTCGCGGTTTTCGGCCATCCCGTCCAGCACCAGCTTGATAAAGCCGATGATCCCGTTGAGAGGGGTGCGCAGCTCGTGGGAGGTGTTGGCCAGGAATTGGCTTTTCAGTTGGTTGGCCGATTCCGCTTGGGCACGGGCCTGCTCCAGCTCCTTATTTTTCTGACGCAGAGTTTGGTTGGCTAACTGCAAGCGGGTTGCCAGTTGGCGACTTTGATCCAGCAAAATGGCGTGGGCAATGGCCGCGCCCAGGTAGGTGGCAATGCTCTGGAGTACCTGAATGTGGCTTGGCTGCCAAACAGGAACCCTATTCGGATCCAGCATTTCCAGCCAGAGCAGGCTGTTGGCGTAGCCCTGGTAAGACATGGCAATGGCCAGATGTCGCCCCGCCTCCACCGGTTCTTCCTGTCTGAGGGCCTGCAACAAATGGGGGTAATCTGCCAGCTTCAGGGTCTGGTGGAGCAGGGAGGGATCCCCAGGATGGCGGCGGTACTCGGCATTGACCGTGAGGGAGTCTTGCCCCACCTCGTAGAGGGCCATCAGGCAGCGATCTACCTCAAACAGTTGCCCCAACTGCTCCACGGTCTGCTGGCACAGTTGCCGGATATCCAGGGAATGCCGGATGTTGCGCACCAACTGCGTCGTGATCCCCTGTACCGGGTCGGCCAGGACAGGATGGGGCTGGCTGTTGGGGCTGCTGGCTCCTCCGGCCAGCGCAAAAGGCGTGGCCCCCAGCAACTTGCCCACTGCCGCAACCGCCACCACCTCCCCTTCCATGTCCCGTACAGGGTTGAGAGAAAGATGCAGATGCAACTTGTAGCGGGGCGAGAGCACCTGACATTCGTAGGAGAGGGGATCCCCGCTTGCAAAGACCTGGTTGAGCTTAGCCTCATACTCCCCGGCGTTGGTCACCTCCCAAACTTGCTGTCCGCTCACGATGTGCTGAGGGTGGATGCCGTACTTCTCGGCATCTTCCCAGTAAAAACTCCAGAAGCGCCTCTGGCGATCCTGCGTGTAGAACATCGGAGTGGGTCGGAGCACACCCATGGGGGAGGAGACCACCATTGCGTTAGGGGAACACAGGCCAAAACTCAGGTTTTTCCAGAGGAAGCCGGGCTGGCCGGATCAGAGGCCGGGCGGGTTAGTGGGGCAGAGTCCTTGTTGAGGCGGGCGAAGATCATGCGGCCTGCTGAGGTTTGAATGGAGCTGGTCACAACTACAGAGCGGGTTTTGCCCACAGAGCGCTGCCCTTCTTCCACCACCACCATGGTGCCGTCTTCCAAGTAGCCCACCCCTTGACCTGGCTCTTTTCCTTCGCGGGTGATCTTGATATCAAAGCTGTCGCCGGCAACATAGATGGGCCGCAGCGCCTCGGCCAACTCATTCACATTCAGCACCTTGACCCCCTGCAGAGCCGCCACCTTCTTCAGGTTGTAATCGGTGGTAAGCAGCGTTCCCCCCACGGTTTGGGTGAGGCGCACCAGCTTTTCATCGACAGTGGTCAGATCTGGATAGTTGGCTTCGTGAATAACGAAACGATCGGGGTAGGCCTCTCGCAAAGACTGCAGGGTATCCAAGCCTTTGCGGCCCCGCTCTCGTTTTTGGGCATCGGCTTTGTCGGCAATGGTCTGCAATTCCGTCAGCACAAAGCGAGGAACCACCAGGGTTCCTTCCAAAAAACCTGTCTCGATTAACTGAGCCACTCGGCCATCGATGATGGAGCTGGTGTCCAAAACCTTGGCCGTGGCAGCCACCACATTGCCCTCCGCCCAGAGGGCTGCCTGCAAAGCATAGTTGGGGTTAAACAGCCGCAGCAGCGAGGGGCCGTGGGTATCGGCCAGGCTGACCCCCAGATAGGCAAAGGCCAAGCTGAAAAAGACCGAAGCCAGCGGCTCGAGGAACCTATTGAGTTGGGGGGGCAGGGGCAGCAAGTAGACAGGAGCCATGGCCAGATTGGCAATCACCAAGCCGATCACCAACCCCACCGAGCGGCTGATCAACACGTCCGGCGGCAAGGAGCGCACATTGGCCTCGAAGCGACGGTAGCTCCAGCGCACCAGGGATCCCAAAGCCAGTCCTGCCAGCACGCCAAAGCCGCTGGTGACGACACGGGCTCCTTCCACATTGGCCCCCTGAATGGCGGCAGGAGGGAGCAAATCCAGGCCGTAAAACCCGAGACCAGCCCCGGCCAACATGAAGATCGCGATCAGTAAAGCGTCTAGCATAAGAAATAAAGACGGCCCTGCTGAGTGGGTGATGCTGCTGGGAATAGGCAAATCTGCTTCCTACTCATTCTAGTCGTCTGGTGTTGGAGGGATCCGGACAACCAAGCCAGCCCTCCCCCAGAAGGATTCAGACTATGCTGAAATCATAGCGATCCCTTGCCAGCTTGAGGGATCTGTGGAGCATGCCTCTAACCCCCAAAACCCTGAACTTTGCTGAATTTACTGAGCTTTAGGCGGTTTGGCAAAAGTCATTGAGAGGGATATAGTAGACCAAGTTTCCCCCTGATCCTTGAGTCCACCGCAACGGTTGCCGGGAAGTGAAGGGGGAAAGCGCTCGGGGGGTATTCCTCAGGGCTTTGCGGGATACCGCCTTCCTGCTTGGACTCCGTCCCGCTGACGCGAACAGAGATAGGCAGGATGCGATCGCTTCTTTCCTGAACCATGTTCAGGAGAGTTCAGCGTGAATGTATCAGAAACCGCTACAATCCAAATCTCAACGAGGCTAAAAGCAACCATGGCACAAGCACTGGAACTCAATACCGAGAACGTCGAGAAAGTCCTGAACGAGCTGCGTCCTTACTTGATGGCCGATGGGGGCAATGTGGAATTGGTGGAAATCGATGGCCCGGTGGTCAAGCTGCGCTTGCAGGGGGCCTGTGGAGCCTGCCCCAGCTCGACCATGACTCTAAAGATGGGCATTGAGCGCAAGTTGCGGGAGAGCATTCCCGATATTTTGGAGGTGGAGCAGGTATTCTGAGGGGCCCTGTAGGTTTTTGTGAGATTCCTTTAGGGTTCTTTATCATGTGTTGGATTATGTGCCTTGACAAATAGCCTCGGGTGGCTCTCTGCTCCCCACTTCTTTCTTCTGTGCCTTCTTCAGAGCTAGCGCATGTCTGTTCTCCTCTCCATCGCCATTCTCGCCCTGCTGATCCTGGTGCATGAGGCAGGGCACTTTGCGGCAGCCAAACTCCAAGGGATCCACGTCAACCGCTTCTCGCTGGGGTTTGGCCCGGTGTTGTGGCGATACCAGGGCAAGGAGACAGAGTACGCCATTCGCGCCCTGCCGCTGGGGGGCTACGTGGGCTTTCCTGACGAGGATGAACATTCTCCCTACCCGCCCGACGACCCGGATCTGCTGAAAAACCGCCCCGTGTTGGATCGCCTGGTGGTGATGAGTGCAGGGGTGATGGCCAACCTGATCTTCGCCTATCTGGTGCTGGTGTTGATGTTTGCCTGGGTGGGGATCCCCTCGGTAACGCGCCTCCATCCCGGCATTCTCATCCCTCAGGTGATGCCCGATAGCCCGGCGGAGCGGGCCGGCCTGAAGGCAGGGGATGTGGTGTTGCAGGCAGCAGATCGCGATTACAGGGGGATTGCCGACGAGACGGCGGCCTTGGCAGCTCTGAACGATTTTCAGGTGCTGATCCGCAGCAGCGAGAACCGGCCCATTCCCCTGGAGGTGCAGCGTGGGGAAGGGGATCCCCTGCAATTGACGGTGATCCCAGAGGTGCGGGGAGAGACGGTGGCCATTGGAGTGACCTTGGCCCCCCACCAGGAGGTGACCTTGCGTCCCCCTCAGAGTGTGGCTGAGATCCTCACGGAGGCGGGAAATGCCTACCAGCGGGTGGTGATGCTCAATCTGAACGGCTTGCGGCAGTTGCTGCAGAATTTCCAAAGCACGGCTGCTCAGGTCTCCGGCCCGGTGGGGATCGTCAAGATTGGGGCGGATCTGGCCCGCGATGACGCCGCCAGCCTGTTTAATTTCACCGCTTTGATTAGCATTAACCTGGCCTTTCTCAACCTGTTGCCCCTGCCCGCCTTGGACGGGGGACACATTGCCTTTTTGATCCTGGAGGCGATTCGCGGCAAACGGCTGCCCAAGCATCTGGAGGAGCGGGTGATGCAGACGGGCTTGGTGTTGTTGCTGGGATTGGGGGTGGTGCTGATCTTCAAAGACACCCTCGCCATTGTCACCGGGTCGGGCTAGGGGAAGATGGCCAGCAAACGGGCCTTGCGCCAGCGAGCTTTGGAGATCCTGCTCCGGCTGAAGCGCCACTACCCCAACTCCACCTGTGCCCTCCACTACCGGACGCCGCTGCAACTTTTGGTGGCAACCATCCTCTCGGCTCAGTGTACGGATGAGCGGGTGAATCAGGTAACGCCAGAGCTGTTTCGTCGCTTCCCGGATGCCCAGGCCCTGGCGACAGCGCCGCGAGAGGAGATCGAGGCTCTCATCCATTCCACCGGCTTCTATCGCAACAAGGCCAAGCACATTCAGGAAGCCTGCCGCAGGATCTTAAGCCATTTCGGTGGCCAAGTGCCCCGCACCATGCCGGAGCTGCTCACCCTACCCGGCGTAGCTCGCAAGACGGCCAATGTGGTGTTGGCTCATGCTTTTGGCATCAATGCCGGGGTTACCGTCGATACCCATGTTAAGCGCCTCAGCCGCCGCCTCGGCCTCACTGAGCACGAGGATCCCGTGCGCATCGAAAAGGATCTGATGCAGTTGTTGCCGCAAGCGGACTGGGAGAACTGGTCTATCCGTCTGATCGACCACGGGCGGGCCATCTGCACTGCCCGCAGGCCTCTGTGCCAGCAATGTTTTTTGGCGGATCTCTGCCCCAGCGCTCCCCTCCTGAGACCGGCGGCACCGGATGAGAAAATGGATAAAAAAGCTACCAAAGCCTCGCCAACCTGAGAGGATGGTTTCTGGGCGCCCTGTATGGCTGAGCCGGCAGGGATCCCTCCCTTGCAGCACTTGTTTTGGCCGCCTCTCGCCCTAGAATAAGCTCCATGCAGGATAAACCCATGTCAGTCGCGCCCCCCGTTCTGGTCATTGCCGGCCTGACGGGAGCCGGGAAAACTTTGGCCATCCAGCAGTTGGAACAACTGGGGTACACCAGCCTAGAAGGGATCCCGCCTGCCCAGGTGATCCCCTTGGTTGAGGCGATGCGGACCCATCACGCTGCTTTGGCCATCAGCTTGAATCTCCACGCCCAGGAGTACCGGGATCAAGTTCCCACCCTGGCTGCTTGGGTGCAATCGCAAGGGATCCCTTTCCTATTCTTGGAGGCCCGCTCCCCAGTGTTGCTCAACCGTCTCAGCGCCCACCGCCGTCCCCATCCCTACGGGGAAGCTGCGGGTTTGTGGGAGGCCATTGAGCAAGAGCGGCTGGCTCTGGCCCCGGTGCGGGAACGCTGCACCCACTGGTTGGATACCTCCGACCTCAATGCCCAGCAACTGCGGCAGCAATTGCAAGCTTTGGTGCAAGGGATCCCCCAGCCCCTCAACCTAAGGCTGGTCAGCTTCGGTTTCAAATACGGCGTTCCCCCCGATGCCAACTTGCTGTTCGATGTGCGTTTTTTGCCCAACCCCTTCTTTCAGCCCCATCTGCGTCGCCTCACTGGGCAGGATCCCCTGCTGCAGGAGTTCTTGTTTGCGGATCCCATCACACAATCCACCTACCAGCACATCTTGTCCCTGATCAAAGCGTTTTGGCCCCACTACCGCGCAGAGCGTCGCCCCCACCTGACTTTGGCTATCGGCTGTACCGGCGGTCAGCACCGCTCGGTGGCCCTGGTGGAGCGCCTGGCCCAGGATTTGCAGCCTTGGACTGTCCCTGCCGGCAACCACGTTCTTCCCGACCTGAATGTTCAGGTTCAGCATCGCCATCTGCTCGACTCTCAGCGGGAGCTGGAAGCCCGCTTTGGCCCGGTGCCCGGCGAAGCCGGCGTTGCCCAGCAACAGGTTAGGATCCCTTTGGCCGGCGTTCCTGCACCTTCCCATGCCTAAGCCTGTGCCCAGCAACAAGTCCGCCGCTTGGGGCATTCGCCGCCGCAAGGCTGCTTGGCCGGGAAGTGGCTGGAAATGGCTCTTTCCCGGTTTAGCCGTTAAACGCTGGCTGAGCCTGGCGGTTGGGGGCGTGCTGCTGATGGTGCTGGGCATTGCCATCTGGACGGAGTTGACCCCCATCTTTCGCCTGAAGCGGCTGATCGACATCACCCTGCGCCTGATCACCACTTGGATCCCGAACAACATCAGTGGCCCCCTGGTGACTGGGATCGGGCTGGTGATGGTGGTGCTGGGGTTTCGCAGCGCCATGCGCTCCATCGAGGATGTGCTGATCCCCGAGGGAGATGAAGCGCTGGTGGATAAGCTGTTGTCGCGGCGGCGTCTCAGCCGTGGTCCCCGCATTGTGGTACTGGGGGGCGGCACCGGCCTCTCCAACCTGCTGCGGGGTCTGAAGCGCTACAGCTCCAACATCACAGCCATTGTCACGGTGGCCGATGACGGGGGATCCTCAGGGCGTCTGCGGCGGGAGATCGGCGTTTTGCCCCCCGGCGATATCCGCAACTGCCTCACTGCTCTGGCCAACGAGGAAAAGCTGCTCACCGAGCTGTTTCAATATCGCTTCCAGTCGGGGGAAGGGTTGAGCGGCCACAGCTTCGGCAATTTGTTCATCACTGCCCTCACCGCGGTAACCGGCGGCGACTTGATTCGGGCCATCACTGCCACCTCGCAAGTCTTGGCCATTCAGGGGCGGGTGCTGCCGGCCACCCTGGCGGATGTCACCCTTTGGGCGGAGCTGAGCGATGGCCGCCGCGTGGTGGGAGAGTCCAACATTGCCAAAGCCGGAGGACGCATTTGCCGAATCGGCTGTGACCCCCCCAACCCTCCCGCCCTACCGGAAGTCATCGAGGCTATTGAGGCGGCAGAGTTTGTGGTGCTGGGGCCGGGTAGCCTCTACACCAGCATCATCCCTAACCTGTTGGTACCGGAAATTGTGGAAGCTCTGGCCAAAAATATGGCCCCCCACATCTACGTCTGCAACATCATGACCGAGCCGGGGGAAACCGACGGCTATACTGTTGGGGATCACGTCATGGCTCTGGATCGGGTGGCAGGAGTGCGCCTATTTGACGGCGTGCTGGTGCAGCGGGAGCCACCCTCCCCGCGCGCTTTGGAGCATTACCGCCGCAGCGGTTCTGAGTTTGTGGTGCTGGATCCCGACAAACTGGCTTACCTGGGCTGCCGCGCCGTTTTGGCTAACGTCATGCAGGAGGATCCAGAGACCGGCTTGGTGCGCCACAACCCCGAACGCTTGGCTGCAATGCTGATGCGCTGGTTCGACAGACATCGCCCCCTCTAGCTTTGCCCAGGATGTCCTCTGCTGTTATTGCAGGCGGGAATAAGGGCGGGGATAGGGCTTGCGCATCTGTCGAGCCAGGTACACCTGAAAGGTTTGCGCCACCGCCCCTGCCCGCACCAGGGGAACCTCGGCCACAGGCTCGATTTGGGCAAAGTAGTCGCCATAGGTGGCTGGGATCCCTGCCCTCGGCTGGAACAGCTTGGAAGTGATGAGCAGCCCATCCTGCCCCAGCCAGTCCTGCGGCTGCGACCAAAAGGCAAAGCCCCGCAAATCCGCATCCAGGCAGGTCAGAGGCTTGTCCGTCAGCGGAGCCAGGGCCATGGCGATCTGACCGCCCAAAAAATAGACATTGGTAAAAACGAACTCTGCCTCCTCAAGGGCTTGAGCCAGGTGGGGATCCGTCCGAAACCGCTGCCGCAACTGCTCAATTTCAATGAGCTGAGTAGAGGGATCCTGCTCCACGGGCCACAGGCCCAGCCCGCCAGGAGCCTGCAGCAGGCCATAGCGCACATGGGCCAGCCCCACCCCCACCACCAAGCTGACCATCACCGCCGTCCCCACTAAGGTTCGCTTCGCTCCCGGCCACCGTTCCCAGAAGGATCCCAGCAGCAGCGTCAGCACCCAAAACCCCGGCATGGGCCAGGTGGGCAAGATGGGCCGGTAGCCTCCCATCAAGGTAAAGGCCAACACCAGCGGTAATCCACAGGCCAGGATCAAAAGGTGCTTGAGCTCTTCATCCGTCAGCCGCATCCCGCGGAGAATCTGCAGGGCCACCCGACCCGTCCCTGCCAAACTCGCCCACCCCAAAGGGATCCCCAAGCTGGGGAACAGGTAAAAGATTTCAGAAAGGATCGTCAGCCCCAGCGCTTGCAGTTGATACCCTGCCTCCGGCACCGCCCGCCCCCCCTGAAAGCGAAAGGAGACCCAATCCTGCTGGGCGTTCCAGATCAGCACCGGGCTGAAGGCCAGCACAAAACCCAGCACCGCCAGCACCGTCCAGCCCGACCTCAAGGCACAGCGATGAACTGGGCTGAGCAGACAAAAGAGTACCAGGCCGAACCCCAAAGCCAAGCCGTGGTATTTCCCCAGACAGGCCAGCCCCACCAAGAGACCTATGAGCGCTAGCCTAGGCCCTGGCCGATAGCGAGCCGCCCCATAGACTCCCAATTTCCCCTGCCCCAAAGGCACCGGGAAAAACTCCTGGCTGGCCACCCATAGGGTTGCTGCCGTAAAAAAGACCAGCGGACTATCCGGCAGGGTCAGCACCCCAAACCCAATCCAAAGGATGGGTGCGATGCTGATGGCCGCCAAGCTGATCAGTCCTGCCCGATCAGAGAAAAGGCGTGCTCCGGTGTAGTAAAGGAGTAGGGAAGAGCCAGAATAGAGCAGCAGGGATCCCAGTCGAATAGAAAAAGCCGACACCTGGCCGGTCAAGGCAGGCCCCAAGCCTGTTGTCCAGGCCACCAGCGGCGGATGGTCAAAATAGCTCCAATCCAGATGGCGGGTGTAGAGGTAGTAGTAGGCTTCGTCAAAGCCAGGCGGCAAAAGGGCAGCCACCAGGCCCCGCATGAACAAGCCCAACCCCAGGATTAGCCAAACCGCTCTAGGCAATGGAGGGGATCCCTATGGGCAGATGGACAGATCTAACTTACCTTGAATACCTCTCGGGGCTACGTCCCTCTAGCACTATGACTTTGTTTCCCGCAAAAAAATGACCGGACACCCCAAAAATTGACCCAGCTTCTCGGCCTCTGCCCGCGCCTCTGATTCACCGCCACTGGAGATGGATAGCAAAGGCTTCTGTGATTGCAATGTCACCTCTACCGAAAAGCTAGTATCGCCATCAGAATCTGTCCTGGCCTGAACCGTGACCTGCTGCACATCTCGGAAGGAATAAGTTTTCTGCCCTCGCGATCCAAAAGGAGTGAGGTACTCCTCCTGGATTTGGTACAGGGAGCTGTCCAAAGTCACGCGGCGGCGCCACAAAGCCGATATCAGCATAGAAACCCCTATCAAAAGAAATGGCAATGAGATGAGGGAAAACAAGATCACAATCACTAAATCTCCTAAGTCGAACTTATCGCTATCTACCAAGAGCTGACTCTCTGTGCCGTTCACAAAAGACTGAATGCGCCTTGCCAGTTCCTGAGCCTCACTCTCACTGGAAGCCGACCAGGCTTCCCTTTCTCCTGCAGGAGTTTTCAGCGTGACATAGTAGTAGGTTGTTCTGTCTCCATCTTCATCTGTCTCGATTTCGGTTTTGGTTCCAGCCCCTCTCACGTCCTTGTAGAGTTCAGTCGTACTTGGCAAAGGCAGCAACGGCTGGAAAAACACTTCGCAGTTAACCGCAGACTGGGCAACTCGAAAGCAGGTGAAGTGGCGATCGCCTTGGTGCAACCAAAGTAAAGTCGAGGCATATAGAGGAATGAAGGCAAGAAGTAGCCCAAAAGATAAATACTTGGGAGGCTCTTGGTACACGCGCTTGTTGTGGCTCTCCTCCACGCATTTCATAGACTTAACTCCGAGAAAGCTGGATTTGTTTAGATTATGGCTTGCTAGTCTGCCGGTCGTCTGTTTCCGAGAATACGAAGCGTTTAAAAAATTATGAAAAGCAGTAAGTCCTCCGGTTTTCGCTGTGCTGTATTCAACTTCCCCTCTCTCCAACCAGGAGCGGAAATTGAGTGGCTGACTGCACGAGGCGCCGGGAAGAGGTTTTAAATCAAGCAAGTTAAAGGTTTGAGCTGTTGAATTGAATGTACGCAAGTGAGTTGGGTTTTTCATGTCCTCCCAGTTTCTTTTGAATGTGATTTAAAACTGCGGATCCAAGTGCGAAAAGTCTGAGGATTTGCCCGCACCTAATTCATGTTCTGAGGTATTATGTTATCTCCAATACCTCTAAAATGTCCTGGCTGCTTTTCGGGATCCCAAGGTCTTTCCCAGAAGCTGTGGGGTGGCATAACAGTGGGATGAGCGCCAAACTAGCGGTGGTGCTCATGTGAGGATTGCAATGGAAGGCAGACCTAGGGCTAGGGTAGGGCGGCCTGTGCCGAAATCTCTGGAGACAAGGCAAAATGGCCGGCAACTTGCTCAACGGCGCCGACGCAGAGGTTCTTGGATCCCTTCACCGCGAAGCTCTAGGCAGTGGGGAACAGCGCTGGGATGGCTCTTGGGGGAGCGGATCCCGACGGCCCGCCAGCTTGACTTTCGCGCCGGCATGACCGGACTGGCTTTGATCATCGCCCTATTTGTAACAGGAGCACGTCTGGTTTATTTGCAACATCAACAGGCACCCCTATTGCAGCAGCGAGCCGAAGCCCAGCAGCGAGCCCAGCTAAGACCTTTCATTCCTCGTCGCTCAATTGTGGATCGTCACTCCATTGCCAAGCAGCAGGCAGAATTGCTGGCCGTAGATCGCCCCGTCTATACTCTCTGGGCCCATCCCCGCCTCTTTGGCAAACGCACTCCAGAGGAAATTGCCACCGCTCTTGCTCCCCTGTTGCGGCGTCCAGTAGAGCAACTGGCGCAGCGGCTATCGGCCAATCAGGCAGTGCGGGTGGAGCGCTGGGTATCCCAGGAGGTGGCAGATCAAATTCAGGCTCTGCATCTGGATGGCCTGGAGCTGGTGAGCGAGCGGCAACGCATTTACCCCCAAAAAGAGATGGCCGCCGAGGTGGTAGGCTATGTAGATCTGGATCATCAGGGCCAAGCAGGAGTCGAATATTCCCGACAAGAGCTGCTGGAGCGTACCGTTCAACCTGTTACTATTCCTCGCGATGGCTACGGACGACTGTTGGCTGCCGAGGTGCCGGAAGGGCTGCTGCAATCCCGCGAGACGGTGCTGCAACTTACCCTAGATATGCGCCTGCAAAGAGCTGCCCGCGCTGCCCTGAAAGTGCAACTGGAGCGGTTTCGAGCCCTGCGGGGCACGGTGATTGTCCTCCAGCCCCAGACAGGGGAAATCCTGGCGCTGGTGAGCGAGCCCACCTATGACCCCAACCGCTACTTTGAGTATGACCCCGGTCTTTTTCGCAACTGGGCCGTAACGGATTTGTATGAGCCGGGATCCACCTTCAAGCCCATCAACATTGCCATTGGGTTGGATGCTGGAGCCTTTACAGCAGATGAACGGGTCTATGACGAGGGTCGGATTCTCATCGGTCAGTGGCCCATTCAAAATTACGACTACCACCAGCGAGGGGCCCATGGCTGGATGAGCGTCACGGATATCCTGCGGCAATCCAGCAATGTGGGCATGGTACATCTAATGCGCAAGCTGGATCCCCGCCAGTACTACAATGCCTTGGTGCGGCTGGGGTTCAACGAGCGCAGTGGCGTGGATTTGCCCTTTGAGCCGGCCAGCCGTTTGAAACCGCTGCGACAGTTTGTTACGGTGCCGGTGGAGCGGGCCACTGTCGCTTTCGGCCAGGGGCTGGCCCTTACCCCTCTACAGTTGGCTGCCATGCACTGCATCATTGCCAATGGCGGACTGAAAGTACAGCCCCATGTGGTGCGAGGCTTGGTGGAAAAGGATACGGATACTCTGGTTTGGGGATCCCCGCAGCCGCAGCCGGTGCGGGTACTATCCGAGCAAGCCACGCTGGCAGTGCGTATCCAAATGCGGGATGTGGTGGACTTTGGCACGGGGCAATCGGCCAAGATCGAGGGGTATGAGATCGCTGGCAAAACCGGCACTGCCCAGAAAGCCGGGCCACGGGGGGGCTATTTGCCCGGCAAGCGCATCACCAGTTTTGTGGGCTACTTCCCGGCCATTCGCCCCAATTACGTGATCTTGGCGGTGATCGACGAGCCCCAGGGGGAAGATGCCTTCGGCTCGACGACGGCTGCTCCCGTTGTTCGCTCGGTGATCCAGGAGATCATCGCCCTAGAGGGGATCCGCCCTAACTCTACTTAGCGCAGCCATAGGAACAAGGGGCGAAGGTGGATGCCAAAGGGGGCCCAGACCGTGAGGAAATGAGCGAAATGCCCGTACTTTCCTATTGGCTCTTCCTGGAAAAAGCCATACTCAAGACTGGCCACCCACAGAGTCCGACTTAACCTCTGCACTCCTCCAGCTCAGCTTGGAGTTGAGGTAGAAGTTCCAGAATACAACAATACCGATGGCAATTAAGTTGGCCAACAAATAATGAATGCCCAAGCGCTCGCTCAGCAAGGTCACCAGTGAAGTGTTGAGAACCAAGCCAATTAAGCAGATAACGTTAAACTTCGCCAACCGCTTCAGGCGATTCCAGGGCCCCGGCTGCAAGCGGGTCACATGGCGAAAAGTCCACAGGTCGTTCCAGAGGAAGTTATTGAGAATGGCCACCTCCGAAGCAACCAGCTTACTGGTTATGAGATCCCATCCCAAGTTGGTGGGATCGTGCAAAACATAGAGCAAAGCCATGTCCACCAAGGTGCCGGATAGGCCAACTGTGCTGAAGCGCAAAAAGGATCCCACCTGCCCTAGCGAAAAGCGCAGCACCATCAGGTGGTGGAGATATTGGAGACAAGTTTGCAGTTGGATTTTGCTCTCCCCGTTTTGGCGCTCCTGAAAGATGTAGCCGACTTCAGCAATGGTTTTCACCCGGCCCCGCGCCAGCACCTCGATCAGCAGCTTGTAACCCTTGGGGTTGAGCGGGATCCCGGCAATGGCTTGGCGTCTGACCAGGAACAGTCCGCTCAACGGATCGGAAACACGGCTGAAAACTCCCGGCAGCAGAACCAGCCCAATCCATTGGGCCCCGCGGGAGACAATGCGCCGGCCCAGGCTCCAGTGGCTCACCCCTCCCGATGGTGCATAGCGGCTGCCCACCACCAAATCTGCCCCTTTCTGGATGAGCGGCCACAATTTGAGGACAATCTCCGGCGGATGCTGCAAATCCCCATCCATAACCCCCAACACCTCGCCGCGGGCAGCTTGCCATCCCCGCAGCACGGCAGTGGCCAGGCCTCGTTCGTGGTGGCGACAAATGACTTGCAGTTGAGGGAATTCTTTTTGCAATCCTTGGGCCACTTTGGCAGTGTAATCGGGGCTATTGTCATCCACCACAATCAACTCATAGCTTCCAGGCAGAATCGTGTCTAGGTGGGCACACAACTGCCGGATCAGGCTGCAGATACTGGAGGCTTCGTTGTAGGTGGGAATGACCAGCGACAGTTGGACAGGGCTGGACTGAGACAGAGGTGGAATCTGAAAAGGAGCTGCAGAAGCTTTGGGATCGGCAGAGGAAGTAGGAGCTTCATGAAGCATTCAGCAGGCCATCCAAAAACAATAAAACAAAAATCCTCCGCCTAGGGCTGCAAATCCTAGGACTGCCTTGGTTCATACTGGGTCCACAGAACGATCCCCTATCGTACTGATCGATGAGCCGCAGGGCTAGACCTTTCTCTACCTACCCAGCTTCTTCGGGAAGAGGTTACTTGGCTAAGGGGATCCCGTAGAGGGGCTCATCAACACCGGGATCTGGGCCTGAGCAGAAGGAGTCTCAGGCAGCGAGGGGGCAGGGGTGAAACTGGGGTAGGGGATGCGCTCGTGGTTGGATTCCCGCCAGACCTCCACGAAAGCGTCTGCCACCACCTCCAAATCCTCCAGCGTCAGCCCACTATCAACCAACTGGCCATCTTGCCAACGGGCCTGGGCAATTTTGCGGACAACAGCTTTTGCCCGCTCGACCACATCGGGGCCGAAGCCATCGCTCAGAGTCATGCTGCGCAGGGCGGCTTCACAGGCATCGGCCATCATCACCACCCCCGTCTCCTTGCTCTGGGGGATCGGGCCATCGTAGCGGAACGGCTCTTCGGGTACGGGCTGACCCCCGGCTTTCATCTGGGCTTGATGGTAGAAGTAGGCAATCAGGATCGTCCCCTGGTGCTCAGGGATAAACGCCTGGACGGCGGTAGGCAGATTATATTGCTTGGCCAGGCGCAAGCCATCGCTGACGTGGGCCTTGATAATCTGAGCACTGCGATAGGGATCGTCCAGTTGGGTGTGGGGGTTGAGGCTGCCCATCTGGTTCTCGATGAAGTAGCGGGCCTGCAGCATCTTGCCGATGTCGTGGTAAAGAGTGCCGGTGCGCACCAGCTCCACGTTGAGGTTCAGCTTCTGGGCAGCCCGTTCTGCCAAAGTGGCCACAAGCAGAGTGTGCTGGAAGGTGCCGGGGGCCTCTGCAGCCAGCCGCCGCAGCAGCGTGCGATTGGGATTGCTCAACTCGATCAGACGAATGGGGGTGGCTAAGTCAAATAGGCGCTCCAGGTAGGGGCTGGCTCCCAGGGCAACAATGCTCCATCCCAAGCTGGTTCCCCCTGCCAAAGCCATGGCCAACAGGTCGATGCCACCGGTGGTGGCCAAGCTAACCGCCCCGTAGGCCAGCATCTGCACCGCTGCCGCTCCTCCTCCCAACAAGGCCAGCTCTTCGCGGGAACGGGAACGCCCGGCCAGGGCAGAGGCCACCACGCTGCTGGAGAGCAAGGGTACAAGGGTGAGCAGGTTGACAGGGGAGACCAAGGGCAAAAACAGCGCCTGGCCTACCACCACCACCAAGCCCAGCCCTGCCCCGTAAAAACTGCCCAGCAACAGCCCCACTGCCGGCAGGGAGCTGAACTCCAGCTTGAACAAGGCCGCCAAAAGGGGAGCGGTCAGGGAAACCATGAGGATCAACACCCGATCCCGGCGGCGCAACCCTGGCCGCAAGCGTTGCTGCAGAGGCACAAAGACAGCCAGGCCCATGCCCATCACTCCGGCCACTCCCACCAAGCCCCAGATGTTGATCCCGCGCTGGGTAAGCCCAAAGTGGTCCAAGATGAGAAAAATTTCGGGAGTGATGACCTGATCTGCTCGCACGATCACCTGGTTCTCGGCAACCGAGATCAGAACCGGCTCGACTTTTTCCAGCTCGGCGCGGATGCGCTGCTCGGTGCGCTGGGGATCCACCTCCACATTGGGAATGAGCACCTGCTGCAGCCACTGATAGACCAGCCCTTGCAACTCCTGTCGTTGGGCAGCATTGCCCGGAAACATCAAATCGTCCAGTTGGGCTTGGATCCCTTCGGCGCGAACTTCGCGGGGCAGGCCATCCACGATCCCTATCTTCTGCAGACGCTCCAAGACCCGCCGGCTCAAGGTTTGCAAATGCTGCCAATCCGCATCTGCCAAGTTGAGAACTGTGGCCGGAACAGGGGGGGTGAGCTGCTCCAGAGCCGGCAAAGCCGCTTGATAGCGCCGTTGCGCCGCTTCCACCTGGGCAATTAGCTGAGTATAGGGATCCGTCGCCGCCATCTGGGTGGCCGATCCATCCAACCAGACCCGCTGCCAAACCTCGACAAGCTCTTGCTTGGCCCGCTGCTCCGGAGGAAGCTGCTCCGGTCGCCCCGAAGAAGGCTCTTCCAAAGGAGATGGGGTGGCTCCGCGGATGGCCTCTTGTCGGGCGCGAGCCTGGAAGGGTTCCCACTCCTCCGGGGAAAGCTGGCGCAGGTAGATCTGCGTTGGCAGAGACAGCAACTGGACAGAAACATAGGGCAGAGGCCCTGCCTCTTGGCGGATGGCCTCCACCTCAGCCAGGAGAGCCTCCAGATTTTGCCGCATGCTGTCGTTGGCGGTGCTGTTGATTTTGAGGGCCTGAACCACCCGCCGCCGCGCCTCAGCTTGTCGGGCCTGGGTAGCCTCCACATCTTCAATCTCCGCCGCAGCAGGGGCAAGAAACGTCTGCGGAGAACGGCTGCCGACGGTCAGTTGTGGTTCGTTGTAGTAGCGGATCCCGTGGACGGCAGTGAGGGAGAGAAGCGCGAGGGCATAGCCGGCAATCCGCTCCGAAAGGGGGGGCCTGCTCTTTCGAGGGGAAGCTGCCTGGCGTCGCCGAGTCCAGTGTTCCGCGTTCGCGTCGGTGGCGCGAAGGGCTTTGGGCGTGAGCGGGTTTTTCATGGATTGGCCTGGCAGCGTCTTTCTCTTTTCTATCCCCTTTTGGCCGGGTAGCCCAGGAAGAGGATCTCAATCGCCGATGGTAATCTGCCCCACCATACCTGCTTCTGCATGGCCGGGAATGGTGCAAACCAAAGCGTAGACTCCAGATTTCAGGGGAATAAATTGCCACTCCACCGAAGCGCCTGGCTTCAGCTCCAGTTCTCGGATCTGGCCCTTAATTTCCACGCCGGCCACGTCCAGCTTGCGGGTCCAGACGGCATCGGCAAAATCCTTGGCGCTGAAATAGTGCTTCAGTTGGCTGGGGTTGCTCAGGCGGAGACGGTAGAGGCTGCCGTTGCGAAAAGACAGTTCCTTGGGCACAAACACCAACTGATTGTCGGCAGTACCCAACTCAATAACCTTCTCCTGCGGCGTTTGTCTGGAGAGATCCCGCGCCCATACCGGATGCGGGATCCCAATCATGAGGGCCGATAGCCAGATTCCCAGCACCAGGAAATGACAGAACCTGTTTAACATTGCAACAACGAGGAGAGAGGAAAGAGCAAAGAGAAAAGAGCAACGAGGAGAGAGAAAAGAGCAAAGAGAAGAGATTCCTCCTTCTCACTTCTCACTCCTCCCTTCTCACTCCTCTGCGAGTAGCCTGGAAACTCAAGATAGCATCTCTAGGCGGAGAGGTTTTGATTCCCTTCTGCCCTGTCTAGCCATCCACATCCTCGTAGAGCCGCACGGCTGGGGCTTCCTCTCCGTCTTTCCTTATTTCAAGGGCTACCGCAGCGGCGTAGCCACCGGCAACCCGAAGGGGTAGGGTTACCCAGCAAGAGTCCCCGTCCAAAGCTCTGGAGCCGGCCAGACCCCTGCCTGTTCCCTTCAGGAGCGCCTCCTTTTGTGTCCACATTTGAAAGAAAAGGGCATCTCGCTCTGGAGCTGGACAGCTGGCCAAACGGCCCTGCTCAGCAGCCGAAAAATAGCGTTGGGCGATGCGCTGCCAGCGGAGCACAGGTCGAACCCATTCCAGATCCACTCCAATGCGGTATTGCCATCTCAGGCCGATCAGGACGCGCTCGTGGGAGTGGCTGAGGTTAAACTGCAGCGGCAGGGGTGGATCCCGCCAGTAGGGTTTGCCGGTAGAACTGTGGTCGAGGGGGATCCCCTGGGGCGGAATGCCGCTGTAGCGGCTAAGCAAGCTCCGCAACCCAAGACGACCGGCCAGAAAGCGGCGCCGATCTGCCGGCAGTTGTAAACGCTCTGCCCGCCGACATTCTTCAGGGGAAAGAAGGCCGAGCTGGGGGAGCAACTTCTCCAACGGGGGGACTGTCTGCAGCCAAAGATGCACCTCTGACTTTCCCGACAACGGCTGCAGGGATCCCCCTGTGGCGACTGCTACCTCGCTGAAGTTGGATCCAGACAACTCTGAAAACTGAGGATAGGGTAACATGGCCTTGAATTGGTGGAGTTGGCAACACCACCCAGACAGTACACCCTTTCCTGTACGCGCTCGCGAGGCCTGGTCTGACCTGATGCCCTCCTTCCACTATCCCCCCCGTCCTGACCGTGTCCGCGCAGCTCGTCAGCAGGCCATTCGTCAGGGGATCCTCTGGCTGTTGTTGGGGTTCACGGCTGTGTTGGCGGGTTCTGCCGGTGCCCTCTTGGCCGTGATGTTGCCCCGTCAGGTGATCCCAACTTCCCTCACTCCTGCAGAACAAGAAGCCTTCCGTCCCGATGCCTTACGGGCTGCGGCTCTGGATCGCTCGTTGCATATCCTCATTCTCGGCACGGACAACCCGGATCCCACCCTGCCCTTGCCCACAGAGCGAGATCGCTTCCACACCCGCAGCGACACCATTCTCTTGGCCCGCTTTGATCCCCAGGCGCGGCGGATTACCGTTTTGTCCATCCCCCGCGATACTCGTGTGCGCTTGCCTGGCTTTGGTGTGGCCAAGATCAATGCTGCCAACTTGGCAGGGGGCCCGGCGCTGACGGCCCAGGTGGTCAGCCACTTGATGGGTGGGATCCCGATTGACCGCTACATTCGCCTCAATACCGACGCTCTGGAAAAGCTGATCGATGCGGTGGGCGGCGTGGAAATCTACGTGCCGGAACCGATGCAGTACGCAGATCACACCCAGCAGTTGTTCATCCACCTGGAGCCCGGCTGGCAACGCCTCAATGGAGAACAAGCCCACCACTTTGCCCGCTTTCGCCGCGATCACCTGGGATTGGGGGATATCGGTCGGGTGCAACGGCAACAGGAATTGCTGCGGGCCCTGAGCCGGGAACTGCTCTCCCCTGCTGTCTGGCCGCGGATCCCAAAGATTTTGCAGGTTATCCGCACCAACCTCGATACCAACCTCACCTGGGAAGAGGTTCTGAGCTTGGCCAAGTTTGTCCTCACCTCTGGGGGCGATCGCATCGACCTGGTGCTGCTGCCGGGCCGCTTCAGTCAGCCGGGAGAATTCTCCACCAGCTACTGGCTGCCGGATCCAGCCGGGATCCGACGGGTGGCCGTCTCCCACTTTGGCCTGGAGGCAGAGGTAGCCCGCATTCCTCCACACCGCCTGCGCATAGCCGTGCAAAACGCAACCGGAGAGCCGGGGATGGCCCGCCGTATGGTGCAAGAATTGGTGAGGCAAGGATACGCCCATGCTTTTGCCGTGGAAGACAGCACTCAGGTGCTGCAGCAAACGGAGATCCTCGCCCAGAGCGGGGATCGGGAGGGGGCTAAACAGATCCGCGCCGCCATTGGCCTGGGAGAAGTGCGGGTAGAATCTACTGGCGTTCTCAACTCCGATGTCACCATTCGAGTCGGCCAAGATTGGGCTCAACAGTTGGCTTTGGATGAAGCACTCCGCGCCGCTGACGCCAACGGCCAAACCCAAGCTCCGCCCGGAGCAGCTCAGCTCTAGAGAGCCGGTTCGGTTGCGAGTGCGGATTTCCGAAAAAGAGCCTGCTTGTCGGGGACTTTTCGGTCTCTGTAGATTAGCACTGAGCTTGTTTGAGTGCTGAGCCACCTATGACCGTGCTGGAACAGGGATCCATCACCATCCACACCGAGAACATCTTTCCCATCATCAAGCAGTCTCTCTACTCGGATCGAGAGATCTTCTTGCGGGAGCTGATCTCCAATGCTGCTGATGCCATCACCAAGCTGAAGATGGCCAGCCTTGCCGGCGAAGTGGCAGATCTCCCAGAGCCGGAGATTACGATTGCCCTCAACAAGGAGGCCAAGACCTTAGCGGTGGCCGATAACGGCATTGGCATGACTGCCGAGGAAGTGAAAAAATACATCAACCAGGTGGCTTTTTCCAGCGCTGAAGAGTTCATTCAAAAGTACAAGGGCAAAGACGCAGAGCAAGCAATCATTGGCCACTTTGGTCTAGGATTCTACTCCTCTTTTATGGTGTCGCAGCGGGTGGAGATCGACACCCTCTCCTATCGGCCCGGCAGCACGCCGGTGAAGTGGGCTTGTGACGGCACCACTACTTTTACCCTCTCCGATTCTGAGCGCTCCAGCATCGGCACCACCGTTACCCTTTACATCACCCCCGAAAACGAAGAATACCTGGAGCCAAGCCGCATTCGGGAATTGGTTCGTAAATACTGCGATTTCATCCCCGTTCCCATCAAGTTAAACGGGGAAGTGATCAACAAGCAAAAGCCCCTGTGGAGAACCTCACCTTCCGAACTCAAAGATGAGGATTACCTAGAGTTTTATCGCTACCTCTATCCCTTCCAAGAGGATCCCCATTTCTGGGTGCACATCAACACCGACTATCCCTTCATCGTGCAAGGGATCCTCTATTTCCCCAAATTGCGCCCCGATATTGATCCCACCAAGGGTCAAGTCAAGCTGTTCTGCAATCAAGTCTTTGTCCAAGATAACTGTGAGGAAGTCATCCCCAAGTTTCTCCTGCCTCTGCGGGGGGCCATCGACAGCCCGGATATTCCTCTCAACGTCTCCCGCAGCTTCTTACAAAATGACCGCACCGTAAGACGCATTGGGGATCACGTTGCCAAAAAGGTGGCGGATCGTCTCAATGAACTGTACAGGGAAGATTACGAAAAATACGTCAAGGTCTGGCCCGACATCAGCCTCTTTATGAAGTTTGGGGCGATGAACAACGACAAGTTCTTTGCCCAGATTAAGGATATTCTCATTTTCCGAGTGGCCGGATCCCCTGCTGACAAACCCGAATATGTGACCCTGAAAGCGTACCTGGAGCGCACCCGCGACAAGCAAAACAAGCGAGTTTACTACGCCACCGATGAGGCTGCCCAGAGTGCCTACATCGATCTCCACCGCTCTCAAGGACTGGAAGTGATCATGCTGGATAGCTGGATCGACAGCCACTTCAGCAGCTTTTTGGAGCGGGAATACAAAGAAGAAGGGATCCAATTTAAGCGGGTGGACTCTGAGCTGGATGAAACGCTGGTGGATAAAGACAAAGCCGCCGAAATTGTTGACCCGGTCACGCAAAAAACCCGCAGCCAAAAGTTGGTCGATCTCTTCCGACAAGCCCTGGGCAAAGACAAGTTGCAGATCCAAGCAGAAGCTCTTAAATCAGAGTCGGTTCCGGCCATGATCTTGCTGCCGGAGACGCTGCGGCGCCTACAGGAGCTCAACGCCGTCATCCAGCAGAAGCCGCTGGAGTTTCTGGAAGAGCACACGCTGGTTCTGAACACGGCCCATCCCCTTATCCAAAACCTGCAGTCTCTTGCCGATCAGGGTCGGGATCCCGACTTGGTTCACCTCATCTGCAATCACATCTACGATTTGGCTTTGATTACCCAGAAAAGCTTTGACCCGGCAGCCGTGCGGGCCTTTGTGCAGCGTTCCAACGAAGTGCTGACTCGCCTCACCCGCCCTCAATAGGCAGCGCTGTCCAGGGTAGACTGCAGGGCTTCCGCTCCACCGGGCAGAGACGGACGGGATCCGGCCCCGTTGCCGCTGTGGCCGTAGCTGCCTTGGAGCACGGGGGCAACTTGGCGCATCAGAGTAGCCATCTCCAGGGCACTCATGGCGTATTCCCAACCTTTGTTGCTCTTGACCCCGGCCCGCTCCAGAGCCTGCTGCAGGGTATCGGCGGTGAGGATCCCGAAAATAACCGGCACTCCGGTACGAAATCCTGCCGCCGCAATGCCTTTGGAGACCTCCGCCGCCACATAGTCGAAGTGGGGAGTTTGCCCGCGAATCACTGCCCCCAGACAGATGATGGCATCATAACGGCGAGATTGGGCCAGTTGGTGAGCCAGCAAAGGCACCTCAAAACTGCCGGGCACCCAGTAGTAGTCCACTTGCTTGCTCTCCGGGCCGACATCCACACCATGCCGCTTCAGCGCGTCCTGGCACCCTTCTAACAATTTGCCGGTGATCAGGTCGTTAAACCGACCGATGACAATGGCTAGACGCAGATCCTCCGTCTGAACAAAATTGCCCTCGTAAACTGCCATCTGCGCTGCTCCAGATCTACCCAAGAGAAGAACAAGCGGGCCGACACGGCAAAACCACGCTTTCCCATCCTAATTCACTTTCACTGAGGGAGCCACGGCGCAGACGCCCCGGCCTTCATGCCCAGAGGTACTGCTCGAAACGATGGCTTGCTGGCCCTCTTGGCATTCAACTTCCACCCCGCCTTGGCAACCATCTGGGCTGACTCAAAAGCGGGAAGGAACATCAACGGGTAATTGTTGGCCAGGGGAGAATTTTCCCATTGCTGCGCAACCCTGGGCGAATACAAATGGCGGTGTTTGTCTTCCTGGCCGCTTCTTTTGATAAAGATCTATTTTTGTGCGGAAAGACACATCTCTACCTGAGGCCAAGACCTAGCTTGGGTACATGACACAGCCGCTTTCTGAAATTGCCCGCGCCCAAGGGATCGGCTACTTTCTGCTCTCTTTTACCGACCTGTTTGGGATCCAACGGGCCAAGCTGGTGCCTGCCTCAGCTATCGACTTCATGGCAGAGGGTCAGGCTGGATTTGCCGGGTTTGCTGCCTGGTTGGACTTGACGCCTGCAGACCCCGATGTGTTTGCCCAGCCGGAGCGCGAGCGCTTGTTTCAACTGCCCTGGCAGCCGGAAGTGGCCTGGATGCCTGCCGATCTAGTCCAGGTCAACGGGGATCCCTTGCCACAAACCCCCCGCTGGGTATTGAAGAAGGTGTTGTCCCAAGCAGAAGCTATGGGCTTTCAAGTCAAGACGGGGATCGAATGCGAGTTCATGCTTCTGTCGCCCGAAGAGTGGGCCATTTCCGATGAGCGCGACCAGCAGGCCAAGCCCTGCTATGACCAGCAAAGTTTGATGCGGCGTTTTTCGGTGATCCGGGACATCTGCGATGGCATGCAGAAGCTGGGCTGGGATCCCTATCAAAACGATCACGAAGATGCCAACGGCCAATTTGAAATGAACTGGCGGTTTGACGATGCCCTAGTTACGGCTGATCGCCACGCCTTTTTCAAATACATGGTGAAAAGCATTGCCGAAAAGCATGGCTATCGAGCTACCTTCATGCCCAAACCCTTTGCCCATCTGACGGGCAACGGCTGCCACACCCATATTTCTCTTTGGCAGGGGGAGCAAAACCTATTCGCCGATCCCCAAGGGGAATTGGGGCTTTCTCAACTGGCCTATCACTTCATCGGCGGGGTGCTGCACCATGCGCCTGCTTTGTGTGCCCTCACCAACCCGACGGTCAATTCTTATCGCCGCCTCAATGCCCCCGTCACGCTCTCTGGGGCCACCTGGTCTCCCAACACAATCAGCTACAGCGGCAATAATCGCACCCACGCCATTCGGATCCCGGATGCCGGGCGGTTTGAATTGCGTTTGGCCGATGCTGCCGCCAATCCCTACCTTTTGGCTGCCGGTCTCATTGCCGCCGGCCTGGACGGGATCCAACACCAACGGGATCCTGGCCCCCGCTGTGACAACAACGCCTACACCGATCCCCTCCCCAATGCCCCAACGTTGCCCGGCTCTCTGGTCGAAGCCCTCAACCATTTAGACCAAAACACCCTGTTCCGCAGCAGGCTTGGGGATCCCTTTGTGAATGCCTACCTCAAGCTCAAACGCCAACAGTGGCAGGAATACAACCGTCAGATCACGCCCTGGGAGCGGGAAACAACCTTGGATTGCTAGCCCGGTAGTTGTTGTTATCTCATTACATCTTGAGAGAGGGCTTCCAACTGGCCTGGAGTGACCCTAAACCTGGGCCAACTGGTGTTGAGCTGCCTGCCGCATCACCTCCACCGGTACAGGCTTGCCTCCCAGCCAAAGCGATAGAGCCTTGGCCCCCTGGTGAACCAGCATCTCTAGTCCACTGATGGGGGTATGTCCCAACTCGGCGGCCATCCGCAGCAGAGGAGTGGGATCCGGCACATAGATCAGGTCGTACACGATGGCACCCGGAGACAGCAGGCCCAGTTGCTCTCGGCTCAGGGGGGAAAGCCCTTGACCGGCGGGGGATCCCGGCTTGTGCATGCCCACGGGGGTGGTGTTGACCAAAAGCCGCGTCTGAGACAGGTAGCAATTCAACTCCGCCCAGTTCACCGTCTCCACCTGAGGCCAGGTCTGTTGCAAGGCCAGCAATGAGTTGGGGGATCGCCCCGCCACCCGCACCGGCCCCAGCCCCAACTCCAAACAGCCTTGGATGGCCGCCCGCGCTGCCCCCCCGGATCCCAGAATGAGAGTAGGGATCCCTTTTTCCAGACCCAGCAAAGGCTGCACAAAGCCATCGATATCGGTATTGGTGCCCGCCCACCCGCCCTCTGGCAAGGGGTAAACCGTATTCACCGCCCCCACCGCTGCTGCCCGCGATTCAATCTGATCGAGCAAAGGGAGAATGGCCTGTTTGTGAGGAATCGTCACATTAAACCCCCGCACCCCAATGGCCGCCAGCCCTGCCACCGCCGCCGCCAAGTGTTTTGGAGCCACCGGAAACGGCACATAGCAATAGTTTTCCCCCATAGCTGCCAAAGCAGCATTGTGCATGGCTGGGGATAAGCTGTGGGCCACCGGATCCCCGATTAGACCGAGCAATTGGGTGCTTCCCGAAATCCGACCGTCCACCGGCTCAGCCAACTCCTCAAGGGATCCCTTAAGCCACTCAAGATTTAAAGACGATTTAAAAACTACTGAGACTCCGACTCAACCCGCTGCAGAGTCTGCCGGTAGCGATGGCGCCAGTCGGCCAACGATTCTTCCGAAATGTGGTCGATCAAGGTGCTCATCTCCGCCAGGATCTGGTAAACGCGGTCAAAGCTTTTTCGGGTTCGCTCTTCCTGCTCCGGTTGATGGATCTGCACCATGTATAAGCTCATCTTGATGGTTTGCAGGCGGTTTTTGCCCAAATCTTCCAGCATTTCCCGAATTTGCCCGATTGCCTCCCGCCTCACCTGTCTCTGCCGCCGTCGCAACAGCCAAAAGAGGATCCCGTGGATAACCCCCACCAAAGTGGCGCTGACCGCCGTTGCCGTTTCTAGCGAAAAAGCGCTGCGGCTGGCCACAAAACCACTTAGCAGAATCACCCCTATTCCTACCGCCGTCAAGACTAGCTCAATGTTGTTCAGGAACCATCTTCCTGCTGGTCTCCAGATCCCAGATCCGGCCACTTGACCCTGAAGAATGCCCATCATAGCCTTTTGCACCTCCCTTCCGTCTCTCCCGTTCGCTCAGCCCATCGCTACCTGCTCAGCCGCCCCAAGGCCAGGCGCGGTCTTCTACGGCTCAGTTGACGCTTCAGACAAAGCTGCCGGAGTTTTCGCCGCCGCAAGCGGAAGGGTCTATGGGCCAGGGATCCCGCTGTGGACAGTTCCGGTGCAGAAGCCTGCATTTTTTGGCTGAGCTCTTGATGGTGTTGGCGGAGATCCTCAATCTGCTTGAGGCGAGTCTCCAGCTCTCGGCGCAGTTCGGCGTTTTCTTTTTCCAGACGCTGCAGGCGTTTCAGCAGCTCTGAGGACTCCGTTCCGCTGACGCGGTCGGAAACTGGGATGGGATGGGGAGCAGTCACCACCGAGCTGTGCACATTCCTGCTATCTCGCATAGCCTGGGCAGCCCGACGCAACAGAGCCACCCCCTTGGGGTCATCGCTGTCCATGAGGCTGGCCGCTCCAAACTGGAGCTGTACCGGCAGCGCCCGTCCATTCACCACAAAGGGATCCTGAATCATTCGCTGGCAGCAGCGTTCGGCAGCAATTTGCGCAGCAGCCAAGGTGCTCCCGGAGAGCAGAATGATAAACTGCCCCTCGTCGTAGCAAAACAGGTCGTCTCCATCGCGCAGGTTATTGGCCAAACGCTCCCTAAACAGTTTGAGCAGATCAGCCCGACCGTCAGCATCCAGCCCTTGTGCCAGAGAACCGAGGTTGGCCAAGCGCAGCACAAACAAGCTGAGGGGTTCCGATTGGGCACGGGCCTGGGCCACCCGCAGCGGCAAACGAGCCACCAAATCCTGACGGTTACCCACCTCCAAACCAATCGACTTGGGGGGAGAGGGAGGAGATTTTTGCCCAGTTTTGAGCAGATATTGCTGGCGGCGACTTTCTACAATGCGCAGCCCTGCCCGCACCCGCGTCAGCAGCTCTGCAGCCTGAAAGGGTTTGGAAAGAAACTCATCGGCACCTGCCTCCAAAGCCCGCTCCATGCTATCGTTGCCCTCGCGGGCAGTCATGATGATGTAGTACACCCAGGCATATTCCGGCAATTGCCGCAGTTGGCGGCACAGGTCTAGGCCGTTCAGAGAGGGCATGACCCAGTCGGCAATGATGAGGTCTGGGGGTTGGCGGCGAATTTGCTCCAGCGCGGAGAGGCCATCCAAAGCATAAGAAATACTGCAGCCCTGCTTGCCCAAAAAGTTGGACAGCATCTCTGCCACCATGTAGCTATCATCCACAATCAGTACACGGGCTTGCAGACTGCCGTCTTGACTTCTGCCAGAGACGAGTTTCGCCTTCTCAGGCGCAGGAGCTGCACTAGCGCTCTCCGGTCTGGGATCCATAGATAAACCGAGGCAGGGTGGCGCGGGAAAGCAAACTACCCGCAACTTTCCATCGCTATTCTAATGAATGTGGTATCTCCATCGTTATTCTGATGCGGTAGCGAACAGCAGCCGCTTCCACTTTGCCGAGTTGGTTAGATGGATTGAATCACTCTTGAATCACTGAGACTTCGCTCGTCCAGAGCCGCTGTCTGTTGCTGCCCAAGGCTTGCTCTGACCAGAAGCCCTTTGGCGGGAGAGCTGAAATCTATGTGGTGAACATTTGTGAATTATTCGAGGCAACAGAGCAGAGGCTCAGTAACGGATCTCGAGGGTGACTTGGGCGCGCACGGTTTGCTGTCCCCCCTCCACCGGTGTGGATGCTGTTTCTAGACGGGCATAGTCGGCGCGGGCAAAGGGGATCGGCGGCGGGATCATGTAGCCATCGCTCTGAATCTGGATGCGCTCGACGGAACGGATGCTCAGGTTCAAGGCCCCCAGCACATCCTGGGCTTGACGTTGGGCATCTTTCACGGCTTGGGTTAGGGCGCGGCTGCGCGCTTCCAACAGGGTGGCTTCATCGGCCCGGAAACTGACCGATTCCACCTGGGTGGCTCCGGCGGCCACAGCTTCGTCCAGCACTTGCCCGGCTCTGGCCACGGGCACCTCGAATTGCAGACTGTTTTGCCCCTGCACACCCGTTAGGCGAGGCTGGCCATCCCGGTAGTCGTATTGCGGGTAGAGGGAAATGCCGGTGGTTTGCAGAGCGCCTACTTGCAGCTCCTTGAGGCGATTGACCAGCCGCTCTGAGCGTTCTGCCACCTGTTGTTGTACCGATTGCGCCGTCTCCCCCTGGATCACCACCCCCAAGCGAATGAGGGCAATGGAGTTCTCTACGGAGACCGATCCCTGTCCTGTAACCGTCAACATTCGGGATCCCTCAGCGGGACTGGCCATCGCTCCGCCTCCAGCGATTGCGTTCCAACCCAACAGGGCCACCGCCAGTACCAGGCCCAGCCACGCTACCCCCTTCAGCCCTTTCCAACCCCTGATCCCGTTCATTGCTTTCCCTTTCCATGGTTCAACCCCAGCCTACTCCCACCGCTCCTCAGCCTGATCCGACAAAAGCCCCAGCCACCAGTTCCCTAACCTCACCCAGCCGGTGCGTTCTTGCCCCCACGGATCCCGTATCCGCACACGGAATACCCGTTGATACTTGGAAGTGCTCCCGGAAAAAGGCCCCAGCCGCCAGTACCGTGCCTCCTGGCTCAACAGGGAGTAGCCCTGCTTTGCCGCCCACCGCTGCAGCAATTCTTGGCTGCGTCTTTGTTCCCAGACAAAAATTCCCATGAAAAGGGCAACAGCAACCGCTACCCATACTAGGGTCAATGCCAGCTCAGACATGGGGGTAGACAGCAAGGCTACTGCCCATCCTATGGGAGTTGCTCCAATGCTGGGATCCCCGGCGGTCAAAGTTCACCTTCGTCGCCTCACCCGCCCTCAGACCTTGGACAAAGAGATCCCTGCTTCAACCCATCAGACCGTATGATTGAGGCAGGGTGGTCAAAACTCAATCGGTTCTCAAGTCGTTAAGGTCTCTTTACAGAATGGCCGAATCGAAACTGCGACAACTGCTGCGCGATCTGGATGTTGAGCTGCAAAAAACCCCTGGCCTGGACGAAAAGCAGCGGCAGCACATTGCCACCATTCGCCAGGAAGTGGAAGCGGTGCTGGCCGAGCTGGGATCCCGAACCGAGAGCAAACAGAGCCAAGGGCATAGAGATCGCATTGGAGAGGCGCTGGGCCTGTTCGAGACCTCCCATCCCAACCTTACCCTGATCCTGGAGCAGGTGATCGACACACTGGCAGGGATGGGTTTGTAGTTTCATGGTCGGTAAAAGGGCTCACCAGAAAGCTCCCTTGCTTGCTAGCCTTGGTAATGCGTTGAAAGCTCCTTATGCTCTATGACCAGCACTCTCCACTCCACCTCGTTTAACACCACCCGCTCCAAGCAGGTTTTTGCCCGGGCACAAAGCCTCATGCCGGGGGGGGTTAGTTCTCCGGTACGGGCCTTCAAGTCGGTGGGCGGGGATCCCGTCGTGTTCGACCGTGTCTCAGGGGCCTACGCCTGGGATGTGGACGGCAACCAATACATCGACTACATCGGCAGTTGGGGGCCGGCGATTGTTGGCCACGCTCACCCCGAGGTCATTGAGGCTCTGCGCCGAGCTTTGGAGAAAGGCACCAGCTTCGGCGCCCCTTGCGTTCTGGAAAATGAGCTGGCGGAGCGGGTCATTGAGGCGGTGCCCAGTGTGGAGATGGTGCGCTTTGTCAATTCCGGCACCGAAGCTTGCATGGCGGTGCTGCGCTTGATGCGGGCCTATACCGGTCGGGAAAAGGTGATCAAGTTTGAGGGCTGCTACCACGGCCATGCGGACATGTTTTTGGTGAAGGCCGGTTCGGGGGTGGCCACGCTGGGCTTGCCAGACTCGCCGGGGGTGCCCAAGGCAGCTACCAGCGCTACGCTGACGGCTCCCTACAACGACCTGGAGGCAGTCAAGGCCCTGTTTGAACAGCACCCCGACTCCATTGCCGGAGTCATCCTAGAGCCGGTGGTGGGCAATGCCGGCTTTATTCCCCCCCAGCCGGGCTTCTTGGAAGGCTTGCGAGATCTCACCCAAAAGTACGGGGCCCTGCTGGTATTTGACGAGGTGATGACCGGCTTTCGCATCAGCTATGGCGGTGTACAGGCCAAGTTTGGGGTCATCCCCGATTTAACGACCCTGGGCAAGGTCATCGGCGGCGGCCTGCCGGTGGGGGCCTACGGCGGTCGGCGAGAAATTATGGAAATGGTGGCTCCAGCGGGGCCGATGTATCAGGCAGGGACTCTTTCCGGCAACCCCCTGGCCATGACAGCAGGGATCCAGACACTGGATATTTTGCGTCGTCCGGGCACCTACGAGTACCTGGAGCGGATTACCGAGAAGTTGGCGACGGGGCTATTGCAGATCGCGCGGGAAACGGGGCATGAGATGTGCGGGGGCTATCTGCCCGGCATGTTTGGCTTCTTTTTTACTGCCGGCCCAGTGCGCAACTACGAAGAGGCCAAGACTTCCGATCTGCAGAAATTTGCCCGCTTCCATCGCGGCATGTTGGAGCGGGGAGTCTATCTGGCGCCCTCGCAATTTGAGGCCGGCTTCACCTCCCTGGCCCACACAGAGGCCGATGTGGAGAAAACTCTAGCCGCCGCGCGAGAGGTGTTGAGCACCCTCTGAGTCTGCAATTCACCCTCTTTCGAGGCGGGATCCCTGCCATGGCCGAGCACATCCACCGCAACTGGAGCATCACTACCCAAGCTACAGAGAAGGGGTTTATCTTTCGCTGCCGACTGCTCCAGCAAGATGGCTCTTGCGAGCCGGAGATTGGCGCCAAAGCCTACGGCTACTTTCAAAACGAGGCCGAAGCTATTCTGGCGGGCATGGTCTGGATCGACCGGCAGCAACTGCCAGATCACCTAGACGGTCTACTGTTTGACAATGAGGAGCCGGAAGGTTAGATAGGGGCTTCTTCTCGCACCAGCCGCTCCCAACCCAAGCCTTTGAGGGCAGCATTGCGCCGCAGCGGTCGGGTCACCAGCTCCAGCAGAGCCTGGGTGTTGCCGAAGCCGTGGATCTGGGCGAAGGTGAACTCCACCGACCACTTGGTGGTTATCCCCCGTGCCTCTAGGGGGTTGGCGTGGGCCATACCTGTGATCACCAGATCCGGCTGCAGGGCCTTGATGCGCTGGATTTGGTTGTAGTTATCCGGCTTTTCTACGATGGTGGGCTTGGGCACTCCCATCTCTTCGCAGGTGCGCTCCAAGAGGGCCAGCTCAGCCGCTTGGTAGCGTTTGTCCATGTAAGGGATCCCAATTTCCTGCACCGTCATGCCACAGCGCACCAGGAAACGGGCCAGCGAGATCTCCAGCAGGTTATCGCCCATGAAGAAAACGCTCTTGCCCCGCAGCAGCTCCCGATAATCCCGAACCTGGGGATGGTTCCACACTTCCGCTTCCCGCTCTGCCAAGCCTTGAGTTGGGATCCCCAATTCGCGGGCAATGGCTTCTATCCAGGCGCGGGTGCCATCCGGCCCGATGGGAAAAGGAGCGGTGATGAGCTTAGCCTTTTTACGGCGTACCAGCGTGGTGGCTGTGCGGCTGAGGAAAGGATTCACCCCCACCACGTAGGTGCCCGGCTCGATGGCCGGCAGCTCTCCATAGCGTTTGGCCGGCAACCAGCCGGAGACGCGGATCCCGTGTTTCTTCAGCTCCAGGGTGAGTTGGGTAACCACCGGATCGGGCACCGAGCCGAAGATCACCAAGGGAGGATGCTTGTGGAAGCCTTCCTCCTCTTTCTTTTTTCCGGAGCGGAGCCCGTAGAAAAGGGCCTGGAGACCCCCGCGGGTTTCCTGCTCCTCTGCCCGCACCTGCTCTGGGCAGCGTTGAGCCATCGAGGCCAAAACCGTGTCTTCCCCTTGGGTAAAAGCGTAGTCGAGGCCATTGGCCCGGGCCACCACAATCGGGATCCCAATCTCCCCCTCCAGCTTCTGGGCTAGGCCCTCCAGGTCCATTTTGATGATCTCGGTGGTGCAGGTCCCGATCCAGACAATCACGCTGGGATTGCGATCCCGCTGAATTTGCAGGCACAGCCGCTTCAGCTCCTCATAGTCGTTGAGCTTGGCGCTAATATCCCCCTCTTCCAGCTCGGCCATGGCATAGCGGGGCTCGGCAAAGATCATCACCCCCATGGCATTTTGCAGAAAGTAGCCACAGGTCTTGGTGCCGATGACCAAAAAGAAGCTGTCTTCAATTTTTTGATAAAGCCAGGCTACACAGCTAATCGGGCAAAAGGTATGGTAATTACCGGTTTCGCACTGGAAGTTAAGGGCGTTGGCACTATCCAAAGCAGCATTCATGCTCGTCTCCTAACAACATATAAAGAGGGGAACATTTCGGGCTAAAGGGCCGCCAACTGGGGCACACCCACCAATTTTTCGCTGAGATCCCAAAGCAATTTGGCCTTGGCATCGTCCGCCGCCTCGTCAGAGACTTCTTGGTTAAAGGGCTTGGCATTCTTGCGTTGCCGGTTACCCCAGCTCCAGTAGAATCCCGACCGACGAAACTCGGGATCGGCCACCACTTGGGCCACCCGCTCTCCGGCCAATTCCTGAGAAACAAATCCGCCCGTGATGTTTTTTTGGAACCAGGGGAAAAGTTTCTGAAACAGGGGATAGTGATGGCGGAACAGAGCCGTGGTGGCTACACACCCCGGATAGAGGGAGAGGAAGGTGATGCCAGTGCTTTCGTGGAAGAGGCGGTGCAGCTCGCGCATGGTGAGGATATTGCAGACTTTGCTGTCTTTGTAGGCTTTCACCGGTTCAAATTTGCCGCCATCGGCCATGCTGATGGGATCCTTAAAGCCCTGGGCAAATCCCCGCAGATCCCCCAGGTGGGGTTGGGGTGGGATCTTACCCCCCAGCTCTTTGGGATTGTGGGTAACCGTGCCCAAGATCACCAGCCGCCGATCCGGATAGGTGGAGCGTTTCAGATCCTCCAACATCAAATGGCAGAGCAAGAAATGCCCCAGATGGTTGGTGGCCATGGTCAGCTCATATCCTTCCGGGCTGCGCAGGGGCTGCTTGAGCAGGGGCATGTAGATGGCGGCATTGCAGACCAAGGCGTCCAAGGAACGGCCCCAGTTGCGGAACTGCTCGACAAACCGCCGCACGCTGGCCAAGCTGGCCAGATCGATCTGCATCAGGGTATAGCTGCCCTGGGGGATCCCCACTTGTTGGGCCACCCGGTAGGCTTTGTCCAGATCCCGACAGGCCATCACCACGTGCCAGCCGCGCTTGGCCAAGGCCAAAGCTGAGTATAGGCCAACACCCGAGGAAGCTCCGGTAATCACGACGGTGGGTTGCTCTTGTCCTTGCATATCCAACTCCTGTGCCATTTCCTTCCCAAAGCGGGATCCCTACAGGATCCATCTTGGGGGGGAAAGCGGATCGGACAACAAATTGATAAGGTTTGCGACAGTCTTCCGAAACAGTGGCTTCATTTTTGGACACACTGCCCCCGCTGGCAGGGGATCCGTCACACCAGGGCCAGTTGACGGGCCGGGGTGTTGTAAAAGTCGGAGAGCAAAGCAAACAGCTCCCGATCCTCGGCAGGTTGGGGCACGATCCCTTCCGGGCGGGCCAGCAGCTCATCGGCGATGTTCAGGTAGTACTGGCAGACGGGCTCCAGGCTGGGATCGGTTTCCGCCATCTCGAAGAGGGTTTTGCCCTTGACCCGCGAGACGCGAATATCTTCGATGAGGGGAAGCACCTCGATAACGGGCATGGGAACTGCCGAGACGTATTTGTCAATCAGATCCCGCTTACTGGTGCGATTGCCGATCAGCCCGGCCAACCGCAGCTTGCGGGTTTTGGCCTTTTCTCGCACCGAGGCAGCAATCCGATTGGCGGCAAACAGGGCATCAAAGCCGTTGTCGGTTACGATCAGGCAGTAGTCGGCGTAGTTGAGGGGAGCCGCAAAACCGCCGCACACCACATCCCCCAGCACATCGAAGAGGATGACATCGTACTCATCGAAGGCGTTCAGCTCCTTCAGGAGTTTGACGGTTTCCCCCACCACATAGCCGCCACAGCCGGCCCCTGCCGGGGGCCCACCCGCTTCCACACAGTCCACGCCGCCGTAGCCGCGGTAGATCACATCTTCTGGGTAGATGTCTTCGTGGTGATAGCCCTTGGCTTCCAGAGTGTCGATGATGGTGGGGATGAGAAAGCCGGTCAGGGTGAAGGTGCTGTCGTGCTTGGGATCACAGCCAATCTGCAAGACCTTTTTGCCCCGCCTGGCCAAGGCCACCGAGATGTTGCAACTGGTGGTGGATTTGCCGATCCCACCTTTTCCGTAAACTGCCAACTTCACAGCGCGTTCCTCCATGGGGCAGACAAGGGACATTATCGGCAGCCGATCCGCCCCCTGAGAACTGTTGCGAAGGATAAAGGTGGATCCCTCAAAAAGCTAGAAGTTCCCAGATCTTGCAAATGCTCCTAAGAAAGTTCCCAGGGCTTCTCAAGTCGATTTTTGATGTTTTTCCCGATTTTAGTTTTAGATATACTTTCATCAGTGATCAAAAGAAAACAATTCTAGATGACAATTCACCCAAATCGGGAAGGATTTAGCTATGCCATGGCGCTGATCCCGTCCTCTTGGCTTGGCGCTGAGGCAGGTCTGGGCTGAGAAAGAATCAAGAATGGTCTCAATTCTGGGGGGAAGGTGGGGGGAACCCTTCGCTCTCAGGGATCAAAGGCAAACGTAACTCGCACCGCTCCTGCAGAATCCACCTCGATACGGCGCAGGAATTCCCGCAGGTAGGCACGCCGTTCGGTCTCGCTGAGGTCTTGCCAGAAGGGGGGGATGGAGAGGGTTTGGATGGTCTGGGTGAGGTTGGCGGGGGGGAGTTGCTCCAGCTTTTGGGCCAAGCGGGCCGTCTCTGCTCGCAACTGGTAGCGACGCTGGGCCAGGGAGGCCTCGTCCATCAGTCCAGATTGCTGCAGCTCTTCCAATTGCCGCAGCCGCTCGGCGTTGGCCTGGATTTGGGCTTGGAGCTCTTGGCGGGCTTGAGTGAGGGCTTGTCGATCCAGCGTCTGGGCGCGTTGGGGCAGTTGTTCGCACACCTGCCGGATCACCTCCTGCAGGACTTCGGTGTAGGGGAGGCTGTAGCGACAGGTTTGGCAGCGCAGATAGAGGTAGAGGGATCCGTTCTTTTTCGCCTTGCGAGGGGTGGTTTGCACAATGCGCAGAAGGCTGCCACAAGCGCAGCAATGAACCAGGCCGGCCAAAGCGCGGGGAGCACTGGCGCTGCGGCGAGGGATCCCTTGGTTGCGTTTGAGCCAGCGATCGATCTGGGCGGCTTCCGTGCGGCTGAGAAGGGCCGGGTGAGTGTCCCGCAGGGTGGTGCCGTCGGCATAGGCCAGATCCCCGCGGTACACCGGGTTGAGCAGCCAGTTGCGTCCGGTGGCCACAGAAATCCGCTTGTGGTGTTTTTCCTCCAAGAAGCGCACCGCCTGCCGCAGGGATCCGTAGAGGAGAAAGTGCTGGAAAAAATCCTGAACGATGCTGGCCTGCCGGCGATCCAGCACGTAGCGTTCCCCTTCGCGGCGGTAGCCAAAGGGGGCAGGGCCAGGGGGGGGTTTGCCCGCCAGGCGGTTTTGGGCTTGGCTGCAGCAGAGGCGGCGGCTTTGCAACTGATGGGGGATCTCGGCCAGCAGGGGGATCCAATCGGCAGCCTTGGTGGGGGTTTGCAGGCCGGATTCGGTGACCAAGCTGAGGCGGATCCCGGAGTGTTGGATTTGCAGCAGCCGCTCGTGGATTTCATCCGCCCGATCCCCCAGATCCGCCAGGCGCAAGAGCAGCACTTCCTGCACCCAGCCGGCTGTGATGCGTCGGAACAGCTCCTCCAAATGAGTTCGGGATCCCCAATCGTGCAGGATGGGATCGGCCCCTCGCAACTTGAGCCAGGCCAACTCCTGTTCCGGCAAAGGGGCATGGGAAGGCGTGTAGAGGTAGCCGCAAACGCTCATGGACAAGCCATTCAACTATTGTCACCGCCGCTGCGCCAGAACGGAATCAAGCACCTGGCGAATGTTGCCCTGGGCCTGTTGCAAGTGCTGACGAGCTTCCTGAGCAGAGCACCCCATCAAGGCCACAAGGATCGCGGTTTTCACCTCTCCATCACAAGCCTGCAGCAATTGGGCAGCCGCGGCGGGATCCAGATCGCAGGCTAGGGCCACCATTCGCTCCGCCCGCTGCTTGAGCTTGGCATTGCTGGCCTGGAGATCCACCATTAGGTTGCCATAAGTCTTGCCCAAGCGGATCATCACCCCGGTGGAGATCGTGTTCAACACCAACTTTTGGGCTGTGCCGGCTTTCATGCGGGTGGATCCGAGGATTACCTCCGGCCCCACCAAAGGGGCAATAGCAATATCCACCTGCTCGGTTAGAGGAGAAGGGTGATTGCAGGCCAGGCCAATCGTGAGCGCCCCAATACTTCTGGCGGCTTGGATCCCACCCAGCACATAGGGGGTACGACCGCTGGCGGCAATTCCCACAACACTATCTTGAGCTTGGAGGTGAAGACCCTCCAGCGCGCGGGCAGCCGCTTCTGCGTCGTCCTCTGCACCCTCTACCGCCTGGGTCAGGGCTTTTTCCCCCCCGGCGATCAAAGCCACCACCTGTGCGGGGGAAGTGCCAAAAGTGGGTGGGCACTCAGCCGCATCCAGTACCCCCAGCCGACCTGAGGTTCCTGCCCCGATATAGATCAGCCGCCCGCCGTGACGCATCCGCTGGGCAATGGCATCGATGGCTTGGGCAATCGGCTCCGCCTGAGCAGCCACCGCTTCCGGCACCTGCCGATCCTCGGCGTTGATCCGTTTCACCAGTTCCCAGGTGCTGAGACGGTCGATCTCGGCTGTAGCCGGGTTGGGGCTTTCGGTCAGGGATCTGGGATCCCAAGCCAATTGTGGAGAAACCATGGCAGCGCTTGTCCAGGCAAGAGGGATCCGCCTTCAGGGATCCTACACTTTGTCTTCTCGGATTCTATCGGTGGCAGGGGGCTCTCCTGAGGGAGCAGTGGAGGGAAAAACTGCGCCAACAGCACCACAACAAGGGCAAGGAGCACCAAGCCGGCCCCCTTCGCCAACGTCCATTCAACCAAAACCTCTGCCAGCGGAAACGCAGCGCGGCCATTCTCCAAAGATGCCCCCATCACAAGCGGCGACCAGCCCAAATACGCCTCAGTCGGCAGCCCAACCGGTGAATTGACGAAGGCGAGCGCCGCCCAGTGGCGGTACTCTAGAAGGTGTTCTAAGGACTCCGTCCCGCTACTGCGATGAGTAAGTCCATGCAAGCGATGGCAAGGACTCCGTCCCGCTACCGCGACCAGCCTGCCCTGCGCATCTTGATCGTGCGCCATGGTGAGAGCACCTTCAACCTGGAAAATCGCATTCAAGGCCGCTCCGATCTCTCCCGGCTCACCCCCACTGGAGAAGTGCAGGCGCAGCGTGTAGCCGAGGCCCTGGCCGGGATCCCGTTGGATTGCGCCTATTGCAGCCCCCTGTCTCGCGCCCTCGATACCGCTCGCGTCATTTTGAAAGACCGAGAAGGGATCCCTCTGCACGTTACCGATCAACTGCGGGAGATCGACCTGACGGCCTGGGAAGGGCTGACCTTTGCTGAGGTGAAGGAGAAATACCCCGAGGATTACCATCTGTGGCGGCACCATCCCGACAACCTGGAGCTGGAGGGCCGCTTTCCGGTGCGGGATCTCTGGCAGCAGGCGCAGGGGTTTTGGGAAATGCTGGCTTTCCATCTGCAATCGGCTTCGGGCCCCTGGAACCATGGAGCGGATCCCTCCCCAAGGCAGCCCCTCAATATCCTCATCGTGGGCCACAGCGGCATCAATCGCGCCCTGGTCAGCACCGCCATCGGCCTGGGGCCACACCACTATCACCGCCTTGGGCAGGATAACTGCGCCATCAGCGTTCTCAATTTTCCCGAGGGCCTGCAGGGGCCGCCACAACTGGAATCTCTGAACATCACCGCTCACCTCGGCCAAGCCCTGCCCAAGCGCAAGCAGGGGATGCGCATCTTGCTGGTGCGGCATGGGGAAACCCAATGGAACCGAGAGCGCCGTTTTCAAGGGCAGCGGGATATCCCCCTCAATGCCACCGGGGAGGAACAGGCAGCCAAGGTGGCAGAATTTTTGGCCACTCAACCTCTGCAACTGGCCTTCTCCAGCCCCCTGAAGCGCCCTTGGGCCACAGCCGATGCCATCTGCAGCAACCACAGCAACCTCATTTTGCGCCCAATGCCCGACTTGCAAGAGATCTGCCACGGCGACTGGGAGGGCAAGCTGCAAAGCGAAGTCGAAGCCGAATACCCCGGCGAGCTGGAGCGCTGGCAACGGGATCCCGCCAGTGTGCAAATGCCCAATGGGGAAAACCTTCACCAGGTGTGGGAGCGCACTCGCTTGGCCTGGCAGGAGCTTTTGGCCATCACTGCAGCCCAGTTTCCTCAGGGCACGGCGGTTGTTGTTGCCCACGATGCCATCAACAAAGCAATCCTCTGTCAGTTATTCAACCTTTCCCCACAGGCTTTTTGGATCTTCAAGCAGGGGAATGGTGCCATTACGGTGATCGACTATCCAGAAGGCAAGGAGGGTGCCCCGGTTTTGAAGGTGTTGAACCTCACCACCCATCTGTCGGGCCAGATCTTGGACTGCACCACCGCTGGAGCTTTGTAAAGATGGGCTCATCCCCTCTCCGCGAGCTAACAGGACGACTAACAGGACAAAATGTGCATCTCCAGGGAGTGCGCCTGTTGGATCCTTGGCGTCAGCGGGATGAAGTAACCGATGTGTGGTTGCAGGAGGGTCGTCTGCGGGCCACCGAGCCGGCAGGGATCCCTGCCGACATCCCCACCATCGATGGCTCAGGCTGGGTAGTGGGGCCGGGTTTGCTGGATCTGTATGCCCACAGCGGCGAGATGGTTGGCAGCGATCTGGCCCACAGTCGGGAAACCCTGACCTCTTTGGCTGCAGCGGCTTTGGCGGGAGGCTTTACCCAGGTGGGGCTTCTGCCCACCCCCCTTCCCGGAAGCGGCTTTTTTCCGGTGCTGGATCGCCCGGAGCACTTGAACCGCTACCCCCGCCAATTGGGGGATCCCCGCTGGCTGCCCTGGGCTGCCCTGAGCGTGGGTGGCCAAGGAGAAACTCCAACCCCCTGGGGAGAACTGGCGCAAGCGGGAGCAGTTGGCTTTGCAGAGGTTCAGCCACTGCGCTCCTTGGCTTTGGCGCGGCGGGCTCTGGAGTATTTGCGGCTGGAGAATAAACCCCTGCTGCTCTGGGCCTGGGATCCCACCTTGGCCGGGCAAGGCAGCCTTTACGAAGGGATCTGGGCGCTGCGCCTGGGGCTGAAAGGGATCCCTGCCAGTGCTGAAACTGCCGCTCTGGCCCGCCTCTTGGAGGTGATCAGGAGCGTTCCTTCCCCCCCGCCCGTGCACATCATGCGCCTGAGCCAAGCCCGCAGCCTGGAGCTGATCCAACAGGCCCAAGCCGAAGGACTGCCGGTTACCGCCAGCACCACTTGGATGCACCTGATCTTGTCCGAAGAGGCCGTCCTTGAGCATCGCTACGATCCCCACCTTCGTCTCCTGCCCCCTCTTCCCAGCGCCGGCGACCGGGAGGCTCTGATCGCCGGGATCCGTTCCGGCAACTTGGGGATCGCTACGGATCACCACCCCTACACCTACGAAGAGAAAACCCTGCCCTTTGCCGATGCTCCGCCGGGGGCGATGGGCCTGGAGCTGGCTCTGCCGCTGCTGTGGCACCATTTGGTAGAAACGGGATCCCTGACGGCGCTGCAACTGTGGTCTGCCCTCAGCCTGTACCCGGCCCGCTGCCTAAACCTAGATCCGCCCACCCTCACCCCCCACAGCGACTGGGTGCTGTTTGATCCCACCCACCCCTGGACGGTTTCTGCGGCCACCCTCCACTCCCGATCGCCAGCGACTCCCTGGCTGGAGAAAACCCTGTGCGGCAAAGTGCTGCACACCCATGTCGAGGGGATCCCATCCCGCAGCTCTGCCCCTTGATCCCGAAGAAGGCCGACAAGACCTGTCCGGAGAAAGAGCCAATTCAAAGAGGGGGATCCCTTCCCGCCAGCGGGACGGGGTCCCGAATTCAAAACTCCCCGGCCAGAGCGGCTACACAACGCTCACACAGCTCTGGATGTTCGGCAAATTCCCCCACACGGGTGGAATAGTTCCAGCAGCGCACGCACTTTTGGCCGTCAGCCGGAAAAACAGAGACCTCCAAGCCTTGACCTGAGGTTTTCTCCAGTTCCACCTGTGAGGTGATGAACAAGTAGCGCAACTCGGCAGCCCGCTCCTGCAAAAGAGCGTATAGGCTGGGATCCGCTACCTTCAGGATTACCTTGGCCTCGGTGGAAGCGCCGATGGGCTTAAAGGACTCCGTCCCGCTAACGCGACCGGTACGGGCTTGCTCCAGAGCCTTGTTCACCTCTTGGCGCACCTCTCGCAGCTGCTCCCAAATGGCCGCCAACTGGGGATCCCGCCAGTGCTCCGGCAGCTTCATCCACCCCCCCTCAAACACCGAACGGGTGGGCTTGGGATAGGGCAGATGGCTCCAAATCTCTTCGGCCAGGTGGGAGAGAACGGGGGCGATGGCCTTGGCCAAGTTCTCCAGCAACAGGGAGAGCACCGTTTGACATTGTCGCCGCCGCAGACTTTGGGCATGGCTGATGTAGAGGCGATCCTTGGCAATATCCAGGTAAAAGTTGGAGAGATCCACCACACAAAAGTTCTGAATCGCCTGGAAAAATCGGTAGAACTGATAGCTGGCAAAAGATTCGCCGATCTCGGATCCCACCTCGTGCAGGCGGTGCAAAATGTAGCGGTCTAGCTCCGTCAAGGCTGCAAAAGGAACGGCATCCTGAGTTGGATTGAAGTCGTAGAGGTTGCTCAGCAAAAAGCGAGCTGTGTTGCGGATTTTGCGATATACATCCGCCATTTGCCCAAGAATGGTCTTACCCAGCGGCACATCCCCGGAGTAGTCCACACTGGAGACCCACAGGCGCAGCACATCCGCCCCGTAGGCGGGATCCGTCTGGGGATCTTTGCCGCCGTTGATTAACACCAGCGGATCGATGACATTGCCCAGGGACTTGCTCATTTTCTGGCCCTTCTCGTCCAGCACAAACCCATGGGTGAGCACCGCCTTGTAGGGGGCATGGCCGTTGACGGCCACGGAGGTGAGCAAACTGGATTGGAACCAGCCTCGGTGTTGGTCGGAGCCTTCCAAATACAGATCCACCGGGTAGCCCAACCCCTGCGCCTTGGCCACTGCCGCCCAGGAAGAGCCGGAGTCAAACCAGACATCCATAGTGTCCATCCCTTTGCGGTAGGTGCGGCCATTGTGGCGGTACTTCTCCGGCAGCAACTCCTCCACCGGGCGCTTCCACCAGGCGTCGGATCCCTCTTGGGCGAAGATGGCCTTGATGTGGTCGAGGGTCTCGGCGGTGAGCAAGGGCTCGCCGGTTTCTTCGTCGTAAAAGACGGGGATGGGCACGCCCCAAGCCCGCTGGCGGGAAATACACCAATCCGAGCGCTCCGACACCATAGCAGTGATGCGGTTCTCCCCGATGGCCGGGATCCATTTCACGGTTTTAATGGCCTGCAGGGCCAGCTCCCGGAAGCCAGCTACAGACGCAAACCACTGCTCGGTGGCCCGGAAAATCGTTGGCTCTTTCGTGCGCCAGTCGTAGGGATATTTGTGGTTGTAGGGCTCTTCCTTGAGCAAAGCCCCCGCAGCCTGCAGAGCCTGGATGACAGCAGCATTGCCGCTGGTCTCCGGCTTCTTGGAGAGCACATCCAACCCGACGAACTGGGATCCGGCCTCGGCGGTAAATCTCCCCTGATCGTCCACAGGGCTGAGAATGGGCAGACCATACTTTTGGCCGGTTTTGAAGTCATCTTCCCCATGCCCCGGAGCTGTGTGCACAATGCCGGTGCCGGACTCGGTGGTGACATAGTCCCCCAGCACGCAGAGGCTGGCGCGGTCAAAGAGGGGGTGCCGTCCTTGACTGTATTCCAGGGCGGATCCCGGCAGGGTGGCCTTGATCTCCAGAGGCGTCTCCAGAACCTTCTCCAGCCGCTCCCGCAGATCGGCGGCGATCAACAGCAGGCCGAAGCGGGGAGACTCCACCACTGCATAGGTGAGCTTGGGGTTAAAGCAGAGAGCCAGGTTGGCCGGGATCGTCCAAGGGGTGGTGGTCCAGATGGCTGCCCGCAGGCCCGGCATGAAAGGCTCCAAAACCGGCTGCGCCGCCGGACTCAGGCTCTGTAGCGGAAAGGCCACGTAGATGCTGGGGGAGATGTGGTTGTCGGGGTACTCCAGCTCCGCTTCCGCCAGAGCCGTCTGGGAGCTGGGGCTCCAGTGGACGGGTTTGAGGCCGCGGTAGATGTAGCCCTTGAGGGCCATTTGTCCAAACACCTCAATCTGTGCGGCTTCGTACTCCGGCGACAGCGTCAGGTAGGGCCGATCCCAGGATCCCCATACCCCCAGGCGCTGAAAACTGGCCCGCTGCACATCAACGTAGTGCAGGGCGTACTCCTTGGCTTTTTGTCGCAGCTGCAGAGGGGTGAGGTTTTCCCGCTCCTGCGGAGTGAGGCTTTGCAACACTTTCAGTTCGATGGGCAGGCCGTGGCAATCCCAGCCGGGCACGTAGCGCACCTTGCGCCCCTGCAGGATGTGGTACTTGTTGACGATATCCTTGAGGATCTTGTTGAGGGTGGTGCCCATGTGGATATCGCCATTGGCGTAGGGCGGTCCATCGTGCAGGACAAAGGGATCCCCAGGATTGTGGTCGGCAAGGCGCTGGTAGATTTGCTCTTCCTGCCAAAAGGCTTGAATGGCGGGTTCTCTCTTGGCGGCCTCTGCCCGCATGGGAAACTGAGTTTGGGGCAGGTTGAGGGTACTTTTGTAGTCCACGGCAACTCGAGCCAACTAGAGGGCGTCCTTCTATCCTACGCTGTTGCCTTATCCTCAGCAGTCCATCCCTCACCTTGCCTCTTCATCGCTTGGGAGATAGGGGATCCGGCCAGCCACCTCGGTAAAGATTTGTGCTAGTCTCAGGGTGTCGTTGAGTAAGGGAGGTTCCTGCGGATGCCAGATAGTAGTAGTTGTAAGGGTCGTCAAGTTGGGTTCAGCCGGCTGTGCGCCGGGGCTGTTCTCTAACGGTCTGAACTTAGATCCTTCAGTCTGCTGAAGAGTCTTCGCGTTCTGGCTCGCTTGGAGTTCCTCCCGGCAGTCAGGTTCCAGTTGAAGGCCCGCTAGACCGCTCTTTCCCTGACCGCCTGTTGTTGCCTTGGGGGTGGGAGAGAGCGGATAGTTTTGCAGATAGCTGTAGCGGGGCTTGGAATGGACGGGCGTGTAAACTACCCGGCTCCGACCGCTAAGCGGTACGGAGCGGGCTTTCAGTAGCCCTGAGCCTGCTCTGCTCTACCAGAGAACAAAACAGGCCCGAACCTCTAGGCTGGTTTACGGCAGCCCCCAAGAGCGCAATCACATTCGCACCATTCAAATCCGCATCCCCTTCCCATCCACAGTGCCCACACTTAAACTTCTTTCCACTGCGGTAGGATTGCGCAGGATCGGGATGGATGTGTAAACACTTGTGACAGGTCTGCGACGTGTAAGCAGGCGGGACCAGTACTACAGACACTCCGGCGATGGCAGCCTTGTAGGCCACAAACATCCTAAGCTGGTAGAACGCCCAACTGTTGGCCCTGCGCCGCTCGGCTTTGTTGCGTGGCTGTTGATTGACCCTTTCCCGGATCCCTGTCAGGTCTTCCAGGGCAATAGCGCTGTTTGTGGTCTTTGCCCTAGAGACAATAGCTTTGGAGATGCGATGATTGACCCACGCCTGAAAGCGCCTCTCCTTGCCAGACAGCCGTTGCAACAGTTCTCTGCATCTGCGCCGCGAACTGCGTGTGCCCTTACTGGCTTTGCGTTGGAGTACCGCCCTCAACCGGGAGTAGCGCTCTCGGACTCTGCTCAACTGCTGTCCATTCCAGTGATCTCCTTCCGATGTATGAGCAATATCCGTCCTGCCCAAATCCACCCCGATCACCTTGTCGGTATCTTGTTGCTTGGGTGGCTTTTTCTCTACGCAAATCTGGATGTAGTAGGAGCCATCTTTGCGCTTGACCAGGGTGGCAGCTTTTGGGTTGGAACCAGCCAGCATCCCACGCTGGTAGTTGCCAATGACCAGTTCAAAGCGTTCTCTCCCTTCCACCGTGGTCAGCGACACCGTCCAGTCTTTTTGACGGAACGAAAAGATGCGAGCGTCGTAGGTAACAAAGCCGCTCTTAAACTCCTTGACGGGACGCTTTTTCTGCTTAGCCACTTTGCGGGAACCCGCTACCCGTCTGCACACCTGTTGAGCCAAGTTACTGGACAAGCCAAACCGGGCTCGAATCTCGTAGTAGCAAAGGGATTGGAGTTTGACTGCGTTGACTACTTTTTCTGGTGTGTTTTGGTTGACCCAGTTCAATGCCTGTACAAAGGCATCCATCGTCGCGTCCAATTTGGCGGCTTGCGACGGGGACACCTTGAGCTTACAGGATATGGTCAGGACTTGGCTCATAAGTTCATTGTACTTCATCAAAGCGCATTCCTCCCGGCACTGACCCTACGGGTACAGTGCGGGGCTCCTGCGATTTCTAGCTGAAGATGCCAGTGTTTCTTGAGGTTGGGTCCTTTCAAGACACCTCGACCCAACCTTTCGAGACCCCTCGGGATTGTTCGGTCAATTGCTGGCAGGAGTGGGGCGATCCACCACCGGAGCACCAAGGGAGTCGCCGCTATCGCAACCGCTCAAAAATAGGGCCAGCACCAGAAAGCAAACAAGCTGAGGGGCGCATAGTTTCCCATCTTAACAAGCTCAACTGCCTGTCCAGATTACCCCAGAGCCATTCCTCATCATCCTGAAGATTTCCTAAGGGACGGTGGGGATGGCCAGGGATCCCTCCAGAGCCAAGCGATCGCTGACGATAAGACGCCGACTCTCCAGCGTGATGCCGGTTTGGTTAACCAACATCACAGAAATCCACTCAGAACGGGGTTCTTGCGGAGCATCTGCCTGTAGGAAGATCCCTCCGGCCTGTAGGGGTTCGAGAGCAAACGAAGTCACCTCTGGGTAGCCCGCCCCGGCAACGGGTTGTTCGGCAACGGCGCCCAACAGCAAAGAGTGGGTGAGAGGCTCTGCCACAATCGCCTGCAGCGAATAGGTGGATCCCGGTTTGACCACCTCCGGCAGGTTCAAGGTGACGGTGGGAGGGGCAGATCCAGAGGTGAGGGTGCTGGCCTCCCGCAGCACTTCTTGGTCAATCAACAGCAGTTGTCCGGGATTGGCTGGATCCGGGCGATAGCGATTGCGCACCAGGGCAGAGGCTTCTACCTGAAAGTCCCCCCGCACCGAGGATTGGGATCCCTCTACTTGGCTGAGAATATCGGCAACAATCTCAGGGCCCACCTGCCGCCAGGAGAGGATCTGGGCCGAATAGGTGAGTTCAGGATGAGAGCTCCACAGCTTGCGGATGGCACCTTCCACCTCTTCCCGGTCCAGCCCATCTCGGTGGCGGAAGTCGGGGCTGTAGCCGGCCATCACCCCTGGCAAATCCCGCCGGTTGGCGGCGGCCACCTGCTGGCTTAGCCACTCCACCAGGGCGGCTGGCGGTGGGCTGGAAACTTGCCGCTGGATCCCACTTTCTAGGGGCATCGGGGCAGCTTGGGCCCAAGCCGAGGACTCCGTCCGGCTGACGTGACCGGCTGTCAATCCAAGGGGGATGCTCCAGCTCACGGCCAGAGCAAGGGGCCAAAGCAGTTGCGGAAAGTTAGATCGGGATTTCAAGCCATGGGCCTCCAGCCGGCAAATCTGGATCCCAGTCTAGCCTTAGGGCAGTTGGGATCCCAAAGTCCAGACCAGATAAGATCGATTGGAATAAGCTTTGGCTCATAGCGCCTGTTCTCCATGGCTCCCCAGCACTCTCCAGCTTTCTTGGCCCTGGTCAACGAGGCCAAAAGCCGCATCCAAGAACTGACAGTCGAGCAGGTCAGGCAAAAACAACTGCAAGGGGATCCCTTCTATTTTGTGGATGTGCGGGAAGAGTCGGAGTGGCAAGCCGGCCACGCTGCCGGAGCCATCCACTTGAGCAAAGGGATCATTGAGCGGGACATCGAGAGGGTGATCCCCGACAAAGAAGCGGAGATCGTCCTGTACTGCGGCGGCGGGTTTCGTTCGGCGTTGGCAGCCGATAATCTACAGAAAATGGGCTATCGTCGGGTGATCTCGATGGATGGGGGCATGCGGGCTTGGCGGGAAGCGGGTTTTCCTGAGGAGCGCTAGAGCTGGCGGATTTCTTCCCTCACCCATAGGAAGAGGGAGGTATTGGCTGCTATCTGGCTGCTATCTGAAATGGCCGACCACTGAAGGCGGGAAGTGGGGGCGGCCCAACCTTGTTTAGAATGGCGATAGCCTGGCCGTTTAGCTTTACCCCTCTGCCATGCTCCAAACCCTGCCCCGCCTGGATGTTGCTGCCCGTTTGCAGCAGTTGCGCCAGCTTCTGCGAGAACAAGATCTGGATGGCTTTTGGGTTCCCTCTGCTGATGAGCATCTCAATGAGTATTTGCCGGAACATCGCAAGCGGCGTCAGTGGATCACAGGCTTTACCGGCTCGGTGGGGGATGCCTTGATCACCCGGGACAGGGCTTGGCTGTGGGTAGATCCCCGCTATCACGAACAGGCGGAGCGGGAGGTGGATCCCAATCTATTGACAGTGATCAAAGGAGGTCTGCCGAATCAGCCCAGCCTGATGGAGATTGTGGAGGAGCTGGGATCCGGCTTTCGCCTGGGGGTGGATCCCTTTACGGTGGCGGTGGCCACCTATCGCCAGTTGCAGGCCCATGCCCAAGCGGGAGGGGTGCTTTTGATCCCGGTCATGGAAAACTTGGTGGATAAGCTGGCTCAGGGATCCGCTCCTGTCGCTCCCTTTGACCGGCCCATTGACTCGGTACCCACCCACCTAAGCGGGGCCACCCCTGCAGAAAAGCTGGCCCAAGTCCGGCAGGAGATGCGCCGCAAGCGGGTGGGACTGTTGCCCCTGACCAAATTGGATCAGGTGGCCTGGCTGTTTAACCTGCGGGGATCCGACATCCCCTACAACCCAGTGTTTTGGGCCTATGCTTTGGTCAGCCTAGATAGAGCGGCTCTATTCACAGATCTGGAGCGGCTCAGTCCCCCATCTCGGCAATTTCTGGCAGAAGCCGGGGTGGAACTCTGGCCCTACGAGACCTACAGCCAACAACTGCCCCAATGGGCCAAGAGCTACGCGCCGGTGGGCTTGGATCCCAAGCAGACCACCCAGGGCACCCAGGAGCTGCTGCAGGATGCGAGCTGCCGCGAGCTGGAGCACCCAGTAGAAGCCCTCAAGGCCGTGAAAAACCCCACCGAGCTGGAGCAAATGCGCCGCGCCAACCGCAAAGCCAGCCGGGCCAAGATCCGTACCCTGGCCTGGATCGACCGGCAAATCCAACAGGGGATCCCCATCAGCGAAGCCGACGTGGCCGCCATCATGGAGGCCCACTACCGGGAGGAAGGGGAGTGGGTGGGCCTGAGCTTTAACACCATTGCCGGCGCCGGCGCCAACAGCTCCATCATCCACTACAGCACTCCGGATCCCCAAAAGCTGCTGCAGCCGGGCGAACTGTTTTTGTTGGACTCCGGATCCCACTACTTGGGGGGCACCACCGACGATACCCGCACCGTTTGGATTGGCCCGCAACCCGCGGATCCCTTGTGCAAGCGGCGCTATACCGAGGTGCTCAAGGCCCACATTCAATGCGCCCGCCAGATCTTCCCCCCCGACACCTATGGAGTCTCGTTGGATGGGATCGCCCGCTCCACCCTTTGGCAGGCCGGGCTGGACTATGGCCATGGCACCGGCCACGGTGTCGGCGCCTTTTTGAACGTCCACGAGGGGCCCAACGGGATCCACCGCCGCGCCAGCACCCCTCTCAAAGTGGGCATGATCAACAGCATCGAGCCGGGCTACTACCAGCCGGGATGGGGTGGGATCCGCCTGGAGAACCTCTACGAGGTGATTGCGATTCCCGAGCCGGAGGGCTGGATGGGCTTTCGCTCCCTAACTTGGATCCCTTTTGATGGGCGCTTAATCGATTGGGAACTGTTGAACGAGGCGCAGCGAGCCTGGCTGGACGAGTATCACCGGCAGGTTTACGTCATGCACTACGCCACCTTGCCAGAACAGGATGCCGCCTGGTTACGACGCGCCTGCGGACTGAGCTGATGTACTCGCGCAAGCGTTGCGCGGCGATTACAGATCCCCTGGCAAAGAACGCAGGAAGGATCCCCGCAGTTGACCACATGCGGCATTGCCATCCAAGCCACGGGTTTGGCGCACAGTGGCCCGCACTTGGTGCTGTTCGAGCTGGCGGACGAACTCTCTGACCCGTGTCGGGTGGGGGCGTTGATAGTCAGCTTCAGAGATGGGGTTGTAAGGGATCAGGTTCACGTGCAGTTGTACCCCTGACCGGCTGGCCTGCTGCAGCAATTGCGCCAGTTGGCGGGCATGAATGGGCAGGTCGTTGACCCCCGATAGCAGGGTATATTCAAAACTGACTCGCCGCCCGGTGCGCAGCATGTAGTCGCGGCAATCCTGGATCAGAGTGTCCAGAGGGTAGTGGGATGCCGAAGGGATCAACCGTTGCCGCAGGTCTTGATTGGGGGCATGCAAGCTGACGGCCAGGGTAACTTGCAGATCCTGCTGCGCCAGCCAGGCAATTTGCCGGGGTACCCCCACCGTCGAGAGGGTGATATGCCGTTGGCCGATGCCGATATCTTGATTCAGGCTGCGGATGGCTTGTACTACCGTATCGCGGTTGAGCAGGGGTTCCCCCATGCCCATAAAGACCACATGGCTGACGCGACGGCCAAAATCTTCCTGCACCGTCAACACCTGATCCAGAATCTCGTGCAGCTCTAGGTTGCGCCGGTAGCCCATCTTGCCGGTGGCACAGAAATCGCAGGCCATCGGGCAGCCCACCTGAGAAGAGACGCAGACCGTCAGACGCTTGGCCGTTGGGATCCCTACCGTTTCGATCAACTGCCCATCCGCCAACCCCAGCAGAAACTTCACAGTACCATCGCGGGCCTCTGTCCGCTGCACAATGCGCGAGCGTCCCACTGGGTAGCTTTGCACCGCCTCTCGCCAAGCCCTAGGAAACACCGTCACCTGTTCCAGGGAGCGGATCCCTTTTTGGTAGATCCAAGCATGCAGTTGTTGCCCGCGATAGGCCGGCTGTCCTTGGGCAACCGCCCAGTCTTTCAGAGCAGACAAGGATTGCCCCAGCAGCGGAATGGGTAGGGCCGACATCAATACCATCTTAGACGAGATCTCAAGAGGCACAGGAGTCCGGCTCCTCTACTCTAGCCTGTCCCTGCAACCCAATCCCCTTCAAGAACTCCGTCCGAGTGGCGCGAACGGCCTCGTCGCCACAGGGTTGCGGTTCCCCTGCCCATGGCAACAACTCCGCCAGAGACAGGGCGGGTGACGGTAAGCAACAATGCTCTCTTAAATCCCTTAAATTCCCTTAAATCAAGTTGCCCAAGGGCTTTTCCACCCCGCACTCAAGTACAGGGCTACCAAGCTATTCCCTGGTGTAGTTTTGTAGAGTGTGTTATGGAGTGCGCCATCGGGACGGAGTCCCTGACAGTTGGACAAAGTCTGCAGGATCAGGAGCGCTCGATCTGAATCTTCTCGATTTCAATCCATTGAATCCATCTGAACCTATGTCTGTTTCCCCACAACTGGCTCAACTGGCCACCTGGATGGCAGGGCACTTCAACAACCTACAACAGGCGATTGCAGAGCCCGTCTGGTTTGCCAACATTCATGTGTACCAATGCCCCTTGCCTTGGTCGGTGTTGCAGGGGGTGGGGTTTTACGTGGAGCAACTGTACGACATTTATCCTGAGCAGCCTTACCGACAGCGGGTGATCCACCTCTTCGATACTCCAGATGGGATCCGGATTCAAAACTATGCTCTGACAGCTCCTGACTCCTACAGGTGCGCCGGTCGGGAGTTGTTGCTAAGCAACGCTTACGCGAAGGGGAAATTGGCCGGTCTGACAGCAGCGGAGTTGGAACTCTTGCCCGGCTGTGTCACCCAGGTGGAATGGACGGGATCCTGCTATCGGGGCCGCAGCCTGCCCGGCAAAGGCTGTATTGTTGAACGCAAAGGCAGAACCACCTATTTGTACAGCGAGTTTGAGATCGGAGCCGACTACTTTCACAGCTTGGATCAAGGTCGGGATCCGGAGACCGATCAAGTGATCTGGGGATCCCTATCCGGGCCTTTTCGGTTTGTCAAAAAACAGGATTTTTCCCAGTACCTACCGCAGTGGGCTGAAGTGCTGAACCATGAGGCTGTTGGAGCAACTGGTTGAGCAGCTGCGGGCGCTGGGGATCCCGTTCGCGTCGTCAGGACGGACTTCCCGGCGAGAGTTGGTCTGGCTAACCCTGCGGTTGGCCTGGGAAAACGCGATGCGCTACCGGCTGTTTGGCCTGGCCTCTGAAATGGCCTATAGCTCGATGTTGGCGCTGTTCCCCTTCATCCTCACGCTCCTGACCGGGGTTGGGCTGTTTGTCGGCTCCTCTGAGCAAGCCTTCGAGCGCTTGATGGAGCAGTTGAGCCAAATTGCTCCCCAAGAGGCCCTGACGCTTTTGGATCGGTATGTGCGCGAGCTCCGCTTCGGGCAGAATCGGGGGTTGTTGTCGCTCGGCTTCTTGGGCACCCTGTGGGCTGCTTCTGGAGCCATGGGGGCGGTGATGACAGCTTTGGATCTCAGCCATGAGATCCCTCAAGATAGGCGCCGTCCCTTCTGGAGACGCAAGCTGATCTCGCTGGTTTGGATGCTCGCCACCTTGGGGTTGACCGGACTGGCCAGCTTGATCTTTTTGTTCAGTGCCAGCTTTTTGCGCTTCTTGTACAGGAAAGCGGGATTCTTAGCGCAGGAAGTTGGCGGGCCGACTCAGTTGGATCCCCTGCGAGAGCTGGGGTTGAACTTGTGGGGGATCCTCACTTGGCCAATTTCCTTGGGGTTGGTCGTCTTCTCCTGCTGGGTGCTGTATCGATTTGGCCCCAGCTTGCGCCGACCCCAAATCCCGATTTGGCCGGGGGCCATCGTGGCCAGCCTACTGTGGGTTGGGGTGTCGTGGGGGTTGCGGATTTACGTGGAGCACTTTGGGCAGTTCAACCAAGTCTACGGGGCGGTGGGGGCGGTTATTGTTCTGCTGCTCTGGGTTTGGCTCACTTCCTTGGCGCTGCTGTTTGGGGATCAAATCAACATCGCCCTCTACCAGGCGCAAAAATGGATTGAAGAACGGGATCCCTAGCCCTTACTCCAAATCCGAGTCATGGATGCAGACGGAAATTCTCTCACCCACTCCTGAGCACATTGCCGTAGCGGCGGCAGCCTTGCTGCGGGGCCAGTTGGTGGCCATCCCCACGGAGACGGTTTACGGCCTGGCGGGCAATGGCTTGGATGAGCAGGCAGTGGCAAACATTTTTGCCGCCAAGGAGCGCCCCCGCTTCGATCCCCTGATCCTGCATCTGCCGGCTGGGGTGACCCTAGAGCAATTGCAGGGGTGGCTGGTGGACGTGTCGGCTTTTACTCCCGCCGCTCGCGCTCTGCTGGGATCCCTGATCGACACCTTCTGGCCGGGGCCCCTAACCTTGGTGCTGCCCAAGTGCCCCACCGTGCCGGATCTGGTAAGCAGCGGGTTGCCTACTGTTGCCCTGCGGGTGCCTGCTCACCCGGTGGCTCAAGCTTTGTTGCAGGCGGTGCAAACCCCTCTGGCTGCCCCCAGTGCCAATCGCTTTGGCCGCATCAGCCCCACCTCAGCCCAGGCCGTCTATGCAGAGTTGGGAGGGCGGATCCCTTACATCTTGGATGGGGGAGAGTGTGCTGTGGGCCTGGAGTCCACCGTGCTAAAGCTCAGCCCCGAGGGGATCCCAACGCTGCTGCGCCCAGGAGGGATCCCACTGGAAGCCCTGGAGGCCCACCTGGGGTTGCCCATCCGGTTGCCCCCAGAACAGGCCCCCAAGGATGGCACAACGGGCCCGCCAGAAGCGCCGGGACGACTGAGCAGCCACTATGCCCCCAGTAAGCCCCTCCGGCTTTTGCCCACCCCTTTTGCCCAGCTTCAGCCCGGCGATTGGCAACAGGTGCAGCACCTGACAACCGGTCATTCCCACCTGGGCATCCTCAGCTTTGCCACGGATCCGCAGGCTCTGCTGAACACCCTCTCCCGCCATTGGCCGGGGATCACTTTCAGTTTGGAGTGTTTGGGTTCGGATCCCAAGGCAGCCGCCCGCGCCCTCTTTGCCAGCCTGCGCCGACTGGATGAGGGAGATGCTACGCTCCTGCTGGCAGAGCCCCCACCCATCTCGACGGGGTTGGGCTATGCGATGATGGATCGGCTACGCCGGGCCAGCAGCCTTTCGCGTTAGCGTCGCTTAGCGATATGGAACTCTCCCCCCTCGTTGCCATCGTAATGGGTAGCGATTCCGATTTGCCCACCCTTGCACCTGCCGCCCAGGTGTGTGAGGAGTTTGGGATCCCTTACCAATTGCAGATCCTCAGCGCCCATCGCACTCCCGAGGCGATGGTAGAGTTTGCCCGCCGCGCCCATACCCAAGGGATCCGCGTCATCATTGCCGGGGCAGGGGGAGCAGCCCATTTGCCGGGGATGGTGGCGTCCCTCACCCCTCTGCCGGTGATCGGGGTGCCGGTGCTCAGCCCATCCCTGCAGGGGATCGACTCCTTATACTCGATTGTGCAAATGCCCAAAGGGATCCCGGTGGCCACGGTGGCCATTGGCAACGGCTACAACGCGGGTCTGTTGGCGGTGCAGATCCTAGCCAGTGGGGATCCCGATCTGCTCCGGCGGGTGATCGCCTATCGGGAAAGCCTAAAACAGGCGGTGCAGGAGAAAAACGACCAGTTGCAAACCCAAGGGTGGAAAGCCTACCTCGACTCTATAAAGCATAAGAGCATAATTTAAGGAGCGTTGATCTATCTTGCCGCTTGCAAAGGGCCAGATAGGGCCGAGTTTTGGGAGTTGCCATCGGTGAAGCATCAATCGGGTCGCCCTTCTTCCGGCCAGGGATCCTGGCCAGAATATCTGCAGCGGGTGGGGCGTGGGGCAGTGGAGACGGGATCCCAAGTTGCTCTGTGGATCCTATCGGGGCCGCAGTGGCGGGTTTTGGCTCTGTCGGCCTTGGCGTTGGCAGGGCTGGCCTTCTGGAATGGGCGGCTGGCGCTCTCTCTGGGGGTGGGCACCTTGGTGATGTTGGGGCTACAGGGGGTGCGCAGCCCTGAGTTCAACCGCCGCTGGCAGGAGTGGCAAGCTTGGTTTCGGCAGGCGGATCGCTGGCTTTTGCTGGCAATTGGTTCGGGAGCAGCCGCCACCTTGGGCACCTACACCCTCATCTCCATCTGGGCAGAATCCACCCAACGCTGGCTGGCCACCGGTGCCATTCTACAGGGATTGGCCACTCTAGCCTTGTTGTCGCTGCTGTTTGGGGAGTGGCTCAGGGGCCGACAAGAGCGGCAACGGTCTCAATTGGAGCGCGACCTCAGCGACATTGCTTCTCCCGATCCCTTCCGACGGCTGGCGGGCGTTCGCCGCTTGCAGAGCTTAATGTCCCACCTGGATCCCGAGCAAACCCGGCTGGCGGTGGATTATCTGCGGTTGGCCCTCGACCAAGAGACGGTAGCGGTTGTGCGGGAAGCCCTGCTGGAGGCCCTACAGGGATGGGGGATCCTGCGCCGCCTCAACGATTTGACCAATCTCAAACACCCCAGCAGGGATCCCTCTTCAAACTAAGATAACGGCTGTCTTGGTCCTCAAGGGTTTGACTGGGATGATAAATTCAGTCCCTTGGGCAATCCGCCAAATAGATTGCTCACCTCAGGTTTAGCTAAACCGCCGAGAAGCCCCGCGCTGTATGCGTAGCAACCCTGCGGGAAGCTAGCTACAGGGTCGGGAGTATGTTACGCGGCATACCCCCTTTCCATCTAGGCTCAGGCTTGTCCCTCTGCCGCCAGCCCTATTGCAAAAAGCTTGCTTGGAGCTGGCCTGCAAGGAAGGCTAGAATCTTTTACTATGGGTAATCCTCTCCAGCCGCTCCCTTAGCCGCACTGTGCCAGCATGTATACCATTTCCGACTTTGACCGCCTGATCCAGTTTCTCCCGGTGGAGATCCGCCCTGAAGTGCAGATCGAGATCGGCACCCCCGACCAGTCTCGGGTTGTGCAGCCGTTGTGGCGCTTTCCCTGGCAGAAATACTCTCGCTTCGCCATTGACCTCAGCCGTTGGCAGAAGCTGAGCCCTGACCAGCAGAAGATCTACTTCTTGCGAGAAGCGGTGATGGCCACAGAGCTGGCTTTGGGGGATAACTGGTCGGCGTTGTTGCTGTATCCCGCCTTGATCGGGGCCGGCAGCATGGGCATTTTGGTAGAGCTGCAGATGGGAGATAACCTCGGCGTTGGCTTAGCAGCAGGCTTGGCCGCGTCAGCGGTGTTTCTGTTGCGCAAAGCGGAGAAGGGCCAGAAGGCCCAGGTGGCAGCCGACGAGTTTGCCGTGCGCTATGCCTCCCAGAATGGCTACACCTCCGAGCAAGCTGCTGCTATCTTGCTGAGCGCGCTGCAGCAGGTGGCCATGCTGGAAGATCGCGTTAAAAATGACTACGACACCACCATGCGCCGCCGCAACCTGGAGTTTTTGGCGCAGCGAGGCCTGGGAGCTGGCACCCTGACCATCAACCCCAAGTACCGCAACAAGGGGCAAAGCTCCAGCCCGAATCCTTTCCAAAACCCTTTCCAGCGCTGAGGCCTCTCAAAGCTAGTTAGGGATTGACTGGGCTTATTCTTCGTCCTCTTCCAACTCTGGAAGCTCCTCAGTTGGGGTAGACTTGATCGCCTCATCTTCTACAATCACAATTTCTGTATCGGGGCTGTAATACCGACGCACATCCCACTCCGTAATCCAGCGGCGAATAATTGACCGCACAGTGGTTGTGCTGTAGAGCTCAGGAAGCTGTGGCAGCGATGGGCGTACCCAATCGGGATAAGCTTTCTGGTAGAGATCCGCTACCCTATGCCACATGGATTGAATGTCCTCGCGGGCTTCTAAGCAGGAACAGAGAGGGGTAGCTTGGCTAATAGCCTCCATGCCGGCCTTTACAACTTCCTCAGACATATGCTTCTGGAGAGCTATCTTAGGTGCTTTCTCCCAATCTCCTTTTTCTTGTAGAATGACCCTCTCGAAATCGCGGGTTACTGCTCCTACGAAAACCAGCGGAGCTTTCTTTATTTCTTCAGGCAGGGTTGTTGTACCAAACAAGTGCCCAAGAACGCGGTACGACTTGACCCGCTGAAGAAGACTGTACTGGGCAATAAGCTCAATCTCATCCACCAAAACCACCAAGCCCCCAAACCCTATGGCCCGACATAGCTGGGCACAGAAGGCCAGGCGCTGCCAGTGTAGGCTTTCTGCAGGGGGTAGCTTGCCAATGGGATAAGCACCTGCCAAGCCGTGATCCCGTAGGCTTCGCCTTACCTCTGAGGACTTCAGAGTGGGCTCACCAGCCCAAAAGCGGACAATGGCGTCTAGCTTCTCGTCATCGCCTCCTAACCTTTGGTACAGAGCCAAGGTGGCCGGCCACCAGCCTGACCCAAACTGCCACTGGTTAACCCAAAGCTGGAACTTCTGGAAAGAAGGCGAGAAAGAAGGCGAGGAGTCCTGTAGCCGGGCTGCCATGCCTTGGATCCCACGCTCAACCATGTCAGGGAGCTCGACCTGGGCAAGGAGGCGGGGAATCAGGCGATTGGGGTTACCGAGGGGCAACTCTTTGGAGACGACAACTAGGGAGGTGGCAAAATTATTCTTCCTTGCTCGCTCCTGCAGGGTTAGTAGAAGATGGGACTTGCCTGTCCCAAAATCCCCCTTTATCAGCATTCCTGCAGGGCCTGAACTAGCACCCTTGCACAGCTCTTGAAAACCCTCCTCAATCTGAGACTGCCAAGAGCCAAGTTCTGCAACTGCGAACCGGTTAGGAACGCCATTTCGTAGGGCTTCAATGGCCCGCCTAGCTGCAATCGCTACATTCATAGAAGCTGCACCATAGCTGTGCATGGATTAGGCTTTTGAAGAGAAGAAACCTCATTCTCAATTCGAGTTTGCAAAGCTCGATATCTATGATAAGACAGACGCTCAGATTCAATAAACTCTGGAGGAGCTAAGAAAATTAACACAGTTTTTTCTAGTTCACTCTCCGCATCGATAAACTCACGCAAAGTCTCGTAGAGCTCAAGGATTTGTCGACTGGTAAAGTTAGGGCGTCCACTGGGGGTCCGCTCGTAGTAGTGAAGCAAGCTGACAAGGACTGCTACTAAGCCGGATCGTCGTGTAAATAGTCTTAAGAAAGAAAGTAGAATCCCTCGAGCATTTGTCCTGTCAATCTTTCGAAAAATAGCCGCTTCACGCACCCGGCTGATAGAGCTCAGCGTACCTTTAAGCCACTCTTGAATTGCAGAGCATAGACCTTCCAGAGTGCCTGGGCTTTGAAGGGGTTCGTAGACAAGTCGGACTATGGCTTTGCGAAAGTCAAGGGCTAGTGAGTAATCCAGAAAAATACCTCTCTTAATTTCCCGCTGAAACTCTAGTTTGATCTCACGGGCTTCAATCTGATAGAATTCGGCCAACTGCTCTAAAGTGCAGTCCTGCAGATCTAGCCTGGGAGGGTATCCAATTTTTTGGAGAATGTTGAAGCGCAGATCTTTGGCAAAAGTCTCCCAATCTACTCTCTGAGCAAGGGCAAACCAAAGCTGTTCGACTGAATGCAGCTTTAAGCACTCCTCTGTCAAATCAAAAATATGAAAGGAATACTGGTTAAGCTTTTCCAGCAGCGCTTTCCGCACCCAAGAGTAGGAATCTTTCGGAACAACGGCCAGCTTGACAGTGGCACCACCTTCAGGGATAAAAGAACGCAAGTAGTCTTCTTCCAGACAGCGCAGCCACAAATCAGGCTCTAGCCGACCCTGGCCCTCTTCGCTCATAGCTTCTCAAACTCCAAAAGATAGTAGGCGTGCTCCACCCCAGCTTCGTCTCGAATGCGGTAGTAGCGACCCGAGCGCGTGCCTGTAGACGCGGAGAAGATCAAGCGGTAGCCCTCCACATGGTTGGTGCCATTTCGATCCAAGAGGTAAAGATGCCGCGTAAACTCCACTTCGGTGTAGTCTGGGTTGTTGAGGTGGAGCACCTCGAAGACATCGCGAGCAGGTACTTGAAGAGAACGAGGCAGCTCTGCGCTTGACTTTCTCAAGTAACCCGCTGCAATTTTTGCCGCTTTCCAGATGCGTTCAAGAACTACCTCTGGATTAGTTTCTTTCCCTTTGGTCATTCTTGCTCGGAGAATCTTCTCTGCAATGGCACTGGGCCGTTGAGAGCGTAGAAGCTTGCGATCTATGCGCACTCCCTCCCTGGAAAAGCGCACTAAGGCGGGGAAAGCTACAAAGACATGGGGGCTTTCCGTAGGCAGCCAAGGCTGGCCGACTCGTTCTCCTACCTCGCTAGCAAGTTCTTCAAGAGAAGTTCTCTCCAAAACCTGCTGGGTTTGTTCAAGGGCTTGTCTTACCGTCTCCACCTGGGAAAGAGCCTCGCTGAGGACAGAGCTACAGCCTTGTAGCTGGCGGCTCAGGGCTGGAACTTGCCCTCCTTTACAAGCGACTTGGGCTTTCCCTGCGGTCTCCTTTGCTTTCTTAGTCAGGGCAAATAGCTTGCCTAGCTCGTCGTCAAGAGTCTTGAAGAGGGCTTCAATCATTAGTTTTTGGGCCTTTTCTTCGAGAAATCTAGCATCACCAAGAGTTTGGGTGCAAGGCCTTCCCACCTCCGGCTCTTCAAGGCATACGCAGTTCCCCTTCCACCTCAAGGCGGGTGTAAGGGCCAATGGAGAGGAAGCGCTCCCCTAGCATTTCAGCAGCAGCAGGCTGAATCCAGCCCATACGCTGCAGCAGGTGCAAAGCCAGGGCATACTTGGCCCGGGCGGCTCCATCCTGGACCTTGATGGCCAGGCCCATGCCTTCCCCCACCCGGCCAATGCACTGGATCCCTTCAGCACCCGATTTGCTCACCAGATCCCCTTGAGTGGCCCGCATCAATTCCGTGTCGAAACACCCCTGTCCAGCCACCATCTCCGGGTGATGGGTCATGGCCCGTGCTACCGATTCCAAGTCGGGCCGCTCGCCGGCGGTCAGTTGGGCGAATAGAGAAGCCAGGTGGTTCAGTTGCAATTGGTAGGTGGGCACCCCACAGTCATCCCGCGCAAACAAAAACTCCTCCGAGGGCATTTGCAGCAAATCCGCCAACTTGGCCCGCACCAGCGCTTGCACCGGATGCTGCCGCTGGGCATAGTCCGACAAGGTCCAGTTTTGGGCGCGGCTGGCCACGAGCATGCCAGCATGTTTGCCGGAGCAGTTGTGGCACAGGGGGCTGGGCTTGCCGGGTGGGGTGGGGCAGACCAGCAAATCGGGAGACAGATCGGCCCGCCACAGTATGCTGAACACCTGCCGCGCATGAGCCGTGGTGCCCTGATGGGATCCGCACATGATGGCAATATCTTTCTCGCTGAGGCGGTAGCGCTCGCGGATGCCGGTGGAGAGCATGGCCAGTGCTTGGAAAGGTTTGAGGGCAGAACGGGCAAAAACAGGGGTGGTGCTGTTGCCGGCCATGGCCAGAGAACGCCCGCGGCTATCGGCCACGACAGCTTGGCAATGATGGATAGATTCGGTCAACCCCTCCCGCAAGACATGGATTAAGAGTTCAGGGGCGGTGGAACGATTCTCAAATGACATGAAAACCTGGGAAAGGGCTGACGAAGCTGGGAAAGAGGATGTGTACTCTTCAAATCATACGCGCAGATCCTACGCGAGAAGTTGGCGGGATCCCCTAAAGTAGCAAAATGGAACCCTTCCGCTCGGATCCCTGACCTCTGCCATGTCCTCCAATCCCCTGGTGTTTTTGGTCTGTCACGGCAGCCGGGATCCCGATTATCAGCAGGCTTTGGCAGATTTGTTGGCCCGGGTGCAGCAGCAGCTGGCTCCCCAGCCGGTGGAGCTGGCCCAGTTGGAAGGTCAGCCTCTCACCCTGGCCGAACAGATTCAAGGACGGCTGGCAGCTTGGCTGGGCGCAGGCCGATCTCCCGATCAAGTGGTGCTGCTGTCGCTGTTTATGGGCGAGGGATCCCATGTGGAAGAGGATTTACCGGCTGCGGTGAAGCAGGTTCAAGCTCGCTGGCCGCGCCTGCCCATCCGGTTAACACCCCCCATTGGCCAGCACCCGGCCCTCCTGGATCTGTTGGTGGCTCGCATTCTGGCTCCACAGCCCTCTTGCTCTGCAACGCTCAGGCAATCCGGCGAACGGGCAGATGCCTGGATTGTGCTTGGCCATGGCAGCCGTCTGCCGGGGTTTGCCGCCCAGCTCCAAGCCGGGATCCAAACTGTGCAACGGCGCTTGCCCGAGATCCCCTTGCATGTGGCTTTTGCTGCCCAGTCCCCCACCTTAGAAGCGGTCGTGATCCATTGCTTGCGCCTTAGCCAGTGCCGTCTACGGGTGCTGCCGTTTTTTCTCTTTCCAGGCGGTCTGCTGCGCGCCCTACAAGAACAGGCTCAGCGATTACAGCGGGAATGGCCTCTGCTCCAAATCCAGGTGGAGCCGCCCCTCTGGCGGGATCCTCAACTGATGCAGGCCATTGTGGAGACACTCCAGGCTTTTAGCCCGGCGCTGGAATAGCCGAATCTTTCCCGTTCCCTCAAAATGGATATTTCCAACAGCAATGACGCGACCAGGACTTGAGATGGGCAAAGTGTATTTGGTGGGGGCAGGGCCTGGGGATCCAGGGCTGCTGACGGTGAAGGGAAAGGCGCTACTCGCCCACGCGGATGTGGTCATCTACGATGCTCTGGTGGGATCCTCCATCCTGGAGCTGATCCCGCCGACGGCAGAACGGATCTATGCTGGCAAACACTGCGGCGCTCACACCTTGCCCCAGGAGCAGATCACAGCCTTGCTGATGGAGAAAGCTCGGACGGCAGCCGTGGTGGTGCGGCTCAAAGGGGGGGATCCCTTCATCTTTGGGCGAGGCGGCGAGGAGATGTTGGCTCTGGTGCAGGCCGGGATCCCAGTGGAGGTGGTGCCGGGAATTACGGCGGGCATTGCCGCCAGCGCCTATGCCGGGATCCCTCTCACCCATCGCGACCTCAGCTCCTCAGTTGCTTTTGTTACCGGACATGAGGCGGCAGGGAAATACCGCCCTCAGGTCAATTGGCGGGCTTTGGCCGGGGCGGTGGAAACCCTGGTGATCTACATGGGCATGCACAACCTCAGCCACATTGCCGCTGAATTGTTGGCCGGAGGGAAAGCTCCCGACACCCCGGTTGCCCTGATCCGCTGGGGCACCACCCCTGAGCAAGAGATTCATCTGCTCCGCCTGCAGACTCTGGCTGGGCAGCCCTCGCCCGTAGCACCGCCTTCAATTGTTGTGGTGGGAGCGGTGGTCAGCCTGGCCAGCTTGTTGCCCACTTTGCGTCCGCCAGTCTCGTATTGCTCCGCAGCGCTTGCGCAACCGGAATCTCCATGAACGCCTTCTTTCGCAAGTTGGGTGCCCTCTTCTCCGCCTACTACGCCTACATGCTGGAGTACCGGGCCGAGCTGATCCTGTGGGTGTTGGCCGGATCCCTGCCCCTGATCATGATGGGGGTGTGGAGCGAGGCAGCCCGCTCAGGAGACTTCTCGCTGTCTGCTCTGGAGTTCATCCGCTACTTTCTGGCGGTGTTCCTGGTGCGCCAGTTCACCATCGTCTGGGTCATCTGGGACTTTGAGCGAGAGGTGGTCGAAGGCAAATTATCTCCTCGCCTGTTGCAGCCTCTGGATCCCGCTTGGCACCATGTGGCCAGCCACCTGATGGAGCGCTTGGCCCGTCTCCCCTTTACCCTGGTTTTAATCGCCCTTTTCTTCGTCCTCTACCCCCGTGCCTTTTGGATCCCCTCTTGGGCCCAGGCGGGGCTGGGATCCCTGGCCATTCTCCTGGCTTTTGCCCTGCGCTTTCTCATGCAGTACACCCTGGCGCTGCTGGCCTTTTGGGTGGAACGGGTGACGGCCTTGGAGCAGTTCCATTTTTTGGTGTACTTGTTTTTCTCGGGGGTGATCGCTCCTCTGGAGGTGTTCCCACCACCCGTGCGCCAGGTCTTGGCCTGGACACCCTTCCCCTACCTGGTGCATTTTCCCGCCAGCCTCTGGGCAGGGATCCCGGTGGACATTCTGCGCGGTTTTGGCCTGGGCCTGGCCTGGACGGGCCTGCTCTGGCTGGCTAACCGCTGGTTGTGGCGCAAAGGCTTGCAACAGTACTCGGGAATGGGAGCTTAGAGGGCCAGGTTCAGCTAGAAATCGCAGGAGCCCCGCACTGTACCCGTAGGGTCAGTGCCGGGAGGAATGCGCTTTAATGAAGTACAATGAACTTATGAGCCAAGTCCTGACCGTCTCCTGTAAGCTCAAGGCGTCCCAGTCGCAAGCCGCCAAATTGGACGCGACGATGGAGGCTTTTGGCCAAGCCTTGAACTGGGTCAACCAGAACACGCCGGAGAAGATCGTCAACGCGGTCAAACTGCAATCCCTTTGCTACTACGAGATTCGAGCCCGGTTCGGCTTGTCCAGTAACTTGGCAAGGACTACGTCCCGCTTACGCGACCAACAGGTGTGCAGACGGGTAGCGGGTTCCCGCAAAGTGGCGAGACAGCGCAACCGTCCGGTTAAAGAGTTCAAGCGTAGGTTCGTTACCTACGACGCACGTATCTTTTCATTCCGCGAGAAAGACTGGACGGTGTCGCTGACCACGGTTGAAGGGAGAGAACGCTTTGAGCTAGCCATTGGTAACTACCAGAGGGGAATGCTGGCTGGCTCTAACCCCAAATCGGCCACCCTAGTCCAGCAGAAGGATGGCTCCTACTACATCCAGATTTGCGTAGAGAAAAAACCACCCAAGCAACAAGATACCGACAAGGTGATCGGGGTGGACTTGGGAAGGACAGATATTGCCCATACGTCAGACGGGGACAACTGGAATGGACAGCAGTTGAACAGAGTCCGCGACCACTACTCCCGGTTGAGGGCGGCACTCCAACGCAAAGCCAGTAAGGGCACACGCAGTTCGCGGCGCAGATGCAGAGAACTGTTGCAACGGCTGTCTGGCAAGGAGAGACGCTTTCAGTCGCGTCAGCGTTGCGTAGCAAAAACGTGGGTCAATCATCGCATCTCCAAAGCTATTGTCTCTAGGGCAAAAGCTACCAACAGCGCTATTGCTCTGGAAGACCTGACAGGGATCCGGGAAAGGGTCAATCAACAGCCACGCAGCAAAGCCGAGCGGCGTAGGACCAACAGTTGGGCGTTCTACCAACTACGTCAATTTCTGGAATACAAGGCGAGGGTTGCAGGGGTTTCTCTGATTCTTGTGCCGCCCGCCTACACGTCGCAGACCTGCCACAAGTGTTTGCACATCCATCCCGACCCTGCGCAATCCTACCGCAGTGGCAAGTCGTTCAAGTGTGGGCACTGTGGATGGGAAGGGGATGCGGATTTGAATGGTGCGAATGTGATTGCGCTCTTGGGGGCTGCCGTAAACCAGCCTAGAGGTCCGGGCTTGTTTTGTTCTCTGGTAGAGCAGAACAGGCTCAGGGCTACTGAAAGCCCGCTCCGTACCGCTTAGCGGTCGGAGCCGGGTAGTTTACCTTTCAACCAGGCCACCCTTGAAACCACTATTATGGGTCAAGGCACCCCAGCCAAATGACGAATCCTGTCCGTCTCCCTAAAATAGCGACAGATAACAGGTGAATAGCGCTTTACCCTTTTCCCTAACAGCCTCCTCGAGTCCTCATGAAGCGTGTACTGGTCGTAGATGACGATCCCCTCTCCCTGAAGGTGCTGAGCCGCCACCTGACTCAGCATGGCTATCGGGTTTGTACAGGCGCTTCGGGTGTGGAAGGATTGCGTCTGTTTGCCCAAGAGCAGCCGGATGTGGTGGTTTCAGATGTGGTGATGCCGGAAATGGACGGCTTTGAGTTTTGCCGACAACTGCGCCAACAGCGCGGCGGCGAGCTCGTCCCCTTCATTTTTCTCTCTTCGCGGGGAGAGATCGATGACCGAGTTCAGGGCTATGAGCGGGGGGCGGATGACTACATCATCAAGCCCTTTGAACCCCTGGAACTGGTGGCCAAAATCGAGGCCCAGATTGAACGCTCCCGCCGCACCCAATCGGAAATTTTGCGGCTAATCCAACAGCAGTCCCAGCCAAAACCCGAAGCGGACCCCCGCCCCACCCCACCCGAATTGCCCCTGACCCCTGCCGAAGAGCGGGTCTTTCGGGAAGTCATTCGCGGCTTCACCAACAAGCAAATCGGCGAGAAGCTGTTCATCAGCCCGCGCACCGTGCAAACTCACCTGACCAACATCCTCAGCAAGCTTTCTTTGGAAAATCGCTCGCAACTGGTGCGTTTTGCCTACGAACGGGGCTACACCGCCGAAGAGGAGCCGGGCCAGAAGGGATCCCTTTCAGGCCAGGTGTAGCCTCAAAACAGCACGTGGCGCTTTTCGCACCCGGCAGGGGATCCGCTCCTTGCCCAAGCGGACAAATGCCTCGTAGCGATGGCAGCCGGAGAACCCATAATACTCCCCTTCCACTTCCAAAACCTCAATGGGCTCCTGTAGGCCGACTGCTTCAATGGAAGCCATCAGCGCCTGCACCTTATCCGGATCCGTTTGCCGCGGCAAAGGGCGGCGAATTTGGGCAAGGGGAATCTCGCGAATCTGCGCCATGTTGAACTTTCTCCCTAAGCAAGCTACTTAATCATACTCGTTATGACTTTGCTCTATCAAGACTGGCAGAGGGTATGGATTCTCAGGCCAGAGCATGGCAGGATAACACCATTCCTCACTGCTCTCTCCCTCAGTAGCCAACCCAGCCATGTGGCAACTCCTCAAAGCCTTATGGGGAAAGATCGCCGGCCAAGCCCCCCCTGCACCCCCCGCTGCCGCGCCACGCAAGGCCCCACGACCGCCCCTTGGCAAGAGGCCGGTTCAGCAGCCCTCTCTTCAGAAGGCCGCTGCTGCGAAGGCTACCCGCAGAGAAGAAGCCCCTGAGCCCACCCCAGAACATCCCGCCCCAAAAGTTGCAGTAGCCCAACGGGGTGAGGAACCTGTGGTGTGGATCCCTGCTCAGGAAAAATCCCCAGACTCCCAGGCAGTAGAATCCCCCATCGGCCCAGCTCAACCCACCTCTACGGCCAAAAGCATCAGCAGCTTCTGGGCCATGACCGACACTGGATCCCGGATTTCCTGCATTGCTGCCACCACCGACAGTGGCCGTGCGGTCAGCTCCATTGCGACTGCTAGGCTCCGCCAACCGGAATAGCGACCGGGATCCCTCTGGCTCCAGAAAAAACTTCAGGGCAAGTCAGGAATAGCTCCTATCCATTCCTACCCACCACTGCAGGGATCCCCAGGGGGCATTGGGCCGATAATAGACAGGTAGCGTTGGGGGCTGCCAAGCATGCTGGAGATGATCTTTAACGGGGCTAACTGGTTTGCTCTGCCCTTTTGGGCCTTGATGATTCTGCTGCCGGGTTGGAAGGTAACCCGCAAAGTGATGGAATCGCTTTTGCCCATCGCTCTTTTGGCGGCGGTTTATTTGTATCTTTTGGTCACCGGGTTTAATGCCGATGTTCTCAAGGAATTTTCCAACCCTCAACTGTCTCTGACCAGCTTAACTGGCCTATTCAGTCAACCCTCTGTTATGGCGACGGGATGGGTCCACTACATCGTCATGGATTTGTTTGTGGGCCGCTGGATCTTCTTGGAAGGGTGGGATAAGCGAGTATGGACAACCCATTCCCTGATTTTGTGCTTGTTTGCTGGGCCTGTGGGTCTGCTCTCCCATTTGCTTACGGTGGCGATTGTACAAGCAACTCGCCAGAACCGGCCCAGTGTTGCTCAACCTGAAAAAGGCTCAGAAGTGCCGCAAGAATCCATCTAGCCCCTGCTTGGCTTTATAGCTCTTTCCGATGCACAGGGTGCAAAATGAGCAGCGTGGGATCATCCTCGACCTCAACGTTGCTGCCACGCAGCTCCCCAGCGCTACGTACTCGCCAGCACACAGGGTGGTTCCCGAGTGCCTTTAGGTGCCGTTGTAAACAACAACCACAAAACCCACTGAGGTCGGATCCAACCGTCAGGCTGTCGGGTTTAGGGCCTACAGCCCGTTTACGCGAACAATGCGCCCTGTGCTGCTGTGGGCGAGAGCGGCTGACTACCCTGGCACTGCAGGCAGCGTAGCACAAAGCCGCTTTAAAGGGCGGGGCTTCAAACCCAGTTTTTCGGTAACCGAATTCTTGTATTCTGAAACCCTGACATACTCCCCGCCCTACTGGCTTGCTTCCGCGCAGCGATGGGACGGGGCCTTAAGCTCAGTCTTCGGGTAAACAGGAGTGCAAACCTCTCATGACTGCTACCTTTGTTCACACACCCTTGGCGCAAACTGTTCTGCCTCGCCCTTCCCGAACTCGGGATCTCCTGCTGGTTCTGGGGGGAAGTTTGTTCGTAGCTGCCCTGGCTCAGGTGCGGATCCCTCTGCCCTTCACGCCGGTACCGATTACCGGGCAAACCTTTGGGGTGATGCTGGTGGGGGCAGGCTTTGGGGCACGGCTGGGCTTTCTCACGTTGCTGGTGTACCTGCTGGAAGGGATCCTGGGATTGCCCTTCTTCAGCGGTGGCGGATCCGGGCTTGGCCACTTGGCGGGGGCGACGGGGGGCTACCTATTGGCTTTTCCCCTAGCTGCGGGGCTGATGGGCTGGTTGGTGGAGCGCTGGGGCGTGGATCGCAACCCCTGGAAGATGGCGCTGGCGATGTTATCCTGCTCAGCTCTGATTTTTTTGCTGGGAGCCACTTGGCTGGGGGTGTGGCTGAACCAGAATGTTGAGCCCACCTCGATCTTGGCCGTCCTCAACAAAGGGGTCTTCCCTTTTATCCCAGGAGACTTGGTGAAGTGCGGACTGGCGGCAGTGCTGCTGCCCACCATCTGGCGCTGGGTGGGACGGGAAAGGCCACCGGCTGACTCGTAACCCACTGGGCAAGAGCAGCAACTCTAAAGACCGCTCCGGCAAAGCAGAAGGGGCCTGGGATTAGCCTCGGGTCGGAAAATCTAAAAAAAAGATAACAGCTCCGAGGATTTGGCCTTTTTTCTGAGATTCTAAAAACTGTGCTCAATGCGATGTTCAATACGGCCTATTCATGGAGCTTTTCTTTACATTGCTCTAGAGTTTTATAAGTCGCTGACTGGTCGCGGCAGAGCCCCCTTGTGGGGCTTTTTATTTTCTATCTGCCGACCGGAAAAAGTTGAACTCAACCTACTATGGTCATTCCAAGCTATAATTTGATCTCTATAGACTCCCTAAATAGACGGGAACCCCGTCAGGCAACAGACGCGCCGGATCCCAGAAACATCCTGGTGGGTAGTCATTCAGCCCTTGACGGGCACCTTCTTTTCCAGCCACTGAGCCACTTGATCTGCCAGGTCAACTCCTTCCAACTGACAGAGTTCTCGCAGCATTGTTGGGCTGGTCACGTTCACTTCGGTTAGTCGTTCCCCGATAACATCAATCCCGACAAAATACAGCTTCTCCTGCCTGAGCACCGGTGCCAAAGCCCCGCAGAGAGCCCGTTCTTTTTCGGTAATCTTGGTTTTTTCCACTCGACCGCCGGCAGCAACATTGCCCCGAAAATCGCCCTCTCCAGGGATCCGATTGACGGCGCCCAAAGGTTCTCCTTCCAGCAACAAAATGCGTTTATCTCCTGCGGCCGCCTGTGGCAAATACTCCTGCACCATCACAGGCAGCCGACCAAATTGGGTGCTCATTTCAATCAACGAGTTGAGGTTTGGATCCCCGGCATTGACCCTCAGGATCCCTTCCCCACCTTTGCCACCCAAGGGCTTGAGCACCGCCTGTCCTTCCTGTTCGACGAACTGACGCAGCAGACGCTTGTTGCTGCTGACGCGGGTGCGCGGGATCCACTCTTGAAATTGCAGGGCATAGAGCTTTTCGTTGGCCGAGCGGATCCCGGCAGGATGATTGAGCACCAGTGTGCGGCTGGGAGAGAGACGATCCAAAAGGTAAGTGGCATAGAGATAGGCCGCATCTACCGGCGGATCCTTGCGCATCCACACCGCCTGCATTTGGCTCAGGGGCAGCAGTTGCCGGTCTTTGACCTCATACCAGGGATCCGCTTGCAGATCCAACCGGATTTCCTCAAGGGATCCCCAAGTTTCCCCTTGATCCCAGTAGAGATCCGCCAGGCCCAGGCAGAAAATGCGGTGTCCCCGTTTCTGCAGAGCTTCCATCAGGGCAATGCTGGTGTCATGGCCCACCTGCAACTGAGGCAATGGATCGACAATAAAAGCTACCTGCATGGGAGGTGTGGTTCACTGACGAAAGGCTGCCCCGAGTATGCAACAAATCGGAGCCGATGGCTCTCCCCCGGTAGGCTGTTTCCACAAGAGAAGGCCCCCTCTGGAAAGCTCGATGCAGGGTTGTCTTTTTAACATCCTCTTAACCTCGGCAGGCGGCGCAAACGTTAGCTTGATAGGTGGGATCCCTGTTGGCCCCCAGTTTACGGCTGGGTTGGCCGGGTTTCTGGCCTAACTGTGAGGAATGCTCCATCCGTGAGTGCTCCCCCTTCTCAACCCTCAGAGCCGGTTCGCATTGAAACCACGCGGGACTTGCTGGAAGCCTTGCGTGAGGGGCGCTCCCTGGTGGGTGCCAACCTGGAGAATGCCTACCTCTCGCGGGGCTTGTTCGACCGCATTCAGATGCCCAAATCCAATTTGACGCGGGCTAACCTGCGCTCGATCAGCCTGCAGCAAGCCGACCTACGTCTGTGCAACTTTCGCCGCGCTGAGCTAGAGCGGGCCAATTTTACCGCCTCAGATCTACGGGGATCCAGCTTTAGCCAGGCTCTGGGGGACTACAGCAACTTTACCGCCGCCAAACTGGACAAAAGCAGCTTTCAGGGGGGCCGTTTCAGCCATTCCATCTTTCGCGAAGCCAGCTTGGTGGCTGCTAATCTGGCGGAGGGGAACTTTTTTGCCGCCGACTTCCGCCAGGCCAACCTATCTCGCTGCAACCTCTCCCAGGCTGCCTTGGTGAGTTGCCAGCTTCAGTTTGCCAACCTAGAACAAGCCATTTTGGTGGGGGCCAACCTACGGGACGCTCAGATTGAAGATACGCTCTTCAGTGGAGCCGATTTTACCGATGCCAAGCTCTCCGATGAGACGCGCAAGCTCTTAATCGAGCGGGCCAGCGGCACCAACGAGCTTACCCAACGGGATACCCTCAACACCTTGCTGGCGGGATTGCAACCCAAGTCGCGTAAGCTTTTTGGCTTGCTGTGAGGTTGGAGCCGTCAAGGACAACCGGGCTAAAGAGAAAACTCAAAACTGGTTGAGGTCGATCCCGGCTTCCCGGGCCATGGCTCCTATACCCTTGGCCTTGAGAGTCTTCAAGGCTTTGGTGGAAAGGCGCAGACGAACAAACCGCTTACCCTCTTCCCACCAGATGCGCTTCCACTGCAAATTGACTTCCTGCAGGCGCTTGGTGCGCCGGTGGGAGTGGGAGATGGCAAAAGCGTTGTTGCGTTTCTTGTTGGTTAGTTGGCAGCGACGCGCCATGGGATCAAAGCAAACTCAGCCTAGCTATCGTAAGGCATCTTTTTGTTGGGCAGCAAGCTGAAGTTGACTTTGCAACTGGGCTAGCTCTGCCTTCAGTCGGTCAAAGGTTTGTTGGCAGTGGTTAACGCTTCTGAGGGGCAGCTCTTCGTTTTTGGCAATGCAGGTCACCTGTACAGAGCCGTCGGCAGCCTGACGGGTGCGATCCACAAACACTTCCACCGTCACCAGTTTGGTGTGGGGATTTTTTCCGGGAGGCTCGCCGGCCACCCAATAATCAAGGCTGTTGTGGAGGATATTGAGTTGGCAGCGCTCCAAAACAGCGCGGATCGACTCGCTGAGCTGCTCGGCTGAGCCCACAAGCTGGGTAACGCAAGAGTATCGAGCCATAGAACAGGCAAGCCACCACGGTTATCCTACCATTAAGTTTTCGGCTCCTGCAGCCAAAGGCGAACCGGCAAAATTGCGCTCAAGAGTACTCTACACCGGCTCGGTCAACCCTGCTGCGAGGAGGTGAATTACGTTAGAACATGAACAACTCCCAGGAGAGTTGCCATGTTTAGGGTCTCCTGTTTGGCTCATTCTCTTTTGCTACTGGGATCCCTTGGCCTGGGTTGGATAGGCGTGTCTTTTGCCCAAGCGCAGCCCTTTCAAGCGGGCGATTTGGACGGGGATGGCCGTTTGACGGTGCAGGATCTCAACCTGTTGGGGGCCTACTTGCGGGGAGAACGGGGATTGACCGACGACCAGATCCGAGCTGCCGATGTCGACCAGGATGGACGGATCACAGAAGCCGACTGGCAAGTGTTGCAGCAGCGCATTCAGGCAGCAACGGATGTGCCCACAGGACAGGTGCAGTTGGATTCCGCCTATTCGGGACAGGTGGTGGATCGGCTGACAGGGCAGCCTTTGGCCGGGGCGGAGGTGGCCATTCCAGGGGCGGGTATTTCGGTGCGCACCGATGCCCAGGGTCGGTTTCGCCTGCCAGGGCCACTGCCGGCAGAGGAAATTTTGGTGGCGCGGCTGGAGAATTATTTGCCCTATTCCCAAAGTACAGGCAGCGGTCAAGCCAGCGGGGATCGGCCTTGGCAACTGCAGTTGGAGCGCTGGGATCCCAACACGACTTTGGTACTGGAGGCGAATGTCATCCGCCTGGGGGATAACCAGTACTCACCGGAATCGGCTGCCGCCGGGCAATTTTTGGGCCCTGCCCAAGGGGTGGAGATGACCCGCTCTTTCACTTTGCAACGCCTGCCTTCGCGCCCACCGGTTTTGCGGATTGGATCCCTGATTGGGTTGGATACTGCCGCCGCCTATCGGGCCGGCCAATCCCGGATCCCCAGCGCCAACATGTCTCCCATGCAAGTCATCTTGAACGGGGTGGAAATCGAACAGATTCACCTGGGGGGAGATAACCTACAGATTCCCCTGCCTCTGCAACCTCTGCGCCTGGGCCTGAACACTGTTACCTTGCGCACCGGTAAAACCCTGATTGAGCCCAGCATGGTCACCCGCGGCCCCCAAGTGCTTGTTGGTATTCCCCTCTTTGGCGGATCCCTGCACATCTCGGTGCCGGTGGGAGGTGATACGGTCGTCCGGCACGGCGGAGCCTGGGTGGATCATGACGATGTGCAGTTGGCCAATTTGACATACTCCCCACCCTAAAGAGCGAGGATTCTGGTTCCTGGTTCCACGACAGCACTTACCATGTTAGGCTGCCCCTCCATGGCAGAGGTGCTTGTCTCCCCAGGCGTTCCCTCTTTCGAGGCGGTTCCCCAATGCCCTTGGGTACCGTTCCATTCCATGCCCAACATCTTCAATGCCCGCCGCAGGATGTTGAGTGCCGCATTCTGGTCTCGACACAGCACCAACCCACACTTAGGGCACTGATGGGTACGAGTAGAGAGCGTCTTCTTCACCAGGTGACCACACCCCGAACACTCCTGGGTGGTGTACTCCGGCGGCACAGCAATCACTACCTTGCCGTACACCTTCCCGTAGTAGTCCAGCCACCGGGTGAACAAAGACCAGGCCGCATCCTGAATCGACTTGGCCAGGTGGTGGTTCCTCATCAGGTTCTTCACCGACAAGTCCTCGTACGCCACGACGTCGTGAGACGCCACCACGCACCGGGCCAACTTCATAGCCCAGTCTCTACGCTGGCGTTGAACTTTGAGGTGTACCTTGCCAAGTCTCTGTTTCTGTTTAAGGTAGTTCCTCGACTGTTCCTTGGATCCCCTCCTCAACTTACGACTCAGTCTTCTTTGGTGCAGCCTCAACCGCCTCTCTGCTTTGCGCAGATACTTGGGGCAGTCCACCGTGTTGCCGTCCTGGTCGGTGTAGAAGTGCTGCAGCCCCAGGTCAATACCAATCATCTTCCCCGCATACTCGCCCTGCTCCTGGCGCTCCATGTCCAGGCAGAACTGGGCGTAGTACCCATCCGCTCTGCGGACTACTCGCACCCGGTTGATTTTGGAGTGGAGAATGAGCTGTCTGGCCTCGCTGTTGCAGTACAGGGCAAAAGTGCCGGCTTGGTTGCCGTCGGTGAAAGTGATGGCCATGCCATCTGCCGACAGCTTCCAGCCGGATTGCTTGTACTCCACAGAGCGGCAGTTCTTCTTAAACTGCGGGTAGCTCTTCTTCTCACCGGCACGGCACCGACGGTAGAAGGTGGAGATGGCTGCCCAGGCTCGTTCTGCACTGGCTTGCCTGGCTTGGGAGTTGAGCTTTTGGGCAAACTCGAACTCCTGGGCCAGATGCTTGCAGAGGGTGTACAGCTCCTTTTTGCCTATGCCCCGGTTATCCATCCAGTGGCGCAGGCACTTGTTGCGCACAAACTGGGCAGTACGAATGGCTTCATCCAAAGCTCGGTACTGCTCAGGTGTGCCGTATAGGAGCTTGGCTTCCAGGACACGCATAGCTCTAGTTTATCACGGAAGCCTTTGGATAAGAAGATAGCGCCTTACATCCCTGCCTTGAAAGGCAGGGCTTTACGGCGCTTTTTGGTAACCCTCGAGATCCCCAACTGACCTTCCCCCGTCCAAGGTTCGCGCCCTCTGTAGCCCATGCTGGGACGGGGCCTGTCGGTTGAGAGGAACCAGTTTGGGCCCGCTTTCGATAACCGAGCCATCTGATCAACAAGGGGAATGGGTTTGTCCAACAATTGGAAGATCCTCCTTCCAATAGAAGGCATACTGCAGTTGCTGAATGGCTCCTCTTCGATGCCTCTGGGAGTTCTGGGCATCTCGATCTTCGAGAGGGATCCCTGAGGTGGCCCATGTGAGTGAGGTGAAATCCTGGCAACCGAGCAGATCGATAACCCAAACTGAGGAGAGCTGACTATGAGTATGAGTATGAATAGGGCTTCTGCCTTCCCCTTAACCTGGCTGTGGACGGGATCCCTGGCCCTGGGGGTGACGGCCCTGGTGACCCGCCAAGTGATCTGGGGGCTCTTACCTTTGGCAGCAGCCTACCCTGCCATCCGCCGCCGCGAAGAACAGCTTGGCCAAGTTCTGGAACAGACCTGGACACAGCAGCAACAGACAGCAACCCAACTGGAGACCCTGCAAGCGCGTTTCGAGGTGCTGGACGCTCGGCTCACTGCTGAACCGTCCCTTCTGCAGCAGACCTTGGCTTCCCCGGCTGAAGCCATTCAAGAGCTCGAGCAGAAAGTAAAGGTTTTGGAGCCCATCTGGGTACAGCAGCAGCAGACGGCGGCCCAACTGGAAACATTACAAGGGCGGATCGACGCCCTCGAAGCTCGGCCCACGTCTCATCTGTCCGTGCGGCAACAGCTGGCCCCCATCACCCAGGCCATCCAGCAAATCCAGCAGCGGTTAAAAGCCGTGGAGCTGCGGTTGAATGCTCTGCCGGTATCCCAGCCCCAAGTGACTTTGGAGCAACTGGAGTTGGTGCAGGCGCAACTCCAACACCTGCAGCAGCTGGTGGCATCCCAGCCGAACCCTGCTTTTCCCCGCAAAGCCCTGGGGGTGTTCATCGACGCGGCCAATCTCCACGCCAGCGCCCAGCAGTGGGGATCCCATCTCGACTATCCCAGTCTGCTCAGCTGGCTGGCCCAGGGCAGATCCGAGATGGAAGTGCATGTCTACAGCGGGGTAGATCGCCACAACCTAGCTCAGCGTCGTTTCCTGCGGGAGTTGAGAAAACAGGGCTATCGGGTGGTCACCAAGCCGGTGGTGATCCACGCCGACGGCAGCCGCAAAGCCAATCTGGATGGGGAGCTGATCGTGGACTTGATGGCGCTGCACTCCCACTACGAGACGGTGCTGCTGCTGAGTGGGGATGGAGATTTTGTGCCGGCCCTCAAGCATATCCGCCGCCAAGGCTGCCGGCTGGAGGTAGCCGCCTACAGGCCGAACACGAACCCGGCGTTAATTCGGATAGCCGACCAGTTCGTGGATTTGTGCGCTTGGCAGGGAACAGGAACGCTGGTGCCGCTGCCTGCAAAACAGACTCCGGCCACCGGCTGAACCTTGCCATCTCAGCGCCTGAACCTCGCTTGGATCAACCTTGTCCAAAAATTGGCATTCTCCCTGCCCTAAAAGGCAAGGATTCTTTCCCAGGCCACAGGATAATTCCTACTTCTTGGGCTACACCACCCTTGCGAGTGGTGGGGGATGCCATAACCCCGACTACTGGGATGAACTCCCAGATACTTTTCCTGCTGACATTGCTCTTGCTAACACTGCGCCATACTCAAGTTGGCGGAGTTCAACCAACAGCGTAGCACGAAGCCGCCCTTGCCGCGTCAGCGGGCTGTAGGCCTTAGGGCAGGGCTTGCAACCCAGTTTTCTTGGTCAACTTAACCCCAATTGGAGAGTCCAGATGTCAACGCAACTCACACAGCGGTTTGTGCAGGCAATGCACTATGCCCATCGCTGGCATGCTTCTCAGACCCGCAAGGGAACCGGGATCCCTTACCTCAGCCATCTGTTGGCCGTAGCAGCCATCGCCCTGGAGCATGGGGCGGATGAAGATGAAGCGATTGCCGCTCTGCTCCACGACAGCCTAGAGGACGGCCCCCACAACACAGGCGAGCCCCGGGCCCAGATTGAGCAACAGATCCGGGAGCACTTTGGAGAACGGGTGCTGCAGATCATCCTGGGATGTACGGATACCGAAAGCGATGGCTCCCGAGGCGAGCCCAAAGAAAACTGGAAAGAGCGCAAAACCGCCTACCTGAAGCACCTGGAAACGGCAAATGCCTCGGTTTTGTTGGTGGCCGCCTCTGACAAGCTGCACAACGCCCGCTGCATCTTGCGGGATTTTCGCCAACTGGGGGATGAACTCTGGCAGCGGTTTTCCGCCGGAAAAGAGGGATCCCTGTGGTATTATCGATCGTTGGCAGAGATTCTGAGGCGACGGCTGCCCGGCAATCTATCGGCGGAGCTTCAAGAGCTGGTGGCTGAGTTGCAATGCCAAGCTGGAGCGGTAATGCCTTGACAGAGACAAGCAGGGCTGAAGAAAATGCTGAGGGCAGCCCTATTCATCACACTTTTTGGGTCACGCACCTATGGTTCTCGCTGTTGGCACCCCTGCTCCTGGGTTCAACACCACTGACACCCAAGGCAACCAGGTTTCGCTGGCTGATTTTGCCGGCAAAACCGTTGTCCTCTATTTTTACCCCAAAGACGACACCCCCGGCTGTACCAAAGAAGCCTGTGGATTCCGCGACGCCTACGCCGACTACCAAAGCAAGGACGTGGTGGTGCTGGGGGTGAGCATGGACGACCAAGCTTCTCACCAAAAGTTCACCGAAAAGTACAACTTGCCTTTCCCCCTACTGGTGGATAGCAGTGGGGTGATTACCCGCGCCTACGATGTGGATGGGGGCGGCTATGCCAAGCGGGTGACCTACGTCATTGATGGCGAGGGCAAAATTGCCAAAGTCTACCAGAACATCAATACCGAAACCCATGCCCGCGATATTTTGGCGGATTTGGGTTTGTAGAAACGCTGCCTCTTTTCAGTACTCCTCGCTAGATCCCGGCCTTTGCGCATGAACGACGACATTCCGGTCGCCCGTCGCCAGTCCACTCCGGCGAAAAAAGCGCAAAGTTCGGTGCCTGCCCTGAGGTCCCGTCTAGTCTTGGGCCTGGTGCTGGTTGGGCTAGTGCTCCTGGCGGGTTGGGGGATAGAGAAGTTACCGGGATCCCAGCAGGCGGCGGATCCCCAAGTTCTGGAAGAAACCGGTCAGCCCTCTCTGCCGCAGCCAACTGTGCAGAATGGGCGACCTTCTCTGTTGGGGCACTATGCCTATTCCGAAGCCCCTGCAGACAGCTTGCGGGTGGTGGGCCACTACCGCGGTCGCGAGGTGCGCCTACGCCAGGGGGCTGCTGAAAGTTACCTACGCATGAGCGAAGCAGCTCGAGCTGCCGGGATCCGCCTTGTCCCCATTTCCGGGTTTCGCTCCATGGCGGAGCAGGAATTCTTGTTTTTTCAATTGGCTCAATCCCGAGCCTTGCGACCCGAGGAACGAGCTGCTGTCAGTGCTCCCCCTGGCTACAGCGAGCACCACACTGGCTATGCCATCGACCTTGGGGATGCCGGGTTTCCGCAGTGGGATACTCAAGAAGCCTTTGAGACCACCCCGGCCTTCCAGTGGCTGCAGAGCAACGCGGCCCGCTTTGGCTTTGAGCTGTCTTTCCCCAGAAACAACCCTCAGGGGGTGAATTACGAACCCTGGCACTGGCGCTTTGTGGGCGACCGTGACAGCCTGGAGACCTTCTACGCTCCCCAAATCAAACCATTCCCAAATCAGCCCAATCAAACCGAGACCCCTACTCTCCCGTCTTCCAGAGGGAGAAGAGCTGGGAGTGAGGGCTGACTCCTTTGGGGAGAGAGGAAAGGGGGAGCTCCTTGGGACTACCGTCACGGCCCTCTCCCTTGCAGGGATCTCATTCCCCTCTTGAATGGGTTCACAAGCCTAAGCAAGCGGATGACGCGATTCGAACGCGCGACCGTCTCGTTGGCAACGAGAAGCTCTACCACTGAGCTACATCCGCGTCGGGAAATTTATGATGGCAAGTTTTGCGGTGGTTTGTCAAGTCAGGGATCCCTGGCGCATTTTGTTCCAGAATGAGAGAAGTTCATCTTTCTTTGCAGTTGCGCAAAGTCTGGGCGGGATCCCGGGCAGCGCCTGTTTGAGGGTATTGCTATGCGGGTAGCCATTATTGGGGCCGGATTGGCCGGGTTGGTGACGGCAGTCGATTTGGTTGAAGCAGGACACGAGGTGCAGCTCTACGAGGCGCGGCCTTTTGTCGGCGGCAAGGTGGGATCCTGGCAGGATGCCGATGGCAACCACATCGAGATGGGGCTGCACGTTTTTTTCTGCAACTACAGCAATTTGTTTGCCCTGATGAAAAAGGTGGGGGCCTACGAGAACCTGCTGCCCAAGCAACACACCCACACCTTTGTCAACCGAGGTGGGCAAACGGCCAGTCTGGATTTTCGCTTTCCCCTGGGGGCGCCTTTCAACGGCCTCAAAGCTTTTTTCACCACCGAGCAGCTCTCTTGGGCGGACAAGCTGCGCAACGCCTTAGCGCTGGGCACCAGCCCTTTGATTCGCGGCTTGCTGGACTATGAAGGGGCAATGCGGCAAATTCGCGCCTTGGATCGGATGAGCTTTGCCGATTGGTTTCGGCGGCATGGGGGATCCGAAGGTAGCCTGAAGCGGATGTGGAACCCGATTGCCTATGCCTTGGGCTTTATTGACACGGAGCAGATTTCTGCCCGCTGCATGCTGACGATCTTTCAGATGTTTGCCAGCAAAACAGAGGCCTCCAAGCTCAATTTCCTCAAGGGATCCCCGGACACCTATCTCACTCAGCCTATCGTCCGCTACATCCAAGCCCGTGGGGGCCAGATCCACACCCGCAGAGGGGTCAGCCGCATTGAAGTGAACGACTCTCCTCCCTACGCGGTGACCGGCTTGCTCTTGGCCAATGGAGAGCGGGTGGAGGCAGATGTGTATGTGTGTGCAACGGCAGTGGAAGGGGCCAAACGGCTGATCCCGGAAGTATGGCGGCAGTGGCCTCAGTTCGACAACCTCTACAAGCTGGAATCCGTACCTGTGGCCACGGTGCAGTTGCGCTTCGATGGCTGGGTGACGGAGCTGAACCCCCAAGGCCAGGCCAAACGAGCCAGCCAACACCCAGAGGCTCTGGGTATCGACAATCTCCTCTACACCGCCGATGCCGATTTTTCCTGCTTTGCCGATCTGGCCCTCACCAGCCCCGCCGACTACTACAAGCCGGGCCAGGGATCCCTGCTACAATGCGTGCTCACGCCGGGGGATCCCTTCATTTCCATGCCCAACGAGCAAATTGCCCAGCACGTGTTGCACCAAGTCCACGAGCTGTTTCCCTCATCCCGGCAGCTGAACATGACCTGGTACAGCGTGGTGAAACTGGCCCACTCCCTCTATCGAGAAGCGCCGGGCATGGATCCCTATCGCCCGCAGCAAAAGACTCCCGTGCCCAACTTCTTTTTTGCCGGCAGCTACACCGCCCAAGACTACATCGACAGCATGGAAGGGGCCACTCTCTCCGGCCACCTGGCTGCTCAGGCCATTCTGGCTGCCCACAGGGATCCCCAATAGGAGGACTTTCACCTGATGGCACTTGACCCCTTTGACATACTCCCCGTCATAAAGGGCGAGGATTCCGGTTCCTGGTTCTGCTACGGCACTTCCTCTGTCGGGTTGCCCTCCCATTCGCGCCAGCGGGACGGAGCCCTTGAAGCCTGCACTCTCTCGCTTTAGCGGCGCGGAGCGCTTTGCGTCAGCATGAGTGCGGGAGTATGTCACAGTGGGTACCAGAAGTCTTGGCCCAAAGCCGAGAGTTGGGTAGAAGTCCAGCCCTTCGCGCCCCTCGCCAAAAAATACGCTCCATCCTAGGGGATCAATACGAGCCACAGGCCCCATACCCTGAGAGTTTTGCACAGGAAGGATGATGATCGCCCTCAACCTGCAGCCGGCTGTGAATTTAACCGATGAAGTTTTCGAGCAGCTCTGCCGGCGGAATCCTGAGCTGCGCCTGGAACGCACCGCCCAAGGAGAACTGATCGCCATGGCTCCTGCAGGCAGCGAAAGCAGTCGTCAAAACTTGAGCCTTAGCGCCCAGCTCTGGCAGTGGAACCGGCAAACTCAGCTTGGTGTGGCCTTTGACTCTTCCGCCGGTTTTGCCTTGCCCAATGGGGCCATTCGCTCTCCCGATGCCGCTTGGATGCCCAAAGAGCGCTGGCAGCAGCTCACCCCAGAGCAGCGCCGTCGGTTTGCTCCTCTGTGCCCTGACTTTGTGCTGGAACTGAAGTCTCCTACTGACGAGCTGGCCATCCTTCAGGCCAAGCTGCAGGAGTACCTGGACAACGGATCCCAACTGGGCTGGTTAATCGACCCGGAAAGCGGGAAGGTCTATGTCTATCGCACAGGTCAGCCGGTGCAAGTTTTGGAGCGACCTACCAGCTTGTCTGGGGATCCCGTTCTCCCTGGCTTTGTGGTGGATCTCACCTTAATCTGGGAATAGTGCTCCCCACGCTCTAAAACTGCCCACCAGGATGAGCTCATGATTGCCCTCAACCTGCAGCCGGCTGTGAATTTAACCGATGAAGTTTTCGAGCAGCTTTGTCGGCAGAATCCTGAGCTGCGCCTGGAACGCACCGCCCAAGGAGAACTGATCGCCATGGCCCCTGCAGGCAGCGAAAGTGGATTCCGCAATGCCGACCTACTGGGCCAACTTTGGCAGTGGAATCGACGCAAGAACTTAGGTCTTGTCTTCGACTCTTCTGCAGGTTTTGCCCTGCCCAATGGGGCCATTCGCTCTCCCGATGCCGCCTGGGTTGCCAAAGAGCGCTGGCAGCAGCTCACCCCAGAGCAGCGCCGTCGTTTTGCTCCCCTCTGCCCTGACTTTGTGCTGGAACTGAAGTCCCCTACCGATGAGCTGGCCACCCTTGAGGCCAAGTTGCAGGAGTTCCTAGACAACGGATCCCAACTGGGCTGGTTAATTGACCCGGAAAGTCGCCAAGTCCACGTCTATCGCCCCGGTCAGCCGGTACAAGTTTTGGAGCAGCCTGTGAGTTTGTCTGGGGATCCCGTTCTTCCTGGCTTTGTTATGGATCTCACCCTAATCTGGGGATAACCGACCCACCCCATGACTCCAAATTTCATTTTTCCCACTCTGGGGAGAAACGCCAGGGATCCCCAAGCTGCTTCGCTGCAATTCAAGTAACCCTGCTCTACTGCTTGGAGCCAGAACTAACCGCTGCTCCCACCCTCTCCATTAGGTCGTCCAGCTCGCTGTAGTCCGGCAAAGTGGTGTCGATGGCCTGCCCCTGACGCAACACCACCCGGTCATGTTGGGGTCGCGAGAGCAGCTCGTCAAAGCCACGTCCCTTGAACAGCACCAGATCTGCCGGCAAGCCCACCCCAATTTGCCCTCGCTCGGTCAAGCCCATGATGCGGGCAGGGGTGGTGGTAATCGCCTGGGGCCAATCCCCATAGGGGGTATCCAGGTGCAAAATGCGGGTGGCCTCCCGGAACACCTCCAGGCCGTCGTGATCCCCAAAGCCATAAAAGGGATCCCGACAGTTATCGCTGGCTATCATCACCGGCACGCCCAAGGCTTTCAGCTCGTGGAGCAGGGTCACTCCCCGCCAACGGGGGGTATGGCCGGGGTTACGGGCTTGCAAATAGAGATTACACATGGGCAGGCTGACCACGGCAATTCCCGCCTCTCTGACCAAGGCCATAGTCTTGTGGGCCACCTCCGGCGGTTGCACGGCCAGGCTACAGCAATGGCCACACACCACCTGATGGGGAAAATCGTTGCGCAAGGCCGCCGCTGCCACGTGTCTCAACGTGAGGGATCCCGGATCGTCCGTCTCATCCGTATGAAAGTCCAGAGCCAAGCCCCGCTCCTTGGCCAGGGCAAACACCCGATCCAATTGCCGATCCAGTTCCGGCCCCATCGCCGCCACCCCACCCAGGATCCCGCCCACTTCCGCCACCTTGTCCGCCAGCTTTTCTGCTGCAGGGGTGAGAAAGGCATCCAAGCTCAAAAGCGTGACCGCCTGGAGTTCCAGCTTGCCCGCCCACTCTCGGCGCAACTGGACAAACACCTCCCAGCTGGCCCCCATAACCTGAGGGTTCTCACAGACCAGATGGGTGCGCACCGCCTGGGATCCATGGGCATAGCTGCAGCGCAAACCAAAGCTGAAGCGACGGTAGAGATCCTCCCGAAACTGCTCCGGATCCCCGTCATAGGCTTGCTTCATCTTCACCCAATCTTCCTGGCCGGCCTGCCTCGCCCCGGCAAAGGTACCATCGGGATTGGGGGTGCGCGGCCACACATGCCCCTTGTCCAGGTGGGTATGGATGTCCACAAAACACGGCCACACTTGGCCCCGCCTTAGATCCACGCTGGGGATCCCCTGGGGCGGGATCCCTGTTGCCGCCTGGATTTGGCGGATCTGCCCCCCTTCGATTTCCAGATCCAGCAACACCAGGTTATCGCGGTTGGGGACAGCTCCTGGCACCGCCTCCTTCAGTACCGACAGGGGAACCTGAGCATTCAGCAGCCAGTAGTGGGCAACGCCGGGGATCTGCATGGCGGGCAACGAAAAAGTGACTCCCAATCTTAAGGGGATCCGAGCCCCTCAGGAGGAATCCAGTGCTACAGCAGCTAGGCAAACTGGCCCACCACCTGCATGGCAAAGCTGAGCAAAATGAAGGCCAACCAGGGGGAAAAGTCCAAGCCACCAATGGGGGGAATGATGCCGCGGAACAGGTTGAGATAGGGATCGGTGAGTTGGCTGAGCACCGACAGGATGGGGTTAGACCAGTTCAGTTGCGGGAACCAGCTCAGCAAAATCCGCACGATCAGCAGAGCATTGTAAATGACAATGAACTGGTAAAGGGAGCGGAACAGCAAAGACGCGGCAGTGCCGTAGACCAACCCCAGGGAGAGGCCGTCCACCCAAGCGAGAGGAGACAACAAGTGACTGAGCATCATGGTTGGGAAAAGTAGGGAAACAACTCGATCAACTCAACATCCATTAAGCTGAAGCACCTTCGCCAGAGGCAGACCTGGCCCAGGATCGCAACTCAGCCGAGAGAGGATGGCAGAACCTAGAGAGGAAAGCCGCTGCCGCCTCTAGTTTGGCATGGACAGGGATCCCCTGCTCAAGGCTTTTCCTCAACAGCCCTGGAAGAGGTTTCCTTGACGAGCAATTGCGTGCGCATGGCCTGGATCGCCTCGTTTAACTCGGCAATCTTGGCCTCTAGAGTGCGGCGGGCTTGAGCAATGCGTTCTGCCTCATTTTCCCACTTCCTCCAGTCGCTGGACATGGCCGACTCACCCGAAGCACTGAGGCGCGGTCGTTCAGGGGCTACCGAGGTGCCGTTGAGGCGATCTGGATCCCGGCGTTGGCCTTCGGCGGATCCCTTTCTGAGTCGAGGGGCAAGCACAAACCCAATGACCCCGCCGATGATCCCTCCCAACAGGGCGCCAGTCACTACACCCGCAATGAAGTCACCTTTCTGATCTGCCACGCTTTTGTCCAGCTCAATAACAATAAACTTGAGTCATCTTCTTCCGTTCTACCTTTCCTGTCCCACTCCTGCCAGCAAATCCGACCAAGGTTGAGGTAGCCGCCAGCGGCTGAGATGTTCCAGATGGGCTTGCACCTGCTCCCTCAACTCGACAAGCGTGTGTTGCAGATCGCCGGTCGAGGGTAGGGATCTCAGCGTTGCCTGCCAGAGGTAAGCTGGGGAAAGTTCAGGGCTGAGCAACTGCCACAAACGCTGCAGCTCCTCAAAGTGAAGGCGATCATCTTCTGTGAGGGAAAGCACCAACTGGCGACGCAGATCGCGGGCCTCTTCCGACATCAGGTAGCGCAAACCCGTTTGGGCAGTGGGTAACCAATCCAATCCCCCATCGCTGCGGGCAATTTGAATCAGGTTCTCCAGGCGGTTCCAGCGGAACTTACCATCCTTGATCAACACTTGCAGCAGCCGTTGGCGAATACGCGGCGATTCATCCGTCAGCAGGCGCTTGGCCACATAGGGATAGGCCACACCGACGATGCGGAACTGGGGATAGAGGCTGAGGGCTACTCCCTCTTGGGTCACCAAAGATCGGATCACCAGAGCAAAGTGGGAGGGCACCTGAAAGGGGTAGCGGTACATCAAGTCGGAGAACTGATCTGTGGCCGTTTTGAAGTTAAAGTTGACCACCTCTTGGGTCAGCACGTCTGCCAGCACCTTTTCCAAGGCGGGGATCAGCTCTTGGCGGCCGACATCCGGCTGCAAAAAGCCCAGATGAATAAAGTCATCGATCAGGGCGTTGTAGTCGCGATCCACCAGGTGAACCAGAGCATCCACCAAGTACTCCTTCATTTCCTCGGTAAGCTGATCCATCATGCCGAAATCGATGTAGGCCATACGGCCATCGGTGAGGGCAAACAAGTTACCTGGATGGGGATCCGCGTGGAAAAAGCCGTATTCCAGCAATTGCTTGAGGGCAGCAACCACCCCGATGCGCACCAATTGTTTCACTTCCAGGTTGGCTGCTCGAATGCGCTCCACATCCGTCAGCTTGATGCCGTCGATCCACTCCAGGGTCAGAACCCGGCGGGTGCTGTAAGCCCAAAAGATGCGCGGCACGTACACATCCGGATCGTCGCGGAAGTATTCGGCGAAGCGCTCGCAGTTTCGCCCTTCGTGCAGGTAGTCGATCTCTTCAAAAAGCTTGCGGCCAAACTCATCCACCACCGCCGTCAAAGTACTGCCCAGGTTTAAGGGCAGCCAGGGGCCCAGCCATGTCGAGGCCCAGCGAATCAGGTACAGATCCAGGCTCAACTGCTCTCGCAGATGGGGTCGCTGCACCTTCACCGCCACCCATTCGCCGCTGTGCAACTGCGCTTTGTAGACCTGCCCCAGGCTGGCAGCAGCCACCGGCTCTGGAGAGATCTGGGCAAAGATCTCGGCAATCGGACGGCCCAACTCGGATTCGATGCGGGCAAATGCTTGCTCGGAAGGAAATGGCGGCAGTTGATCTTGCAGTTGGGTGAGTTCTTCTAGGTAGTCTTTGCGCACCAGATCGGGGCGGGTGGAGAGGGCCTGACCCACCTTGATGAACGTTGGCCCCAGGTCGGTGAGCAGCTTTCGCAACTGCACCGAGCGCCGTCCCACATTGCGATCAGTGTGTCCCCACAGTTGATCCCAGCGCAAACAGAGGACAAACCACAAGAAAGGCCAGAGAATGGCCAGCGCCCGACCGATCACTTGGGGCAGGCGCCAGCGGTAATAGCGGCAGATCAATTGCGGATCGTAAACTTCCAAAGCGGCAATGGGCGAAGTTCTACTAAACACACTCCAGCGATCTCACAGTTTTTTGTTTTGAAGCTCTTGGTATCCATCTTAACAGAAAAAGCCTCGCCGTTTCTGCGCAAGGGCCTGTCAGCCCCATCCTGCCCCCTTCTCGGCCAGGGCCGGCCTGTTTCCCCCTCAAATGATGGTGTTGTCCGGGATCACCGAGTCTTTGATGATGGTGACGATGCCGTTGCTGATCCAGATCCCTTCCTCTTCCCGCTGCGCTTCGGTGACGTGATCCTTGTTGAGGATGCGGACATTGCGCCCAATGCGGGCATTCTTATCCACGATGGCGTTGACAATGTGAGAGTTGGCCCCGATGCCCACCGGTGGGATCCCTTCCTCCAGCCTGGCCTGTCGCTCTTCTGCCGACTCGTAGTAATCGGCTCCCATTACCAGGGTGTTTTCGATGATGGTGTTGGCCTCCAAGCGGCTGCGAATGCCGATGATGGAGTTGCGAATTTGGGCGTTTTTGATGATGCAACCATCGGCGATCATGGAGTTGACAATCTGGGAGTCGAGGATTTTGTTGGGGGGCAAAAAGCGCGGGCGGGTGTAGATGGGCATTTCGCTGTCGAAGAAGCTGAAGGGCGGGTTGGGCTGCTGCACCAGTGCCAGGTTGGCCCGGTAAAAAGCCTCGATGGTGCCGATGTCTTCCCAGTAACCCTTGAAGAGGTAGGCTTGCAGATGGTACTTGCCGATGGCTGCCGGCAGCACCTCTTTGCCAAAGTCGGTGTGCTCCTTGACTTTGAGCATCTCGATCAGAGCTTCTCGCTTGAATACATAGATGCCCATGGAGGCGATGTAGGGCTTGGCTTTGGCTTCTTCCGGGCTGAGGCCGAGGGCTTGGGTGTCCACCTGGCAGGCTTTCAGCAGATCTCCTGTTGGCTTTTCCTTGAAATCCACAATGCGACCGTTCTCGCCAAGCTTGAGCAAGCCAAAACCCGAGGCCACTTTTTCTTCACAGGGGAGCACCGCCAGCGTCACATCGGCTCCCACCTGCCGGTGATGGTGGATGAAGGGGCGGTAGTCCATGCGGTAGAGGTGATCCCCAGATAGGATGAGGAAGTCCCGCGGCTTCCAGGAGTCCATCAGCCAGAGGTATTGGCGGACAGCATCGGCGGTGCCTTGGAACCAATCGGGATTGTCAGGGGTTTGTTGGGCCGCCAAAACGTCCACAAAGCCGCCTGTGAAGGGGGACAAGCGGTAGGTGTTGACGATGTGGCGGTTCAGAGAGGCAGAGTTGAACTGGGTGAGGACGTAGATTTTTTCGATGTCGGAGTTGATGCAGTTGCTGACCGGGATGTCGATGAGGCGGTATTTGCCGGCCAGGGGCACAGCGGGTTTGGCGCGGCGCTTGGTCAGGGGATAAAGTCGGGTGCCACGCCCACCTCCCAAGATGATCGCCAGTACATCGCGCATGGTTGTCCTCCACCAGGCTACACCCAATAGCATAGACTGCTGCGGGGCCACCTCAACGACTGTCCTGTTCAATCTGGCCAAGCTGCTCGGGAAGGGGAACAAGTTGGCAAGACAGAATGCAGGGAGAGCTGATGGCGCGTATCCTGGCCTTTACCAACAACAAAGGGGGCACTGGCAAGTCCACCCTCTGCGTCCACGCGGCTCAGTTGACGGCCCAACGGGGATACCGAGTTTTGCTCATCGATCTCACGTCCCAGGCCACCGCCAGCAACCTTTACCTGGAAGGGGCCGGATCCTTGCCGGCACCGGAAACGGTTTGGGCCAGCTTACACCCGCAACACCAACGTCCTCTGGAAGAGGTGATCTACTGCACGGACAAGGGAGTGGATGTGGCGCCCTCCCACAGCACCATGGCGGAAGTGGCGGCCCAACTGGCTGCTGCTGGAGAGATGGGGCAGAATCTATTGCAGCGCCAACTGGATCCCTTGCTGCCGGACTACGACTTCATCTTTCTCGATACGCCGGGAGAACTGAATGCCCTCACCGCCAATGCCCTGCGGGTGGCCCAGCGGGTACTGATCCCGACGCGGCTCAACCGCGCCGATTTCTCCTGCACGGAAGTGACCTTGCGCTACATTGAGGCCCTGAAAGGCCAGCTCAGCCACGCCCGCGCCGTTTTGACGATGCTGGACGACCGCTATCTGCCGGGGGGCATTTGGTCGGGATCCCACACCGGGCAATTGTACGTGCAAGCGCAACAGATTTTTGCGGATGTGCTTTCACCCGTTACCATTCCAGATAGCAGCGATTTGCGCATCGCCTTTGACTACGGCTTGACGGTGATGGACTATCGGCCTGGGTCGGCGGTGTGTCAGCGGCTGCTGCAGTTTGTTGAACGCGAGGTGCTCTTGTGACTGGATCTGACCGCAGCCTCTTTCCTTCGTCGGGGGAAATTTCCCGCCGCTCCGGCGGAATTCGGCGCAAGGCCGGTGCTAAAACCAGTTCAGAGCCCACCTCCGCAGAGTCTACTCCCACAGGCGAGGAGCCGACAACGATGTCTTCTCAGTCTCCCCCAGAACCAACCCCAGAATCGCCGGAAATGGAAGCCCTCAAAAGCCAACTGGCCGAAGCTCAACAACTCTTGCAAGACTACCAAAACAAAGTCTCTGCCCTGCAAGCTCAATTGCAGCAGGTTACTGCCCATCGGGACGAATTGCAAAAGGCGCTGGCGCAGTTGCAAGCGGTTGCGGACGAGCGGGCCAAAACCATCCAGGAGTTACAGAACCCCAGAGGACAAGCCCCCATTCAGCCCAAACCCCAATCCTCACCTCTGCACGCGCAAAAGAAGATTATGAATCGGCCCATCTTCGACAACGTATCGGCCACCGATGAAAGCATGCCCCCCTATTTGTTGGATTGACCGGGATGGAAGGGATCCCTGAGGGCGTGATTTGGATGGGGTCTCCACCTGTTCTGCTCCCTCCTGTTTTCAGCCCGACCTGTGCTTTTTTCCCTGCTTCCTGGAGATCCGGGATTCGATAGCTGGATATTGGATTTGGACAACCGTCGTTCTCGCTGCCCTTCTCATGAGCCAATCTCAATCGACTCTCCCTGCTGGTGATACCATTCCGCCCCACGGGGGCACCCTGATCAACTGCATTGCCCCGCCTGAGCAGGCGCAGGAGCTGCGTTCCAAAGCCGAACATTGCCCCATCCTCTATCTCGACGAGCGGGCCCAATCGGATCTGGAGATGATCGCCATTGGGGGCTTCAGCCCGCTAACGGGGTTTATGGGGCGGGAAGATTACCAGGCCGTTCTGGAAACAATGCACCTGGCCAATGGCTTGGCTTGGTCGCTGCCGGTCACCCTGCCGGTCTCCTCAGAAGTGGCAGCGGGTCTGAAAGAGGGGCAAATGATCGCCTTGGCCAGTGCCGAGGGCAAGATCCTGGGCTTACTGGAGCTGACCGAGAAGTTCACCTACGATAAAACATACGAAGCCCGGCAAGTTTATCGCACCACCGATGAGCAACATCCAGGGGTAAAGGTGCTCTACGAGCAGGGATCCGTCTATTTGGCCGGCCCCGTCACCCTCCTGCAGCGGGATCCCCACCCTCTTTTTCCGGCCTACCAGATTGACCCGGCCCAATCGCGGCAACTGTTTCGGGAAAGAGGCTGGAGAACCATTGTAGGCTTCCAAACCCGCAACCCCATCCACCGCGCCCATGAATACATCCAAAAATGTGCCTTGGAGATTGTGGACGGGCTATTTTTGCACCCGCTGGTGGGGGCTACCAAAAGCGACGACATTCCCGCCGATGTGCGTATGCGCTGCTACGAGGTGTTGATCGAAAAGTACTACCCCAAGGAGCGGGTGATCTTGGCCATCAATCCTGCGTCGATGCGCTACGCCGGCCCCCGCGAGGCTATTTTCCATGCTCTCATTCGCAAAAACTATGGCTGTACCCATTTCATTGTGGGGCGGGATCACGCCGGGGTGGGGAACTACTACGGTACCTACGATGCCCAACACATTTTCGATGAGTTCCAGCCGGGGGAGCTGGGCATCATTCCCTTGAAGTTTGAACATGCTTTCTATTGCACCGTCACCGGCACCATGGCCACGGCCAAGACCAGCCCCAGCCAGCCTCACCAGCGCATTCACCTCTCAGGTACCAAGGTGCGGGAAATGCTGCGCCGCGGTGAAGTGCCCCCGCCGGAGTTTTCTCGACCAGAAGTGGCCCGGCTGCTGGCCGAAGCCATGCGAGAGCGGGGTTAACCCTGGGAATCTCCCTAAGTGGCAGTCAAAAAGGGCCTGGGACAGACCAGACCCTCTGTATTGAAAGTTGTATTGAAAAAAGTTGTATTGAAAGTTGAACTTGAACCAGATTCCAGTCGAGTATTAGGCCGGCTCCGCTAGATTGATTGTCGGGTTGCGGTCGAAGAAGCCCCAAGGTACCAGCCTAAAGCCCGTTCTGTGTACAGGCATGACGGGCCAATCCTCATCCCATGAAAAAACCCCTGCCCAACGGCATGGGGAGGATGTATGATGGGGAGCCCGCGTTTCTACAGAACTCCCTCGAAGTCAAGCAGCCCTGAATAGGCAGCAACAGTTCTCATCCCGCCTCAAACCAGAGTTGTTCGGGATCCACATAATAGCAGCGGGCATTGTCCGCACAGATCAGCGCCCAGCCGTTTTGGTCGGCCTCGACCAAAGTATACTCACACTGGGGAATGAAATAGCCTTGGTGGTTTCGGGTATCGCTCTTAACCCAAACGGTCTGACAGTTCATCTTAAAGTTCCTCCCATCTGCAGTCAAAGGGGTCAAAAAAGTGAGGTTGGAAAACGGGACTCGATTCAGTGGCTGTGGAAGCGGCGGCAGTGCAACACCACTGCAATATAATGAAGTGCAGCCACCGCCGAGCTAAGCATCTCGCGCCAGCCCGGAGTTCAATCTCATCAATCAACTGAGGCCGGGGAAGAGAAGCGACGAGAGCTAACCTCTATCGATAAATGGATCCCATATTGCTATTGGGTACAAGAAGTTTAGCACCAACTCCATGAGAACATCGCTAAGAGTTGTAGATTAAAATAAAAAGCTCTAGATTTTCCTAAAGTCTTGTTGCAAAACCAGGAATAGGGTCACTTAATCTTCTTCAAAGAGCCAGTTGTAAATCTTGCTCAAGTGGGGCCAAGCAGGACGGCGGTTCCCTCCCTCTTGCAGGTTGGATTTGACACCCTCAATCTGCTCGGGATCCCGTGCCAAGATTTGCTTAATGGCCTCCACCTGCTGGCGTACCCCGGTTTTTTTCAGCTCCAGCATGGCTAGGGTCAGATTCACACGGGGCTGGGCATCCACCGGATCCAACTTCACAGCAGTCTGGGCGGCCTTCAGAGCTTTTTCCGCCTGCCCCTCCAGAAGGTAGAGCCAGGACAAGCACGTCCAAGCCGCCGCCGCCTTTGGGGATCCCTTACAGATCGACTCAAAAGAGGGAATTAACGTCTTGGCTGCTTCCCCGGATTCATAGCGCCGAATCCCTTCCTGAAACAATTCTTCAATTTTTTGGCTCATCTCCCCCAACCCAGCACATTAGCTTATTGACAAAATCGACGATCTATGCATGTAAAGTCGCTCTCGCCTGCTCGCTCATCTGTTGTAGCGCACTGCCGCTGGGGAGAGGGATCCCTTCTCCTTCGGCCAGCCAGAGCCAGTACTCGATATTGCCGGCAGGGCCAGTGATGGGCGACCACGTGTAGCCTTGCACCTGCCAACCCTGGGCCACGGCCGAGCGCATCACCGTCTCCAGCACGCGGGCATGGACAACCGGATCCCGTACCACCCCCTTTTTACCCACCTGGTCTCGGCCCGCCTCAAACTGGGGCTTCACCAGCAACAGCGCCTCCCGTGGGAAACGCAATAGGTTCCACAGCGGAGCTAGCACCTTAGTCAGGGAAATAAAAGACAGGTCTACCACCGCCAAATCCGGCCAGCTCTGGGGAGGTGCCTCGCTTCCGTACAGATCCTCCGGCTGCAGATGGCGCAAGTTGGCCCGCTCCTTTAGGATCACCCGCGCATCCGTTCGCAAAGACCAGGCCAGTTGCCCATAGCCCACATCCACTCCGTAGACCCGCTGGGCTCCCCGTTTCAACAAGCAGTCTGTAAAACCTCCTGTGGAAATGCCCGCATCCAAACAAATACGACCCTGCACCTGAACAGGAAAAGTTTGCAGCGCCCCCTGTAGCTTTTCTCCCCCCCGTGAGACAAAAGCAGGCCCAGACTGGACTTGCACCGCTGGATCCCCGCTCACCCAGGTTCCAGGCTTTTCCGCCCGCACCCCATTTAGAAAGACTTCTCCTGCCAAAATGGAGCGTTGCGCTTGCTGGCGTGAGGAAAAATATCCGCGCTCCACCAACCAGCTATCCAGACGCACCCGCTTGGCCATCTCGCCGGTGCCTCACCTTGCATAGATCTTCCCGCCCATTAGAATAGGCGAGCGGGATCCCAACTGACCAGAATTGAGGGATCGCCAACAGCAGATTAGCCGAACCGTCCGCTCACGTACTCTTCCGTTTCCCGATGGGCGGGAGAGTTAAAGATTTTCTCAGTGCGGTTAAACTCCACTAGCCGTCCGTAGCGAAACCCCTCTTCGTCGACTTCAGTGTTGAAGAAGGCGGTAAAGTCGGAGACCCGCGCTGCCTGCTGCATGTTGTGGGTAACGATAATGATCGTGTAGCGACGGCCCAGTTCCTTGAGCAACTCCTCAATGCGCAACGTGGAGATTGGATCCAACGAGGCACAGGGCTCGTCCATCAGGATCACCTCTGGTTGGATGGCCAAGGTGCGGGCAATGCAGAGGCGCTGCTGCTGTCCCCCCGAAAGGGAGAGGCCGCTCGTCTTCAACTTGTCTTTCACCTCGTCCCAGAGGACGGCCTGACGCAATGCGCGCTCTACCAGCTCATCCAAGTCTCCTTGGTAGCCGTTGACCCGTGGCCCAAAGGCAATGTTGTCGTAGATGGACTTCGGGAAGGGGTTGGGCTTTTGGAACACCAGGCCAACTCGCCGCCGCACTTCAGCAGGATCTACATCGGGATCGTAGATGTTTTTCCCGTGAAAAATTACGGATCCCTCTACTCTCGCCCCCGGGATCAGATCGTTCATGCGGTTAAAGCAGCGCAGCAAAGTACTCTTGCCGCAGCCGGAAGGGCCAATAAAAGCAGTGATGTGATTCTTGGGAATCTTCAGAGAAACCTGCTTCACCGCCAAATGAGAGCCGTAGTAAACACTGACTGCTTGCGTTTCCAGCTTAACAGTTAAGTTGGCAGACTTCTTAGAGGAATCAGGAGTGCCGGGAAATGGAGGGCGCATAGGAATACCAGAGGTAGACGTTGCTTCAGAACCCAAACTCAAAATCGAAGAATAGTGAGGCAAAAATCTCAGAAGAACCAGATCAGATAGTAATGGTTTCCTGACGACGACTCAGCAGCAGCCGGAAACTGATCGTGGTGATCAAAACCAGAATCACCAAAGCCAAGGCTCCTCCCCAAGCAATTTTCTGCTGGTTCTCGAAGGGAACAATGGCAAAGTTGTAGATCAGCACCGCCAACGAGGCTACTGGCTTCAGCAGACCATCAGGCCATAGAAAGCTGAACAGAGCAGTAAAAATTAGAGGTGCAGTCTCCCCAGCTGCTCGGGCAATGGCCAAGGTCACTCCCGTCAGAACGACCGGCAAAGCAGCTGGCAAAACGACCCGAAACACAGTCTGCACCCGCGAAGCTCCCAAGGCGTAGGCGGCAGCCCGAGTGTCCGCCGGCACCAAGCGCAGAGCCTCCTCGCAGGAGAGGATGATGATCGGCAAAGTCAATACCGATAGAGCTACTCCGCCAGAAAGGGCAGAAAAGGTCTTGGTGGAAAGCACCAGCACCCCATAGGCGAACACGCCAGCGATGATGGAAGGAACCCCCGTCAGCACTTTGATAATGAAACGCAGAGATGATGCTGTAGAACTGTTCTGGCCGAACTCCGAGAGATAGATCGCAGCAAATAGACCAATAGGGAAAGTGATTGTAATGGCAATCGATACCACAATGATCGTTCCCAGCACAGCGTTGCCAAAGCCGCCTACCTGATCGCCAGGAGGAGGAGGAAGCTGGGTTAAGGTCTGCCAATTGAAGCGCTCAATGCCATTGACGAAAACATAGTAAAGGATGGAAGCGAGCACAACAATCGCAAAAATGCTGGAAGCAAAGATCAGGCCTGTCATCACCCAGTCCAGCACGACGCGCTTGGATCTGACTTTGCGTTTGAACAAATTGGCCTGTGCTGCCACTTGTGTCGCCATGTTCCTCTACTCCCGAGAAGCTGTCAAAGCAAACTTGACGCGCCGAACCAATAGCTCAGCGATGATGTTGACCACCAGCGTAATGACCAGCAAGATCAAAGCCGCATACATCAGAGCCGAGATCTGCTCGTCGGCTGCTTCTGCAAACTCGCTGGCCAGCAATGCAGGGATGTTGCTGGCAGGGGCCAAAAGCGAGACTCTAATCCCCCGCGCATTGCCAATCAGCATTGCCACCGCCATGGTCTCGCCCAGGGCGCGTCCCAAACCCAGCACCACAGCCCCCAACATACCCCCAATCGCAGCCGGTAGTACCACTCCAAAAATGGCTTCCCATCGCGTAGCCCCCATCGCATAGGCAGCCGCGCGCAGCTCAGGAGGAACAGCCACCAAAACCTCTCTGGCGATGGCCGTGATGATGGGGATGATCATGATCCCCAAGACAACCCCTGCCGTCAGCATCCCCGGCCCAATCGGTGGTGTGCCGAAAATGGGAAGCCAATTGAAGTTCTCGTACAGGAACATCTGAACGGGGCGGAAGAAGGGGATGAAGACAAACAATCCCCAAATGCCGAACACCACACTGGGAATAGCCGCCAACAGCTCAACCACAATGATCAGAGCCAGACGCAAGGACTTCGGAAGAAAATCCTCGCTCAGAAAAATAGAGATGCCAAAGCTAAAAGGAACCCCCACAATCAGAGCGATGAGAGAAGTCACTAGCGTGCCGTAGATCTGTGGCCAGGCCCCATAGATATCCTCGACCGGATCCCAGGTGGTGTTCCAGAAAAAGCTTAGTCCAAACCTGTCTATAGCAGGTAAAGACTGAATGCCGATCTCCAGAGCAATCCAGAGCAGCAGGAAGGCCGAGAAAAACACGGCAATCCGCGTAGCCCAGATAAAAACCTGGTCGCGCCGGCGCTGGAAAACCGGCCGAGGCCGAAACATAGAACTGCTGTCAGAAAAAAAGGTATTCATCCGCCTGAAGCCAGAAGTGGTTGGTAAGAGTTTTTACGGGGTAATGCCTTCCAGCGCAGCCAGAGCTTTTTGCCGCGTTTCTTCCGGCAGAGGGACATATCCCAACTGCTCAGCGAAAGCCTGCCCCTCAGTGAGGCCGTAGCGGAGAAACTCTCTAACGGCCTTGGAAGTCTCGGCTTTGGGGTAAACCTTGTAGGCAAGGATCCAGGTGTAGCCTGCAATAGGGTAAGAGTCTTCCCCACTAGGATCCGGATCGACCCCCAGCAAACGCTCGTCGAGCTGAATTCTGGCCAGCGCCGCTTTCTCCGTCTCGACGTTGGGAGTTACAAACTTGCCTGCCCGGTTTTCCAGACGGGCAATGTTCAGGTTGTTGAGCTTGGCAAAGCCGAATTCCACGTAGCCAATCGAGCCAGGAATTTGCTTGATCTGCTCGGAAACCCCTTCGTTCCCACGCGCCCCTACGCCGGTTGGCCAGTTTACCGAAGAGCCGCGACCCACCTTTTGCTTCCACTCTGGGCTAATAGCGTTGAGGTGAGTGGTGAAGATATCGGTGGTACCACTTCCATCAGAGCGATGCACGACGGTAATCGGCAAATTCGGGAAAGTCACCTGTGGGTTAAGGCCAGCCAGCAGGGGATCGTTCCAGTTCTTGATCTTGCCCAGGAAGATATTCGCCAGTGCCAGGCGGGAAAGGCGGATTTCGGGGCCCACCCCAGGAATGTTGTACGCTGCAACTAACGCTCCGCCCACCATGGGTACAGAAACCATCCCTTTGGGAGGGTTAGCCTCATTCTCAATTTGGTTGATCTCTTCAGGACGGGGCACGCTGTCACTGGCACCGAAATCGACCGTGCGGGCTACAAACTGCCGACGACCCGCACCGCTTCCTACAGACTGATAGTTGACCTGGATGTTAGGGTTTTTCTTGCCAAACTCTTGGGCCCAAGTTTGATAGATGGGGGCCGGGAAGGTCGCCCCAGCGCCATTGATGGTGATGGTCTGCCGAGCAAACACCCGCTGCCAATTCGTCTGACTGGCCGCAAAGCCGGCAACAGTGGCAGATAGAAACTTCAGGAAAGAACGACGCTCCAAGGGGTGCAACGTCACCATACAGATCTCCTCTCCCAGATGAAGATAAAATCCTAGCCCAGATCTAAAAAAGGCTACTTCACTCGAGAACCTTACCCAACCCAATCAAAACTCGTCGGGCTGGGTATGCCACTACCGCCTGGAAGCTTGGAGGCAACCCTCAAGCTAACCCTGCGATCCTCAACAAGCCTTCAACCGATCGCAGCGCCCCAAGGCTCCCTCCGAGCACGCAAGGTTTCCCACGGAACGCTCCATCGAAGACTTCACCAATTCGTCCAGCTACTATAACGTAAAGGTCAGTTGTTTTTGGTTAAATCGAGGTTAAGCCCAGGTTATCCTTGGGGATATCCGCCAAATGTTGCAAACCCCTCAAGGGATCCCCTTTGGTGTCAGCCACTCTATACCCTCTGCTAAGTATTTCCTGAAACAAATAACCTTCCGCATTTTTGGTTTAGAAACAAGGTGGCTTCTTGTCTTCCTACCGGGGTTGCGAGCGGCAAGAGAGCTTCATCGGCAATGAGCTCCGAGAAGGGATCCCTCATGCCAAAGGGCTGAGGCGTAGGGGGCAGCTTGCTTTGGAGTTTATAGTCGTTTCAGGCTAGGGTGAGACGCCTGGGCTATTGAGAAAAGCCTTCTTCCCCCGTACATTATTGCTCCGTAACGCTGACGCGACGGCGCGACCAACGTTCTAGGTGGGGGTGCAGTGTCCTGGTTTGAATCGAAATGACCATAAGCTGACAATGGCTCTACTGAGCCTCTAGAATGGAGGGCTGTCGAGAAAAGAAGTGTCTTCCCAATGTCGAAACGTAACATGCAGGTTGTGCTGCGCCAGGCGATCCCAGGGCTGGGCAAGCCCGGAGAGATTGTCAACGTCAAGCCCGGATATGCTCGCAACTACCTCTTCCCACGGCAGATGGCGGTGCGGGTTACCCCTGGCATATTGAAAGAGCAGCAGGTGCGTCTGGAGCAGGAGGCAGCTCGTAAACTGGCAGAAAGACAACAGGCGGAAAACTACAAGACTGCTCTGGAGACCATCGGTCGCTTTGTCATCCGTAAGAAAGTGGGAGAACACGACCTCCTATTTGGGCAGGTGACCACCAGCGATATTGCCGAGGTGGTGCTGGCTACCAGCGGTCTAGATATCGACCGCCGCAACATTCTCCTCAACGAGGAAATCAAAAAAACCGGGGTTTATCCCGTGCAGGTAAAGTTACACCCCGAAGTTACCGCTACGCTGCGCATTCAGGTTACTCCCGAATGAGGACTCACCTTCGAGGATCCCTGAGTTCCCGTGAGGGATCCCGGGGTGAGTAGGGTTTTTGCCTTAGGCAACAAGCGGGTATGCTCAGCCTAGAGCTTGACCCGCCTGACGATTGGAGCTGACTGGCTGAGAGGCCGGTTGCCCTAGGGCTGGGTTGATTTTCCTATCCTGGCTTGTGGTGATCAGCGATTACGACTTAACGGGTGGGGATCGGCTTCCTCCTCAAAACATTGAAGCCGAGGAGGAAATCCTGGGGGGCATTCTCCTCGATCCGGATGCGTTGGTGCGGGTCGCGGAGTTTCTGCGTCCAGAGATGTTCTATATCTCTGCCCACCAAGAGATTTACCGGGCTGCTCTCCAACTGCACAGCCAAGGCCAACCCACTGACCTGATGACTGTGTCTGCCTGGTTGGCGGATCATCATCTTCTGGAGCGGGTGGGAGGAACAGGGGCGATCCGTCGTCTGCTGGAGCAAACCGTCAGCAGCGTCAACATCGACCAGTATGCTCGCCTGGTGATGGATAAATACATGCGCCGCCAGTTGATCCAGGTGAGCAATACCTTGGCTCGTTTGGCCTACGACACCAGTCAGCCCCTGTCTCAGGTGATGGATCAAGCCGAGCAGCAGGTGTTTGGCCTCACCCAAGAGCGAGTGCAGCGTAGCCTCATCCCGGCTTCTGAGGTTTTGGTCAATATCTTCTCGGACTTGGAAGAGAAGTTCCAAAGCGGGGCACAGCTTCCGGGGATCCCGACCAAATTCATCGACCTGGATAACCTGACCCAGGGCTTGCAGCGATCCGATTTGCTGATTCTGGCCGGTCGTCCCTCGATGGGGAAAACCAGTCTTGCCCTCAACATTGCCCAAAATGTGGCTGCCTATGCCAAGCAGCCGGTCGCCATCTTTAGCTTGGAAATGTCACGAGAGCAACTGGTGCAGCGGCTTTTGGCCAGCGAAGCCCGCATCGACAGCAGCCGTCTGCGTTCTGGGCGCATCAGCGAACACGAGTGGCAGCGCCTGGGACAAGCCATTGGTTTTTTATCGCAATTGCCCCTGTTCATCGACGATACCCCCGACTGTACCGTTACAGAAATTCGCTCCAAAGCGCGGCGTTTGCAGGCGGAACAGGGGGGAACGTTGGGGATGGTGTTGATCGACTACCTACAACTGATGCAGGGATCCGCTGCTGACAACCGGGTGCAGGAGCTGTCGCGCATTACCCGTGGCCTCAAGGCCATGGCCAAAGAGCTGATGGTGCCGGTGCTGGTGCTTTCTCAGCTCAGTCGAGCTGTTGAGTCTCGCTCCGATAAGCGCCCGCAACTGGCAGACCTGCGGGAATCGGGCTGTCTGGCCGGGGATACGCAGGTGATGGATGCGGATCGCGGCAAGATCTGGCGGCTGGATCAACTGGCGGCCCTGCCGGCTGCGGCGGAACTGCCCCGCCTGCTCAGCTTGAACGGGCGCGGGCGCTTGGTGCCCCAACAGCCTGTGAAAGTGTTTTGCAGTGGTCGGCAGCCCACCTGTGTTCTGAAGACCCGCCTCAACTTTTCCATTCGCGCCACCGGCAACCATCCCTTCTTGACCCCAGACGGCTGGAAAACCCTCGACGAGCTGCAATTGGAGGAAGAGGTGGCGGTGGTAGTGCAGGAGGGGCTGATCTGGGATCCGGTGGTGCTCATCAGCGAGCCGGGGGAGCCTCAGCCGGTTTACGACATCGAGATGCCCCGCCACCACAACTTTGTGGCCAACGGGCTGCTAGTTCACAACAGCATCGAGCAGGATGCCGATCTGGTGATGATGATCTATCGCCCGGAGTACTACGATCCCAACACCAGCGATCGCGGCATTGCCGAAGTCATTATCGCCAAACATCGCAACGGCCCCACCGGCACTGTGCGCCTGCTGTTCGAAAGCCAGTACACCCAGTTTCGCAACCTGGCAGATCCCAACCGCTGAGCAACCGATGCCGAAGAGAGATCCGGAGCTGCTGCCTTGGGAACAACCCCGCAAGGTGTTAGCTTAGGATCGCTGCGGGCCAAAGCGTTGCTCTTGAGCCGGCTACCCTCTCTCCTAATGCTCAAAACGATATGTTTAAAAACGTGTTAATTGCCACCGACCGCCGAGATGGCCTGCAGCGTTTTGGCAAGTGTCTAGAAGATCTGCACAGCAATGGCATCGAGCGCGTCACCTTCGTCCGCAGCGTAGATTGGCAAGAGGACGACATCGGCATTCCCGACGACATTACCCCCGAAGTCCAGGCAGAGCAGACCCAGTTGCAGAAGCTGCTGAACCCGATCCCAGCAGGGTTGGAAGTCGAGGCTCTGGTGCAGGTGGGCAGGCCAGCCGATCTAATCCTAAAAGGCATCCAAACCTATGGCTCCGATCTGCTGATTACAGGCATGGGTACCCACAACCTGCTCGCCGAAAAATTGTTCGGCAGCACCACCATGACGCTGTTGCCGAAGCTGAAAATCCCCCTACTGGTGATGCGCCCCCAGCTGCTGGCTACCTTTACCCTGGAGGAACTGCGCCTGCGCAGTCGCCACCTGTTTCGCTGCCTCTTGGTGCCCTTTGACTTTGAGCAGCCGCGTCAGCAGTTGCTGAACCATCTCGGCCACCTGCTGCCCGGTACTTCCCAGTGCCAGACGCTTACCCTGCTCTACGTGGTGGATCCCAGCGCCCGCCGCAACCAAGGAACTCCGGTGGAGGTGCTCCAACGCAAAGCCGAGGCTGACCTGGCCCAGGTGCTTGAACCCCTGAGCGAGCAGGTGAAGCCCGTACAGCTGCGCACCCTGGTGCGGGTGGGATCCCCTCTCAAAGAGATCCTGGCTACTGCTGCCGATGAAGACATGACGGCCATCGCCACTGCCTCCCCCCATGTGGGCAGCTTTTGGGAGTGGTCGGTTCGCAGCCTAACCGGCGAGATTTTGCGGCAAAGTTGGCATCCGGTGTTGTTTTTCCCGCGCGGGTCTTTGGCCCAGTAGATCCAGGCAAGATCCAAGCCGAGTGTTGCAGATTAACTCATCCTCCATGACCCCCCCCTCTACGACAGCGCTGCAGGATCTGTTTCGGGCGGTGGCCCAAGGGAAGCTCACCCCAGAGCAAGCTCTGCAGGCCTATCGCTTTCTGCCCTTCGAGCCGGTGGGAGATTTCGCCCATGTGGATCACCACCGTCCCTTGCGCACGGGCTTTCCCGAAGCCGTGTGGGGGCCGGGCAAGACCCCAGATCAGATTGCCCAGATCCTGGAGCAACTCCACCAGCGGGGATCCCTGGCCTTGGCCACCCGCATCGAAGCCCAGGTGTATGCCGAGATCCGCAGCCGCTTGCCCCAGGCCCAGTATTCCGAGTTGGCCCGCTTGTGTTGGATCCCGCCCCGGCAGGTGGTCAGCCATCCTGGACAGGTCAGCGTGATCTCCGCTGGCACTGCCGACTTACCGGTGGCAGAAGAAGCCGCCCTCACGCTGGAGCTTTCCGGATTTCAGGTGAAGCGCCTCTGGGATGTGGGGGTGGCCGGGATCCATCGGCTGCTGCACAACTGGGCGGCCCTGCAAGCGGACGTGCTGATCGTGGTGGCGGGCATGGAGGGGGCCTTGGCCAGTGTGGTGGCGGGTCTGGCGGATTGTCCGGTGATCGCTGTGCCCACCAGCATTGGCTACGGGGCCAGCTTCCAGGGCTTGGCTGCCCTGCTCACGATGCTCAACTCTTGCGCAGCGGGGGTGGGAGTGCTGAACATTGATAACGGTTTTGGGGCGGCGATTCTGGCAGGCCAGATCCTGCGTTGCGGACAACGGCTGGCAGCTCGATTGAGTTCATGCGGCCCCACTGGAGATCCAACAGGGAATCGACAGATTTCGGAAGGTTAAGAATTGTAAATAGATCCTGAGCCAAACAGGCTATACTCAGGCCATAGTTTAGGCTTGGGCTTTCTCTTTCCCATCCTTCGGGAGTTTGAGGGTGTTGCCTCTGGTCACCTAACTGGGTTCATGCCTTTTTCTGGGGTACCTTTATCCGAAGATGGGGAGGGTTCCTACGCTGGTTAACTGCTGTGTTGGACTGACTGGGGCGGACAAAACGCGCGAATATGCTAATTGATGCAACACTTGTCAAAAATGCAACAGATGCGATGGGAGCGACCTTGATCCTGGCGCAAGGGATGACTCAGTCCTTCACCTGGACAGATATTTTCTTGGTAGTGGCTTTGGTGTTTTTGGAGGCCGCCCTCTCTGCGGACAACGCCGTTGCCCTAGCAGCTCTGGTGAAGCATCTGCCCACCCCTCAGCAACAAAATCGGGCCTTGCGCTGGGGCATCATCGGCGCTTACAGCTTTCGCATTGCCATTGTCTTCGCGGCAGTTTGGTTGGTGGAGTATCCGCCCGCCCAATTCTTGGGGGCCTGTTATCTGCTCTGGCTAGCCTGGCAGCACTTTCGGGGCGAGGAAGAAGGCCAAGAACAGGACATCACCCGCCACGCCAATTTTTGGCAGACCCTGGTGATGGTGGAACTGACGGATCTGGTTTTTTCTTTCGACAGCATCGCCGCTTCGGTGGGCGTCTCCCGCAAGGCTTGGGTAATCATCCTCGGCGGCATTCTCGGCATTACCCTGATGCGCTACATGGCTTCTCTGTTTTTGCGTTGGTTGGACGAGTTCTCTCACCTGGAAGACGCCGCTTTTGCCATCATCGCCTTGGTGGGGAGCACCATGTTGTTGGAGGTGTTTTTCCCCCAAATCGAGCTCCCGGAGTGGGGGATGGTGGTGGCTGTGATCCCCCTATTTGTCTGGGGTTTCTCGCGGCGCGTGAAACTCAATTCGGAGCAGGATGAACAGCCGGAGCTGGCTGACGGAGAGAAGAGGGAAGAGAAAAGAGCAGGGGTTACAGACGAGATGGAGATCGTCCCCTCCGGTTGGGTGACTGCCCTTGAGGAAGACCTCGCCCCTGAGCCCCAGAGCAGAGAGAATGGAGAGGAGAGGTACGGCTTGGGCCTATCGCCAGGGATCCCTGATCTGCCTTGATAGGGCTGTGGGCTGCTTCATTGCCTTGGCCCCTGCCGACTCCTAAACTAGCAGTGAAGCCGACTCAAGGAGGGAAGCATCCTGAGCCCCCAGTTTTGCTTGAAATCATTGGTCAAGTGCTTCAGAAGCAGCATAGACAGCCCAAAGGAGCAGCAGGCCGCGGAAAATAGGCTCCAGCCTTTGGCGAGGGCGGAGGTTCTGAGCATGCCAGCAGTGCAGAGCACTGCCCCCTTGGTGGAGCTGCGCCAAGTTTCCAAGCGCTTCGGCTCGACGGTGGTGCTTGACCACGTGGATCTGAAGGTGTACCGGGGTGAGGCCCTGGGCCTGGTGGGGCCTTCGGGCACCGGGAAATCGACGCTGCTGCGCATCATCGCCGGCCTAACGGAGCCAGACGCTGGAGAAGTGCTCTGGTGCGGGATCCCACTCCCGGAGATTCAAGCCCATCATGCAACTCCCCCTTTGCGGGTAGGGATGGTGTTTCAGCAGGCCGCCCTCTTCGACTCCCTGACGGTGGAAGAAAACGTGGGGTTTTTGCTCTACGAGCACTCGCAGTTGCCCCACTCCCGCATTCGGGAATTGGTGGCCGCCAAGCTGGAGGCGGTGGGACTGGCGGGCAAAGAGCACAACCTGCCAGAAGAACTCTCGGGGGGGATGCGCAAACGGGCCAGCTTCGCCCGCGCCATTATGGAGGATCCTTCTCTGCCCCAGGATGAGCCCCAATTGCTGCTGTACGACGAGCCCACAGCGGGCTTGGATCCCATTGCCTCCACGGTAATTGAAGATCTCATCCGGGAGCTGCAGCAGGTGAAAAAAGCCTGTGAGAGCTACATTGTGGTGACCCACCAGCACAGCACCATTTACCGCGCCACCGACCGCATTGTCCTGTTGGCTCAGGGGCGGGTGCAGTGGGAGGGATCCGTGCAGCAGATTGAAACGTGCGATAACCCCTTTGTGCGGCAGTTTTTCAGCGGTAGCGTAGAAGGGCCAATTCAAGTGGCGGGGCAGGTGTGATGCGTTCGCGAGCAGTGCGAGAAGGGGCAGTGGGCCTATTGATCCTGGCGGGGGCGCTGGGCTTTGCCGGCCTGTTTTTGTGGATCTACAACCTGCGCTTTGGCAGTCGCGGCTTTCAATTTACCGTCACCTATACCAACGTGGTCGGCCTGACAGAGGGATCCAGCGTGCGGCTGCGGGGGGTAACCATAGGTCGAGTGGAGCGGATTGTGCCTCAACCCAGCCAAGTAGAAGTACAGGTGACCATTGATCAGCCCCTAGTCATCCCCCGCGATTCCCTGTTTCTTACCAAACAGACGGGGTTGGTGGGGGAAACGGTGATGGACATCCTGCCCCAGGGGAGGGGTCAGGCGGCAACGGGATCCCCTCTGGCAGCGGATTGCGACAGCAGTCAAATCATCTGCGATGGGGATGTGGTGGAGGGCAAACCTGGAGTGGATTTTGGCCAGTTATTGATCCGGCTGGATCAGTTGCTCACACGGATCAACGACGATGAGCTCTTCGATACCCTTAACGCCACCCTAGAAGGGCTCACCCGCGTTGCCAATAGCGTGGCCGATCTCTCAGAAACCGTGGAAGAGCGAGTAGCTGCCCTGCGCACCGAAGATCTGGACTTGTTGCAATTCACGACCGCTGCCACAGCCATCCAAGACGCGGCTGGAGCTGTGAGGGGAACTGCCCGCAGTTTGCAAGCGGCTGCCGATCAATTCACCGCCCTGGTGGATCAAAACCGCACTTCCCTTAACGCCGCCCTGGAGAACATTCAGCAGGTGAGCGCCGATCTACAGGCCATGTCGAGCGCGGTGCGCCCGCTGGTTACCGATCCACAACTCCAGGCCGATGTGCGCCAGATCCTGGCCGAGGTGCGAGCGGCTGCGGAGAACGTGGCCCAAGCTACCGAAGATCTGCAGCAGATTGCCGCCAGCCTCAACGATCCGGGCACTTTAGCTACTCTGCGCCAAACCCTCGATTCCGCCCGCATCACCTTTCAGAATATGCAAAAAATTACCGCCGACATCGACGAGCTGACCGGGGATCCCCAGTTTCGCCGCGGCATTCGAGAGTTGGTATTAGGGCTGAGCAACTTGGTCTCCAGCGTCCCTGGGGAAGATGGGATCCAGCCCGCGGTGGCCGAAGGGTATCACTTTCGTTTTGCGCCCGTCTCTTTTGCCCAGGGGATTGTCTCTGGATCCCAAGGATGGCAGCCGCAGACTTCCCCATAAGTTGGCTGCCTTTCCCCTCTCTCTAGCGGGAGTCTGGGATCCCTGAGATGACCCGCTGAGGTAACAACGGCGGCCAAAGCCGTTGAAGGGATCCCCAACCTGGGGTAGGCTTTGCGGATAAGGTGTTGCCTGTATTGCTACGCAACGCTGGCGCGACTGAGGTTGAGGTGTGAGGAATGTGTGGCATTGTCGGCTACGTGGGTTTTCAGTGGGCTGCCCCCATCCTGTTGGAGGGCCTGCGCACCTTGGAGTATCGGGGCTATGATTCTGCCGGCATCGCCACGGTGGATCCCGAAGAGGGATTGAGGATTGTTCGCGCCACCGGCAAGCTGCACAACCTGCTGGTGAAGCTGACGGCCAACATGCCCACGGCCAAGGTAGGGATCGGACATACCCGCTGGGCCACCCACGGCGGCGTGACCGAAGAAAATGCTCACCCCCACTGCGACGAGCGCGGGCGCATTGTGGTGATCCAAAACGGCATTGTGGAAAACTACCTGGAGCTAAAGGAGCGTCTCCTGGAGCGGGGGATCCCATTTCGCTCCCAAACCGATACGGAAGTGATCGCCCAACTGCTCGGCCTCTATACAGAAGAGCTGGGCTCCTTTGAGGCGGCCTTTGGCCAGGTCATGGGGCAACTGCGGGGGGGAAACGCCGTGGTGGCTCTGGATCGGGAGGCGCCGGATCGGCTGATCGCAGCCCGTTTGGGCAATGCCGGAGCCGTGGTGGTGGGAGAGGGAGAAGGAGAAAACTTCGTGGCCTCCGATCTGCCTGCCATTGTCCGCCATACCCGCAAGGTGGTGTTCTTAGAAGATGGGGAAATGGCGGTTCTCACGGAGTCTCAAGTGCGCTACCTGCGCATTACCGGCGAGGAGCTGCGCAAATCCAGCATCACCGTGGCCTGGGATCCCGTCTCAGCCGCCAAGGGAGGCTACAAGCACTTCATGCAAAAGGAGATCTTTGAGCAGCCCCGCACCACCACCGATACGCTACGGGGGCGGGTGGATCTGGAACAGGGCCGGGTGACACTGGAGGGGCTAACGCTTTCTGAAGCGCAACTGGCCCACATTGAGCACATCCACGCCGTAGCCTGTGGTACTGCCTGGCACGCCTGCTGGGTGCTCAAGTACTTCATCGAGAGCTTGGCCCGTACCCCTGTAGAGGTGGATTACGCCTCTGAGTTTCGCTACCGCCAGCCGGTGTTGCGCCCCAACCACCTGTTGCTGGCCTTAACCCAGTCGGGAGAAACCGTCGATACGCTGGCAGCCATGAGCGAGGCCCGCACCCAAGGGATCCCGACTCTGGCGATTGTCAACGCCATCGGATCCCAGGCCAGCCGTCTGGCGGATGCCGGAGTCCTCTACATCCATGCCGGGCCGGAGATTGCCGTGGCTTCCACCAAAGTGTTTACTGGCATGTTGGTGGCGGGGTATTTGCTGGCCCTGCAACTGGCCCAAGCCAAAGGGATCCTCAGCCCGGCCCAGATCCAAGCCCACCTGCAAGCCTTGATTGAGCTGCCGGGCAAGATCAGCCTGATGCTGAAGGACGCCGCCCTCTACGACCAACTGGCGGAGCAGTACCATCATGTTGCCAACATGCTCTACCTGGGCCGCTGGGTTAACGCCCCGATTGCCTTGGAAGGAGCCTTGAAGATGAAAGAGGTGAGCTACATCCACGCCGAAGGCTACCCGGCAGGCGAGATGAAGCATGGCCCTATTGCCCTCATCGACGAGCGGGTGCCGGTGGTGTGCATTGCCACCCGGGATCCCGTCTACGAAAAAATGCTCTCCAACATCGAACAGGTGCGGGCGCGGGGGGGACGGGTGATCGCCCTCATCAACCCCGAAGACACCCAGGTGCGGGAGAAAGCCGACCACATCATCGAGGTGCCCAGCACGACACCCCTGTTGTCGGCGGTTCTGAACGTGATCCCCCTGCAGTTGTTCGCCTACGCCATGGCTTTGCGCCGCGGAGCCGATGTGGATCAGCCGCGCAACTTGGCCAAGTCGGTAACGGTGGAGTAACGGCTGTTGCCCTTGCCGCCCCTGGCCTCTGGTTTTTGCAAAATCGGGCAGATCACCTCTTTTTCATCAGCAGCCGCAGGGGTGATTTGCCAATCGGAGAGGAGACCTTGAATTTGGCTTTTCAGCGCTTGCAGATCGGCAATTCGCTGTTCAATCTCCTGCAGCTTGCCTTGCAGATGCTGGCGAATTTCTGGACAAGGCTGCTCCCCTCGGTCGTGGACATCCAGGATTTGGCGGATTTCTTCTAAGCTCAGGCCCAGGCTCTGGCAGCGGCGGATAAAAGCCAGGCGAACCAAAACCGAAGGGTCGAACAATCGATAGCTGGACTCCGCCCGTTCCACCGTTGGCTTCAGCAGGCCAATCGACTCGTAGTAACGCACCGTGCGCACGGACAAGCCAGCTGCCAATGCCACCTGGCCGATCTTCAGGCTGGCAGACAAGTCCTGGACAGCAGCAGGATTCGACATGTCCCCAACTGGATCCCTGTAGATTTCTTCAGCGTGACATACTCCCACACTCATGCTGACGCAAAGCGCTCCGCGCCGCCAAAGCGAGAGAGTGCGGGCTTCAAGGACTCCGTCCCGCTGACGCGAAAAGAACGGGATGCCCCACCGCCCTGTACTTGATGTTGATGGCCGCATGGTGGTCGCGTCCTAGTTCTAGCCCACAATGGGAACAAGAATGCCACCTGTCTTGAATCGCTTTCGGTACTCTTTGACCGCACCGAGAGCAGTTTTGACTGCTGCCGTTGGGATTCACTGCAATCGCCCTCAGCCCAGCTCTTTCAGCCTTGACTGCCAGCATTTGCAGAAATTGTCCCCACCCAGCATCATAGGTAGATTTTGCTAGTCGGGTTCTAGCAACACCTTTGATATTCAGGGCTTCGTACCCAATATGCTTGCCTTTGCTTACCAGCCAGTTCGCTGTTTTGTCATGAAAATCTTTGCGCTGAGATAGTGGTTAGTGGATAGTGGTTAGTGGATAGTCACTATTCACTATCTACTGGTCACTATCCACTAGTCACTAGCCATAGGCGGTTTGACCCCTTCTTCTCGCGAGACAAGGCTCGCTGCAACCTCTTGAGCCTGAGCTCTGCCTTGCGATAGTACTGGGGAACTGGAACAGACTCCCCCGCGTCGGTCACCAAAAAGGAGTCCAGTCCCACGTCGATCCCTGTAGTGTTTTCCAGCGTTGCAGACTCAGGAGTAAACTCAGGGACGGACGAATCTTGCAGGCTCAAGGTCACATACCACCCGTCTGCCTTGCGGCTGATGGTAGCCGCCTTAATCACAAAGCCCTCAGGCAAAGGACGGTGCTGAATTATCCGAACAGCACCGATTTTGGGCAGATGGATAAACTGCCCGCAAATGCAGTCCTGTTGCATTGGGGGGAAACTGAAGGAGCGATACCGCCCAACTCCCTTGAATCTGGGTTTCCATGCCCGCTTGCCGTTACCGTCCCCCTTCAGCCAGCGGTCGAATGCTTTGTGCACTCGCTCTATGCAGTTTTGCAGGACTTGCGAATGGATGGCTCTGTACTCCGGAAACAGGGCTTTCGTCTTCACCAAGTCCCGTTTCTGGGAGTAGAAATCGGGCTTGTCTTTCAGCTGGGGCAAATGACAGACTAGGGGACAAGCATTGCTATCACAGCGATTGTGTTCCCACCACGCAAAGCGCTCTGCCAAGCGGTAGTTGTACTGCTTGCGTAACAAGTCTAGCCACTCGCTCATCAAAGCAATCTGGCTGGGCGTAGGTCGCAAACGGTACTGGTAAGCAGTTCTCATTGAGGCAAGGGTAATCTACTGGAATGAATCCTACCTTATTGCTTCATGCGGTGGGGTTACCGTCTCGGTTTTAGGCCAGTCCATTGAAAACCAAAGTGTCCCCGCCTCTCATCCCGACCTTCACCCTGGATAGTGGTGAGTGGATAGTGACTAGCCACTAGTCACTAACAGAGGGCAGGGCTTCCCGGCGGTCTAGCTAACGCTACGCATCGCCAACAGGAGCGATGAGCAGGGGAAACGCTACAAAAAACAAACCGTGAAAAATCCCCCGGCCTCAAGGGTGAGGAGAACGTCAAACTGCCCAAAATTCCCCTGCAATTTGCAATGGCCACAAAAGGGGATCCCTAGGTCGTGTTGATCTTATGTTAGGATAGAGGGAATAATTTATAGAGGAAAGAGGATGAAGTTGGTTTTTTTAGATGAAAACAAATGGCAGAAGATATTGGCTTTTTTACAGACAGAAGAGAGAGTTAACATTGGGAAAGAAGCAAACTGCAAACAGTTTATTGAAGCAGTTCTTTGGATAGCCCGTTCCGGTGCTCCTTGGCGCTACCTCCCAGAAGGATATGGCAAATGGTACACCATCTATCAAAGATTCCACCGGTGGAGTCGTTTTGGAGTGTGGGAACGGATGTTCAAGTATTTTATTGACGACCCTGATTTAGAGCATCTCATTATTGATTCAACCATGGTTCGAGCGCACTCCTGTGCTGCCGGAAAAAAGGGGAGCAAGCTTTGGGGAGAAGCCGAGGCGGATACAGCACCAAGATTCATGTGAGTGTAGATGGGTTGGGAAATCCGCTGGAATTGAGAATAACTGGCGGAGAAAAGAGCGATATTACTCAAGGGGAAGAATTGATAGAGGGCTGGCAGAGAAAGGATACCAAAGTAATTGGGGATAAAGGATATGATGCGGATAAGTTGATTGAGAAGATAGGGGAAGCTCAAGCGGTTATTCCGCCTAAAAGGAATAGAAAGACGCAGCGGCATTATGACAAGCATCTGTATCAAGAGAGGCATTTAATCGAATGCTTTTTTCATAAGTTAAAGCAGTACCGGCATCTATTTTCTCGTTTTGACAAATTGGCCAGGAACTTCTTGAGTTTTCTCTATCTCGTCAGTGCTCTCTTTTGGCTCAAATGAAAGATCAACACAACCTAGAGCTTGCGGGAATAGAACTCAACCACCAAAAGCTCGTTGACCGGGGCGCAAATTTGCTCGCGGGGGGGCAATTCCTTGATGCGTCCGCGCAGCTTTTCTTTGTCAAACTCCAGGTAGTCCGGCAAAAACAACCCCGGATACTCCGCGTAGGCGGCCACCAGCTTGCGGGAAGATTCCTTGTTTTTTACTGTAATCACATCCCCCACTTTGCAGCCATAGCTGGGAATGGTTACCTTTTGGCCGTTAACCTCTATGTGGCCGTGGCTCACGAGCTGCCGAGCTGCCGGAATGGTTGGAGCCATGCCCAGACGAAACACGATGCAATCCAACCGCATTTCCAGCATTTGCAGCAAGGCCAAACCGGTGGATCCCTTGGAGCGCCGTGCCTTGCGCATGTAGCGGATCATCTGCCGCTCGCTCAGCCCGTAGTTGAAGCGCACCTTCTGCTTTTCTTCTAAGCGAATGGCATATTCGGATTTTTTCTTGCGCTCGGCGCCATGCATACCGGGCGGGTTGGTATTTTTGGGGCGCTTGCGCGTCAAGCCGGGCAGATCAAGTCCCCCGAAGCGACGAATGATTTTTAGGCGGGGACCTGTGTAGCGGGACATGCGGGCATTTCTCCAAAATCAGCAAACAAAGTCAGCAAGAGATGGTCAGCTGGGGAGCAAGAGGACGAGGCACCAAAAGAATCGGCGATCTACTATATTAAGCGTTTAGTTCCTGCTTTGGACAAGGGGTCAAGGCTGTCTTTTGGGATCCCGTCTCCACCGTTGTATTCACCCTGTCAGTCGTAGTGAACCCCCAGCTGGGTGCGGATGAAAGCGCGATCTTCGCTGAGCAGGCCGTTGAGGGTGCGCCGTTCCCCCAAGATGGGATCCGGATCCAGGCCGATGGCTTCCAAGTCGGCCAGCACCATCAGCTCCACCAACTGCGGGAAGCTCACCTTGGGCTCCCATCCTAGGACTCGCTTGGCTTTTGAAGCATCCCCCAACAGCAGATCCACCTCGGTTGGGCGGTAGTAGCGGGGATCGATCTCGATCAACACTTGGTCTTTGTACAGCCCCTGTTCGGCTTGGCCGGAGCCTTTCCAGGTAATCGGCAGGCCCACCAGCGCGAAGGCCCGTTCCACAAACTCGCGCACAGTGTGGGTTTCCCCGGTAGCCAGCACATAGTCATCCGGCTGGGGTTGTTGGAGCATCATCCACATCCCCTCGACGTAGTCTTTGGCGTAGCCCCAGTCCCGCTTGGCATCCAGGTTGCCCAGGTAGAGCTTGTCCTGTTTGCCGGCCACAATGCGGCTGACGGCGCGGGTGATCTTGCGGGTTACAAAGGTTTCCCCTCGCCGTGGGCTTTCGTGGTTGAACAAGATACCGTTGCAGGCGAAGAGGTTGTAGGCTTCGCGGTAGTTGACCGTCTGCCAGTAGCCGTACACCTTGGCACAGGCATAGGGGCTGCGCGGGTAGAAGGGGGTGGTTTCCTTTTGCGGGATCTCCTGCACCAGGCCGAACATCTCCGAGGAGCCTGCCTGGTAAAACTTCACCCGGATCCCGGTGCGCTGCTGGTAGTCGCGGATGGCCTCTAGGAGACGCAGGGTACCCATGGCCACTGCATCAACAGTGTATTCCGGCGCATCAAAGCTCACCCGCACGTGGGATTGGGCCCCCAGGTTGTACACTTCCGTCGGCTGCACCTGTTCCAGGATCCTGCGCAGGGTGGTGCCATCCGTGAGATCCCCGTAGTGAAGGAATAGCCTAGCCTGGGGGTCATGGGCATCCACGTAGATGTGGTCGATGCGGTCGGTGTTGAAGGTGCTGGCGCGGCGGATGATGCCGTGAACTTCGTAGTTTTTCTTCAACAACAGCTCGGCCAGATAGGAGCCATCCTGTCCGGTGATGCCGGTAATTAGGGCACGTTGGGTCATAGAGCTGGGGGCAAAGACTAGGAAAACACCAAAAATCAAAATGGCCTGAGGCTCAAGTCCAATGGCAAAACTCAAACCTCAAAGCGGAGACCTTGAAGCTAGAACATTATAGTGCAGCGGGACTCCTTCTCCTCAGGCAGGGCCCGCCGAGGCACATTCCTGGCCAAGGGTGTGGTCTTTCAACCGTTGCAAAGCGGCAGTCAGGGCTGTGGGCCAGGGATCCGGCTGGCGCAGTTGTCGCACTCCCTGGGGCAGGCACAGCACAGAGGCGCGGCTGGTGCGGGCAATGGCTTCCAGATCCGGCAAGGGATCCAGCAGCAGCCCTTTTTCCATAACTTTGCGCAAGAGCGGTTCGTAGCCAGGAGGCGGGGGCTCGTCAGCATGGCCCAACAAGTCTCCTTCAGGGCCGCGAAAGATCTGCTTGCGACCGGGAAGGGTGGCTTTGGCAAAGGAAGCTTTGGCCACTGGGATCCCATTGATTTCCACCAATTTGTACACCCCGTTTACGCCTTCTCCAGTTACCAGGCGGGTGCCCACCCCATAACCGCTGATGGGGGCTTGGGAGCGATGCAGGCGCTCGATCTCGTATTCGTCCAAATCCCCACTGACGAACACCGGGGCGCCTTGAGGCAAAATTTGTTTCACCCGGCGAGAGAGATCTTCCAAATCTCCCGAGTCGATGCGCACCCCGCCGATTTCCCCCTGGGATCCCAGTTGATCTGGGCTTCTGGCCGCAAAGAGCTGGGCTGCTGTGCGCGCCCCTTGGATGGGATCGTAGGTATCGATTAGAAGCGCAGCTTGGGGAAAGTAGCGCCGAAAGGATTGAAAGGCGCGGGTTTCGTCTCCCGAGAGAGCAGCAATGGCCATCACTAGGGAATGGGCCATGGTTCCTGCCGGCTTGCGCCCCAATTTCAGGGCTGCCAAGACGTTGGAGGTGGCATTGAACCCTGCCGCCAGAGCCGCCCGGGCTGCCCACAGCCCCGCCTGGGGACCAAAAGCTCGCCGGGTGCCGAACTCCAACAAAATGGCCTCATCCCCTGCTGCATCTCGCATACGGGCCGCCTTGGTGGCGATCAGGGTCTGGTAGTTAAAGGTGGACAGCAAGTAAGTTTCCACCAGTTGGGCTTGCCAGAGGGGGGCTTCCACCCGCAACAGGGGCTGGTTGGCGAAAATGGCGGTTCCTTCCGGCACCGCCCACACATCCCCCTCAAACCGGCAGCGGGCCAGCAGCTCCCAAAAGCGCTCCGGCGCATCGGCGAAAATGCCCGTTTCCCGCAGCGCTCGCAAAGCCTCGGGGGCGAAGCTCAGTTGCTGCAGATAGTCCACTGCCTGGGTGAGCCCCATGGCGATTAGGTAGCCATAGTCGGTGGGCAGCCGCCGCACAAACAGCTCAAAGGCAGCGGGCTGAGACTCTAGCCCTTCCCCCACGTAGCAGGCGGCCATGGTGAACTGGTACAGGTCGGTTAGCAGGCCATAGTCTTGGGGCCGCAACGACGAGAAATCAGGGCTCAACATGAAAAACCTCGGGGCAGAAGCCAGTGGGGAACGGCGGGATCGAGCAGAGGGCTGTTGCGAAGGTTATAGTGAAACTTACCATAAGTAAGGCTGCTTGTAGGGATCCACCAGAAGCATCACAACCCCAAAAAACCCTAAAAATCGGCCTCGACAAGACACCAAACCCAAACTCAGCCAGAAATACAGGCGGCCATCTGGACAAAATCTTGCCCCCAACTTATAGTGAAACCAACCATAAGTGTTACCCGTCCAACTCTATCGAGCGGGTGCAAGCCTGGTCAATCCAGCCCCCACCGGAAGAACGCCATGAATACCACTCTACAGGAGCTAACTGTTAAGGCTCCAGCGGGCCTTCCCCCCCACTTTGATCCGGAGCGGGTGGGAGAGATTTGGCGCGTGCCCTACCAACAGCGGGCAGCAGAAGCCGAGCTCTGGGCCAAGGAGCAAGGGATCCCGCCGGCAGAGGCGGATCGGGTGCGGGTGGGCTTGCTGCTCATTGATGTGCAGAACACCTTTTGCATTCCCGGCTTTGAGTTGTTTGTGGCCGGTTCCGGCGGATTGGGAGCGGTGGAAGACAATCGACGGCTTTGTCAGTTCATCTACCGCAATTTGGCTTGCCTCACCCAGATCATTGCCACTCTCGACACCCACACGGCCATGCAGATCTTCCACCCCGTCTTTTGGGTGGACGCGCAGGGAGCCCATCCTGAGCCGGCCACGGCCATTTCGGCAGCCGATATCCGCTGCGGACGCTGGCGGGTTAACCCCGCCATGGCTGCCAACCTCACCCAGGGGGATCTGACGCGGTTGCAGGTCTACGCTCTGCACTACGCCGAGCAGTTGGAGCAGGGGGGAAAATATCCCCTCATCGTCTGGCCCTACCACTCCATGCTGGGGGGGATTGGCCATGCCCTGGTGCCAGCGGTGGAGGAGGCGATTTTCTTTCACGGCATGGCCCGCTGCAGCCAGCCCAGCCTGCAGCTCAAGGGAGCCAATCCCTTGACGGAAAATTATTCCGTGCTTAGCCCGGAGGTTTTGACTGGGCCGGAAGGGGATCCCATCGACGAGAAAAATGAGCTCCTCATCCACCACCTGCTGCAGTTTGACGCCCTGATCGTGGCTGGCCAAGCCAAAAGCCACTGCGTGGCCTGGACGGTGAGCGACCTGCTGCAAGAGATCCAGGCCACGGATCCCAGCTTGGCCAAGAAAGTCTACCTTCTGGAGGACTGCACCTCGGCGGTGGTGATCCCCGGCGTTGTGGATTTCAGCGAACAGGCGGAGGCCGCTTTCGCCCGCTTTGCGGAAGCAGGAATGCACCGAGTGCGCTCCACGGATCCCATCTGGGAGTGGCCTGAGTTTCCCCGGGATCCCAGCTGACCTCCAACATCCGGTATGATGCAGCAGGATCCTCTGCTGGAGCAGCCCTGTGTACGGTCGCGGTAGCGGTGCGGAGCACTCTCGCGGTAGCGGTGCGGAGCACTTTTGGGATCCCCGCCCTGAGGCCAGTTCCACCGTCTCCAGCAGTCTGCGCCCCCCCAGCGGTGCCCGGGATCTCCTGCCGCGGGAAGTACAACGGCGGGAGAAGCTGGAGGCTCAGCTGACCCGGGTTTTCCGGCGCCATGGCTACCAGCGCATCATCACTCCCACCCTAGAGCGGCTGGAAACGCTGCTGGCGGGGGGATCCATCCGCGCTGAGTCGGTGCTGCAACTGCGGGATGGCGAAGGGACGATGCTGGGGCTGCGCCCCGAGTTCACTGCTTCCATTGTGCGGGCGGCAGCCACCCGTCTAGCCGGTGGGCCTTTGCCGTTGCGGCTCTACTACCACGGCAGCGTTTTTCGCAACAGCCGGCGGGAGGAGGGATCCTACAGTAGCCAGGAGTTTTTTCAGTCCGGAGTGGAGCTGATCGGGGCAGGGGGATGGCTGGCAGATGCCGAGATTCTGCTGCTGCTGGCCGATTGCATTCGCTCGGTCGGCATCTCCTCTTGTGAGTTCTCTTGGACGCTGTTGCTGGGAGATGTCAGCCTCACCGAGAGTTTGCTCAGCGCCGTTGCCCCCACGGCTCAAGCGGCAGTACGCCGTGCCATTGCCCAGCTCGACTACGTTTACCTGGAATCGGCCCCTCTGCCGGAAGCCGCCCGCCAGATTGGCTTGCAGATTCTGGGGCTGCGGGGCCAGCCCGGCTCAGTTCTTTCTGACCTGGCTCAGTTGCCTGTCCCGCCTGAGCGGCTGCGGGATCTGCGGCAGCTCTGCCAGGTGCTGGAGGAACATGGGGTGCGGGTGGTGCTGGATCTGAGCTTGTTGCAAACCCTGGCCTACTACACCGGCATCGTTTTTCAGGCGGTGGCGAGCGGGGAGATCATTGCTCTGGGGGGACGCTACGACCGGCTGTACGCCCTCTACAGCCCTCAGCAGGTCGAACAGCCGGGGATTGGCTTTACCCTTCTGCCGGATACGCTGCTGCGGCTCTTGCCCCCCGATCCCCAAACCGAGGAGATGGGCTGCAAACGGTTGGTGGTGCCCCTGGTGCCGGCAGGGATCCCGGCGGCGCTGGCCTTGGCCGCCCGCTGGCGAGAAGAGTGCACCGCACCGCTGACGCGAACGGAGGCGGTGGAGCTGGAATTGCTGGATCGGGCCCCTGAAGAGATCGAAGCCTATGCCCGCCAATGTCGGATCCCGGAGATCGCCTGGGTACAAGCCGACGGCAGCTACCACATCACCCACCCGGGCTAATGCTGGCAAGGTTGACCTCCCAACAGAGACGGGGCTGCACCAGTTGCAACAGGTGTTGGCGAATGCGTTCCAACTGCCGGATGGCGCTCTGCACCCCTGGCGCAAACGGCTGACGGGATCCCTGCGCCCAAAAATGCTGCTGCAAATAATCGATCAGCCACAGTTGTGCCGGCAGCTCCAAACTGGCCACCGCTCTGCCCAATTCCAATGCCTGCTGGAGAGAAGAGTGCCAGGGCCAACGTTTGAGTTCCTCAAGGAGCGACGGCGGGATCTGCTGCAGGTGCTGGTGGGCCAGCAAGGCCAAGCCGGGGCTGCCCTGGGCCAAGGCAATCAGCTCGGATCGAGGGATCCCTGCCAGATCTGGGCAACCCAACCCACTCAGCACCCGGTCGACCTCTTCTGGGCTGAGGCGGCGAAAAGGCACCATCTGGCAGCGGGACAACAGCGTCGGCAACAGCGAGGCCGCCTGGGGGGCGATGAGTATAATATGGGCTGGGCCTGGCTCCTCCAGGGTTTTCAACAAAGCATTGGCAGCGCTTTCCGCCAAGGTTTCGGCTCCCTCCAGCACCACCACCGCTCCCGTTCGCGTAAGCGGGACGGAGTCCTTTAGCGGGGCGGAGCCCTTTCGCTGGGCTCGAATCGGCTTGCGGGCACAGAAGCGGGATACCCCCTGCACCTGCTCCAGGCGAATTTGGGGCGGCGAGCGCCGTTGCAAGGTTTGCGCCTCCGGGGAGTCTGCCGCAATTAGGCGGCCTTGGTGCAGGTAGGTGGGGCTGACCCAGTGGAGATCGGGATGGTTGCCCGCCAGCAGCCAACGGCAGTGGGAGCACTTGCCGCAAGGGATCCCGGAGCTGGATTCGCACAAGAGGGCCTGGGCAAACCAACGGGCCATCAGCTTCCGCCCCACCCCTTGGGGGCCCAAGAAGCAGTAGCTGGAAGTCACCCGCTCCTTCTCCAGGGCCGCCACAAGCAGTCGTGCCGCCATCTCCTGCCCGACAATGTGCTGTGGAGGCAAGACCTTCATCCGCTTGACGGTCTCGGCGCTCGGACGGAGTTCTGGCATATCTCAGCATCCGCTGGCAGAAGCTGGCAGGAAATGTTTGCGAAAATACTGCAGCGTCTCCGGTCGCAATAACCCCCGCTCCACCAAGGGATCCCCCCAGTGGGGCGAAGATTCATCCATCGGCGGCAAGGACTCCAGCACTTCAGCAGCCAACAAGTCGGCAGCCTTGAGGAACTGATACATTTACGCTGAACACTGCTGAACATCACTGTTCAACTATGCAGCGATAGCATTCTGTTTGTTTCCATTCGCGTTAGCGGGACGGAGTCCAAACAGAATGGCGGTATCCCGCAAAGCTTTGAGTAGAATACCCAAAGCGCAGTTTCCGTGTCGTCTTACTACCAATTTTCTGCTTTGCTTTGGCTACCATGTTGGCAGACTCGAAAGTAAACAGAAAGATCAACTGGTAGTAATCCGTACTGAACATATTATACATTATTTTCAGTATAGTTGAGCTTATTATTGACTAGAGTCATGCTCTCCCACCGTGCGGCACCCCGACAAACGGGCAGAATACCCCCCATCCGCAAAGAACTTGAAAGTGCTATGCCTCCGGCACCCTACCGGGAACCGCACCGCTACCGCGACCGTGGTTGCCTTCAGGCCGGTACACTCGCCAATGACCGCGGTCAGCTTGCCCCCCGACTGTTGCCAGCGGCTGAGGATGTCTTGGATCTGGGGCCGATCCAGCAAGCCCGCTGCCTGCAAGTTTTGGAACAGATGCCTGGCCCATGGGGTGAGTTCTGCCAACAAGGGATCCGTCGGCGTATCCTCAGGAGTGTCGGCGTCGGTCTCGGGTTCCTCCGGTCTCCCCGTAAGGACTGCGTTTCGCTCACGCAAGCGTGCTGGCTCATCTTTGGCGGTTGAACCAGAGAAGTTGGCTGCTCTCAACTGAGCCTGCGCTGCCTCGGCGATCAGCTTTTGCTGTTCGTAACTCACCTGCAGCAGACGGTTGCGATCGCGTTAGCGGTGCGGAGCACTTTTCTGCTCAATCTTGAGATTCTCCTGTAAAGTCTCCAGGCTCTGCCGATAGGCCGCTAGCAGCTCTCGCGCGTCTCGCAGTTCCACCGTCAAGTTGGCCTGCTGCTGTTGAAGGGCGCTGAGGCGGGATCCCGTGGTTTTCAGTTGTTGTTGAGCTTGCTCCAAGGCTTCTTGGCGGGCTTGCAGGGATCCCTCCAGTTGGACAATGCGCTGGTCGGCTTCGGCCTGTTCTGTCCTGAGCTGAAGGATCAGGGCTTGGCTCTGCTGTAGTTGCTCCTCCAGTTGGGCAATGTGCGCTTCGTAGTCACGGTTGGCTGCCATCAGCCGCGCCATTTCCGCTTGCAGTTGTTGTAGCTGCACCTGTAAGCTTTCCACCTGCTCTGGGGGAACATAGCCGGAAAGCCGCGCCATTTGGGCCTCGTGCTCTTGCTGTAACTGAGCGTAGCGCTCTTGCCACATCTGCAAAGCGGCCCTCAGCTCCGCAATCTGTTGCTCCAAGGCGGCAACCTGCTCTGGCCAGAAGGAATCCAGATGCCGGGATAGAGCAGCCTCTGACTCTGCAGCTTGCTGGGCAAGTTGGGCCTGCAACTGATCCCGCTCCGATCGGAGCTGCTGGATTTGATGAAGCGCTGCCTCCAATTGGGCGCGTAGGTCAGCCACAACGCTGCTGGGCACCGAGTCCAACTGGCGTTTCTGCAGAATCTGGATTTGCTCTTGCAACTGCTCCAGTTCCGACTGATAGCAATCTCGCTGGGTTTGCAACTGCCGCTGCGCCTTCTGCTCGGCAGCGCGGGCAAGGGCCAGCTCCGTTTCTAGACGTTGCAGTTGTTCCCGCCAAACCCGCAAATCCTGCTGCAGCGTAGCCTGGTGCTGGAGCTCCGCCTGCTGGAGACGAATGGTGGCTTCCAGTTTTTGAATGCGCTGCTGATACTGGTTTTGAAAATCGGCAATCTGCTGGTTCATGTTGGCCAGGATCCGATCCCATTCCTGTTCCTGGAGCTCGATTTGTAGCTGCAAGGCTTCCACTTGCTTGCGGTAGTCGGCCAAGGTGGCCGGTTGAGGCTCATCGGCAAAGGGATCCGAGGCCGCCGCAGCCAATGTTCCAGGGATGGGATCTCCCCCAACTGCGGATTCGAGACTCGATGGCTGAATTGTTCCCTCGCAAGGGATCTTGGCCTCTTCGGGTACAGCCAAATCCTGGGCCAGAGCTTCTCGGCCAGGAGTTGCCGCTCTTTGGGGGGTAAGCTGAACCTCGGGTTTGGGATCCCTGGCCAAAAAAGGCTGCAGCGCCTCCCACGCATTGGGGGAAGCCATCCGCTGCAGTTGCACCTGGACATCCAAGGCGCGATCCAAAATGGCGGGCTGTACCCAACCTTTCCAGGTGAGGATTTCCCCCAATTTCCGCCCATAGCGACGCTGTTGAGCCAGAGCAACCCGCAATTGCTCGAAATCCAAATGGCCCAGTGCCACCAAAATCTCTCCCAGAGAAAGAGACTGGCTGGGCAGGAAGCGGTAGAGATCAGCCAGAGTGAGCCAGCCGCGCTCGAGACACACTTCTCCCAACTTGAGGTGGTTTTGCTGTTGCTCTCGCAGAGCCTGAGCCAACTGGGATTGGGAGATCAGACCCGCCCGCAGCAAACGCTGTCCCAGCGGTAAGCTCGACTCAGCCCCGTCGGCAGCAGCACCCCGCCCCTCCAGAAAGGGGAATGGGGTAGAGCCACTCTGGGAGGAAGAGGAGCGCGGAGGCATCAATAAAGTTCCCAGTTTAGGACTGTGTTGTTGCTGTACTTTAGCTTATCGCCCCTCAGGATAAAGCACAAAGAGATGCCAACGCCACATTGACCAGAAAACTGGGTTACAAGCCCCGCCCTTTATGACGGCTTCTTGATACAGTAACTGCGAACTCCGCCAGCTTGTTCGCCTGCGGCGGCACTGAGTGCTTCGTGGTGCAGTACCTCTTACTAGAGGGACATTAGAGGGACAAAGTATCTGGGAGTCTCTTCCCAGTAATTAGGGCGGCGGCATCCCTCTTCGTGCATAGGGATGGAGCAGTACAGCCTGTTAAGGAATCAAGGGGCACAGTAGCAACACCTAGCAAACCAACTTCGGAAGCAGAATGGATTGATGAGTAGTCAAGAGGTCTCTGCTATCTGCTCCATCCCATACTTCCCGGCTCTGGAAAACTGCCGGATAAAAGGCTTCAATACCGACCACATCCTCTCAATCGGATTCAACTCTGGTGCATACACGGGCAGGTCTATGATCCGCGCACCTGTTCCTTGAATCAAACCCTCCACTTCCGAACTCTAATCACCACCTTCCGCGCATCCAGTTCCGGACATGAGTCACTTTGCAAAAACTCCAGAAAATTGCTCTTCCGCATTCCACCCTTGATAACACAACAGCCTACTGCCTCTCTCCAGGAAATAGCTTCAATAATCTTATGTTTTTTCCCTTTGCATCTCTGACGGTAACTGTAAGCTCTTCGACTGCGTAAACTCCGAGATACCCCTCCGTTCCATTGCCTCTCACACCCTTGTCTGGTCTAGAATAGCTATATCTTCCACTGGTATATTCTTGACTTCTTAACTATAGGCTAATTGTTGCCTTTGCACCTCCTCTTCTCTGATTTTTACACTGCGGTAATTCTTTTTAGCGTCATTCCTCGCTTTTTTAAAAAGTTGTCTATCGTAACAGCACTCACATCAGTATCCAGTTGCTCTCGTAGCAGTTCTTGATACTACCACGGATAATAGTTCAGGCGCCTTTCAATGACCGTCATAACTTCTTGCCGGTGTTGTTCCAGAATACCTACTCGCTTTGTGCCGACTTTCTTGGGGGATAAATCCTGAGTTTGTTGATACTGATGCACCCAGTGGTGCAGTGTTCTTTGGGTTACCATGAACTGTTCCGCTACCTGGCAAGTGGAGGTCTTGCCTGCCTGATAAGCTGCCACAACTCTTTGGGATAAATCTAACAAATAGGTTGGTATATATCTCTCTTTTCTCTTGGATACTTGTATCCTAATTCATAGGCTGTAATCGGTGAATTGCCAAAAATGATTCTGATTCTTGTTTCAGCATCGTTGCTGAGCAACCGCTAGGGTGTAGAGACGCGGATCTTCGACAAGAGGATCCCTAGGAAAAAACGAGAAAGAAGGAGAGAAAATCATGTCTGCCAGCACCCTTGTCCGTTGCGCCTGTGAACACTGCAACTGCAGCTTCGAGAGCAGCCAAGGCTATCGCTACGAAGGTCAACTCTACTGCAGCGAAGCCTGTGCCACCCACAATCACGAGCACCCTTCCGCCTGCTGTGTGGCTTCTCACTGCTGCCAGTAGGGTTCAAGGTAGCCCATCATCCCCAGCCCTTTCCTCTGGGATCCATTTCCCCCCTGGGCCGTTTTTGATAGGCTCCTAGGAACCTTTATCCCTGTCGAGCTTGCATGGAATACCGCTGGGAGCTGCTGCCCACTCCCCCCCAGTTCAATCCGCAACTGAGCCGGGAATATGGCAAGTATGCGGCCAAGGTGATGGCTCTGCGGGGTCTGCACACCTGGGAGCAGGCGCAGGCCTTCGTGGATCCCGAACACTATTCCCCCACACCACCAGCATCCCTGCCGGATCTGGAGCGGGCGGTGGCGCGGCTGCTGCAGGCACGGGAAAGGGAAGAGACCCTGTGCATTTGGGGGGACTTTGACTGCGATGGTGTCACCAGTACCAGTCTCCTCCTCTCGGCGTTACAACCCTTGGGCTTCCGAGTCCAGTTCTCCATACCGCTGCGCAGCACCGAGGGGCACGGGCTCAATCCTCAACGGCTACAGCAGGTGCTGGCCCAGGGCTGCCAAGTGATCCTGACGGTGGATTGCGGGGTGGGCAATGCTGCCGAAATTGCCATGGCCCAAGCCCAGGGGGTGGACGTGATCGTGACGGATCACCACATGCTGCCGGATCCCTTGCCCGCTGCCTATGCGGTGGTCAACCCCTTGCGATTGCCGGCTGAACATCCGCTGCGCTTCTTGCCGGGGGTGGGAGTGGCCTACAAGTTGGCGGAGGCGCTCTACCAAGCCCTAGGGATCCCTGGTGTCGAGCAGCACCTGGATCTGGTGGCGGTGGGAATTGTGGCCGATGTGGCGGTGTTGCAGCGGGAGTGCCGCTACTTGGTGCAGCGGGGCCTGCCGGTGCTGGCCAGTACGCAGCCCAGTACGCAGCGTCCGGGGCTGCAGGCTCTCCTGGCTCGGGTTGACAACGGCCAATCCCAGGGGGTGCCGACAGCCCAGGATATTGCTTTTCGCATCGCCCCCAAGTTGAACGTCATTGGCCGCTTGGAAGACGCCAGCTTAGCAGTGGAGCTGCTGACCACCTCCGATCCAGAGCGGGCCCAGGCGCTGGTGCAACGGTTTGTTGCCCTTGACGAAGAGCGCCGGCAGCTCACCCAGCAAGTGATCCAAGAGGCCAGCCAACAGGTAGAGAGCTTGGATCTGACCCGGGAAGGAGCCATTGTTCTGGCGGAAGCCGGCTGGAACCCAGGGGTTCTAGGGATCGCGGCGGCGCACTTGGTGGAGCAGTATAACTGCCCAACGGTGTTGATCGCCAAAGACGAAGCGGCGGGACGGGGCTATGGGTCGGGCCGTTCCCTGCCAGGGGTGAACCTGGTGGAGGCCATCGAGGCCGTGCGCCCCCTCTTGCGGCGGGGAGGCGGACACCCCATGGCCGCCAGGATCCAAGTGGATCTGGCTTGCCTGGCCGCTGTGCAACTGGCGTTGCAGCGGGAGCTGGCCGCGCGGGTTAGCCCGGATCAGCAGGCTCGCGCCTTGGCGGTGGAGATTATCCTCGACTGGGAGCTACTGGTCTCTCAGGATCGGGATGGGGTGGCAGAGCTGGATGAGGTGTATCGGCAATTGCAGCTTCTGCAGCCCTTTGGGCACGGCAACCCCAACCCCGTCGTTGCCTTGATGAACTTCCGTCCCAATAGCTCCAACCTGGGAGTCTCCCGCAATGGCCGCCACCTCAAGTTTGAACTCCAAGGCTCGCCGGGATCCCGTACCCTGTGGTTTTGGCAGGCCGGAGAAGAGCTGGAGCGTTGGCAAAAATGCCAAGCTTTGGACATCGCCCTCCAGTTGGAAGCGGATGACCGGGGCAAACAGCCTTGGCAGGGCAAGGTGCTGGCAGTGCGCCCTTCGGGAGAGTGGCAGGCACCCACCCTTTCTGCTCCCCCCATAGAGATCCAAGATTTTCGGCAGAAACCCCTGCCGGATTCGCTGAAAGGGGCCATCTGTTACGACGGGCAGGAGGCCGAGAACCTTGTTCCACCACCAAAAGGGGCAAAGCTGGTGCTGGCCCGCTGGCCCTGGCTACCGGCGGACTTGGCCCAACTGCTGCAACAGGTACAGCCCCGAACCCTGATCCTGGCCGCTTCTGCCTCCCCCTGGGATCAGATCCCCGCCCGAGTCAACTGGCTGATGCAACAGTGGCAGGCAGGCCGACGGGATCCCGACGAGCTGGCTGCGGCAACCGGCTTTCCCCGGCAGTGGCTGGCGGAACTGGACAGTCCGGAGCAGATCCCCACGCTGCTGATGGGCCGCCTTCAGGAATCCCAAGCCTTTCACCGCTGGCTGGACGAGGCTAGCCTCACCCAGATTGCCCAACTGTGTCAGCGGCTAATGCAATCGGATCCCCTCTCAAGAGAGACAAGAGAGAAAAGAGAAAAGAACGGAGAGTAGTGAGAAGGGAGTATCCTCACTCCTCTCTCCTCACTTCTCACTCCTCATTGTTGCTCCCCACCGCTGACGCGATACTCTGGATCAAATGGCTCAACCTCATTTTTTCCAGCAACCAGAGCCCCTCAGAGTTTTCTGTGATCCCGGTTCGCCTAACCTTGCACAATTTTCTCTGTTACGCTCACGCCGTTTTGGATCTGCGCGGGATCCACACCGCCTGTATCTGTGGCCCCAATGGGGCAGGCAAGTCCGCCCTGCTCGACGCCCTCACCTGGGGCCTCTGGGGGCAAAGCCGGGCCAGCAACGATAGCGATCTCATCCGCAAGGGGGCCAGCGAAGCCTGGGTAGAGGTGATCTACCGCTCGCGAGGACAAACCTACCGCATCCTGCGCAGCCGTCATCTATCGGGCGAGGGATCCCTGGAGTGGCAAATTCAAACCGGAGAAACCGACGGCCAACCTCGCTGGCGTAGCTTGACCCGCCGCGGCATGCGCGCCACCCAACAGGCCATTCAAAGTCAGCTCAGCCTCGACTACGAGACCTTTATTCACTCCGCCTATCTGCGACAAGGACAAGCGGATGCCTTCACTCTGAAGCGTCCCGGCGAGCGCAAGCAGATCTTGGCCGACATGCTCAAGTTGGGGCAGTACGATTTGCTGGCCGAGCGCTGTCGGGAACGGGCACGCAGCGCCAAGCTCAAAGCCGATCTGCTCCAAGAGCGCCTGCAGCAGCTTGACCAACAACAGGCCCACCTTGGCCAAATTCAAGCCGAGCTGGAGCGACTCCAACAACGGCAAACTCATCTGCAGCAGCTCCTAGCCCAGCAACAGCAGGAATTGCAAGCCCTAGAGCGCCTCTACGAACATCGCTGCATCCTGCAGGAGCGCCACCAACACCTTACCCAACACTTGCAAAAGCTCGGCACCAACCTACAGCACACCGAGCAACAGTGGCGTGCCCAGCGACAGCACCTGCTCCAGTTGGAAGAGCTGATCGCCCAGAGTGAAGACATCCTGGCGGGTTACGAACGCTACCAAGCCCTGATGGCCCAAGATCGCCATCTCCACCACCTCTTCGAGCAACAGCAGCATCTGCTCCAAGAACGCCAAAAGCTGCAAGCCCAGCAAGCAGAGCAGCAACAGCAGCAACTGCGCAAGATGCAACGGCTGCAACAGGAGTTGGCCACCTGCCAAGCCCAGGCCCAAGCCGATGCCCAATTGCTGGCAGAACAGGAGCGCATCGAAATCGGCCTGCGCCACTACCAGCAAGCTCAAGAGCGTCTCCAGGCCTTGAACCAAGCCCAAGCGCAAGCCGCCATCCTTCTCCAGCAGCAACAGCATTGGCAAGAGCAAATCCGCCGCGAGCGGGAACGTCTGCAAGCCCGCCTCCAGCTTCTCAGCCAGCAACTGCAAAGCCAGGAAACTCTAGCCCAGCAGCAGCAGCACCTGGAGCAGAAAATTGCCGAAGGAGAGGCCGCCCTGGCAGAGCTGGAGCGACGGCGTCTCTACCAGCAGCGGGTGTTGGAAAAAGTCCAAGAACGGCGGCTGTTCGTGCAAAAGCTCCAGGAACGCCAGCGGGTTCTCCAGCAACAGTGGCAACAGGAGGAAGAACGCTGCCGCCTGTTGGTGACCACCTGGGAGGAAGGTCAAGAGGTGTTTTCCGCTCAAAGTGCTCCGCGCAGCGAACGAGATCAGGTCACCCCCACTTTGGCGAGGGTGACAGCCCTTGTCGAGGAGACAGCCCTTGTCGAGGAGACAGCCGAACAAGAGAAGGGATCCCTGGCCCTATCTTCCGCCGGTCAACCTGCCGAGTCATCCCCCGCAACGCCAACACCAGAGCCGCAGGGATCCAGCCTTATGGCTCCGCAGCGCCGTCGCCACTGGACTTGCCCCCTCTGTAGCCGTCCCCTCAGCCTGCGCCTGCGGGATGTGGTGCTGAAAAAACACCGCGAGCGTCAAGAAGAAATTGCCGGCGAACTGTTTGTTATCCGCGAACAACTGGCGGTGGCCGACCGGGAGATTGAACTCTTGCAAGCAGAATACCGCCGTCTCAGCCAAGAACTGGCCACCTGGGATGAGCGCCTGCATCTGCAAGGGCGATTGCAACAGCAGTGGGAAGCCGAGCAGGAACGCCGCCGGCAAATCCAGCTCTGGCAAGCAGAAGCGGCAGAGTTGAGGGAAATCCTTGACCGGGAAGCTTACGCTCAAGAAGCTCGGCAACAGCTCCAGCAGATCCAGCAGGCCCTGCAACAACTGGGCTATGACGAGCGCGAGCACGCCTTACAACGAGGAGAACTGGAGCGCTGGCGCTGGGCACTGGGCCGCTCTCAGGAACTCCGCAAGGCCCAGGAGCGCCGCTCTCACCTATGGGAGCAAATCGCCTCCCTACAGGCACAACTGGAAACCCTGCAACAGGTGGGATCCAAGGACTCCGTCCCGCCAGTGGGATCGGATTCTCCCCTGGCGGAGCGGTTGGCTCAGGTGGAACAGGCGTTAAACCACCTGGGCTACGATGGATCCCTGCACCAGCAGGTGAAAGCCGAACTGGCCCAAGCGCAACTCTGGCCGGTGCGCCTGCAAGCCCTACAGGTGGCCCGCCAGGAACTGCCGGAGGTGGCAGCCCGCACCCAAGCCTTATCCCAACGCCTACAGGAAAGCCGCCAGCACTTTGCCCAGGCCACCCAAGAGTTGGAACGGCTTCAGCAACAACTGGCGGAGCATCCCGAGGTTTTGCCTGCTCAGCTGGAAGGGATCCGCCAAACCCTGCGGGAGCACCGCCGGCGGCTGGATGAGGTGCTGTCTCAGATAGGGGCCGCCCAACAACGGCTACAACAGGCGGTTCAACAGCAAGCGGAACAGGCCGAGCTGGAACAGCAACTGCAACAGGCCCGCCGCCAGCAGCAGGTGTACCAAGAGCTGGCCAATGCCTACGGCCGCAACGGCATCCCCGCCCTGATCGTCGAAAATGTCCTGCCCGAGCTGGAAGCCCAGGCCAACCAGATCCTGGCCCGCCTTACCCAACACCGCCTGCACCTGCAATTGGTTACCCAGCGCTCCGGGCGACGCTATTGCTCACCGGCCAAGCTGTCCTCCGTAGCGGGACGGAGTCCCTATGACACCCTCGACATTCTCATTGCCGATCCCCACGGCACCCGCCCCTACGAGACTTACTCCGGTGGAGAAGCCTTCCGCATCAACTTCGCCATTCGCCTGGCCTTGTCCCGCCTGCTCACCCAGCGCTCGGGATCCGACCTGCAAACCTTAATCATCGACGAGGGGTTTGGATCCCAGGATGCCACCGGACGCGCCCAACTGCTGGCTGCCATCAACGCCATCGCCCCGGACTTTGCCTGCATCTTGGTGATTACCCACATCCCCAGCCTGCAGGATGCTTTCCCCCACCGCATCGAGATACAGCCCTCTCCCCAGGGATCCCGCCTCTCCATTCGCGGCTAGTCCCTTCAGGAGTTGCCGGCACGATTTTGCAGCCACTGCTGCAACAGGGGCACCAGAGTCTCGCTGAGTTGGTTCCACTGGTCGGGCTTCTGGACGGTGGTCAGCAGCTCCACTCGCTCGCCTCGGATCACCAGAAAGCCAACTGGCTCGATGCGCACCCCACCCCCCGCTCCCCCGAACAGACTGGCCGGATCCCCGCCGTTGCCGCGACAGCCAGGAGCAGTCTTTCCAAAGTTACCCCCTCCCCCACCCAAGCCAAAATGCAAGGACATGTAAGGGACAATAATCGTCTCACCAATAGTGATCGGCTGACCAAAGGTTTGTCCCGTTTCCGCCAAAACCTTCAGCTTGCCGAGCACCGCCTCCAGCACCGATTCCACGTTGAAGTCGGATCCCATCTCCGTTGACTAGCCCACCAGACGCTCGGGCAAATGGCGCGCAGTACCTTCCCAGGCTAGTGCAGCCACGCCCAAGAGAGAAAGCCCAAGAAACTCCCCTAATCTTCGTCCGGCGAGCCGGAATAGAGATCTTCCAAACGGCTGCGAGCTTCTTCCAAGCTGGCCGAGCGAATCACCAGTAGAGGCTCCTCGGTGAGGTTGCCATCTTCATCCAGCAGCTCTGGGTGAGGGATCCGCTTGCGGGCACGACGAGGAGAGGCCTTGCGCTCTTCCACGCCCAACGTGATGACATTGGCAACCAAGTTGCGCAGGGCCAAAAAGGCAATGGCCACAAAAGCGATGAGGTAGAGAATCTGCAGCATTACAGGTCGGGGGAGGGGTGAATCTGGCGAAATTGACGGCCCAATTCGGCACATTTCATCAGCAGGCGATGCCATTTTGCCATCAGCCCAGGGTCGATGCCAACCTCTTGATCAGAGGCCTGATAAAGCGCTTTGGCTACCTGTAGCTCCGCCTGGGCAGCCAAAACCTCTTCCAGCAAGGACTGCTGCTCTTCTGGGCTGATCAATTCCAGGGTCTCTTCCTGCAAAAAGCGGCGAGAACGCTCAAACCAGTAGCGGTAGTCCTCCAACAGTGGCCCCAGAATCTCTCGCAACAGCTCAGATTTGCTCATGGCCTGGGATCCCTCCACAACTGGTTTGGATGAAAAAATCTTAGCAGAACTTAACCTTCTCTCGCCACGGGAGAGCGGGATTCCAGGTAGGCTTCCATCTCCAGCATCAGGGCTTCGATCTGAGGCAGCAATTCCAGGGCCTGCTCTTGCCAGTAGCCCCGCTGGTGGGCTTCCAGCAGCCGCTCGCTCATGTCCCGCAGCGCCCAGGGGTTGCGGGATCGCAGGAACTGCTGGACTTGGGGATCCAATAGGTAGGCGCGGGCCAGGCCGGCGTACATGAAATCCGGCACAGCATGGGTGGTGACGTCGTAGGCAAAGAGGTAGTCCAGGGTGGCGGCCATCTCGAAAGCGCCTTTGTAGCCGTGGCGCATCACGCCGGCAATCCACTTGGGGTTGATCACGCGGGCGCGATAGACGCGGTCAATTTCTTCGGCCAGGGTGCGGATCTTAGGGTTGTGGGGACGGGCGTGATCCCCGAAGTAAATCCGCGGGTTGCGGCCCTGGAGCGTTCGCACTGCCGCCACCATCCCCCCTTGAAACTGGTAGTAGTCATCGGAGTCCAGCAGGTCGTGCTCGCGGTTGTCTTGGTTGTGGAGCACAATTTGCAGGTGGGCCAATTGCCGCCGCAGGGCTTCGGGGGCCGGCTCTCCCTCGCCATCGGCCCGGTAGGCGTAGCTGCTCCAGTTGAGGTAGGCGCGGGCCAGATCCGCTTCTGTTTCCCAGTTTTGCGCCTCGATCAGCCCCTGTAGGCCGGCCCCGTAGGCCCCTGGCTTGGAACCGAAGATGCGCAGCCGCGCCCGCTCCGCCGCTGCTTGCGTTGGGATCCCTTGCTCCTGCCAGTACTGGGTATCGGCCAGCACGTGGGCCCGCAGGGGATTGTCGGCTTCTGGCTCCTCCAGGTCAGCCACGGCCTGCACGGCCCGGTCAAACAGGGCAATCAGATTGGGAAAGGCATCGCGAAAGAAGCCAGAAATGCGCAGGGTTACATCCACACGGGGGCGGCCCAAAACCGCTACAGGCAGGATCTCGATGTCCACCACCCGTCCTCCATCCCAGCGGGGTTTGACCCCCAAGAGCGCCAGGGCCTCGGCCCAATCGTCGCCGCCAGTTCTTAGAGTTGAAGTGCCCCAAACGGATAGGCCCAGGCGACGGGGATATTCCCCCTGCTCTTGCACGTAGCGCTCCACCAGCCGCTCGGCGGCCAGTGAGCCGACCTGCCAGGCGGTGGGGGTGGGGATGGCGCGAATATCCACCGAGTAAAAGTTGCGCCCCGTGGGCAACACGTCCACTCGGCCTCGGGTGGGGGCGCCGGAAGGGCCGCTGGGCACATAGCCGCCCCCTAGCCCATGCAGCAGGTTCTCCAGCTCCTGGGGGGTTTGCTGCAGGCGCGGCAGCAGATCCGTCTCGATCCAATACAGCACCTGCCTGGCTGCTGGCCCCGGCGGCGGATCGTAAGGGATCCCTTGCAGCCGCTGGGCAATCCACAGGCGGGCTTGTGCCTCCAGGGCGGCCACCCCGTCTCCGATGTGGCGAAAGTTCTCGCCCATAGACCTTGAGGTTTTCCCAGGCCGGCTGCCAGCGGCTAATTCTTCAGATAGACCGCCGCCCCTAGGCCGACCAACATTTCCTCAGGGGTAATTTTGCCATCTTGGTTGGTATCCAGGGCATCGAAAACGCGATCTGCCCCCATCCACTCCTCGCGGGTGATGAAGCCATCCCCATCCAGGTCGTAGAGGCGGAAGACATCCTGGGCGGCGTGGGTAATGGTTTCCTTGGCACCCTCCAGCTTCTGCAGCCGCTCGGTGAGCAGTTTTTCCAGCACCTCCAGCGCTTTGGAGAAGCCCTGGATCCCTTCTTCCAGCTTTTCTGAGGCCATGCGGTTTTCCCGGTGCATCTGGTCGAAGGTAGCTCGATCCATCACCAGGCGCGGGATGTCCATTTTCTTGGCTTTTTCCGGATCCAGTTTGCGCTCCAGGTAACCCTCGGTGTTTTGCAGCTCCGCCAGCAAGGCGGGCGAGATGGTCAGGAGATCACAGCCGGCCAACTCGATGATCTCCCCGATGTTGCGGAAGCTGGCCCCCATCACTTCCGTCGGAAAATCGTATTTGCGGAAGTAGTTGTAAATCTGGGTCACCGACTGCACCCCCGGATCTTCGGCAGGAGGGTAGCTCTCCCGGCCCGTGTGTTTCTTGTACCAATCCAAGATGCGGCCCACAAAGGGCGAGATCAGCTTCACCCCCGCTTCGGCGCAGGCGATGGCCTGGTGCAAGCCAAACAACAGGGTGAGGTTGCAATGGATCCCTTCTTTTTCCAGGATCTCGGCAGCTCGGATCCCTTCCCAAGTCGAGGCAATTTTAATCAGCACCCGCTTGGGATCCGCTCCTGCCGCCTTGTAGAGCTCGATCAAATGGCGGGCTTTGGCAACTGTGGCTTCTGTGTCGTAAGAGAGGCGGGCATCCACCTCCGTCGAGACCCGGCCAGGAATGATGGACAAAATGCGCACGCCAAAGGCCACGGCCAGTTGATCGATGGCGTGGGCCACCACGGTTTTGATGTCGGCTTTGGATCCCAGTTCTTGGCGGGCCTTGAGCAAGGTTTCATCGACAATGCCCTGGTACTGGGGCATTTGGGCAGCCGCTGTGATCAAAGAGGGATTGGTGGTGGCATCCTGCGGCTTAAAGCTCTCGATGGCGTTGATATCCCCCGTATCGGCGACCACGACAGTCATCTGTCGCAATTGCTCCAGCAAGCTCTTGCTCATGTTCGGCTCCTTGAGATTGCGCTACGCGCCGCTTCTGCGACCTAGTTTCAGTGTTACCCATCCCATTCAGGGATCCCGGTAGACATGAGATTGTCTTAATTCTCTTCTCTGGCCGGGTTCACCCCCACGGGTGTGGGGACAACTGGGCATACTCGTTTCAAACAAGATGAAGACCCTTCGCCGCTGACCCTCACCCCTTGTGGGCGAGGGGAGCTGGGGATCAACCAACCAGCTGTTCCACAGCCGTTTGCAATGACCAGGCAAAGCAAGGGGGAAACCCCAGAGGCTGCCTAGCCCGCCTGGCTGCGCAACTGCCGCAAGAGCCGCTCAAACTCCTCCGGCAGGGGAGCGGTAAACTGCAGCGGCTGGCCTGTGCGCGGCTGAACAAAGGAGAGCTTCCAGGCATGGAGAGCTTGGCCGCCCAGCTTAACAGGGCTGGTTTTGCTCTGGGTGTAGAGGGGATCCCCGACAATCGGCAGGCGCAAATGGGCAGCATGAACCCGAATTTGATGGGTGCGCCCCGTCTCCAGCTCAAACTGCATCAGGGTGTAGTTGCCCAGCCGCTCCAACACTTGCCAGTGGGTTACCGCCACTCGCCCTTGGCCAGGGGTCAGGACGGCCATCTTTTGCCGATCCACCGGGTGCCTCCCAATGGGGGCAGAGACGGTGCCCTGACTTTGAGCCGGACGACCGAACACCACCCCCAAATAGAGGCGCCGGGCAGTTTTGGCTTGAATTTGGGCTTGCAGATGCTGGTGGGCTTGATCGTGTTTGGCGATCACCAGCGCGCCGGTGGTGTCTTTGTCGAGGCGATGCACAATGCCCGGACGCTGTTCGCCGTTGATGCCCGACAGGCGGGGACAATGGGCCAGCAGCGCGTGAACCAGTGTGCCGCTGGCGTGGCCGGGGGCGGGGTGCACCACCAAACCGCGGGGCTTGTTGATCACAAGCAAATCGTCATCTTCGTAAAGAATGTCCAAGGGGATCGGCTCCGGCTGCAGGGCAGTCGGGGTGGCTGGCGGGATCCGCACCTCGACTTCATCCCCAGCTTGCAGGGGGCGATCCTTATCCCGGCAGGGCTGCCCATTGAGCCAAACCTGGCCCTGGCGGATAAGCTGCTGCAGGCGCGACCGCGACAGCTCCGGCAGTTGCTCTGCCAATCCTCGATCCAGCCGCAAGCCCTGCTGTTTTTCCGTCACCCTGATCTGGCGAATGTCTGCTGCAGCCTCCTTGTGGCCCTCCATGCCGTTGTTGCCCAAATTGCCTTCTTTGACCATTGTGGCAGCCCGGCTACTTTTGCACTGAGTAAAAAAGGTCGAAGATTTGCAGCAACTTCCGCAGGCAGGTGGTGGGGGGATCTGCCTTGTCTCATCGCCTTCTAAGCCTTCTTGGGGGGATCCCTGGGCAATTTTAAGGGGCAGAAAATCCTGACTAGAGTGAGGCTATGGCCCACCAAGAATGAGTTGGGCCGAGTGTTGGCATAGGAGAGCCGGGAGCGATCCCAAGCCGACAACACAGCACACCCCAGCAATTGGCGTTGGCTCAATGGATCGCTCAATGGATCTAAGAAGGAGGTAAGGCATGTCGGATGGAGCAACCAGGGGATCCCAGCTTCAGCAACCCTCTCAACCCCAGCTTGGCTCAGAGCCGCCTTTGGTCTTGCCCCTGACGGAGGTGGGGCTGCGGGACGTTGCCCAGGTGGGCGGGAAAAACGCCTCCTTGGGAGAAATGCTGCAGCAGCTCACCTCAAAGGGGATCCAGGTGCCGACAGGATTTGCCACCACCGCCCATGCGTATCGCCAGTTCATCGCCTCTGCGGGCCTAGAGGAGAAGTTGCAGGAGATTTTCAAAGACTTAGACATTGAGAATGTCCAAAATTTGCGCGAGCGGGGCAAGGCTGCCCGCACCTTGATCTTGCAAACTCCCTTCCCCCCTCAGCTAGAGCAGGCCATCGCCGAAGCCTACCAAAAGCTGTGCGAGCGCTACGGCCCCGACACCGATGTGGCGGTGCGCTCCAGTGCCACGGCAGAAGACTTGCCGGATGCCAGCTTTGCCGGCCAGCAGGAGACCTACCTGAACGTGCGTGGAGTGCGGGCGGTGCTCAACGCCTGCCACCACTGTTTTGCCAGCCTGTTTACCGACCGGGCCATTTCCTACCGCCAAATCAAGGGCTTTGACCATTTTCAAGTAGCCCTCTCGGTGGGGGTGCAGAAGATGGTGCGCTCGGATCTGGCTTGCTCGGGGGTGATGTTCTCCATCGACCCAGAAACCGGCTTTAAAGATGCGGTGCTGATCACCGCCGCCTACGGCCTGGGGGAAAACGTGGTGCAAGGGATCGTCAACCCCGATGAGTACGTGGTCTTCAAACCCACCCTCAAGCAGGGACTGCGCCCCATCCTCTCCCGCAAGCTGGGCAGCAAGGCCCTGAAGCTGGTCTACGACGAGGGGGGATCCCGTTCCACCAAAAACGTGGCTGTCCCCGAAAGCCTGCGCAAGCAATATGCCCTCAGGGATGAGGAAATCCTCAAATTGGCCCAGTGGGCCTGCTTGATCGAGGAGCACTACTCGGCACAGCGGGGCCGCTTCACCCCCATGGACATCGAGTGGGCCAAAGATGGGATCACCGGCGAGCTGTTTATCGTCCAGGCCCGCCCCGAAACAGTGCAGTCGCAAAAAGGGGCCAACCAGCTGACCACCTATCGCTTCACCCAGCCTGGGGCGCAGCCCGAGCCTCTGGTGCGGGGACGGGCCGTAGGCGAGGCCATTGGCCAGGGCACAGCCCGCGTCATTTTGGATGTGCGCCGCTCGGATCAGTTTCAGGCCGGCGAGGTGCTGGTGACCGAGAAGACGGATCCCGACTGGGAGCCCATCATGAAGAAAGCCAGCGCCATCGTCACCAACCAGGGGGGCAGAACTTGCCATGCGGCCATCATCGCCCGCGAGCTGGGGATCCCGGCCATTGTTGGCTGCGGCAACGCCACGCAGGTGCTCCGTTCCGGCGATCCCATCACCGTCTCCTGCGCTGAAGGGGAAGAAGGGCGGGTCTACCCGGGCCTGTTGCCCTATGAGGTGACGGAGATCCCGCTGGAGGAGCTGCCCCGTCCCCGCACCCAGCTGATGATGAATGTGGGCAACCCAGAAAAAGCCTTCGGCCTCAGCGGGATCCCTTGCGATGGCGTGGGGCTGGCGCGGCTAGAGTTCATCATTGCCAACCACATTCAGGTCCACCCGCTGGCTTTGCTCAACTATGAGCAGGCGGTGAAAGAGGAGCCGCGCCTGGCAGAGCTCACCGCCCAGTATGCCGACAAGCCGGAGTACTTTGTGGACAAGCTGGCCCAGGGGGTGGCCACCATTGCTGCCGCCTTTTACCCCAAGCCGGTGATCGTGCGGCTGTCGGATTTCAAGAGCAACGAGTATGCCCACCTGTTGGGGGGATCCCGCTACGAACCCCACGAGGAAAACCCCATGATTGGCTGGCGGGGGGCCTCCCGCTACACGGATCCCCGCTACCGTGAGGGCTTTGCCTTGGAGTGTCGGGCCATGAAACGGGTGCGGGATGAGATGGGCCTGACCAACGTCATCTTGATGATCCCCTTCTGCCGCACGCCGGAAGAGGGGCACAAGGTGCTGGAGGAGATGGCCCGCCATGGCCTGGTGCGGGGAGAAAACGGCCTGCAGGTGTACGTGATGTGCGAATTGCCCAGCAATGTTATCCTGGCCGACGAGTTCTGCCAGATCTTCGACGGCTTCTCCATCGGCTCCAACGACCTCACCCAGCTCACTCTGGGCCTGGATCGCGACTCAGCCCTGGTGGCCCACCTTTTTGACGAGCGCCACGAGGCCGTCAGGCGGATGATCGCCCAGGTAATCCAGACGGTGAAAAGCCATGGCCGCAAGATCGGCATCTGCGGGCAGGCCCCCAGCGACTACCCCGACTTCGCCCGCTTCCTGGTGCAAGCAGGGATCGATTCCATCAGCCTCAACCCCGATTCCCTGTTGAAAACCCTGCTGGTGGTGGCCGAAGCAGAAGCGGCTGGCGCCCGGTGAGCCCAAAGCCGGCCCAGGGACGTGCGCGGGGATCCCGTCTCCTGGGTTACAATCTCTTCTGCTGTGTTCCCATCCCCATCGATGATCCACGAACTCTCCATGCCGGCCCTCAGCTCCACCATGGAAACGGGCAAGATCGTCACCTGGCTGAAAAACCCCGGCGACCGCGTGGAGAAAGGAGAAAACATCCTGGTGGTGGAGTCCGACAAAGCGGACATGGACGTGGAGTCCTTCCACAGCGGCATCCTGGCCAGTATCCTGGTGCCGGCAGGGGAATCAGCCCCGGTGGGCGCCCCCATTGCCCTGATTGCCGAAAGCGAAGCGGAAGTGGCCCAAGCTCAGGAAAAAGCCAAAGCCCTCGCTGCTGGCGTTACCCCTGCGGCTCCACCTAGCGCAGACCGCGCCTCTGCAGCTCAGCCGACAAGTCCTGCCCCTGCGGCAACCCCCACCTCTACACTGCCAAATGGATCGGATGGCGCCGGATCCCAGCGGATCGTGGCTTCCCCGCGGGCGAAAAAATTGGCGGAAAGCCTGGGGATCGATCTGCGCACCGTGCGCGGCTCCGGCCCCAACGGTCGCATCATAGCCGAAGACGTGGAGCGAGCTGCGGCCCTTTCCGCTCCTGCAGTGGCTGCCCCCTCTGCTCCAGCCCCCGCGCCTCCAACTCCTGTAGCTGTCCCCTTGGGAGAAACGGTTCCCCTCAGCACTTTACAAGCGGCGGTGGTGCGCAACATGAACGCCAGCCTTGGCGTGCCGGTGTTCCACGTGGGCTACACCATCACCACCGATAGCCTGGATCACCTCTACCAACAGGTAAAGCCTAAGGGGGTGACCCTGACGGCCCTCTTGGTCAAAGCCGTGGCCATGACCCTGGAGAAGCATCCCCTTTTGAATGCCAGCTACACAGAAGGCGGGATCCATTACAAATCGGATATCAACATCGCCGTGGCCGTGGCCATGGAGGATGGCGGGCTGATCACCCCTGTCCTAAAGCAAGCCAACCGGCTCGATCTGTACGAGATCTCCCGCCGCTGGAAGGATCTGGTGGAGCGGGCGCGGCGCAAGCAACTGCAGCCGGAAGAGTACAATAGCGGCACCTTCACCCTCTCCAACCTGGGCATGTTCGGGGTGGATCGCTTCGATGCCATTTTGCCCCCCAACCAGGGATCCATTTTGGCCATCGGCGCTTCTCGCCCCACGGTGGTGGCGACGCCGGAAAAAGCCATTGCCATCCGTTCCCAAATGCAGGTGAACCTCACCTGTGATCACCGTGTCATCTACGGCGCCCATGCAGCGGCTTTCCTGCAGGATCTGGCGCAGCTCATAGAGCACAAGGTGGGATCCCTGACGTTGTAGCCGCCCTGAAACCCGGCCTTGAGCCAATCTCAGAGTAGGGTTCTTCTCTCGCGCAACCCACAAGGTCGGGCAGCCGGCGAGGCCCCAGCGCTCAGGAGCTCCTCCTGGGAAAGCGCTGCATCAACTCTTGCACAGCCTCGGCATGGTAGGAGCTGCGGGTTAGGGGCGAAGACACCACCTGCAAAAAGCCCAGTTCCTCTCCCACCCGTCGCCAATGGTCGAACTCTTCGGGGGGAACGTAGCGCTCCACCGGCAGGTGTTTGGGGCTGGGCGCCAGGTATTGGCCGAGCGTGAGGATGTCACACCCTGCCCGGCGCAGATCCCGCATCACCTGCAAGATCTCCTCGGCAGTTTCTCCCAGGCCCAACATCACCCCCGACTTGGTGTACAGGCCAGGATCCCATTGCCGTGCCAACTCCAACAGTTTGAGGGAGCGCTCGTAATTCCCCTGCGGGCGTACACGGCGATAGAGGCGGGGCACCGTTTCGGTATTGTGGTTGAGCACCGTCGGTCGGGCGGCCAAGATCTGCTGCAGCGCCTGCCAGTTACCACATAGGTCTGGGATCAAGACCTCGATGGTGGTCTGGGGCATGCGGCGGCGGATTTCCGCAATGCAGGCCACAAACTGGCTGGCTCCCCCATCGGGCAGGTCGTCCCGATTCACCGACGTAATCACCGCATGGCGCAATCCCAAGCGTTCCACTGCTTCTGCCACCCGCCGGGGTTCAGTGGCATCCAGGGGCAGAGGGCGTTTGGTGAAGTCGATATCGCAGTAGGGGCAGGCGCGGGTACAGGCCGGGCCCATGATCAAAAAGGTGGCGGTGCCGTTGGCAAAACACTCCCCCAGGTTGGGACAGGAAGCCTCTTCGCAAACCGTGTTCAGGCCCAAGTCCCGCAGCAGTTGTTTGACGGATCCCACCCGTTGAGGGGCCTTGGCCCGCAGCCAGGAGGGTTTGCTACCAGAAGAAACAACGGTCAAAGAAGTGCTCCAACACAAAACAGCAGCGACGGTATCACTCAGCTTAGCCTGCCATTTGGCCCCGTTGGAATTTGGACAAAGCCAATTTCCCGGCCCAATTGATCCCTAGCGCCTCGGAAGCAAGACCCAAAACACGGCATACTGGAAAGCAAATGTCGAGCGATAGGGATCCCACATGGTTGTTGCTGCTCCTCCCTCTCTGGAACAACTTGCCATCAATACGATTCGCTTTTTGGCGGTGGATGCTGTTCAGAAGGCCAACTCCGGCCACCCTGGCCTGCCGATGGGAGCAGCACCCATGGCCTATGTGTTGTGGCAGCAGTTCATGAAGTTCAACCCCCGCAACCCCAAGTGGGTGGATCGGGATCGCTTTGTGCTCTCGGCGGGGCATGGCTGCATGCTGCAGTACGCGCTGCTGCACCTAACCGGCTTCGATGTAAGCCTGGAGGACATTAAGCAGTTCCGCCAGTGGGGCTCCAAAACCCCCGGCCACCCGGAAAACTTTGAAACTCCGGGGGTGGAGGTGACCACCGGCCCGCTGGGGCAAGGGGTGGGCAATGCGGTAGGGTTGGCCATTGCCGAGGCCCATCTGGCCGCCCGCTTCAACAAGCCCGGCCACACCATTGTGGATCACTACACTTACGTGATCTTGGGCGATGGCTGCAACATGGAAGGGGTGGCTTCTGAAGCAGCTTCTCTGGCCGGCCACCTGCAACTGGGCAAGCTGATCATGCTTTACGACAGCAACCACATCTCCATCGACGGCAGAACGGAAATCGCCTTTACGGAAGATGTGGGCAAACGCTATGAAGCCTACGGCTGGCACGTGCAAAAGGTAGACGACGGCAACCACGACCTGAAGGGGATCGCCGAGGCCATCCAGAGAGCCAAGGAAGTCACCAACAAGCCGTCCTTGATTATTGTCGAGACCACCATCGGCTACGGATCCCCCAACAAGGCCGGCAGCGAGAGCGTCCATGGGGCACCCCTGGGGCCGGAAGAGGTGAAGCTCACCAAACAAAACCTGGGCTGGCCGCTGGAGCCGGAGTTTTACATTCCCGACGAGGTGCTGGCCCACTTCCGCCAGGCCATCGAAAAAGGGGCCAAGGCCGAGGCCGAGTGGAACGAGCGCTTCGCCGCCTACGAGAAGGCTTACCCCGAAGAGGCCGCCGAGTTCAAGCGCATCATGGCCGGGGAGCTGCCGGTGGGCTGGAAAGAAGCGCTGGCCCCCATTGCCGAAACCGGCAGAGAATCCACCCGCAACCTCTCCAAGTTTTGTCTGAATGCCTTGGCCAAAGCGGTGCCGGAACTGCTGGGGGGATCCGCAGATCTCGCCCACTCCAACATGACTTATCTAAAGGGGATCCCAGAGTTTCAGGCCGGCTCTTACGAGGGGCGTAACTTCCGCTTTGGGGTGCGGGAACACGGCATGGGAGCCATTGCCAACGGCATGGCGCTTCATGGAGGTCTCATCCCTTACGACGCCACCTTTTTGATCTTCACAGACTACATGCGGCCTGCCATCCGCCTATCGGCCCTCTCGCAAGTGCGGGTGCTGCACGTCATGACCCACGACTCCGTCGCCTTGGGAGAAGATGGCCCCACCCACCAGCCGGTGGAAACTTTGGCCTCCCTGCGGGCCATTCCCAATCTCTATGTGCTGCGCCCGGCAGATGCCCGCGAAACGGTGGGATCCTACCAGGTGGCCCTAGAAGCCAAGACCACCCCTTCTGTGCTGGTGTTCACCCGGCAGGCGGTCAACCCGGTGGAGGGCACCTCTGTTGAAGGCGTAGCCAAAGGGGCCTATGTGGTGGTGGATGCCCCCAACCCAGAGCTGATCTTGATCGCCACCGGCTCTGAACTGGAGCTGGCAGTGAAAGCTGCAGCCCAACTGAAGCAGGAAGGCCGGGCCGTGCGGGTGGTCTCTATGCCCTGTATGGAGCTGTTTGAGGCCCAGCCCCAGAGCTACCGCGATTCCGTTCTGCCCCCCAACGTCACCAAGCGCGTCTCCGTCGAGGCAGGCTGCACCTTCGGCTGGCACAAGTACCTGGGGTTTGAGGGGGTGGCCATTGGCATCGATCGCTTTGGCGCCTCTGCCCCCGGCCCGGTGTGCATGGAGAAGTTCGGCTTCACGGTGGAAAACGTGGTCAACACTGCCCGCCGGCTGCTGGGCTGAGGGCACTTTACCCCTTCCTCGGCGCTTTCAAGGGGCTCAGCAGGGATCCCTTCTCTGCTGGGCTTTTTTCCCTGTTGAGCCTGCTGCCCAGCGGCGTGACCCGGACAGGCGTAGCGAACCTCGCATCAACCAATCAGCAGGACTTCCAAAGCATCCGGATCTGCTTCTTTCTGTAGGGCAGCCATGGCGGAGAACGCAGTCGAGGGCGGCTTCCTGCCCCGCAGACAACACCTTTGCCTTGAGGACATCTTCAACCATGGCGGGGATGATCCTTGAAGGCAAGTTGGAAGTCGAGCAGGCTGCCACCATCGCCTTGAAATCGCCTTGAAGAAGAAACTTTGGCTTCCGCCGCCGTGCTGAGGTGCTTGTGCCGGCTGCAGACACAAACAGCTTTGCCTACTGTTTGCCTACTGTAGGAACCCCGCCAGTAAAATCACCGCGGCTCCCACGGCAGCCAAAATCGTCAGCGCCCGGCCCGCGTCGGCACTGCCCTTCCACGAGAAGTTTTTCTCCGACTTTTTCGGTTCTGCTGGCATGGCCATGCCTCCCTTTGCATTGCCAACTCTAACTTAACTTCCCCCCCACGGGATCTTAGCTGGTTGGGGCATACCCTGGAAAAAACAGCAGCCATCTGGCCCGGCCAGCCGTTTTTGGGAACAATACAAGCAGGCAAGGGATCCAACTCCCACCAGTCTGGAAGCACATCCTGAGGCGAAAGCCATGAGCTATGCAGAACGGAGCAAAAGAATGGTTTTGACGTTGGCGACTCTGCTGGGCGGCTGGGTTGGCGGAGGGTTGTTGCAGGGATCCCTCTGGGTTGCCGCTCAGCCTACCTTTCAGACAGTGCCGTTGCCGCGCTTACCGGTGGGTGTCGATCAATTGGTTTTTGATCGCCCAGTGGCCCGCTTCAACCCCGACCTGCCGGCAGAGCTGGTGATCCGCAATCGCACCGGTCTGCCTTTGGAATACGGCTTTACCGATCCCCGCCAGAAAGTCTCGGAACTGCCTGCCGGCGAAACGTTGCGCCTGAGCAACCTGTTGATCCCCAATTGCATGGCCATCAACACGCCGATGTTGGCTCCTGTGGGCTACCAGGTGAGCGTGGATCCCTTGAATGTGATCACCGTAGAGGTGCGGCTGGTCAACGATGTCTCCGGCGATCATTGCCTCGATCTGCAAGAGACAGGGGCTATTTTTGTGAATTGATATCAATAAACTGACATAAATCGATCGGCGATCGGCGGTCACGACACAAGTTAGTTGATCAAAGGGATCCCTTACATCCTCACCTACAGTCATCTTCTGGATTTTGCCAGGATGGACATGGGATCCCACACGGTAGATGGCAGTTGACTTTGCCCGGTTTTGACGCTGGGATTGAGTCTATTGGAGAGCCGATCAGAGGTTTAGGCGTATCGACAGGGGCCATCCCCTGTGACAGGATTCGAACAGGATATCGAGGCCGATGTTCTGCCGGACTCTGTTTAGCCTTTCTCTGGGCTTGTTGCCTGTGTAGTCTGTCTGTAGTCTATCTTTTTCTTGGATGGTCTCATGAGCGATAACTTGTATTCCTGGTTTCCCCGGGCCTTGGTGATTGGCGCTGCGGTTGTGGGGTTGTCGAGCTTGCCTGCAAGGGCTCAGCAAATTACGGATCCCAGCCCAGCTCAAGCGGCCACCAATGTTGAACCTACCTCCCCAATCTCGGCTTCTTTTCGCAGCCAAGATGGAGTCAGCGTGCGTCCGGAAACGGTGAGGGTTTTCCTGGATGGCCAAGACGTCACTTCCCAGTCGGTGATTACCCGCGATTTCTTCACCTATCGCCCTGCCCAACCTCTGCCGCCGGGGCGTCGGGAAGTCTTGCTGGAGTTCACCAATACCCAGGGGGTGACCCGCCGCGTGACTTGGAGCTTCACCGTGGGTAGCCCTGTCCGCGCTTCCATCGACTTAGTGGATCACAATGCCGGCAGTCGCCCTTTGGCAGCGGGAGAAATCCTGTTGGTCACCGTCAAAGGTACCCCTTCCAGCCGGGTAACGGTTTACCTCATCCAGGATGGACGGCAAGTGCAAACCTTGCCGGCTCAGGAAGTTTCCAGCGGCACCTATGTAGTGAACGCCCTAATCGAGGCGAAAGATACCACCCGGGAAGGGATCGTCGTCGCCCGCCTGGAAAATGGCGGCCAAGTGCGCTTCATGACCGCCGAACAACCGGCCCGCCTGATCGAAGGGGCCACCGGGGGCATCCAGCGGCTGACCACCCAAGAGGTTTCCGCTACAGTCAGCGCCCCCAGCCCCCTCTTGCCTCAAATCACCAACCTGCAGGATGGGGATCGGGTTTCCGGTTCTTCGTTTACGCTGCAGGGCACTACAGCTCCCAATGCTTCGGTGCGGGTGAATGTAACGGCTTCGACCTCTCTGGGGGGCATCATCAGCGCCCAACAGACCGTGACCAACCAAACGGTGCAGGCAGATGCCCAGGGCCGTTTCACCATCACCGTTCGGCCTCCCATTCCGGCCTCTGGCACGGTGTATCAGGTGAATCTCACGGCCACTTCCGGCAACCAAACCAGCCCAACGGTAACCCTGCGCCTTACCCAGCAGTAGGGGTTCAAGGGATCCCAGCCCATCCCGATAGACTTCCCCCCACCCATCAAGGGATCTGGGCAGCCTTCCATGTCCAGCAGTTCAGACTTCCCTCTCTCCCCTGGGAGAAGGGCTGGGGGTGAAGGCTCTATCATCTTCAATTCCCAGGGATCCCTTGCCGGCTTGTAGGGGAGTTTTGGATAGAGGAGACTGCATTTGCCAGCGCCACAGGATCCCGGCCATGATCAAGGTGGGCAAAACGATCATCCCGACCACCACTGGCATTTGCTCCGGCAAGGCCAAGTAAGGGCCACCATACTTGATGGCTGTGCTGATCCCGGCAGCAGCCAGCATCAATTTTAGGGCAAACCAGACTGTTTTTCGATCCATGACTTACTTTTAATTCACGCTTTTAATTCACGATGGGCTGGGGTTGCTGACCATGGCAGTGAGAATGCCGGCAATGGTTTCTAGCTCCTCAGGTACCCGATACAGCGTTAAGTCTTGTTTGATCACCTGCTGATGGGCAAGAATTTGTCCGAACTGCCAGATAGACCCCATCGTCACTGCACCGTAGATCTGAGCCTGCTGCTCCACCTGCGCCAGGGCAATCATTTCTACAGCCATTTGCACAAAGGCCCGCGTTAGATCGTCCTTTTTGGCTTCAACCACCAGCAGGATGTTCTTCCCTCGCAACAGATAATCGAGGCTGCCCTTCAACCAATTGTTGACCATCAGGGGATACTCCAGCCGCAAAGGAACTCGACAATGGAGAGCCACTTCGGTCAGCACAGGAGCCACCAGCAATTCCCGCCGCGCTGTTTCGCTGGTGAGGCTAACCAAAGGTAACAATTGTCGGATCCGATCTTTCAAAACTGGGGTTTGCGGCGGCGCAGGGGCAACAGGCCATGTCCACTCCCCAATTTCCAGTTGATAGCCGAACTGAGCCAAGATTTCATCTGGCTCGTAGGGCATCTCAAAATAAGAGCGAAAAGTATAGGATTCGTCTTCTTTAAGAATGGAGATGTTCAGCATCGGGTTCAGGAGAAGCCACGCTCAGTCCGGCACAGCTAGGGCTGCTTCAATCCGCTCTTTCAGGGTAGTCACCACTTCTTCAATGGGAATTTCCGTGGCTTGGCCGCTGGCCCGCTCGGTGAGTTCCACCTTGCCCTGTTTGAGGCTGCGCCCTGTGGTGATGCGGTAAGGGATCCCGATCAGATCCGCATCTTTGAATTTCACCCCGGCCCGCTCGTCCCGGTCATCCCAGAGGGTCTCGATGCCGGCAGTAGCGAGATCTTGCACCAGTTTTTCCGCCACGCTCATCTGCTCGGGGTCGGAGATGTTGGGCACTACCACCACCACATGATAGGGGGCAATGGCCACGGGCCAGATGATCCCGTTGGCATCGTGGGACTGTTCCACCGCCGCCTGGGCCAAGCGGGATACCCCAATGCCATAACAGCCCATCCAGAGGGGCTGCTCGGATCCCTGTTCGTCGGTAAAGGTGGCCCGCATTGGCAGCGAGAACTTGAGGCCTAGCTGAAAGATATGGCCGATCTCGATGCCACGGGCCGTTTCCAGGATCTGGTCGGGGTTGAGCAAACACCGATCCCCCGCCTGTGCCTTGCGCACATCCACCACTTCCGGCAGGGGATATTGCTCGCCCCAGTTGGCCCCCACCACGTGCTGCCCCACCTGGTTGCCGCCGGTTACGAAGTTCTGCAGCAGGGCTGCCGTCTGGTCGGCCAAGCGCAGGATCTGGGGGGCAAGGTTTTTTTGCCGGCCCAGACAGCTATCCGGCAAGTCGGGGGCAATGTAGCCCACCGGGATGGGATCCCCCTGCCAACTGTTTTGGATCTCGGCATCGGCCAAGGCGAGCTTGAGCAATTTGCTGGCTTGGTAGCGCTCTGCCAGGCGGCTGAGGTGGTTGGCCAGTTTGACCTCATTGACTTCTTGATCCCCGCGGATGCTGAGCAGCACTGCCACCCGCAGGCCGTTGTCGTAAAGGGCTTGGTAGAGGACGTTTTTAACGATCAGGGTAGAGGAGATTTTTAGGAAAGCGGCCAGCTTCTCGATGGTTTCGGTTCCCGGCGTATCCAGAACCTGGAAGGCGGTGTAGGGAGACTCTGCCGCTGGCGGCGGGATGGAGACGGCCTTCTCCACATTGGCAGCATAGGAGCCATCGGGCGTGTAGAGGATCTCATCTTCTCCCGCAGAGGCCAGCACCATAAACTCCTGCGAGGCCGCCGATGGACCCCCGATTGCCCCCGCATCGGCATCCACCACTCGAAACTCCAGCCCACAGCGCCTGAGGATGCGGCTATAGGCTCGGTACATATCTTGGTAGGTCTGGCGCAGGCTTTCCTCGTTGGCGTGGAAGGAATAGGCGTCTTTCATGATGAATTCCCGCCCTCGCATTAGGCCAAAGCGGGGCCGAATCTCATCCCGAAACTTGGTCTGGATCTGATAGAGGGTTTGGGGCAATTGCCGGTAAGAACGGATCAGGTCGCGGGCCAGTAGGGTGATCACCTCTTCGTGGGTGGGGCCGAGGCTCTGTTCCCGCCCCTGCCTGTCCTTGAGGGCAAACATGATCCCCTCGGCTTGGGTGTACACATCCCATCGCCCCGATTCCCGCCAGATCTCCGCCGGCTGCAACTGGGGCAGCAGACACTCTTGCCCACCGATGGCGTTCATCTCCTGGCGAACGATCTCCGAGATCTTTTGCAGCACCCGCCAGAGGAGCGGCAGATAGGTGTAGATCCCTGGGGAGAGCCGCCGGATAAAGCAGCCCCGCAGCAGCAATTTGTGGCTGGGCAACTCGGCCTCGACGGGATCCTCCCGCAGCGTTACAAACAGCATCTGGCTCAGTCTCTGGCTTTGTTGCATCCCTTCCCTCCCTCTGAGGACTCCTCCCGCTCGCACGATCAGCTCAAACTTTCCCGCCCTGTTTGGGATCCCCTGCCCGAGAACACAGGCCTGACCGGCAGGCCAACCTGAAGTGCCTTGATGAAGCTAGACAGAGGCCAGCGTCCGCCGCTTGGTGACCATCTGGTACACCTCGATGATGTCGCCTTCCTGCCAGGATTGGAACTTGTCGATGCCGATCCCACACTCGAAGCCCGCAGCCACTTCCCGCACATCGTCCTTGAAGCGCTTCAGGGAGTCTAGACGTCCCTCGTAAACTACCTCCCCTCTGCGGCGAACTCGCACCAGAGCATTGCGCTGCACCTTGCCCGAGAGCACATAGCTGCCGGCAACCGCACCGCGCCCGATGGGGATCACCAGGCGCACTTCCGCTTGGCCCAGCGGCTCCTCCACTTCTTCCGGCTCCAGCAAGCCCTCCATCGCTGCCCGCAGATCGTCCAGCAGGTTGTAGATGATGTCGTACTCCCGCACGTCCACACCCTTGTCATCGGCAGCCTGACGGGCGCCGGGGGCCAGGGTGGTGTTGAAACCGAGGATGATGGCGTCGCTGGCCGCAGCCAAATCCACATCGGTTTCCGTGATCTCGCCAGGGGCCGCCAGCAGAACCCGCAACTGGACTTCCTCTTGGGGCAAATCCCGCAACGCTGTCTGGATGGCTTCGGCGGATCCCTGGACATCCGTCTTGATGATCAAGTTCAACTCCTTGAGCTGACCTTCTTGGGCTTTAGCGGAAACGCTACCCAAGCTCACGCGACGAGACAGCAGCGCCTGTTGTAGACGGGTTTGCCGCAGCACCTCCGCCCGCTCTTGGGCAATGCGACGGGCCTCTTTTTCGTCGGTGTAAACCTGAAACTCATCCCCGGCTGCCGGGACTTCATCCAAGCCCAGCAGTTGTACCGCCGAAGACGGCCCAGCTTCCTGCAACCGCTGGCCGCGGTCGTCCATCATCGCTTTGACCCGGCCCAGCACTGCGCCGGCCACCAGGGTATCCCCCACCCGCAGGGTGCCGTTTTGCACCAACAAAGTGGCCACTGGCCCGCGAGCTTTGTCCAGGTGGGCCTCGATCACCGTGCCGCGAGCGGGACGATTGGGGTTGGCCTGCAGCTCCGCCACATCGGCCACCAATAGGATCATCTCCAGCAGAGCATCCAGGTTACGGCGGGTGAGAGCGCTCACCTCCACCATCGGGGTATCCCCACCCCACTCCTCTGGCAATAGGCCGTGCTCCGCCAACTGCTGCTTGATGCGCTCTGGCTGGCTGCCGGGCTTGTCGATCTTGTTAATGGCCACGATGATCGGCACCTGAGCCGCCCGCGCATGGCTGATCGCTTCCAGAGTTTGCGGTTGTACCCCATCGTCGGCGGCCACCACCAAAACCGCAATGTCGGTGACGCGGGCTCCCCGGGCGCGCATGGCGGTAAAAGCCTGGTGGCCAGGAGTATCCAGGAAAACGATGCGCCGCTTCTGGCCTTCAAAGTTCACATCCACATGGTAGGCACCGATGCGCTGGGTGATCCCGCCAGCCTCTCCCTGCGCCACTTTGGTGTCGCGGATGGCATCGAGGAGGGTGGTTTTGCCGTGGTCCACGTGGCCCATGATGGTTACCACCGGCGGACGCGAGACCAGATGGTCGATGTCCTCCACGTCCAGCATTTCGGTTTTTTTAGCCTCGGGTTCTGCCTTGGGCCGGCGAATCTCGTAGCCCAACTCTTTGGCCACCGACTCGGCCAGCGACTCATCCAAGACCTGGTTGATGGTCACCATCACCCCCTTGAAAAAGAGGGTTTTGATGATCTCAGTTTCGGCCACGCGCAGGCGATGGGCCAATTCCTGAACGGTGAGGCTGCCATCCAAGAGCAACACCTTCTCTTCGGGCAAGGGCTCTGTCCCGCTAGCGCGATCGGCAGCACCAGCCTCAGCGGAGGTGGGTTGCTGCTGCAAACGGGCAGCAGGGCGGGGGCGGGCAGGGGGAGCAGCCGTTGCCGCGGGTGGGCGATAGGAAGGAGGCTTGGCGGTGGGGCGAGCCAAGGGCTTGAGGGCGTTCAGCTCAGCCTGCTTGACCGCTGAAATGATGGTCATGGGATCCAAATCCAAACCATCTCCATCTCCTTCCCCCCGTCTCCGACTGCGTTTGCGTTTGGCTTGGACGCGGGCAGCCCGCCGACTGAGAGCTTGTAGCTCGTCGTCCTCTTCTTCTTCCGTTTTGCGCTTGACCTTGGGTGGGGTAGGTCTTACAGGAGCCTCTACCAACACCGGGCTGGGACGTTCCCCAGGGATTCTTTCTGGCAAGGGAGAGGCGGCATCTGGCTCAGGGGGAGCCGGCTTGGCCACAGGACGGGTAGGGGGCCCCACCAATTCCATCCGCCGCTGCGGACGAGGGGCTTCACCGGCTTTGCCGCTGCTGACACTGTCTTCTTTGGTTGCCGGGGAGCGCGTGCCAGGGCGAACGGGTGCGCTCACCAGTTGTGGACGGGGGCGCTGCGCAGGTGGAGGAGAAGGAGCTTTTTCTTCCGCAGGCTGAGGAACGCGGGCGTGGCTGGGGGATGGTGCTTCTGAGGGGCTGGGGCGACTGGGCTCGGGAGCTTTTTGCGGCGGTTCAGGCCGCTCTGCCGGCGGTTTTGTCCCGGAGGTAGCTCGTTGAGGGGGCGAGAGTACGATTGGGCGCTTGGCCACAGGACTGGGCTCCGAGCCGCTGGCTTTGGCCGCGGCAGACTCAGAGGGAGTGGGAGGGGTTGCCGGTTGAGAAACAGTCTCCGGCTTTTGGGTGGCCTCAGACGAGCGGACAAGAGGGGTAACCTGCCGCCGCGGTGGGCCTATGAGCTGAGCACCACCAGCAGATCCCTTTTCGGGGGAGACTCGCTCAGGTCGAGACAGCGAGGGCTTGGCAGCCGGCAGAGTTTCAGCAGTCTTGGCTTCGCCAACTGGAGCTGGCTGCTGAGCAGGCGCGGGCCGACGAATGCCGACGATCGCGCTGGCGGTGCCGGGAACTTTCTGCTGAGGGCGCTCACCGACTTTGGCTTCAGCAGGAGGCTCCGGCGGCAGGCTTTCAGATGGGGGTTTGGGCCGGGGTCGAGGAGGTTTCACAATGTGGGGGGCGCCCAGCTTGCTGCGCACCAACTCAGCTTGCTCCGGAGAAATGGTGCTGCTGTGGGTTTTGAAAGGGATCCCCAGTTGCTCACAAACCTCCAGCACATCCCGACTGTCACGCCCCATCTCACGGGCAATATCATAAATTCGAACTTTATCGGTCATTCGTCTGCTAGCCTCTGCTCCTTTACTTCTCGTCAGTTTTACTATCCAAACTCAATGGGAACCAAGTTATTGGGTTGAGCCGAACCTTTCGGGCTTGCGGGGGCTTCCTCCGGCGCATCGAGAACAGCTCGGCAATCCTCCGGGGATCCGGCCTGAAGGGAACCCAGGTCTGAAGCTGCTCTGGCAACATCCACAGGGGACATCCAGTAAAGCAACCGAGGAAGAACGAGCAAATGTCAACAGCGCCTCCAGAATAACCTCTCTGCAGTTCATCCCACTTGGCCTCAGTTTTCCAGCCAACTCCCATTCTGACAGTTGAGAGGGGCTGCCGTGTGGTTCGCAACTTAGCGAACCTGAAGAGGCGCTTTGAATATCTTACCTACATTGGGAATACCTCTAAGGCTCAGGCTTTTGGAGGAGATGTCCCTGGGAATCTTGCTCAAGAGAATCCAGCAGCCGTTGGAACAACGAGTCAGGCACAGGTGCCTTGAGGGCTCGGTTTATCTGTTGCTTGCGCCGGGCTGCTTGCAGACATTCCAGCCGCCGACAGACATAGGCAGAGCGCCCCATACCCCCGCCCAAAAGCACTTGGTGGGAATCAAATTGTCTGACCAGCCGCCACAGTTGTGAGCGAGGAAACAACTGGCGACACCCTACACAACGACGCAGCGGATCGGCACCCGGCAAGAGACTCTATCCTGCTGGTACACTACAAGTAAGCCCTATCTAGCCTACTCCAAATCCAGCGCCCGCGATCGCAGAAACTCAAAGAAATACTCCACCAACTGGGGATCCCGCCAACCCCTGTCTGTTTCTTCCCGCAAGATGCTTATGGCCTCTTGAACGGTGAACGCTCGCTTGTAAGGTCGCTCCGAGGTGAGGGCGTCGTAGATGTCGATGATCTGGAAGATACGGGCCACCAGAGGGATCTCTTCCCCCTTGAGGCCGTCGGGATAACCGCTGCCATCCCAACGCTCGTGGTGGTGACGGATGAGGGGCAACACCTCTTTCATGGTGCGTAGTGGGCGGCAGATTTGCTCCCCGATCAAGACATGGGATTTCATCACCTCCCACTCTTCCGGCGTATGCTTGCCTGTTTTACCCAAAATGGCATCGGGTATGCCCACTTTGCCGATGTCGTGCAGGTAACCTCCCCACATCAGCACCTTGATCAGGGGACGGGGCAGATGCAAAAACTCGCCGAAGCTCTTGGCCATTTGTGCCAGGCGCTCACAGTGATCCCCGGTGGTGGGATCCCGGCTTTCCACACTGCGGGCAATGGCGAACAGAACCTGAGCAGCATGATCCAAGTCTTCATTGAGGTGCTTTTGGCGAACGAGGGAACGCACCCGCGCCAACAATTCCGACTCGTCAAAGGGCTTGCTCAAGAAATCATCTGCCCCAGCTTCAATACCGCGCACGCGATTTTTGTGATCGCTGGCCGCTGTAACCAATACCACCGGGATCAAGCGTGTCTCGTCATTCGCTTTGATGCGTCGACAGACCTCGAACCCATCTAACCCCGGCATCATGACATCCAGCAAGATCAGATCCGGCTGGAAGGTTTTCAACATTTGCAGGGCTTGATTGCCGCTTTCGGCCTCGCTGACCCGATAGCCAATGCTCTGCAGCAGATCCCCCAGCAGCAGGCGGCTGTTGGGCTGATCATCGACGATCAAAAGATGACCGATCTCTGTCTCATCCGCCTCATCCGCAGAAGGTGTGACAGGGATCCCAACTGTCACGGGCATCTTGGGCATCTCGAGTTTGGCGAGTTGGGCACAGGAAAAGCTGGTCACTGCAGGATCCCAGTAGCAACACCTCTACGGTAATCCCATCAGAGAAAAAAGAGCATCAGGCTTTACACTGAGCTGCTCCGGGAAAGGGAAGGGTTTTCTGATACATTTACGCTGAACACTGCTGAACATCACTGTTCAACTATGCAGCGATAGCATTCTGTTTGTTTCCAACCAGAATGGCGGTATCCCGCAAAGCTTTGAGTAGAATACCCAAAGCGCAGTTTCCGTGTCGTCTTACTACCAATTTTCTGCTTTGCTTTGGCTACCATGTTGGCAGACTCGAAAGTAAACAGAAAGATCAACTGGTAGTAATCCGTACTGAACATATTATACATTATTTTCAGTATAGTTGAGCTTATTATTGACTAGAGTCATGCTCCCATCAACCCAGGGCTTTGTGAGCAATTGTACAAAGCCTAGATATCCTGGCAGCCTCCTTCTGTTTAGTCTGATACAGATGCTCCGGAGAGTGGATGCCCCAGTCAACTCCCCAGGCTCCTACGTCAGCTTGCCAGTTGAGTGTCGGGCCCGGTATTTGGCCCCCGGAGTACCGGAGAGTGCTGGGTTCTCTATGAATGCAAAATGAATGCAAAGGCCGAGAATTACGGCCCATCAAGAAATTAAGGGGCACAGCAGCAACACTTCTCTGGGAGAGGGGCTGGGGCTGATGGTCTGTTGAGAACGGGCTTGGAGTGGATGCACCTGAACTGGATGGATCCAATCCTAACTTGGGACTCTCGAATCGATTACTTGTTGAGAAAGTCCCCCAGATTGAGGATGGTGTTTTGCTCGCTGACGATGGCTTGGATGTCGTCGGGCAAGTTGCGGACATACTCGAGCTGGATGACGTTCGGGTTGCTGCGCAGCGCTTCCCCTTTGAGGGCGATGGCTTGGGCCTCACCGCTGGCTTTGACAATCATTCGTTGTTTGATGAGTTGAGCCTGCTCTACGCGAAACACTTCTCTTTGCTTCTCTTGCTCGGCAATTTGTTTGGCTTCGATGGCCGACTGAAACTCTTTGGAAAATTCCACATTGCGCAAGAGCAAGCTCTGCAGCACCAGCCCTTCTGGCTGCATTAGGCGAGAGAGCTCAGCGGCAATTTGTTCTTGGATTTCAGCTCGTTGCTCAGAATAAACGCCAATGGCCGAATAGCGGGCGATAACATTGCGCACCACGGCTTGGGAGGCGGGGCGAATAATTTTGTTCAGGTAATCGGGGCCTACATTGCGATGGATTTCGGGAACCCGATCCGGATCCAGGCGATAGCGCACCGAAACATCCAGATCCACCCGTTGCCCATCGGCAGTGAGAGCGGTGAGGGTATCGTCGGCTTTGACGCTGCGCTCTTCACTTCGGCTGGTCATGTTGTAGGTTTGGGTGCGCACATCGTAAAGGGTGGGGAACTGCAGCACCGGAATCAGCAGATGGATCCCCTCGCGGCGGGGAGTCATTTCCACTCCCGTGAGGCGGTTGAAGATGACGGCTTCGTAGCCGGGTTGGACAACCAGCAGACAACGGGGCAGGAGGGTCAGCAGCGCCAAAAGCAGGCCCAGCAGAGGCAGAAAGCGCGAAGTCTTGCGGTCAAGACTAAATGGTCTAGGGCGTCGCATGCGCATGGGCAAGGGCTCCGGGATCCAAGAGCTTTTTTATCTTAAGGGGTGTGCTGGCTAGCTCAGCACCCAGCGCTGCAGGGCAATGCCCAGCAGCAGGCCAAGGCCGCCGAAGCGTACCACCTGCCAAAAGGTAGCGGGGACAGGATTAAACACCTCTAGCACATAAGCCTGCAGGCGTTGCTCCAGTTGACTGGCTTCAGCTTGGATTTCGGCCCATTGTTCAGGGGAAAGCTGGGCTATGCGCTCCAATTCTCTGAGGTCGGCAAGACGAGCCTGGAGACTCTGGAGTTTTTCCTGCAGAGCCTCGAGAGGATCAAAGGGATCGGGATTGGCCGTCACGGCTGGGCTTTTGTGGGGGGGTAGGCTTGGGGAGAACGGGATCCGGCAAATCCGGTTTGGATCTCGTTGAAGGGTTTGGCTTTGATCAGCCCTGGGGGAACGGGATCCAACTTGAAGAGGGCGCGAATAGCGTTTTCCACCTCGGTGATGGGGCGGTTGCCGACGGATTGATAGACGATATTTCCCTCTGGGTCGAAGAGGAGGGTTTGAGGCACTTGTCCGGTGTAGTATTGGCCGCGCTCGTCGCCGGGCAGGAGGGAATCGACGGAATAGGGGATGAAATAGACCCCCAGCCCGTAGCGAACCTGCAGGTTGGCAATGGTGGCGGCGTATTTTTTGCAATCGCTACTGTCATCGATGTAATACACGAGGAGGGCCGGGATCCCTTGCTCTTTCGCCTGCTTCAAGGAAACGCGGGGGGGGATCATGCCGCCATTGGCCCCGTAGAGGGCAAAGATGTTGCCATCGTAACGGTCGTCGTTGAGCAGGGCGCTGGCGGGAGGGGAAAACCAACCTGTCAAAGCGATGAGCAGAGCCACCAGGAAGATACGAAGCAACAGCATGATCTCATCCTCTTCTGAGAAGGGATCCTCGGCGATCCATCTTTAGAAGTAGGGAACACCCTCATTGTGCCATCTGGCGCTGACGCTGCCCCGTTGCCGTTCAACACTGACGCAACCAAGAGCAGCTACAGCCTCAAGCAGCAAAATGAATGCGCAGGTAGTCTTCTTCCATCTTGGCGCGGGCCGGGGTCATGGCCGCTAAAGTCTGGGGCAGAACCAAGTTGCGGCGGTGGTTGCCGATGCGGATGTTCAGCTCATCCCCGGTTTTGGTCAATTCCACCTGCTCTTTCGGGATCCCGGGCAAGTAAAGATCCAGCCGGTACTGGCCGTTGTCGGTTACCACATTCAGGGTTTGCTCGGCATAGAGCACGTCCGCCGGGTTGCGATCCCCCCAGAGGTCTTTTTTCAGGCGGGCTAGGGCGTCCCATCCCACCAACTCCTCGGAGTACAGCGGGATCTCGAAGACCGGCAGGGGGGCAAAGTTTTCGTGGATTTCCTGGCGATATTTCTGTTGGGCTGCCTTCCAGGCGGCAAAGTAGGGATCCACCACTCCATCCGGCAAAATGCGGTTGGCGATCACCAAATCGGTGGCCACCCCGTAGAGGCTGAGGTAGGCGTGGGCCCGCAGCGATTCTTTGATCACCATCTTTTCCGGGTTGGTGACCAGCCGCACGGAGGTGATGCGGTTATCGGTGAGGATGCGCTCCAGCCGCTCAATCTTCTGATAGAACTCATAGGGGGCATCCAGCACCTGGTCATTGGGCAGCGGGATCCCGGTCAGCCCCTTCACAATCGGCTCGGCAATAGGACGCAGCATTTGCGCCAGCCCCTGCAGGGGTTTGTAGAACCTGCGCATGTACCAGCCAGAAACATCCGGCAGGCTCAAGAGGCGCAGGGCCGTGCCTGTAGGGGCCGAGTCGATGATCAACACATCGAACTTGCCTTCGTCGTAATGGCGATTCACCCGCACTAGGGCAAAGATCTCATCCATCCCTGGCAAAATCGCCAGCTCCTGTGCCTGCACCCCATCTAGCCCTCGCGCCTGCAACACCTGGGTAATGTAGGTTTTGACGGATCCCCAATTCAGCTCCAGTTCGTTGAGGGCGTCCAACTCCGCTCCCCAAAGGTTAGGTTTGACCTCGACCGGCTCATGGCCCAAGGGCTGATCGAAGCTATCGGCCAAAGAGTGGGCCGGATCTGTGCTCAGCACCAAAGTTTTCAGGCCAATCTCGGCACAACGCCAGCCGGTCGCCGCCGCCATCGAGGTTTTGCCGACTCCACCCTTGCCGGTCATGAGGATGATGCGTTGCATGAGAGTGCCATTTACATTCTTTTACATCCCTAGCCTAACCGATTTGCTGTGCTCTTCGAGAGGCAGCCAAGGGGCTGAGGTGCAGCCAGCGGGTAAACTATTCATTTGATTACCAAATGATTGCCAAAAAGCTGATGGCAATCATGGCCAAGAAGTCAAGCCTGTTGCAGGCATGTGGGAGGTATGTGATGATCTGTCGCTGGCGGAGTGTGTTGCTGGTTGCCATCCTGACATTGGGGCTGTGGCTGGGATCCCTTTCTGTGCAAGCGGCTGCTGGCCTGCCCCGAGAGCTGCAACAACTGGAGCAACAGGTAGAGCGGCTGCAAAGCCTGGTGGAGGCGGAGGACTGGTTGGAGATCCGCTCCTACATCCACGGGCCGATGGGACTCACTCGTAAGACCTTGACCGGCCTGGCGGCTACCCTGCCAGATAAACAAAAGCGGGAAGTGCTGCGCCTGGCTAAGGAGATGGGCCGCAGCTTAGAACAACTAGACTTTGCCGCCAAAGCCTATGACCAACCCGAGGTGGAGGCAGCCCAGGCCAAGGTGAAAAAGACCTTGCAGGCGCTGGAGGCTGTGTTTTCCTAGTGAGGATCCCTTCTCTCTTTGGCGAATAGCGTCGTTTCAGGTTAGGGTGAGACGCCTGGGCCACTGATCGCGCCAGCGGGACGGAGTCCTTGAAAAGCCTTCTGGCCCTGCGCATTCAAGGTTTTGGGTGCGGATGCAGGGCCCTAGTTTGAATCGAAAACGCAGTCATTTCAAGTAGTGTAGTCATTTTTTAAACAGGTAATGAAACATTTCTGTCGCATTGGTCTCTAACTCCCCTCTCCCTCTGGGAGAGGAGCTGGGGGTGGTCGCGGCAGCGGCGCGGAGCGTTTGGGGAGTGTCTCAATCTAGTTTGAAATGACTGTAATTTACAAACAGGCTGTAACGGCTGCTACTTACAGCGGATGTTGCATCAGCCAGAAGCCGGCGAAAGACTGGGCCCTGAGATCGGTTTGAATGGCAAGAAAGTGGAGCCCCTGGGCCTGCTGCTGGCGCTGGGCAAAGACTTCTGCCTCTGTTCGCAGTGTTTCATCTCTCAATTGTGCAAACAGATAACAATCGTTGAGGCCCGCCTCGAGCAGTAGCCGTCCGTCTGCCACACTCAAGTAGGCGGGTTCCATACCGCTCATCCAGGCTGCCATCGGCAAAGCCCGCTGCGAGGTAATCACCAAGCCGGGAATGAGGGTGCTCCGCACCACTGGTGCCAATGTGTCGGGCGTCAAAGTGTCCCAGGCAACCGGAAAAAGCTCGCCAAATTCTATCGGCCAGGCGTCGGCTTCCCGCAGATCCTCAGCTCGCAAGGTCACGAAGGCCCAGCGTTCTCCCTGCAACTTGTCCGGCAGACGGATGGGATCCGGCGGATCCGGATCCACAGGAGGTTCGGGGCTGTAGGTAAACTGAGTCTCTTGAGGGTAAACCTGCTCTGCCCGTTCTCGCATCCAAGCTTTGAGGGTGTAAACGCGACGACTGGGCAGCATCGGGATCCCAACCGCATCGCAGGCCCGTTGCAGGATGGAACTCATGCGGGCTCGAAACACACGAATGGCCGAGGGAGGCTGGGGAGCCGCTTCGAGGTAGCTCCGCAACTGTCGTGCCACCCAGGTGCTATTCACCTCTTGGTTACTGCAATACTGCGCTTGGCGAAACCGGCCGGTGGGATCGCATACCAACAGCTCCCAAACCCTTCGGTTCTGCTCATCCCGCAGGGGGACGGCGTTGAAATCCATCTGCCAGATAGGGCCGCGCGCAGGGCCAGAACGCAGGGGTTGAGTGGCCAAAGGTTCCTCCTGTTTGCACTACATGCCACTTGAGCGGGCCGGGGATCGTTCGCGCGAGCGGTGGGAAGCACTGTCCCCGACCAAGGCCAACTCCCGCTCCCCAAAAATGGCGGAAGCGTGGCGGTAGTACTTAAACTCCAGCAGGTTGTAGAAGGGATCCTGCAAAAAGAAGGTGCCATGCTCCAAGGGGGTGCCAACAAAGCGCCAGCGCGGCTCTTGATAAAAGGGCAAGGCCCGCGCCAAGGCACGGTCGGCCAGCGCCTGCCAATCCCCTTGGGTAGGGAAGATCAGGCCAAAATGACGAGGGTAGATGCCCCGCTGGGGCGTCAGCTCTTCGTGGGTGAGGTGTGCCACCAGTTGATGGCCGTACAGGTTAAAAATAACGGCAGCAGAGGTTTCTCGACCGATCTCACAGCCCAAGCCATCGCCGTAGTAGGCCTTGGCCAAGGCAATATCGGCAACTGGAAAGGCCAGATGAAAGCGGATGGGTTCCATAACGTCGCTCCTAAAAAGCCACCAAAAGTGCCCCACCAGCCAACATCAGAGCCAGCACCCCGAGCTGTGGGGCTTTTCCCCGGCTAATGGGATCCCCGCTCTTTTCAAGGTAGGCGATCTTAGAGCTGCTGCAAGGTGGGATCCCTTCCCGAGCCCGAGATAGACTATACGCCTTTGCGCAGGAGTGCCAACTGCTCGGATGCTATAACACTAGCTGGGGTGTTACCCCCGTGGCCCAGTCTGCAACAGACAACTCGGTGTGTTGAGAGCGTTGAAGAAAGGAAAGGGCAATCTTGGCTATGACCAGCATCTGGATTGAGCAGCGCCGCCGCGAGGATGAATCTCGCAACTTTTTTTGGATGGTGGCGCTGTCGCTGCTGCTGCACGTGCTGGTGCTGCTGGGATTGCTCCACTTGGGGCGGCTTTGGCTCACTCGCGAGCCAGAACAAGAAGCCATTGAGTTTATCCTTCTGGATCCAGAAGATCTGCAGCCCCCAGAGGAAGCAGATCTGGTTTCAGAAGTTGATTCCCGCGATGGGGGTGAGCGGGTAGAAGCCCCTCCGTCTCAAGGCAGTCCACCTCAATCTCAGGCCGCCCCTCCCCAGGAGGCCCCTCCGCCGCCGCCGCCAAGACCCCAACCACCGCCACCGCCTGCCCCTGTTCCACCACCACCTGCCCCGGCTGCAGTTGCCCTGGCAACCCCAACTCCAACCCCTCCACCCAAGCCCACGCCTACCCCAACCCCCGCTCCCCCTCAGCCCACCGCGACCCCGACTGCGGCACCGCCCCCTCCCACGCCTGTCCCCAGACCTACTCCGACCCAAACTCCACCGCCTGTGGCGGCTGCTCCCTCCCCAAGGCCCACTCCCCCGCCAACTGCGGAGCCCTTGCCCATACAGCCAAGCGAGCGGGTTTCGGATCCCAGCCAATTGGCTCCCGTTCCGCCCGCTCCGCAACCGGTGACAGAGGTTCTTCCCGCCCAGCGGCCCTCTGATTCTTCCCAGTTGGGACCTCCGGTCAGTGCTTCTGCTCCCAGCAATGGAGCCGGGATCCAGGGCAGTGGAGCCAGTGGATTGGCCAACCCCACCCAATCCGCTCCCAATCCCCCCAGTGTGGCAGCGCGGGCCGATGTGGATTGGGGCCCCTGGCTGGCCGCTTTGCAGCGGAAAGTGGAGCAAAATTGGATCCCTGGGCAGACCGGTACCTCGCGCCGCACAGTGGTGATCTTTACAGTGGGTCGAGCTGGCGATCTGCAGAGCATTCGCCTGGGGCGCACGTCCGGCAGCCAACAAACAGACGATGCGGCGCTGACGGCTATCCAGAGGGCAGCTCCCTTCCTGCCCCTGCCTGAGGCTTATGAGGGCAACTCGGTGACAATTAATTTCACCTTTGATATCAACGTGCTGGGCCAGTTGACTGTAGGGGGATCCGCCAAGTAAACTACCCGACCCTGACTGCTTCGCGGTACAGAGTAGGCTTTTAGTAGCCCTGCAGTTAGTAAACTAACCACGGACCTCTGGGATGGTTTACGACACCCCCAATCGACCGTTACCAGTGCCTTAAACAACCGTTCCTGGTGTCCGCAGTATTATTATTATATCACAAGGCAAGTGAAGTTGTGTATTCCTCCCGATACTGACTTAATCTGCGCTGGTGCTGCTTTAACCTCCTTTCGCTGCGTCTGAGAAACTTTGGACACTCTACAGAGTTGCCGTTCTGGTCGGTGTAGAAAGCCTTCCAGCCCAAGTCAATGCCAATAACATTGCCTGTGTATTCTCCCTGCTCCTTGCGCTCCACATCCAAGCAGAACTGGGCATAGTACCCATCTGCCCTGCGTATCACCCGCACCCGATTGATTTTGGAGTTTAGGATATGGTGTCTTGCCTCACCATTGCAGTACAAGGCAAATGTTCCTGCGTTGAAGCCGTCGGTGAACGTGATGGACATGCCGTCAGGAGACAGCTTCCAGCCGGACAGCTTGTACTCGACCGACCGACAGTTCTTCTTGAACTGCGGATAGCCTTTCCTTGGCTCTTTGTTCTTGCAACGGCGGTAGAAGTTGGAGAGGGCAGACCAAGCTCTTTCGGCACTAGCTTGACGGGCGGCAGAATTGAGCTGGCGGGCGAAGGGGAACTCTTTGGCCAAGTCCTTGCAGAGGGAATACAGAACCGCTTTGGTCGCGCCCCGGTTATCCATCCAGTACCGCAGACACTTGTTTTGCACAAACTGCGCAGTGCGAATGGCTTCATCCAGAGCTTGGTACTGCTCTGCTGTGCCGTTGAGCAGCTTGGCTTCTCTGACCAACATATTGCTATTTTAAAGTGCTACGCACCGCTACCGCGAACAGCGTTCCTGAAGGGATAAAACGGTCTGCGCCTTACATCCCTGCCCTCAAGGGCAGGGCTTTACGGCGTTTTTTCGGTAAAACCGCAGGGATCCCTACAGGTTGCCAACGCAGCTCAGGGTGTGGAGAAGACCCAGGGTACCAGCTCCCACCGTCGTCGATGGACAGGATCCCCAAAATGCGCGACGGTGAGTTTATTCTGGTCGTTACGCTGGACGCCAAAGGGATCCCTGATGAGTTCAACCCCGCTGCAGCGCACCCCCTTGTTCCCCCTTCATCAAGCTTTGGGGGCGCGATTTGTCTCTTTTGCCGGCTGGGAAATGCCGCTGCAGTATCGGGGAGTGATAGCAGAACATCGGGCAGTGCGGGAGAGGGTGGGGACATTCGACATTTCCCACATGGGCAAGTTCACCCTCTGGGGGCCGGAGCTGGGATCCCACCTCAGCCGTCTGGTTCCCAGCGATCTGAGCGCTGTTCCTGTGGGATCCGGTCGCTACACCGTCCTGCTCAATCCGCTGGGGGGCATTTTGGATGATGTCATCTTCTACCGGCATCCACCGGAGGGTGAGCTGGAGCACTGGAGCGTGATCGTCAATGCAGCTACCCGGCAGAAGGATTGGGATTGGCTCAACCACCACTTCCAAGGGATCCCCGGAGTCAACCTTCAGGATCACTCCGACACTCGGGTCTTGTTGGCGGTGCAGGGGCCGGCAGCCGAGGAGGTTCTCCAGCCCTTTTTAGAGGGATCCCTGAAGGCTTTGCGCCGGTTTCAGCACGGTCGGTTTGCCACAGCAGCGGGAACCTCGGGAGAGACTATCTTTGTGGCCCGCACCGGCTACACCGGAGAAGATGGCTTTGAAGTTATGCTCAGCCCCGAAGACGGCATCCGCCTTTGGGAGCAACTGATCCAGGCCGGCGTGCAACCCTGTGGGCTGGGCTGCCGCGATACCCTACGTCTGGAGGCCGCGCTCCATCTCTACGGGCAGGACATGGACGAGAGCACCACTCCCTTAGAAGCCGGCTTGGGCTGGTTGGTGAACAACCCAGGGGACTACATCGGCAAGCCCGCCATCGAAAGCCAACGGCAGCAAGGGATCCCTCGCCACCTGGTGGGGTTTCGCATGCTGCATCCGGCCATCCCCCGCAGCGGCTATGCCATCTACGCTCCCAACTCCCCTGAGCCGATCGGACGGGTAACCAGCGGCACCCATTCTCCCAGTTTGGGCTACGGCATCGGCTTGGGCTATGTCGCTCCGGCTTGGGCCAAGGTGGGATCCCGGCTGGAAATTGAAATTCGGGGGCAGCGCCAGCCTGCCGAAGTGGTGAAAAAACCTTTCTACAGTGCTGCGCACCGCTGACGCAAACGGTTACAGGTTCCCGTTAACCCAGGGTTTGGCAGCTTTGGGCGTGGAGTATTCCTGTTGCAGCCGCCGCAATTTCCGCAAGGCCCGCCGCTCAATTTGTCGGACTCGCTCTCGCGAAAGGCCGATGTGCTCCCCAATTTCCCGCAGCGTTAGGCCCCTCGATCCATCCAGCCCATAGCGAGCCACGATCACCTGTCGTTCTCGTTCACTCAGTTGGCCCACCAGCGCGCGGACTTCCTCTCGACGGGCAAGCTGGGTTAGGTGTTCAACAGGGTCGTTGTCTTCATCTGGGATGAAGTGCTGCAGCTCGGTGCCGTCTTCATCCCCTACCCCCACATTCAAAGACCGCATCTCTGCCATGTGGCGGGTGATCAGCTCCCGGTAGTTATCGCCAATATCCAGAGAATCAAAAACTTCTTCCGCTTGGGGACGGGATCCCCTTTCGGCAGATAACTCGCGGTAGCGCCGCTTCACCTGGGAGACCTTTTCGTACATGTGGGCCGGCAGACGGATCATCCGCCCCTTGTTTTGGATGCCCCGGTTCACGCTTTGCCGGATCCACCAAGTGGCATAGGTGGAGAACTTGTAGCCACGGGTGGGATCGAACTTTTCCACGGCGCGGGTGAGGCCGATGGTGCCTTCCTGAATCAGATCCAGAAACGGCAAGCCTCGATTGCGATAGCGCTTGGCAATCGACACCACCAAGCGGAGGTTACACTCCACCATTCGTTTCTTGGCTGCTTCCCCCTGCCGCAGGATCTGCTGCAGCTCTGCTAAAGGGATCCCCAGCCGCTGGCTCCAACCTTCCACAGACTCATGGGGCTGCCGTTGCTCCAAGAGCGTCACCATCCGCTGCACCTGGTGAGCCAGGCGGAGCTCTTCTTCAGCGGTGAGCAACGAGTAGCGGCCAATCGTCTTTAAGAAACGCCCCACCGCATCTTGCAAGTCAAGACTTTCTGACATATCAAACCCCACACCATAAATTCATGTCCTGTCAGAATCTCTACTTCTCCTGCTGCATCGGGCCCTCTTCCTACACACGAAGCTGACCTTTCTGCAAACAGCACCTTATTCATACCAGCACAAAAGCCTTTTCGTAAAGGCTTTGACTTCGAAAAATCTGATCCAGAACTCGGTGTTTGACTCACTAAATTTATTGAGGCTGCTTCACTAGACACTACCGGCAGTGCTTTAAGTCCTTTTTTATTGAGTAGTAACTCTACCTTAAGTAGGAGGGAAGAGATCAACTATTTTATAAACTCAATCTTAAGTTCTAGATAGATTGAAAAAATTATTCCACTTGCTTGACCAGTTTTTGGTACCAAATCAGATCTTCAAGAGACAAAAAAGCAATTTTTTCATCCAATTTGTGGGACTAGAGATGAGTATTTTTGTTCGCAGAGCCATCGGAAAAGCTTACTTGGCAAGGCACAGCAAGGGTCATCGGCGGGTTTTTGGAACGGCTTGGGGCTGGTTTGGTACCTCATCGCCGGCAATTCCAGCCGGAGACAGACGAGAACAGATCCCTGTGGGACAGATTTTTGCTGCTGCCTCCAAACATAGTGGAGACTATCGTCAATTCTTGACTTTAGACGCTAGATGTAGATCCAAGATTTCTGTGTTACCGAACACGCCAGGCGCGGATGCCTCAGCCTTGGTGCTCCGTACCGCTATCGCGAATGCCGCAGCGCGCGCCTACATAAGAAGGCAGGTCAGGCCAGCCCAGCGACCCTCCAGGCCCAGGTGTGTTGCACTCCTGCGGGAGAAAGGGGGAGCTGCGTTCCGCTCGCTCGACCCACCGCAGGATGGTTTACATTTCTTCCACCACCCCAAGGGCGCTTTATAGTGAGGATCCGGTCTCCATCGGTCAAAGGATTGGAAGGGCCATGTCTCACTTCACCACCCTGCAAGTGCAAATCAAAGACGCCGATCTCCTGGAAGAGACTCTGAAGGAATTGGGCTACGCTGTGCAGCGGAATGCCAGCCTGCGGGGCTATCTCTGGAACCGCACCCGCGCCGATCTGGTGATCCGGCAAAAGAATGGCTTCGACATCGGGTTTCGTCGCAACGGGGATCACTACGAGCTGGTGGCCGATCTGTGGGGGGCGGGCATCGATCCCAAGACCTTCCTGGAGCCGATTTTGCAGCGCTACGCCCACAAAAGTTTGCTGCGCTCAGCCCGTGAGCAGGGCTATACCATCGAGGCCGAAGAAGTGCTGGAGGATGGCACCATCCGCGTGGTGGTGGGGCGTTGGCTATAAGCCAGGTTCATCGGGATCTGCCCATGGTAGGTAAGCCTCAGCCGGCTGTCAGAACTGGCCAGGGATCCCGGCCCCAACCTTGGGATCTGGTGTTGGGGGGGCAAATGGCAACCGGGAGCGCCCCTGCCCACGCCTTGGTGTTGGGAGGTATCGAGGGGGCGCGGAGACGACTCGCCCATAGCGATGAAGCCGTGCGCTTAGCCACGCTATCCCAGTTGCTGCAGTACGGGTCGGCGGGCCTGGCCGAACTCATTGCAGCCCTCGCCGGCAACAGCTCTTGGGCGGTGCGGCTGGAAGCTTGGCGGCTGTTGTCTCAGCTTGGCCAGCCGGAGGCAGAACAGGCCTGTTGCACCTACAGCCCCTTTCGCCCGGTGGGGGGAGCGCAAGGGGTGATCGTGGCCTATCGGCGTGGGGAGCGGAACTTTGCCTACGCCGACCTGGAGGGAGTGGATCTGCAAGAGGCGCGGCTAGGGGGCGTTAACCTCTACGAAGCCAATTTGAGAAAGGCCAACCTGCGCCTTTGCAACTTCAACGGCGCCCACCTGCGCCGGGCGGATCTGCGCCAGGCCAATTTGCAAGAGGCCAAGCTAAGCGGCGCCGTCCTCGAAGGAGCCGATCTGCGGGGATCCGACCTCAGAGGGGCCAAGGTCAGCGGCACCAGCCTGCGGGGATCCCGGCTTTCGGAAGAGACCCACCTGGAAGAACGGGTGCGCCACATCTGGCAGTTGCAGAACTGGGGGGGACAGGGACAGGATTTCTCCGGCCAAGACCTGAGCAAAGCCGATCTGCGGGAACTGGTGCTCTGTCAGATCCGGCTGAGGGGAGCGGATCTGAACCGGGCCGATCTGCGCGGATCCAACCTAGAGGGAGCGGACTTGGGGGGAGCCAACCTACAGCGAGCGGACTTGCGGGGGGCCAACTTGCAAAATGCCGACCTGGAAGGGGCCAATCTCAGCGGCGCCGAGCTGCGTCAGGCCCAGTTTCAGGGGGCTAACCTGCGGCGGGCCGATGTCAGCGGGGCCAACCTAACCCAAGCCAACCTGGAAGGAGCTCAGATCGAAGGGTTAAAGCACAGCGGATCCCGGATTGCCGGCCTGATCTTTCCCGACGGCACCCCGATCAAGCCCTGGTGGTGGTAACAGGTGCCTACCGCTCACCCAATGAGCCAAATCCAAAGGAATCCCAAGATCCCCCGGCAATTGGGCAAACCCGGATCACCATAGGAGTAGAGATACCTATGGGGTACAGCTATGGTTCTGGCAGAACAGCTCTCGACAAAACCGCTCACCGCCGACGAGCTTCGCAAAATGGATGCCTACTGGCGGGCCGCCAACTATCTGTCGGTCGGGCAAATCTATTTGATGGACAACCCGCTGCTGCGAGAACCCCTAAAACTGGAACATGTGAAGCCACGCCTGCTGGGGCACTGGGGCACCACACCCGGGTTGAACTTCATCTACGTGCATCTCAACCGCATCATCAAACGGGAAAACCTCAACATCCTCTACATCACCGGCCCCGGCCACGGTGGCCCTGCTCTGGTGGCCAACACCTACTTGGAAGGCACCTACAGCGAGGTGTATCCCAACATCGGCCAAGACGCCGAAGGCATGCGCAAGCTCTTCAAGCAATTCTCCTTCCCCGGCGGCGTGCCCAGCCACGTGGCTCCGGAAACCCCTGGCTCCATCCACGAGGGGGGAGAACTGGGCTATGCCCTGGCCCACGCCTTTGGGGCTGCCTTTGATAACCCCGATCTGCTGGTGGCCTGTGTGGTGGGGGATGGAGAAGCGGAAACCGGCCCCTTGGCCGCTTCCTGGCATTCCAACAAGTTCCTCAACCCCATCCACGACGGAGCAGTGCTGCCGATTCTGCACCTGAACGGCTACAAGATCGCCAATCCCACCGTTTTGGCCCGCCTCAGCCGTGACGAGCTGCAAAGCCTGTTTGTGGGCTACGGCTACAAGCCCTACTTCGTAGAAGGCTGCGAGCCGGCAGAGATGCACCAGTTGATGGCCGCCACTTTGGACACGGTGATCCACGAGATCCAAGAAATCCAGCAGCATGCCCGCAGCAAAGGGGATCCCACTCGTCCCCAATGGCCGATGATCATCCTGCGCACCCCCAAAGGCTGGACCGGCCCCAAAGAGGTGGACGGCAAAAAGGTGGAAGATTTCTGGCGCTCCCACCAAGTGCCCCTGGCGGATCTGGCCAAAAAACCGGAGCACCTCAAGGCTCTGGAGGACTGGATGCGCAGCTACAAGCCGGAAGAACTCTTCGATGAAAATGGCCGTCTGCTGCCGGAGCTGCAAGAGCTGGCCCCCAAAGGGGAAAAACGCATGGGGGCTTTGCCCCACGCCAACGGCGGCCTGCTGACGCGGGAGCTGAAAATGCCGGATTTCCGTCGCTACGCCGTGCCTGTCCCCCGCCCCGGCACCACCGAAGCCGAAGCCACCCGAGTGCTGGGGCAATTTCTGCGGGATGTGATGAAGCTCAACCCCCACAACTTCCGCCTCTTTGGCCCCGATGAAACCGCTTCCAACCGCTTGGATGCTGTGTTTGAGGCCAGCGACCGCACCTGGGTAGCTCCCATCTACGATTGCGACGAGCACCTCTCCCCAGATGGACGGGTGATGGAGATCCTCAGCGAGCACGTCTGTCAGGGCTGGCTAGAAGGCTACCTGTTGACCGGGCGACACGGGTTCTTTTCCTGTTACGAAGCCTTCATCCACCTGGTGGACTCGATGTTCAACCAACACGCCAAATGGTTGAAAACCACCCGGCACATTCCTTGGCGGCGGCCCATTCCTTCCCTCAACTACCTGCTGACTTCCCATGTGTGGCGGCAGGATCACAACGGCTTCAGCCACCAGGATCCCGGCTTTTTGGATCACGTGGTCAACAAAAAGGCCGAAATCATCCGCGTCTACCTGCCCCCGGATACCAATACTTTGCTCTCGGTGGCCGACCACTGTCTGCGCAGTCGCCACTACGTGAACGTGATCGTGGCAGGCAAACAGCCGGCCCTGCAGTACCTGGACATGGATGCGGCCATCAAACACTGCACCCAGGGCTTGGGAATCTGGGAATGGGCCAGCAACGATCAGGGTTCAGAGCCGGATGTGGTGATGGCCTGCTGTGGCGATGTGCCGACGATGGAAACCCTGGCGGCGGTGGACTTTTTGCGGCAGCACCTGCCGGAGATCAAGATCCGGGTGGTGAACGTGGTGAACCTAATGAAGCTGCAGCCGCCCAGCGAACACCCCCACGGCATTAGCGACAAGGAGTTTGTCAGTATCTTCACCCCCGACAAGCCCATCGTGTTTGCCTTCCACGGCTATCCTTGGCTCATCCACCGCCTCACCTACCGCCGTCCCAACCACCACAACCTGCACGTGCGCGGCTACAAGGAGGAAGGCACCACCACCACCCCCTTCGACATGTGCGTTCTCAACCAGGTGGATCGCTTTAACTTGGCCAACGACGTCTTGGAGCGGGTGGATCGCTTCAAGTACCGGCGGGATCACGTCCAGCAGCTTATCCGGGACAAGCTGGTGGAGCACAAGCAGTACATCTGCAAACACGGGGAAGATCTGCCGGAGGTGCGCAACTGGAAGTGGCCCTATTGAAGGGATCCCCACTCAACTAACTTTCGCCTCTGAGCTCTGGCAGGATAGAGTTTTTGAGGGTTTGGAGGTTGAGAGTGTGAGGGGTTCAGAAAGGGTGGATGCGGATACCCTTCCCGATCTGGAGGTGGAAGAAACAGAGTGGGGCGGGATGGCGCTCTCGCTGGGGCTGGGTTTAGCCCTCTCGGCCCTTGTGATCGGGATCCGCCCCCAGGTGGTCGTTCCTTTTGGATTGAGCGCGTTGGGTTCGGCCCTGCTGGGATCCCTGCTCATCCCTGGGTTGCGGCGCTGGAAGGCGGGGCAAGTGATCCGCCAGGAGGGGCCCCAATCCCACCAGAAAAAAGCAGGCACACCCACCATGGGCGGGATCAGCTTTTTGCCCGTGGGGCTACTGGTGGCCGGGATCTGGAGCGGCTGGGATCCCCATTGGCTGGCCGTCGCGCTGCTCACGCTGGCCTACAGCTTTGTCGGCTGGCTGGACGATTGGCTGGTGATCCGACAGCAATCCAACAAGGGGTTGTCTCCCCAACACAAGCTGTTGCTCCAGGTGGGAGTTGCCCTTGGGTTTTGTGTCTACCTGGCCTGGCAGGGGATCCCGACCAGTCTGACCTTGCCGGGGATAGGCACCCTCTCTCTGGGCTGGCTGTTCTGGCCCTTGGCCCTGTTTGTGTTGGTGGGCACCAATAATGCCGTAAACCTCACCGATGGTATGGACGGCTTGGCGGCAGGGGTGGTGGCCATCCTGCTGATTGGGCTGGGGCTCCTTCACAGGGATCCAGAGCTATCGGTGTTGGCTTTCACACTGAGCGGTGCCTGCTTGGGGTTCCTGGTTCACAACCACCACCGGGCGCGGCTGTTCATGGGCGATACCGGATCCCTGGGGTTGGGGGGCGCTCTGGCCGGGTTGGCGCTGCTGGGGGATCAGCTCTGGGCCTTGGCCCTGATGGGGGGCGTGCTGGTGGCCGAGGCGCTGTCGGTGATGCTGCAGGTGGGCTACTTCCAATACACCAAACGCAAAACCGGCACAGGCCAACGGCTGTTGCGCATGTCGCCCTTGCACCACCATCTGGAGCTGGGGGGCTGGTCGGAGGTGCAGGTGGTGGGATCCTTCTACGGGGTAACGGCGCTGCTGGTGGGGCTGGGCTGGGCCTGGTGGCACTGGACCGGAATGTGAGTTCGAGCTGGGGATCCACCGGGATTCCAATGGGGGCCTGACCTCAAACGGGTTGTTCGGCGTGGGAAATGGCCACCGGCAGATCGGCCCCCACCCGCTAAGTCCCGGGATCCCTTCTGTTGTGAGGAAAACGCAAAGATTACTGACCGATGTTTGTTCCCTGTCAAATTTCCAACTGAATCTTTTACATTCACCGTTGCAGATCGGGGATCGCTGTAACGTATGGATATGAACTTAAGTTAACATTGCCTTCCCCTGTAACCCAGTTGGAGGCCTCTAAAAGGAGTGTAATCTCATGATGCCGAGTGGCTCCAAAAATTCCGATAGGCCAGCGGCACAGTCAGGGCACAGCGATTTGGTCTCCGACCCGCCGATGCAAGCGGCTCCTTCTCCGGCAGGTGCTGCTGAGCTTTCCTCTGCGCGGCCGTACGTGGTGTTGCACGGCCATTTCTATCAGCCGCCCCGAGAGGATCCCTGCCTCAACCGCATTCAGCGACAGCCGAGCGCCAGCCCCTTTCACGACTGGAACGAACGCATTTGGGCGGAATGTTACCGCCCCAACGCCTTTGCCCGCGTTCTGGACGACCAAGGACGGGTGGTGCGCATTGTCAACAACTATGAATTCTTGAGCTTTAACTTCGGCCCTACTCTCCTCTCTTGGCTAGAGGAGCATGACATTGAAGTTTACCAACGCATTTTGGCCGGCGACCGTCTCAGCGCTGAGCGGCTGGAGGGTCATGGCAATGCCATCGCCCAAGTCTACAACCACGTCATCCTGCCCCTGGCCAACGAGCGAGACAAGTACACCCAGATCCGCTGGGGAATTGCCGATTTTCAACACCGCTTTGGGCGCCATCCCCAGGGCATGTGGCTGGCCGAAACCGCCATTGATGCAGCAACGGTCACGGCCTTGGTCGAATGTGGGATCCGCTTCGTCATTTTGGCCCCCAGCCAAGCGCAGCGCATTCGCCCCTTGGGACAAACGGAGTGGATCGAAGTTAGCCAAGGCCAGATCGATCCCCGTCGGCCCTACCGCTGCTTTACCCCCGATCGGGAGGGGTACTTGGATATTTTCTTTTTCGATGGCCCCATTTCCCGTGACTTGGGCTTTGGGGATATCGTTTACAGTACTTATTCGCTGGCGGAGCGGATCCGTTCCGCTCTGCGCTCGGACAAAGAGGGGGAAGCCTATCTGATCAACTGTGCCACCGATGGAGAGACTTTTGGCCACCACAAGCGGGGTGTAGAACGCACGCTGGCCTATGCCTTTTGCGAGGAATTTCCCCGCCGGGGCTGGCAGGTGGGCAACTACAGCCATTTTCTCAGCCAACATCCCCCCACTTGGGAGGTGCAACTGAAACCGGTCACCGCCTGGAGCTGCGCCCACGGGGTAGGACGGTGGTCGCGAGACTGTGGCTGCGGAGCGGTGGGAGGGTGGCACCAACGCTGGCGGCAACCGCTGCGGGAGGCCCTCAACTGGCTGCGGGATCAGCTGGCCGAGATCTACGAGACAGAAGCCAGAGCCTACCTGCGGGATCCCTGGCTGGCGCGGGATCGTTACATCGAGGTGATTTTGGATCGGGAGCGCTGTGATGCCTTTTTGCAGGAGCACCAAAGCCACCGCCTCACCGCCGAAGATCGGGTGCAAGTGCTGCGCCTGTTGGAGATGCAGCGCTACAGCCAGTTGATGTTCACCAGTTGTGGCTGGTTTTTCGAGGAGCTATCCCGTCCTGAAGGGGTGCAGATCCTGCGTTACGCGGCACGGGCTATCCAGTTGGCAGCAGCAGTGGCGGATGTCAACCTAGAAGAGGAGTTTTTGCAGCGCCTGAGCAAGGCCCCCAGCAACCTCGACCTCTACAGAGACGGCAAGGGGGTCTATTGCGCCTTGGTGCGCCCCAGCTTGATCAGCCCGCAACGGCTGGTGGCTCAGCACGCCATGTTTTCCCTGTTTAACGGGATCCCCCGTTCCCAAGGATATGTGCTGGATCAGGTGGATCAAGAGCGCCTGAGGATAGGGGGATCGACGCTGGCCATCGGGCGGGTGAAACTCACCTTTCCCACCACCCGCGAAGAGCACGACCTGATCTACGCCATGCTCCATCTCGGCGGTTGGGACTTTCAATGTGGGGTCAAGCCATTTGCCGGGCGGCGCCTCTATGAGCAGATAAAAGTGCGCCTACTGGCCGGATCCCACAGCCGGGTACAGATGATCCTGACTCTGCAAGAGCTGTTTGGGCCAGAGACCTTCGACCTCAACACCCTGAACGACGAAGATCGGCAGCAGATGATGCGCTGGCTCACCCAAGATACCCTAGACCGCCTAGGCCAGCTCTACCGCCAAACCTACCTGGACAATTACGGAGTCTTGATGGCCTTCCGAGCGGATGGCCTGCCGATCCCGGAAGAGTTGTTGGCTGCTGCCCAGATTACCCTCAACCAACGCCTGTTGAGCAGTTTGCGGGCAATGGAAATGGAAGAGGGCAAGCGGGATCATCTGCTGGAATTGCGGGCAATTGTGCGTGAGGCCGAGCAGTTGGGGTGCCAGTTGCGGCGGGAAGAAGCAGCCCGCGTTTTGGATCGGCTCCTACAGCGGGGGATGTGGCACCTTGCCCACGCTTTTGAGCCGGAGACCTTCGGCGAACAGCTCTACAACCTGGAAGAATGGCTGCAATTGGCTGCAGACCTGCGCCTGCCCATCAACTTGGATCGCCTGCAAGAGCTCTATCTGACAGCGCTGGAGCGTCAAATTGGCCCGCGTTGCCCAGCTTGGCCCCAAGAAGACTGCCGAGACATTTCTGCCGAAAACCTGCACCGCCTCTTACAGGTTGGGCAGCGAATTCGGGTCAACGTCAATGCCTGGCTGCGTCACCTACACCCCCAAAATTAAACCCCCAAGATTAAGTTGAGAGCTCAGTGAACTTTAAAGCCATCGGGATGACAGGATTCGAACCTGCGACCCCTTCGTCCCGAACGAAGTGCGCTACCAAGCTGCGCTACATCCCGACTGACAGGCCCCTTTAACCGCCCGCCGAAGCTCAACAAGTATAGCACGCCGGCTACGAACAATGAGGACAAGGGATCCCCAGCAGAGAAGGGGATCCGATCTGCGCTAAGCTGCAAAAATCCCCCCTCTCGTCAGCCCAAGTATGAGTCAGTCTAAGGGTTTCCGCAAATCCAAGCCTGAGAAAAAACCGGCCAGCTCCAACACTGCCAAGCGCAAGGAAGCCGCCAAACGGTACGACGAGCTGAAAGCCAAGGGGATGCCGGAGTTCAACATCTTTGCCCGCCGTCGCCAGCCCGCGCCTGGCCAGCCCAACCCTTGGCTGCCGGTGGGATCCCTAGCAGTGGGGCGTTCCAGCGCCATTCACCAGGCCATTTTCCAAAATGAGGAAGAACTCAAAAAAGCAGCCGTCAGGCTGTTTCCCCGTCTCGGCAAGGTGAAAGATGACCTGGAGTTTGGGTTTCGCCTCAAGGACAAGGACTTTCAGGACGAGCCGATCCAGGTGGCGATCCGTCCCCAGCCTTCACCCCTTCAAGTCTGGATGGCCAAAATCCGAGGTTGGTTGGGCCTCTCCGGCAAAGGAACCTCTAAAAAAGGCTAGACTGCCGCAAAGGCTCTGGGCAGCCAGCTCAAAATCAGAGGGTTGACCACCTCTGGGCGCTCGTCGTGGGGGCAATGGCCTGTATTGGGAATGGGCAAGAACTGGTAGTCGATCCCTTTCACGTGGTTTTGAAAGCCGCGACCCCGTTGAATGGGCGTCCAGGGATCCCCTTCTCCCCAGAGCACCAACAGCGGGCAGCGCACCTGAGGCAATAGGGCTTCGGGAGTCGGGCCGGGGGGAGCGGTAAGAATCGAGGCAAACACCTGCTGAGCGCCCACATCACAGGAAGGGGCATACAGAATCTCCACCAGCTCATCGGTAATGGCGGCGGGGTTACGGTACACCTGCTTGAGAGTTGCGCGGATACGCTGCCGCTGCCGCACCCGATCAAACAAAAATGGCCCCGTCACCGGAGAAGCCGCCAGAGCGGTGAAAACACCCATGAAAAGGCGAAACATCGGGTTGAGCTCATGGGAGCGATGGTTCAATCCCCCGGCGCAGTTGAGCAGCACCGCCCCTGCTGTTAACTGGGGATGCCGGGCAGCCATCATCAAGCTGAGCAAGGCACCGATGGAATTGCCGATAAATACAGCAGGCTGCTGAATGTGCTGCTGCCAAAAATCCACCAGCAACTCCGCCCACAGATCCAAGGTGTAGGGGAGAACAGGCTTGGCCGAGCCGCCAAACCCCAGCAAATCCAGGGCATAGACCCGGTATCCTGCCGCAGCCAGCACGGGGATGTTGTGCCGCCAATGGCCGATGGAAGCCCCAAATCCATGCACCAAGACCAGCGGGGATCCGGATCCCTGCACCACATAGCGAATGGCATGTCCGCGCCAGCTCCAGACTTGGGGAGCAAAAGGAGCAATGGCATCAACCGCAGAACCGGCAGAAGAAGCAGTCAGCACAGCCTGAAAACAGACCCAGTTAAAGATGTAGGCAGAAACTCAGAGCCATCCCTGTTCATCATAGCTTCGGAATGCCTTTGTCTCCCGTCTCTACTGCCCTGCCTGCTGCTGCAGTTGCGGGTTCAGGTGCCGCCGAGGTGGGGTTGGGCCGGTCAACATGGGACGAAAGCATGCTGGACTTCTTGGGATCCCCGCCCTTGGCTGGATGGCATAGCACCCGGGGATCAGCTAGAAATCGCAGGAGCCCCGCACTGTACCCGTAGGGTCGGTGTCGGGAGGAATGCGCTTTGATGAAGTACAATGAACTTATGAGCCAAGTCCTGACCATATCCTGTAAGCTCAAGGTAGCCCAGTCGCAAGCCGCCAAATTGGACGCGACGATGGATGCCTTTGTACAGGCATTGAACTGGGTCAACCAAAACACACCAGAAAAAGTAGTCAACGCAGTCAAACTCCAATCCCTTTGCTACTACGAGATTCGAGCCCGGTTTGGCTTGTCCAGTAACTTGGCTCAACAGGTATGCAGACGGGTAGCGGGTTCCCGCAAAGTGGCTAAGCAGAAAAAGCGTCCCGTCAAGGAGTTTAAGAGCGGCTTTGTTACCTACGACGCCCGTATCTTTTCGTTCCGTCAAAAAGACTGGACGGTGTCGCTGACCACGGTGGAAGGGAGAGAACGCTTTGAACTGGCCATTGGCAACTACCAGCGTGGGATGCTGGCTGGTTCCAACCCCAAATCTGCCACCCTGGTCAAGCGCAAAGATGGCTCCTACTACATCCAGATTTGCGTAGAGAAAAAACCACCCAAGCAACAAGATACCGACAAGGTGATCGGGGTGGACTTGGGGAGGACGGATATTGCCCATACGTCAGAGGGGGACAACTGGAATGGACAGCAGTTGAACCGAGTCCGCGACCACTACTCCAAGCTGAGGGCGGCACTCCAACGCAAAGCCAGTAAGGGCACACGCAGTTCGCGGCGCAGATGCCGTCAACTGCTGCAACGGCTGTCTGGCAAGGAGAGGCGCTTTCAGGCGTGGGTCAATCATCGCATCTCCAAAGCTATTGTCTCTAGGGCAAAGGCGACAAACAGCGCTATTGCCCTGGAAGACCTGACAGGGATCCGGAAAAGAGTCAATCAACAGCCGCGCAGCAAAGCCGAGCGGCGCAGGGCCAACAGTTGGGCGTTCTACCAACTACGTCAATTTCTGGAATACAAGGCGAGGGCTGCAGGGGTTTCTCTGATTCTTGTGCCGCCTGCTTACACGTCGCAGACCTGCCACCGATGTTTGCACATCCATCCTGAGCAGGGCAAGTCCTACCGCAGTGGCAAGTCGTTCAAGTGTGGGCACTGTGGATGGGAAGGAGATGCGGATTTGAATGGTGCGAATGTGATTGCGCTTTTGGGGGCTGTCGTAAACCAGCCTAGAGGTTCGGGCCTGTTTTGTTCTCTGGTAGAGCAGAGCAGGCCCAGGGCTACTGAAAGCCCGCTCCGTACCGCTTAGCGGTCGGAGCCGGGTAGTTTACCTTTCGACCTCATTTCGACCTCATTATTTTGTAGATTTTGTAGCTCGGCTGGGTTGAGCAGAAAGAGCGCTGGGAAGCGCAACCCGTCCAAGGAGGTCGGAGCCGGAAGCCAGTTGGACAGGTTAAGGTGAAGAGACTGTTAAGATTCTTATGGTTTTGCTGTTGCCAAGGCAACACCGCACCAACTAACATCTCGCTACACTGCGACCGCTCATGATTCATCCTCTGCTGCAACGGCTGCACCAATCCACCCTGACCCCGCTGCGGGATATCCACTGGACGCCGGAATTGTTCGGAATCCTCTTGGTGTACTTTGTGCAGGGGGCGGTGGGGCTGGCACGGCTGGCCACCAGCTTTTACCTGAAGGATAGCTTGGGCCTCAGCCCGTCTCAGGTGGCGGCGTTGATGGGCGTTGCCATGAGCCCCTGGATCCTCAAGCCCCTCTACGGCCTGCTGTCGGATACCGTACCGGTGGCGGGCTATCGGCGTCGTCCCTACCTCTTGTTGTCAGGGCTTCTGGGGTGTGGGGCTTGGCTGGGGATGGCCCTGTGGGCACCGACGGCTGGTCTGGCCACCCTGTGGATGGTTTTGGGATCCCTGGCGGTGGCGGTAGGGGATGTAATCGTAGATTCGCTGGTGGTGGAGCGGGTACACGGCAGTGACTGGGCGGGGACGGGCACGCTGCAATCTTTAACTTGGGGAGCAACGGCCTTGGGATCCCTGCTCACCGCCTATTTGGGAGGAGCGCTCTTAGCCCATTATCCGCCGCAGGTGGTGTTTGGCCTGACAGCCTTGTTGCCGTTGTTCATCGCTTTGGCAGCTTGGGTTATTGCCGATCAACCGGTGGCGTTGTCCCAGGGCTGGGATCCCTTGCAACAACAGGTGGGGCAGGTGTGGCGGGCGCTGCGGCAACCCAGCATTTTGCTGCCGGTGCTGTTTGTGTTCGTTTGGCAGGCCACTCCCAGCGCCGATGCGGCTCTTTTTTACTTTGTCACCAACGATCTCGGCTTTGGGCCGGAATTTTTGGGTCAGGTGCGCTTGGTTACCAGCATCGCCAGTTTGCTGGGGGTAGGGATCTTCCAAGTGTACCTGCGGCGGATCCCACTGCGGCCCCTGTTCGGCTGGATGACCGTGATCTCGGCAGGGTTGGGCCTGACCAGCCTTATCTTGGTCTATCACCTCAACCGGGATTGGGGCATCGACGATCATTGGTTTAGCTTGGGGGACAGCCTGGTGCTGACGGTGGCAGGACAAATTGCCTTTATGCCAGTGCTGGTCTTGGCCGCCCGCCTCTGCCCCCCTGGGATCGAGGCCACCCTCTTTGCTCTGCTGATGTCGGCCTTTAATTTGGCGGGGTTTCTCTCCCAAGAGCTGGGATCCCTGCTGATGCATGGGCTGGGGGTAACGGAGACCGATTTCAGCCGGCTGGGGCTGCTGCTGATCCTGACCAACCTTTCCACCCTCTTGCCCCTGCCGTTTTTGGGCTGGCTGCCGGAAGAGAGCATAACCCTTGGCGGAGCAGAACTGGAGGCGGAAGCCCATGCCTCTCTGGAATCCTTTCTGCGGGATGTGCAGGCAGAAGAAGCGGAGACAGCCTTGGCGATGGAAGGGGTCTCTCTGGCCGAAACCGACCCAACCTAAAGAGACTCTGTCTGGCCTCGGGAAAGGCATACAGCCTCGGTGTCCAGCCGCTAAGATGGAGGGATGAGCTGGGTAGCCCCCACAACTCACTCGGATCTTTCACTTCAGGAGGGGACCGTGCTTCATCGTAGGATCTATCAACTCAGCCGCGAAGGCAAGGATGTGTGGATCTATCTGCGGGATCAGGGACGCTGGCTGGAACGGGCCAAGATCCTCGATATCGAAGGGGACACCATCCTAGTTCGCTACGAGACAGAAGATGAGGAGGAGATCTGCTCCTGGGAGGAGATGATTCGCCTGGAAAGCATTGGAGCTGTTGCTCAGCGCCTTTCCACCATTCCCAAGGGGATGCTCAGCACGTCAGATTTGCTCACCTCAGAAGACTGCCCTCCGGCTGAATTGCTGCATCCGCCACTGTTGCCTACCGAAGGAGAAGATCATCCCAGCAGCGAGCGCCTCGTGGAGGATTACTACCTGGATCGGGAGGCTCCTGCCGAGCTGCCGGTGCGCTCCAGTGGGGAAGATCTCAAACGGGCGGATCGTGCCCGGCACGATGCTGAAGGCACGGATTGAGTTCTCCGTTTGCCAGAGCGGCGCAGAAGAGCGCTTGACATCCTCAGGTTCAGACGCCAGCTCAGAAGCCTAGAGGTGGATGGCCCGGCCACGGCCAGAAAAGTTCTCTAGAGTTCACCTTGGCAGATGAAGGGGATCCCAAGGGCGGGATCTACTTTGCCAGGCCCTCAGTTGTGCAGGGTCGGATGGTCAGTGGGCCGTAGAACTCCTCTTGGCACAGCTCCACCTGAGAGCGGGCAGCCATTAGCAGCAATGACCAGAAGACTTGAATGGGGTGAATGGTCCCGCTGCTGCCGTTTTGATAGCTTTTTTGGCAAAAGTGTTGCTGGAGATCGGCAAAGCTGATCTGGGTCAGACCCTGCTGCCAAAGCTGAGCCAGCAGAGATTCTAGCTCGGCGGTGGTTTCCAAAAGGTTTTCCGGGTGGGCTAGCTGAGTGATGGCCGACAGCGCTTGCTGGCGAGAAATCCGTTGGGCCAGCGGCTTTGGGGCAGCTTCGGGCTGGTGTTCCAGCAGGGTTTCCAGCTCTTGCAGGTGGGCGATGAGTTCTTTGAGGGTGATGGGCCGGGTACGTTGAAGACGGGGTGCTGCCCTGGGTTGCAACACGCGATCCAAGTGCGCCAAAGACCAGCTTGGCCAGGGATCCACTTCTACCTCCACCGGGCTGGGCTCACTTTCTTCTGCTTCTGGTTCTGCCAAAGCCATCGCCTTAAGATAGACCAACATGGCAGCGTGGAGCAGGGCTTGTCCCGACTCAGACAGGTCATGGCTGCTGCTGGTGGGAGCCATACGGGCCAGAAAGCGATCGATAACCTCGATGACCTGCACATCCCAGGGATCGATCTCGCCTCGTTCTGCCAAATCAATGAGCAGAGCAATTGCCTCTTCGGTCGGTGAGTAGGCCATAGCACCCCACAGCTCCCTGACCCTTACTGTAGCCCTCAGGCCGGATCCCGGCTATCTCTAGCCATCTCCCATGCCGATCCGAATCCTCTGGCTCAATCGCTGACGTGGTAATATAGAGATCCTGCTCTAGTCGATAGCTGCTAGAGTGGTATCTGCGGGCGGTTAGCACAGTGGTAGCGCACTTCCTTCACACGGAAGGGGTCACAAGTTCGAATCTTGTACCGCCCATACCCGCAAACCTGCTCCTGCAGCGAGCTTCAACAGTCCAAGTCCTTCTCCTGGAGGAGAGATACAGGCGGCTAGAAACGACTTTTTCCGCCCCGGGGTCTCCCTGAAGCGCGCCTTAGGGAGAGGGCTAATGGCTGTTGAGAACAACTCCGCTTGAGCTTCCAGCGTCTTTGCTGCCAGGCCAGTGGAGAAAGGGAAGAATGGTAGCCTAATAAAGGGTAGGGTTGAGGCCATGCAAGAATTTCGTCCCGCTAACGCGATCAGAAACCTTCGCTTCATACTCCTGGGCTTGTGGATCTTGAGCCTGCTCGTTCTCCTCATCCAAAACTGGGGATCCCCGGCAAGGGTTGTGGTGGGTGGGCAATCGGGATCCCCGCTTCCTCTATCGTTGGTGCTATTGGCCTCTTATGGGGCAGGGATGGGGCTGGGATTTTTGTATGTAGGCTCCTGGCGATTGCACGACCGGGTGTTCCAGCGACAGGCCATCCGTAAGTTAACTCAGTTGAGCGACCGAGTTCGCTTTTTGGAAGCCCAGCTGATTCCCCCCGACCACTATTTGCCCCAAGATCTGCCGGAGTACGAGCCGGATCCCCAAGCAGGCCGCTATTCCTATTCCAATATCCCGCCGGAACGCATTCGCGATCCCGCTCCTGAGGACGACGATGCGGCAGCAGCTCCCAACTGGCGGATTGTCCAGCGGCCCTACGCCGACGAGGAGGAGGAAGGATGGGATTCCTAAACTGGTGGAAATCGTCTGCCGCTCCTGCGTCTGAGCCCGACCCCCGCCCTGAACCGCGGGGACAGAACAACTATCTGCTCATCGTCCTAGACAGTTGCCGCTTCGACAGCCTGCTGGCGGCCAACCCCAAGCACTTGCTGAAGTTGGGCCCTCTGGAAAAGCGCTGGAGCTACGCTTCCTGGACGGCCCCTGCCCATTACAACCTGCTCATGGGCCTGCTGCCCCACACCAGCCCCATCCACGTTTTTGCGTCCGAGCACTACAAGCAAGATTATCTGCGCTACAACGAGCGGCTCGGCACCCGGCAACCCATTGAGTTCAAGCATCTGCTGCCTCATCTCTATTTGCCGACGCTGCTGAAGCATCAACTGGGCTACACCACCCACGCCATGGTCTCCATGCCGGTGCTCAACCCCAGCACGCTGCTGAATCGGGATTTCGATTCCTACCGCCTCATGCCCCAGCACAACGATATGGCGGCCATGGTGGAACAGTTGCGCTTCGAGCCGGATCGCCCCAGCTTTTACCTGTTAAACGTGGGCGAAACTCACTATCCCTACGCGCTGCCCGATGAGGATCCCAGCTTGTGGCCCCGCATCTCGGGGGTGAATGGGGTGTTGAAGCGGCTGGATGAAGGAGAAGAGGACGGGATCCCCTTTTTCGATTCGGCCCAGTTGGAAGAGCTACGGCAGCGACAGATCCAGGCGGTGCGCTACCTGGATGGGATCTTTGAACAGCTGTTCGACCTGGTTCCCAAAAACACCTACATCACGGTTACAGCCGATCACGGCGAACTGTTTGGGGAGGGAGGCTACTTCGGCCACGGCCCTATCCACCACGAAAAAGTGCTGGAGGTGCCTTTTATCGAGGGCAAGATTCGCTAGGATGAGGCCCTCACCCCCAGCCCCTCTCCCTGAGGACAAGGGTGGCCATCGATAGCCCAGCAACTGGGCTTACCAGGATTGAGCCTCTGTTTGCCTGCCGGTTAACGCGATCGCCTGAATCGCATGGGCAGAGCCTCTTCCCTTTTGGAGCAGCTAGATCTGCTGGGTCTCCGGCTTGGGCAGGGTAGGATCCCGGCGGGGTTCGCCGTTGGCGCTACTCGGACGGAGCCCTTGCGGGGATCCTTTTACACCGGAACCCAACTCATCTTCGGCGGCCAGGTCGGCAGAGCGGGCGATCTCGTAAAGGCTTTTCACCACACTGCTGAGGGGAATGGCGACGATCACGCCCAGGATGCCCCCCAGTTGCGCCCCCACCAACAGGGCAATCAAGATCCACACTGGATTTAGCCCGATCAGCTCTCCCATCAGGCGGGGGGCGATGACCCGATCCTTCACCTGCTGCACGATCAGGGAAACCAGCACCACTTTAAGGCTGAGCCAAATGTCCTGAAAGGCCAGCAACACCGCCGCCGCCCCAATGCCAATCACCCCCCCCACCAGGGGGATGACCTCCAGCAGGCCGATCAGCAGGCCAAACAGGAGCCCGAAAGGTACCCGCAAAAACCCAAAAACCGGCACCAGCATCAGGGCCATGATGAACCCCAACACCAACTGGCTGATGAGGAAGTTCTGAAAGCTGAGGGCTAGGGCTTCGCCAATGCGCGGCCCCCAAGGTTTGGGGAAGAGGCTGAGCAACCCCTGCCAGAACTGGCCCCCGTAGAGCAGCATGTAGAGGGCCAACACCAGCACCAGCACCAAGTCGATCACCTGGTTGAACGTACCCAGAAGGAGATCTAGGGATTGGCCGGCAATTTTCTCGGCGCTGGCCTGCAGGCGGTTGAGAAGGGTATTGACCAGCTCCGTCTGGCCAAGGTTGATGTTGCGCTCGGCGGCCCAAAGGCTAATCTGGTCGAGCCAATTTTGTAAGGTGTCCACCCACTCTGGGATCCGCGCCCCCAGCTGCACCACTTGCTTGGCCAAGACCGGCACCACGGCGATCCCCACCAAGACCAGCAGCACCACCGAGAGAGCAAAGACCAGGGTGACCGCCAAACCTCGACTGACCCGATAGCGCCGCAGCACCTGCACCGGGTAGTTGAGCAAAAAGGCCAGCACCGCCGCTGTCAGGATGGTGGTGAGCAAATGCCCAAACAGCCGACCCACCTGTATGGCCAGCCAGCCGCTGATGACGATCAAGATCCAGGTGAGCAGCAACCGCTGCAAGGGTGAGAAGCGATTCATGCCGGAGCCATCCCCAAGGGATCCCAAAGCGCTTAAAAACCCAGGATGCTATACCCACTATCCACGTAGATCACCTGGCCGGTAATGCCGCTGGCCAGGTCGCTGGCCAGAAAAGCCGCCACATTGCCCACCTCTATTTGAGTGACATTGCGCCGTAGGGGAGCTTTCTCCTCCACAGCATGCAGCATGGCATGAAAATCGGAAATGGCCGATGAGGCCAAGGTGCGGATTGGGCCGGCAGAAATGGCGTTCACCCGGATCCCGGCAGGGCCCAGCTCGGCAGCCAGGTAGCGGACACAGGTTTCCAGGCCCGCTTTGGTGACGGCAGCCATGTTGTAGTTGGGCACCACTCGCACTCCTCCCAAGTAGGTCAAGGTGAGGACACTGCTGCCGGATCTCAGTAGGGGCTTGGCAGCCCGGCAGAGGGCAATCAGGGAGTAGGTGCTCACATCCATGGCCAGGGCAAACCCCTCCCGCGAGATATCGCTGAAGTTGCCGCTCAGCTCCTCTTTTTTGACATAGGCCAGGCAGTGAACCAGAATATCGACCTGACCCCATTTTTCGGTTACCCCCTGAAACAGATCGCTGATCTGCTGATCGCTTTGCACGTCGCAGGGGAGAAGAAAATCTGGCTGCAAGGGATCCGTGAGTTGCTGAACTTTGGTTTTGAAGCGATCCCGCTCGTCCGGCAGATAGGTAACCCCTAGGCTGGCCCCCGCTTTGTGCAGTTGCTGAGCAATGCCCCAGGCAATGGAGCGCTCGTTGGCAATGCCGGTTACCAAGGCTTTCTTTCCCGTCAGCTGTAGCATGGCAAAAAAAGTAGGGGTGTATTCCTTTCTATCCTCCCACAGGTGGGAGCTGGGGCTGGGAGAAGGGATCCCAGGCACTCCTGAACTCCCGTTAAAAAGGCCCGGCTTCCACAATGAAAGTCCTTTTGGTTGAAAAGGAATATTGTCTGCTGGATCTCCGCAGCCCTGTTACCCGTGCCGAAATCATCGAGCACCCGTGGTCGTTGGAAGATACCTCCCTCAACCGGGCTGATAGGTGGAAGCAACGTGCAGTTCCTTGAGCTGCTTCGCCTCAACGCTGGAAGGAGCGCCGGTGAGCAAACATCGCGCCTGCTGGGTTTTGGGAAAGGCGATGACATCCCGGATGGAATCTTCCCCGGCCAGCAACATCACCAGCCGATCCAGGCCGTAGGCAATGCCGCCGTGGGGCGGGGTGCCATACTCAAAGGCTTCCAACAAAAAGCCAAACTTGTCCCGCGCCTGTTCGGGGGTGAGGCCAATCGCTTGAAAAACCTGCTCCTGAATTTCCCGCTGGTAAATCCGCAGGGATCCCCCTCCTACTTCCACGCCGTTCCACACCAGGTCATAAGCCTGGGCCCGCGCCGTTTTCAGGTCGGCCAAGTCGTCGGGGTGGGGGGCGGTAAAGGGGTGGTGCAGGGCTTCCAGGCGATTTTCTTCGGCGTTGAACTCAAACATGGGAAAGTCGGTGATCCAGAGGAGATTCAAGGCGTTCTCTGGGATCAAACCCAGCTCCTGGCCCAGGTGCAGCCGCAGCCGGCCCAAAGACTCGTTCACCACTGCCGCCGGCCCTGCCCCAAACAGCAACAGATCCCCTGGCTTGGCCTGGGTGAGATCCAGCAACCGCTTCTCCTGCTCGGGGCTCAAGCTCTCTTTCAGGGCGCCGATGGTATCGAGGCTGTCGGGCCGCACCCGGATAAAGGCCAAGCCGCCCGCCCCATACTGGGTGACCAGCTTGAACAGATCCCCGCCTGGTTTGATGCGGGTGTTGGAGATCTTTTCATCGCCGCCGGGCACTGGCAGGATTTTGATCAAACCGCCCTCAGCCAGCACTTTGGCGAAGACTTTGAATCGGGATCCCTGAAACACCTCCGAAACATCCACCAACTCCATCCCAAAGCGGGTGTCAGGCTTGTCGGAGCCGTAGCGGGCCATGGCCTCGGCATAGGTCAGGCGCGGGAAGGGACGGGGCAGGTGGATCCCTTTGACAGTTTTGAAGATATGGCAGATCAGTCGCTCGTTGAGCTCCAGGATCCCTTCTTGATCCATGAAGCTCATCTCCATGTCCAACTGGGTGAACTCCGGCTGCCGATCCGCCCGCAGATCCTCATCCCGAAAGCAGCGGGCGATCTGGTAGTAGCGATCCACGCCAGCCACCATCAGCAGCTGCTTAAAGAGCTGGGGCGACTGCGGCAGGGCAAACCACTCGCCGGGGTTGACGCGGCTGGGCACCAGGTAGTCTCTGGCCCCTTCTGGGGTGGAGCGGGTGAGAATGGGAGTCTCCACCTCGACAAAGCCCTCCTCGTCTTCTAGGAAACGGCGGATGGCCTGGATGACCCGGTGGCGCAGTTGCAGGTTACGGGACATGCGCTCCCGCCGCAAATCCAGGTAGCGATAGCGCAGGCGGATCTCTTCTCGCACTTCCTCTGCTTCTTCTCCCGAGACGCTGAAGGGGAGCTGCTTGCCGACTGGACTGAGCACTTCCAACTGTTCGGCGTAGATCTCGACCTCGCCGGTGGCCAGGCGAGGGTTGAAGGAGTCGGGGGGCCGTTGCTGGACAGTTCCCGTTACCCGCACCACATATTCGTTGCGCACTTCCCCCGCCAGTGGATATGACTGCGGAGTTTTCTGCGGATCCGCCACCAGTTGCACAATGCCAGAGCGATCCCGCAAATCCAGAAAGATCACCCCCCCGTGGTCGCGGCGGCGGTCGATCCAGCCGTAGAGGGTGACGGTCTGGCCAATGTGGGCCGGGCGGACTTCGCCACAGTAGAGGGTGCGGGCCGGGCGATGGATGGCAGCAGGCATGGAAGAGGTGAGAGAACAAGGGTCTGAGCCCCTATCATACAAAACTCAGACCTCCTGCCTCGACTCAGCTTCTCAAGAGCAGTCAGGGGATCCGCCCAGGGCTACCACAATCGTGCAGGTGTTGTGGCGCATCATGGCGATGTAGGTTTCAGCACCGCTGCCTGCTTCCCCCAAAGAATCGGAGTACAGCTCCTGTTCCGCTACCTTGACTCCCGCTTCAGCGGCCACCGTTTGGATCAGGGCCGGGTTGAGGGTGGTCTCAGCAAAGATAGCCGGCACCCGCAGAGCGCGGATCTCCTCCACTAAGCGGGCCACTGTCTGGGCGCTGGGCTGTTCTTCGGTGCTGATCCCCAGCAGGGATCCCCCCATTTTCAGGCCGTAGGCTTGGGTGTAGTAGGCAAAGGCATCGTGAGTGGTCACCAAAACCCGGTTGGGAGGGGGGATGGTCTGAATTTGCTCCCCAATCCAGGCATGAAGCTCCTCCAGCTCTGCTCGATAGGCAGCAGCATTGGTTTGGAAGAAGGTCGCCTCGCCAGGCACCTGTTCCGCCAGCTCTTGGGCGATGCGCTCCACCATGCGGATGACGTTTTCCACATTGCCCCACACGTGGGGGTCGGGAGTGGGGATCCCGTCCTCGTTGGCAACAATAGGTTCAAGGATCTCGGCCAAGGCAACCCGCCGCGCTCCTTGGGCCGTGGCTTCGATGAGACGCATCAACCCCGGCTCCAGGTTGTAGCCATTCCAGAACACCAAGTCTGCCTGCTCTAGGGCCACCCCATCCGCCGGCGTTGGCTCGTAGACATGGGGATCCATTCCCGGCTGCAGCAGGCTGGTGAGCTGGATGCGATCTTGGCCCACCTGCTCTACCCAATCGGCGATCAACGTAGTGGTAGCCACAACGCGGGGACGCGCCCATCCCGAACCGGCCAAGGCCAGAAAACTGCCGTTCCCGTCAGCGAGACAGAGTCCTATTGCCAAGCCGAAGGCCGCTACCCAACGGCGCCGCCCCCAAAGGAAGACAAGACTTTTGATCATCGTTTCATGGTTTAGATGTCCCTTTAGGGTACACTGGACTTACCGAAAATGAAAACAAAATGAAAAAGCAACTTCCTCCTCTCCCTCTTGGTCCGGCCAGGGGATCCCTGGTGGTGCGGGATCTGACGGTGCGTTACGGCAGCCTGCAGGTGCTGCAAGGGATCCAAGCTGAAATCGCGCCGGGCCGCGTCACGGGCATCCTCGGGCCCAACGGGGCCGGCAAAAGCACCTTTCTCAAGGGGCTGTTGGGGTTGGTGCCGCTGGAACGGGGGGAAGTGCGCTACGGTGGGCAAGCGCTGTGGGGAGAGCAAGTGGCCTATGTACCCCAGCGCTCGGCCATCGACTGGTCGTTTCCCGCCACGGTGTGGGATGTGGTGTTGATGGGGCAGGTGAGAGCTGCTGGCTGGTTTCGCCGCATCGGGAAAAAGGGGCAGCAGCGGGCTGCTCAAGCCCTGGAGCGGGTGGGGATGGGGGCCTACCGGGATCGCCCCATTGGAAAGCTGTCGGGGGGACAACAGCAGCGGGTGTTCCTGGCGCGGGCCTTGGCGCAAGAAGCGGAGATCTACGCCCTTGACGAACCCTTTGCCGGGATCGACCAGCCCAGCGAAGCTATTTTGTTCCAGGTGTTGCGGGAGCTGGCAGATGCCGGCCACATCGTGATGGTGGTGCACCACGATTTGGGGCAGGCCCGGGCCTACTTCGACGAAGTGCTCCTCCTCAACCGTGTCTTAATTGCCCAGGGATCCCCGCGGGAGGTGTTGCAGCCAGCGGTGTTGCAGCGGGCCTATGGCCGAGCCCTGCTGCTGGACTCAGCTGCCTAGGGAGAGTTTGAGGTCAACAACGTTATGGAATGGCTCTGGCACAGCCTGGCGGATCCCTTGAGTTTTGCCTTCATGCAACGGGCTCTGCTGGTGGCGGTGGCCGTCGGCATTCTCTGTGCCGTGGTGGGCAGCTATCTGCTGGTGCAAAGCTTGGCCCTCCTGGGGGATGCCATCAGCCATTCGCTGCTGCCGGGCCTGGCCATTGCCTACATGCTGGGCCTTAACCTGTTTGTGGGAGCCTTCGTGGCCGGTCTCCTCAGCGCCCTCTTAATTCAATGGATCCGCTCCGCCAGCCCCCTCAAGCCGGATGCAGCCATGGGGATCGTCTTTTCGGCCTTTTTTGCCTTGGGGATCCTGTTGATCACTTTGATCCAACGGCGGGCTCGCATCGATCTCAACCACTTCCTCTTCGGCAACCTCCTGGGGGTGAATGCTGTCGATGTGCTGACAGTGGTGGGCATCACCCTTTTGGTGTTGGGGTTAGTGGCCCTCTTCTTCAAGGAATTGACCTTTTACAGCTTCGATCCCTTGGGGGCCAAAGCAGCCGGCCTGCCCACCGAGCGGCTGGGGTGGGGGCTGATGGTGCTCACTTCCCTGACGTTGGTGGCCAGCATGAAGGCAGTGGGCGTGCTCTTAGTGTTGGCCATGCTGATCACGCCAGCGGCAACCGCCTATCTGGTGGTGCCTCGATTGCACCAGGTGATGCTGTTGGGATCCCTATTTGGGGTGAGCGCCAGCCTGCTGGGGATGTACGCCAGCTACTACCTCAACGTCGCCTCCGGCCCAGCCATCGTCCTGGTGGCCTCCGCCTGGTTTAGCCTGGCCTTTCTGGGCAGAGTGTTCTCAGGAACGCGCTAGAAACCAGGGATCGCGGGTTGGGATCCCTGGCTCAAACCTCATCTGAGGAAGGGTAGATGCATGTTAACTCAAAAGCGGGAAGAGCGGCCATCCCGACCGCCTGCGCTGGTCTGCCGAGGCAACGCCTTGTTGACCCTCAGATCCCGGCCCATCCAAGTAGCACCGTCCAGCTCGTCGATGGCCTTTTGCTCATCGGCTTCGTTTTCCAGTTCCACAAAGGCAAAACCTCGCTTACGGCCAGTCTCCCGATCCACCGGCAGCTTAATTTGCTTAACGGTGCCGTATTCGGCGAACACAAGCCGCAGGTCTTCTTCGCTGGCCTTGAAGGACAAATTACCTACAAAAATGGTCATGGTGTAGCAAACTCCGAACCTTACCCTTTAGCGTTCAGTTCGGAGGCTCACCTGGTTAAACCATTCGCTCAATCCGAACCTCATGCCAACCACATCTTAGTCTTCCCAATGGCATTTGCAAAGCCATCCTTCCAGCTTTTTGTCCGAGAATTGGGAGAAGCTTTTGTAGCAAGATGGAAACTCAGGATCCTAACCTTCATGGGCGATTGCTTTGGCCCAACGGTTGGCGTTTGGGAGTGCCGGGAGAGCGGGGATAAGGAGGCGGCGTGGGGGCTACTTTCTCCAGCAGTAGGCAGTGGCGCACCCCACGGCTGCGGGGTGTGGTGAAGGCTTCTACATGGATCAGTTTTCCGCCCAGGAGCTCAAGGGCCTGCTCCAAAGTTTGGGCTTCTGCCTCGGTCCAATGGCCGCGATAGAGGATGGCGCGTCCCCCCACCTTGAGCAGTGGCAGACAATACTCGGCGCAGATCTCCGCCGAGGCCAGGGCCCTGGCCAGAGCAATATCATAGCTGCCCCGTTCCTGCGGGTCTTGCCCCCAAATTTCGGCCCGCTGAGCCACTGCCCGCGCTTGGGTGAGGGAGAGCCTTTGCAAGATGTCCTGCACAAAGGCAATCTTGCGTTGGGTGCTGTCCAGCAGGGTAAAGCGGGTTTGGGGCAGGGCAATTTGGGCCGGGATCCCTGGAAACCCTGCCCCGGTGCCGATGTCGATCCCCCGCCAGGGCTGAGCTTGGATTGCCTCCCAGGATCCCAGCAGGCGTAGGCCCCGCAGCGAATCCCACAGGTGTTTCTCCCAAAAGTCGATGGGATCGGTGATGCGGGTCAGGTTCTGGGTTCGGTTTCCGGCCATCACCAGCGGATAGAGCTGTTGCAGTTGTTGCTGCTGCTGTTCAGAAGGCTGCCAACCCAGATCCGCCAGCCAGCTTTCCCACAGGGCCTTGAGCTCTGGAGGCTCAGAGGAAGGAGCGTCAGCCTTCTTCATCCCAGGGATCCCAGTTTCAATCCAGCGGGGATGGCTCTGTCGGCCCAGCCTTTCAGCTCTTGGGTCAAGCCCTGCAAAGAACGGTCGGTGCCCAGCAGCTCTTGGTTTAAGCAAACCAACTCCTGCAAATCCAGCTCCTGACAGCTGGCCCAATCTTCCGCCAGCAAGTTAATCGGCTGCGGCTGAGCCTGAAGCAACTGATGAGAGGCCAACTCCAGCTCTACATTCAAAAGCACCTGCTCCAACCGCTCTACCCGCTCCTGCATTTGCGCCAGCAGGGCTGCCAACTGCTGACAGCAATGGTGAACCCGCTGAGCATAGACCTTGAGCGGCAGGGTCAGCGGCAGCAACGACTCAGACAACAGTTGAATCAGGTGCTGGGCCTCCAGTTCTTCCAGTTGCAGGTCTTGCCAAATGGCGTGGTAAAGATGAAGCGAGCGACGACAGGCTTCCAGGCGCTGGTAGCAAGGCTGTAATACAGAACCGCGCAGCTCCTGCAGATAGTCGGCCCACAGTTGCCCAGCCTCTACTACCCAACCTGTCTGGAAAAAACTCCACCCCTGGGCCAACAGCCAACTGATCAACAGGCCCGCCAACAATTGGTTTTTTTGTCGCAACAGGAAAGGCGAAAGGTGCTCTCCCCAAACGGCTAACCCCAGCCAGATCAGGGCAGCCAAAGTCAAATGGGGCAAGCTGATCATCTCGGCCAACAGCTGGGCAGACCAGCGCTGGCGCAGCATCCAGATCACCCCGGCGCCCAAGCTGTACAGCCCTCCCCCCAACAGCGGGATCAACACCAGCCACAGGGGTTGTCCCCTCCACAGGTGCGATAGTGACCCATCTTCGCCCAGCGCATCCCAACTGAGCAAGTACAAAGCCAGCAGAGCCAAAACCACGACCCAGCCCTGCTGTCGCTTGAGACGGCGGGCTAGAAGACGACGGCGGCGGCGCAGATAGGTTTGAAAGGACTCGGCAACAATCGACATAAAAAAATGGCACTGCGGATCCCTACCAATACCCCCACCGGCCTGGAGCGCTCCTTCACGATCATAAGTCTTAACTTTGCTAGGTCATCTGGCTTCTGTATTGCGTTGTTGGCGGGAGTCATGCCCAGCCGGTGGCCAGCTTTTTCAGGGGCTCATCAGGCGGTTTTTCGGCGAGACTCCTCCGAGAAGCGCTGTTTTCTCGGCAAGCCTGACAGAGGCTTTTTAGAGCAGGCAGCCGCGTGCAAGCTCTCCACCCCTGTTACCATGGAAGAGCCCTTAATGTTTCTTTCGTATCCATCGTATCCATAGCCAAGCTAGTCTCTTGGACCGGCTTTTTTATTGTGCACTGCGCCAGGTTTTGTGATCCCTTCTGCATCTCCTCCCAGTTCCGGCCTTTCCCCCCTCGAAGTGCAGCGCCAGATGATCGTCATTCTCGATTTTGGATCCCAGTACTCTGAGCTGATTGCCCGCCGCATTCGCGAAACCCACGTCTATTCGGAAATCCTTTCCTATCGCACCACTGCTGAGCAACTGCGGCAACTGCAACCGCAGGGCATTATCCTCTCCGGGGGCCCCAACTCGGTGTATGAGCCAGCCGCTCCGGTGTGTGACCCCGAGATTTGGAACCTAGGGATCCCGGTTCTGGGGGTGTGCTACGGCATGCAACTCATGGTGCAGCAGTTGGGGGGCAAGGTGGAAGCAGCCCAGAAGGGGGAATATGGCCGTGCCGCTCTGCACATTTTGGATCCCACCGACCTGCTCACCAACCTGCCGGAAAACAGCATCATGTGGATGAGCCACGGGGATTCGGTTACCGAACTGCCGCCGGGCTTTCACACCTTGGCCTCTACCGACAACACCCCCTGTGCCGCCATTGCCGATCCAAGGCGTCGTCTCTACGGGGTGCAATTTCATCCGGAGGTGGCCCACTCAGAGGCTGGCGCCTTTCTCATCCGCAACTTTGTCTATCACATCTGCGGTTGCGAGCCCACCTGGACAACGGCAGCTTTTCTGGAGGAAGCCATTCGAGAGGTACGTGCCCGTGTGGGCAATAAGAAGGTGCTGTTGGCCCTCTCGGGGGGGGTAGACAGCTCTACTTTGGCTTTTCTGCTGCACAAGGCCATCGGCGACCAGCTCACCTGCGTGTTCATCGACCAAGGGTTTATGCGCAAGGACGAGCCCCAACGGCTGCTGCGCCTTTTCCAAGAGCAATTTCACATTCCCGTCCACTACGTGGATGGCCAGGAGCGGTTTCTCCGGCAGTTGCAGGGGGTTACCGATCCCGAAGAAAAACGCAAACGAATTGGGGCAGAGTTTATTCGCGTGTTTGAGGAAGAATCCCAGCGGCTGGGTCCTTTTGAGTACTTAGCCCAAGGCACTCTCTACCCAGACGTGATCGAGTCTGCCAATACCCATGTGGATCCGGTTACTGGAGAACGCATTGCCGTCAAGATCAAAAGCCATCACAATGTCGGCGGCCTGCCCGAAAATCTGCGCTTTAAGCTGGTAGAGCCTTTGCGCAAGCTCTTCAAAGACGAGGTGCGGCAACTGGCCCGCTCTTTGGGGCTGCCGGAAGAGATTGTGGGCCGCCATCCTTTTCCGGGGCCGGGGCTGGCCATCCGCATTGTAGGCGAGGTTACCAAAGAACGGCTGGAAACCCTGCGAGAAGCGGACATGATCGTGCGGCAGGAGATCAACCGCTCCGGCTACTATCCCAAACTTTGGCAAGCCTTTGCCGTGCTGCTGCCAGAGGTGCGGTCGGTGGGGGTGATGGGGGATAAGCGCACCTATGCCTGCCCGGTGGTGGTGCGGCTGGTTACCAGCGAAGACGGTATGACCGCCGATTGGGCGCGAGTTCCCTACGACCTCTTGGCCACCATTTCCAACCGCATCGTCAACGAGGTGCCCGGCATCAACCGCGTGGTTTACGACATCACCTCCAAGCCCCCTGGCACCATCGAGTGGGAGTAGGCGGGATCCCTTGCGTCTGGCCTCGATTCCCGGCTGGATCGATGGCTACCTATGGCCAGCTTCCGGCAGGGAATAGGAAGGGCTTGAGCTGAAGGGCTGAGCGGCTTGGACTTCCATTCGGGCCAAAGTCGTAGCGGCATCCGCCAGTTGCAGAGCAAGGTTGGCACGGCTAATCGGATCCCGGGCATTCCAGAGATCCTGTCCCAAACAAAACACCCGATAACGAAAGGCTTTGATCGAGCGCGATGGGATGACCTTGACAGTCATGGCTACAACCTCTTCTCCACAGAGACGTGAATAGTCAGCAGAACCCGCTCGGGCTCAAGGTAAACAAATGTTACCAAAACAACCTCGTCCTCAGAGGCAATACTGACCGGGCAGGTGGCTTTCGGGGGCTCCACCCGTTCATGCCGTACCCCCACAGTGTATTCTCCAATTGGCAGGTCATCAAATCCAGCGTCCGCATAGATCAACTCAATGGTTTCTTCTGCAATCAACTGCCCCTCTCGCTCCAGGAAACTGAGAAAAGGGATCCCATCGATGGAGGTGAGCGCGTTGTTGGCCTGGTTGCGGATCATCACGAAGATGTCGGACATGGAGGGTGCGCCATCACCTCAGGGGTTTATGATCGAGGGTGCTGGAATGTAGCCCGACTTTCTTTAGCCTGGACTGCCGCCAAGTCCTGATTCAGCGACCAAACCCTTGACCCCGCGTGGCCGGGCGGGCAAGACAGGCTTGGAGTTTTTTCCGCAGCTGGGCTGTATCGAGGCGCTGACCGATGAGCACCAACTGGTTTTTGGGCTGGCGAGGCCACTCATCGCTGCTGAGGGTATAGCGCCGACCGCTGAGGTGAAAGATATGTCGCTCTGGGCTTTCCTCGAACCACAACACCCCTTTGGCACGAAAGACTGCATCGGGCAACTCGTTGAGAAAATTTTGGAAAGCATCCAAAGAGAAGGGCTGATCGCTCTCAAAGGCTAGGGAGTTAAAGCCGTCGGCCTCGATGTGGCTGTGATGGGAGTGGTGGTGGTCATGATCGTGCTCATGGTCATGGTGGTCGTGACTGTCGTGATCATGGGCTTCTTCTTGGGGCAAGGAACTGGCCTGAAACAAATCGGTATCCAAGATTAGCTCCAGGGGAACTGCGCTGTTGACGGTGCGCAAAATGCGGGCATCTTCTTTGATCTCGCGGATGCGTTTTTCCAGACGCTCGATCTCGGCTTCCTCGACCAAATCGATTTTGTTGAGGAGAATCACATCCCCATAGGCAATTTGGCTGTAGGCCACGTTGCTGTTGAACAGATCGGGGGCAAAGTTGGTGGCATCTACCAGGGTGATAATCGAGTCTAGCCGCGTCAGATCTCGCAATTCTGGCCCCAAAAAGGTGAGGGCCACCGGCAAGGGATCGGCCAATCCCGTGGTCTCCACCACCAAGTAGTCGATGTGGTCAGAGCGTTCCATCAGCCGCAAAACACTCTCGGCGATGTCATCTCGGATGGTGCAGCAAATGCAGCCGTTGTTCAACTCCACCAAGTCTTCTTCGCTGGAGACGATCAGTTCCGCATCGATGCTGATCTCGCCGAACTCGTTGACCAGCACCGCTGTGCGCATCCCTTTCTGGTTGTTGAGGATGTGGTTGAGAAGGGTGGTTTTCCCACTGCCCAAAAAACCTGTGATGATGGTGACAGGTAAGCCTCGCTTAGGCACTTCGATGGTTGCGGTCATAGAGTGGCAGCGATCCGATATAGAGGGAACTCTTCCACTTTACCCTCATTGCCCTTGTCCCCTGAGGCCGGGTGAACCTCTCAGATGCGGTCGGTAGAGCCTTTGCGCCTCGGCATTGGCGGCGTCGCCAGTGTGGCCCTGGCTCTCCCAACTCGGCGGCCTCTCTCTTTCTGGCTTACTCTTCAGGGTCAGATTGCTTCCTCTAATCCCCTGGCCCTGAAAGTAGGGTTATTTCGATTCAAACTGGGACAATGCACCCAACACCTAAAACGTTGAACGCAGGGGGCCAGAGAGCTGTTCTCAGTGGCCCACGGGTCTCACCCTAACCTGAAGTGACTATCGATAACATCCCTAGGTAGACTATAGTGCTGACCCACCCCAGCTTGGCCTGTCGGGATGCCTACCTGTCCTGGGTTACTTCCACCTGGTTGCCCGGCTCTAGGCTGACGCGGAACTGTTGGGCGCCTGTTGGCAAGGGATCCGGCGGTAGCTCCGGCAGGTCGGCAAATGGGGTTTCGGCTCGGCGCTCTCGGGCAAGCTCATTCTCCGGATCGGCAGCCAGCAGGGATCCCGTCCTATCCACCGTTACCCGGTAGACCAAGCTCTCTGGCCAATCGGGGGGAGACTGCCACTGCTCCGCCAGAATGTCTCGCAGACGGGAAAGGGGATCCGCACCTGCTGCCTCTCTTCCCGCTGTGGGGTCAGATTCTTGAGGGGATGTGGCCAAAGGCTGTGACTGATCCGTCAAGGCAGGGGTGGTGAGCTGCTCTTGCGGGGAAGGGGAAGCTGTGGGATCCCTAGGGGGGCGACTGGCCCAGATCCCAACACCGGCCACAACTGCGATCCCTCCCACCAGCAGGGCCGCGATCCCAGTGGGCTGTCGATACCAAGCCCGCGTCACCGGAGTTCCCAGATTGGCCAGTTGGGGAATGTCATCCGCCACCTGGGAGAGGTTCTCCAGCAGGTCGTACAACTGCGTCATCGACAAATCCACCTGCGCGATGCGATCTTCCCCTTGGCGCACCGTGAGACGATGAAAAATAAAATCAAGCGGACGGATGGCCACGGTACCGCTGAAGGTTCCCTTGGGTTCCCCACTCAAGTGGGATCCCACGTAGCGGTCGATTACGGTGATCAAATCGTTGAGCCAAACGTTATCGCCGTGTAAAGTTTTGACTGTCTCCCCCTGGCGGATTTCCAACTGACACTCGAAGCTGCGCTGGATGGCTTGCAGCGGCGGCGTTGCAGAGGAGTCTGAAGAATTGGAATCGGCAGGGGCTTCTCCCCGTACAGTCAGCGTAGAAGTGGGCTGTTGATAGGTGTGGCTAACCAGGGTAAGGTTGGGCATGGCAACTGCGGGCAAACAACACGGGTAGAGGGCTACAAAGGCGATAACAGAGGTGATAATTGACGAACCTGCCTCAAGAAGAGGGTGAGGCATCGGGGCCGGAGCTGTGGGCTACCCCCTCTTCTTCCAGATCGCTGCCGGCAGGCAAATCCATCTCAGGACGGCTGAGCAAGGCTTTCCACAGGCGCTGAGCGCCTTTCGGGCTACTGTAGAACATCAGCTCAATCAAGATGCGCAGGGCCAGCTCGGTGAGGCTATTCTCATCGCGCACGTCCCCATCCACCATGCGGCTGCGGTAGTGAGAGAGGAATTCATCCAAGTAATCTCCCACCAGCGGCTGACGGAAGGGGCTGAGCTCTTGATCGACAGCGGCTTCCAGTTGCTCCAAGGTGCTGCGGATACGGGCTTGTTGCTGAGCAGCCAGATAGGCAATCACCATCACCAGGGCGCGGGCCTCTTCGATATCGACCTTTTTGCGCCCACCGCTGCTGCGGCGCAAGGGGTTAGCATTGCGCAGTCGCCAGAGAGTCACCCGATCGCCAATCTGCTCTTCCAAGTTGAGGGCTTTGGCTGCGGCCAGAACCGCTTCGGAACTTTCTCCGCTCAGGGACTCCAACCCCAGCAGTAGCAAGTCCAACTGGGCTTTGATGGTACCGGTGGCTGTGTTCAGGCCAACGGGCCGACTGTCTAACTGAATGTGCTTGTGTTCCACCGTCACGCTGTCAATGGGAGCTTTGGGTTTCGACGAAACTCTATGATCTCCTGTCCAAGCCAAACCTGCAACCTACCTCCCTGCGCTCTAGTCTAAAAGACTTTGGGCATGCTAGACTGCTCGCCAGCCTGCCGAGAGTTGAGCTCTCAGGGTTCTTCCCCAAAACGGGGTAACTCTGGATGCATCTTAGACCAATAAGAATGGGTTTTCTGGCAATAAGAATGGGTTTTCTGGGCCGGTTTCTGTTTCGGCAACACCCCTACTCCTAGCTGAACTTGGGCTTTTGGACTCAGGGGGATGGCTACTTATAATGGGGAAAGCAGCTGCTGCTTTGGCCTTTAAGAGCTAAGTGACTACCCACCTTCATTGAGTTTCCCTTTTGTTGACACCAGCGACTCTAGGTGCAGCTTGATTCATCATGGCCTCTTCTGCTCGCTGCAGTACTCAGCCTGTCCCTGTTCACTGGGTCTTGATCTTCAGGGATCGATTGGGGCAGAGGGGGGTTGTTCTGGATAGTATCTATTACTCAGTGGGACGGTCTAAAGACAATCATATTCGCCTTTACGATCCCTGCGTCTCTCGGAAACACGCTTCCCTCATCCGCATCCCAGGTTCAGGGCCAACTGCACAGGGATCCCTGCAGTACAGCTACATGGTATTCGATGGCAGTCCGGGATCCAGGCCCAGCACCAATGGCCTATTCGTCAACGGAAAACGGGTTTTGTCCCATCGCCTTCAGCTCCTAGATAAGATAAGGTTTGGGCCGAACGTAACAGCAATTGTGGAGACAACGGATCGACTCAGCCCGGAAACCCTAGCCAAGTTATTGCAGCCTCTGGATGCTGCTAGCTCTACATCCCCATCCACCTTTGATTTTAATAAAGACACGGAGCCGAACCCGGAAAACCTGGCTCAGCCAGAGGAAGAGGATTTCACTGTTGCCTAAGCCAACCCAACCAGTCTTCTGAATCCTCCTGTGCCCCCCATCCCACCTGCTCTGAGCGGCTACTGGCAAAATGCCTTTGACCTAGAAGCCCATCTGGGATCCTTCCTGGGCCTTGGGGCTGCCGATCTGCGGGAGAAACTGCGGGCAGGGCAGCAGCAATTGGCGGAGTTGGGCCGGCGAGACTTTGGCTGGGATCGGGCAGATGCGTTTTATCGGGATCAGGTGAGATCCGCCTATCTGCTGGATTTGGCGGCTTGGCACCTGAGCAGCACCGACTACATCGGCGATACCTTACGCCTGGTGGCGGATCATGCCCGCGGGTTGGTGTTGGATTTTGGCGGCGGCATCGGCACCCATGCTATCGGGGCGGCCCTCTGCGCAGCGGTGGATCAGGTGATCTTCTGGGATATCAACCCCATCCATCGGCAGTTTGTGCAATGGCGGGCGGAAAAGCTGGGCTTAACTGAGCGCATCCACTGTCCAGAAAACTTCCCAGAAGAGATCTTTTTTGACACGGTCATCTGCTTCGATGTGGTGGAACATCTGGCGGATCCGGCAGCGCAGTTGCGGCAGTTTTACGACTGGCTCAAGCCGTCAGGTAAGCTTTTGATCAACTGGTACTTTTTCAAGGGGTTTAACGGCGAGTTTCCTTTTCACCTGGACGACCCGCAAAAGGTAGAGCAATTCTTTCAGGTGCTGCAAAGCTGTTTTTTGGAGGTGTTTCACCCCTATTTCATTACCGCCCGCTGTTACCGCAAGTGGGATAAAAGCTGAGATTGGAGAAAACCAAGGTGCTGCGCTATTTGCGGATATTGTGGCTGTTTTGGAGCACCTCAATCGCGGCAGAAATGGAGTACCGTGCCAATTTTTTCTTTGCCAGCCTCAGCAGTCTGGGTGGCTTGGGATCCGCTCTGTTTGGGCTGTCGTTGTTTTACCAGCAGGGGCACTGGCTGGGCGGTTGGAGTTGGCCGGAAGCCCTCATCGTGTTGGGGGTGTTCACCATTCTGCAGGGGGTGTCGGCCAGTCTCTTTAACGTCAACCTCAATCGCATTGTGCAGCAGGTGCAGGAAGGCACCTTGGATTTTGTTTTGCTAAAGCCAATAAGCAGCCAGTTTTGGCTGTCGGCCAGGGTGTTTTCCCCCTGGGGCCTGGTGGATATCGGCTTTGGCCTGTTGCTGATTCTCTACGCCGGGATCCAGCTCCATTTGCCTGCTTGGGCCTATGCTCTGGGGCTGCTGCCTCTGCTGCTGGGGCTGATCATCCTCTACAGCCTCTGGTTTATGTTGGGAGCCACCAGCATTTGGTTTGTGAAAATCTACAACGTCACCGAGGTGCTGCGGGGCCTAGTAGAGGCAGGACGATTTCCGATAGTGGCCTATCCGGTGGCCTACCGCGTGTTTTTCACCTTCGTCGTGCCGGTGGCTTTCCTGACCACCATCCCGGCGGAGACCCTGCTGGGGCGAGCCCAATGGCCGTGGCTGCTGGGATCCGCTCTGCTGGCGGCAGGGCTGTTGTGGGGATCCCATCTCTTCTGGCGCTTTGCCCTGCGCTTTTACACCAGCGCTTCCAGTTAAAGTCTGGGCCAAAAAGCTTGGATCCCACGCATCCGAGTTTCCAGGAGTTGAGTAATTTCTACAGACGCGCCCCATGCGCTGCCATCGCAGAGAACAACTGCCTTCAGTACAAGGCAGAGGGAATCGCAGAGTTCTCTGGGTTGAGGGCAAAAAAGTTTTCACTGCAGCGCTTTGCAGCCACAGGCTCTGTGGTTTAGGGGGGCTTGTCTGTCAGTGGTTTTGATGGTTTGTCGATCTTTTGAGGAGCCTGTTCAATGCACAAACACAGAAGCTTTGTAGCAGCATCTGTGATAGCCGGCAGTTTTGCTCTCTTGGGCTGTGGCAGCAGCACTTCGTCTTCGATGATGCCTTCCCAAGCGGATTTGGTGGCTTTGAGCGGCGGCAATCGCTTCACTTTCATCCGCTCTGCCGATGCCTTTGTGCAGGGATCCCTGACGGTAACAGGAGTGAACGGCAGCCTCATTGGTGTCGATGTGCGCCCTGCCAACCGGCTGCTTTACGGGCTGACCGACACCAGCATCCTTTACACCATCAACTTGCAGACCAGTGCTGCTACCGTAGCCAGTACCCTGTCAGCGCCCTTTACGGCGGGCATGCTTTCTGGCATGGATTTCAACCCTGTTCCGGATCGGCTGCGCTTGGTGGGAGCCAATGGCCAGAACTTCCGCATCAATGTGGATACGGGCGAAGTGATCCAAGATAGACCTTTGGCCTTTGGCCCAATGGAACTACGGGGATCCCAGCCGGCCATCACCGCCGCCGCCTACACCAACAATGTGGCGGGTGCCCAATCCACGCGGCTGCTGAACATCGACGGGCAACGGAACCTGCTGGTGTTGCAGAATCCCCCCAACGATGGGGTTCAGGTGCCCATTGGCCCCCTGGGGGTGAACTTCGGCCCTATGGGTGGGTTTGACATCCGTACTGCTGATGGAGTGGATACCGGCTTTGCCATCGGCGGCTCCACCTTGTATCGAATTGACCTAAACACCGGTCGGGCCACATCCCTGGGCACCCTGCCGGGTGGGCCGTTCTTTGGCTTGGCCGCCCTCTAGGAAAGCCGATTCCCATTTGCCTATCTAAATCAAGGTTAATCAACATTAATCAATGTTTTGGATTCATTGATTTGGAACCAATTGTTGGAATCGTTTTGAGATCGTTGCTGCTGTTGATCCTTGACCCGGTCCGATCCCAGCTCAGGATTGGGTCTTCTATCTCCCCTTAGCTCGGGGTTGACCTCCGCCTATGCAGACGATAAATTATGAGAGCCGCTGCCCTGCTTGGATTACTCTGGGCGATGCTTGTGCCTCTGCAGTTTCTTTCTCTTTTCCATCCCGTTTCCTCTTCCCACTCATGAAGATCGAGGGTGACAAAGCTGAGGGATCCCTGCAGGAAAAAACCGATGCAGAGGTGTTTGCAGCCCTAAAAGCAGGCCGGTCACAAGCTCTGGCCATTCTCTACGACCGACATGCCGGCTTGGTGTACGGAATTGCCTGCAAAATGCTGGGCAGTACTGCCGAAGCCGAAGATCTCACCCAGGATATTTTTTTGAACTTGGCTCGTTCCTCCTTTGATCCCAGACGGGGATCCCTGCGCACCTACCTGAGCATCTTGGCCCGCTCTCGCTGTTTGGATCGGCTGCGCTCTTGGCGGAATCGACAGCGCCCCCTGGAACGGGGCAGAGTGGAATTGCAGGGTAGTCCTGCTGCGGATCCCACCTTGGAGCAGTTGGCCCAAGCGGAACGGGTGGCCGAGGTGCAAACGGCCTTGGCCGAGTTGTCCGAAAGTCAACGGCAAGTCTTAAAGATGGCCTATTACGAAGGCATGAGCCAAACGGAAATTGCCAAGCAACTGGATCTGCCTTTGGGAACGGTCAAAGCCAGAGCTCGGCGGGCTCTGCTGCGGCTGCGCGAGTTGTTGGGAGGCCCCTCATGAAAGCCGAATCTGTGTCTCCCGAAGAACTGCAACTGTGGCTGGCGGGCTACGTGCTGGGGGATCTCTCCCCGGAAGAGGCCGAGCGGCTGGAAGCCTTGCTCAAGCTGCGCCCGGAGCTGCACCGAGAACTGCAGGCTTTGCAACAGGCATTGGAGACAGCCTACGGCGTGGAGGAAAAGCAACCTCCCCCCGCCCTGCGGGCTTCTCTGTTGCAGGCACATGCGGAGCAGGCAGCCCAACCGATGCGCACCCCCGCCTGGATTGCCAAGGGATCCCGTCTCTGGCAACGGGGCTTGGGGGCGGTGGCCGCAGGCTTGATCGTCGCTTTGGGGCTGGGGAACCTCTACCTGTGGCGCAGGCTGCAGCTAGCCCAGACGCAAGGGATCCCTGCCGAGGTGTTGACCTATGAATTGCAGCCGACTGCGGAGAACCTGGCCGGCTCGGTCAAGCTTGAGGTGGATCCCCAGCGCCTGCAAGGGCGATTGGTGGCCCAAGGGTTGCCGCCTTTGCCGGAAGGCCGGGTCTATGCCCTGTGGGTGGTGCTGGAACCGGAGGCGCCCTTTACCACCGATAGAGCGGGGGCCGTTCTCGTGGCAGCTTTTCCGGTGGATGAAACAGGAAATCGCCAACAGGAGCTGCGCCTACCGCCGGTGTTTGAATCTACAGAATGGGTGCGGGCTGTGGCCATTACCGAAGAGGATGGCAATCGTCCCCAAGAGCACCAGGGATCCCCTTTGTGGATTTCCGGCTAGGGATGGATTGGCGTGGCCCGATGGCACAAGTAGGCGATTGTGATGCAGATGGATGTCAACCCAGTCTTGTGACCAAGGCAGAAGGCCTTAAGATAAAAGTCGCCACCCCAGCGAAGAACTTGGAGGCCACCCCATGGGCGAAGCGAAGCGCCGTAAAACCCGCATCAGCCAAGATCCCGACCAAGAGCTGGTGTTTCCCAACCTCAAAGACATTCCCCTCACCAAAGGGCAAGCTCGCGCCATCTACAATTGGACAACCCGTGGTGCTTGGGCAGGCATTATTCTGCTGGCGATTGTTTGGGTTGTGATCCGATTTGTGGGGCCTGCCTTGGGCTGGTGGCATCTGGTCGGCTAGCCGGCCGGATCCCCTTTAGCATCCTTTGGAGTTTCCGTCTATGCGCTCTTATCTGGCAGCCGCCATTCAAATGACCAGCATTCCCGATCTGGCCAGCAACTTGCAGCAGGCGGAAGAGTGGATCGACTTTGCAGTGCGCCAGGGATGCGAGCTGGTGACGCTACCAGAAAACTTTGCCTTCATGGGGCCGGAAGCCGAGAAAGCCCGCCTTGCTCCTGAGATTGCGGAGCGGGCGGAGGAGTTTTTGGCCAAGATGGCCCAGCGTTACCAAGTATTTATTTTGGGAGGAGGGTATCCTGTGCCGGACGGGCAGGGCAAAGTTTACAATACCGCTGCCCTCTACAGCCCTGACGGCAAAGAGCTGGCCCGCTATCGCAAAATCCACCTGTTCGATGTCAATCTGCCCGACGGCAATACCTACCGCGAGTCGAACACGGTGGTCAGCGGAGATGAGGTGGTCACCTGCGAGCAAGAGCAACTGGGGAACCTCGGTTTGTCGGTCTGCTACGACGTACGCTTTCCAGAGCTGTACCGATCCCTGGTGGATCGCGGAGCCCAGATTTTGCTCATCCCTGCCGCCTTCACGGCCTACACGGGTCGGGATCACTGGCAGGTTTTGCTGCAATGCCGGGCCATTGAGAACACCTGTTACGTGATAGCCCCCGCCCAGGTGGGCACCCACTACGAGCGGCGACAGTGTCACGGCCATGCCATGATCGTGGACCCCTGGGGGACTATCTTGGCGGATGCGGGTGGCGAAAAACCGGGGGTGGCCATTGCTGAAATTAACCCAGAGCGTTTCCAGTTGGTCAGGCGGCAGATGCCTTCCCTACAACACCGTCGGCTGGCCTGCACCGTCACCCGCTAGGGATCCGCTGTGCCTTGGCCCCCCCTGATTCTCTACAGCAAACCCGGCTGCCACCTCTGCGAGAGCTTGGTGGAGAAGTTGCGGCAGATCCCCGAAATCCGTGATCTGGAAGTCCGCGACATCACCTCCAACCCGAGTTGGTGGGAGCAATACCAACTGGAAGTTCCCGTGCTCACCCTGGCAGGGGATCCCGAGCGACCTTTGCCACGTCCTTCCCCTCGGCTGACGGTGAGCCAGTTGCGGGCTTGGCTTGAGAAACAGCTCCGTTGAATTTCTCCTGCTGCTGCCGGAGCTTTCTCTGCCATGCCTATGGAGAGAGCAGCGATTCGCTGCGGGCGGTGTAGCCGGCTTGACGCAGGGCTTCAACGGCGGCTTGGGCATTGTTAACCCAAAATTGGGATCCCATTCTCACCCAAAGGGTATGGGGATGGGCGGTGATGGCAGCCACGACAGGAATGCGATTTTCTTCTTTAATTTCCGAGCGTTGGCGAGCGATTAGCGTCTGTAAACGGTATCGATCCTCCAGTGTCCCAGCAGAGTCGAGAGGGAGCTCCACCGTTACCCAACTAACAGATTCAATCGGTTGTAAATCTTCCACAATCAGTTGCACCTGTTCATCCCGCTGATCCACTTTGGCCCAAACCAATAGCCGTTGATCCACCTCCAGGCAACCGCGCAAACGTTCATAGGTTTTGGGGAAGATCACTGCTTCACAACTGCCGGTGAGATCTTCCAGTTGCAAAATGGCCATGCGATCCCCTTTCTTGGTTGTGACATTTTTAATGGCAGTCACCAGGGCGAGAACGCCCACAGAGGCATCGGCTGCGCAGCCGCCCAAGTCAGCTAGGTTTACAGGGGCCAGCAGCCGCGCTTGCTCCTGAATGCGCCGCAGCGGATGATCCGAGACATAAAACCCCAGCAGCTCCCGTTCCAGCCTCAACTTTTCCTGGGGTGGAAAATCCTCGGTAACCGGCCCACGCGGAGCTTCCACAAATCCATTGCCGGCGCTGCCACTGCTCCCCAGTAAATCGAACAAGCTGGCTTGGCCGATGGCTTTGGACTTGGCTCGCTGCGCTGCCCAACTGAGGATGGGATCCAAATCGGCAATTAGTTGTTTACGATTTCCAGAAATACAATCAAAAGCGCCCGCACAAATCAGGGCCTCCAGGGCACGACGGTTAACAATGCGCAGATCCACCCGCTGGCAAAAATCCGCCAGAGAGGTGAAGGGGCCATCAGCTTGACGGGCAGCCAAAATGTTTTGAATGGCCCCCTCCCCTACATTCTTCACTGCCCCCAGACCAAACAAAATGCTGGATCCCTGGGGAGTAAAGTCCATTCCAGAACGGTTGATATCCGGCGGCTGAATTTGGATCCCAATTGACAAGCAATAGGTAATGTAGCGCTGTACCTTGTCCTGATCTCCCCCCACAGAAGAGAGCAAGGCTGCCATATATTCCGTTGGGTAATTGGCCTTGAGGTAAGCTGTTTGAAAAGTAATCAACCCATAGGCAGTAGAATGCGATTTATTGAAGCAATACTCGGCAAAAGCAACCATTTGATCAAACAATTCTGTGGCAACTTCTTGGCTTACACCCCGCTTGGCTGCCCCCTGCACAAATTGCTCGCGGTGTTTCTCCATCTCGGAGACTTTCTTTTTCCCCATCGCTCGCCGCAGCAGATCGGCTTGGCCTAAGGTGTATCCGGCCATGTCTTGGGCAATGCGCATGATCTGTTCCTGGTAGAGGATGGCTCCGTAGGTATCCTGAAGAATGGGCTTGAGGAGTTCGTGGGCATAGGTTACCGGTTTGCGACCGTGCTTGCGATCGATAAAGTCGGGGATCATTCCCGTATCCAATGGGCCTGGCCGGTACAAGGCCAATACTGAAGAAATATCTTCCAGGTTGGAAGGTTTGAGCTCCCGCACCACCTGCTTCATGCCAGAAGATTCCAGTTGGAAGATCCCTTCCAGCTCTCCCTTTTCCAAAAGCTGGTAGGTTTTCTTGTCGTCTAGGGGTAGGTTATCCAGATCTATATTGACGCCATTGTGTTCTCGGATCAGTTCCACTGCCCGCTGAATCATCGTCAGGTTGCGCAGACCCAAAAAGTCCATCTTCAGCAAGCCCAAAGACTCGATATCTTCCATCGAGTACTGGGTGATAATTTGGCCTTCATTGTTGTACTGCAGAGGCACGATCTCATCTAAGGGATCCTTAGCAATCACCACACCGGCAGCGTGAACCCCGAAGGTTTTGTTGGTGCCCTCCAACAAACGTGCCAGCTCGATCCAGCGGTGGGTGGTTGGGTCTTTCTCGTATTTTTCTTTGAACTCTGGAGCGGGAGTATCCTCGCCAATCATCTCTTCCAATTTTGCGGGCTTGCCTCGGGATACCGGGATCAATTTCGCCATTTTGTCGGCTTCTGAGTAGGGAATGTCTAAGACTCGACCGACATCTTTGAGAATGGCTTTAGAGGTCATGCGGTTAAAGGTGATGATCTGGGCGACTCGCTCTTGGCCGTATTTGCGGGTCACATAGTCGATCAGCTCTCCCCGCCGCTCGATGCAAAAATCCGTATCAATATCCGGCATCGATTGACGTTCTGGATTGAGAAATCGCTCAAACAGTAGGCCGTATTTAACCGGGTCAATGTTGGTAATTTGTAGGGCATAGGCCACCAGGGATCCTGCTGCCGAGCCTCGCCCCGGCCCCACCGGGATCCCCTGCTCGCGGGCATAGCGAACGTAGTCCCAGACCACCAGGAAATAGCTGGAGAAGCCCTTTTGTTGGATGATGTTCAGCTCAAAGCGCAGGCGCTCCTGGTAGTTTTGGGGGATCTGATCCGGCTGAGCAACACCGCAGCGCTTCGCCAGCCCCTGCCAGGCCAATTCTGTGAGATAGCTATCGGCAGAATGGCCCGGTGGAACCGGGTAGTCGGGCATGCGCATTTCCCCAAATAGGTCATAGCCCTCGATCTTTTCCAGCACCTTCAGGGTGTTGGCGATGGCCTCGTCAATCACCTCCTGTTCCAAATGGTCACGGCAGAGACGGCGCATCTCTTCTGGGCTTTTCAGGTATTCGGTTCCGGTGTAGCGAAGGCGATTTTTTTCAGTAAGGGATTTGCCTGTTTGAATGCAGAGCAGCGCATCGTGGGCCTCTACATCCCAGCAGGAAATAAAATGGCTATCGTTGGTGAGGATGATCGGGATCCCCAATTCGCGGGCGATGCGCACCAACTGCACATTGACAAAGCGATCTTCTTGATAACCGTGATCCTGAATCTCGATGTAATAATCATCCCCAAACTGCTCTTGGTACCAAGCGGCAACTTCACGGGCAATTTCTGGCCGCCGCTGCAAAATAGCTTGAGGCACTTCTCCTGCCAAGCAGCCGCTGGTGACGATCAACCCTTCTTTGTATTGCACCAAATACTCTTTGTTAATGCAGGGGCGAGAGAAAATCCCTTTGCCTTGAATGCCGTGTAGATGAGAAATGGTGGTTAGCTTCACTAAGTTTTTGTAGCCCTGGGTATTTTTGGCCAGAACCACTTGGTGATACTTGGGGTACTTGCGGCTTTTGTCGCGGATATCGCCGTTGATTACATACATTTCATTGCCGATGATTGGAGTAATCCCTTTGCTTTTACACAGTTTCACCAGCTCCAATGCCCCATACATGACACCGTGATCCGTCAGGGCCAGCCCCGGCAAACCCATAGCCACCACCTGCTCGACCAAACGCGGCAATTGGCTGGCACCATCCAAGAGGCTGTATTCGCTGTGGAGATGCAAAGGAACAAAAGACATGGCAACGCTACGGATAGTGGGATCCCTTTAACCTTAACTCAGCGTGTCCATTTCTCGACTGCCTGCAGATGCCGCTACAGTAAAGTCAGCTGATGTTTTTTCCCTTTTCTTGAATCTATGGATGCTCCCATTCGCCTCACCCAGTACTCCCACGGCGGTGGCTGCGGCTGTAAAATTGCCCCGGCCCTGCTGCAACAAATTCTTAAGGATGTGCCCCTGCTATCCCCAAATCCGGCTTTGTTGGTGGGAGCTGAAACCAGCGATGATGCGGCTGTCTATCAACTAAACGACCACCAAGCCCTAATTTTGACCACCGACTTCTTCATGCCGATTGTGGATGAGCCGGTGGATTTTGGTCGGATCGCGGCGACCAATGCCCTTTCCGATGTCTACGCGATGGGGGGCACTCCCATTCTGGCTTTGGCGGTTTTGGGCATGCCGGTCAATACCCTGCCGATGCAGGCCATCCAAGGGATCATGGCCGGAGGGATCCAGGTTTGCCAAGAAGCCGGGATCCCTTTGGCAGGGGGGCACTCCATCGATTCGCCGGAGCCCATCTTCGGCTTGGTGGCAGCAGGTTTGGCCCATCCACACCACATTCGCCGCAATGCCACGGCCCAAGCCGGGGACGATCTGATCCTGACCAAACCGCTGGGGATCGGGGTGATGACCACCGCTCTGAAAAAGGGTCAGCTCAGTGCGGCAGGCTACGCGGAAGTTTTGCAGGTGATGACCCAGCTGAATCGCATCGGCTCGCAACTGGCCCAGCGACCGCAAGTTCACGCCATGACGGATGTAACAGGGTTTGGCCTGGTGGGACACTTGCTGGAAGTCTGTCGCGGCTCGGGGGTGGGGGCCAGTTTGGATCTGGCTTCCATTCCGTTTTTGGCAGAAGCGCTCTCGCTGGCAGAGGCGGGGATCTTTCCAGGGGCGGCTCGTCGCAATTGGCAGGGCTATGAGGGGGTACAGGCAGAATCCCTGCCCGAGTGGCAGCAACTGCTGCTGGCAGATCCCCAAACCAGCGGGGGCTTGCTGGTGGCGGTGGATCCCGGCTACACCTCAGACCTCTTGCAAGAGCTGCACAGTGCCGGCTACCCCTACGCCCGTCGCATCGGCCGATGCCAAGCTGGAGACACCAGAATCCATGTTACCGGCAAGATCAGCCTCAGCCCAGCGGCAGCCTGAAGAAGACCCTCTGGCAATACTCACCATGCAAAGTCTCATGCAAAGTCTCGATAGAGGGCTCAGTATGAAGATTGCGTCAAGCAGCTCTGAGAAAGTTAAAGATACCATGTAAGGCAAGGGAAGGTTAGGATATCCTGAGATCTATGAGCGAGCTTCCCCCCAGCCGTAGTCTGGTTCAGCGAGTTGAGCCTGGCCAGCTGATTCGAACCCTCAGCAGTGGGCAATTGCTGATGGTGGATCCCCAGCGGCACAACGCCCTGATCATCTGCAAGACGTTTCATGCTGAGTTTGCCGGGCCGGGTGCTGCTGTTGGGGGGCCCTTGGATGTGGAGTCCGGCGGCGTTGTCCCCATTGGGGATGTGGTTTTGCTGCATCCGCAAGACCACCAAGAGCGGCAAAGTGCCTATGCCAAGCGGCTGCACTGGATGCGTTGGCTACAGCAAATCACCGACAATCCTTTGCCGGCCCAGCGGGCGCGGGTTTTGCTCTTTAGCTTAGAGGAATTTTTCTCTGCGGATTTGGTTAGCCAATTGCCCGATGACATTTTGGCACGGCTGGTGGGGGTGCTGCCCCAGACGATTGCTGCGGTGCGGATGGAGATGACGGCCCTCTACAGCCCCAGCTATTCCTTGGCAGGCTGAGCTTGTCTTGGACTGGGGAAGGGACTCGTCCTGCCAGCATGAATCGGTGACACCTTGCAGCCCTCTCTGCAACTGGAACAAGACACGATCAGCTACACTGCTGGCATTTGGTTCAACTGGACTCGACTGGAATCTTTGCCTCATGCAGTGGTGGAAACGGCTTCGCCAAAACCGATGGGCCCAAGTAGGAGCTTACATTCTCCTTGTTTTCTACGCCTGCGCCATTTTTGCCGAGTTCGTTGCCCCCTACAGCCCACTGGAATCTCAACCGGGGGGATCCCTTCTGCCGCCCACCGCCATTCACTTTTGGGATGAATCGGGCGCTTGGATTGGGCCCCACGTTTATCCAACCCGCCAGGGGCCAGTGGATCTGGAAACGGGAGAACGCCCGCTCTTGGTGGATACCAGCCGTCCAGCCGGGATCCGCTTGTTTGTGGCCGGTACTCCCTACCGTTGGTTGGGGTTGATCCCCTCCAATCGGCATCTGTTTGGCACCGTCCCGCTGCGGCCTGTTGCAGAAGAGGGACAGGTGGGATCCCCAATCGGCGAAGAGCCCTCTGTGGCACGGCTACACCTGCTGGGCACCGATGATCAAGGTCGGGACTATTTCAGTCGCTTGGTCTATGGCGGGCGCGTCAGCCTGTTTATCGGCTTGGTGGGCATTGGCATCTCTTTCCCCATTGGTCTGCTGGTGGGGGCCATATCCGGCTACCTTGGGGGCTGGGTGGATACGCTCCTGATGCGCTTGGCAGAGGTGTTGATGTCGATTCCGACGCTGTATCTGCTGGTGTCGCTGGCAGCGGTGTTGCAGGTGAATCCGCTGACCGGGGTGCCCTTCAGCAATGCCGAGCGCTTCTTGGTGATTGTGGTGATCCTCTCTTTTGTGGGTTGGGCGGGCCTAGCCAGGGTGATTCGTGGGCAGGTGCTGTCCTTGCGAGAGCGGGACTTTGTGCAGGCAGCGCGGGTAGCCGGGGCTGGATCCCTGTACCTGCTGGTGCGGCATATTTTGCCCCAGACAGCCACTTATGTGGTGATCTCGGCAACCTTGGCGGTGCCCGGCTACATTGCGGCAGAGTCGGTGCTGAGCCTCATTGGGTTGGGGATCCAACAGCCGGATGCCTCTTGGGGCAACATGCTCTCGCTGGCCACCAACGCTTCGGTGATCATCCTACAACCCTGGCTGGTGCTGGCCCCAACGCTGATGGTGGTGCTGACCTCTCTATCCTTTAACCTGCTGGGGGATGGTTTGCGGGACGCCCTCGATCCTCGGGAAGGGTGAGCTGCTTCCCCATTGCGCCGAGTGAAGGGAATGGAGTGGCCTGCAAATCACCGCTTTCCGTCGGGATAGAGCCGGTTTAGACCCTTGCGAGCCTTAGCATGGACATCCAGGGTGGCATCCATTTTCAGGATCTGCCGGTAAACTTGCTCGGCACGAGCCACTTCCCCTTCCCGTTCCAACTTTTCTCCCAGCTTGAGCAAGTTTTGGGCTGAGAGATCTGCCCAAGGATTCTGTTCGGCTGTTGGCTCCTGCAGTTGCCGCAGCTCTTCTAGGCGCTCTTGCACCATCGGTCGTAACAGCCAAGAGTCATCCAGATCCAAAACCTCTCGGTAGTAGCGCTGGGCCTCTTTAAAGTTCTTTTGCTCGTCGTAGGCTTCGGCCAGTTGTAGCGCCAGTTCCGCTGTGGGCTGATCCTTAAACTGGCGATGCAGTTGGTTCAGTCGCCGCACAAAGGGGGATCCCTGCTGCGGGTTTTTCAAATCCGGGGCGTGCTGAACCGGCAGATAGTCGTCCCTCTCCGCCGATGGTTGAGGGGAAGGGGCAGGCTCTGCAGCTTGAGGTCGAAGGGGCGCTTGGCGGCTGATGCTTTTGGGATCGATGGGGGTGGGCTTGTAAACCCAAATTGGCTGATCCGGAGGAGATGCGGGTGGGGTTGGGCGTGGGATCGGCTGCGGCAAGGGAATGGTCTTGCGATCCGGCGGTTCAGGAGATGGCTGCTTCAGCTCCTCAAGGGTGCTGGGAGGTTTGGGGGCCTGAAATTGAATCGCTTTGGGAGTCTCCCTGCGCTCTTGGGCCAATTCTCGGTACAGAGCGGCCAATTGCAGGTACCCCGCTTCTTCATAGGCAGTGGCCAGCCAACGGGCATTCTCTGGGCTGGGATCCGCACGATAAGCTCGCCGGAGCAACTGCAAAGCAGTGCCGTAGTTGCGCTCTCGAATGGCTGCCCGTCCCAAACTCGCTGAGCTGGCCCCGGTCGTATCGCTAGCCATAGGTTTCCGTCATGCCTCGCTGTGCGCCGATGATAGATCAGTTCTCCCTAGCCAGCCACCTGGGGCAACCTTTGCGACTGGATCCCTTGGCCTTAGCATACCCTTGCCAAGCTGAACGTTGCTTGCCTAGAAGGGTCTCTCTGGAATTGGGTGGCAGACTTCTTTGCCGATATTGATCCGACAATTTGAGAGGACAATTTGATTATTACTGATTATTAAGACATTGAGATCTGGATGTGAGGTTGACTTTCAAGCTAGCTTGTGATCAAGCCTCGAGCAGCGACAGGTTCCGGCGCAAACATGATTCAACAGTTTCGAGAGCGGTACCCTATGGGCAGTTTGCTCACCGATCTGTTGCGTGTGGAAGAAGGGATCTACATTGTCAGAGCCCAGGTGGTGGTGAACAACACGGTTTTGGGCAGTGGCATGGCTGGCTCGAACACCGTCGAAGAGGCGGAAGATGCTGCCTTGAAGCGCGCCCTCCACCACGCAGGATTTGGTCGCCCCACTTCCTCTTTGAGTTTGGGCATGGATTCTGCTGCCGCCAGGGTGCCTTATCTGCCAACTCCTGAGTTGGCCAACGGACACGCTCAGTCTTCCCCTGCTTCTCCAGCCCCCGAGTCGATAGGGATCCCTGCAAAGCCAAGTTCCCCAGAGCTGCCCGGTCTAAGTGAGCCGGCGGCCTATGGGGATGACCTATCGGACATCATTGCCCAAACGGATGTGGAGATGCAGCGCATTGGCTGGGGCCGCAAGGAAGGACAAGAGTTTTTGGAACGTCGCTTTCAGAAGAAATCTCGCCACCAACTCAGCGACGCCGAGCTGCGGGAGTTTTTGCGCTACCTAAAACAGCAGCCCTCCCGCCTCAGCAGCGAACCCCGCTTTTGAAGTCTTCTCGGCCTTGCCGCCAAGATCTCGGGATCTGGAGATCTGGCAACTCCTATCTTCCAACTAGGGTTGTTCCGAGCCCGTTCAAGTAGCCTCTGACCCTTGCCCCCGGCCCCTCTGGAAGGGGGAGTTGGGAATCAAGCCAGCCAACTGTTTTACTGCTAGTTGGCTGCTACTTGGAATAAGCCCGTTCTACCGTCGGTGTCTTGCTGCTGCTGAAGCTAGGGCGCACCTACAATCACGCTGGTGTCTTCCATTTGCTTCACGACCGTTTCTCCCCCTTCCGAGAGCACAACCCGTCGCTCTGGCACCGATACTCCGGCCACCTTGGCGGTTTGGTAGTTTTGCCCGGCCTGCACCACAGCGGGAATGACACCTGGGCCAGAAACCAGAGCAAAGGACTCGCCGCCGATCTGTATCATCCCGGAAACCTGTACACTGCGGGCAAAGGCAGCCGGGTCGGGGGTAGGCGTTGGGATCGGGGTGGCCACTGCTACAGGCGCTCCATTGCCGTCGCCAGGAGGGGGCAAAACCGGAGGTGGAGGCAGGGGCGGCAGGACAATCTGCGGTTCAGGAGCACGCACGTTTTGAGGCACAAAGGGATCCACACGGCCAGCCCCACTCAAGGCCCGCTGGGTTTCCTGCTCTCGATCCACTGGCGGGATCAGGCTAGAGGCAGCTTGGGTAGCCTGCAGAAGGGAGGGCACCGGCGGCGGGGGTTGATCGGGGAGGGGCCTGAGGAGCCGGGGGAGGGACTGCAGAAGGGAGGGCACCGGCGGCGGGGGTTGATCGGGGGCGGTCTGGCCAAAACCGGCAGGCAAGTTCACCGTTTGTTGCCGGGCGAGAGCTTGCATCTGGCTGGCTCCGCGGGCCAAGGTGGCGCTCATATCCTGTTCCCAAGTCCCTGCAGCATTCAGCCGCATGATCACAGGGCTGGTTCCCCCCCGAGACTCCACCCAAATTTCCGCTTCTGTGTCGCTCAATCGCCGCGAGCTGAGGATCCGGGATCCCGGAGGCAAGAGGGGCCGAAGCGCCAGTTCGGCCTCAGGAACAGCCTGTTCGTTGGCCAGAGCCGGGAACCAACGGGGGGCCAAAAACGCAACGCCCCCTGCCAACAGCAGGCCGGCTACAAGAAAGCAGGACAATGGGCGAGCAGGCAGCGATTTCAGCATAGAGACCACCGGGAGAGCATGACTCTAGTCAATAATAAGCTCAACTATACTGAAAATAATGTATAATATGTTCAGTACGGATTACTACCAGTTGATCTTTCTGTTTACTTTCGAGTCTGCCAACATGGTAGCCAAAGCAAAGCAGAAAATTGGTAGTAAGACGACACGGAAACTGCGCTTTGGGTATTCTACTCAAAGCTTTGCGGGATACCGCCATTCTGGTTGGAAACAAACAGAATGCTATCGCTGCATAGTTGAACAGTGATGTTCAGCAGTGTTCAGCGTAAATGTATCAGCCTCGTATCCTCTCCACCAAAATATCCAAAATCTTCGTGATGGGGCCAAGCCGAGCTGCTTTTCTCGACAACAGTGCTAGGATTTGTCGATCGAAACAGTGGCACCATGTCCCCAGAGATCCCGACCGGGCCAGACAAAGACGGCCTCTGTCCAAGCGCAGCCTCGTTTGCCATACTGAAGAAAGATTGTAAATATTTGTTAACGCCATGACTGTCTCTGCTTTGGATCCCGCCAACCCCGCCCGTTTACAGGAGATCGCTCAACGCTTGCGCAGCCCGCGTTCTGCAGACCGGATGGTGGCCTTGGCCCAGTTGCGGGATGTGCCGGCAGAGCAGGCGGTGCCGCTGATTTTGCAGGTCATCGACGATGAGAACCTGCAGGTGCGCTCTTTTGCCGTCTTTGCCCTGGGGATCAAGCAAACGGACGCCTGTCTGCCCAAATTGCTGGAAATCCTCACCCAAGACCCGGATTATGGCATTCGCGCCGACGCGGCAGGTGCCCTGGGCTACTTGGAAGATCCGCGGGCTTTTGAAGCTTTAGTGCGTGCTTTCTACGAGGATGTAGAATGGCTGGTGCGCTTCAGTGCCGCGGTGGCCTTGGGGAACTTGAAGGATCCGCGGGCTTACGACGTGCTGCTGCGGGCGTTGGAGGGGCCAGAAGAGCTGCTACAACAGGCGGCCATCGCAGCTTTGGGAGAACTGGGGGATCCGCGGGCCCTGGATCACATCCTGCGGTTTGCCCAATCGGAAGACTGGCTGGTGCGGCAGCGGCTGGCCCAAGCGCTGGGCAATTTGCCTTCCCCCAAGAGCGTTTCTGCTCTCAACTACCTGGCCAGGGATCCCCACGATAGCGTTGCGGCGGCGGCTCTGGATTCGCTGCGGCGCTTGCGGCAAAGGGGCATCTCAGAAACCACCCCTGAGAAGGGATCCGGGCCAGCCAATTCTGAGGAAGGCTAAAGTAAAGATCCCGGCTCAGCTTGTTCCGGGTTCCCCAATCCCCAGAGAGAGGCCTCCTCTGTTTCCGGCTGAGCCTTTCTTTTCCTAGGATCCCTTGTCTCAATGGTTATCAGCCCCCACTCATCGGTTTCACCTGTTGCATCCCCGTCGCGGCCCCGCATTGTGGCGGCCCTTTCTGGGGGTGTGGATAGCTCTACGGTGGCGGCCCTTTTGCAGGAACAGGGCTACGCCGTGGAGGGGGTCACCCTCTGGCTCATGAGGGGGAAGGGGCAGTGCTGTACCGAAGGCTTGGTGGATGCGGCAGCTGTTTGTGAGCAGCTGGGGATCCCGCACCATGTGGTGGATAGCCGCGAGCTGTTCCAGGCCAACATTGTCGATTACCTGGTAGCCGGCTACGCGGAGGGCATTACTCCCCTGCCCTGCTCCCAATGCAACAAGCTGGTGAAATTCGGCCCGTTGCTGGCCTATGCCCGCGAAAAGCTGGGCATCTCGCAGATGGCCACCGGCCACTACGCACGGGTGCGCTTTAACGCCGAGCTAGGACGTTACCAACTCCTGCGGGCGGTAGATCGGCAGAAGGATCAGTCCTATTTTCTCTACGACCTCAGCCAAGAGCACCTAGCCCATAGCCTCTTCCCCTTGGGCGAGTACACCAAGGCCCAAACCCGTCAGTTGGCTGCCCGCTACGGGCTGGTTACAGCCGACAAGCCCGAAAGCCAGGATCTCTGCTTGATTGAAACCTATGGCTCGATGCGGAGCTTTTTGGATCAGTACCTTGGGCAAAGGCCAGGGGAAATCGTCGATACCCAGGGGCGAGTGCTGGGATCCCATGAGGGCATCCACCACTACACGGTGGGCCAGCGCAAGGGGTTGGGGATTGCCTCTTCCCGTCCGCTTTACGTGGTGCGCATCGATGCGGCCATGAACCGCGTTGTCGTGGGGGAACGGGAGGAGGCTACCCAGGCTGAAGCGTGGGTAAGCCAAGTCAACTGGGTCTCTATCCCGGCGCCGACGGGATCCTTGGCTGTTGAGGTTCAGGTGCGCTACCGTACCCCCCCAGTGCCCGCCATGGTGATCCCGGAATCGCCAGAGCGGGTAAAGCTGCAGTTTGCCGAGCCGCAGTTTGGGGTCACTCCTGGCCAAGCCGCCGTCTGGTACCACGGGGATCTCCTGCTGGGGGGAGGGATCCTGGAGCGCCCTTCTCCCTAGGCCAACTGCAACTTCCCTCTCGCCAGGGGGGAAGGATTGGGGGTGAGGGCAAGCCAAACTACGCTGCTTGCGCTTGCAGCTGCTGCAGGGATCGGAACAGGAGCACTGTATAGATATTGAGGATAGGCGCAACTGCCGTGGCGGCAGCATTCCCAACCACAGCCGCACCTAGGGTATCTCCCAGGATCCCCCCAACAGAAAACGAAATCAGGATCGCGATGCCGAAGATCAAACCCACGGCCAGAAATGCCCAAAACACCCCCCACCAACGGCCCCTGACGAGGTTCCAACTGTAGCCCAACCCTTCCGTGGCACCTTTGTCTTCCAGGACAATCGCGTAGAGGGTAAAAGCTAGCCTCACCCCCCAGTAGATTCCGGGAAGCACAAACAACAGCATCCCCAGCGAGACAATCAACACCAGCAGAATGCTGCCGAATACCAGAGGCACTGCCCTAGAGACAGCCCGATCCAGGCTGTTGCCCAGCGGGGGAGTTCGCTGCTTCAAGTGCTGATCCACCAACCAGAAGGCTGCCCCGGCCAGGATGGGCGCACCAATCAGGCCATAGGCCAAGTTGAGGATCCCCCCGGCAAGCGGGATCAGCTCCGCAACGATGGGAATGACAAAGCCAGGAGAAGCCAGGATCAGCAGCGGCCCATAGATAGGGCCTACCAGTTCCAGCGAGCGCTGCAAAAGGGAGAAGGGGTTGAGGGTAACATTCTGCATAACAGAGGGATCCTCGTGGGCGACCAAGTTCACCCCCTTCATACCACGGGATCCCGGCTTTGGTTCTGGGAGCAGGCTTAAGAAAGTCTGTATTGCTTTGTACAGATCTAGGCGGATTTTTGGAGGATCCACGCCGCTGCCTGTTCGCCGCTGCGCAGGGATCCCTCGATGCTGCTCTGGTGAGTGTACTCTCCAGCCCAGAGAAGGCCTGGCAGGCCGCTATGGGTGGGAACCAAATGCTGCTGAAAGCCGGGGGGTTGTACAAACTGGGCAAAAGGGATCCGGTACACCCGCAGCAGGCGCAGTTGCTCCAAGGGGGCTTTATCGCTACGCGACGCTGCCGCGACGGGGAAGTAAGTTTGCAGCTCGGCCTGGCAGGCTTGGGCCAGTTCCTCGTCCCTCAAGGGGGGATCCCCTAGCACCACCACAGAGTACAGGTGTTGGCCAGGAGGAGCCAGCGCCGGGCTGATGCGGGTAAGTTGGACCCAATGGTTGATCCAGCCCTGGCCGGTGGCGTTGAGGTACAAGTAGGCGCCGCGGCTGAGGGAAAAGGGGGCGCAGAAGTAGAGACAGGTCACCGCTCGCCCCTGGGTGGGAATGGGGGTGGGGGCTTGAGGGCACAGCTCCGCCTGCCAGGCCCGTGCCTGAGGGGCATCAGTAGCACAAACTACCCACTCGGCAGGGATCTCTTCACCCTTGGCGGTGCGGATCCCGCGCACTTTCCCGTCTTCTGCCAGGATGCGCTCCACCGGGGTTTGGTAGCGAATCTGTTCGGGGGACAGGTGACCGGCCAGTTGTCGGGCCAGTTCTCCCATGCCCAAGGCCGGGGTGACAATGGATCCCTCGGCCATCATCTTGAAATAAAAGGCAAAGAGGCGGGCGCTACTGCCCAGATCCGGATCTAGAAGGATCCCGCGGAAAAAGGGGTAGAAAAAGTGCTGGCAGATCTGTTGGGAAAAGCCGTACTGCTCCAGAAACTCCCGCAGCGAGCAATCGGATCCCCCTAGCCCTTCTTGAAAAACCTGCTCCGGGCTGCGGCGCGCCAGCTCGGATCGCAATTGCAGCACCTTGAGCTTGTCCCCAAAGCTGGCCAAGGGGTTGAGCAAAGAGGGGAGAAGGCTGGACAGATCCCGTAGGGGATCCCCCAACAGCCAGCAGCGACCGGGTTGAGCCAAAATAGCGCCGGGCCGGTAGGGACGGGGATCGAGCTTGCCTAGATCCAAATGCTGTCGCACTTTGGGATAGGCGGTGAACAGCACCTGAAAACCGCGATCCAGGCGAAAGCCATCCACCTTGTCGGTACGCACCCGCCCCCCAGGGCCGTCGCTTTTTTCCAGAACCAGGACATCCCTCCACCCCGCCTGGCTCAGCACTTTGGCGCAAGCCAAGCCGGCCAGCCCCGCCCCAATGATGACAACTTTGCCCATGCTGATACATTTACGCTGAACACTGCTGAACATCACTGTTCAACTATGCAGCGATAGCATTCTGTTTGTTTCCAACCAGAATGGCGGTATCCCGCAAAGCTTTGAGTAGAATACCCAAAGCGCAGTTTCCGTGTCGTCTTACTACCAATTTTCTGCTTTGCTTTGGCTACCATGTTGGCAGACTCGAAAGTAAACAGAAAGATCAACTGGTAGTAATCCGTACTGAACATATTATACATTATTTTCAGTATAGTTGAGCTTATTATTGACTAGAGTCATGCTCTGCCGGGATCCCTTCTTCGTCGAGTATTTTATCTGCTTGGATCCCACTAGTATCTGCTTGGATCCCACTAGGGCTGAGCTGGGTCGGCTGGCCCCCAAATGCGAATTGAGCCATCGGCGCCACCACTGAGAAGGGTCTGCCCATATCGCTGCGCGACGCTTCCGCGACCGGGGCCAAACAGCAAGACGCTCACCATCCAAGTCTGGCCGCCCAGGGTGCGCAACTGTTCTCCGCTGCGCAGATCCCAGAGCTTAATCTGGTGAGCGCGGTAATCGGTGCCGCTGGCGAGCAAGCGGCCATCAGGGCTGAGGGCAAGGGCGGCCAAGCCGGACAAAGTCTGGGGCAAGGTGCGCTCCAAGGATCCCGTGCCCAAGTTCCAGACCAAGATGCCACCGGTACTGCCGGCGAGCAAATAGCGGCCATCTGGACTCAGAAGCACCTGCTCGATGGGGTAGTCGGCCTTTAGGGTTTCCAGCAAGGCCCCGCTGCCAGGATCCCAAAGGTGAACGGTGGGATCTCCATTGGCGGCCACCAAGATCCAAGGGGGGATCCCTTCAGACTGGCGGGAAGTATTCATACGGGTGGGTCTTGGGCCAAAGGCCACCGCTGTAATGCCTGCCCTCTGAGGGGTATCCTGGGCGGCGGCAGCAGTGTGAGGCGATAGGGTGCGGATCAACTGGCCGTTGTCGGCCTGCCAAAGGCGGATGGTGCGGTCGGCGCTGCCACTGGCAATCCAACGACCATCGGGGCTAATGGCGACACTGTTGATCAACCCGGTGTGCCCTTGCAACTGCAGCCGCGCCAGCACATCCCCAGGCGAGAGAGCCGGATCCCCCAGGGTCGCCAGATCCCAGACCCGTGCCGTCTTGTCTGCCCCCCCACTCACCAAAAAGGTACCATCTGGGCTGATGGCCAGTGCCTCAACGGATCCCTCGTGGCCTGCCCAGCTCTGGAGCAGTTGGCCAGCCTGGGGATCCCAAAGCCGGATCACGCCGTCGTCTCCCCCGGCAGCAAGGAGATTTCCATCCGGGCTGATGGCCAGAGCAGTGACGGCGACAGGGCCTTCCAGCGTAGCCTTGAGCTGCAAAGACTTGGCCCAGTCTGCCGGGTCGTTATCGCTACGCGACGCTTCCGCGACCGTGACGGCGGTGGGGACGGAGGCATGAGAACCGTTCTCGCGAGTAGGATGGAGTCCCAGGCCGTTGCGCTTTGCCGGGCCAGAGGATCCCGTTCTCGTGAGGGGGACAGAATCCTTGGGCTCCCCCCGCAGGCCAAGGTTCGCCCTCATCTGCCATACCCCTGCCACCGTCAACGCCAGCAAAGCCGCCAAGCTGCCTCCTGCCCAAACCGGTGGGATCCGGGGACGCGCCCGCAGCGATACCGGAGAACGCGGTGGGGTGGTTGGCTCCTGTAAGGGCTCGGCGGCGACAGGGCTGGGCTGGGACAGGAGTTCGGCGGCAGGGGGGCTCTCGGCGGGGGGCAAAGCCTGCAAAGCGGCCAGAGCTGCTGTTGCTGAAGGAAAGCACTGTTGTGGGTTGCAGCTCACCAAACGATCCAGAAAAGCAGCAAAAGGAGCGCTAGTAGAGGCCAGATCGTGCCAGCGCAACTCCCCCGTCAACGGGTCGCGAAACAGCTTCTGGGGCGGGATCCCGCAGAGGGCCTGCAGGGCAATCAGCCCAAGAGCATAGAGGTCGCTGCAATGCCTGGGGCCATAGGGGTTCCCGAAGCCAGAGCCGGAAAAAGCCAGACCCTGTTCCTCACCCCCCCACTTCAACAACACCCATCGGCCATCCGCCTGACGGTAGATCAAGCGAGAGGGCTGCAGGTTGCAGCAGCTCACCCCTTCCTCATTCAGGAAGGCCAAGGTTTGCAGCACATCCTGCAACAAGGCTCGTACCTCAGCCTCTGTCCAGTCGTGCCCCCAATGGCAGTGCATTTGGCGGGACGGAGTCGTTAGCTGGCCCCTCTCGGTTGCGTTACCTAGCAATAGAGCTTGTTCCAGGGTGGGCCCTTCAACCCATTCTTCCACCCAATAAAACTCCCCCTCTTGCTCAAAGCAGGCCAACAGGCGGGGGATACCCTCGTGGGATCCCAGGTGCTCCCGCAGCGCCACTTCTTGCTGAAAGAGATGCCGTAGCGAGGCGGAGTCCTCACTGTGTTCGCGGTGCGGAGCATTTTGGCCGGCCTGCCAGCGTTTGAGCACCACCCGAAGCCGCTCAGGATGATGGCTATCCTGTGCCAAGTAGGTTTGTCCGCTGGATCCCAGTGCTTCCAAGATCTGATAGCGGCCACCCAGGGTCTGCCCTACCATGGGGAGAGTGCGAACCTTTTCCTTCCGACCCATCATGCCATGGCGACGTGAGACTCAGGCTAACCGTTCACCAAATTTTCGGGCTGGAGGCCCGCACCATAGCCGCAGGCTTGGTGTCGGGAGGAAAGCCCTCCTCCATATAGGTTTGCTGGTCAAAAGTCTGGATGAACTACAATAAGCCTATGAGCCAGGCCATATCTGTACGTTGCAAGCTGATAGTCCCTGTAGAGTTGCGTCAAGAAATTGACCGCACCCTGCAGAGGTTTGCTGACGCTTGCAACCAGATTCTGGATACCGCCAAGCGTGAGAAGTGCTGGAACACCGTCAAGCTGCATCACCTGGTCTATCGACCGGTAAGAGCAGCAACGGGGCTGAAAGCCAACCACGTCTGTCAGGCGCTCCGTCGGGTGATTAGCAATGCCAAGGCGGTGAAGCAAGTCCACAAGTTCCGCCCCACCAGTCTGACTTTGGACGCTCGTACTTTTAAGTACCGAGAGTCCGACCAGGCCGTGGGCGTGACCCTGATGAGCGGACGGGTTTGGCTCAAGCTCAAGATTGGCGGTTATCAAATCGCTTTGCTGCGGGGGCAAACGCCCACCAGCGCTACTCTGTCCAAGACCAAGCAAGGGGAGTACTACATCAACATCGCTGTTGAGCTGGATACTCCCCCGACTGGCAAAACTCCAAAGGTAATCGGAGTTGACTTGGGCAGGCGGGATATCGCCACCGCTAGCAATGGACGCTCTTGGAGTGGAGAGCACATCCAGGCCGTCCGTGACCGGTTCAGCCGTGTACGCGCCAAGGTTCAATCCAAACGCACTCGCAGCTCTAGGAGGCTGCTGAGAAGGCTCTCTGGGAGAGAACGGCGCTACCAGACATGGCTGAACCATAACATCAGCAAAACCTTGGTCAGGGATGCCCAGGCTATTGGTGCGGCACTGGCTTTTGAAGACTTGACAGGCATCAGAGATTGCTTGAATCAGAAGTCTCGAAGTAAGGCTGAGCGGCGCAGGACTAACAACTGGGCGTTCTACCAGCTCAGGATGTTTGTAGCCTACAAGGCTGCCATTGCTGGAGTGCCTGTGGTGCTGGTGCCGCCTGCCTACACCAGTCAGACCTGCCACAAATGCCTGCACATCCACCCTGAGCGGGGTAAGTCCTACCGCAATGGTAAGTCGTTCAAGTGTGGGCACTGCGGGTGGGAAGGGGATGCTGACCATAACGCTGCTCAAGTAATCTCTCTCCTTGGGGCGACTGTAAACTCGCCTGAAATTCCGAAACTTAGCTGTCCTCTGGGGCCGCTAGGGATTGGGATAAAGCCCGCACCCTGCGCATAGCGCGGGTGTCGGGTAGTTTACCCTTGCGTTCACGGTGCGGAGCGCCTGGGTGGGATAGAGTCCTCGCCGCATCAGTCCTCCACCGCCATGGCTGAGGTGAGCAGAGCAAAAAGCGAAAGGGGATCCCGACAGCCGCTTTCGGTCAACTTTCTCCCTGGAGCAGGCTGAGTTGCTCAGCGACCTGGGGGATGTTGTTGCAAAACCTGCTTCAAATATCGCCCTGTATGGGATCCGGGGTGCTCAGCCACCTGTTCTGGGGTGCCAACGGCGATGATCTGGCCGCCGCGGTCGCCGCCCTCTGGCCCCAAGTCAATAATCCAATCAGCACAGCGGAGAATGTCCAGGTTATGCTCGATCACCAGCACGGTGTTGCCTGTATCCACCAGCCGTTGCAGGACGTTCAAGAGCTTGTGGACATCGTAAAAAGACAAGCCGGTGGAGGGCTCATCCAGCAGATAGAGGGTTTTGCCGGTGGAGCGGCGGGCCAGTTCTGCGGCCAGCTTGACCCGTTGCGCTTCCCCACCGGAGAGGGTAGGAGCTGGCTGGCCCAGCTTGATGTAATCGAGGCCCACATCGGCCAAGGTCTGCAGGATCTTGGCGGCAGGAGGCAGGGCAGCGAAAAACTCCAGCGCCTCCCCCACCGTCATATCCAGGACTTCGGCGATGTTCTTGCCCTTGTACCTGACCTGCAGGGTTTCGCGGCTGTAGCGGCTGCCCCCGCAGACTTCGCAGGTGACGTACACATCGGGCAGAAAGTTCATTTCAATCACGTTCACCCCCTGCCCTTTGCAGGCTTCACAGCGCCCCCCCTTGACATTGAAGGAAAAGTGGCCGGATGGGTAGCCTCTGGCCTTGGCATCCAAGGTTTGGGCAAAGGTTTGGCGGATCGGGTCGAACAGGCCGGTGTAGGTGGCAGGGTTGGAGCGGGGGGTACGGCCAATGGGAGATTGGTCGATCACGATCACCTTGTCAATGTGTTCGATGCCCTCAAGTGCTCCCATCTCCGTGGGTTGGGGCACCTTGTGTCCAAGATGGTGCTGCAGGGCAGGGTAGAGCAATTCGTTGACCAAGGTGGATTTGCCGGAGCCGGAGACGCCTGTAACACAGACCAACTTGCCCAGGGGGATCTCTACATCAATGTGCTTGAGGTTGTTTTTGTGGGCATTGGTGAGCTTGAGAGAAACCGCCTTGCCAGCCCGCCGCTGCGCAGGGGTAGGGATCCGCAGCCGCCCCGAAAGATAAGCTCCGGTGATGGAGCGCTCGCAGGCCATGATGTCCGCCAGGGATCCCTGGGCCACCACTTCCCCCCCGTGGATCCCGGCTCCAGGGCCGATATCGACGATGTGGTCGGCGGCACGGATGGTTTCTTCGTCGTGTTCCACCACGATCAGGGTGTTGCCCAGATCTCGCAGGCGAAACAGGGTTTGCAACAGGCGCTCGTTGTCCCGCTGGTGGAGGCCAATCGAGGGTTCGTCCAACACGTAGAGCACCCCCGTCAAGCCGGAGCCCATCTGGCTGGCCAGCCGGATCCGCTGCGCCTCGCCCCCGGAGAGGGTCATGGCCGGGCGGGCCAAGGTGAGGTAGTCGAGGCCCACATCCACCAAAAACTGCAGCCGGGTTTTGATCTCCCGCAGCACCAACTCGCCGATCTGCGCTTGGCGGGGGGTAAGGTTTAGCTGCTCCAGGCGGTGCAGGCAGTCGCGGATGGAGATCTCGGTGAGATCGGTAATGCGGTAGCCGCCGATGCGCACGGCCAGAGCTTCCGGCTTGAGACGGGATCCCCCACAGGCGGAACAGGGACGGTAGGTGAGGTAGGCTTCCAGCTTTTGCCGATAGATTTCGGAAGTGGTTTCCTGGTAGTGCCGCTGCAATTGGGGAATCACCCCCTCATAGCGGCGATAGTACCCCCGGCCTCGGTACTGAGATTCCGCCTCGGCGATGTAGACCTCCTGGTCGGCGCCGTAGAGGATGATCTGCTGTTGCTGGGGGGTGAGATCACACCAGCGGCTGCTGAGGTCGAAGCCAAAAGCCTTGGCGGCTCCCGCCAACAGGGCCAGATAGTAGGGGTTCTCCCGCTCTGCCCAAGGGGCGATGGCGGCGTACAGGGGTAGCTTCGGATCGGGCACGATCCGCTCGGGGTCGAAGATGGGCTCAAAACCCAGCCCGTGGCAGACAGGACAGGCCCCAATCGGCGAGTTGAAGGAAAACAGGCGCGGCGACAGCTCGCCCATCACCGAACCGTGCTCCGGGCAGGCAAATTGCTCAGAAAAAATCAGCTCCGTTGGCTTGCTGTTCAGGTATTGCCCCGCCGACTCGGCCACCTTTTGCAGCAGCTGTTCTCGCTCCTCTTCCCGCGGCAGCAGCTCCACCACCGCAATTCCTCCCGACTGGCGCAGGCAGGTTGCCAGAGAATCGGCCAGTCGCTCCGCTATGTCGGGGCTCTTGACCAGCCGATCCACCACAACCTCAAGGGTGTGGGTTTTGTTTTTGGCTAACTCGATCTCCTCGCTCAGATCCCGCACCTGGCCGTCGATGCGCACGCGCACAAACCCTTGCTGGCGCAAGCTTTGCAACAGGTTGGCATGGGTGCCCTTTTTCCCCTTCACCACCGGCGAGAGCAACTGAAACCGCGTCCGATCCGGCAGGGCCATGATCTGATCCACAATCTGATCCACCGTCTGGGGGGCGATCACCCGGTTGCAATGGGGACAGTGCGGGATCCCAGCTCGCCCATACAGAAGCCGCAGGTAGTCATAGATTTCGGTAACGGTGCCAACCGTCGAGCGGGGGTTGTGGCTGGTGGACTTTTGATCGATGGAGATGGCCGGACTCAGCCCTTCGATGCGATCCACATCCGGCTTGTCCAGTTGCCCCAAAAACTGCCGCGCATAGGCACTGAGGGATTCCACATAGCGCCGCTGCCCTTCGGCAAAAATGGTGTCAAAGGCCAAAGAAGATTTGCCAGAGCCGGAGACGCCGGTGAACACCACCAGGCGATCCCGCGGGATCCGCAGCTCGACATTCTTGAGGTTGTGCTGCCGCGCCCCCACCACGTGAATTTCGTTTTGGCTGGACATCTCACCACCTTTTCGCGCAGCGTGTCACAGGTATCCCGTCGAGACCGGCGAGTAACAAAATCTTAACGATTCTTAGCTAACGATTCTAATGCCCTTCGCTTTGTCCAGAAGGGGATCCCAGGGAGGGCAAACCGGTAGCAAAAAAGACTTGGCTATGCTGGAAAGGATTGAATCCCAAGGGCCATGACCTGGACACTGCCATCCGTTCAAAAGGTGTTTGTTTACCTGTTGGTGGGGATCGCCTTCACGGCCCTTTGTCTGGGGGATCAGGCTCTGTCGCCACCGGTCATTGCCGTTTGCTTGGCCGCAGGGGCCTGCAGTTGGTTTTGGGAGCCGCCAAGGATTGCTTTTGCCCGCTATGCCCCCCTGTGGATGCCCCTGACGGTGGCGGTGTTGCTTAGCCTGCTGGCTTTGGTTATCTTTGGGATCCTTCCCTTTTCCGATGGGGCCATTGGCTTGGTGCTTTACCTAACGGGGGCCAAGCTGTTTCAGCGGGAACGGGCAGCCGATCACATCCAGTTGGCGGTGCTGTCTCTGCTGCTGATGGCCATTGCCACCCTGTTCAACGAAGACATCAGCTTTGGGCTGCTGTTTTTGCTGTACGTGGGGGTAGGGCTAATCAACCTCACCCTTTACCACCTGCGCCTGCAAGCAGAGCAGCACCCGCAGGCAGCCAGCCAAACCCGTGGCATCAACCTCAACTTCTTGGGCTTTCTCGGATCCCTGGCTTTGCTGGCGGTGATCCTGTCCGTGGCTTTGTTTTTCTTGTTCCCGCGGGTCAGTTTAGGAATTCTGGGTCGCCAGGCCCGCTCGCCGGTGATGACCACCGGCTTTGCCGAGGAAGTCAGCCTGGGAGCATTCGGCACCCTCAAAACCGATAACACCGTTGTCATGCGGGTGGAATTTCCGGCAGGGGTGCCGCCCCGTGTGGAGTCCCTCTACTGGCGCGGGATCAGCTTCGATCGCTACGACGGGCTGGCCTGGTCGCGGACGCTAGACCGCTTCATCCCCATTTTCCCCAACGCAGCAGGGGTATTTGATCTCTCTGCCTCCAGCTTGATCCCCACTGCTCCTGACCTGCTGCTTCTCCCCTTGGAGCAGCTTATCTATCTGGAGCCGCTGGCCACCAACACCGTTTTTGGGGTGGCGCCGCTGGTGGAGGTGGAATGGCTGGATCGAGGTGGGGCGATGACCCCACAGCAGAGGTGGCAATGGCAAAACCGCCGCCTGCTCCTGCGCGAGACCGGGGATGTCAGCCATTCTCTGCCCCCCCGGATGCCCTATCTCTACCGTGCCGTGAGCCGGATCCCACGGGATCTGGAACCCCGCCTGCGCCAGCTTGGCCGGGAGGAGCTGCTGAGCGCTCTTGACCCAGTCCAGCAACAAGCCTATCTGCAGTTGCCAGCAGACCTGGATCCGCGCATTCCCGCCTTGGCTGAAGACGTTACCGCTGGGATCCCCGATGTCTTTGGCAAGGTGACGGCTTTGCAGAACTACCTGCTGGAGAACTACGCCTATACCACCGATCTGCCGGATCCCGGCCCTGAACCGCCTTTGGAAGCCTTTCTGTTCACCCATCGGCGGGGCCACTGCGAATATTTCGCCACAGCCCTGACGATACTGGCCCGCAGCATTGGCATCCCGGCCCGGATGGTGAATGGCTTTTTGGGCGGGCGCTGGGTGGCGCAGGAACGGTATCTGGCAGTGCGCAATGCCGACGCCCATTCCTGGACAGAGATCCCCTTTGGCTCCTACGGGTGGATCATTTTCGATGCCACACCGGCAGAGGCCAATGTCAGCCGGCGGGAAACCTGGTGGGATCCGATTCAGGATTTTTACGACAGCTTGCGCTTTCGCTGGTTCAAGTACGTCATCCAGTACGACCTATCCACCCAGCAGCAGATCTGGCGGCAGATTCAGGAGATGGCCAGCGCTGTAGCCGCCTCTCCGGATCGAGAGGATGTCGGTGCTGGCTTCCGTCGCAACCTGGTTGCCTTGGGGCAAACGTTGCAGCAGAATGGCCTGCCGGTGTTGGGGGTGGTTTTGATCACCGGATCCATGGCCTATTGGGGTCGCCGCCGCCGCTATCGGGCTTTGCGCTGGCAGGATGGGGGGTGGATTCTGTTGGCCACTGCCGGCAATGGGGTTTTGCTGGGATCCCTGTGGCAGCCTCCGCCCCCCTGGCCCACCTGGATGGTTGGCCTCTTGCTACCGAGTCTGGCCTTTGCTGGGATGCGCTGGATCCCGGCGGCTCTACCCAAGTCGCAGCAGCGCCGCCAGCTTATCTCAAGGCTTTATCTGCAACTGCGGGATCTGGCGACGGCGGTGGGGATCCCAGCCCACCTAGGCCCTGAGGCCTGCCTGGAACACTTGCGCCACTCCGACTTACCACAAGCCCAGGTGGCCATCCAGTTCTTGGAGCGCTACCTGGAGGTGCGCTTCGGTGGGATCCCGTTGGAGGCGGGCGAATTGCAGCGCTGGCAACAGCAATTCAAACGGCTCAGACGAGCATGGCAGCCACTGGCCAAAACCCCCAGAAGAGCCGCCTGACCAGAAGGACGGCTATGCCCTGGAGCAGGTACCCCAAAAGCCCTGCGAGAAACCTTGACAGTTAAGAGATAGTTAAGAGATAGTTAACAACAGTTATGGACCCCGTAAGCTGGCCTGCCAGAATAGCGGGATGGGAGGCGGCGTACTCACTTTGGGCACGTCGCACACTGGTAAGTTGCTCTGCTCTTGCAAACTCGTCCGAAGCTGTGTTACTTTTCTTAACGTTCAGCTTTGAACGAGCAAGAGCGTGCTAGCTACGCGTAGCTATTCTCTGAGGGCAGCGTTGGCTGCGACTGTATGCGTTTTGTCTTCTTCCGTCTTCTCCTCTAGCCTGGCTCAAGCAGCGCCTCAGCCGACCGGAAACGGGGCCATCTTCTTCCACCCGGATGGCACTTCGGCTTCTCACTGGGACATCACACGCATTCTCCACTACGGCCCCGATGGCTTTCTGAACTGGGATCGTCTTCCCGTGATTACCACCTATCGCGGGCACCTTTTCGACCAGCTTGGGGGAACTTCCAACGCCGGAGCGGTGACCCATGCCACAGGAACTCGTGCCCACGCCAAGAGCTTTGGGTTGGATCCGGACGGCAAAGAGTACTCCTCTGCCAACGGCACCCTGAACACGATCATGGAAGAGGCTGTGGCGGCAGGCTTGGGTACGGCTCTGGTGCAAACGGGATCCATCATTGAGCCGGGGACGGCTGCCTTCGTTGCCAAAGCTGCCAAGCGCAGCGACTATGAGGAGATTGCCCTGCAGGTGGTGGAGTCAGGGGTAGACATCATCCTCGGCGCTGGCGAGGAATGGCTGCTGCCGGAAGGTGTCCAGGGCCGCTTTGGCAAAGGGAAGCGCAAGGATGGCCGCAACCTGATTGAGGAGGCCAAGAAAAAGGGGTACGCCGTTGTCTACACCCGCGACGAGCTGCTCAAGCTGCCGGCAGATGTCTCCAAGGTTTTGGGGGTGTTCAACGTCGAGGACACCTTCTACGACAAGCCTGAAGAAGAGTTGCGGAAAGAAAACTTGCCCAACTACATCGCCAGCGCCCCCACCATTGCCGAGATGACCGAATTTGCCCTGGCGCGGATCTCCCGCAATCCTAAGGGCTTCTTCGCCGTCATCGAAGAAGAGGGCACTGATAACATGTGCAACAACCTCAATGCCTCTGGCTGCCTGGAGGCCATGAAGCGGGCCGACGATGCCATCGGGGTGATTCTCAACTTTATCGAGAAGAATCCCAAGACCTTCATGATTACCACCAGCGACAGCAACGCCGGCGGGATGCAGTTGGTGGATATCGAATCCGCCGAGGAGCCGCTGCCCCCTACTGACCCCAAAGGCAGTGGTGCCCCCATTGACGGAGTTGACGGCACGGGCACAAAGCCGTTTATTTCTGCTCCTGACAAGAATGGCAAGCGCTTTCCCTTTGCCGTGGCTTGGGCTACCGGAGATGACGTCGGCAGTGGAGTCATCGCTCGCGCTGCGGGCCTGAACGCTCGAGAGCTAGTGCCGGTCACTGGAATCCTGAACACAGACATCTACCGCATTCTCTACTTCGTGCTCTTTGGGGAGCGCATCCCCAGCGAGCTGAAGCCCTAGTGTCTGCTGTGGTCACCTGCCTTGGGCGGGTGTTTGCCCCACAAGCTCTGTCCGTCACGGGGGATCCATCCAGTGGATCCCCTTTTTTTATGAGAACCACATAACGGCGAAGGGGCTAGCTCAGCAAAGCAGATAGACGTAGTTCATTTTGCGTTAGAACTGTACTACAGTGGGCTATCATGGAGCCGAGACTGTCCTTTGGGTTTGAGTTTGTTCCACCAACGCGAACTGCGATCTTCAACCATGCCCACTCCCGCTGACTCCTCTCCATCCCCCCTTCTCCAAAGCGACGAGGTTCTCAAGCCTGAGGACTCTGTTCCGCTGAGGGGGACGGTATTGGCGGCCCGTGAGCCTTTTTTGGGGCTGTTGCGGGATCTGGCGCGGGCCTACCAAGCTTTTGAAAATTACGCCGGGGTTCACATTCGGCAAATGGGGCTGACGGCCCCCCAATTCGATGTGTTGGTTACCCTTGGCAATACCCCTGGGATGACCATGAATGTCTTGGCCCAAAAAACGCTGGTGACCAAAGGGACACTGACCGGCATTGTGGATCGCCTGGAACAAAAAGGGCTGGTGCGCCGGGAAGTGCCCCCGGAAAACCGACGCTGCTTTAAGGTCGTGCTGACAGAAGCGGGGGAAAAACTGTTTGAGGAAATTTTCCCGGCCCACGTCGCCTACTTGAAAGAGCGCTTCCAAAAGCTGGATCCCTCGGAGATGGCGCAGATCCAGGCTTGCCTTAAAAAACTGCAGGCTATTTTCTAGCGCTTTCAGCTAGAAATCGCAGGAGCCCCGCACTGTACCCGTAGGGTCAGTGCCGAGAGGAATGCGAGGTTACAATAGAACTATGACCCAAGTCCTGACCGTATCCTGCAAGCTCAAGGTGTCCCAGTCGCAGGCCGCCAAATTGGACGCGACTTTGGAGGCTTTTGGCCAAGCCTTGAACTGGGTCAACCAAAACACACCCGAGAAAGTCGCCAACGCCGTTAAGCTCCAGTCTCTGTGCTACCGCGAAATCCGTGCCCGGTTCGGCTTGTCCAGTAACTTGGCTCAACAGATATGCAGACGGGTAGCGTATGCTCGCAAGGTGGCACAACAGAAAAACCGCCCCGTCAAAGCGTTGTCGCTACGCGACGCTAACGCGAACAAGGGGGGCTTCGCTACCTACGACGCTCGTATCTTTTCGTTCCGCGAGAAAGACTGGTCGGTGTCGCTGACCACGGTGGAGGGTCGGGAGCGCTTTGAGCTGGCGATTGGCCGCTACCAGAGAGAACGGCTGGCGGGCTCCAATCCCAAATCTGCCACTCTGGTCAAGCGTAAAGACGGCTCCTACTCCATTCAAATCTGTGTAGAAGCGGAGCCATCCCCACCGCAACGCACGGGTAGAGTACTGGGGGTGGACTTGGGGAGGACGGATATTGCCCATACGTCAGAGGGGGACAATTGGAATGGACAGCAGTTGAACAGAGTCCGCGACCACTACTCCCGGTTGAGGGCGGTACTCCAACGCAAAGCCAGTAAGGGCACACGCAGTTCGCGGCGCAGATGCCGTCAACTGTTGCAACGGCTGTCTGGCAAGGAGAGACGTTTTCAGGCGTGGGTCAATCATCGCATCTCCAAAGCTATTGTCTCTAGGGCAAAAGCTACCAACAGCGCTATTGCCCTGGAAGACCTGACAGGGATCCGGAAAAGAGTCAATCAACAGCCGCGCAGCAAAGCCGAGCGGCGCAGGGCCAACAGTTGGGCGTTCTACCAACTACGTCAGTTTCTGGAATACAAGGCGAGGGCTGCAGGGGTTTCTCTGATTCTTGTGCCGCCTGCTTACACGTCGCAGACCTGTCACAAGTGTTTACACATCCATCCCGACCCTGCGCAATCCTACCGCAGTGGAAAGAAGTTTAAGTGTGGGCACTGTGGATGGGAAGGAGATGCGGATTTGAATGGTGCGAATGTGATTGCGCTTTTTGGGGCTGTCGTAAACCAGCCTAGAGGTTCGGGCCTGTTTTGTTCTCTGGTAGAGCAGAACAGGCTCAGGGCTACTGAAAGCCCGCTCCGTACCGCTTTAGCGGTCGGAGTCGGGTAGTTTACATTCCCCTCTCCGATCCGGCTGATCAGCGACCCCCAAGCCGCAGTGCCGGAAGCAACCTCTAGCCCGGTTCAAACGGCTGCCCCAGAGCTGCCGGCGGAGTGGCCTTCACCGCCTGCTGGATCCAGCGCCGCAGCCGAGGTGGGATCCCGCGCAAGCCGCACTCCCACCATTCCCCAGAAGTGAGCACCAACACCAAAATCATCAACACGAAGGGGGCCACCGTAAAAACTTGGGTGGGCACGGCGCGGATGGTAGTCTGGGCAACTCCGGCAAAGGACTGCAAAATGCCGAACAGGTAGGCCCCCAGGGCTACCCGCAAGGGGTTCCAGCCACCGAAGATGACGATGGCCAAAGCAATCCAGCCATACCCTGCTGTATGTCGGTGGCTCCAGCCGGCCTTGAAATCCAGAGAAAAGGCAGCCCCCGCCAAGCCCAATAGGGATCCCCCCACAAGGGTGTAAACATAGCGCCAGAAAATGACATTGGTGCCGCGGGCAAAAGCCGCCGCCGGCTGTTCTCCCATAGCCCGCAACATCAGGCCAGGCTGAGTGCGATACAAAAAGAACCAAGTTCCCCCGATGAGCGCGTAGCTGGCGTACAGCAACAGATCCCCTTGGAACAGGAGTGGCCCCAGCAGCGGCACCTCTCTCAGGAAGGGGATGGGCAGACTGGGCACCGTTGGCCCTGGGATCCGCACGAACGGATTGCCCAAAAAGGAAGACAAATCCGCCCCCAATAGGGTCAAGACGAAACCAATGGCAATTTGGGATCCCTTCAGGGTCAGCGAGCCAAAGGCCACGATCCCAGCAAACAGCGCTCCCACCGCGGCGGCAGCCAAAAAGCCCAACGCCAGACTTCCCGTCAGCTTGGCCACGGCGAACCCAACCATGGCCGCCAGCATGATCGTCCCCTCTGCGGAGAGGTTGATCACCCCTGCCCGCTCGGTAATGGTTTCCCCCACACAGGCGAAGACCACCGGTGTAGCGGTGGCAATGGCAGTGGAGAGAATAGCAACCAGTTGGGCAGCGGTCATTATGAGCCTGTCGAGAACTCGGGTTGGGTTAACGCATTTGCAGTTGCTGCGGGAATGCGCCTGTCGATCTGGTCATCGCCTCACCCCAACACCCAGAGCATGAAAGCCACCCCTAGGGTGACGGCACCAAACAGAGCATAGCTGATCCGGCGCAGCGGCCTCAGTTGCAGGGCATGCAGATCCTTAAGCCAGCCCAGCCCCAAGGATTCGACAAAGCGATCCAGCACCGCCTGCATAGGGTAGGCGTAAACCGATCCTTGCTCCTTAAAGTTCACCAGCACAACCAGCAGTGTAGCGTAGCCCCAGAGGAGGCCCCAGAGCACAGCGCTCAACCCGATTAAAATTGGCTCAAACATCGACTTTCCCTTGCCTTCTATAGGCATGTCCACTGCTTGCGTGAGCGGGAGACGGAGTTCTTTGAGCCTGGGGGACTTGGATCTCATTATTCCGGTTGTTTTCCCGTTGAGGCTGCCCTCCCTCAGACAAGAGCGTAGAAGGGATCCCAGCTTGCTTGCAGAGATCACGCCGGTTCTCTTCTGCCCGTCCAGGCCAGGAGATGACAAACTGGAAGTACCCGCTCGGAGTTATCTCGTCAAATCCCCATGAGTTCTCGCTACCTGCTGCCCCCCGCTGAACCCAAGTCTGTCGGTACTGCCTATATCCTCTGGGCGTTGGGCATCTTCGGGATCTGTGGCGTCCATCGCTTCTACCTGGGCAAGACTGGAACAGGCATCCTCTGGCTGTTCACCTTTGGCCTGCTGGGCTTTGGCCAGTTAATTGACCTGTTTTTGATCCCAGGCATGGTGGAGAACTACAACTTCAAGCTGGCCGTCCTGCAGGGATCCCGACCCTCCCCATCCCCAGCTTCCTCAAAAAACACCTCAGCACCTCCTCAGCCCCTCAAAGGTCAAGCTCTGATGCGGGAGATCCTGCGGCTAGCCCAACAGCGGCAAGGGATCCTCACCCTTGCGGAGATAGCTATCGACTTACCTGCCGACTTTGACGAAATTGAAAAGGCGCTGCAAGAGCTGAGCCGGCGGAGCATGGCTTTCCCCGAAAACAACCCGGTCACTGGAGCGGTAGAATACCACTTCCCTCACCTGCTGCACCGCTCCCCCAACCAACGTTCGCTCTAGATGCCCTCCTGCAGACCTCTACTGGGATCCCAGGATCCCTCGGCGCTTGGCTGCCCGAACCGCCCGGCGAAAGGTCAGCAAGCCCAGGCCGAAGTAGAAAACGCCGCTGGTCAGAGCCATGATCAGCCGCACGGGATCCAAGCCCGCCTCCCGCACCATCACGTCTCGCAGCAGCCCAGCCCCCGCCGTCATGGGCAGACTTTGCCCTAGCCACCTCAGGGATCCCGGCCATTCTTCCGTGGGAGCAGCCAACAGGAAAAGCAGGCCGAATTGGCTGATGATCAAAAGCTGCTGAATTCGCTTCCAAATCAGAGCGGCGGATCCCAGCAAAAACGAGAAGCCGTAGGCCCCCAGCACCACGCTCACCAAAGGCAACACCAGAGCAGGGGGAAACCGCAACCGGCTGCCCGTCAGCAATAAGATGACGCCCAGAATGACGACGACAATGGAAAAGCGCAACACCAAGCTGGCACAAGCCCGTGCCAAGAAGAGAGTGGCTGCCGAAAATGGCGAGAGCAACACCTGCTCCAAGGTGCCTGTCTGGGCTTCCACCTGCAGGTTGAGGGCGATGTCGTTCACCACAAAAATGACCAGCGTCCAGAGCACATAGCCGATCACCACCGCGTCCAGCCGTTTGCCAAATTGGGAGGCAGGCCCTGCCACATATTGGGCGCCGGCAAAGAGGGCATAGAAGAAGAACGTGGTGATCAGGATCCCGCCCAGGGCCTCCGCCGGATAGCGAATGTACTGGATCCAGGCCCGCTTTAGTTCAGCCCAAAACAGGTGTATCACCGGCATCATCCTTGCCCCTCTCCCCTTTTCAACAACTCGAGGAAAATATGGGTGAGATCGGCTTCCTCTCGTTTGAGGCTGAGCAAGGGCAAAGGCTTCAAGATCTCCAGCACCTGATAGAGCATCTCTGGCGGGCCGCTGAACCGCACCCGATGGGATCCGAGAATCTCCACCCCTTGGCGGGCCAGTTGTTCAAACCTCCAGGGATCCAGCCCCTGTTCCAGCTCGATCCGGTAAGTACCGACGGCGCCGGCAAAGTGCCGGATCAACTCTCCCGTGGGGGCTTGGGCGATGATCACCCCTTGTCGAATAACGGCTACCTGATCCGAGAGCGCTTCCGCAATATCCAGTTGATGGGTGGTGAGCAAGATGGCTCGACCCGAAGCGGCAATTTGGCGGATCAGGGATTTCACCGCTTGCGCCGATTCCACATCCAACCCCAGGGTGGGCTCATCCAGCAGCAACAGGGCCGGTTGATGCAGGAGGGCGACGGCAATGGCCACCTTCTGCTGCATGCCCCGCGAAAGGGTTTGCACGGCAACATCCCGCTTTTCCCACAGGCCAAAGGTCTCCAGGAGCTCTAGCCCCCGTTGCCGAGCGGTTCTGGGGGATAGCCCCCGCAGCACACCGAAGTACTCCAGGTTCTGTAGGGGGGTCATCCGCCAGTAGAGGTTGCGGTTGCCTTCCAGCACCGCCCCTACTTGGGCCAATGTGCCAGGATCCCTGTGGGGATCCCGTCCGAGAACGCACACTGTGCCCGCGTCGGGTTGGATCAGGCCGGCAATCATCTTAATGGTGGTGGTCTTGCCGGCCCCGTTGGGCCCCAAAAAAGCCAGGATCTCCCCTGCTGCCAGCGTCAGGGAGACATCCACCACCGCCCGCACCTCCCTGCCTCCTTGCCGGTAGGTTTTTTGGAGGTGGTGAGCTTCTAGAACTTTCATGACGCGAACCCGATGCAAACGCGAAGCCGATGCAAAAAGGAGCGCTGAAGAGAGGAGGGCCGGCCATTCCACTCTCTCACACCAGAGCATGGGCCCGCCTCGAGAGGGATCCGGCAAGATCTAGGGGGTCATTGGGATCCCAGCCTCCATCCGGCTCAGGGCCAGGCTCATCTTGTCCAGCCACTGCAAAAGGTTCTCCAGTTGCTGCGCCGCCGGCACCATCCCCAGCCCTCGCACCGTCACCTTGCCCGGTTGGTAGACAAAGCGAGGCTGCAGGTGAGTGGGCAGAGCCTCTTTCAGGCGATTCCAAGCCGGCTCCTCCATGGGGGTTTCCAAAAGCACATGCTCTTTGGCCGGTTTGATGCGGGAAAAGCCCAGGGTGCGGGCCAGGATCTTCAGCTCCATCACCCGCAGCAGCTCCTGGGTAGGCTTGGGCAGGGGGCCAAAGCGGTCTTGCCATTCTTGGGCAATTTGCAACAGCTCGACCCGAGAGCCGGCAGCAGCCAGGTGTCGATAAGCCTGCATCTTTTGATCTTCGTCGGGGATATAGCTTTGCGGGATCATGGCGGTAACATTCAGGTCGATTTGCGTGTCCTCCACCTGTGGGATCTCCTGGCCGCGAATTTCTCGAATGGCTTCTTGCAACATTTCCAGGTAAAGATCGAAGCCCACCGCATTGACTTGCCCGGATTGTTCCGTTCCCAGCAGGTTGCCAATGCCGCGAATTTCCATATCCCGCATTGCCAACTGATAGCCGGATCCCAGTTGGGTAAATTCCTGAATGGCCTGTAGGCGTTTGCGGGCCTCCTCGGTGAGGATCCCGTCTTCTCGGTAAAACAGCCAAGCATGGGCTTGGATCCCAGCCCGGCCCACCCGCCCCCGCAGCTGGTATAGCTGAGCCAATCCAAACTCCTGAGCATTTTCAATCAAAATGGTGTTGACGCGGGGAATATCCAAACCGGATTCGATAATCGTCGTGCAGACCAGGATATCGATTTCCCCATTGTTAAAAGCCAGCATCGTTGCCTCTAGCTCCCCTTCCGGCATCTGCCCGTGGGCAATGGCAATGCGGGCGCCGGGCACCCATTCCCGCAATTTGGCGCTGGCTTCTTCGATGCCTTCAATGCGGTTGACGACATAGAAGACTTGACCGCCGCGATCCAACTCTTGGCGGATAGCCGTGCGGATGACTTCGGGGTTGTAGGGAGAAAGGTAAGTTTTGATAGGCCGGCGGGAAGGAGGCGGAGTTTGGATCAAGCTCATTTCCCGCAAACCCGACAAGGCCATATACAGAGTGCGGGGAATAGGGGTGGCGGTGAGGGTGAGTACATCCACCTGGGTTTTGAGAAGTTTGATTTTCTCTTTTTGGTTGACGCCAAAGCGCTGCTCTTCGTCAATAACCAAAAGGCCTAAATCCCGAAATTGCACATCCTTGCCCAAAAGCTGGTGGGTGCCCACCACAACATCCAGTTCGCCACTCTTGAGACGGGATAGGATTTCTTTTTTCTCCTCCGAGGTGCGGAAGCGGTTGAGCAAGCCCACTTGAATAGGATAGGGAGCAAAGCGCTCTTTGAGGGTGTGGTAGTGCTGCTGGGTAAGAATGGTGGTTGGCGCCAAAAGAGCCACTTGCTTGCCGGCGGTTACGGCCTTGAAAATGGCGCGGATGGCCACTTCCGTTTTGCCAAAGCCCACGTCCCCACACAGCAGCCGATCCATAGGGCGTGGAGATTCCATATCCCGCTTGATCTCCTGGACAGCTCGGAGTTGATCCGGCGTCAGGGGATAGGGGAAAGAATCTTCCAGCTCCTGTTGCCAAGGAGAATCGGGCGGGAAGGCATAGCCCTCCTGTTCGGCGCGTTTGGCATAGAGCTGCAGCAGGTCAAAGGCCACTTTTCGCAGGCTCTTTTTCACCTTCTGTTTGGTCTTTTCCCAGGTGCTGCCGGACATCTTGTGCAGGGCAGGTGGTCCATCCCCGCTGGCGCGGTAGCGGGAAAGGGAGTTGACCTGGTCGGCAGCCACCCGCAACAGGCCATCGCTGTATTGAATAACCAGGTACTCGCGGGTTTCGCCCCCAATGGTGAGGGTTTCCAGGCGCAGGAATTGGCCGATGCCATGCGCCTTGTGGACAACAAAATCCCCCGGCTTGAGCAGGTTGGGATCCACCTGGCGGGAGCTGGCCTGGCGGCGCTTGCGCACATAGGTGGGGGTGGCCAGGCTGTGTTGGCCGAAAAACTCGCGGTCGGTGAGCACCACCCACCCCAAGGTGGGCAGGAGAACCCCCTCCAGCTCGGCCAGGCCGGAATACTTGAGGGCCACTGGGGTGTAGGACTGTAGCTGGCGCTCGATGGCCGGGAAGTCTTTGGGATTGGGCACGTACTGGGCCGGGCAGTCGTGTTCCTGCAGCAGGGCCACGGTGCGGGAGGGCTGGGCAGAGAGGATCCACACCTGCAACTGCTGCTTGCGGTACTCGCGCAGGGTTTTGGCCAGGGATCCAAACTGGTGGGGAGCAGTAGGCACAGGCCGGCTTTTTAGGTCAAGGGCAGCTTCGGCTTCGCCAGCAGGGGCAAAGGTGCGGGCCAACAGGCAGGGGAAGGGATCCCAGTCGGGAGCATGGAGATCGAAGGGGCGGTGAAAGGGCTGCAGAGCCGGCTCCGCAACCTGGGCCTGTTTCCACTGTTCTTGGGCGTGGTAGAGCCACTGCTGGCTGTGGGCTTGGCACTGCTCCGGCTCGTCGATCAGGATCAAAGCCTCGGGATCCAGATAGCTCAGCAGGTTGGCTGGCGGATCGTAGAGTAGGCCAAGAAAACGGCGCAAGCCCTCCGGGGGGGTGGGCGACTGCTCCAACTGCTGCCGTAGGCCCTGGGAGAGCTGATCGGCTTTTTCCTGCAGAGCCGGCCAGAGGATGGGTCCGTAGCCAGTGGGGGTCAGCCAGACGTGGGGGATCCCATCTTGGGAGCGCTGGCTGACTGGGTCAAACTCCCGCAGCCGCTCCAGCTCGTTGCCAAACCACTCTAGGCGCACCGGCCATTCGCAGGCCACCGGGAAAACGTCGAGAATGTCGCCCCTTTGGCTCCACTGCCCCTCGCTTTCCACCAGACTCACCCGCTGGTAGCCCAGACGGGTCAACTGCTGCCCCAGTTGCTGGGGAAACATCTCCAAGCCGGGTTCCAGCTGGAGACAAAAGGCCCGCAACACCTCTGGGGGAGGGAGGTGGGGTTGGAGGGCCCGCTCTGTCGCCACAATGGCCATGCCCTTCTTCCCCTGGAGGCAATCGGCCAGCACCTGAAACTGACCCCACACCAGCTCCGGTTCCAGGTCAAAAGGTTCGTAAGGGGAAGCCTCTGAAGTAGGGTAGAGCTGCACACTCTCCCAGCCCATGCCCTCCAATTGCGCTGTCCACCGGCCCGCTTCTTCCAGCGTGGCAGTGACCACCAGCAGGGATCTTCCCTCCTGCTGGGCCAAAGCCGAGGCGATCAACCCCTTCGGGATCCGCCCTGCCCCCTGCAGATCTGCCTGTCGCCGTGATCTCAACCGGGCGGCCAACTCTTGCATCAAGCCAGATTGGGCCAGAAAGCGCACCAGCGGAATAAACGACATCTTCCACCCCACCCTGCAAACTGGGATCCCAATTCTGGCAGGCTCCGGGGACGATCAGCAGCCGTCTGCCGGCTCTGTAAACCGGAAGTCCTCCCTTGCTGGGAATTGCTCCTCGATCTATTGGGACAACAGTTTTGTTGTTTAAAGACGAAGAAAACCAGAACCCTATGTCAATGGCCTGCCAGTTTTTGGCCGCTAGGTTCACAGAGGGCTTTTTGCTTTGTAGTCCAAATTACAAAAAAAGGTCTATATCTCACAGAATCCTAAAATTAACCTTTAGAGTCGGACGGCTTGTCGATTGTCTTAGCCAAGATTCGATGTTAGAAGGAACCACAAAGCGCGGCTTTCCCGGCCTCATCTGATGTCTGCTAGGGAGCAAGATGTTTTTCATGCAAGAGGTGTAGCTGCATCAACTGCAGAGGATGTTGTCGGAAAAAGCTGTATTGGCCAATTCATCTAAGCTTGGTACAAATCATGTTTCTAGATACCGTTGCCCTTTCTCGTCTACAGTTTGCCCTCACGGCCATTTTTCACATGTTGTGGCCGGTCTTAACAACAGGAATGGCCATTTATCTTGTTGTGATTGAGGGGCTTTGGCTGAAAACCCGCAACTTAGATTACTACCGCCACGCCCGTTTCTGGTCAAAACTCTATGTGTTGAACTTCGGTATTGGCGTGGCCTCAGGCTTGCCAATGGCTTTTCAGTTTGGCATGAACTGGGCACCTTTTTCCGAAGCAGTGGGGGACTTCTTTGGAACCATCCTGGGCTTTGAGGGCACGATGGCCTTTATGCTGGAGGCCAGCTTTCTGGGGATCATGCTGTTCGGCTGGGAGCGCGTCCCGCCGGTGATTCACTGGATCTCGACGATCCTGGTGGCCTTTGGCGCCAACTTATCCACCTTTTGGATCCTGACGGCCAACTCTTGGCTGCAGACGCCGGCAGGTGGCGTGTTCGTCGATGGGAAATTTGTGGTGCGGGACTACCTGCAAGCTATTGTCAACCCCTTCATGGTCAACAGCTTTCTGCACATGTTTTTTGCCACCTTGGAAACCTCTTTGTTTGTTATCGGTGGCATCAGTGCCTGGTACATTCTCAAGCGGCGGCACAGCGAGTTCTTCTCCCGCTCCCTCAAAGTGGTCTTGGCGATGGCCCTGGTGGTTGCCCCCCTGCAGGTGTATATCGGCCATTTGAGCGCAGAGCAAGTGTATCGCTATCAGCCGGCCAAGCTGGCGGCCATGGAGGCCCAGTGGGAGACGATCCCCGCCGGTGAGCGGGCGGACTGGAGCCTGTTGGCTGTGCCCAACGACCGCGAAGAGCGCAACGAGTGGGAGGTGAAGATCCCTGGCGCGCTGGGCTATCTGCTGGAGTTCAAACCCAGGCTGGATCGACCCATTCAAGGGCTCAAAAGCTGGGATCCCCAAAATCGTCCCCACATGGTTGGCCTCATCTACTACTCCTTTAGGACAATGGTGGCCATTGGCCTCCTCCTAGCCGGGCTTGTCGGAGTTACCCTTGTGCAATGGCTGAGGGGCAAGCTCTCAGTGGAGGCCCTTTCTCAGCAAAAGTGGCTGATGAGAGCTTGGATCTTCGCAGCACCCCTGGGATACATCGCCGTTGAAACCGGTTGGATCGTCCGCTGTGTGGGTCGGCAGCCCTGGATTGTGTATGGACAACTGCGCACGGTGGAATCGGTTTCGCCCCTGCCGGCAGGAGAAGTGCTGTTTTCTCTGGTTGGCCTGACCGCGTTGTACACTGTGTTCTTCGTTGCCGCTCTCTACTTTGGCAGCCGCATCATCCGCAAAGGGCCCAACCTGGAGTTGCCCGCTCCTGCCCCGGCAACGCAGCCGGTGATCGTGGTCGAGCCTGCCCGCCACGAGCCAGATCGCCGTCCTGCAGAAGCTCGGTAGCAGCAGTTTGGTAGCCATCTAACTGGTGACTCCAAGTAGCAACAGGGCAACGTAGCAGGCCCATTCCCCACAGCAGTGAAACCCTTCGCTACGTCAACTCCCAACTTCCCTTCCCTGGAGGGAGAGGGACTGGGGATCGCCATCGGGAACTGTCTCGCACTGGTCAGAAATACTCAAAGCAGAGGGAACAGCGATGGAATCTTTTGAGCCTTTACAGCGGTTTCTGCCCCAGGTTTGGTTTTTTATCCTGGGCCTATTCCTATTTCTCTACGTTCTGCTGGACGGGTTTGATCTGGGAGTTGGTATCCTCTCCCTGACGGCCTCCAGCGAGACGCGGCGCAGCATTCTCATGACCAGCTTGGGCAATGTTTGGGATGCCAACGAGACGTGGCTGGTGTTGATGGGGGGATCCCTATTTGGATCTTTTCCTCTCGCCTACGCCACCATTCTCAATGCCCTCTACATACCCTTGGTGATCATGGTGGTGGGCCTGATCTTGCGGGCCGTTTCCTTCGAGTTTCGGGAAAACGCCGACAACAAGTTGGTGTGGAACCTAGCCTTTGGAGTGGGCAGCTTTTTGGCAGCCTTGGGCCAGGGATTTGCCTTGGGCAGCGTCTTCGAAGGGATCCGCGTGGACGAAGCCGGCCACTTTGCCGGCAGCCCCTGGGATTGGCTGACCTGGCGCACGCTGTTGGTGGCTCTTACTTTGATCCAGGGCTATGTGTTAATCGGCTCAGCCTACCTAATCGTTAAGACCACCGGCGAGCTTCAGGAAACCTACTACAAGACGGCAACCATCGCCACCTGGACAACTTTACTGGGGGCAGTGTTTATCACCATCAGCACTCCTATCATGTCCGAGCAGGCGCGTGCTCAGCTTTTCTCGCCCCCCCTTTTCTACATCTTTGCTGCCATCCCAGTTCTGGGACTTTTGTTGGTGGCGTTGTTGCTGCGCAGCCTGCGCCGGCGGGAAGAAAATAGCGTTTTGGTTTACACTTTTTTGATCTTTGCGCTTTCTTTTATCGGCTTGGGGTTCATGGTCTTCCCCAACATCATCCCCCCCAGCGTCACCATCTACGAAGCGGCAGCCTCCCCCAGCTCGCTGGTGTTTATGCTCACCTTTATTGGCTTTCTGATCCCGGTTATCTTGTCCTACAACATCTACAACTACGTGGTGTTCCGGGGCAAGATCGTGGTGCAGGAAGTGGCGGCGGAAGAGGCCAAAGTTCCAGAGGCAGTTTAAGCTGGCCTGAGGATGCAGCAATAACCCCGCCCGGTGATGGGCGGGGCAATTTTTTAGGTGCAATCGAACGTCTACAGAGAAAGGCTGATACATTTACGCTGAACACTGCTGAGCATTACTGCTCAACGGTGAAGCGATAGCATTCTGTCCGTTTCCGAACAGAAAGGCGGTATCCCGCAAAGCTCTGAGCATAACACCCAGAGCGCCTTGCCAATCTCGTGGTAGCCTATGGCTGCACTTTGGGCATCTAAACACCTTTGCGCCACCCAACTTGGTGTGGATGTGCCCGCACCTGGTACAGGTTTTGCTGGTGTACGCTTCCGATACTTCCACGACGACCACGTTTTTCTTTTTGGCTTGGAACCTCAGGAACTGCTTGAACCGATAGTGCGCCCAGGTGAGCATCGCCCTTGCTGTCTTACTACCAAACTTCCTCCCCGCCTTGGCAACCATCTTGGCTGACTCGAAAGTGGGGAGAAATATCAATCGGTAGTTATCCGTCAGGAACGCCGCTACCTTGCGATGGCACTCGTCCACCAAGTTCCTGATTCTCTCCCGCAGACGAAACGCCGCTTGCCGCATTCGCCTACGCTTGGGCCTCGGCGCTTTGCTCAGCCTAGATTGCAGATCGTCTAGGTGGTAGCACAGCCGAGCGATTCTACCAAAGTCCCCCTTGGCGATATCTACAAAACCTGCTCTCACTCTCTCTTGAGCCATTGCCGGATCTGCTCGGCAGCTACATCGCGACCTCCCAACCCAAAAGCCAACGCCACCGCCACGGCAATCGCCCCCAGAACCAGACCAAAAGCCAACACCACAATGTCGGTGGCCACGCCCATCTGCTGCAGGGCCATGGCGCCAACAAAAACCAAGATAGCCACCCGCGCCGCCTGGGCCAGTACCCCTGAGGAAGGGCTACCCAAGCTCTTGATCATAGAGTGGGCCAAATTGGCCAAATAAAGACCGATCCCAAACACCAGGGCGCCGATGAGCACCCGACCGGAAATCAGCAACAGCCCCTGCACAATGTCGGTTAGGGCGGCAAACTGCAGCAACTCCACTGCCGGCACCGCCCCAAACAAGACCACGCCTACCCAGACCACCAAGCCGGCGATCTCGGAGGGAGTGCGACGTTTGGCAGCGGGATCCCCTTCAGGCTCAGGAGCAGCGGCCAGGGGCAAGCCCAGCCCCGCGACCAGACGGTCAAAACCCACCGCCTGCAGCAACTGGGTTACCAAGCTGGCCAAAAATTGCCCCAGCAAGTAAAAGACGGCCAGGATCAAAGCGGATCCCGCGATCAAGGGAATGGCCCGCAACACCTGCTCCAGCATCGCCACCGCCGGATCGGAGATGGCCCGAATTTCCAAGGCATTCAGCGCCGCAATCACCGCCGGGATCAACACCAAGACATACACCACCGTCCCGACGATCTGGGCCAACTGGGGAACGCCAAAGCGTGCCCCCAACCGATTTGCCCCTGCTGCCACCAACAAATTGGAGACGATCCCACGCACGATGCGGGCCAAAAACCAGCCCACTGCACCGATGATCAGCGCTCCCAAAATCCGCGGCACCATCGACAGCAACTGATCCAGCAGGTTTTGCACCGGCTGCAGCGGCCCCTGCAGGTTCAGGGTATCCAGGATGATCGGCAAAAAGAACAGCAGAATCAGCCAGTAAAGGGCATTGCCCAAAGTTTCATTCAGCAGGAAAGGGGTGACCTCTGTACCTCCCTCTTGGCCGGTTGGGGTTCCTTCTGCACCTGCCTCACCGGCAGTGCTTTCCTGTTGCAGAGGCCGGGCCAACTGCTCATCGAGGTTGAAACGCCGCAGCCCCTGGATGACCGCCAGCCGAGCAACAGTGGCCACCACCCAGCCCACAGCCAGCAGCACCAGCGCCCCACCCACCCGTGGCAGATAAACGAAGATTTCCCCCAAAAACCTGTTGAGCGGATCGGAGACAGCTTGAAGCTGCAGGGCATTCAGTACCGCCACCAACACAAAAGCAAGAATCACCCAGTAGACGGCAGCGGCCACCCAGCGCTCCGTTTGGGGCAGCTTCTCGCCGGGCTTTTGGCCCAAAACCCAAGCAGCCAAGCGATTGTCCAGTTGCGTCCTCTTGAGAAGTCCTCTGATGCCGAAGGCTACTGCCGTGGCCACTATCCAACCCAGAATTAAGATGGCAATCGCCGCAAGGAGATTGGGCATAAAATCGATAAGCCTAGACCAAAGACTGACGACAAAAGAGATGGCCTCATCTCCAATGGTGTTTCCAGAGGTGTCCATAATGATCCTCACAGCTTGAAAATGCTCAGGATGGACAGATAACAAGTGTAGGTTAACCTGAAGTGTTTTTTCAGGCAAGTTGGCCAAAGGGGGAATATGATATGAAAAATATATATTGAGGCAGAAATATCGGATCTCGAAATAAAACTTCACATTCTATTAACCCAAGGGCTCCAGCCATCAGTCAAAGCTCCGATGGGCCATCGAACGGCAAGGATCGAATTCAAGTTGTTGATACCGCAGATTATAGCTTTTCCCCACCGAGCAGGAGCTTTGTAGATTAAGTCAGGATCTCTGTTGTGCGATGGATGCGGCTGCATTGGCTAGAGTCAGTGTTGCTGGGAGGAACTGCAGCGGGCAGTTTGCATCCACAGAATGAGAGCATTTTGATGACCTATATAAAGAATCAAACGGGCAATCGACACTCGGTCAATGGGTTGGATCCCCTGTAGCCTTGATATGCTTAGCCTATTGGCTTGCTCACTGTCTGGCCTAAGGTGTATCCCGAAATACGTTTGCAGTTCTTCAATTTACAATTGATAGCCTTCTAAATCGGTTTCTTCCAATACACCAGCGCATCTTCTCCGTTGTAATACCCCTTGCGACGTCCCAGCCGTTGAAACCCTGCCGATTCGTACAGGCGGATTGCCGCTTGATTGGAAGCCTTTACCTCCAGAGTGGCCCAGCGGCAGCCTGCTGCTCTCGCTTGGTTCAGCAGTTCTTCCAGAATCCGCCGGCCCAAGCCCTGTTGCCGGTGCTCGGGATCCACCGCCAGAGAGATGATATGTGCTTCTTCTTCAATGCGCCAGAGAATGCCGAAGCCCACCAGCTCTTTTGTCACCTGCGTCGGCGAAGTGGGGTTTGGAGAGGGAAGGGGAAACTCGGCTCGGCCCGAGCCACACGAAGCGCCAACGGCAGCGGGTTCCGCCACTACCCCAATCACCGTGCTTGTGGGTCGTTCCAGCTCCGCTCGATATCCCTGTTCTCCCCAGTATCCCCCATAGCACCGCCGATCCAGCTCCAGCAGTTGGGGCAGGGCAGTGATGTCCAACAGCTGCAGCCGATAACTCGTACCGCTCATGGTGGCCTAGTCTCGCAATTCGCAGAATTCCGCCAACAACAACTGCCCCAAGGGATCGTCATCGGGAGCCGCGTAGGGCAAGGCTCTGCGGCTGATGCTCAAGATGTTGCCCCCCGATTGGGGATGGTGCTCCGCACCGCTTTCGAGAACAGGCTTGAGTTCGTAGTCGATCCCTTCGGTGAAGCCGGCTTCCTGTAGGTAGTCTTGGGCGGCTTTGAGGATCCCTTCTCGCAGTTGCGCTTTGACCGCAGGGGCCATGAGGTGGCGAACAAACCACTGGGCGCTGGCGGGATCCACCTCGGCGAGGTATCGAAGGGCAGGGGTCAACACGGCGGGGCGCTCTTGGGGGGAGAGGCGGTTGACCTGCTGGGCTACCGCGGGCACATCCCGCCGTTGCATGGCCTGGATCAGGGCTTGAATGTCTGGGGAGAAGGAGGGATCCGACACTTGGCTCATGGCTGGGGGTACCAGAGGGATTCGAGGGTGCGGACAAGGGCTGCTGCTTCGAAAGGAGAGGGAGCAGTCGGCAGACAGACGGTTACATGGCCCAGTTTCCGCCCTGGGCGGGCAGGGGTTTTGTGGTACCAATGCACCGTGGCATTGGGGAGCTGGGCCAGGCGCTGCCGCTTTTCTGGGTAATCGCCGGTGGAATGCTCATAGCCCAAGAGGTTCACCATCACTGCCCCCCCACACTTGAGGGAGGGATCCCCCAAGGGCAGGCCGAGGATGGCCCGCAGGTGTTGCTCGAATTGTGAGGTGCGGCAGGCTTCTAGGGTGTAGTGGCCGGAATTGTGGACCCGCGGCGAGATTTCGTTGATCCAGATCCCGGCCTTGGGGTGGGGCGGCGGCACCCAGAACAGCTCGATGCCAAACACGCCAACTGCACCCAATTTTTCCATCAGATCGGCTGCTAAGCGCCGGATCTCCGCCTCGGTGGTTGGGGGGATGCGGGCAGGCACCAGGACGTGGCGGCAGATTTGCTCAATCTGCACAGTTTCCACCACCGGGTAAACCCGGATCTCTCCCTTCAGCCCCCGCGCTACCATCACCGCCAGCTCCCGCTCGAACGGGATCCATTCCTCCAGCAATAGCGGGATCCCCTCAGATTGGCTAAGGGCCTGCTGCAAAGCCGCTCGCTCGTGCAAGATGCGGGTGCCCTGCCCATCGTAGCCCTGCCGCCGTCGCTTGAGCACCACCGGAAAGCCCAGTCCAGCCAGGTCTGCCGAATCCAACACCGCCTCCAGCGGAAAAAAAGTCGGCACCGGCAACCCCAACCGCGCCAGGAACTGCCGTTGGTGCAACTTGTCCAGCAGCGGCTCTAGCGTGCTGAGGCTGGGACGAAAGCGGGATCCCTCCGGATCCAGTTTTTTCAGCTCCGGCAGAGGGATAAACTCGTTTTCAAAAGTAACCACCGGGCAGCGCTCCAACAACTGGGCCGTGGCCTGGCTGTCGGCTGTGGATCCCCAAACCACCCCATCGGCCACTGCCACCGCCGGATCGGTGGGAGCAGCAGCCTGCACCACCAGCGGGATCCCCATCTGGCGAGCTGCCAAGGCCAACATCTGCGCCAACTGCCCGCCGCCAATCACCCCCACAGGTTGGGATCTCTGGTCTTTTGAGGATACCTGGGTTTCCACAGCCGTACCGTTATACTGGGTGGTGGGCCGCTGTCCATTGCTTCTGGGATCCAGAACCCCATTATGGGATCCCTTGCCCTCCAGCGCTAGGAGAAAAACGGTGGAACCCTCTCAACCCTCTGAGCTGAGAGCTCTAATCAACCGGGCTTTGGCGGACAAAGTCTTGACTCGCGCCGAGCAACAGCAGATTCTCAGTGCCGTCATGGCCGATCAAGAAATTTCCCCAGAAGAGCACGAGCTGCTGGAGTCGGTTGTGGAGCGCCTGAACAGCGGCGAGATCCGCGCCGTCGATTAAACCCTGTCTTCAGGTTGAGATTGCCCTCAAGACTTTGGAGAACTAGACTCCAGTCTGTCCTCGAACGCCGGGTATTCTGCTTGTATCCTTGGGCTCATCCCGTCGGGTGGATCGCCTAGAATAATCCACAACCCACCTCTTTCTGCTGCCATGAGTTCTCACTCTTCAGATTGGTTCACGCGGGCTCGCCACATTTTTTACGGCACGGCCACTGCTCTGGTGGAAATCCTGCAAGACCCGGAAAAGCGCACCGAAAACCTCAACCGCCTTTCGATGGACTTGGGCCAACTGGCGGCAGAGCTGGAGCAAAAGGGAGAGTTGATCGAGCAGGAGGCAATTCGTTACGTTGAGAGTCTCAGGGATCCAGCCGCCAACGCCCCCTCGGCAAGTCCTGACTCTGAAGCGCCTGTCGAGACTGCTCCCCCGACACCAGCTTCCTCCCCCAACAAGCCGGCTATCTCCAGAGAAGAGATGGCTGAGTTGATGGAGCTGATCCACCAGATCGAGTCCTTGCGCCTGGATTTGGAGCGGTTGCGCACCTCGTCCTGAGTCCTGTGCGGTTCGATATCCTTACCCTTTTCCCCGAATTTTTTGAAACGCCGCTGCGCATTGGGCTGGTGGGCAAAGCCCTACAGCAGGGGATCGCCGAAGTCCACTGCACCAATCCACGCGACTTCGCCACCGATAAGCACCGCCGTGTCGATGATGAGCCCTACGGGGGTGGGGTGGGCATGGTGCTCAAGCCAGAGCCTTTCTTCGCTGCTGTCGCCTCCCTGCCCCGGTTGGATCCCTGCGAGATCATTCTGCTGACGCCCCAGGGGCAACCGCTGAACCAGGCGCTGCTGCAGGAGCTGGCCCAGAAAGCGCAACTGATCCTGCTGTGTGGCCAGTACGAAGGCTTTGACGAACGCATCCGCCAATACCTGGCCACCCGCGAGGTGTCGCTGGGGGATTTTGTCCTGACCGGGGGGGAAATTCCGGCGCTGGCCCTGATCAACGGCGTGGTGCGGCTCTTGCCGGGCACTGTGGGCAAGGTAGACTCGTTAAAGAGCGAAAGCTTCCAGGCGGGGCTGTTGGACTATCCTCAATACACCCGCCCGGCAGAGTTTCAGGGGCACAAGGTGCCGCCGGTGCTCCTCTCAGGCGACCATCAAGCCATTGCCCGTTGGCGTCTGCAGCAGCAGTTGGTTCGAACCTGGCAAAGGCGGCCAGACCTGTTGGCCAAGCGCCCCTTGACCGCCGAAGAGCAACAGTTGTTGGCAGAGGGGTTGGCGGAGCAGCACCCTGGCGTGAACGATGTGGAGAAATAAATCATGCTCGGCAAGCTTCTCAACCGTCTCCTGAATCCATCGCCCGTCTGCTGGCGTGGGATCCCCTCGCCCCCAGTGCTGCTTCTGGTGGGAATGGCCTTGAGCTCGGTTCTGAGCGGTTCTGGGGTGGCCCTGGCCCAAAGCGGAAGTGTCAACGATGCCATTCGCCGCGACAGCAATCCCCCTCTGTTCGATGGCACCAGCATCAACGTCAACGATCTCTTCCGGGCTGCCGACTTCCTCTCCCGCCAGAATGCTGCTTCCCGCTGGGACGGCAAGGCCAGCGTTGATGCTGCTGTGGAGCAATTTAACCAATCCCGCCGCCGCTCCCTCCCGCTTTCTCCCGGTTCCTTGGCACCTGAGCCCACCCCCACTCCCTAAGGTTGGATCCCATTCCCGGTAAATCTGTTAGGATCGCAAAGCCGATCCCGTGCCTGCTGAAATGCGGTACACCGTTTTCGGGATCCATTAGGAGAACACCGCCGTGGTTAAGAGCACCCCCTCCAGCAAAGCCGATACGGAGCAGCGTTTGGATCCCGCCAGCCGGGGTCACTCCAAAGACAGTTCCACCGCACCCAAAGGGATCCCGGGTTTTATTCAAGAGACCCGCACAGAATTAAGCAAGATTGTTTGGCCGAGCCGCCGGCAATTGATCGGCGAGTCGGTAGGGGTCTTACTGATTGTGTTGGCTTTTGCTTCCTTCATCTACCTGGTCGATCAAGTGTTTGCTTGGGTAGCCACTCAGCTGTTCTTGTGATGTTCTGTCCTGAGGGGCAAGAGAGTCATGTTCAAGGATGGCTACAGGGAGGATGTGAGGTGATGAGGCCAGAGCAGCAGCGAAAACGTCGTGGGGGCCGTGTGGAGCACTTTGAGCCTGCAGACGCGATCCCGGAACCGGACGAGGGGGAAGGTCAAGAGCGTCGTAACCTGCGCTGGTACGCCGTGCAGGTGGCTTCCGGCTGCGAGAACAAAGTGAAGAGCACCCTGATGCAACGGGCGGCTGCTTTGGATGTGGCGGATCAAATTGTCGAGGTGGTGATCCCGAAGCGGACGGGCTTCAAGCTGGATCGATCCGGCAAGCGCCAGGAGCAAGAGGAGAAGATTTTTCCCGGCTATGTCCTGGTGCGCATGGACATGAACGACGACACTTGGATGGTGGTGAAAACAACCCCCAATGTGATCAACTTTGTCGGCACCGAAGAAAAGCGGGCCTACGGTCGCGGTCGGGGGCATGTTACACCGCGTCCCCTCAGCCAAAGCGAAGTCCAGCGCATCTTCAGCAGCGTCGAGGTGGAGGAAGTGCCCCTCAAAATCGACATGGCCCCTGGGGATCGCATCGAGGTGCTGTCCGGCCCCTTCCAAGGTTTCTACGGCGAGGTGGTGGAAGTCAGCCCAGAACGGGGCAAGCTCAAGGCGTTGATCTCGATTTTCGGGCGCGATACCCCGGTAGAATTAGAGTTTGGTCAAGTGCGAAAAGAGGTGTAACTGCGTTTCATGGCTAAGAAGTTGGTGGCCGTGGTCAAGTTGGCCATTCAGGCGGGCAAGGCCACCCCCGCTCCCCCCATTGGCCCAGCCTTGGGTCAACACGGGGTCAACATCATGGCCTTTTGTAAGGAGTACAACGCCAAGACGGCGGATCAGGCCGGGATGGTGGTGCCTGTTGAAATCTCCATCTTCGAGGATCGCAGCTTTACCTTCGTCCTCAAGACGCCGCCGGCTTCGGTGTTGATCAAGAAGGCTCTGGGCATTGAGTCTGGCTCCAGCGAGCCCCACAAAACCAAGGTGGGATCCCTGACCCGAGCTCAACTGCGCCAGATCGCCGAGCAGAAGCTGCCGGATTTGAATGCCCACGATGTGGAGGCGGCCATGAAAATTATTGCCGGAACTGCTCGCAGCATGGGGGTGACGGTGGTGGATTGATGGAGGGATCCCTTGCCCTATCTGAGGTGTTCACGGTCTTGAAAAAGTTGTTCTAGCAAACCACTGTGGGGGAGAGAAGTTCTCGCCAGTACCCCGAGGAGAAACGATGGCTCGAAAGCTTTCCAAACGTATGCAGGCTTTGCGGGAGAAGGTGAAGCCCATTGCCTATGCTCCCGAAGCCGCTTTGGCCCTGATGAAAGAGACGGCCACCGCCAAATTTGAGGAGGCGGCAGAGGTTCACATCCGCCTGGGGATTGACCCCAAGTACGCCGACCAACAACTGCGCACCACTGTAGTCTTGCCCAGGGGCACCGGCCAAGAGATCCGGGTGGCGGTGATTGCCCGTGGCGAGAAAGTGGTGGAGGCCCAAAATGCAGGGGCGGATCGGGTTGGCTATGAAGACCTGATCGAGGAAATCAGCAAGGGCATGATGGATTTTGACCTTCTGATCGCCACCCCCGATGTGATGCCCCAAGTGGCCAAGCTGGGGCGGCTGTTGGGGCCGCGCGGCCTCATGCCCTCTCCCAAGGGGGGAACGGTAACCATGGATCTGGCCCAAGCGATTAAGGAGTTCAAGGCCGGCAAGCTGGAGTACCGGGCGGATCGCACCGGCATTGTGCATTTGATCTTCGGCAAGTGCAAGTTCCCCGTCGAAGCTCTGCTGGAGAACCTAAAGGCAGTGCAGGAGTCCATCGATCGCAACCGTCCCTCTGGAGCCAAGGGCAAGTATTGGCGAACCCTACACGTTTCTGCTACAATGGGGCCCTCTATTGAGGTTGATATCAATGCCCTGCGGGAGCTGAAGTTGGCGACCTAAGCCTGGCTTCGGCGCTGCGATGGGTTGAAAAGGGTTTGAGTGAGTGTAATTTGGAGGAGGATCCCGGCAGAACATCTTTCCCCAGTCGAATAGCAAGCCGAAGACAGCAGGTGCCCGCGGGCTTAATGTCCTGCCGAGGTTTGAGCGAAGTTCAAAGGGATCCCTTCTTGGATCGCTTTTGATGGTGCGCTTATCTCCATGCGTCTCGGCCACGGCTGGGGCGCATTCTGTTTGGTAGAACCCAGATTCACCACCCGTTCAACCCTGGGTGACCATTGACAACAAAGGAGGTGAGCGCATGGGCAAGCAACCTTTAGCGAAGAAAGCGGAGATCGTCGATAAAGTCCGATCCCTGCTGCAGGCCAGCCAAATGGTGCTGGTGATCGACTACAAGGGGCTGACCGTTGCGGAGATGGACCAACTGCGGGCAGAGCTGCGCAAGTCGGATTCGGTTTGCATGGTTGTTAAGAATACCCTGATGCGGCGAGCCATCGCCGACCAAAAAGCTTGGGCAGGGATCATTCCCTTTTTGGCGGGGCCGACGGCCTTTATCTTGATTCGGGGCGATATTTCAGCCGCCCTGAAGGCGTATCAAGATTTTGCCAAGCAAACCAAGAAAACCGAGTTCCGCGGTGCTGGCATTGAAGGGCTATCCCTGACCTTGGAGCAGGCCAAGGCCATCGCCGAGCTACCGCCCAAGGAAGTGCTCATGGCCCAAGTGGCGGGCAGCCTCAAGTCGGTGGCCACCGGCCTGGCGGTCGGGCTCAATGCTGTGCCCACGCAAGTGGCGCGCGGTATCCACGAGATCCCAGCCTCTCTGGGGCGGGCCATCCGGGCCATTGCCGACAAGGAGGCTGCCTAAAGGGCTTCGGTTCATCAGCCCAAACCTATGTCATCCATTCCATTACCCCTTAAGGAGAAACCATCATGCCTTCAGAGCGCGTTGCAAAGATTTTGGAAGAGTTGAAAGCCTTGAGCTTGCTGGAAGCTTCCGAGCTGGTGAAAGCCATCGAGGAAACCTTTGGCGTCAGTGCAGCAGCCCCAGCCGGCGGCATGGTCATGGCAGCTCCTGTGGCAGCGGCTGCGGCAGCTCCGGCGGCAGCCCCTGAGCCGGTGGAAGAGCAAACTGCCTTTGATGTCATCCTCGAGGCTGTGCCAGCCGACAAGAAGATCGCCATCCTCAAGGTGGTGCGCGAGTTGACCGGCTTGGGTCTGAAGGATGCCAAAGATCTGGTCGAGGCGGCTCCCAAACCCGTCAAAGAAGGGGTTGCCAAAGAGGAAGCCAACGACATCAAGAAGAAGCTGGAAGAAGCCGGCGCTACCGTCAAGATCAAGTAGTTCAAGTTACGGGGAAAGCGCTTCTTTCTGGTCTAACGAGAAATCCAATCGAGACACTCAAACCCAAGAAGGGGGGCTGCTTCGGCCCCTCTTTTGGGTCTGCCCGACCATTGGCGTGAGTTCAGGATCCCTGCTCCGCCGCGCTTCCACCTCTCCGTGAGCTTTCAAGAGGGCAGCCAGCTTGCGACGCATGACGATGCTGGGTTTATCGGTAAACATGTGCTGCTCCGCCTTGATATCGAGGGGAACGTCATAGTCGGTGCTTTCCAGAACCCGTTGATCCTCAAGGGTCACCTGCCGATCGAAGGCGATGATACTCTCAGCTAGAAATCGCAGGAGCCCCGCACTGTACCCGTAGGGTCAGTGCCGAGAGGAATGCGAGGTTACAATAGAACCATGACCCAAGTCCTGACCGTATCCTGCAAGCTCAAGGCGTCCCAGTCGCAAGCCGCCAAATTGGACGCGACTTTGGAGGCTTTTGGCCAAGCCTTGAACTGGGTCAACCAAAACACACCCGAGAAAGTCGCCAACGCCGTTAAGCTCCAGTCTCTGTGCTACCGCGAAATCCGTGCCCGGTTCGGCTTGTCCAGTAACTTGGCAAGGACTACGTCCCGCTTACGCGACCAGCAGGTCTGCAGACGGCTGGCCGGCGCCCGTAAAGTTGCCCAACAGAAAAACCGCCCCGTCAAAGCGTTCAAAGGGGGCTTCGCTACCTACGACGCTCGTATCTTTTCGTTCCGCGAGAAAGACTGGACGGTGTCGCTGACCACGGTGGAGGGTCGGGAGCGCTTTGAGCTGGCGATTGGCCGCTACCAGAGAGAACGGCTGGCGGGCTCCAATCCCAAATCGGCCACTCTGGTCAAGCGTAAAGACGGCTCCTACTCCATTCAAATCTGTGTAGAAGCGGAGCCATCCCCACCGCAACGCACGGGCAGAGTGCTGGGGGTGGACTTGGGAAGGACAGATATTGCCCATACGTCAGAGGGGGATAACTGGAATGGACAGCAGTTGAACAGAGTCCGAGACCACTACTCCCGGTTGAGGGCGGCACTCCAACGCAAAGCCAGTAAGGGCACACGCAGTTCGCGGCGCAGATGCAGAGAACTGTTGCAACGGCTGTCTGGCAAGGAGAGACGTTTTCAGGCGTGGGTCAATCATCGCATCTCCAAAGCTATTGTCTCTAGGGCAAAAGCTACCAACAGCGCTATCGCCCTGGAAGACCTGACAGGGATCCGGAAAAGAGTCAATCAACAGCCGCGCAGCAAAGCCGAGCGGCGCAGGGCCAACAGTTGGGCGTTCTACCAACTACGCCAGTTTCTGGAATACAAGGCGAGGGTTGCAGGGGTTTCTCTGATTCCTGTGCCGCCTGCTTACACGTCGCAGACCTGTCACCGGTGCTTACACATCCACCCTGAGCAGGGCAAGTCCTACCGCAGTGGCAAGTCGTTCAAGTGTGGGCACTGTGGATGGGAAGGGGATGCGGATTTGAATGGTGCGAATGTGATTGCGCTCTTGGGGGCTGTCGTAAACCAGCCTAGAGGTTCGGGCCTGTTTTGTTCTCTGGTAGGGCAGAGCAGGCTCAGGGCTACTGAAAGCCCGCTCCGTACCGCTTTAGCGGTCGGAGTCGGGTAGTTTACCACTCACCTCTGCTTCTGAATCGTTGCGCAAACAGAATTGCACCACCTGCGAGGTTTGGTCGTCGATGGGGGTAGCCGCTGTGAAAATGATGTGGATGAGGCCGTTGGGGTAGGTGATTTTGAGCTTGCGACCAAAAGGCATAAACCAGGTGCCCTCCAGGATACGCACTGTGCGATCCTCTGACATCCGCAAGTTTTGCTTCTGCAAGTCACTGTTGAACACCGGCAAAACAGAGGTGGCCCGAAGGCCATATTCCAGTTCTTCAAGGCTGTCCAGATCTGGGGGTACAGGCTCGGAGATCACCCCAAAGCTCTGGTGATGGACGAAGTGGAGATGGGCATTGTCAAAGGAGTTTTCCATCAGGCGCAGGCCGGCGCATTTCCAGACCTCATAGAACTGATGAATTTGGCGAAACCGGGAATCCGCCACCTCTGGGATCTCGGGAATATCGGTCAAGGGATCCGCCAATGCCACCCAAACATAGCCATAGCGCTCTTGGCAGCGAAACCCCTCCACCTTGTAGGTAGGGGGGATGAAGTTGTCTGTAAGTTGGGGCACCTTCACACAGGTGCCGGAGCCGTCAAACTCCCAGCCGTGATAGGGGCAGCGGATGTGGCCATTGCAAACAACCCCTTTGGAAAGTTGGGCCGAGCGATGGCAGCAACGATCCAAGACGGCGCAAGGCTGCCCTGACTCATTGAGCCAAAGCACCAGAGGAGTCTTCAGCAGCGTGAAAGCTTGTGGGCCGGTTTCCAGGGCCGACATCGGGATCACGGGGTACCAAAACCGCCTCAGGACAGGTTGCTGGGTAACAAGCATAAACCCGCTCCACAAGCTCTAGTTCGGAGAATCATGAGCTGGCTTTTCGTGAGCCTAGGTGGCTCAAAGCACCGCCCCCCGTGAAAAAGATAGGCGTTGAAATGGCAGAAGTCCGTATAAGCCAACACAGCTTTGCCCTGGGCGCGTTTGTGCATCGATGGCTACCCCCCTGCCCGGGGATGGGCTATTGATCGAAGGAAGCAGAGAAGCGTCGGTGGGCTTCTGTTGGCATGTGGCTGTGAGGAAAGGTGGAAAGGTGCAAAACGAATTGAACCCCGCTCGAGATCCTTGTAGCGCAGGGATCCCGGCCCAACCTACTGCAGAGTCCACCTCCCCCAAACCAGAACCGGCTGCTGAGAGCCGGCCAAACCAACTGACGGATCCAGATCCTCGCCTCAGCTGTTCTCAACAAAAACGAGAGCAGGAACGCCGCTCCTTACCTTGGCGTCTGGGGCTGGCCAACGTGCTCTCGGCAGGGTTGCATTTCATCGCGATGAGCTGGGTGGGTTGGCAGCCTAGGATCCGGGAAGAGGAGGAGATAATCTCCTTTCAGTGGGTGGAGATGGCGGATGAGCCGCCCCCAGAGCCGCAGTGGATTGCGCCCGTCTCCGCCCGTGAGTCCGGTGTCTCTGAACCTCGGGATCACGTATCGGTGCGGCAGTCGCAAGTGCCCAGCCCAAGTGAAGAGGCCACTTCTGCGGCGGCACAGCCTTTGGTTGCCTCAGCCGCAGGGAGTCCTGTCCCTGGGATCCTCCCCCCATCCCCAAGGGAGCTTGAGATGCCCCAACCCAACCGCGACTCTGCCTCTCCTCAGCAGCAGCCAAAGGCCAGGTTAGAAAATCTGTCAGCGGGTTTAGCAGCTCTGGAGCAGGCAGTTGCCGATCACAATTGGGCGGAGGCGCTACATCTGACGGAAGAATGGCTGGATCACTGGCCTCTGTCCTCTCCACAGCGCCAGCAACTGCAGGACTATCGTCAGCATCTGCAAAGCCTACTGGCTACCTCCTCGGCAGCAGCAGTGGAGACCAAATCGGCTCAGATCTCTCCTGCTCAATCCCTCAAGCCTCAACCCGAAAGAGCAGCAAGTTCTCCTGAGGTTTTGCCACAACCCTACCTGTCGGCTCCAGCGGATCCGCATCCAACTTTGCCCTCTCCAGAGCCGATCGCAGCCCCGTTGGAAGAGCCTTCTCCCACCTTGCCCCCGACTTTTCCTACCAGATCCCACAGCTCCAGCCTTGGTCGCACCAGTGGGATAGAGTCCTCGCGGGCAGGCCCACCCAGCCTAAATGCCACCGCCGATCCGGATTGGGGAGACTACTTGGCTCAATTCCAAGAAAGGGTTCGCCAACACTGGATGGTACGGCGGGCATCCGGCTCCTACGTAACAGTGGTGCAGGTGCGTCTGGATCGACAGGGATCCCTGCGGGAACTGCGCCTGCAAACCCCCTCAGAAGATCCCCTGTTGGATGCAGCCGTGCTCAGTGCCATCCAGCGCTCAGCCCCCTTTGCTCCTTTGCCCGAGAGCTATGTTGGCGAAGAACTGATGCTGGAAATTAACGTGTTGAGCGGATCCCTGCAGGCTGGCTCAACCCAGAATCCGAGAAACTAACGTCAGAACCTCAGGCAAGGCCACAAGCCCTGTTCAGAGGGGTTCAGATTTCCGAGTGTCGGCAATGGCCTAGGCCATAGATTTGCGGCGGTTGCGCCGGACGGCTACCGCTTTGCGCTTGCGCTTTTCTAGGTTGGTTTCAAAGTGCCGATGGTTGCGCAAATCCCGCAAAATGCCCGCCTTAGAAACCTGACGCTTGAAGCGACGCAGCGCAGATTCGATCCCTTCGTTTTCGCCAATCGTCACTTGGGTCATAGGAAAGACATCTCCTCCGTCAATCAAATGGGTTTGGTTACAACAGGGATCCCTATCGTGACATACTCCCGACTCCGACTGCTGGCGGTACGGAGCGGGCTTCTCGCTTCATTGGGGAGCTAGTGCAAGAACCCTCCACGAGCAGACACGGGATGCCCCACCGCGTAGCTGTACCAGATTCCGGCAATGCCGTTTTGCACAGCCAGGTTGATTATAGAACAGGGGATGTCCGCCTTTCATTCCGACCCTCGTCCTACGGACAGAGGGCGGGGCTTCAAGGACTCCGTCCCGCTAGCGCGAACGGCGGCCTAGCTAAACGATCGCCACACCACTGCTTGCTGCCACAGTTCGTGTTCACTGCGCCCGGCTGCCAAAGTTGAGCCCCGCAACCACCTCACCTTCCCTCAAATTGACAACGAATGAAGCAGTTGTCCCGGTGGGGGGTGGAGGGGAGGGTGGTGCTGGAGTTGGGCTGGGGGCACTGCCGATTACCGATTGCACAAAACCGGCGAAGCTAGACACCCGCGTATACACCCCATAGAAATTGGGCTGGGCGCAGCCTCTGCCAAAACTGGTGATCCCGGCCAGGGCAAAACCCCTGCCGCTGGACACAATCAAAGGCCCACCACTATCGCCCTGACACGTATCGACTCCCCCCTGAGGAAAGCCGGCGCAGAGCATGGTATCTAAAATGGTGCCATTGTAGGATTGGGGCGCATTGCACACCGCATTGGAGACGATGGGAACGGTGGCCTGCTGCAAATCTCGGGGAAAGCCGCTGGGTTCTTGATCCGGGGCGCTGGGGAAGGTGGCTCCCCAGCCGAGGATGGTGGCGGCAGTGCCAGGGGCCGTCAGGTTGGTTTGGTTGGGCTGCACCAGCGGCAGGGTAGGCAGGGCCACTGGCCGAGAGAGGCGCACCAGGGCAATGTCGTTCCCCCCAAGTTTCCCCACCTGGGGGTTGTAGCCGGGGTTGAGGACAATTTGCGCGGCGCGAATTCGCTGGCCAGCGCCCAATTGCAGACGGGTGGTTCCCAACAACAGATCCAGGTTGCGTGCATTCACATCCTGCTGGCCTTGATCGTTGAAAAAACAATGGGCAGCGGTGAGCACCCACTCCGGGGCAATTAGAGATCCCCCGCAAAACTGCGCTCGAGAGGGATCCGGCTCAGCCGCCCTCAGCAAAGCCACCATCCAGGGAAAGGCCCCTTCGGGAGCAGGACTGCCGCCCACAATCCGCTCCAGCCCCAAGCCTGAGCGCGGCGTGGTGAACACTCGCCCCGGGGGCAAAAGGGCAGTGACGCGGTAGGTGCCAGGGGGCAAGTTGGAGAAGCGAAAGTTACCGCTGGCATCGCTGACGGTGCTGGGCTCCCCCGGGTCGAGGCGGCCATTGCCGTTTAAGTCCAAAAAGGTGGCGATGCCCGGCAGCCCCGGCTCCCCCGGATCCCGCAGCCCATTGCCGTTGAGATCGTCGAAATGGGATCCCTCAATTCGTCCTGTGGGAGGAGCTGAGACTGGGGGAAGCGGGCGACTGGAACCCCCGCCGCCACAGGCGCTTATGCTCAGGGCCAGACACAACCCCAGCGGAATAGACCAAGAGCGAGCCAAGCCCAAGGAGGAATGGGATCGCGAGAGATGAGGCATGGTCAGATTCTCCAAAGCCAGCCGGTTATGCCAGCCAAGGATATCCTACCGGCGAAGCCTAAAGATTGCGCAACCGGGAGAACTTCTCCCCGCGGCCGGCTCTCCCGAGTTGCCCCAAGACCCCAATGCCCACTTTTGCCTCTTGCCGCCCGTGCACCTGGGCAGTAAAACCAGGGTGGGAGGGTGTGTGGCAGATGAATATCGCGGTCTTGGGGTTCAAAGGGGGCGTGGGCAAAACCACCACAGCGGTGCATTTGGCCCTCTACCTTCAGCAAAAACAAGGGGCAGCTCCTGCGGGTGGGTCGGGGATGGCCCTGTTGATCGACGCCGATCCCAATCGCTCGGCCTCTCGCTGGGCAGAACGGGGATCATCCTTTCCTATCAAGGTATTGGCCGGGGATCCCACCACTCCCACGCCCACAGGCTTTCAGCACACGGTGATCGACACCCCTGCCCGTCCCACCCCGGAACAGTTACACGCTCTGGCGCAGCGGTGTGATCTGCTGCTTTTGCCCTGTTCCCCGGATGCCTTGGCTCTAGATGCCTTGATGCTGACCGCCAAGGCCCTAGACCGGTTGGGGGCAAAGCACTACAAGGTCTTGCTGACGCTGGTTCCCCCCTGGCCCAACCGAGATGGAGCGGAGGCCCGCAACTTTCTCAAGCAAGTCGGGATTCCTCTCTGCCACCATTCCATTCGCCGCACGGTGGCTTTTCAACGGGCTGCTCTGGAGGGGGTCTGTGTTCACGAGATCCCAGAGCCGAGAGCCAAACAAGCTTGGTCAGACTACGTTGCTGTGGGGGAGGAAATCTCGTCATGAGCAAGTTTGAGCGCCTTCTCGACCGGCAGCCAGAGGGGATCCCGGCCCGACCCGCCCCGAAAAAGCTGAGCGCCCAAGCCTACAAGATTCCAGAACCCAAGCCGACCCTCGAGCAACCGGAAGCAGGCGCCAAGCCCAACAGCTCTGAGTACGTCAAATTGACGGCCTACATCCCCAAAGAGACTCACCGAGCCGTGAAGCGCATCCTGTTGGAATCGGATCAAGATCTTTCGGAGCTGATCGAGGCGCTGCTCAGCCAGTGGCTGCGTTCTCAGTCGGGAAAGGTTTGAAACCAAAATCTGGGGAAGGGGGGCATCGCGGACCCCACAGCCGCATAGGATCCCGCTGTCGGGGATCGGAGGGAGCACACAGATTCCAGATCAGAACCAGATAAGAATAAGATGAAGGGGCGTGAGGCAGGGATCCCCGAACGCGAGGTGGGGCCGTTCGCAATAGCGGGACGGAGTCCTTGGGCAAGTTGCGCGAGGGGAAGTCTGCGTTGAGAGGACGTCACGCTCTTTCAGGGGTAAAGGGATCCTTTATGCAAGCCATCACCTTGCTCGGCTCCACCGGCTCGATTGGCACCCAAACTCTGGACTTGGTGGCCCAGTATCCAGAGCGTTTTCAGGTTGTTGGCCTGACCAGCTACAGCAACGTTGCCCTCTTGGCCGAGCAGGTGCGGCGGTTTCGGCCCCAGATGGTTGCCATTGGCCGGGAGGAGCTGCTGCCGGAGCTGCGGTCGCTGCTGACGGGGATCCGACCGCTGCCGGAGTTGGTGGCCGGAACGGAGGGGCTGTGTCAGGTGGCGGCTCACCCGGCGGCCCAGCGGGTGGTGACGGGGATCGTCGGCTGCGCCGGTTTATTGCCAACCCTGGCGGCCATCCGTGCCGGCAAAGACATTGCCCTGGCCAACAAAGAAACCCTGGTGGCAGGGGGGCCGGTGGTGCTGCCCCTGGTGCGCGAGTACGGGGTGAACCTGATCCCCGTCGATTCTGAGCATTCGGCCATTTTCCAATGTTTGCAGGGGGTGCCGGCGGGATCCCTGCGAAGAATCCTGTTGACTGCCTCGGGTGGCGCCTTTCGGGATTGGCCTGCCGAAAAATTGGATCAGGTCACCCTGGCCGATGCCCTCAAGCATCCCAATTGGGTGATGGGGCGCAAAATCACCATCGACTCGGCTACCCTAATGAACAAGGGCCTGGAGGTGATCGAGGCCCACTGGCTCTTCGGCCTGGACTACGACCACATCGACATCCTCATCCACCCGCAGAGCATTGTCCACTCCCTGATCGAGCTGGCCGATACCTCGGTTCTGGCCCAGTTGGGCTGGCCGGACATGCACCTGCCCATCCTCTACGGCCTCAGTTGGCCGGAACGCCTGGCCACCCCCTGGGATCCCCTCGATTTGGTCAAGCTGGGATCCCTCACCTTTAAGGCTCCGGATCACCGCAAGTATCCTTGCATGGAGTTGGCCTATGCCGCCGGGCGGAGGGGGGGGACGCTGCCGGCAGTGTTGAATGCAGCCAACGAAGCGGCGGTAGCCCTGTTCTTGCAGGAGCGCATCCGTTTTTTGGATATTCCCCGTCTCTTGGAGCGGGTTTGTGAGCGGCATCAAGTCATTGCCGATCCCAGCCTGGAGGACATTTTGCAGGCAGATGCCTGGGCACGGCGGGAAACGGCGCAACTGGCCCAGCAAGCCCCGGCTCAGGTTCTGGCCTGATCCCTACCGGGGGGATCCGGCTGAACGCTAGAGTGGAAGAGGATGCAGGGAGCAAGTGAGTGACCGGATCCCATCTCCGACAATTGGCCCATTATCTGCGCCCCTATCGACGACAGGTGGGGTTGGGCATTGGATCCCTGCTCCTGGTCAATGGCCTGGGGGTGTTCCTGCCCTGGTACGTCAAGCTGGTCATCGATGACCTGAGCCAGAACCTGGCCACTTTGTCGGCCCGGCGCATTGCCCTTTACGCCCTAACGGTGCTGGTCGTCTCCAGCCTGATGATGGGCATTCGCATTGCCTCGCGGGTGTGGATGTTTGGGGTGGGACGGCAGGTGGAGTTTCACCTCAAGCAAGCCATCTTCGAGCATTTGCTCACCCTGCAGCCTTCCTACTTTGCCCAGCAGACCATCGGGGACATTCTCACCTGCATCACCAGCGATGTGGAAAACATCCGCCGCCTGTTGGGGTTCGCCCTACTCAATTTGGCCAACACGATCTTTGCCTATGCCACCACCTTGCCCGCCATGTTTGGCATCGAGCCCCGTCTGAGCACCTTGGCGCTGTCGGTGTTTCCGGTGATGTTGGTGCTGGTGAAGTTGAGCAGCAACCGCCTGCAGCAGGAGCAGCTCCAGGTGCAGCAGGAGTTGGCGGATCTGAGCGATCTCATTCAAGAGGACCTGAACGGCATTGCCCTGATCAAGGTGTACAGCCAGGAACAGCACGAGCAGCGGGAGTTTCGCCGCCAGAACCAGCGGCTGCTGCAGGCCAATTTGCGCTTGGCCCTCACTCGCAACTTGCTTTTCCCTTCTTTGGTGGCGCTGGTCAGCCTCAGTTTGTTGCTACTGCTGGCGGTGGGGGGGCCGCAGATTGCGGCAGGGACGCTGACCATCGGGGATTTTTCGGCCCTCACCCTCTACGTGGAACGGTTGGTATTTCCCACCGCCCTGCTGGGCTTCACCATCACGGCCTACCAGCGGGGGCAGGTCAGCTTGGAGCGGATCGATGCTCTGTTGGGGGTAGAACCCACCATCCGAGACGCCCCAGGCGCTTTGCCGTTGTCTCTGGAGAGGGTGCAGGGTCGCCTCGAGGCCAGAGGTCTCGCGTTTGCCTTCGCCGGCCCTGCGGCAGCTCCGGCTCTAGAGGATTTGCACTTTTGCATAGAACCGGGCCAGATGGTGGCGGTGGTGGGGCCGATTGGGGCGGGCAAGTCCACTCTGGCCAATGCCCTTCTTCGGCTGCTGGAGATCCAGCCGGGGCAACTGTTTTTGGATGGGCAGGATATCACCCAGATTCAACTGGGATCCCTGCGCCGGGCCATTGCCTATGTGCCCCAGGAGAGCTTCCTGTTCAGCGCCACGGTCCGGGATAACATTCGCTACGGCAAGCCGGATGCCGAAGATTGGGAGGTGGAATGGGCTGCCAAAGCCGCCCACATCCACGCCGAGATCCTCAACTTTCCCAAGGGCTACGACACTCTGGTGGGAGAGCGGGGCATTACCCTCTCCGGTGGCCAGCGACAGCGGGTGGCCTTGGCTCGGGCTTTACTGGTGGATGCTCCCATCTTGATCCTGGATGACTCTCTCTCCAGCGTGGACAATCAGACGGCTCAGGCCATTCTTCGCCATCTGCGTCGGGTCACGGCCCAGAAAACGGTGATCTTCATCACCCATCGCCTTACGGCTGCGGTGGAGGCCGATCAGATTTGGGTGATGGACCAGGGCCGCCTTGTGCAGAAGGGATCCCATGCCGAATTGCTGGCGGACGAGAAGGGCCTCTACGCTTCTCTGTGGGCCAAGCAAAAGCTGGAGGAAGCCCTGGCCTAATTTGACGGCGGCAATCCCTGGCCGCTACCCTAACCGGCAAAGCTGTGGGGAGTGGCAACGATGGAAACTGCTGGGATCACTTTGTCCAAATTGCTCCACCAAGCTGGGATCCAGCCTCAATTGGCCCAGGGATCCCTGGAGGGGGTGCAGGTCTGGGGCCTCTGTGCCGACTCTCGCCAGGTACAGCCGGGGGATCTCTTCTTGGGGATGCCGGGATCCCGCGTGGATGGAGGTAGCTTCGTGGCCCAAGCCCTGGCGGCAGGGGCAGTGGCCGCCCTGATCTCCCAGGAGGCGTGGGAGAGCGTCAGCGGAGAGGCTGGATGGGGAAGTCAGCCCGTCCTGGTTTTGCCTCGCGCCAGCCTGAACAGGGCCGTGGCCCAGGTGGCGGCAGCTTTCTATGGGTTTCCCGCCCGCCAACTGACCTTGGTGGGGGTGACGGGCACCAATGGCAAAACCACCACCACCCACTTAATCGAACATTTGGTGCAAGCTGCCGGCCGCTCCGCGGCTTTGCTGGGCACTCTGTACAACCGCTGGCCTGGCTATAGCGAAGTGGCCTCCCACACCACCCTTTTTCCGCCTGAACTGCAGCGCAGCCTCAGGGAAGCCCAGAGAGCCGGGGCGGAGGTGGCGGTGATGGAGGTGAGCTCCCATGCTCTCGCTCAAGATCGGGTGTGGGGATGTTCCTTTGCCGCTGCCGTCTGGACCAACCTTACCCAGGATCACCTGGATTTCCACGGCAGCATGGAGAACTACTGGCAGGCCAAGGCCACCCTCTTCCGACAGGAGTATCTCCAAGGGCGGGCGGTGATCAACGCCGACGATGCTGGGGGACGGCGGCTCTTGCAAGCCATTCGGCCCGATCTGCAGCCCTGGGCCTACTCGCTGCAGCCCCTGCAGGGGATCCCCGGCCTCTGGCCCAGCAACGTTCAATTGCACCCCAGCGGCTTACAGGCGACGCTCCACACCCCCTCTGGCGCCTTTGCCGTGGCAGCCCCCCTGGTGGGATCCTTCAACCTGGCCAACCTGCTGGCGGCGGTGGGGGTAGCCCTGCACTTGGGGATCCCTGTCGAGATCATCCAGTCGGCCCTGCCCCACTTTCCGGGCGTACCGGGGCGGATGGAGCGGGTGACCCTGCCGGGGCAGGATATCGCGGTGATTGTGGACTATGCCCACACCCCCGACGGGCTGGAAAACCTGCTCAAGGCCCTGCGCTCCCAGGTGCAAGGTCAGCTTATCTGTGTCTTTGGCTGTGGGGGGGATCGGGATCGGGGCAAACGACCGCAGATGGGCCGCATTGCCGCCACCTGGGCCGATCAGGTGATTGTTACTTCCGACAACCCCCGCACCGAAGATCCCCAGCAGATCCTGCGGGATATTCTGGCCGGGATCCCTGGATCCCCCAGGGCGGTGGAGGTGGATCGGCGGCAGGCCATTCGCCTGGCCATCCTCGCAGCCCAGCCAGGGGATACGGTGGTCATTGCCGGCAAAGGCCATGAGGACTACCAGATCCTGGGCACCGAGAAGATTCACTTCGACGACCGAGAAGAAGCCCGCGCTGCCCTGGCCCTGAGGGAAAAAAGCCGGGGGTGAGGCTAACGGGAGCGGTGCTGCAGCATCAGCTCCACGAACTCGCGGAAGAGGTGATCGGCGTCGTGGGGGCCGGGGCTGGCTTCCGGGTGATACTGCACGGAAAACAGGGGCAGGTGACGGTGGCGGATCCCGGCCACGGTACGGTCATTCAAGTTGAGGTAGGTGATTACCACCCCATCGGCAGGGATCGAGTCGGCATCCACCGCAAACCCGTGGTTCTGGCTGGTGATCTCCACTTGCTTGTCCAGCCCACAGGGATGGTTGAGGCCGCGGTGGCCAAACTTGAGCTTGTAGGTGGATCCCCCTAGGGCCAAGCTGAGGATCTGATGGCCCAGGCAAATCCCAAATAGGGGCTTCCCGGTTTGCAGCAGAGCTTGGGTGGTGCGGATGGCCGTGGTCTCTGCCGCCGGATCCCCTGGCCCATTGGAGAGGAAGATCCCATCGGGGTTGTAACTCAAAATCTGCTCCGGGCTGGCATTGGCCGGCAACACCATCACCCGACAGCCATAGCGGGTGAGGCGGCGCAGAATGTTGCGCTTAACGCCGAAATCCAAGGCCACCACCCGCAGGGGCGGCTCCGGGATCGGGATCCCTTGGCTGCGCCCATAGTCCCAGTCGGCGGGGGTAGGTTCCAGCCACTCGTAGGGTTGAGGAGTAGTAACTTCCGCCACCAAGCTCAACCCCTGCATGGAAGGGGCCTGGCGCACCCGCTCCAACAAAACCTGGGGATCCAAAGTCTCCGTGGAAAGGGCCCCGTTCATCACCCCCTGGGAGCGCAGCCGCCGTGCCAAAGCCCGCGTATCTACCCCAGCAATGGCCGGGATCCCATGCTGTTGCAGATAGTGGGGAAGGGTGGAAGTAGCCCGCCAGGAGCTGGCCAAGCGCGATACATTGCGGGCAATCACCCCCGCGACTTGGGGCCGAGCCGATTCTTCGTCCAGCTCATTGACTCCGGTGTTTCCCAGCTCCGGACAGGTGAAGGTAACCATCTGCCCCCGGTAGCTAGGATCGGTGATCACCTCCTGGTAGCCGGTCATGCCCGTGTTAAACACCACCTCGCCCACCGCCGTGCCCGGCGCCCCAAAAGACCAACCGGCAAAGGAAGTGCCATCCGCCAGCACCAGCAAAGCAGGCTGACGAGTTTGCCAAGGGAAAGTTTTTTCCTGAGGGATCAGGGAAGGAGAAGCCATGCTCCACCCAAAAACATCGGCCTGACCATCCTACCCTCTTTCAAGAAGGTTGCAAGCCTGGCTAGTCTTCTGCATCTGTTCTACTTGCACAAGCCGGGTCGTTGTCCTTGCGGATGGTGCCTATCAAGGTGCTCACCACCACGCAGCGGTTTTCGCCCTGGGAGTAGGTGCTGCTAACTACAAAGCGACCCAGTTGACGGGCGCGGCCATCGGATTCAAAAACTGCCCCCCCGTTGGCGAAGGTGGGGGCGTTCTCTATAACCTCAACCTCCACTGACTGCATAACCTCCACTGACCGCTCTGGTATGGCAATTAAAGTTGACCGCTCTGGTATGGCAATTAAAGTGGATGTCACTTCATCAGGGCTGCTGACCACAAAGCGATCCAGTTGACGGGCGCGGCCATCGGATTCAAAAACTGGCCTCCCGTTGGCGAAGGTGGGGGCTTTCTCTATAACCTCAACCTCCACTGACCGCATAACCTCCACTGACCGCTCTGGTATGGCAATTAAAGTTGACCGCTCTGGTATGGCAATTAAAGTGGATGTCACTTCATCAGGGAAGATACTGTTGACGGTTACAAAATTATTCAGGCGCACCCGCTGACAGGGGGTGGGTTCATCGCAAAGGCCCTGCTCATCTTGAATAACCAGAGTCGGTACATTCGGCTCCGAATTGTCCACCCTCACCACCCAAGCTCGGCCCAAGAGAGAAGCCCTGGCATTGGTGCGGGCGGTGCGCAAAGCCCGCTCCACCTTGTTTTGCGCATCATCAAGCTGGATCCGCGCCCAGATATTGATCCCAGAGGGAACGGCTAGCGCGGCCAAGATGCCGATGATGACGGTGACCGCTAAGAGTTCTACCAGGGTAAAGCCCTTCATCTGGGCAGGTGCAATCCGTCTGAATCTGCTCGTCGAGGCCAACATAGGTAGGAATCCTCCTTCGGGGCAAGTCACATAGGCTTGACTAGGCTTGACGATTAAACACACCACGGGCCAACACCTGAGTTTGCATTGTCGTCAGATACCGCGACACCTGCTCCGCATCAACGCTGGTGGCATTTCGGATGTAGCGACGGAAAAGGCCAGGGTTGGCCCGCTCCATGGCCGTGGCGGTGATGTTGATGATCACATCCTGCGGTCGGTCAGCGCCGACGCTTTGCCGCACGCAGACATGGAAGCCCACGTCGTTTTGGTTATCTCCCAGCCCTGGGAAGGTGACGCCGTTGGGCTTGCCGCCACCAAAAGCATAGCCCTGCGGGCAAGCGGGTGCAACCTGCGGGCTGCCCTGCCGGCTGCTAAAGATATTGGAGACCAGAGTTACAAGACGAGGGCCTCGATTGCCTGCCGCGGCAATGGGTTCCTGGGGTGTCCCCCTCTGCTCGAGATCTTGAAGATCCTTCTCAGCGGGCCAGTCAAGGAAGCCTTGCCGATATGGATCGGGATCAACCCTGAAGAATGGGCTGCGCTCAATGCATGTATCATTAAAAGGTTGCAACTCAAACCTAGCAATGCGCGCGTTGCCCTCCCAGGGGGTGTTGCCGTCTGGGTTACCGGCGTTGTTGTAGTTACGTTGCAAGTAGTACACAACCAAGGTATAGATGTTGCGGCGGCTGCGGATGTTATCCCAGTCAGCTTCGGAAATACCCGTAGGTCTCTCCTTCAAAGTTACTCGGCCTTCTCGAATTTGTTGCAAGGTCGGAGGGCCTTGATAGCAATCGCGTGGGATCGGATTCAGCTTCCAAAAAGCGACAACCGGAACGGCACCATTGGGGCGGCGAATCCAGCCGGGGGTGTAAAGCCTTTGGATGAGATCTGGCGTTCCGTCTCCGTTGGGCTGTTCCGCATCGTTGTAGATGTAAAGCGCCTCTGCCAGATCCTGCTGGATATACTGCATGGCCTGGGTCAGCTCTGCCTGCACCTGGGTGCGCCCTGTCTCTTCCCGATCCACCCGCATGGTTTCAATGACGATCATGCCCGTGGCCAACAGAAAGATCGAGGCTACCACCAGCGACACCAAAAGCTCGATGAGGGTAAACCCCGCACTCTGGTAAACCCTGTGGCGAAAAACCTTGAACATAGGAAAACACCACCTTTTTGTGAGCCTGCAGGAGGAGCTTACCCGTCGCTTCAAAGCGAGGTAGGGCTTGGGCTGGGCAGCGGGAAGGCATTGCAGTTGTTGGTCGGGATCCCACCCCTAGCTTGAACATCGGCCAAAATGGCCCGGCAAACATCCCCCAAATTGGCAGCCAGGTTGACTTCCACAATCGAGCTGGCCATGGGAAAGAGCCACACATCGGCATTGGCCAAGTTCTGATTGGCGGAGACCGTCTCAATGCCCAGGCCAGGAAGAGCTTGCCGAGTGTTTGGGTTAAAGGAAAAGCGATGGTAGACCCTGACTCCCATCATAAAGCTGCAGGGCACCCCTGGGATGACGGTGTTGTTGCGTCGGTCAATGCATTCCCCGCCCCTATCCCGAAAGGTTTGGATGACATAGACCTCGGGGTTTCGCCCCGGCAACCGCACTTCGGCCAGGCGAATGGAGTAGTTGGGGCCGGGGTTGTCCATATCAGCAGGAGGCGGGGTATTGGCCAAGGGGCTTGCTCCAATCCTGGGCAGACGAGCCAACTGAGCCGGGTTCTGGAAAGCAGCTGGGTTGGCGGCCAGTTCCAGGTCAACCAGAGTGCGAATGCGATCCACCTCAGCCCGGGCCAGTTGATTGGCCACTTCTATCCGCTCCGTCATGGCCCGCCGGTAGGCGATCAGGGTGAGAGCAGGAGCAAGAGCGGCCATAGCCAAAGCCACAATGACCACCGAGGCCAAGACCTCAATGAGCGTGAAGCCTTCTGCTTCCAATTGCTGCCGCAAAAGCCGCCACTTTTTCATATCCCCTCCAGCGCTCGCCCAGATCTGCCTACCTTGAATCTACCCCTGGCATGGGAAGTCAATATCAGTTGAATTCGTTGCAGCCTCCAATCCGAGCAGCCGCCTGCAGGGGCACATCTGGCTGAGCTTGCAGCCCGCAGCGCAGCCGCCGCACATACGGATCCTGAGGATCCAACTCCCGCAAGAACTCAGTGCGGGCATTGGAGGGGAATTGGAAGCGAGCCGACACCGCGCTGGGACGACGGGCAATTTGCAGGCCCACATCGTAGCCGAAGCGGCGATTGGGCGGGAAGTAGTAGTCGAAGCCGCGCGTGAGGGCCGAGCCCGTAACCAAGTTGGGCGGCTCAAAGCTCTGCTGCAGGAAGGGGCCGGTGGCATAGGTGCTGTAGTTGAGCTGGATCATCGAGCCGCTGAAGAAGAGGTTGGTATTTCTCCACAGCTCGTTGAGACGCAGGAAGTTGTGCATGCCGCCGGCAGTTTGGTCTAGCCGCGAGGGCAGGGTGCCGCTGATGGCAGTGGCATTCACCCGCGTTTCCCTGGCCGGCTGCAGCTGCCGGTTTTGGCTGCCATCGTCGTTGCGGCGGCGCTGGTTCACATCGGTTGAGGCCAGCTCCTGGAAGCGGGGAATGGGAATGGGCCGACGGGTCACCTCATCTAGGATCACCCCCAGCACCGGGTTTTCGCCGGCAAAGCCAGTGGGAGCCTTGTTCAGGTCCAGGGTGAACGGCTCCACATCCACCCAAGCAAAAGCGGCGGTATCGCTGGGGAAATCGCTGTCGGTCATTGTGGAACCGTTGCGATCAATCTGGATTTGAACCCTCTTGGTGCCCGAGTCGGAGCCCACCCTGACGTAGAAGCACAGGCCATTGCGGATATCTTCGCTCCCCTTGGTGTCAATGTAGTAACCGCCAAGATAGTTGGAGCTTGGGGAGTAGTTCTGAGTGTCACCTTCGTTTACCCAAGCATAGGGGTTCAACGCCATCTGGGGCTGAACCAGCAGTTTATTGGGATTGGCAGGATCCTTCTCCGCAAACAGCGGATCCCGATCCAGTACAACATCCCAAGGCTCGTTGGAGTCGCGAACGCGGTTGTCGTTTTTGTCCCAGAAGTTCAGTTGGCCGTCTCCGTTCCAGTCTTTGATGCGCAACGTGCTGGGGCGGCTGTCACCGGTGTAGGCGGTGTACTTGAAGGTGGTGTTGAAGTTGGGGCGAAACACTCCGGGCACCCAGAAGCCGCCTTTGGAATCTGGGCCTTCCTCCTCCGAGGGGCAGCCCACCGTCAGATCTTCCCTAAGTAATTTGCGCCTCAGCGCTCGGGCCCAGAGGTCGGTTCCCTTTATAAACGGGTCTTCTAGAGCCTCTCCCTTGATAGCCGGGCGGATGCCGGGCTCGCGGTTGGGTTGAGAAACGATCTCGGAGAGAACGCCACCTCTCACCAAGCCCTCGCGGGCAGCATAGGCCGGTTCGCCAAACATCCAATTGAAGGCCGCCTGCAGAGCCTCGGCAGGGTTGGGCCACTTGGGTGGCTTGGGCACCCCGGCTTTCACCTCCAGCACCGGGGAAAGCTCCGGCTGCAGAGCAATGGTTACGCCCTCGGCAGGAGCCGCAGCCACCGTATTCACGCTGATGGTCTCCGGCTCCGGATCGGCCTCGACTGCCTGAATGGGGCGCAGCTCCACCGTGTTGGGCTTGGCCGCCATCCACTCGCCCAAGGGGCTCTTGGAGGGCGTTTCTGGGGCAAAGGTGCTGGGCCCGCAGGGACGCCCTCGACAGGTCAAACTTTGGGTCTTCGTTGCATTGGGCGAGCAGGTGGGGCTGCTGGTGCTGTCGATGAGGGTGCCCGTCTGGGTTTGGGTAAAGGTTTTGGTTGTGCCGCAGGCGATCTGGTTGATGACCTCATCGCAACTGGCCGGTGACCAAGGGCCCCAGTTGTAGTTGCAGGTCTGCGGGCAAGGAAATGTCCGGGTTTCTGTAGAAGTAGTGGTTCCGCAGCTTGAGGTGCAGGTCACGGTGCGGCTCTGAGTTATTGTCTGGCCGCCGTTGGCCACCGTACACTGAGGAGTCCAGCCTGTGTCGGTGCAGGTAGCCCCCGGAGGCTGGCAGGTAAAGGCTCGGGTTTCTTTTTCGGTGAAGGGGCTTTGGCTGGTACAGAGCGGGGTTACTGTGCGGGTGCGGGTTTGGGTGATGCTGGTGCCGCTACACTGCTGCTGCTCGGTACACTGAGGCGTCCAATCTGACCAAGGCCCGTAGTTGTACTGAGGGTAGCAGATGATCGTCCGAGTTTCCGACGGCGGAGTGCCAGGGCAACCGGCAGGCAAGGTGGCAGTTCTGGTTTGTTTAATAGTGGTTTGCTGACAGATGTTGGTCGGACACGCAGGAGTCCAGTCTTTCCAGATGGGATCGCAATTGAGGGGTTCTGCGCAGTACTGCTGGTTGGGTGCCGGAGGTTTAGTCTGATCCGGCTGGCAAGGTTGGTTGACCGGCTTCAGCGGCTTCAGGTAGCGAAGGTCATAGTTTTCCAGCGGCTGCCCATCTCCCTGGGTTGTAAAGCGGACGAAGGCATTGCCCATGTTCTCGTAGGCCTGAATCTCCACCAGGTAGGGAGAAGGCCGAGTGTAGTCGGTAACGCACTGCAGCTCCAGCCGGAAACTCACCTGGTTATTGCCGCCATCCCACCACGCCTCGACGCCAACAGCCTCATCCTCCGACAGCTCTTCTAGACGAGTGCCCGCATTGCGATAGAAGCCTCTAAAAGCTGGCTCTTCCTCATCTGGGTTAGGAGTGTAGTTGGGGTTTCTGCGGATGATGAGTCGGCCCCCATCGTCGGTGTTGAGGTTGTAGGTGGCAACACCCGGCCAACGGGGATACAGCTCCCCTACCCAGCGCACCACGAAAAAGTCGTTGCCCCAGTTGTTGCCACTTCCCCATGATCCTTCTCTGCGCCGCCAGCAGGAGCGCCAGAAGCCTATGTTGCCCCTGTCTATGTCTGGAGCATCAGCGGGAAGTTGAGGCGGATCCATATCCGGCTCACTGCATCTTGGCATCCACAAAAAGTCAGCCTTGGGAAGAGGAAGAGTGTGTTGAGTATTCGGAGGAAGAGTGGGTTGAGTATTCCACAAAGGCCAGCCGTCCCAGCCAAAGGGCCAGAGGAAGGGGGAGTTGGTGCTCGGATAATTCTGGTTGGCAAACAGGTAGTAGAACCCACCCCAAACCGGCAGATTGGTACCGCTGACCCAGCGGGCAAAACTATCTGGCTGCCAGCCGGAAACCTGGCCATCTTTATCTGTTTCCAAAGCGTCCCGAATGCAGGCCCACCACCGTGAGGCTCGCTCGTCGTATGGAGTGTTCCAATCACCTGAGGGATCGCACTTTGGTCCTCCCTGGTCTTCTTCTCTCATGAAGGATTCATTTGGAACGCCAAGCCTCCAATGCTGAACAGGATAGGTTGGATCCGGCCAGCGCACCGCCCGCAGGTAGGGCAGGTTAGCATCTGGAGCCCTCAGAAGCTCAGAGACTTCAACGCCGGTGTCCCCAAACCCTGTGTCGCGGTTGTACTGGTTCTGCGGGCTGGTTATCCAGCCGTTGTAGTACTCGGCCAACAGGCCACCGCCTCCTTCCATTTCAGGCGGTCGGCAAGGCTGGAGGGAAGCTATCAGCAGCCAGCGGGAGGTGTCCAGCACCGGGTTGCCCAAAGCCGAAATGCGGGTGCCAAAGTTGGCATAGCCCGCATCGGGTGCGCGCAAGAGCCGCACTTCTGGCACGCCAAGCCCTGCTGTCCTGTCAGCGTTATTTGAGCTCGGGTCGGCACTGTCGCGGCGGGCAAAGATGGTGTCGCGGGCGAAGACCTCCGGCCAGCCTGGCCGCCGCACGTGGTTGCCCAAATTCTGCGCCCCGTTGGTGTTGTCGAAGCGGAGGACACCAGCACCAGGTTTGTTGGGATCCGGAGCCGGCCAGTTGTTGCCTCGGATCACCAGCGCTTGGTTGAGGAAGGAGGTGTTGGCTCCTAGGTTTGGCCCGCTGCAGCCGTAGTGTTCGTTGCGGCGAGGAGCAGAGGCCCGCGCTGGGCTACCCTGGTAGTTACGATCGGCTACAAAACTAGTGCCACCGCCGTTGAGCGTAGCATCCTGCACAAAGCCGTCGTCGATGCTGCCATCGCAGAAATCGGCAGAGAGGATGTTCACCGAGTCGCCCAACACGTCGCTAGGCCGCCAGAGATCCTGCGCCGCCCGGGCAAAGCGCCGATCTTCATTGGCCCGCAGCCGCCCGTAGAAGTTGCTGTAGAGGCCGTCTGCTCCGAAATTGAGGAGAGTTGTGAACTCCTCCAGCCGCTGCCCGTTCCTCGTCCGGTGCAGGTTAAAGTCCCCCTGGATATAGACGGGGTTGTCGGAAACGAAGGAGAGGCCAAAAATCGCGTCATCAGGGTTGAACCCGCCGCGGGCCAGCACCGCCCCGTTGCGCAGCCGGAAGCCGTAGGGCCGCCGATCCGGATCGGCATAGTAGTCCACCGGTTTGGGGCTGAGTCCACCCGGATTGGAAACAGGGGGATCCCAGACCGTTTGGCCGTTGGCCGTGCCGCGACCTGGCTGACCGGCGTTCATAATACCGGCGCTGCCCAAGTCACCGCGGGCATTTCCGTTGCGCCAGTTGGTCAGGTAAGTGCTAAAGGTGCCCAAGGGTGGGCGGGCAATGGCATCTTCCCGCACGGCATCTTCCCGGAAGGCGTAGAAAATCCCCCCTTCTCGGTTCTCGCCAATGCCGGCAGGCAGCCAAGTGTCTCCGTTAATCAACCCCCTGGCCTGTCCGTTGACGTTGTTGGTCAGCAGGGCCAGGTCGATGTTGAGGGCCCGCACCGCCATTGCCTCGCGGCCATCGTAAAAGACGGAATCTTTGAAGGGCACGCGATGACACTGGTTACCAACCCGAATCAGCTCAAACTGGTTGCTGTTGGGGCCAGCAGTGTTATTGGGGCAGTTGGCAGTGGCACGGGGCAAAGTCCACTGGTCAATGGTGGCCCGGGGCCTCAGCCTCATGGATTCCAGATCCACCACGGCTTGATAGGTTACTGGCCCCTGTAGGAAGGGGTAGGCCTGCCTCCGCTCATCTTCAAGGGGATCGTTGGGGTTGGGGGGCACGCTGTGGTGGAAGGTCTGCAGAGGGAAAATGTAGCGCAGCGGCAGATAAAACCGGTTGGCTGCCTCTCGGTTCCCAGCTCGGCTGGCTTGGATGTCATCCCGGAGGATTTCGGCTATGGGATTGCTGGCAGTGGCAGCCGCCTCAATGCGCAGGATGTTGTCGGCCAGCATGCCCAACATGCAGCCTGCCGTTTGCAGGGTGGTTTGGTCAGCTAGGCTCAGTTGGTCAACAGAGGTGCCTCTGTTAACGGTATCGATGACCCGCCGCAGCTCGGAGAAGTTGCCAAAGGCCGTAATAAACGGATCCGGGTGAATGCGGCCCGCTTCTTGCCTGGGTGGATAGGCCCCATCGGGATCGCCGGCAAAATTGGCCAGGTTGGTGAGCGCTGTCCACAAAGGAGTGCCAGGCCGCAGTTGCTCCCGCATCGGCTCGGGGTCATACTCCCAAACGTTGGTGCCCTCTCCAGTAAAGAAGTTGATGCCCAGTTGAGTGCGCTGGTCGCCGGTAGGGAAGGTGGAAGCCCGCTGCAAGCTCCAGGGAGAGCCTGGGTGGGCCACCGTAGCCAGGCAGGCTATCGGAAAGCGGCCATCTCTGTGGCTGTAGTGGTAAACGGCTGTAGCCTGCACTGCCGCCGGGTTATCCCGCAGCGTCAGGCGTTGCCGCGCCTCGTTGCTGATGAAAATGGCCTGCAGCTTGGTGGGATCATCCGCATTCCCGGTGGGCACCAGAGGCAAAGGCAAAGAATCGGTGCGGGTTAGTTCCAGCCGCTGGCCCACGATCACCCGCAGACCTTCCACACGGGCCCGCCGCTCCCAATAGCCATCCAAGCCCACCTCGGAAAGGGCGCCTGGGGGTGGGTTGTCCTCGGTCAAAGACTCATTCTGGTTGTTCCTGGCATTAGCAGGAATCGGGCTACCGGCACTGACACCAAACCTCTGAGCAAAGGTGTCCACATCGCAGCCCCTCTGCAGGTCAGGTTCGACCGGTGGACGGTCATAGCTGGCCTTGGGGCCAAAGCGGTTGTCGGCCCGGTAAACATCGTCCACGTAGGGGGGGCAGGTCTGGTCGGACCGAAAGCCGCCAGCTTTAATCCGGCCAGGGTTCTCCCTCTCTTGGGCGTCAGGGTTCTCCCTCCTTCTGAGAGGAGAATTTGCCCATCCTGTTGCATCTTGGGCGTAGGTTCCGCGGGTGCGAATGCGGCCAAAAAGCTGGAGCTCCAGCGGATCCAGAGCTACCATTTCGGGGGCTGCCGAGTTCTGAACTGAATCGAAATTGAGGTTATTCAGGCGGGGAAGCGGCACACTTGGCGGTACATTCGCCTCCCTAGGGTGGGCATCAAAAATTAGGGTGTCGCTCGCCTCCTGTCCGGCGTAGCCAATGGCCCCTGCCACCAGCTCTCCATAGGCTGTAATTTCCGAGTTTTCCGGCGGCATGTAGAAGCAAGACTGCTCCGAGCTGATGGTGAAAGCCCGGAACAAGTTGTTGGCAGTGTACCGGAAGAAAAGGCTACCGCCTGCGTAGATAGCACCGTTCCAGTTGTAGCCAGGAGTAAAGAAAAACTCCACGTCGCCGCGGTTGAAAATTCCCCACTTGTTCAGCAGATCCCGCCGCCGATCTTGCTGAAACTGCAGAGCCGAAACGGCGCGGGTGGTGGAGTCGGCCCCCTCAATGGGAAGAGTAACTGCATAGACCTGAAAGGGCTTTTGCAAAGATGAGCCCACCTGGAACCAGTCCCCCACGTTGGGGTTGACCGTCTGTTCAGCCGGAGAATCGGTACACCCCGCCAAGGCCGAACCCTGCAGTGGCCCACCGCGGATCACCAGTCGCCGCGCCCGCTCAGTATCGGAAATGTTTTCCTCAAAGTCCTGGAGGTTCCTTTGCCCCGTAACCGGCGCTCGGCGGTTGTACAGAATGGTGTAGGCGGTAACGGAGTCGTCGATCCCGTTGTTGTCGGTATCCACCAAGAACCACCAGACTGGGGCTTGCCGCTGCACTTCAATTCCCTGGCTCCGATTCTGGGGATCCCGAACAAGGGCGCTGTAGTTCAGCAAAAAGCGCCGCTCATCGGGAAGGGTATAGGGATCCGAGGGCTCTGCAGGCACCAATGCGCCATCGTTGAGCAGCGCAGAGGTGAATTGGGCATCGGTGGGGGCACTGTTGGGCAGGCGGCGATCCCGAATGAGGTTGTCAATCTTGGCCCTGGCCCGGTCGATGGCAGCATTCAGTTGCCGGCTGATGGTCAGCTCCGCCCGTTCCACCTGGGTTTGGATGGTGCGCTGGGTAGAGCGGGTCAGCAGCCCTACCGTCACCAAGCTCAAGACCAGCACGATCAAAACAGCGACCGGCAGGACAAAGCCCCGCTCTCGGATCTTGCGCCGATCCACCCGTGCTTTCAAAGAGGCGAGCAAGCGCAGGGTGAGCTTGAGCAGCAGCGGGGAAGGAGCAGACATGGCCGTATCTCAGATAACGCAGGTGAGAAGGGGCACTTGGGCAGATGCCAAGATAGCAACAGTATGCAAGGGATCCGGAGTTTCGGACATCCCCACCGCTGGGGGGAGCTGCCAGCCCCCTCTCTGCAAGATTCTTAAGAATCCTCAATATCCTTTCACAAAATCCCCAGTTGTTGCGCCTTGAGGAGGGCGGTGACGCGGTCGCTGGCATCCAGCTTGCGGTAGGCGGTGCTGGCGTATTCTTTGACAGTTTCGATGCTCAGGCCCAGGCGGCGGGCAATCTGCTTGTTGGCCAGGCCCTCTTTCATCAGTTGCAGCACACACAGCTCGCGGGGGGTGAGCTTGGGCAGCTCCTGTCGGGCAGGCAGCCAGTCTCGTTCGGGGTTGGACAAAATCTGACGGATGACGCGGGCCAATTCCGCCGGGTCGGTCTCTTTGGAAAGGTAGCCTTTGGCCCCGGCGCGGCGGGCTGCCTCAATCAGACCCGGCTCCTGAAAGGTGGTCATCATCACCACCACCACCGGCAGGCCCAGCTCGGTGATTTGCTGGCAGGCGGCGATCCCATCCCCATCCGGCATGCGCACATCCAAAATGGCCACGTCGATGGGGCAACTGCGGCAGTACTGAACGGCCTGGGATCCCGTCTCGGCTTCGGCCACCACCTCAAATCCTTGCGCTTGCAGGGCAAACTTCAGCCCCAGCCGGAAGAGGGGATGATCGTCGGCAATGAGAACGCGGACAGGGGAAGTCATGGCAGGGGATCCCAGCCGAGGGGGTGCTGGTTTTAATCTGCCCAAGGGGGGATCCCAAATAAAGCGCCCTCACCCCCAGCCCCTCTCCCTTGGGGAGAGGGGGGTTATGGCTTCACCAAGACCATGCCGCGGGCCTGGGGGTCAAAGGTGGGATCCAGCCGGGTTTGGGCATTGTACAGGGCGCCGGTCAGATCCGCCCCCTCCAGAAAAGCGCCTCGCAGGTCGGCCCCCCGCAGATCGGCATTGTGTAACTTGGCCCCTGTGAGGTCGGCGCGGGTGAGGATGGCTCGACGCAAGTCGGCCCCGCTTAAGTTGGCCACCTGCAGATTGGCACCCGTCAGATCTGTCTGCTGCAGGTTGGCCTGCGCCAGATCGGCTTCCCACAAGAAAGCCCCTGCCTGAGCTGAGCCACTCAGATTGGCCCCTCTCAAATCGGCCAGATTGAGGATTGCTTGGGAGAGGTCGGCAGCTTGGAGATTGGCCTGTCTGAGGATCGCTTCTTTCAGGTTGGCCCCACTGAGGTCAGCTCCCGGCAGTTCTGCCCCCGTTAGGTTGCAGGCGGGGCAATCTTTGCTGGGAAAAACAATTTGGGAGCGGCCCAGTTGGGCATCCAACTCCAGTTGGGCAAAGGCCGCAGCCGTCGGGATCCCCAGCGCCAACAGCGCTCCCGACCAGAGGCGACTTCCCCTCATCAAGGGCTTTACAGGTTGGAGCCGTGCCCATCCCATGGTTTTCACCGGGATCCCCTCCTACTGCTGATGGTAGCCGCTCTGGCCCATTTCCCCAGGGATCCCCCATATCTTGAGGAGCGCCACTAGCTCTGTTGCGGCTGGCAGTGGGGGCAAAAGTGAGCCGACCGACCTGCCAGCTTCATCCGCTGAATTGGGGTGCCACAGAGGCGACAGGGATCCCCTTCCCGACCGTACACCCACGCTTGCCCTTGATAGTTGCCGTTGAGCCCACGCAGATCCCGGTAATCCCGCAAGGTGGTGCCCCGCTGCTCCAGCCCGGCCCGTAACACCTCGATCAAAGCTTCTCGCAGGCGTGCCTTGGCCACATCCGAAAGCTGAACTGCTGGCGTCAAAGGGTGAATGCCGCTCAGAAACAGGGCTTCGTCGGCGTAAATGTTGCCCACCCCGGCTACCAGCGATTGATCCAGCAGCGCGGCTTTAATAAGACGGCGGCTCTTCTGCAGGGCAGCCTGGAAATAGGCCTCAGAAAAAGCTGGCGAAAAGGGCTCCGGCCCCAAAGTCTGCAGGGTGGGGATCACCGCCTCCAGCTCAACACCGGCAGGCACCAGCCACATCTGGCCAAAGGTGCGCTGATCCACAAAGCGCAAGTCCCACCCTTCCTCGAAGGCCAAACGAACACGAGTGTGAGCTGATAAAGGGGTGGATCCCTGCACCCAGAGCAACTGCCCGGTCATGCGCAGATGCACGCCCAGAACAGCTCTCGAATCCAGGGATCCCAGGAGATACTTTCCTCGCCGCTGCCACTGGGTAAAACGGGTGCCAATCAAGCTCCGCCCAAACATCTCCCCTGCAGGGTAGGCAATGGTGCGGGCCAGGAGCACCTCCACCGCAAGTATCCGCGGCCCCAAGGTGAGGCGTTGCAAATCTTGCCGAACTGTTTCAACTTCCGGCAGTTCAGGCACAGAACGACTTGCTCAAGAACACAGTCCCCGGCATCAGAACTTTGGCTTAGCTGGCCGCAGCTTTGGCCTTGGCTTTGGGAGCTTCCAACACTTCCAGTTCATCTTCGCGGAAGTTGTTGGTGTTGATGTTGTAGTAGTTGATCTTGTCAAAGCGGACGATCACCGGGTAGAGAATGCCGCTGGTATCCACCGCCGCAACCGTTCCCACATCCCGGTACCAGTAGGATTCTTTCCGCAGCACACGGACTTTGGCACCACGCTGAATTGCCATGAGGGTTATCTCCATTGACCTGAACTCAGATTACCCTAGTCCGTGAGAAGGCTGCGATTTCCGAATTTTTGTAACAGGGATCCGCTTTTGTCTGGCTGGGTTTTCGGGGCCGACAGCAGATGAACCGTCGCACCTGTGGAGCCTGGCTATTGGGTTCTGCTTTGACCTGGGGCTTGCAGGGGAAATCTGCAGGGCTGCCCCATCCGAGCGATTTTGCCGCCGTCCTCAACCTGAACACCGGTCGTTTAACAAGGGTTTGGCAGCCGGAGCAGGCTTCCAGAATCAGGGCCAGCCCTGGCTCAACCGTCAAATGCGCCGTTGCCGCCGCTGCTCTGCAGACTGGGATCAGCTCTGGGGAGCGCTTGATCCACTGTCCGGGTTGGTGGGATCCGCCGCCGCAACTGGGGTTGGGCCGCCTACCCTGCTGGGATCCCCGCGGACATGGAACCTTGAACTTGCGCCAAGCCCTGGCCCACTCTTGCAACGTGCATTTTTACCAGTTGGGCTGGGAGCTGGGGGCCAATACCCTGGTGGAGTGGCTGCGGCGCTTCGGCCTAGAGAGTGCGCAGAATACGGCTCCGGCTCCGCTCTTGGCGACCGGTCTGGCTGGGCCGGTGGATCCCTGGGAGCTGTTGGTTTATGGGGGCGTGATTGCCCGCCGAGGTGTACCCCTTTCTGGCGAGGTCTCTCTGCCCGCTTTCTCTTTACCGGAGTGGATTTGGGAGGCTCTCCATGCTGGCATGAGCCTGGCGGCAACAGCGGGCACCTGTCGCGGCATTGCCCCAGAAGGGATCCCAGTGGCAGCCAAGTCTGGCACCATCCTCAATCCTCAACGACGAGGACGACCAATTCTCTGGGCAGAAGATTTTCAAGCCTGGTTGCTGGCCTTTTGGCCCCTGCCGGATCCCAACTGGACGCTGGTGCTGCACCTGCATCAGGGCAAAGCCTATGAGGCGGCCATTCCCCTGGCGCGGCAGATCATCGCCGCCATCGGCAGCGGGTGACCACCTTGCTTGCGATCATGAAGAAATGCAAACTATACTGAAGGTCAAGTGCCGTTCTCGTTTTCGTTCTTTACGGATCCCACTCTCTGTCGTTCCCATTTACCCTGGAGGTTCTCATGTCTAATCCCAATTTGTCTGAGCCCAAGTTTGGCTTTAACGAGTATGCCGAGCGCCTCAACGGTCGGGCTGCCATGATTGGCTTTGTGTTGGCCATTGTCATCGAAGCGGTGACGGGCCAAGGCGTTGCCTCCTGGCTGGGCCTGATCTGAGAGGGATCAGCTTGCCACTCTTTATTCTTTAGATTTTTCCTGGGGTCTGCCGGTCTGCAGGCCCTTTGTTGTCTTTGACTGAGCAGGAAATATACCTGTGCTGGCTGCAGCAGTTCCTAAATGGCAACTACAGTTATTCCAGGTTAGGGTGAGACGCTTGGGCTACTGGTCGCGCCAGCGGGACGGAGTCCTTGAAAAGCCTTCTGGCCCCGTGCATTCTAATGTTTCAGGTGTGGGTGCGGTGTCCTGGTTTGAATTGAGATGAGGGTTTCAACTGATCCCTTCCTGCCGCTTGGCGATTGGCATCCGCCAGCCGGTGCCGAAGGCGCGATCGGTGATGCGCAGCCCAGGGGGAGCTTGGTGTCGCTTGAACTCGGCATTCTGAACCAGCCGCAGCACGTGCTGCACCGTGTCGGGATCGAACCCTTGAGCCACCAACTCGGGGCCGGATTGATGCTGCTCGATGTGCCGCTGCAGGATCCTGTCCAGCAAATCGTAGGGGGGCAAGCTGTCGCTATCTTGTTGGCCGGGTCGCAATTCTGCCGAGGGGGGCTTGGTCAGAGTAGCAAGCGGGATCCGCTCCTGCTGTCGGTTGATCCAGCGGGCCAAGCGGTACACCCAGGTTTTGGGCACATCGGAGATCACCGCCAGGCCGCCGGACATATCCCCGTAAATGGTGCAGTAGCCCACTGCTAGCTCTGATTTGTTGCCTGTGGTCAGCAGCAGCCGCCCGAACTTGTTGGAAAGGGCCATGAGGAGGGTGCCGCGAATGCGAGATTGCAGGTTTTCTTCCGTGATGTCTGGGGGGAGGCCGGCAAAGGGCTCTGCCAAAAGCTGGTGGTAGCTCTCCATGATGGACTGAATCGGCAGCTTCAGGGTCGGGATCCCCAGGTTTTGCGCCAGTTGGTAGGCGTCGGTCAGGCTGCCAGGGCTGGAATAGGGAGAGGGCATGAGCACCCCCAGCACCCGCTCCGGCCCCAAAGCATCGGCAGCAATCACAGCAGTGACGGCAGAATCGATCCCTCCCGACAGGCCCAATAGCACCTCGCGAAAGCCACATTTGCTGACGTAATCGCGGGTGCCCAAAACCAACGCCTCGTACAGCTCAGCTTCCGGCTCGGTCGGCCAGCGGGATCCCGCGGTCGGTGGGCTCTGGTCTGGGTTGGGAGACTGCGTCAACTCGTCCACATCCAGGATGAGCTGATCCGGCTGAAAGGCAGCCGCTTGGGCCACAACCCGACCCCGGCGATCCACGGCACAACTGGCCCCATCGAAGATCAAATCATCATTGCCCCCCACCTGATTGACGTAGAGAATGGGCAGGGCGTGCTTGCGGGCCAGGGATCCCAGCATCTCCACCCGCAACTTCTGTTTGCCTAGGCTGAAGGGGGAAGCCGAGAGGTTAATCAGCAGGTCGGCACCGCAGCGGGCCATCTGTTCCACCGGATCCCAGTGGTAGCGGCGGTGCTGCCAAAAGTCGCGGTCGTTCCAAATGTCTTCACAAATGGTAAAGCCCAGGCGGCGGCCACGGTACTCGATGGGTTGGGGCTGGGATCCCGGCTCAAAATAGCGATCTTCGTCGAAGACATCGTAGGTGGGCAAGAGCGACTTCTGAAACCAGTGGCGGATCTGGCCTCCCTCCAGCCAGGCAGCAGCATTGTAAAGGGGCCGACCCTCAGGCAGAGGATTGGGCTGCACGGATCCCACGACTACCGGAATGCTGGCCTGTAACCGGCTGGCCAAGTGCTGCAAAACCTGGCTTGCCCTCTCGACCAGGGCCGGATAGAGCAACAAATCGCGGGGTGGATATCCCAGCAACGCCAGCTCGGAGGTGATGGCCAACTCTGCTCCCGCCGCCGCCACTGCCTCGACTGCCGAACGGATGCGCTCGGCATTTCCGCTTAGATCGCCGACGATGTAGTTCAGTTGCAACAGCGCTACCTTCACCCTGCCCCCCATATGGTAAATCTCACCATAAGTGGCCCAAACCGAATCGTCAACAAGATTCTGCTGCGGGCAAGCGAAGAATAAACGTGGTTTGGTGGGCAGTGCTTTCCACCTGCAAAGAGCCGCCCAAGTGGTTGGCAATGGCTTGGGCCAGAGCCAATCCCAAGCCTGTTCCCCCCTGCTGCCAGGGATCCGAGTGGGGGATGCGATAAAACTGCTCGAAAATGCGTTCTTGTTCTTCGAGGGGAATGGTGGTGCCCGTGTTGGTCAAGCGCAGCTCCCAGCGGTCGGAACCCAAAGCAACAACCTCTAGGACAATGTGTTTGCCGGCGGGCGTGAATTTGTGGGCATTGGTCAAAAGCTCACAGACCAAGCGTTCCAACAGGCGGGGATGGGTGTGCAGATAGGGCAGGTGGGGATCCCAGTGAACTTCTAGGGTTTGCTGCCGCTTGCGCATCCGGTCTTGGAACCGATTGATAAGAGGTGCCAAAAGGAGAGGCAGGTTAACCTGCTCAGAGGGCAGCTTGAGCGTATTGCCCGACAAATTTTGTAGATCCAGAAGATCGTTAATTAGGGAGATCTCTCGCTCGCACGCCTGCTCCAGAACCTCAAGATACTGGATTTGCTTGGGGGTGAGAGGAGAAACTTGATAGCTCAGTTTCAGCAGGTGAACCGAGAGGCTAATGCTGGTAAGGGGAGTGCGCAGCTCATGGGAGACGGCGGCCAGGAAGTTATCCCTAATTTGGCTGAGTTTTTTCAATTCCGTCACCTGAGCCTGGCTGCTGAGGTAGAGCCTGGCCTGTCGCAGGGCAATCGCGCACTGGGCCGCCATTTGCTGGGCCAAATCGATTTCCCAATCGCTAAAACTGATACATTCACGCTGAACTCTCCTGAACATGGTTCAGGAAAGAAGCGATCGCATCCTGCCTATCTCTGTTCGCGTCAGCGGGACGGAGTCCAAGCAGGAAGGCGGTATCCCGCAAAGCCCTGAGGAATACCCCCCGAGCGCTTTCCCCCTTCACTTCCCGGCAACCGTTGCGGTGGACTCAAGGATCAGGGGGAAACTTGGTCTACTATATCCCTCTCAATGACTTTTGCCAAACCGCCTAAAGCTCAGTAAATTCAGCAAAGTTCAGGGTTTTGGGGGTTAGAGGCATGCTCTCCTCAGGAGGCCGAGCCAGCCACAGATCCCCAAGAATGCCCTGATCGTCCGCAATGGGGCAGGCCAGCTTGGTCAGATAGGGGGGCAGAGTGTTGGGATCCCGTTGGTGATCCCGAGCGCACAGTTGAAAGCACCAACCTCGCCATAGCTGTTCGTAGAAGAGGGGAAAATCTTTCATCTGAACCCGAGCCCCGACCCCAGAGGTCGAAAGCGTCGTGTATTCATAGCTGATCAGGGAGTAGGTTCGGCGGCTATCGTAAAGGCCGACATTGCAAAAAAGAACGCCCAAAAATTTCCCCAGCTCGTTCACAACTGTCTGCAAGATCTGCCTTTCATCCAGAGTTGCCCGTATCTGATGGATGAGGCGGCGCAGAATCGATTCAAACTGCAGACTGCGTTCCAGTTGCTGGGTTCGCTGTTGCACCAGGGCTGTTAACTCAGCTTCTCGCGTTTGCTGGGCCAGCTCCAGGCGCTTGCGCAGAGTAATATCGCGCACCAAAACAATGGCCTCATCCGGCCCAAAGGGCAACAGACGGGCCTCGCGATATTCCGGCAATGCTTCCGCAGTGTCTTGAGAAGTTTTGGGAAGCGGATATTCAATAACCTGAATTTCTCCCGTTTGAAAGGCTTTCTCTAGCAAAGGGGCAAAGTAGGTTTTCCAATGCTCTGGAAACAGATCTTGAATGTATTGGTTGAGATAGCGGTCATCGGGATAGGCGAATGCAAATCCTCTGGGGGGCTTATAGGACAAGACTAGCCCTTGCCGATCCACTTGCAAAAGCATATCTGGGATCGCTTCGTAAAGAGCGCGGTAACGTGCTTCGCTGCGGGCCAGATCGGCCAAACTTTCTCGCAGGTGAGTTTCGGCCCTTTTTCGCTCGGAAATATCTTCTAGAAATTGGATGGCAAACAGAGGCTCGTTTTGAGCGTTTCGCACCGCGAAGAGTTGTAAGCGAACCCAGATCTCTCTGCCATCTTTACGGCAAATCACCTTTTCATATTCATAGTTGTTGGTGTACCCGGAAAGCAGTTCATTCCAGAGTATCTCGCCCCGTTCTCGGTCTTCGGGATAGGGAGTGTAATCTTCCGCTTTCAGAGCCGACCAATCTTCCTCGCTGTACCCTGTAATCTCTGCCATTGCCGGGTTGAGGCTGAGATACCGGGGATCAGGATCCAAGCTCATCAGAGCAATCCCTTGGCTACAGAAGTTGAAGATCCCCTGCAATTGGTTTTGAATTTCCTCAAGAGCAGATTTGATGGATCGGCGCTCGCTAATATCATCCAGGAAGTAAACGGCAAACAGAGGCTTTTGTTCTTCATCTCTCACAACATAAACCTGAGACTTTACCCAGATGATTCGGCCATTCTTACGGGTGTAGGGATGTTCCCATTCATAATGACTGCGCCGGCCATCAACCAACTCCTGCCAAAGTTTTTTTAGAGTTTCAACATCGGCCAAGTCTGGGATACAAGCCTCCAGAGGCAAAGCCTTCAATTCCTCTGCAGAATATCCTGTTATATCCTTGAGGGCTGAGTTCATGCCATGCGGACTAGCTTCTGGCTCAAGAGGCAGCAGAGAGATGCCCAAATTGCAGGACTCCACAATTCCCCAGAATCGCTGTTGAATCTCCAACAAGGCCAGCTCTAGACGCTTACGCTCGGTAATATCTTGAATGCAGCCAAGCACGCAATTTGCTCCGTAGGGAACTATGCAAATTTCTTGGTAACGGAGCTCTCCCGCTGAGTTGGTTAGGGGATATTCCAAGGTTTGCTGGGATCCGCTGCTCAAGCAACGGTCAATCAGCCTCTGCAGTTGATCGCCAACCTCAGGGCCGAACAGCTCTCCCACTGCTTTTCCCTGAATATGCTCTGCTGAGAGTGAAGCAAAATAAGTATTCTCCGGGGAAGAAATCGGCTCTAGGCATTGGCCTTCTCGGCTAAAAATCATCAAGGCTTGTGGAATAGCGCAAACCAGCCTTTCGTAGCGGAGTTGGCTCTCTGCAAGCGCTTGTTCAGCCTGCTTCCGCGCCGTGATGTCTTCCACATACCCCTCAAAACAGAGGGGATCCCCTGCCGGATTGCGGACAACTTGAATTTGTTCTCGCACCCACAAGTCCAAGCCCTTGCGACTGTGGATCAAAAACTCTTGCGCCACTCTCCCATCGCCGACTTTGCCTGCAAGCAGATCCTGGAAAATCTGACGACGACCGGCAGCGTCAGCATAGAGATGATGGCCAAAATCCGACAGATGGCGCATCAAATGGGCAGAGGAAGTATAGCCGTATATCTTGGCAAGCTTGGCATTTGCAAACCGGTATCGTCCCTGCAGATCCACACGAAAGATCCCAATGGGGGCATTTTCCAGGAGCACATCAAGTTCGGCCAGCATCAGGATCCCCTATGTTTTCGCAAGCAGTACCAGGGCACTAAGAACGCCTGCCCCTGAGATTATGTATCATTTTTGCTTTGAGCGATGTTTTCCGCACTACAAGTTCCCCCGTGATCTCGTAAAATCACGGGCGAGGAAGGGTGCTCAGGCTTCTGTGGATATCACCCCACCGAGTGCTGGGGGAGCAGGGATCCCTGTGCGGATTCTCAACTACTCCACCTGCGCTGTCTCCGGGGATTCCGCCTGAGTTTCCGGGTGAAAGTAGCGGTAAATCTGCCGGGCAATCTTCGGGCCAATGCCGGGCACTTGGGCCAGCTGGTCTTCTGAAGCCACCTGAATGCGGGCAATCGACCGAAATTCTTCCATCAGCAGCTTTTGCCGATACTTGCCCAGGCCGGGGATCTCGTCCAGCGTAGAGGCATGTTGACGCGCTTTCCGTTGCTGGCGATGAAAGGCGAGAGCAAATCGGTGGGCTTCATCTCGCAGGCGTTGCAACAACAAGCGAGCCGGATCTTGGGCCGGCAACCGCAAGGGCACAGGATTCCCCGGCAGAAAGATCTCTTCTTCTCGTTTGGCCAAGGCAATCACCGGCAGGTGATCCAGCCCCAAATCCGCCAAGACGGCCATGACTGCCGACAACTGCCCCTTGCCCCCGTCGATGAGCACCAAATCCGGCTGATCCTCAGGGGTCATTTTGCTGAAGCGACGCCGGGCCACTTCTGCATGGCTGGCAAAATCATCGGAGTGACCGGGGCGCACCTCAGGGTTGCGAATCTTGTAGCGGCGGTAGTGCTGTTTGGCAGGCAGGCCATCGATAAACACCACCTGACTGGCCACAGCATCGGATCCCTGGATGTGGGAAATATCGTAGGCTTCTAGACGGCGGGGCACATCCGGCAAATCCAAGACTTCTGCCAAGCGCTCCAAGGCCGCGGCATCCCGATCCGCCAAGCGCTGAGTGCGGGTTAGCTCCAGTTGGGCATTCCGCTCAACCAACTCGATCAGCTCGGCTTTGCTCTGCCGTTGGGGGGCAACAAGGCTGACCTTGCGGCCTTTTTTCTGACTCAGCCAAGACTCCAGAAAATCGTGATCGGGCAATTCATACTGGGTCAAAATCTCAGAGGGAATTTCCACCGGATCGCAGTATTGATAATGCTCTTGTAAAGCCCGCTGCAAGATAAGGCCTGGGTCGTCACCGCGGTTTTCGGCCACAAACCCCAGCCGCCCCACCAACTTGCCTGCCCGCACCTGAAACAATTGAATGCAGGCTCGTGAATCATTCATGGCCAAGGCCAGAGCATCACGGCTGACGGTAGAGTTAGGCAAAGAGACCTTCTGGGATTCTCCCAATTGTTCCAAACCGCGAATTTGATCCCGATATCGTGCGGCTGCCTCGTAATTTTCCTGTTCGGCGGCCTGGATCATCTTCTCCTGCAGCTCTCGGATCAGCTCATCTGTCTGGCCTTGGAAGATCATGGCCACTTGAGTCAGCGTTTTGCGATACTCTTCTGGGCTGATCAAGCCTTGGCATACCCCGGGGCAGCGCCCAATGTCGTAGTTCAAACAGGTGCGATCTTTGTACAGAGGTTTGGGCCGTTGGCGCAAGGGAAAAATTCGTTTGACCAACCCAAGGGTATGGCGCAACAGGCCAACATCGGTGTAGGGGCCATAGTATTTGTCTTGATTCCGATCAAGGCGACGATGGCGGGTGATGTAAAGCTGGGGATAAGGCTCCGACCAGGTAATACACAAATAGGGATACTTTTTGTCATCCTTGAGAAGAACATTGTAGGGGGGCTGATGGGTTTTAATCAGGTTATCTTCTAGGGCTAAAGCTTCACTTTCATTGTCGGTTACGATAAACTCGATCTCGCAAACCTGAGCTACCATGCGCTGAATGCGAGGGGACAGGTCGCTGGTGAAGCGGAAATAAGATCGCACTCGAGAGCGCAATTTCTTGGACTTGCCTACATAGAGGATCTGATCCGTGGCATCTCGCATTAAATATACGCCGGGTTCAGCAGGAATCTCCTTGAGACGGCTCTCTAGAACGTCACGGCTGTGAATCAGAGGGACGGTCATAAAGTTCAGTTCTACCGGGTAGAGTCAGGGATCCCATGACTTCAATCTAGCAAGGATATGGCTTTTCTCGGCAACACTGACTCCAACCCATGTGGAGACACAGTCATTCTGAACAATCATTCTGAACAAGTTTGGGAAGCTCGTCCTGCTTTCAAGCTCCAACCTGCTAGCACAAATGGCAATAGCTCGTCGCATCGCAGGATCAAAGTACCTCTTTTGACGGGTAGACCTCCATGATTTGGGAAGGATAAGTTGATTTGTGATTAACATAATTTTGTCCAGAGTTCTGGTAGTTCATTTACATAAGATATAGCAGCAATGGAAAGTCGCTTAAGTTTATTAACTAGGGATATATTGACTTCTGAGACAATCTTTTGAGTAGATTCAGGTATAAATTGCCTGTGACAATCCTGGCATCGATAATGCTGCTTTCCATTATGGATCTTGTCGTATCTAAGTTAAAAGAATGACGGCTTGGGCAAGTCAGCATGAGCTTACTCAGAAACACGAAAAATCTAGGGTAATAGTATCATTGCTCCCAGAGCACCACCAGTATAGTCAATAGGGCAAGGGCTCCGTCCCGCTGGCGCGACCCGAATCTCTGAGCTCTATCCTTACAATTGAGCTCCTGGATCCTGGCCTATGTCTTGCTGCAGGGCGGCCAAGTCTATCTTTGGCTTCTGGGTCTTGACTTTTGTCGGCCTGAGGTCTTCTAGGTTCAGCCAGCGATAGACCGTTGCACGCCTGACTTTGTACATTTGTACATCTGTTGTACATCTGTGGGGTTGCCCTCTTCCTGGACATACCCTACGGCTGTCTCCCTACCGCAGTTCTCCACAGGGCCAGTTGCCAGCGAGCGGAGCCGGTGTGAGCTGGCGCATTCGCCCTAGCTTTCTCAGATCGTCCGCAGTCCGTCGGGGAAAGCTGCAGAAGAAACTCGAAAAATCTGTTCATGGCGAGCTTTTTTGTCTTTACTTCGCTGAGCCGATTGCCCCAACGGTTGCCCTGTTGGCAAGAGCCAGCCGTGACTTGAGACTGCCCCCCTTTTCCTGTCGGATTGGAGTGCGATATGCTGGTTTTCCACCTCTGAAAGCGTGATTTATTCCAAACTGTTTTTACTCCTATGAATCCCCATCCCTCTCAGGTCTCGGCCCCTATCCTGCAGGAAAACTGGCACTTTCAAGAGCGGGATGCTTGCGGGGTCGGCTTTTTGGTGAATCAGCAGGGGAGAGCCAGCCACGACCTCTTGCAGAAAACCCTTCAGGCCCTCACCTGTATGGAACATCGGGGTGGCTGTGGCGGCGACGGCCAGAGCGGTGATGGGGCGGGCATTGCAACGGCAATCCCCTGGTCGCTGTTGCAGGCAGAGAGGGAAGAAATTCGAGCTTGGGATCCCACTCACAGCGCGGTGGGGATGGTCTTTTTGCCTCAGGATCCTGCTGAGTGTCAGGCGGTGCAGCAGGTGATCGATGAGTACTTGACCACCACCGACTGGCAGCGGGTGGTTTGGCGGCAGGTACCGGTCAATCCCAATTGCCTGGGGCCGATGGCGCGGCAGACCATGCCCTCCATTTGGCAGATGCTCCTCACCCATCCCACGCTGGAAGGAGACGAGCTAGAGCAGCAGCTCTATCTGTTGCGGCGGCGCATTCGGCGGCGGGTAGAGGCTCGGTTTGGCTTTTATGCTCTGTATTTTGCCTCTTTGTCCTGCCGGGTTGTCGTTTACAAAGGCATGGTGCAATCGTCGGTTCTGGGCCAGTTTTATCGAGATCTGCAAAACCCCCTCTACACCACCACCTACGCCACCTACCACCGCCGCTTCAGCACCAATACCCTGCCGCGTTGGTCGCTGGCTCAGCCTTTCCGCTACCTCTGCCACAACGGCGAGATCAACACCTACCTGGGCAATGTCAACTGGATGGCCGCCCGCGAACAAACCCTTTCCCATCCCCGCTGGGGTACAGCGGTCGAGGATCTGAAGCCGATTATTGACCCGGGCACCAGCGACTCAGCAGGTCTGGACGCTGTGTTTGAGCTGTTGATTCAGTCGGGCTACTCCACTCAGCAGGCGATGATGGTGCTGATCCCGGAAGCCTATCGCAACCAGCCAGAACTGCAGAATCACCCGGAAGTGGTGGATTTCTACGAGTTCTTCGGCGGCCTGCAGGAGCCTTGGGATGGCCCGGCGATGGTGGTTTTCTGCGACGGCAAAACCATCGGGGCCACGTTGGATCGCAATGGCCTGCGCCCAGCCCGCTACGCTCGCAGCCGCGATGGTCTGCTGGTGGTGGCCTCGGAAGCTGGCGTGGTTCCTCTGCCGGAGACCGACATTTTGGAAAAAGGGCGGCTAGGCCCGGGGCAGATGCTGACGGTGGATCTGCAGAGCGGGCAAATCTGCAAAAACTGGGAGATCAAAACCCAGGTGGCAGCCCAGCACCCCTACGGCGAATGGCTCAAAGCCCATCGCGTTCAGCTCAGCACCCAAGGCTTTGAAAATACCCCTCACCTCTCGGAAGAACAACTGTTACAAGCCCAAACCGCCTTCGGGTACTCCTCAGAAGATGTGGAGATGATCATCGAGGAGATGGCGGCTACGGGCAAGGAGCCCACCTTCAGCATGGGGGACGATGCACCGCTGGCTGTGCTGTCCACCCAGCCTCATCCCCTCTACGACTATTTCAAGCAGCGCTTTGCCCAGGTCACCAACCCTGCCATCGATCCCCTGCGGGAGAGCCTGGTGATGTCTTTGGATGTGTATCTGGGATCCAAGGGCAACCTGCTGGAGATCCGCCCTGAGCATGCCCGCCTGTTGCAGTTGCGCAGCCCGGTGCTCAACGAAGCGGAGCTGGCCGCTCTGCAGCATACCCCTTTTCCCTGCCACACGCTCCCGATTCTCTATCCGGTGGCTGCCGGCCCAGAAGGACTGGAGGTCCAGGTACGGGCCCTCTGCCAGCAGGCGGCCCAGGCGGTGCGGGGGGGAGCTGAGATTTTAATCCTCTCGGATCGCGGCCTTGATGCCGAGCAGGCTCTGATCCCACCTCTGTTGGCGGTGGGCGCCATCCACCATCACCTCATCCAGGAGGGGCTGCGCCTACGCGCTTCCCTGGTGGTGGAGACTGCCCAATGCTGGAGCACCCACCACTTTGCCTGCTTGATCGGCTACGGGGCCAGCGCCGTTTGTCCTTATCTGGCCTATGAAGCTGTGCGGCAGTGGTGGCACAAGCCCAAGACGCAAACCCAGATGGCTGCCGGCAAGTTGCCCCAGCTTTCCCTGGCCGAGGTGCAACTGAAGTACCGCGCCGCCATTGAGGCAGGGCTGCTCAAGATTCTTTCCAAAATGGGCATTTCTCTGCTCTCCAGCTACCACGGAGCGCAGATTTTCGAGGCCATTGGCCTGAGCCAAGAGGTGATCGATCTGGCCTTCCGCGGCACGGTGTCGCGGGTGGGAGGCATGACGCTGGCGGATCTGGCCCGCGAGGGCATGGTGAATCACCAGCGGGCCTTTCCCGAACTCACCTCGAAAAAGCTGGAGAACTTTGGCTTTATCCAGGCGCGGCCCAAAGGCGAATACCACATCAACAGTCCAGAAATGGCCAAACTGCTGCACAAGGCCATCGAATCGGGTCAGCCTGCCCACTATGAGATCTACAGGGCGCACCTGCGCAGCCGCACCCCCACCGCGTTGCGAGACCTGCTGGATTTCCGCAGCGACCGGGATCCCATTCCCTTGGAGGAAGTGGAACCGGTGTCGGAGATTTTCAAACGCTTTGCCACAGGTGGGATGTCCTTGGGGGCCCTCAGCCGCGAGGCCCACGAGACCCTGGCCATTGCCATGAACCGCATCGGCGGCAAGTCCAACTCCGGTGAAGGCGGGGAAGATCCGGAACGATACCTCCCCATCACCGATGTAGGCCCAGATGGCACCTCGGCCCGCTTTCCCCACCTGAAGGGGCTGCGCATGGGGGACAACGCCAGCTCGGCGGTGAAGCAGGTGGCCTCGGGCCGCTTTGGCGTGACACCGGAGTATTTGCTCAACGCGCGGCAAATTGAGATCAAAATTGCCCAGGGGGCCAAGCCGGGCGAGGGCGGGCAACTGCCGGGCAAAAAGGTCAGCCCCTACATCGCCAAGCTGCGCCGCTCCAAGCCGGGGGTGACCTTGATCTCGCCGCCGCCCCACCACGACATCTACTCCATCGAGGATCTGGCGCAGTTGATCTTCGACTTGCACCAGGTGAACCCCCAGGCACAGGTGTCGGTGAAGCTGGTGGCGGAGGTGGGCATCGGCACAGTGGCGGCAGGAGTAGCCAAGGCCAACGCCGACATCATCCAAATCTCCGGCCATGAAGGGGGCACAGGGGCTTCCCCCTTGAGCTCCATCAAACATGCCGGGGCACCTTGGGAGTTGGGCCTGGTGGAGGTGCATCATACCCTGCTGGAAAACGGCCTACGGCAGCGCTCCATCCTGCGGGTGGATGGCGGCATTCGCACGGGTTGGGAAGTGGTGATGGCGGCCATGCTGGGGGCAGAAGAGTTTGGCTTTGGCACGGTGGCCATGATTGCGGAGGGGTGCATCATGGCGCGGGTGTGCCACACTAACAACTGCCCTGTGGGAGTGACCAGCCAGAAGGAGGAGTTGCGCAAGCGCTTCCCCGGCACGCCAGATCACGTGGTGACCTTCTTCACCTTTGTGGCGGAGGAGGTGCGCCAAGTCTTAGCGCAACTGGGCTACCGCTCTCTGAAGGAGGTGATTGGACGGGTGGATCTGCTCTGTCCGCGGGCCGATGCGGTTCTGCAGAAGACCCAATCCTTGAACTTGGAGTGTCTGCTGCGAACTCCCCCCGGTTTTGATCCCAACACCCTGCCCGACTGGTTGGAGCATGAGCCGGTGCATTCCAACGGCCCGGTGCTGGATGAGCAGATCCTGGCTCAGCCGGAGGTGCAGAAGGCGGTGGAAACCTGCGGCACGGCCACGGTGGAGATCCCTATCGCCAACACCGACCGCTGTGTGGGCGGGCGCATTGCCGGAACCTTGGCCCGCTTGTACGGAGATACCGGCTTCGCCCAACAGGGGGGGCAGTTGGATCTGCGCTTTGTCGGCAGCGCCGGCCAGAGCTTTGGCGCTTTTACACTGGCGGGGATGCGCCTGACCCTGACAGGAGAAGCGAATGACTACGTGGGCAAGAGCATGTGTGGCGGCGAGATCGTCATCCTGGCTCCCCCTGAGGCGCCCCGCGATCCGGCGGAAAATGTAATCCTGGGCAACACCTGTTTGTACGGGGCCACGGGCGGATCCCTGTTTGCCAACGGCCAGGCGGGGGAACGCTTTGCGGTGCGCAACTCGGGAGCGCAGGCGGTGATCGAGGGATCCGGCGACCACTGCTGCGAGTACATGACCGGTGGGGTGGTGGTGGTGCTGGGGCGGGTGGGCCGCAACCTGGGAGCGGGGATGACCGGCGGCCTTGCCTATGTGCTGGATGAGGAGGGCAACTTCCCCGCCAAGGTCAACGGGGAGATCGTGCGCATTCAGCGGGTGCAGACAGCAGCAGCAGAGGCACAACTGAAGAGCCTGATCCAAGAGCACTATCGCCGCACCCATTCCCCCAAAGCGGAGCGCATTCTGCAAAATTGGGAATCCTATTTGCCTCTGTTTTGGCAGGTGATCCCGCCTTCGGAGGAGGGCAGCGAGCTGACGGATCCCTTGCGATCCCAGCCGCTGGCAGTGGAGTCTTAAGGATCTCTCAGAGCCTGCCGGTAACACTTCTTATCCCCACGACGGCCAGAGAGGCTGGTAAACTGCGAGAGTATACCTGGCCTTTTCATCCGCTTTAAATCACTATGAGTCCCAGTTTGCAAGCTGCTCAAACTCAAGCGCGAGTGCCCACCGAGACCATCCTGACGCCGCGCTTCTACACCACCGATTTCGAGGCCATCGGCAAAATGGGCTTAGGGGATCGAGAGGCCGATTTCCGGGCCATCCTGCAGGAGTTTCGCGCCGACTACAACCGCCATCACTTCGTCCGGGGTGAGGAGTTCAACCAAGATTGGGAAAGTCAGCTCGATCCGGAGGCGCGGCGGCTGTTTGTGGAGTTCTTGGAGCGCTCCTGCACAGCCGAGTTCTCCGGTTTTCTCCTCTACAAGGAGCTGTCGCGCAAGCTGAAAGAGACCAACCCCGTTTTGGCCGAGTGCTTTGCCCTGATGAGCCGCGACGAGGCCCGCCATGCCGGCTTCCTGAACCGGGCTATGGGCGACTTTAACTTGGCCTTTGACCTGAGCTTTTTGACCAAGCACAAGTCCTATACCTATTTCGCGCCGCGTTTCATCTTCTATGCCACCTATCTCTCGGAGAAGATTGGCTACTGGCGCTACATCCTCATCTACCGCCACCTGGAGGCCCATCCCGAAGACCGCATCTACCCCATCTTCAACTTCTTCAAGAACTGGTGCCAGGACGAGAACCGCCACGGCGATTTCTTTGCGCTCATGCTCCTAAGCCAGCCGCGGCTGCTCAAGGGATGGGTGGCCAAGCTGTGGTGCCGTTTCTTCTTGCTGTCGGTGTTCGCCACTATGTACCTCAATGATGTGGGAGAGCGCCCGGATTTCTACCGCCTCATCGGGCTGGATCCCCATGCTTATGACATGGAGGTGATCTACAAGACCAACCGCGAGGCGGCCAAGGTGTTCCCGGTGGTGTTGGATGTGGAAAACCCTGAGTTTGTGCGGCGGCTGCAAAAGTGCGTGGCCAACAACGCTAAGCTGAGGGAGATTGCCCGGGGATCCGGCCCCTTCAAGGGTTTGCGCAAGCTGCCCCTCTACTTGGATAACTTCTATCAGTTTTTGCGGCTGTTCCTCCTGAAACCTCGGAAAGCTGGCTTCTACCTGTGGGAGCAGCCGGAGCCCCGTTTTGAAGGAACGGCTGTTTCTGCTTGAGCCGTCTTGCCCTCAGCTTGGTACCCGTACAGCCTCATAGGTCAGCCATGAACATTGCCGCTGAGATTACGCCGCTCTTTTTGCTGGGAACGCTGGCCTTTTTGGGTTGGGGCTTCTGGAGAGCCCGTCGGCGGGGATCCTTAGCCGTTTGGGTGTGGTTACAGGGATCCCTGCTGCTGCTGCCCTGGGTGGTCTTCCTAGGGCTGTTGCTGCTGGGGATCTACCTCAATTTTGCAGGCTTCCTGGTGTTGCTGTTGGTCTTTACAGGGCTTTACATTGCTGTGGGGCGCAAGACCCGCCAGTTGGCCCAGCAGGAGCTGCAGGCCCGTCGCGAGCAGTTGGCTCGTCTGGAAGAGCAGGGGGAAGCCCCTTCGGCAGGGGAGGCGCCTTTGGAAGCGCCTGCGGTTCTGCAGCGGATCTCGGCTGAGGATCTGCAGGCCATTCAGTCTATTTTCGGCCTCGATACCTTTTTCGTCACCGAGACCGTCCCCTATGGGGAAGGGGCAATTTTTAAGGGCAACCTGCGCCAGGAGGCGGAGGTGGTGGTACCCCTGCTGGTGGAGAAGCTCAAAGAGCAGGTGGGCAGTCGCTACCAGCTCTTTTTGGTGGAGGATCCGGCGGAAAAGCCGGCGGTGGTGGTCTTGCCGGATCCCATCGTCAATTACCGCGCTTCCGTGGGGGCGCAGATCCTGGCGGGGGCGTTGCTGGTCTTCAGCTTCGTCGCCACGTTGGAGGTGGGAGCCAATCTCTTGGGCTTCCGGCTGTTGGATGCGCCAGGGCGCTGGGTGGAAGCCCTGCCGGTGGCGGCCGGGATCTTCGCCATCTTGCTGGTGCACGAGACCGGACACCGCTGGATGGCGGGCAAGTACGGCGTGCGCCTCAGCCCTGCCTTTGTTATCCCCAGCTTGGGCATTGGCACGCTGGGATCCCTAAACCGCATCCAATCGCCGGTGCCCAGCCGCAAGGCCCTCTTCGACATTGCCTTTGCCGGCCCGGCAGCGAGCGGGATCCTGTCGCTGCTGGTGCTCTTGGCTGGCCTGAAGCTCTCCGGCTCCGAGGGTCTGTATGTGCCCACGGAGATCTTCCGCAGCTCCATCCTGGTAGGCACCCTAGCGCGGCTGGTGCTGGGATCCCAGTTGCAGGCGGAGCTGGTTCCCATTCATCCTTTTGTTGCCGTGGGCTGGATTGGCCTGGCAATCACCGCCTTGAGCCTGCTGCCGGCAGGGCAGCTGGACGGGGGTCGCATTGTGCAGGCGGTGTACGGGCGGAAGACGGCGGCCCGCGCCACCTTCATCACCCTGATTGCCTTGGCGGTGGCGGCCATCAGCAACGTCTTGGCCCTCTACTGGGCGCTGCTGATCCTGTTCATCGCCCGCGAGCCAGAGCGTCCACCGCAGGATGAGATTACTGAAACCGACGGTCAGCGGGATGCTTTGGCATTGCTGGCCCTCTTTTTGATGGTCATGACCCTGTTGCCGATTGCTCCGGCCTTGGCGGGCTTTCTCAATTTCCCCAACGGCTGATGGGGTAGAGGCCCAGGATCCGCCGGCGAGAGGAGCTCACTGTGTCTGGACCGGGGAAAGGCTTTGGCCTAGGCAGAGCTGGAAAGGACAGAGGAGAGCACCTGCAGCGTCTGTTGGCCCAAGCCGTTCGCCATCACCAGGCAGGGCAATGGCCACAGGCTGTCTCACTTTGCCAGCAGGTGCTGCAAGCCCAGCCCACCCACCCCGAGGCACTGCACCTCTTGGGGGTCTGTCGGCAGCAACAGGGATCCCTGGACGACGCGATTGCCCTGATCCGGCAGGCCCTTGCCCACCAGCCCTGGTTTCCCGACGCCCACTTTAATTTGGGAATTGTTCTCAAGCAGGCGGGGCAGCTGGCGGAGGCGAAAACTCACCTGCAACTGGCCCTAGAGCAGGGGGGGCCGGACGCGGAAGTTTTGTACCAGCTGGGGCTGGTGCTGCGGCAGCAGGGGGATTTGGAGGCGGCCCTTGTCCCCTTGGGACAGGCCCTGGAGCTGCAGCCGGACTTTGCCGATGCCGCCTACACCCTGGCCATCCTGCTGCGGGATTGTGGCCGGGAGGAGGAAGCGGCGGAGCTGTTCTACCAACTCTGGCAAGCGGATCCCGCCGACTTGGCCGCGGCCCTGGGCTGGTGTGTTAGCCAGTTGCCCTTGCTGTACGCCTCGGCAGACCAAGTTTCCGTGGCTCGGGAGCGCTACCGCCAAGCCCTACAACAGGTGAAGGGCCGCTGGGAACACCTGCCGCGGGATCCCGAAACCCTGGAGCGAGCAGCTGCCGGGATCGGCTCCGTCCAACCCTTCTTTTTGCCCTACCAAGGCCAGAACGACCGCGATCTGCAGCAGCTCTACGGATCCTTGGTGAGGGACGTGATGGCGGCCCGCTATCCCCAGCCCTCCGTCCTCTGGCAGCGACATCCTGGCCGAGTGCGGGTGGGCATTGTCTCCGGCCTGTTTCGGGATCACTCCGTTTGGAAGATCCTGACTCGCGGCTGGGTAGAAGCCCTGGATCGTGCTCAAGTGGCCCTCTACGGCTTCCACACCTCGGTCATCCAAGATGAGGTCACGTGCTCCCTGCCCCCTCGTTTTGAGCACTTTGTGGCCGGATCCCGCAGCATAGAAGAATGGCAAGCGGCTATTCGAGAGGCACAGCTGGATGTGCTCCTCTACCCGGAAGTGGGCATTGACCCGGTCTGTGCCCAACTGGCCGCCCTCCGCTTGGCGCCAGTACAGGCGATGGCCTGGGGCCACCCGCAAACTTCTGGCCTGCCGACAATAGACGTTTTCCTCAGCAGCGAGCTGATGGAGCCGCCGGACGGGGCCGGCCATTACACCGAGCAGCTCCTGCCCCTGCCTGGCATCGGCACCTACTATATTCCCCTAGAAGTTGACCCCGCCCCTGTGGACTGGCAAGCTTGGGGGGTGGATCCCGACAGGGTGCTTTACCTCTGCGCCCAATCCCTATTCAAGTACTTACCTCAGTACGACGAGGTGTTCCCCCGCATCGCCCGGGAAGTGGGGAAGTGTCAATTTCTATTTTTGCGGGGCCGCCTCTCCCAAGGGATCCGCGAGCGCTTTTGGCAGCGGCTGCGACGAGCCTTTCAGGCCTATGACCTAGCTGCCGAAGAGTATGTGGTGCTCCTACCGGAACTCTCGCCTGCAGAATATGCCGCCTACAACGCCCTGGGGGATATTTACCTGGATAGCCTCGGCTGGTCAGGGGGCAACACCACCCTGGAAGCCCTGCCCCACGGCCTGCCCATCGTCACCTTGCCCGGATCCCTGATGCGGGGCCGCCACACCTACGCCATCCTGCAGCAGATGGGGATCCTGGATACCATCGCCCACACCCTCGATGAATACGTCCAGATTGCCAGTCAGTTGGGCTTGGATCCAGAGTGGCGAGAGCAAATGGGCCAACAGGTGAAGAGGCGCCAGGAGCGCGTCTACCGGGATCCCGCGCCGATCCGCGCTCTGGAAGAGTGGTTGCGAAGCCTGAAGACCTGAGGGGGCAGTTTGGGTGAAAGGATAAACGGGCGAGTGTTGTCCTCTTGAAGGGATCCCGGACAGATGGCAGGATAGGCGGGGTTGTCTTGCCGGGCTTTGCCCATGTCTTCTGAGTCTGCTCCCGGTCAGTTCCCCAGGCCGGAAAACGCCCCCGACAACTTGCCCTCCCTTTCAACGCGCCTGAAAGAGATTGCCGTGGTATTCCTGCGGCTGGGATCCCTGGGTTTCGGCGGCCCCCAAGCCCACATCGCCATGCAACACGATGAGGCGGTGATCCGGCGGGGCTGGATGAGCCAGGAACAATTTACCGAAGGGGTGGGCCTATGTGAAATGTTGCCAGGGCCAGCTTCTACCCAGATGGGGATCTATGTCGGCTATGTGCGGGCAGGCTGGTTGGGGGCGGTGCTGGCGGGGATTTGCTTCATTGCCCCTGCTTTTGTGATCGAGGTGATTTTTTCTTGGCTTTACTTTCGCTTTCAGGGGGTGCCGCAGCTAGAGGGGATGTTTTTTGGGGTGGCCCCGGTGGTGATCGCCATTATCCTGGCCTTTTGCTGGAAACTGGGCCGTAAAGCTGTGAAGGATTGGAGCCGGGGGCTGATCGCGGTGGCGGCCTTTGCCCTGCTGCTGATCGGGGGGGTGAATATCCTGTTGCTGTTCGGGCTGGCGGCTCTGGTGGGGCTGCTGCTGTATGGGCCCAAAAAAGGCCCACTATCGGGGATCCCGATTTTACTCCCTTGGCCAGTATTGACGTTGGCCCAGACGGTAGTGGCCACGGTTCCACCGGAAACCCTTATCCTGAGCAGCTTTTGGGGTCTGGAGCGGATTGGTGCCTATTTCTGGCCTTTGACCTTGTTTTTCCTGAAAGTAGGCGGCACCATCTTCGGGGGAGGGCTGGTGATCATCCCCTTCATCGCCGACGAGGTGGTGGATCAGTTGGGCTGGTTGACGCCGACAGAGTTCTTGGATGGGGTGGCCATTGGGCAATTTACTCCTGGCCCGGTGGTGCTGACGGCAGCCTTTATCGGCTACAAGGTGGCAGGGGTGCTGGGGGCCCTGACGGCAACAGTGGCCATCTTTGCCCCTTCTTTTGCCTTTATTTTGCTGGCAGCTCCGGTTCTGTTGCGCATACGGCACAATGCTTGGGTGAAGGGATCCCTGCAGGCAATTACCCCAACGGCCCTGGGGGCTGTTGCTGCGGCTACAGTGCCCTTGGCCCAAAATGCGCTGCTACAACAAACAACTCCCGCTTCGCTGGTGGCTTTGGGGATCGGGGTAGCGGCCTTCATTGCCTTGATGCGCTTTCGCCAGCCCACTTGGCTGTTGGTGTTGATGGGAGGGGGGGCGGGTTTGCTGGCCCGAGGTCTGCTGGCCTAAAGGTTTTGCTCCCTGGCCCTGCTTTCTCCTTGGGGGTGAGGGAATGACCCTGATTCAGCCTGATGGCCACGGCACTAACTGGCTTGGGCCAGCCCTTCCTCAGAGGGATCCCTGCCTTCCAGGCGACAAAACAGTTGCCGCATCAGCAGCTCCCGTCGAGCCAGAGAGAGGTGGGGGGCAAGGGCGCTGGGAAAGTGGGGCATGGCTAGGGTAACACGATCCAACAGGTCGGCGCGGCGGTGTTGTTGCTGGATGGCCCAAGCCCGTTCCAGAAGGTTTTGGGCTGCTTCTGGCGCTAATCCCGCTTGCTCCGATAACCACGCTGCCAGTTGTTCCAAATCGGGGTCGAAGCGCAGCCGGTACATGTAGATCAACATGCCGATCCCGATCACCAAGCCCAAGCCACTGGCTACATAGGCGGCTTTGATGGAAGTTCCCGGCAGATAGGCCACCGCCGACACGCGCAAGATTTCGTAGGGGATGCGGATCAGGCTATAGCCGACAACATAGGTCCAAACCCAAGTGCCATCTTTGAGTTTGGGAAAGCGCCAGAACATTCCCATCAAGAGGGCAAATAGAAGCAGGTTGAGGACGCTTTCGTAAAAAAAGATGGGGTGAAAAAACTCAAATTGGCTGTATTCCGGCTCGCGGGCTTGGGGAGGAATGTACACCCGCAGCGGCCAAGGGCTGTCGGGAGGAATAGGGGCACCGTAGGCCTCAGAGTTGAAAAAGTTGCCCCAGCGCCCGATGGCTTGGCCCAAAATTAACCCCGGCGTGAGCACATCGGCGTACTTCCAGCCGTTGATCCCGGTGGTGCGGCAATAGAGGTAAAGGGCAAGCGCGCCGGCCAACACCCCACCGTGGATGATGAGACCCCCCTGCCAAATGGCAAAGGCCGAGAGGGGGTTGTCTTGGAACTCTGACCAGTGGGTGAGGACGTAGTAGAGGCGGGCGCCCAGAAACCCAGATATTACCAACCACAGGGCCAGTAGCTCCACTCGTTCACTGGCTTTGCCAGGCTCTTTCTCTAGATGACGAGATTCTGCCAACGCTTTGGTCAAGATCAAGCCGACCAACACGGCCACTGCCATCAATAGGCCATACCAGCGTAGGCCCAGCCCTCCCACCAGCGGGGTGCCGGGGGGAAAGCGGAAGACAAATTCTCCAGGTGAGCTGAAGGTAAGGCCCAACAGCCCTGCACTCCATAGGTTCATCGACAACACGCTCTGCACCCCAAAATTGCTCAACTCAGTTCCACCAGTCGGCTTTATCAACCTCACCCGCTTGGGTTAGCGGGACGGAGTCCCTTCCGGGCTCTTCTCCCCTATCCCCGGCAGCCATTCACAGGCTCCAACAGGGATCCATTCTCCCCGATCCTGAAGCAGCGCCAGTCCTCGTTCCCGGTTGACCCGATCCTACAGGCCCGTCACGGACAAGATTCCACCCTAGAGCCCATACCTTTACCAAAAAGCTAGGTCCAAAGCCCCGCCCTTCCAGGACGGCTTTTGCCCTGTTAGACCTGCGATAAGATACACCCACGCTGGTCGGAGATGCCAAACTCCTCAAGGCCACTCCAGCGCAGTACCAAGCCTTCGATGACGGAGTACACCGGCCAAGTGGTGGGGCTGGATGGGGGCGACAGCAGTGGGCAAGCTGTGCCGTGTCTCCAGTCTTTGCGTTGTACCGAAAGGAGATGGAGGATGTCAACTGGACAGGGGTGTGGATCCCGGATGGGTTGCAGTTGGTATCCATTGCTCCTGAGGCCAAGGCGGTGATGCAACACTGTTATGGCGGCTACACCACCAACCTGACTCTGGAGGAGTTCACCCGCCCCGAAAACTACCTGGTTCATACCCTGGAAGGACAACCGCTCCCGGTAGGGCCGGTGCGCACTTTGATCCCTCACCCATATGCCTGGAGTTTCCCCCCTAAGATCAGCTGGGCTTTTGGGGGAGCAACGGCTACTACATGGGCGGTGAACCCTGGGCCGAAGAACGCTACAGCAATCTATAGAGGCTGTAAACTACCCGACTCCGACCGCTAAAGCGGTACGGAGCGGGCTTTCAGTAGCCCTGAGCCTGCTCTGCTCTACCAGAGAACAAAACAGGCCCGAACCTCTAGGCTGGTTTACGACAGCCCCCAGTCGCGTTAGCGGTGCGGAGCACCAAAGCGCAATCACATTCGCACCATTCAAATCCGCATCTCCTTCCCATCCACAGTGCCCACACTTGAACTGCTTCCCACTGCGATAGGATTGCGTAGGATCGGGATGGACGTGCAAACACCGGTGGCAGGTCTGCGACGTGTAGGCAGGCGGCACCAGAATCAAAGCAACCCCTGCACGCAGAGCCTTGTATTCCAGAAACTGCCTCAGCTGGTAGAACGCCCAACTGTTGGCCCTGCGCCGTTCAGCTTTGCTGCGTGGCTGTTGATTGACCCTTTCCCGGATCCCTGTCAAGTCTTCCAGGGCGATAGCGCTGTTGGTAGCCTTTGCCCTAGAGACAATAGCTTTGGAGATGCGATGATTGACCCACGTTTGAAAGCGTCTCTCCTTGCCAGACAGCCGTTGCAGCAGTTGACGGCATCTGCGCCGCGAACTGCGTGTGCCCTTACTGGCTTTGCGTTGGAGTGCCGCCCTCAACCGGGAGTAGTGGTCTCGGACTCTGTTCAACTGCTGTCCATTCCAGTTGTCCCCCTCTGACGTATGGGCAATATCTGTCCTTCCCAAATCCACCCCGATCACCTTGTCGGTATCTTGTTGCTTGGGTGGCTTTTTCTCTACGCAAATCTGGATGTAGTAGGAGCCGTCTCTGCGCTTGACCAGAGTGGCCGATTTGGGATTGGAGCCTGCCAACTGTTCTCTCTGGTAACGGCCAATCGCCAGCTCAAAGCGCTCTCGACCCTCCACTGTGGTCAGCGACACCGTCCAGTCTTTCTCGCGGAACGAAAAGATACGAGCGTCATAGGTCGCGAAGCCCCCCTTGAACGCTTTGACGGGGCGGTTTTTCTGTCGGGCAACCTTGCGGGCACCGGCCAGCCGTCTGCAGACCTGCTGAGCCAAGTTACTGGACAAGCCGAACCGGGCACGGATTTCGCGGTAGCACAGAGATTGAAGTTTAACGGCGTTGGTGACTTTCTCGGGCGTGTTTTGGTTGACCCAGTTCAACGCCTGCACAAAGGCATCCAAGGTCGCGTCCAACTTTGCGGCCTGCGACTGGGACACCTTGAGCTTACAGGAGACGGCCAGGACTTGGGTCATGGTTCTATCGTAACTTCCGCATTCCTCCCGACACTGACCCTACGGGTACAGTGCGGGGCTCCTGCGATTTCTAGCTGAAATTTTGCGCTCCTTTAGCAGGGATCCCTCGAAGTTCTTTGCCGCTATCTGCCGTTTTGGCCGCAAACTGAAGAGAGCACCTTGGTTGCCGTTGCTGCGAACGCCTGAGGTGCCTGTGTCTTTAGATCTCAAAGAAAGCTTAAATAGCAAAGCTCAAAAGATCCATTGGACTCCATTCCGCTTACGCAAACACTAGAAATCATGGGATCCCGTTCACCGCGTCCAGCCCGGCCCATCCGTTCCGGCCGCTATCCGGCCAAAGAGCTGTGCAGCCAGTGCGGCCTTTGCGATACCCGCTACGTGGCCCACGTCAAAGAAGCCTGTGCCTTCTTGAACCAGCAACTGACCCAGTTGGAAGAACAGACCCACGGGCGATCCCGGGAATCGCTGCGCTCAGGATCCCTCGCCGTCACTGATACCGATTACTTCGGTGTCTACGAGGCGATGTACACAGCCCGCAAGCGGGATCCGATCCCGGGGGCCCAGTGGACGGGCATTGTCAGCAGCATTGGCATGAAGGCCCTCACCACTGGCTTGGTGGAAGGGGTGGTGTGCGTGCAGGCGGATGAGCGGGATCGCTTTCAGCCACGGCCCATCCTGGCCCGTACCCCCGAAGCGGTCTGGGCGGCGCGAGTTAACAAGCCAACTCTTTCTCCCAACTTGTCTGTGTTGGAGCAGGTGGAGCAAAGCGGCCTCAAGCGCCTATTGGTGATCGGGGTGGGCTGCCAAATTCAGGCTTTGCGGGCGGTGGAAAAAAAACTGGGCCTAGAGAAGCTGTACGTGTTGGGCACGCCCTGTGTGGACAATGTCAGCCGTGCCGGGCTGCAAAAGTTTCTAGAAACCACCAGCCGCTCCCCACAGACGGTGGTGCACTACGAGTTTATGCAAGACTTCCACATCCACTTCAAACACGAAGATGGCTCGGTGGAAAAGGTGCCCTTCTTCGGCCTCAAGACCAAAGAACTCAAGGACGTGTTTGCCCCCTCCTGCCTCAGTTGTTTTGACTATGTGAATGCTCTGGCAGATCTGGTGGTGGGCTACATGGGATCCCCCTTGGGCTGGCAATGGCTGCTGGTGCGCAATCAGCGGGGGCAAGAGCTGTTGGACTTAGTCTGGGAGGAGCTGGAAACCCAACCGGTGATCTCGCAGGGATCCCGGAGGGCGGCAGTGCAGCAGGGGATCCCTGCCTACGACCAAGCCCTGAGTTTGCCAATGTGGCTGGCTCGCCTCTTGGGGGCGGCAATCCAGCGCTTTGGGCCGCGCGGCCTGGAATATGCCCGCTTCTCCATCGATTCCCACTTCACCCGCAACTACCTCTACGTGCGCCGCCACTATCCCCAGAAGTTGGAGCAGCACGTGCCCCCCTTTGCCCGGCGGATTGTGGAGCAGTACCAACTCCCGCAAGACTGAGGCTCAGCAGTAGCGGATCCCGGCTTCCGCCCAGCGATCGATAGCCTGACCTATGCGCTCGCAATCGGCAATTAGGCTAATCCGCACGTAGCCCTCTCCTCCCTCTCCAAAAGCGCTGCCGGGGGTTACGACCACGCCTGTAGATTCCAGCACCCGCAGGGCAAACTCCGTCGATCCCTCAGGGGTGCCGTCGGCAGCGCGGGGGGTAGGGATCCAGAGATACATCGTCGCCCGTGGCGGCTCGATCCGCCAGCCCAACTCCGCTAGGCGGCCGATCAGATAGTCGCGCCGGCGGCGGTAGCGCTCTTGTACCTGCTCCAGGTAGCTATCCGGCAGGCGCAGGGCAGTTTCGGCGGCCTTTTGGATGGCGGCAAAAATGCCGTAGTCGAGATTGGTTTTCAGGGTGCGCAAGCTCTGGATGATCTGGCGATTGCCCACCACAAATCCCACCCGCCAGCCGGCCATGTTGTAGGTTTTGGAGAGGGTGTGGAACTCCACTGCCAAGTCCTTGGCCCCTGGGATCTGCAGCAGGCTGGTGGGCCGGTAGCCGTCAAAAGCCAGCTCGGCATAGCACAGGTCGTGCACCAGGATGAGATCGTAGCGGTGGGCAAACTCCACCACCTCCTCAAAAAAAGAGCGGGGCGCAACTGCCGCCGTCGGGTTGTTGGGGTAGTTAAAGTAGAGCACCCGCGCTTGCTGGGCCACTTCCGGCGGTATTTCTTGCAGATCGATCAACCACCCCTTCTGCGGGCGCAGCATCATCGGGTAGATCTGCCCGCCGGCAATCATGGGGCCGCGAAAATGGGCTGGATAGGCAGGGCTGGGCACCAACACCAGATCTCCGGGATCCACATAGGCCAGAGCCAGGTGGGTCAGCCCCTCTTTGGATCCCAGCAAAGGCAGCGCCTCTCCATTGGGATCCAGCTCCACCCCGTAGCGGCGCCAGTACCAATCCGTGATCGCCTGGCGGAAGCTGGCCGTGCCCTCAAAGGGCGGGTAGCCGTGGTGGGCGGGATCCGCAATGGCCGCCTGCGCCGCCTCCACCACCGGCTGTGGGGTGGGACCATCGGGGTTGCCCATGCCCAGATCGATCAAATCCAACCCCTGCTGGCGGGCGCGGGCCTTCAGCTCATCCAAGCGGGCGAAGACATAGGCGGGCAGCTTGTTCAGCCGCTGGGCGGGAACGAGAGCGCGGTTCATGGCAAGAATGGGGAAGGGGCACAGCCGGTGCCTGATGGGAGGATAGGTACCTAACTTACCGCCAGACCTGCATCCAAAGCAATGATCGAGATTGGCGGCTTTGGGCATCCGGGATCCGGAACGGCTAGGATAGATATCCCATCTCAAGTTATCGACGAGCCGAACAGTGCCCCTACCTCTTGTGGCCATTGTGGGCCGCCCCAACGTGGGCAAATCCACCCTCGTCAACCGCATGGCGGGGGTGCGTTCGGCCATTGTGCACGATGAGCCCGGCGTGACCCGGGATCGTCTGTACCAGGAGGTGGAGTGGAACGGGCGCCGCTTGCGGGTGGTGGATACCGGCGGCCTGGTTTTTGGGGATGACAGCGAATTTTTACCCCACATTCGCCAGCAAGCAATGGCAGCCATGGCCGAGGCGCAGGCCGTGATCTTCGTGGTGGATGGCCGAGAGGGACTGACACCCGCCGATGTAGAAGTGGCCGATTGGCTGCGCAAACAACCCCTGCCGGTGGTGGTGGCCGTAAACAAGTGCGAGTCGGGGCAGATGGGCCTGGCTCAGGCAGCAGCCTTTTGGGAGCTGGGGCTGGGGGATCCGATCCCCTGTTCCGGCATTCATGGCAATGGGGTAGCCGAGCTGTTGGAGGCGGTGCTGGCTCACTTGCCCGAAGTGACCGCAGAAGCCGCAGGCGAGCCAGATCCCATCGCCGTCTCGATTGTGGGACGGCCCAACGTCGGCAAATCCAGCTTGCTCAACCGCCTGGTAGGATCCGAGCGGGCCATCGTCAGCCCCATTTCCGGCACCACCCGCGATGCCATCGACACCGTGGTCACCTGGGAAGGGCAGCCCTATCGCCTCATCGATACCGCCGGCATCCGCAAAAAAAACCGCGTGCAGTACGGCATTGAGTTCTTCAGCATCAACCGGGCCTTCAAGGCCATCCAGCGCTCGGATGCAGTGCTGCTGGTGATCGATGCTTTGGAGGGGGTTACCGAACAGGACCAGAGGCTGGCCGGGCGCATCGAAGAAGAGGGCCGCGCCTGCGTTGTCGTCGTCAACAAGTGGGATGCAGTAGAAAACAAAGATACCCACACCATCAACGAGTTCACCCGCGAGATTCGCGACAGGCTTTACTTTATTGAATGGGCGCCGCTCCTGTTTGTCAGCGCCCTCACTGGGCAACGCACCCACAAAATCTTTGAGCAGGTGAATACCGTGGTGGCCGCCCACCGCAAACGGGTTCCCACCGCTGTGGTCAACGAAGTGCTCCAGGATGCTCTTGCCTGGCAATCGCCCCCCACCAACCGCCAGGGCAAGCAGGGCAGAATTTACTACGGCACCCAGGTGGCGGATCGGCCCCCCACCTTTGTTCTGTTTGTCAACGATCCCGATTTGTTTAAGGATAACTACCGCCGCTTCCTGGAAAAGCACTTCCGGCAAAACCTGGACTTTACCGGTACCCCCATTCGCTTTCTCTGGCGCGGCAAATCCGAGCGCTTGGTTGGGCGGGCGGTGCGAAAATTGGAGAGATCCCTGACCTCTCGTTAGGCCCTCTGGTCTACTGAAAGCCTATGGCTGTGGATCCCAACGTCAAAACCCTGGTTGACAACCGTCGCGCCCGCTTCGAGTACGACATCTTGGAGACCTATGAGGCCGGGATCCAACTGACCGGCACAGAGGTGAAATCGATACGAGCGGGCAAAGCCAACCTGCAAGACGCTTTTGCCCTCTTTCGGGATGGGGAAGCATGGCTGCACAATCTGCACATCTCCCCCCATGACACCGCCAGCAAAGTGTTTAACCACGACCCTACCCGCCGCCGCAAGTTGCTGCTGCACCGCCGCGAGATCGACCGCCTACGGGGCTTGGTGGAACAAAAGGGCCTGACCGTGGTTCCCCTCAAGCTGGTGCTCAACCGCGGCTGGATCAAAGCCCATCTGGGCGTGGCCCGCGGCAAAAAGCTCCACGACAAGCGGCAGGCAATCAAAGAGCGGCAAACCCAGCGGGAGATTCAGCGGGAACTGAAGGAACGATAAATTTCTCCCTGAGCCCCTGCTGGCTTCCACGTCGTTTGCCAAGCGCCTTTTTGTATTCTCAGATACAGCGATCTGCAGCGGGATCCCGATGATGGATGTAGTCTTCCGGCTTTGGATCCCTGTTCTGTTGGAGCTGCCTGTGAACTGGAATCTTACCCGCGCTTTTTCTCCCTCGAGAGGCTGGGCTATTGGCCTGGCAGTCGCCGCTCTACTGGGATCCACCCCCACAACAGCGCAAGAGACCTTCAAAGTGGGCATGGTGCTGGTGGGGCCGATGCAGGATGGCGGCTGGAGCCAGGCGCATGTGGAGGGCAGCGAATACGTCAAGGCCAAGTTGCCCGGTGTCGAGTTTGATTACCTGGATAAGGTGAACCCGGCGGATCGGCCCAATGTGCGCGCCTCCCAGGTGGCGGATGACATGATCGCCCGAGGTGCGAAGGTTATCATCTTTACTTCCGATGACCACAAAGACGATGCGATTGAAACGGCCCGCAAGCATCCTGAGATCGCAGTTATCCATGCTTCTGGGGACATGGCCTGGAAGGAAGGGAAAAATTACATCGATCTGCCCAACTTGGCCAACATCATGCCCCAGATGGAAGCGATGCGCATGGTGGCCGGATGTGCCGCGGCTCTGGGATCCGAAACCGGCAAAATTGGCCTGTTGGGGCCTCTGATCAACGACGAAACCCGCCGTTACGCTGCTGCCGCCTACTTGGGAGCCAAATACTGCTGGGAAACTTACCGAGATCGTCCTGAAGAGTTGCAGTTCCGGGTGACCTGGATTGGCTTCTGGTTCAACATTCCAGGGGTTACTTTGGATCCAAGCAAGGTTGCCGATGACTTTTACAACAGCGGCTTTGATGTGGTGATGTCGGGGTTGGATACGCCGGAGGCGGCGGTACAAGGCAAGCGGGCTGCTGAGGTCGGAAAGCGAGTGCGCTACACCCACTACGGCCTGGCCAGCGGTTGTAACTTTGCGCCCGAAATTTGCCTGGGGGTTTCCTACTACAACTGGGGGCCTGGCTACAAGCAATTGATCGAGGCGGCTCGCGCGGGCACCTTCGAGAGCCAATTCCTGCGTCCGCCCATCGACTGGTCAGACATCAACAACCCGGACACGTCTTCGGCGGGGTTCATCATGGGAGAAGCCCTGGAGCCAGAAGATAGGGCTAAGTTGGAGGAGTTCATCGCCGGCTTGGGGAATGGCAGCATTCAGCTCTTCAAGGGGCCGCTCAACTTCCAAGATGGCACGCCCTTCTTGGCTGAGGGGGAAGTGGCCAGCGAGGTCGAGATTTGGTATCTGGGCCAGTTGCTGCAGGGCATGGAGGGAGCCAGCAATTAGCGGAAGGCGTTCTAGGCTCCGGGGAGGGGGAAGAAGCGGTCGGTGGCTTTCACCCGCTGACACCAGGCTCGGATCTGAGGAAAGGGCTTGAGGTCAAACCCGCCCTGCTCCGCCACATGGGTGTAGGTGAAAAGGGCGAGATCGGCGATGGTGTAGCGGTTGCCCACAAAAAATGCTTTCCCCTGCAGGTGGCCTTCCATGATCTCCAAGGCCTCTGTTCCAGATTTCAAGTTCTGGGCGATCACGTCAGCATGGGCCTCTGCTTGGCCGGCCCGCACCCAGAAGCGAGTGGTGGCGATGTAGCGGGCAATGCGGGTTTGTTCAAAAAGCAACCACTTCAAAATCTCGGCCCGTTCCAACTTGTTTTGGCCGTAGAGGGGGGTGTCTTCTGCCAGGTAGACCAAGATCGCGGCGGACTCGGCCAAGACCGTTCCATCTTCCAGTTCCAAAGCCGGGATCTGGCCCAGGGGGTTCTTGGCCAGGTACTCGGGGCGGCGGTTTTCTCCGGCCCTGGAGTTGACTTCAACCGTCTCATAGGGGATCCCCAATTGCTTGAGGAGCAATTCCACTTTGTAGCAATTTCCGGAGGTTGGGATCCCGTACAGTCGCAACATTGTGGTTAACCTCAGCCCAAAGCACCTTACAAAGAACTTCGTCCTAACAACGCCAACGGCAACCCAATCAACAAAAACCCTCTGTCCCTAACACTTTTTTAGCAGCTTTGTTCTTCCAACTCCTGCATCTGCCGGCGGTATTCCCGCCCAAAGGCTTGCAGCAACCCTTCTGCATGGGAAAGAGGCCCTGCTTCATAGGCACGGGATCCCACCCCTTGCTGGGTGAGCTCGCACAGGTGCCAATCCTGTCGATTGGTGCGATCCCACAATTCCACCACCTCGCTGGGATCAAAACCATCCAGCGCCAAGGTCTCCGGCTCAAACAGCCAATCGCAGACAACCCGCGTCCGGTCGGATCCCTGCGGCCACAGGGTGTGGGTCATGACATAGTCCGGCTGCAGGCTCAAGAATAGATTGGGCATAAGGGTGTAGTAGTAGGCCCGCCGTTGGTTTTCTCCGCGCACGGTGGAGATCAGGGGCAAGCTGCGTTGGCCACTCATGTTTAGGCTGGTCACATCTGGGTTGAGCAACATGTAGCCGCCCAAAAAGGGGCCTTCCATCAGGTCGTTGCGACCGCTGCGAGCCGGCGAAAGACGGGCCAATTCCGGGTGAATGAGGGGGCAGTGGTAGCACTCAGAGTAGTTTTCAAACAGCAATTTCCAGTTGGCCTGAACGTTGTATTCAATACGATGACCTCGCCGCAGAGCGGACAGGTTCCACTCTCGGAAACGACCTTGCAATGGGGCAAAAACCTCATCGAAGGGCTGAGGATTGCGGCTGAGGTTGACCCAGACGAAGCCTTCCCATTCTGCCAAGGCAGCGGAGTGGAGGGGATAATCTTCACGGCGAAAGTCTTCCACCTCGTGCATCTGGGGAGCCGCCAACAATTGTCCATCCAGCCCATAGCGCCAGGCGTGGTAGGGGCAAGGGATCCCATCGGCAAAATGGCCTTGGAGCTCGCTGCAGAGTCGGGTTCCTCGATGGCGACAGTGGTTGAAGAAGGCATGGGCTTGCCCCTTGGGATCCCGTACCAGGATCAGGCTTTCTCTGAGCACCTGCACCTGCAAAAAGTCTCCGGGTTGGGCCAGATCGGCACTGCGCCCCACGCAGAACCACTGCCGATAAAAAATCCGCTCAATCTCCGCCTCAAAGCGGCTGGAGGAGACGTAGTAGTGGCCCGGCAGGGTGCGGGCGCCCGGTTGAACCGTAGCGGGATAGAAAGCGGTCATGGGGCAAAGCAGCGATAAGAAAAACTGCTGTGGGACTCCAGAGGCTTTGCTATCCAAGCTAACGCAGGGATCCCATCCGGCATCTATTCCAAGCAGATCCAAGGCATTTTTAAGGCATTTTTGAAGCATTCCCCCCAAGCACGCCGTGCTGCTCGCGCAAATACCCCAGTCTCCTACCCACAAGGGGAGAGGGGGGCATAAGAACTCCGTCCTGCTGACGCAAATGGCTTCTTTCCGCTAGGGGGGCGTAGCGCTGTAGCCCAAGTCGCGCAGAAGGTGCTCAGAGCGCCGCCAGTGGGGCCGCACCTTGACAAACAGCTCCAGGTACACCTTGCCCAGGATCAGCTTTTGAATCTGCAGGCGGGCTGCCTGGCCGATCCGCTTGAGCCTTTCCCCCCCTTTGCCGATGAGGATCCCCTTTTGCGAGTCCCGCTCTACATAGAGGGTGGCCAAGATGCGGGTGACGTTGGGGGTTTCTTCCACCTGGTCGATGGTCACGGCCACGGAATGGGGCACTTCCTCGCGGGTCTGCAGCAGCACCTGTTCTCGGATCAGCTCCGCCATGATGAACCGCTCCGGCTGATCCGTCACCAGATCCGGCGGGTAGTAGTAGGGGCCGGTGGGCAGCAGATCGATGGTGGCTTGGATCAGGGGTGTCAAACTGCTGGGATCCAAGGCAGACACCCAAACGACAGGAGCGCCGGGGCGCAGGGCTTGGTAGCTCTCTTGGTGAGCTTGGCGCACGGCAGCATCCCGAGGAAGCAGATCCGCTTTGTTGCAGACGATCAGGCAGGGGGAAGCAGCAGGGATCCGCTCGGCAATAAAAGCATCCCCGCGTCCTGCCGGCACCGATCCATCCACCACGAAGAGGATCACGTCCACAGCGGCAATGGCTGCCTGGGCGTTGTGTACCAAGATTTCCCCCAGGCGGTGGTGGGGTTTGTGGATGCCAGGGGTATCCACCCAGATGATCTGGGCTTGGGGTAGGGAGAGGATCCCCTGCAGGCGGTTGCGGGTGGTCTGGGCCACGGGAGAAGTGATGGCGACCTTTTGTCCCACCAGGGCATTGAGCAGGGTGGATTTGCCCACATTGGGCCGCCCGATCAGCGCTGCAAATCCCGACTTGAACCCCGGCGGGGCAACCGGGATCGCAGACAGTTCCCCACTGCTGACACGACCGGGCGCCGATTCCCCTTCTGCTGCAGCAGCGGAGGACTCTGTCCCGCCGTCGCCAATGGATCCCTGTCCCTCAGGGGAGGGATCCCTCCCGTCTAAAGGAGAATGGGGATGTCCGGCGCTCTGCTCTCGTAGCTCTTGTGACATACTCCCATCGCTGACCCTACGGGTACAGCGTGGGCTTCTCGCTTCATCGGGGAGCCTACGCAAGAACCCTCCACGAGCAGACACGGAATGCCCTACCGCGTAGTTGCACCAGATTCCGGCAAAAGCCGTTTTGTGCAACTACTCCCATCATACACCATGTGGGGGTATCTGTATCCCGACACTGACTCTACGAGTACAGTGCGGGGCTTAGCTACCCCCACACCCCGACAAGCTAAAGGCTCTGTCCCGCTGTCGCGAACGGCCATAACTTTCACCCAACCTCTAGCGGATAGAGTAGGCTGCTGAGGCGGCAGGCAACTGCAAGGATAGGGATCCCAGCGGGGCCAAGGTGGTGCCGGGGTAGTAGAAAGCGAGGATTTGTGCCGCGTTAAACCCCTGCCGAGCCAGGGTATAGGAGCCATACTGGCTCAGGCCCACCCCATGGCCAAAGCCGCCACCGATGAAGCGATAGCCTGCCAATCGCTCCCCTTGTTTCAGAGGCTCTATCCGAAACAGGGTGCTGTACAGGCGAGGAAAAGCCAAGCGTACCTGATCCTTGCGCAAAAGAATCGAGCGGATCCCTTCTGCCGTCTGCAAGTCCAATTGCATCACCTGCACCCGGCCACTGGCGGAGCGCTCCAGGATCTGCATCCCCGCGATGCTGCTCCAGGTGGGCATCGGGATCCCTAGGTAGTCTTGGCCGGCCCGCAACTGGGTGTTCAGCTCCTCCAAAGATAGGGAGAACTCCCAGCGGAATAGGCGGGATACTCCTGCTTCGTTGAAGCCCTCTCGCTGGGCCAAAAACGCCTGGAAGCTGCTCTCCTGCCGCAAATCCAGGGGCTTACCCGGTTGATGGCGCTCCTCGCCCTGCGGAGCACGATGGGCAATATCCGCTTGCGGGCGTAGGTAGGGGCGCGGATCCCCGTCCCAAACATCTTCAAAGGCCGCCGAGATGCCGCCATTGGTAGAGGAATAGACAGCATCCACCAGCTCGCCATTGTAGGTGAGCACCAGGCCACTGGTTTGGCGAATGGCCTCGTCAGCCCGCGGGTGGGTTCCGGTCAATCCCTTGTAAACCTGGCAGTGGGTATTGGCGCAGAGCTGATAATCGTCAACCTGAAAGCGGTGGAGGTTCTTGAGGGCGTAGGTGCGCGCCAAAATCGCCTGGGCAGCCATGGCGGCAAAGGGAGCCCCTGGCCCCACCTCGTGGGGAACTACCCCCCGCAAATAGGTTTCCAGAGGCACGGCATTGACCACAGTGTAGCTGCCGTAGGCATTGGGCTGAAAGGTGATGGATCCGGCATAGTAGTGGTCGTTTACCCGTAGATAGCCGGCATCGGAGGTCACCCTGAGGCGGGTGCGGTGGTAGCGAAAGTGTTCATGAACCCAGCTTAGCTCCGCCCGTTCGCGTCGCTCCTGCACCTCGAGCCGCACATGGGGGATCCCTTCCTTCTGGGCATACTGCTGAATCTGGATCAGTTGTTGCGGGGTGTAGGCGCGGTTGGCCCACACCTGCCATTCTTGCGGCTGGGCGATCTCGGTGCTGATGCCCAGAGACTGCCAATGGTTGGCGTTGGCCTCGGCACTCTCAAAACTTTTGTGGCTGCTGAGGATTAGACGGTATACGGTTTCCGGGGTGGTCAGGGCGCGATTGACAATGCCGATGCTGACCCGAGGCGTTCGCTGGGTCTGGGTGCTGCCGTCTGCTTGAGGGAATTCCAGGGTGAGAAGGGATCCCGTCGGCGCCGCCAGCTCCACTTGATCCGTCTCAGAACGGCCAAAGCGTTGCACAATGCCTATGTGCAGGATTGGGTTTTCGGGGGTGGCCGCCGTGGCCAAGGTCTCTTCACGAACTCCGGTTGCGTCGGCGGCATGGAGCGCCAAGGCCGTCAGCAACAGGCCCAAGCCGGAAATGAGGGTGCTCTGTTTGCGCCAGCGGGACGGAGCCCCTAAAAACCGACGGGGTTTGGCAGTGAGAGCCTGACAACTGGCCATGGCCGCTTTATCCTAAAACACACCCTGTCGATTTTACCCCCATCTTTTTTGGCCTACCTGCAGTGGTCGCGTTAGCGGTGCGGAGCACCATGGATGCTTTTCCTCGCCTGTCTGTTCCCGACGACGGGTTCCCAATCGCCACGGCGGGACGCCGCCCCTCTTTGCACAAGGGATCCGGCTGGAGGCTGGGCTGGGATCCCACCCGTTCCCCTTTTGTTGCCCTGGTGGGGGGAGAAACCTGGGCGCTGGAGCTCACTCAGGAGGAGTGGCAAGCGTTTGTGCAGGGGGTGCAGCGCCTGCAGCAGGATATGGAGGCCATCGCCTCCCAACTGATGGCGGAGGAGAGCATTACGCTGGAGCAGACTTTCCCTGCTTTGACGTTGATTGCCAGCGGCAGCGCCACCGCCTGGGGCCTCTACGTGCAATTGCATCAAGGCCGGCGCGGAGAAGGTTTTTGGCCTGCTGATGTTGTCCCTGAGCTGTGCCAGGCCCTCGCCCAATGCTTTCAGGAAGCTCTCTAGCCCCCTGAAGCCTGCAGTCTGGATCCCTGCCCAGGGTTTTTGGGGCGAAGCTACAACCCCTTGATTCCCTTCAGCGCCTGAGAGAACCGATGGATCTGCACCATCTGCACACTTACATTCGTCCCCAACAGCTTGAGGACTTGACCGCCTGGGATCCCGGCTGGAACTGGCTGGCCGGGGGGACTTGGCTCTTCTCCCAGCCGCAACCCCACCTGCGGGGACTGGTCGATTTGCATCCTCTGGACTGGAACGAGCTGGAAATCAGTGCAGAAGGGTTAAAACTGGGGGCAACCTGTACCTTCCAGCAACTGTTGCAATACGATTGGCCACCCCATTGGCCAGGGATCCGCGCCCTGTGCGAGGGAATGGCGTCTTTGGCCTCTTTTAAGGTGGCCCACTTGGCAACGATAGGGGGAAATCTCTGCCTGGCCCTGAGTGTCGGTGTCGTAGCACCCGTGTTGATCGCCCTTGAGGCCACCTACACGCTGATCGATCTGCAGGGATCCCTGCGCCACATCCCCGCTCAGGACTTTCAAACCGGCCCCCAACAAACTCTGCTGCAGCCGGGGGAAGCCTTGCGATCCATCTGGATCCCGGCCCAACGGCTGCGCGGCCCCAGCACCTTTCAGCGGCTCGGCATCACCCAAACGGATCCCGCCTTGGTGATCGTCGCTGGATCCCGCGATCCCGACTCAGGCGATTATCGCTTCGGGCTCAATGCCGCCCTTTCACCCCCACAACTGGTGCGGCTGGGATCCCGGCCCAATCCAGAACACCTTCCCCAACTTTTGGCAGAGCAAGCCCACGGCTGGATCGCGGATTTTCGGGCCAGCGCCCTTTACCGCCAACGCATGAGTGAGGTATTGATTCGCCGCTGTATAGACATCTTGGGCTAATCGGGGTATTGCCCCATCCCAACAGGGGGCTGAGAACGACGTACTCATCCTGCCAAAGCTCCCGCCGCTCTGAAAGTAAAGGTTTTAGGCGTGGGTCAGTGCCCCAGTTTGAATCGAAATGACCATAAGTCTGACATTCCCGTCCATAGGATTGAGATAGCCACAGGCAAAAATTCATCTGTTGCTGTTCCAAAAATGGGTAACACATAAAAGTTTGGGGCAGTAGCAACTGGCAGTGTCACCCCATAGACAGCCGCGAAAACAGTTCACAGTGAACTCAGATTTATCTGGCCTTAAAACTTGAAGCCAGTTTACAAAAAATTTACCTACAGTTGATATCCAGTGGGGTTTTGGATTCAGGAGTTCGCGTGATTTGACAGGGAAAGTTTTGGATCCGCAAAGGGTAACCTGAAACCAAGGAAAGGCTGGAATACTGGGGCAAGCTCCTTTGGGTTTAGCTAAGTGCCTGATTTCTCCCGAAGCGGGACTGGAACTGCTATGAGTCGGTTTTCCCCTCATGAAGTGTATCTCCGGAGAATCCTCTTTCGTCTGGCCACTGCGGCTCCTCGTGGCATGACATTGATCGAGTTGCTGGTGGTCATCGTGATTGTCGGTACTCTCTGCGCGGTGGCCATTCCCAACCTGCTCAACCACATTCGCCGCTCCAGAGTTGCTGAAGCCCAAACAGCTTTGGCGACCATTGGCCGTGCTTCGGAAATCTTCCGCATGGACTTTACGGTTTATCCCTCCGGCTACGCCGATATTGAATTCGGAGGGATCCACGGGGATCGTTATCTGCAAGATCCCTGGCAAGCCTACAACTACCGTCTTCCCGAAGTTGTTCCTCCCACACCTGGCCCAAGCGGCATTCGTTGGATGACGGAGTCTCACACCTACACAGCTGCTGGTGGGAATCCCCTGCGCTGTGACATCGGCCTCGGGGATCGCCAGCAAGAGGTTCTGGTCTCTGGCTACGACCTGCACAACTCCTGCAACCTTTATCATTGACTTGCCTGGGCGAGATTTGGCGGCTTGAGGAGACGGGACTGGGCGGACTTGAACCGCCGACCTAGCGCTTAGGAGGCGCTTGCTCTATCCATCTGAGCTACAGCCCCTTGTCGAACATCCTACTGCTCTTAGCCCCCATCTCAGATTACAGCCCTTTTGCAGATGAGGTGATACCCGACCAGTTCTCATCATGACCCAACTGGGTCTGGCGTTATCGGTTGTGTTGTTGACATTGACCTGCTAGACATCTTCTGTGATGCTAAGAGGTGTTAAGCTAAGGACTTGGATCCCAAACCGAGGTCAGCCCTATGGAATCCCTTTCTGATCCCTTCGTCAATCCCCCCATTTACTCTGCCATCGCCTTATTCAGCTTTTTTGCTGTTATCTTTGGCATCATTTTCAAGGACAATTTGGAATACCAGGTGGCCCTTTGGCAGCTCAACCGGGATAGCCAAGCGCAAATTCGCTACCGCACTCCTGGGGTGATCCTCACCTACAGTCTCTGCTGCCTGTTTACCTCTGGGTTTGTGGCCGCGTGTCTGAACGTGTTTGGCCTGTCTATGGCCTTGGCCGCCTGCGTCGGTGGGATCCTAGTGTTGAGCACGGCAGGCTTGGTGTGGTGGCAGTTGGGATCCCTGATGGCTCTGTTGGCTGCCGGTGGATCCCAGGCCATCGATATTGACTCTTACGGAGCAGGGGCCATTTTGGATTCTGAGGCGGCAGCACCCCCCGAGGGAGAATAGGATCTTGGAGTAGTCTTACCCCATGCCCTGGTCTAGCTGGATCAGCTGGATCCAGAAGAGCGTGCCTACAGAGTAGAGAAAGCTTAAGAAGTTTCTGGCCAACTTGTTAAAACGAGAGAACAAGTGCCAGCTCAGCTTTTGAAAAACGCCTCTTTCTGTAAAAAATTACAAATCATAGTCATTCCAAACTAGGTTGTGTTGATCTTTCATTTGAGCCAAAAGAGAGCACTGACGAGATAGAGAAAACTCAAGAAGTTCCTGGCCAATTTGTCAAAACGAGAAAATAGATGCCGGTACTGCTTTAACTTATGAAAAAAGCATTCGATTAAATGCCTCTCTTTATACAGATGCTTGTCATAATGCCGCTGCGTCTTTCTATTCCTTTTAGGCGGAATAACCGCTTGAGCTTCCCCTATCTTCTCAATCAACTTATCCGCATCATATCCTTTATCCCCAATTACTTTGGTATCCTTTCTCTGCCAGCCCTCTATCAATTCTTCCCCTTGAGTAATATCGCTCTTTTCTCCGCCAGTTATTCTCAATTCCAGCGGATTTCCCAACCCATCTACACTCACATGAATCTTGGTGCTGTATCCGCCTCGGCTTCTCCCCAAAGCTTGCTCCCCTTTTTTCCGGCAGCACAGGAGTGCGCTCGAACCATGGTTGAATCAATAATGAGATGCTCTAAATCAGGGTCGTCAATAAAATACTTGAACATCCGTTCCCACACTCCAAAACGACTCCACCGGTGGAATCTTTGATAGATGGTGTACCATTTGCCATATCCTTCTGGGAGGTAGCGCCAAGGAGCACCGGAACGGGCTATCCAAAGAACTGCTTCAATAAACTGCTTGCAGTTTGCTTCTTTCCCAATGTTAACTCTCTCTTCTGTCTGTAAAAAAGCCAATATCTTCTGCCATTTGTTTTCATCTAAAAAAACCAACTTCATCCTCTTTCCTCTATAAATTATTCCCTCTATCCTAACATAAGATCAACACGACCTACGGGGGTGAGGCTGGATTCCATTACGTGATCGAGCTGCTCTGGGATGCCTGTAGCGGCTTGCTGGAATCCCTGGTTCCCGGGATCCAATGCCCGCCGTTGCCCCCCCGTGCTTGAGAGATTATTCGTCAGATCTGTATTCTTGATGAAACTTGACAGAATTCTTGATGAAACTTGACAGATAAGTCTGGACAACGGGATCCCTTTTGGCTAACTTTGTGGGCGGGATCAGAGTAGCTCCTGAACAGCTTTGGAAAGTTGGTTTTCTTGCGGTTTGGCCTTATAGCTGTATAGATTCGAGGGTTGTCTCTGACACCAAAGAGACGCTGGAGACAAGTGAGTTGACATTCGCAAATATCAAATATGTGGGAGGGTCACGATGGATGAGCTTTTACCAGGGCTGATTGCCGTTGCCCTTTACGCCTTCTTTAGCTACACCTTAATGGTGATTGGAGAGAAGCTAAACGTGCCGAATGCTTGGTTAGCTTGGATCCCGATTGCTAACATCTGGGTGATGTGTCGAGCTGCTGGTAAACCCGGCTGGTGGGTGATCCTCTTCTTCATTCCCCTAGTCAACTTGATCTTCGGTATCTGGGTGATCTTTGCCATTCCACCCCGCCTGAATAAATCCCGCTGGCTGGGTCTGCTGGTTTTCCTGCCTGTTTTGGGAGCTTTGCTCTACTCAGGCATTCTGGCCTTCACTTGAATTAGCCAGTCTTGCCTTGATACAAACTAAACAATCGAAAAAGTCTACCACTTGAGCAAGTTAAAGCTCTCCATATCGATAGTGGCGCGGTTGCGGTAGATCCCCAGCACGATGGCCAAGCCCACTGCGGCCTCGGCAGCCGCCACAGTGATGACAAACACCGAGAACACCTGGCCGCGAATCATCGCTGAATCGACAAAGTTGGAGAAAGCCATGAAGTTCAGGTTCACCGCATTGAGCATCAGCTCAATCGACATCAGGACGCGAATCGCATTGCGGCTGACGATCAGGCCGTAGATGCCAATACAAAAAAGAACCGCTGCCACCACCAAGAAAAACTGCAGTTGCAACATCGCGATAGGCTCCAGTAGATACGCAATGAGAAGGGCACTGGGAAAACTCTGGATTTTGTGATCGAGAGCAGGTAGCTTCAACGGGTGCTCACCAGCTCTGCCGGTCGTTCTGACTCTGATTCAAGCTGGGGTCGGGCCCGCTCCAGCAAGCTCAGATCCCCTTCTCCGGCTTGGGGAAGAACAAACTCCCGCCGCGCCAAGACAATGGCCCCAATCAACGCCATCAGCAGCAAAACAGAAGCCAGCTCAAAAGGCAGAAGATAATCGCTGAAGAAGTGGCCGCCGATCACCAACACACTGCTCAAAGGTTGGATCGGCTGCAGCGGCCAAGGGGTGTTCAAAGCCATCGCGGCTAGAAGGGCAAACAGACCCAAACAGACCACCGCCGTCACTCCGTTGCGCAGCCAGCCCAGCTTCAGAGGAGCAAAGTTGTAGCGCCGATTCACCAACATGATGGCAAACAGGATCAACACATTAACCGCGCCGACGTAGATCAGAACTTGGGCTGCGGCCACAAAATCGGCATTCAAGAGGAGATACAACCCGGCCATGCTCAGGAAAACGCCCCCGAGCAGAAAACCGGAATAGACAATGCTGGGGGCCCAAACCACGCCTAGCGCGAAGCCAATGGCCATCGCCGATAGCACCACAAACGTAACCAGTTGTACGCCTTCTCCGAGGGTCATGAGAGATCCGTCCTTAGCCAGTTTCTATTGCTGCTCCCTTACCACTGTACTGTCCTGGCGGATTTAAGAGAAGCCCGACTCCTTTTTCAGATCGATAGAGAAATCTCTAGAGTTGGGTCTCACCAACTGCCGCCCGCTCCGCCACCTCCGCTGCTGCCGCCACCGAAGTCTGAATCTCCACCGAAGTCTGAATCTGTGTCTGTGTCGCTGAGCTCGGGGATGACCACCTCTCGCTCGCTGCGGTACCCGCAGATAGGACAGCTCAGGATTTCCAGCTTCAAGCCGCTAGAGGAATAGGTGGCTTCCCTGAGAACCTGTGTGGTGAGGTCGAGGGTGAGGGCTTGGCACCGAGGGCAGTAAAGGTGTCGGGAGAGCGTGCCTTCGCGCACAACCACAGCTATTCCTTGACAGGTAGGACAAAACCAGCCGTAGTAGCGAGCTCTGCCGCGGCTCCTGGCCAGGCGATGCTCTTGGGGAAGGTACTTATCCAGAAGCTGGGGCTGGATTGGGCGCATGGGTCGACCACAGGCTTGACAGACCACTGGCTGAAAAGGGATCCCACGCTTCCGGCCCAAGGTGCCGTCAGTGGCCATAGCAGCCACAACCGGCAGAGCGAACCCCAGCCAGTTGCCGCTGGACAATCCTAGGAACACGCCAAGGCAGAGGGATCCCGAATAGAGGAAGAGACGAATGGGGTCGCTCTGAACCGAAGAGAGCACAGCACCTGTTCTTGGATCTCTGCGTGTCAGGGAGAGGACTTGTCTTCCCCCTCGCTCAGCCCTTAGAGAGACGGGCATGCGAGAGCGCTGCCACCCCAGTCCCAAAATGATGATCCCCAGCAGCAGCAGGATCCCTTCCACCAGGGAAGAATCAATGCCCTGGGCCACTGCCCCAGAAGAAGTTGCAATCGTTGAGGTGGTAACTCCAGAAGCTGCCGCAGGAACATTGGCAACGGGCTGGCCCTGCAACACCGAGGTCAACTGCCGCACCCCCGCCAGAGTGCCGCCATCGAAATCCCCATTGCGAAACCGAGGCAGGATCTGCTGGTCGATAATCTGCTGGACTCGGCTGTCGGGGAGGATAGCGACCAGGCCCCTGCCCGTTTCGATTTCCACCCGCCGATCCCCTACCGAGATGAGAAACAAAACCCCGTTGTTTTGGCCTGCCTTGCCGATCCCCCAGTAGTTAAATAGCTGCGTGGTGAAGTCTTTTGGTGTTGCATATCCCTGAGTATTCGGCACGGTAACCACTGCCATCTCGGCACTGGTGCGCTGCTCAAGCTGAGTGATAAGACGGTTGAGCTCGTTTTCGGTGCTGCTGCTGAGGATGTTGGCGGTATCGGAAACCCACCCTCCATACTGACGGCGGGGGTTGGGCACTTGTTCAAGGGTAATGGCCCAAGCGGGCTGCGGCAGCAGGAATACAACTAGCAAAACTGCCGCCCAAACTTTCGGCATGGCTTACCTGGCTGAGCGCTGCCTAGGTTCTAGCACAGCTGTCTCGGCTAGACTGGCAGTCCTTTTCCCAGGGAGAGAGGGAAGTTGGGGAACGGTTGAGACAAGCCGCTTCTTGTTGCTAGTAATTGTTAACAGCAACCGGCCCTCAGTCCGGCCAAGGGAGCCAGGCTTCTTCTTGCCATTCCACTTCAAAGCACTCCCGGGCGGCCTGGAGAAAATGTTCGATCAAAGCAGGGATCCCTGGCGCCGTGGGGCAAATGTCGTAGATACCAATCACCTGCGAGCCGGGCAGATACCGTTCCCACAGCTCTAGATTGGGTTGCAATAGGAGGGATCCCTGTTGCAGGATCCCCCAAGGTTGCCACAGTTGGGCGTTGCCCATCAGCTTTTTGCCCTGCCAGCTCAAGTCAGCACGGGTACGGGAGGCAAAGCAACTGGTCTTGTTGCGGTAGCCGGGATCCCGGTGGCTTCGGCCGTGAGCAAAAGCGGGCTCATCTATGGCAATGCCCAGCTCCGCCAACCCCTGCACCCAAAAGCGGCAACAGAAGTCGTACACCCAGGCCCGCTGCAAACTGGGCAACCTGGCTTGCAAGTAAGAAAGGGGCAACACCAAGCTGTAGGTCAGCTCTGCTGCATCCTCAGCCGCCTGATGGAGCACCGCCCTTCCCCCCGTGGGTCGGCGCACAATCGGGATCCCTGGCAGGGGATCTGGCCAAACCTGGTGCCGTCCCAGCGAGAGGGTAAGCTGATCCCAGCCATAAAAGCGCAGGCAGGGGTGAGGGTCATGGCGCAGCCGCTGCAGAAGCCAGGCATCCTGCTCCATTTGCCGGGCCCCAGAGGCCACGCGGTAGGGGAGCCAGTATCCCTGGGATCCCATCCTGGCAAAGCCAGACCTTAAACTTTGGGGAACTCCGCCTGGAGGGGCTCATCATATTCATCGGCCAAGCTGGCCACAATGGTGATGGCCCGGGAAATTTCGCCCGCTGTGATCCCTTCCAAGGTGCGGTAGTGGTTCAGCACCACCTGGTTGTTCCAGATGCAAAAGCGCGCCTCTAGGGTGTCGCTCCAATTCTTCTCCAGGAGCTTCTGCATCAGCTTGGCCGGTTCTGCCACCGGCAGAGAGAGAACGGGAGACCATACCAAAAGAGTGTCTTCTGGGGATTCGCCGCTCAGATGGACGAACACTTCTGCCGTGCCGTAGGTGAATTTCCAGGTGTGACCTTGCTCGTGGTTCTCGTAGGCGGCATCCTCCTTGAGGCTGGAAACCACCGCCGAGACAACCTCAACGTAGCGAACGGACTCTGGAAAAACCTCTGGCGAAGGGTTAAAGGTGCTCATGAGCGGCTCACTGTAGACCATGGTCTTCCCCCTATTCCCTATCCAACCACCTCAACTATACCGCTATACCGCCTAAGACTCCGACCTATCCGGTCATCGCTTTGGGATCCTCAACTCAGGCGAGAATGAAACCGTTGGCAATGGTTCACTAAGTGGCCGGACAGGTGAGGGCAAGCGATCCCCCCCGCCAACTGGAGAGAGAGCCTGTTCAAAAGTCTTTCGAAGAACCTGAGGGAAGCTCTATGGAATCTCCATCTCATCCCCCCCAGAAAGCCATCGGCATTCTTGGAGCCCTGCCCGAGGAAGTGGCCATGCTCACCGCAGCAATGGAAACCTGCTCCATCCATACCCATCTGGGGCGACAGTTCCACCAGGGATCCCTGGCGGGGCAACCGGTGGTGGTGGTACAAGGTGGGGTGGGCAAGGTGCGGGCGGCAACCACAGCGGCTTTGTTGGTGGCCCATTTCCCTTTGCAGGGGATCATTTTTACCGGTGTGGCCGGGGCCTTGGCCGATCACCTGCACATGGGAGATGTGGTGCTGGCCCATGCGGCGATCGAGCACGACTTCGGCACCGGGCGTCCAGAGGGCTTTGTTTTGGGGATCGACTTTATCCCAGAGCTGCGCCACCCACTGGCCGAGGCCGATAGCGCTCTCTACGACCTGATCGTGGCCCACCCCGAGCGGATCCCTCTCCACCCCCTACAAGGCCGGGATCCCGTCATTCATCAAGGCTTGGTGGCCACCGGCGATGTGTTTGTGGCCGACGCAGACCTACGCCGACAAATCCGAGAACGCACCGGCGCTTTGGTGGTGGAGATGGAGGGGGCAGCCGTGGTGCGAGTAGCGCAAGAAGCCGGGATCCCTTGTTTGCTGGTGCGCTCGGTCAGCGATGCAGGGGACGATACGGATTTCTTGAGCTTTTTTCAAACAGCAGCGCTCAACTCAGCAGCAGTTGTCCGCACCATCCTGCAAAACCTGCCCCCCTCCTTGCCTTAGCCCAAGTGCGCAGATCCCCTCCTCTAGCGCAAAAGACGCAAAAGAGGAGTTGGGCATGGTTGCGTTCGCGTCAGTTGTTCATCTCCCGCTCCAGCTTGGCCATCGAGATCTGGCTTTCCAGGCGGGAAATGCCTTCGCGAAGGGTTGCCACCTGTGCTTCAACTTCATCCAAAGATTTGCGAACCGCTTCTGCTGCGCTCATGTGCTGGTTGCGCCGAACCAAAGCCTCGCGGGCAAGGTCATCCTGGTTCTGTTGGCTGGCTTTCTCAGCCCTGACAAACCAATCTTCGGCCTTTTGCAAAATTTCGTCGTACCGCCGTTCCAGTTGCTTGCGACTGGCCAGGGTTGTGGTCAGGCTGCGCTGCAATTGTTTCAGATCCCGCTCCATCTGCCGGATGCTCACCCTCTGTCGGCTGGGCTTTCTCCACAGCACCTTGCTCAGACCCACCATCACCACCGCAGTAGCAATCCCCACACCCGCAGCTGCCGCCGGATTTTCACGAATCAAAGAACCATCCAAAACATTGACCCCCGCAAAGGCCGAGGTTTGCGTGGCCGTCTCCCGAAACTCCCAAGGCATCACCGGATTGCGTTGCTGCCAGAAGCCTAACCGCGCCGCTTGGGCCGCCTCTTGAGCTTCTAGGTAGCGTTGCCGATTGGCCCCGTGCAAAAAGCGCTCGTAAACCACCGCCTGACCCTGGCGCAACATCTCCAAATTCACCAAACCATCGGCGTTGTACACCTGGGCAATGTGAAGCCCTTCCGGTGTGACATAGAGGGTATCCACCTGCACCAGGGATCCCGTCGGGAGCAAGTTTTGCAGAGCCTCTTGGGATAGCCGCCCCCAGCGCCCTTGGGTCAGCTCCGGCGCATCCACATAGGCCAGACGGAAACGGGTTGGCCTGCCGTTCAAGTCCGCCCAGAAGGTATCCCCATCCACCACCGACCGCACCCGGGCCGTCCCGGAAGATTGTGCTGCCGCCGGAAGAACAAGCCAACTGCCCGAAAGGACAGCCACAGTCATCAGAAGGGAAGTTCTTGAGGTCATGGGGGTCACTCCTATTGTGCAGAACAAGAACAAAAGTTAAGAAATAATAAGATAGGGAAGTTTCGGGAACCAACCGGAATCCCAGAGCGTCCTTGGGGATTGCCGTGAGGCTGGCTGCTGCTCTTCCCTGGCAAAGGCAACAGAGCCAGCTGCTCCCTACGTCGGAAAAGCGAACCTCTCCCACGAAAAGCTGCGGCTCTCGAAGAGTCGGCTCGTGGGGTCGGCTTAATTTGGGTTAGAGTTTAGCTCACCTTTTGGGGCAACGTCACAGCCATAAGGCGCAATCTTTGTCCCCCGGATCAAATCACAGGCGCAAGCGATAGGGTTCCTCGTCGGGGAAGTCGGGCAGAGGAGGGGGCAGGATCTCGATCTCCCCCGTAGGCAGCGTTTGCAGCACGGTACCCAACTGGACCAGTTGTTCCAGGACGTACAGGCGGGTATCCCGGTCGGTGGTGGAGTTAAACACGCTCAGCCAAACATCGAATTGGGAACGGCGGCTGAGAGGACTGCGGGCGATGTTATCCCCCAACTGGCGAAATTCATCTCCAGGCAGGCCCACCTGCTCTCGCCAGGCAGCAGCTTGGTAGTAATCGGTGCGGCCCGCTTCCGCGTCCCCCAGAAACATAAAGTTAAGTAGAGCACGATCCACGTAGAGTCGCCAGGCGTCAGGGTTGTTTTGGGGGTTGAACTGCTGCAAGCCGCGATCCAAAATCTCGACGGCTTTTTCCGGCTGGCCGGCCCGATAGGCCAACACCAAACTAGAGAGCCGGTAGCCCAAGAGGAAATGGGGATCCAGCCGCAGCATGTGATCGAAGTAGTCGTAGGCCAGGCCATAGCCAGTCAGGGTGCGAGCCGGTGCATCCCCGTAGTACTGGATCAGCTCCAGCCACAGCCAGGAAGCCCCCAAGTTGCGGTAGCCCAGCCACCCCAGCGTATTGGCCAGGGCAATGTTGCGGTTTTTGCGGGCCTCGGCATTTTCCAATTCTCCCAGATTGATCCGCTCCAGCATCGGCAATTGCAGCCGCACCACCAGGATCCCAAACAGAAACGCTCCCCCAACGGCGGCCAGAGTGCCTGCCAGGGAGAAGCGAGAGCGGCGACGGGGCAGGGAAGCAGCAGTCATGGCAAGTTCTTCGCGGATCCCTGAGGCTGTCGCGACCAGGGCTACACTCAATCATAAATTGAACCGTTGAGCCTTTCCCCTGCCTATGGCCAGCTCTGCCCTCTCCGCTTCGGAACGAGCCTTGAGCCTTTACGAGGCTCTGCCCTACCCTAATGTGCCCCTCTCGCAGACGGCCCGCAACGCCCTGCCGGAGATGTTCAAGATGAGCTATACCACGGCTCAGTACCTGCGCACCCATACCATCGTCCCGCCAGAGGGCAAGGTGTTGTTGAATGCCGGCTGTGGCTCCGGCTGGGAAACGTTGATGATGGCCGAGGCCAATCCAGGGGCCCAGATTGTTGCCTGTGATCTGTCTCCGGCTTCGGTCAAGCTTACCGAGGAACGCCTGCGCCACCACGGCTTCGCAGATGCCGAGTTTTATGTCCTCAATCTGCTGGAGCTGGAGCGTCTGGGGATCCAGTTTGATTTCATTAGCCTCAATGATGTTTTGTATTTGCTGGAGGATCCCACCGAGGGCCTGCGGGCCATGAAAAATGTCCTCAAGCCCGATGGCATCATCCGGGCCAATCTCCACAGCCGCTACCAACGGCAGGTGTTTTTCCGCCTGCAAGAGGGGTTGCAAAAGGTGGGGCAATTTGACGTTCCGCCAGCAGTAGGGGCCAAGAATGTGCGGGAGTTCATGGGATCCCTGCGAGAAGAAGTGGCCCAGGCGGTGCTCTGGAACCCGGCCAACTATGCCGAAGATGCGGCCATTATGAATAATTACCTACTCTCCAACGACAAAGGGTTCACGATCCCCGACCTGTTTCGCATGTTGCAGCAGGCGGGGTTGAGCTTTTTGAGCTTGGTGGATAGGCCCGACTGGTCGGTGGAGTCTTTGTTTAAAGAGGTGCCTGAGTTTGTGCGGCAGCGGTTGGCAACCCTCAGCATCATGGAGCGGCTGCATCTGTATGAACTCCTTCGCCCTGTCCATCGCCTCATCGACTTTTGGGCGGAGCATGCCGGCTCTTCGCCGGTGCTGCCTTGGAGTGACGAAGATTGGCTGTCGGGATCCGTACAATTCAATCCCCTGTTGATGGACAACCCCCGCTTTCGCCAGGAGTACAGCAAAGCCCTGCAAGAGAAGCGGCCCTACGAAATGCAGTGGACAGGGGCCACCCACGGGCGGATCAGCATCCCTGCCGAGAACGTGAGCTGGTTGGCGCCACTGCTTCAAGGACCAACGCCGGTTCGAGAGCTGATTCAACAGGCCGTCCAGTTGGGATCCCCAGATGAAGAACGAACAACCGCTGAGGTGCTGACCTTCCTAACCAACCTAGAAGACTTTCTTTTTTTGATGCTGCAATAGGCAGCTGATACATTTACGCTGAACACTGCTGAACATCACTGTTCAACTATGCAGCGATAGCATTCTGTTTGTTTCCAAACAGAATGGCGGTATCCCGCAAAGCTTTGAGTAGAATACCCAAAGCGCAGTTTCCGTGTCGTCTTACTACCAATTTTCTGCTTTGCTTTGGCTACCATGTTGGCAGACTCGAAAGTAAACAGAAAGATCAACTGGTAGTAATCCGTACTGAACACATTATACATTATTTTCAGTATAGTTGAGCTTATTATTGACTAGAGTCATGCTCCCCAAGTTCTGGCTGCCCATACCTGTCTGTTGTTTGTAACCTATGAGTCAGATGTCTGCCCGGTCGGGATCTTACTGGCGCGCAACCCTGACGCGGTGGTTCCCACAGCCTCTGGATCGCTGGGTTGCCCGGATTACCCTCTGCAACCTGGCCATCGGGGTGATCCTGGTGGTGTTGGGCAACCACACAGCTCCTTACGTGCGGGACTTTAACTGGCAACAGCAACGGGTGGGGGCGCAAGAAGTGCAGATGGTGCTCACCTTCAACCGCCCGATGGATCCCGTCAGTGTTGAAGAGCATTTGGAGATCCAGCCCCCTCTGCCAGGCCGAATGCGCAAGCTGGGTCGCCGCTTTTTTTGGACGCTGACAGAACCAGCCCCTTACGGCCAGACCTACCGGGTGCGCCTGCAGGCAGCCGTGGATGAACGGGGCCAGCCCATGGCCCAGCCCTTTGAGGGGGAATTCCGCACGCCGGATCGGCAGTTGCTGGGGATCAGCACCGAACCTGCCCAGCGAGGGCGACTGTTTCTGTTCAACCTGGAGACGGGAGCCGCTACTCTGCTGACTCCAGCTGGGGTCAAGGTAACCCAAATGCAGCCCAGTGCTGATGGCCGCTTCGTGTACTATTTCGCCACGGCCACCAACCTACAGCACCAGGATCTGTACCGGCTGGATCTGGAGGATCTGTCTTCGCGGTTGCTGCTGGATCATCAGGGTTACCAAAACCTGCGCTTCCAAGTCTCGCCGACGGGGGAACTGGTGGTGGCAGAGCGGATCCCGCTGCAACGGGATCCCATGGCTGCCGTCCAGACGGAGCTGTGGATCCAGAAAACGAGCCGGGATCCCTTTGAACGTCTAGAGCTGGATACGGCGGTGGGGGGAGATTTTTTCATCAGCCCCGATGAGAGCAGCCTGCTCATCTCGCAGGGACAGGGGGTGGGGATCGTACCCTTGCATCCACGGGCGGCAGCGGAGAGCTTTCTAGCCCAGTTCGGCCAAACCTTAGCCATCCGCCCCGATGGGGCTTTCGGGGCTTTGCTGCGCTTCAATCCCGACTACACCCGCAGCCTCTCCATCGTCAGCAATACCGGCAACAGCGAGGAGATTTTGAGAACCCAGGGATCCATCCTGAAAGGGGCTTTTTCCCCTCGGGCGCCCATCTTCTACGCCTTGGTCAGTGAGGTCTCTCACGTTAGCGGTGCGGAGCATTATTCTGTTGGCGAGGTCGCGATGGACTCCCCCAGCTACACCGAGTCGCCCCGCCTGCTGGCGATAACGCTCGGCACTGAAGCAGGCAACGCCATAGAGGTGGTTCGAGCCACCTATCCCGTCGATCTGGACTTCAGCATTTCCCCGGATGGACGCATGCTGGCCTACACGCTCTTGGAACCGTTCCCAGGGATCCCGGATCCCTCGGCTCCCCTTAGCCGTAGCGGGCAAGCCATCATGGCCTCGCAAGTGTGGTTGGTGGATTTGCAGGACGGGCTGCCCATTCCTGATGGACAAAGTGGTTCGCACCGCTGGCGGGAACGCCGCCTACCGCTGGGCAGCAGCGCCCTAGCCTGGATCCCCTAGAGCGGGAAAGCCACTTGGAGAACAAACCTGCCTAGAATCAAGACAGGGTGTGCGAGGAGAGGTGATATGCGGCTCATTGACGAGCAGGGGCGGCTTTTGGGAAAGGTCAGCCTCTTGGATCTGGGAGCTCTGGCAATTGTGGTGGTGGCCATTGTCGCCGTCTTGTTCTTTCCGGGTCGGCAGGCGGGCAGTGTCGTCCAGGTGGGAGGTGGCCCCACGCTGCCGGTGGAAGTGGACATGATTGTGCGCGGGGTCAGCAGCCGCTCTACGGAACCTTTTCAGGCGGGGCAGAAGGCTGACCTGATCATCCGCAACCAGCCCTACGGCCAGGTGGAGGTGGTGCGAGTGGAAAATGTCAGCCGCACGGTGCCGGTGGTTTTCCCCGATGGGCGGGTGCAGAACTTGCCCGATCCCGAAGCCTATCGCCTCGATCTGGTGTTTACCTTGCGAGGGCGCGGCCAGCGGACGGAGAATGGCATCGTCCTGGGCAACAATCGCGTCAAAATCGGTGTTCCCCTAGAGCTAGAGACCTTTGGCTACAACTTGCGCGGCACCGTGATGGACGTGCGGCTGCCGCAATCGTAGAGCATGACTCTAGTCAATAATAAGCTCAACTATACTGAAAATAATGTATAACATGTTCAGTACGGATTACTACCAGTTGATCTTTCTGTTTACTTTCGAGTCTGCCAACATGGTAGCCAAAGCAAAGCAGAAAATTGGTAGTAAGACGACACGGAAACTGCGCTTTGGGTATTCTACTCAAAGCTTTGCGGGATACCGCCATTCTGTTTGGAAACAAACAGAATGCTATCGCTGCATAGTTGAACAGTGATGTTCAGCAGTGTTCAGCGTAAATGTATCAGGATGTCAACCCCAATGCAGCTACAGGAAATTGCCCAAAAATTGGGGTGTGCCTACGAGGGGGATCCCACCCTGGAAATTCACAGCGTGGCCAGCCTGGCGGAGGCTCGCCCAGGGGAGCTGAGCTTTCTCAGCGAGGCCCGCTACCTACCTCTCTTGGAGCAAACCCAGGCCAGCGCCGTCATCGTGGAGGAAGGGCTGGCTTTGCCCTGTTCCATTGCCTGCTTGCGGGGCAGGGATCCCCGTCTGCTCTTTGCCCAGGCCATTGAGCTGTTCTACCAACCCTACCGCCTGCCCGTTGGCATCCACCCCACCGCTGTGATCGATCCCAGCGTCGAGCTGGGGGAGGGGGTGGCCATCGGGCCGCACGCAGTGGTGATGGAGGGAGTGAAAATTGGCGACCACACCCAAATTCACCCCAATGTCACCATCTATCCCCACGTGCGGATTGGATCCCGGTGTCAGCTTTTCGCCAACTGCGTTATTCACGAGCGCACGGAGATTGGGGATGATTGCCTCATCCACAGCGGCGCTGTCATTGGCGACGACGGCTTTGGCCACATTCCTCTGGCAGATGGCTCCTGGCGGCGCATGCTGCAGGCGGGCCGAGTGGTGCTGGAAGACAACGTGGAGGTAGGCAGCAACACCACCATTGACCGGGCCGCCGTTGGCGAGACCCGTATTGGCCGCGGCACCAAGATCGACAATCTGGTGCAAATTGGCCACGGCGTGCGCACCGGATCCCACTGCCTGATCGTGGCTCAGGTGGGCATTGCCGGCAGCACCCAGTTGGGCCACCACGTCATCTTGGCCGGGCAATGCGGCCTGGCTGGGCACCTGCATATTGGCGATGGCGTACGCGTGGCTGCCCAGACAGGAGTAACCAGCGACGTCCCCGCCGGTCAAACGGTGGCCGGCTACCCCCACCAACCCATTGCCGAATGGCGCAAGAGCATGGCCGTCCAGCGGCACTTGCCTGAGCTGCAACGTACCTTGCGCAAGCTGGAAGCTCGTGTGGCCAAGCTGGAACAGAACAGCACGGATAGAGCCCCCAACGCAAAAATGCTCGAAGTGGGCGTCGATCCTGAAACTACATGCTCTAGCTAGAACCTCCTTTGTCAACTTCCCCAGTGGCCTTAGCTACTGACTGGGAGAACTTTTGACCGAAGAGGTTCTATTGAAACGTCATGAAGGATATACCTTCTACTCAAGTAGCAAAGAGTACCTCTATGTGTGTGAACTATGTTTCCCTTGTACAAAACATGGGTAGGGCATAGGATCTGGTCTATTAATCGTCTATCTTCTTCAGAGTGAAACTCTAGGTATATTATCTTAATGTCGACTAGAATTTCGAACAAATCCTTTAATACTTGGGTCTCACTACCTTCAGCATCTATCTTGAGAATATCGATGTTGTAAGCGCCAGCACTCTTTAGAAATGAGCCTAGGAATGAGCTTGCCTTTACAAGCTGTACAACTCTTGGAAAGTCACCATGTTGGTTCTTGTGTATCGAACTACAAAGGGACGATACAAGACTACTGTAGAAAGTCTTGGTGATATCATCACTGTACAGCCCAAAAGGGTATACAGTGCAGCCGCCTATCTCTAGGCTGTTTAGCTTCAGCAAGTGAAGAGCTACAGGGTCAGGCTCGAAGCAAAGAATAGTAGCATTTGGATAAAGCATTCGAAAGTAGGCGCTTGCGATGCCTATGTTTGCTCCTACATCAACAATTATTGATACGCCATCGACGAAGTTTAAAAAAGGATATGACTGCTTACTAAAGATTTCGTCAGTCGTGAATAGCGCTGCGTCTTCTTCCTCCCTATAAAAATTGAGATGTAGTGTCCAAGAAGATCCATCCGCTCTATTCACGCCCAAGGGAACTCTTTCAACGTTCGCTAACTTTGTTGCGTTCGAGAACACCAATTGATTTTGTTCATCAAGGACAAAAACAAATTTTAAGTAGGGCAGGAGTCGAGAAGTAAGATGGCTGTTGGATCTGGCAATCAGAACATCCCAAGTCGCAGTACCTAAGTGGCTGGACTCTTCCTCCCAGACATGTACTCTGGAAACGACCCTCTCGTCCTTGGGAAGCTCAGACACTGGGAACCCGGCCTCAACATAGACTTCTAGTCTCGGCAGATCCAGGAGATCTGCCACAACTGCTACTGGGCAGTCTTTGCTAACCAGTACCTTAAGTTGCTCCTCTACACGGTGTAACTCCTGAACAGGTTCGTAGATAGCAAGGCGTGTATTGACAAGATCTCTGTAGGCAGTGCTAATGAAAAATCTGGGATCGGACTTAGCTGCGTAAAAGTTGGGTAGCTCTCCCTTGAAAACCCAATTCATCAGATCGGCTATCCGATGCTTGGGATGCCAGTCCACAAGAAACTTTTCATAAGCTCTTTTAGCTATCTCTAGAGCCAGCCCTGGATTTTCTAGGTAAAACTTGATTTTCTCAACTAGCTCCAGCTCAGAACTATAGACGTCGCAGTATAAGCCGGGGCTCAGATACTCATCAAAGCCGGATGCAAAGGAGAGCTTGTCTGTCAGCAAAAAGCCACCCGCAGAAATCACTTCCAGGTTCCTAAGGTTCAGATCCCCATTCAGGCTGCAGTTAAACGAAATCAGCGATTCGGCAAATAGGCGGGCTGCCTCTTGACGGTTGGCAGTTTTGGCAAGAATGGGCAAGTGTGCCCTCTTTATGGCTTCGACCAGACGGGAACGTCTGGGATGCCCGGATCCCTGATGGCCAATAAAGACAACTTGGCTTTCTCTTGCTTCTACCCACTTGTGGACAACCGTATGCATGAAGATGAGAGGTAGCCAGGCCAGGTTTTCCGCGCCCGCCGCGGCAAACCAGTGCAGGTGCTGGCGGTTGTGAGCAGTAACAACATAATCAAAGGCTTCAACGCCCCAGTAGGCCAAAAGATGTTGGATGGGGAAGTGGCGATGATGCGTATCTCCGGCTAGTAAGACGGTTGGACAGCCAAATTTTTTCGTGTTGAAGGGGTTGCTGTAGTCGCAGCTGGAAGCTAGTACAATCACCAAGTCAAACTCTTTATCCACAATCTGCTCAGACTGCTGGACAAAGTCATAGAGGTCATAATCTCCTTCCGGACACTCCACCAAGCCTTCACGACGGTTGACATAGCCTAGTCCACAGCCCCCCACTCTTTTTTTGGGACAGACAGTTACTTGCCGATCTGAAAGCTGCGGCGGTGGGATGTAGTCTGGCGCAACTGGCCAGCTCAGGAGAACTCGCGGTTGCAGAGTTTCTTTGTTGGAATTTTCCATAGCTCGTCCTTCTAATCAGTGCTGCTGACAAAGTGTAACTTCTGCCCAGGCTACAAAGAGGGCTAGTTTTGCACTATCCTGCCCTACGTGCATCCATAATGGCAAAGTCAGGAGCCAAGTGCTGATTATACCTACACACCTACCAAGTTAGACGGTGCATTCGCGGAAAGCTGGCAGCGCAAGTGCCAAATGGACTCACTCATCTGCGTTACCCAAGCCTGGTCGCAGCAGCGCCCCAGCTGCTTTGCTGGCAACAATGAGATGGGGGAAGGTTTCCAGACATTGAGGCCGCGTGGGTTTGCTGGGCCACTGCTTCTGGGGAATTGGTGCCCACCGAGGCCGAACTGGAGCGGCAAAGGGCTGAGCAAGAGCGACAGCGAGCAGAGCGCCTGGCCCAGAAGCTGCGGGAGCTGGGGGTGGATCCCGATACCTTGTAAGGGTAAAGAGAGGAGAACTGGCAATGAGTGACATACTCCCGACCCCGACTGCTGGCAGTACGGAGCGGGCTTCTCGCTTCATCGGGGAGCCTACGCAAGAACCCTCCACGAGCAGACACGGAATGTCCTACCGCGTAGTTGCACCAGATTCCGGCAAAAGCCGTTTTGTGCAACTACTCCTATCATACACCATGTGGGGGTATCTGTATCCCGGCACTGACCCTACGGGTACAGTGCGGGGCTTAGCTACCCCCACACCCCCATAAGCTAACCCGAACCCAATTACTGAGGTGCTGGATCCGGTTTATCTACCCGAGTTGCCCCCCACCCAAGACGAGCTCCCCTACGACGACGGCGAACCTATGGAAAGCTGGCGGCACAGGTGCCAGATGGACTTGCTCATCTCCACTACCCAAACCTGGTTGCAGCAGCGCCCTGATGGCTTTGTCGGTGGCAATATGTTTCTCTACTACAGCTTGGAGCAGACCAGCGGCCGCAATTTCAAAGGGCCGGATTATTTTGTGGTGTTGGGCGTGCCTAAAGGCGAGCGCAAAAGCTGGGTGATTTGGGAGCAGGGCAAAGGGCCGGACGTGGTGATTGAGCTTGTTTTTCCCAGCACTGCCCAGGAGGACAAGACAAGCAAAAAGCAACTTTATGAGCAGATTATCCGGGTGCCGGAGTACTTTTGGTTTGACCCGTTTGATCCAGAAGACTGGGCGGGGTTTCGGCTGAGGGGCGACCGCTATGAGCCGATTAAAGAGGATGCCGAGGGTTGCTTGCCGAGCGAGGTTTTGGGATTGTACCTAGTGAAGTGGGAGGGCAGGTTTCGGGACATCGAGGCCACCTGGATTCGCTGGGCCACTGCTGCTGGGGAACTGGTACCCACCGAGGCCGAACTGGAGCGGCAAAGGGCTGAGCAGGCCGAACAACGGGCAGGGCGCCTGGCCCGGAAGCTACGAGAGCTAGGGGTAGATCCAGACGCCCTGTAGACAGCCAAGTAACTCAAGACAACAGATGGATCCCTAGGAGGCCAACAGCAACACAGGTAGCTTTTGAATAGCAGGCCGTAATCCCTTGGGAAAGCGCTCCCGCTTCAAGAGATAGCGATAGTTGAGTTGGGGAATAAGTCTCTCCCATTGATAGGGGTTCAAGCCAGCTACCACTGAACAGAACGGCTCTCTACTGAGCTCTAACCCCTCTTCCATGAGCCTGAGAGCTATGTTGCCTGCAGCTATCTCCAGAGTTTGATTGGCCAGTTGCGGATCCGGATCCCCTAGGAAGATCAGAGCATAGTCTTCTGGCTGAGGACTGCGCAGAATTGGCTCCAGCAAGCCCTCCAGTTCTTGGATAAGCTGCTCTGTCTCCATTTCCCAGTAGGGGAAAAGGCCCACGTTGATCTTGCTCAGGCGGATCCCTTGTGGTTTGGAGGTTTCTGTTAGGCTATCTCTCATCACTACCAGGTTTTCTGAAGGACTCAGCCAAACTCCTGAGTAATCGACACTATGGAGCTGAAAAAAGGCTCTGATTTCCTGCTCGAAGTCATGAACAGCTTTGCAACATCCTTGCCAGTCGTGGTAGTCATCAACTTGGATAAACCCCCTGGGGTTAACTTGATGGTAGAGATGACGGAAAATATCCATCGTCGACTGATACCAGTCTGCATCTGCATGCAGCAAGGCAATCTCGCTCACCTGCTCTCGATAAACAGGCAAGGTGTCAGCAAAAAGCCCTGGCACAGGAACAATGAGATCCCAGACCCCTAGTTCCCTGGCAATCACCTCTAAGTTCTCCGAAATGGGTGCCGCTAAAGCACCGGATCCACAACCCGTATCGTTGGCAGCAACTCCTCGATAATCTCGATCCACCTCTGTTGGATCAGGCATACCTGAGAAGGTATCGAAAGCATATAGCTTGCGAGGTCGACGGCTGTAGTTCTTAATCACCCAGGCCAGCAAAGCTGAGCTTCCACCCCTGCAAACACCACATTCTACAAAGTTCCCAGGAATGTCTTCTTCACAAACCTGCTTAGCCAGTGAATAAAGGCTCCAAAGACGCTCAAAGCCCAGCAAGGTAAAAAATTTAACTTTCTCTAGCACCCTAGACAACTCAAGGTTACAGACCGGATAGTCCTTGAGGTGCTCTGGCAATGTCCAATTCACAGCAGGGTCTGGAATATGCTCAACGGGCTTGACATTGCCTCGCCAGGCCACTCCCATAATTTGCATGGTCTGGTAAATCATCGTGTTCCAGCCCCTGTCTCTCAAGTAATTCAAACCTTCAGCCACATCCGGCGAGGCTAGATTATGAAACAGAATCAAGGCATCCTCAGCAGCATAGCGCTCTGCCACTTGAGCATCCTGCAAGGGGGCTGGTGAGTCATGATTCCCATCGATGAAAATCAGAGACCAGCGACAATCCTCTTGCTGGGCAATCTCCTCCACCTTCCCTGGGCTGTAGCCAGGGTAGAGATTGACATTAGAGCGAACTCCAGCCGAGCGAAGAGATTGATCCACACTTCCATAAATCTGGGGATCGGCCAGAGCAGGATCTACCACATCGAGAATAACTCCTCCTGCCGCCAGGTGCGCAGTTGACCAACCTAACCAACACCCAATCTCCAAAGCGTTTTTTCCTTGTAGCTTAAGGGCAGTGTTATAAAGAATGTGGGCTTCATCTCGACTGACAAAGCCAATACCAGGCTTGCGTTGATCTGCGTACCAAAGATGTGGAACTTCTTTCCGTAGATAAGGCCAGGGGTGAGAGCTTGGCTCGGCCGCAATCATTAAAGGAAAGCTATGGTCAAGATGTATTCTTCTGAGGCTAGCCGCTACGTAGTCGTACCTCCTAGCTGGGTTAGCTACTGGGCCTGGATACCGAAGGCTGACTTCAACCTTAAAGCCCTCAGTTGTAAGTGCAATGTGAGTTGGTGCTAGCTTAGCATCACCTGCAAGATGCATGATCCCTATTGGATTGTGGGGTGGAAAACAATCTACCCAGAGCTTCCTTTGTGGATCCCATAGAGGCAGTTTTTGGTGGCAAGCCCAATGACAGTGTGAAGGCAGTAGTTCAACAATATCTATTCCACAATCCCTATAGATCGTCGCATTTAGAGCGTGCTGCTCTCCGTAGTAAGGCTTATCAAGGCCTCTAAAAACGCGAGATAGATTTGAAATACATTGACCTAGTCTATACTTCCATCTTGACCAAACGAAAGAGTCACTGCGTCCAGAGATTGCACCGGTGTTTAGGACTGGCATCAGGTGCAGGTTGCTATGCTCTGGAGTGCAGTCCGTGAGATGGAAGTAGTCCCAGTATTTTGCAAAAAGAAAACTTACGTGAAGAGAAACCGAAGGAGTAAAGAGAGTATTTAACGGCTCAATAGCGATTGCAAAGCCTTTGTGCCTAGCTCCTAGGATAAAAAGCTCGATTGCAGACCAATCTTGTACCCAGGTATCTGCATCAAGCCAGATGTAAACTTCATAGCCTGGAAAGTAATCAGCAATGAAAGGTCTACACAACTGCGCCTTAAGATAGCCGGGCTGCCTATCAATATCAGGAATGTCATAAGTCCACCCTGGCTCAACGATATAATCAACATGCTGACTTATCCACTTTAGCTGCTCGGGTGTACAACCCACATCGAGAAACGCAATATCTACAGAGCTTCCCTGCGGCTTCTCTCGTATAGAGAGAATAGTCCCCTGAACTAACTCAAAAAACTTGCTGTCAGCACCTGTAACGATGATAGTTGAGTTCATAGCTCCTAATTTTCCTCCAACAACAATCTTAGCCATCAGGAAGAAAAAACAAGGGCATGCCCCCAGGCAGAAAGTAGGTGCCTATAACACAGGCAACCTCTGGACAGCCAGCCGCAGGCCTTGAGGAAAGCGCTCGTGCTTCAGAGGATAGCGATAGTTCAGTTGGGGAATCAGCCTCTCCCATTGATGGGGGTTCAACCCAGCCACTACAGAAGAGAATGGCTCTCTGCCTAGCTCCAGCCCTACTTCCATGAGCTTGAGGACTACGTTGCCCGCAGCTATCTCCAGGGTTCGATTAGCCACTTGCGGATCCGGGTCTCCCAGGAAGATCAGGGCATAGTCTTCTGGGTTGGGGCTACGTAGAATTGACTCCAACAGAACCTCCAACTCTTGCACAAGCTGCTCTGTCTCCATCTCCCAGTAGGGGAAAAGACCCACGTTAATCTTGCTTAGACGGATCCCTTCTGGTTTGAAGGTTTGTATCGAACCATCTGTAATTACCAGCCAGTTCTCAGAGGGACTTAGCCATACAGCACTAGGCCAACCCTGCACCTCTGCGCTATCTGGCTTCCAGCCATATGGCTCAGCTACACTGTGTAGCCGGAAGAAGACTCCAAGTTCCTGCTCGAAGTCATGAACAGCCTTTGCACATTCTTGCCAGTCGTGGTAGTCATCAACTTGGATAAACCCCCTGGGGTTAACTTGATGGTAGAGATGACGGAAAATATCCATCGTCGACTGATACCAGTCTGCATCTGCATGCAGCAAGGCAATCTCGCTCACCTGCTCTCGATAAACAGGCAAGGTGTCAGCAAAAAGCCCTGGCACAGGAACAATGAGATCCCAGACCCCTAGTTCCCTGGCAATCACCTCTAAGTTCTCCGAAATGGGTGCCGCTAAAGCACCGGATCCACAACCCGTATCGTTGGCAGCAACTCCTCGATAATCTCGATCCACCTCTGTTGGATCAGGCATACCTGAGAAGGTATCGAAAGCATATAGCTTGCGAGGTCGACGGCTGTAGTTCTTGATCACCCAGGCCAGCAAAGCCGAGCTTCCACCCCTGCAAACACCACATTCTACAAAGTTCCCAGGAATGTCTTCTTCACAAACCTGCTTAGCCAGTGAATAAAGGCTCCAAAGACGCTCAAAGCCCAGCAAGGTAAAAGATTTAACTTTCTCTAGCACCCTAGACAACTCAAGGTTACAGACCGGATAGTCCTTGAGGTGCTCTGGCAATGTCCAATTCACAGCAGGGTCTGGAATATGCTCAACGGGCTTGACATTGCCTCGCCAGGCCACTCCCATAATTTGCATGGTCTGGTAAATCATCGTGTTCCAGCCCCTGTCTCTCAAGTAATTCAAACCTTCAGCCACATCCGGCGAGGCTAGATCATGAAACAGAATCAAGGCATCCTCAGCAGCATAGCGCTCTGCCACTTGAGCATCCTGCAAGGGGGCTGGTGAGTCATGATTCCCATCGATGAAAATCAGAGACCAGCGACGATCCTCTTGCTGGGCAATCTCCTCCACCTTCCCTGGGCTGTAGCCAGGGTAGAGATTGACATTAGAGCGAACTCCAGCCGAGCGAAGAGATTGATCCGCACTTCCATAAATCTGGGGATCGGCCAGAGCAGGATCTACCACATCGAGAATAACTCCTCCTGCCGCCAGGTGCGCAGTTGACCAACCTAGCCAACAGCCGATCTCTAGGGCGTTTTTTCCTTGTAGCTTAAGGGCAGTATTGTACAGAATATGAGCCTCGTCTCGACTAACAAAGCCGATAGTAGGTTGACGCAAATCCGCAGTCCAAAGGTGAGGAACTTCTTTCCGTAGATAAGGCCAGGGCTGAGGCCCTGGATCGATAGCAGTCATTAGAGGGAAGCTGTAGTCGAGATATATTTTCTTTTGATTAGCTGATACATAGTCATACCTTCTGATTGGAGAAGAATGGCTTCTAGGATACCAAAGACTGGCTTCAACTTTGAAGCCATCGGTAGTATGAGCTACATGAGTTTTTCTATCCTTAGCTTTATAGGTAATGTGTAGAATCCCTAAAGGGATGTAAGGCTTCCAAGGCTCAACCCAGAGCTTTCTTTTTGGATCCCATAGAGGTAGTTTACTATGAACTGTCCAGTTACAAAACAATGGTAAAATTTGAACGTTATCTATCCCTAAGTCATTATGAATAGCCACGTTTAGAGAATACTGATCTGGAGGTGAGAGTAGATCGAGGCTCATAGAGATAGCTTGGCTCAGTCTGTTTTTCCATGCTACCCAGTGAATACCGGAATTACTTCCAGAGAATACACCAGCATTTAGAATTGGTCTTATGTATAGGTGGTTATATACATGTCCAAAGTCATATACATGTCCAAAGCACCTGATGTATCCCGAGAGGTGAAAAGCTTGATGCGAAAATGGATAGGGATCGAAGAGAGTATTTAGCAACTCAGGAACAACTGCAAGGTTTTTGTATCTTGCTCCCAGGGTAAGAAGCTCAATTGCAGACCAGTCTTGCACCCAAGCATCTGCATCAATCCAAATATAAACTTCATAGCCTGGAAAGTATTCAGGAAGGAAAGGCCTACAAACTAGTGCCTTGAGATACTTGGGTTGTCTATCAATGTCGGGAATATCATAGTCCCAATCTGGCTCAACAATGTGGTCAACGTACTGACCTATCCATTGCAACTGCTCCGGTGTACAGCCTACATCCAAGAATCCAATATCTACAGAGTGCCCCTGAGGTTTTTCTCGGATGGAGAGAATGGTCCCCTGAACCAATTCAAAAAACTTGCTGTCAGCAGCCGTAACGATAATGGTTGAGTTCATAACCTTAAGTCTCTCCTCCAAGGCTTGAATTGTTGTCGACAAAGCAAGCCCTGCTTAGATAGCAAAGGACTCCTCTTTGGCCTGCTACAATTTCTCCCTGCCAGAGGAGATGGGTAGGGTCCAACATCTGGTCAATCTGCTTGCGGTCTTGCTCAGAAGTAAACTCCACGTAAATCACCTTGATGTCTTTGAGCTGCTCTTGCAGGCTGGTCAACACCTCCACCTCCTCTCCACCTGTAGCCACCCTGAGCACATCGATGGGCTCCAAACCCAACTCCTTGAGGGCTGCCCTGGCTTCCCGGAAAGGGAGCACCTGCTCCACTCCCCACTCGGCCTGAGGATCCTCCGGCCAGAGCCGACAAGTTCTGCAACTATCCTGCCCCGCCAGCCCCACTGGATGCACAAAGCAGTTGCCCAGGCCAAGAGCATTCTGCTGCAGCAGGTGCAAGGCCAAGGGATCCACCTCAAAACAATGAATGGCCGCCTCAGGGCAGAAACCCCGAAAACAAACGCTACCAAGGCCTACCCCAGCTCCGATGTCGATAACCGTCTGCACCTGGCTAGACAGAAACACAGGAAAGTTAAGATACGTCCTCTCGTAAAAAACGGTGTCTGGGTAGAGCTTTACCGAAAACCTGAGTTTGCCAAAGTCAAAGCCAGTCAACACTGCTTCCATTAACTTACTGGCATTGGCCAAAAGAAGTTGGTGGTCCTCTGCCAAGACAAAAGCAAAGTTAGCCCTCACAGACCGCCCCAGCCGCTGCAAGTCCTCAGCTGTGCACACCACAGCATCAAAGCTGGGCCAACTGGCTGGCTCTCCTCTCACCTCGTGAATTCGCTCGGGCACTCCCTTCTGCTGCAGCAGGGCACAGGGATCCCCAAACCCCTCTTCCACGTACAGCTCCAGCCGCGGCAAGTCCAGCAAGTCCGCGGCTATCACCCCAGGACAGCCTCGGCCAACAAATACCCTCAGTCGCTCCTGCACGCGATGCAGCTCTTGAATGGGCTCGTAGATTCCTAGTCGTGTGTCTATCCAGGCAGAGCTGGCCGTGCTGACAAAGTAGCGCACATCAGAGCGGGGCGAGTAACGAAAGGGCTCCGGCAGCTCTCCCCCAAACACCCAGTCCAGCAGGTTCTGAATGCGGTGGCGGGGATGCCACTTTTCATCAAAGGTGTGGTAAGCGCGGCGGGCAATTTGAATGGCTTCTTGGGGATGGTCTAGGTAGTAGCGAACTTTTTCCAGGAGTTCGGCTTCGGAGTTGTAGGTGTCGCAGTAGGTGCCGGGCGCCAAAAGTTCGTCCAATCCTGAGGCGAAGGAGAGCTGGTCAGTGAGCAGAAAGCCCCCTGCAGAAATCACTTCCAAGTTCCTTAAGTTCAGATCCCCATTTTGGCTGCAGTTGAAAGAGATTAACGAGCCACCAAATATTAGTTGAGGATTGTGGACTCGAGTCTTTATAAGTAGAGGTAGACCCAGTTTTTTCAAGGACATGATCAACTTAAGACGTCTGTAATGATAAGAGTTAAAATTAAGGTTACCCACAAACGCAACTCTAATTTCTTTCTTTTCTATCCAACTGGAGCTGGTGAGACAAGCGGAAATGAAAGGCAGCCAAGCTAGCCTTTGAACTCCTGCTGCTGCGAACCAGTGGAGGTGCTGTCGGTCATAGGCGGTGGCAATATAATCAAAGGCTTCAGTGGCCCAGTAAGTTAGAAGGTGGGTGATAGGGAGCACATGATGATGCGTATCTCCGGCTAGCAAGACAGTTGGGCAGCCAAATTTTTTCGTGTTGAAAGGACTAGTCAGATCAACACTCGATGTCCAGACAATCACCAAGTCAAATTCTTTGTCTTCGACTTGATCTGAATACTGGACAAATTCATAGAGGTCAAAGTCTTTGTCAGGACACTCAACTAAGCTTTTTGGAACACTAAAAAAATCGAATATCTGTCTTCTAACCTTTCCTTTCGGACATAGAGTTACTTGACGCTCTGAAAGAGTGAGAGGTGGGACATAATCAGGTGGAGTCATCCAAACTAGTAGAACTCGAGGATTCATCAGTCTCAGAGCTTCCTAAAGATTACCACTGCTTTCGTAGAATATGCATCTATTCAGATAACATAAGCACCCGTAGTTACCCTGAGAAACTTCCTCCTGCCAGAGGAGATGGGTAGGATCCAACATCTGGTCAATCTGCTTGCGGTCTTGCTCAGAAGTAAACTCCACGTAAATCACCTTGATGTCTTCGAGCTGCTCTTGCAGGCTGGTCAACACCTCCACCTCATTCCCGCCTGTAGCCACCCTGAGCACATCGATGGGCTCCAAACCCAACTCCTTGAGGGCTGCCCTGGCTTCCCGGAAAGGGAGCACCTGCTCCACTCCCCACTCGGCCTGAGGATCCTCCGGCCAGAGCCGACAAGTTCTGCAGCTATTCTGCCCCGCCAGCCCCACTGGATGCACAAAGCAGTTGCCCAGGCCAAGAGCATTCTGCTGCAGCAGGTGTAGAGCTAGGGGATCCACCTCAAAACAATGAATGGCCGCCTCAGGGCAGAAACCCCGAAAACAAACGCTACCAAGGCCTACCCCAGCTCCGATGTCGATAACCGTCTGCACCTGGCTAGACAGAAACACAGGAAAGTTAAGATACGTCCTCTCGTAAAAAACGGTGTCTGGGTAGAGCTTTACCGAAAACCTGAGTTTGCCAAAGTCAAAGCCAGTCAACACTGCTTCCATTAACTTACTGGCATTGGCCAAAAGAAGTTGGTGGTCCTCTGCCAAGACAAAAGCAAAGTTAGCCCTCACAGGCCGCCCCAGCCGCTGCAAGTCCTCAGCTGTGCACACCACAGCATCAAAACTAGGCCAACTGGCTGGCTCCCCTCTCACCTCGTGAATTCGCTCGGGCACTCCCTTCTGCTGCAGCAGGGCACAGGGATCCCCAAACTCCTCTTCCACATACAGCTCCAGCCGCGGCAGGTCCAGCAAGTCTGCTGCTATCACTTCCGGACAGCCGCAACTATAGCCAATAAGGATTTGAGGGGTGGCTGGAGAGATAGTAAACTACCCGGCTCCGACCGCTAAGCGGTACGGAGCGGGCTTTCAGTAGCCCTGAGCCTGCTCTGCTCTACCAGAGAACAAAACAGGCCCGAACCTCTAGGCTGGTTTACGGCAGCCCCCAAGAGCGCAATTACGTTTGCACCATTCAAGTCCGCATCTCCTTCCCATCCACAGTGCCCACACTTGAACGACTTACCACTGCGGTAGGATTGCGCAGGATCGGGATGGATGTGTAAACACTTGTGACAGGTCTGCGACGTGTAGGCAGGCGGCACAAGAACCAGAGAAACCCCTGCAACTCTCGCCTTGTATTCCAGAAACTGGCGTAGCTGGTAGAACGCCCAACTGTTGGTTCTGCGCCGTTCGGCCTTGTTGCGCGGCTGTTGATTGACCCTTTCCCGGATCCCTGTCAGGTCTTCCAGGGCAATAGCGCTGTTTGTGGTCTTTGCCCTAGAGACAATAGCTTTGGAGATTCGATGATTGACCCACGCCTGAAAGCGCCTCTCCTTGCCAGACAGCCGTTGCAGCAGTTGACGGCATCTGCGCCGCGAACTGCGTGTGCCCTTACTGGCTTTGCGTTGGAGTACCGCCCTCAACCGGGAGTAGTGGTCTCGTACCTTGTTTAACTGCTGTCCATTCCAGTTCTTCCCCTCTGAGGTATGAGCGATATCTATCCTTCCCAAATCCACCCCGATCACCTTGTCGGTATCTTGTTGCTTGGGTGGTTTTTTCTCTACGCAAATCTGGATGTAGTAGGAGCCATCTTTGCGCTTGACCAGGGTGGCAGATTTGGGGTTGGAACCAGCCAGCATCCCACGCTGGTAGTTGCCAATGGCCAGTTCAAAGCGTTCTCTCCCTTCCACCGTGGTCAGCGACACCGTCCAGTCTTTTTGACGGAACGAAAAGATGCGAGCGTCGTAGGTAACAAAGCCGCTCTCAAACTCCTTGACGGGACGCTTTTTCTGCTTAGCCACTTTGCGGGAACCCGCTACCCGTCTGCACACCTGTTGGTCGCGTAAGCGGGACGTAGTCCTTGCCAAGTTACTGGACAAGCCAAACCGGGCTCGAATCTCGTAGTAGCAAAGGGATTGCAGCTTGACCGCGTTGACGATCTTCTCCGGCGTGTTCTGGTTGACCCAATTCAAGGCTTGGCCAAAAGCCTCCAAAGTCGCGTCCAATTTGGCGGCTTGCGACGGGGACACCTTGAGCTTGCAGGATATGGTCAGGACTTGGCTCATAAGTTCATTGTACTTCATCAAAGCGCATTCCTCCCGGCAGTGACCCTACGGGTACAGTGCGGGGCTCCTGCGATTTCTAGCTGAATACCGAGTTTGAAGAGGACATCTGTGTTGATTCTGGACAATGTCCTGATTCAAAGGCCTACAGCCTGCTTTCGGGAACGGACGCTATCTTACTGGCTAGCGTCTCATTGTTGTTTGAATTGACCATCAACTGCCTCCCAAACCCTCTGCGCCGCTCAACCCTCATCCCCTGCCCCTCTCCCAGAGGGAGAAGGGAGTAGCAAGGATAAGGGCAACCTAAACCAAATCCGCTGCCACTCGGTGGGCGCAGGCAAAGCCGGAGAAGGCAACGGCATTGAGCCCTTGGCCGGGGAAGGTGCTATCCCCCACACAATACAGGTTGGGGATGGCGGTGCGATTGAAGGGCATGCCCAGCAAGCCCCAGGGATCCCGGCTGGGGATAGGCCCATAGGTGCCGTTGCTGCGGCTCAAAAAGCGGCGGTGGGTGCGGGGGGTGCCTATCTCCTTCAGTTCAATGTGGGATCCCAGTTGGGGCCAAAGGGCCTCCAGGCGGCGGATGAGGCGGTCGGCGGCTTGCTGTTTCTGGGTCTGGTACTGGCTTGGGCTTAACCCTTGCCAGGTGGATATCCAACTGGGGGTAAAGGCATGAACAATGTGGCGGCCCGGGGGAGCCAGGTCGGGATCCAACAGGGTGGGGATGGAGACAAAAAGGGTGCCCTGCTCAGCCTCCATCTGATCCCAGTCTTCCAGGAGAATGTGGTGACAATAGCGTTCGCCGGCCAGGGCCTCGGCCCGCACCCCCAGGTGCAAGCTTAAAAAGCTAGGGGATTGCTGGTAGCGTTTTTGCCACTGCCGCTCCGCCCTGGGCAGGGATCCCGGCCATAGGCGCTCAAAGGTGTCCCAGCGGGTGGCATTGGAGATGATCGTGCGGGCAAAGAGCTTTTCCCCGCTGGCCAGCTCTACGCCCACCGCCCGACCTCTTTCTTCCAGGATCCGCCGCACGGGTGCTTTGTAGCGGATCTGCCCGCCATGGGCCTCTAGTCCCTGGGCCAGCTTTTGGGCGATCTGCCCCACCCCCCCTTTGGGATAGTTGACACCGCCGTAGTGTCGGTCACAAAACACCATCCCGGCATTGATGATGGGCGTGCGATCCGCCGGCACCACCGACCAGCAGTAGCACTCCATATCCACAAAGCGCAGCAAATCCGGATCCCGCAGACAGCGCCGCGCCACCTGGCCCACATTCACCGGCAAATAGCGCGCCAAGGTCAGGCAGCCGAGGGGATTGCCCACAAAAGAACGAAATAGATAGCCCCACTCCTCCAACGAGAGCAGCTCCATGGCGTTGAGGCTGTTGAAGATGGGCCACAGGCTGTCGTAGAACCGGCGAATGCCGGCGGCTTCCTGGGGAAAGTAGCCGGATAGCTCCTGCAAAAACTGCTCGTAATCCCGGTGTACTCGGGGATTCAGCCCCTTGGGCAGGTGGTAGGCAATCTGCACCGGATCGGGGATAGAGTCTATGGACTGGCCCACCGCTGCCAAAGCCCGTGTCAGCAAGTTAGTGGTGCCTTGGGTGCCCAATCCAAAGATCATGGAAGCGCCCACGTCAAAGCGGTAGATCCCGTTGCCTAAGGGATCCGGACGCTCAAAGTAGCCGGCACTGCCCCCTGGAATGAGGTATTTTTCCAGCACCAGCACACGGTATCCTTTGGCAGCCAACTGGCTGGCCGCGACCAATCCCCCGATCCCAGCACCGATGACGATGGCATCCCAAGCAGGGGAAGGGGTGTACAGAGCCTGCAAGAGGGTCTGAGAAGGCAAAGTTGAGGTCAAGGGATCCCTCTGGAAACTCAAACGCAAGATCAGTATCTTTACCGTACCAGAGGTTCTAGGGTTTCCCCATGAGTTGAGCTCCCCTGGGAATGAGTTTGCCCAGATCTGCAAGATCCCCAAATAGAGATTGTGGCGCGGGCTACGGAACCGAATTCACGAATTTGCTATACAGAATCCGGCCATACGATAAAGATGGTTTTGCCATGTTGGTGACCCAGCATCCTGTCTTTCGGCGCTTTTGGTACCCGGTGATGCCCCTCAGCCGATTGGAGCAGGGATCCCCGCAACCTTTTGAGCTGCTGGGAGAGAGGATCGTCCTTTGGCTGGACAAAGCCGGACAGCCCCAGGCAGTTGCAGATCGCTGCTGTCATCGGTCGGCCCAATTGTCCAAGGGAATCGTCTGTGATGGCCATATCCGCTGCCCCTACCATGGGTGGGAGTTCGATGGCACGGGAGCCTGTGTCAAAGTGCCGCAACTGCCGGATCAGGCCCGCATCCCAGAGAGCTACCGCATTCCCGCCTATCTCTGCCAGGCCCGCTATGGCTATGCTTGGGTGTGCTTGCATCCCCAGCCTCTACGGGGGATCCCGGTCATCCCAGAAGCTGAGGATCCCAGTTACCGGCTCATCCACGAGTTCTACGAACGCTGGGAATGTGCCAGTTTGCGCATCTGCGAGAACGAGTTCGACGCCGCCCACATCAGCTTTGTACACCAGAACACCTTTGGCAGTATGGAAGACTTGGTACCCAGCCACTTCGAGGTCGAGGAGCTGGACTACGGGATCCGCACCCGCACAGTGCTCGGTGTAGCCAACCCAGAGCTGCAACAAAAAAACCTGGGCATTGCTGCCGCCAAAACCGAGCGCACCACCACTTCAACCTGGCATTTGCCCTTCACCAACCACCTTCACATCCGCTACCCCAATGGCCGCAGCCATGTCATCGTCAACATCCCCACCCCCATCAACGACCGAGCCTCCCAAGTGGTGCAGTTTTGTTTGCGCAACGACACCGAAGCCGATACCCCAGCCGCCGAGGTTATCCGCTTTGACCGGGCCGTGACCCTGGAAGACAAAGCCATTTTGGAGACCACGGATCCCGACGTGCCCCTCACCCTCAGCGCCGAGCAGCACATGCTCACCGATAAGCCCGGGATCCTGATGCGCAAGCAACTGGCGGCTTTGCTCAAGGCCCACAGCAGCTCCTCAAACCAGATGTTCTAGGCTGCGGGTGCCAACATACCGGCTGTAGGCGTAGATCAACCCCAGGGTGAGGCCGGTAACCAAAAAGCTGAGGGCCGCCCCGAAAGGATAGTCCAGGCTGGAGCCAAACTGCAACTGAATCACATTCCCGATCAACAGCGTTTTGCTGCCCCCCAACAAATCCGGCACTACGAACATGCCGAAAGCCGGGATCCCCACCAGAATGAGGCCCGCCGCCAGTCCAGGCAAGGTCTGGGGCAGAAGCACCCACCAAAAGACCTGCCAACCCTTGGCATAGAGATCCCGTGCCGCTTCCGCCAGCCGCCAATCGATGCGCTCCACCGCCGTGTACAGGGGCAAGACCATGTAGGGCAAAAACGTGTAGACCATGCCCAGATAAACCGCCAGCCAACTGGGATACAGAGCCGTTTGCGGTGGGATCCAGCCCAGCCAGGCCGCCAAGCGAGCCGGCCACCCTTCCGGGGCCAGCACCACCATCCAGGCGTAGGTGCGGATCACCAGGTTCGTCCAAAAGGGCACCACCACCAAGGTGAGCAACAGATCCCGTTGTCGGGGTGGGTGGGCGGCAATGAAGAAAGCCAATGGGTAGGCCAGCAGCACGCAAAAAAAGGTGGTCACCCCCGCCACCAGCAGGCTGCGGCCCAAGATCTGCCAGTAGATGGGCGTCCATCCCAAGGGGCCAAAGCCGAGAATGCGCAGATAGTTCTCCAGGGTCAGGGGCAGTTGAATCTGGCCAAACTCCCCGCGGCTGAGAAAGCTGCACACCAACAGCAACAGCCCCGGCAGCACCAGAAAAAACATCACCCACAGCACCCCTGGCCCAGCAAAAATCAGGCTGCGTCCCAGCTCCTGCCAAGGGGTGAGCAGCTCCCCAAATCGCACCTGGGCTTGGCCAGGGATCCACTTGCCCACAGGAGATGGCAGCTTCAACATCCAGTCTCCTCCTGACGGGGATCCGGTCGCAAACGGATTAGGCTTTTCGGGGGTAGGTGGGCCACCAGCGCTGCGCCGATCTCAAACCCTGCATCCTCAATATCGGTGTTGAGGGCCGTGGCCTTGAGCTGCTGACCTTGGTTTGTCCGCAACAGGTATTGGTTCTCAGCCCCAGTGTAGATGAGGTTTTCCACCCGCACCGGCACCTGGTTGGGCAGCAGATCCCAGCCGCTGCGAGAGAGCTGGATCTTTTCCGGGCGAATGGCCAATTGCACCGGTTCCGAGCTGGCCGGGATCCCCAAGACCTTCAGCTTTCCCAAGGGCGTATCCACACAGTCCGTCCCACAGGCGATCCCCTCGATCAGGTTGCTGGCCCCTAAAAAGTCGGCTACGAAGGCCGTCGCCGGGCGCTCGTACACCTCATCGATAAGGCCCACTTGCTCAATGCGCCCCGCCCGCATCACCGCCACCCGGTCGCTGGTCACCAAAGCCTCTTCTTGGTCGTGGGTAACGAAAATAAAGGTCATGCCCAGGCGGCGCTGCAACTCGCACAACTGCACCTGAAGCTGCTTGCGCAACTTGGCATCCAACGCCGACAGCGGCTCATCCAACAAGAGCACTTCCGGCTCGTTCACCAAAGCCCGAGCCAAGGCCACCCGCTGCTGCTGTCCCCCCGACAGCTCATGGGGCTTCCGCTTGGCCAGAGCTGCAATCTCCACCAATTCCATAGCAGCCGCTACCCGCTTGCGCAGAGCTTCTCCCCGCACACCCCGCATGCGCAGGCCGAAGGCGATGTTGTCCTCCACCGTCATAAAAGGGAAAAGGGCATAGCTCTGAAACACCGTGTTGACGTTGCGCTTGTGGGCGGGCAGGTGGCCCACCGGGCGACCTCGAATCACCACTTCCCCAGCATCGGCCATCTCCAGGCCGGCCAGGATGCGCAGCAGGGTGGTCTTGCCGCAGCCGGAAGGGCCCAGCAGGCCGAAAAATTCCCCCCGCCGGATGTTCAGCTCAATGCCATTGAGGGCCACAAAATCGCCAAAACGCTTGTAGAGGCCCGCCACTTCTACATCCCAGTCGGGATCCCGGACGGTGGAAGTACTGGAGATGACACTCGCGATCACAGTTGACAGCGCTGATAAAACCATCTAACCCAGTATGCAAGTCTCCGAGAAAATTGCAGTTATCCTCCACACCAGGGGCACCAGTTCCACGCTCAGCCCTGCAAACGGGGATCCCTGGCCGTAGCCTTTCCAGATGGGAAACGTTGGGAACAAAGGACTCCGTCTCGCTATCGCGAATGGCCCCATAATAGGGTATGCATGGGTTGCTGCCAAAACAGCTCCTGCCAAAACAGCTCCTGCCCCGGCCCTCAATAAGTATCGGCGATGGGATCCGCAGGTGTCGCGGGCTCCTGCATTGGCCAGACCCAATCCGTGAGGTCTTGAGAGGGGATCCCTTCCGGTAGCAGCCCATGGCAGCGGGAGCGAAACAGACAACTGTTGCAGCGCTCAGTGTGGGGGGTCATGGGAAAGTCTTGCGCCTCCAGTTGCCGCAGGTGGTTCAGAGTGGCTCTTAGGTGGGCCAGGTCTTGCTCATAGGCGGCGGCGCTGTAATACCGGTGGAAGGGCTGCTGCGGATGTTGCACATACCAAAAGGTCAGTTGCACCTGCTCCGGCTCAAAAGGGCCTTCCAGGGGCAGCTGCTGGGCCACCTCGCAGAGCAGCAGAGGGTAAAGGCGCACCTGCCAGTCTTGGGCCAACTGTGCATCGCGAGGACGTTGACGCTCAGTTTTCCAGTCCAGGATGTGCAGGGATCCGGGGATAATCACCAGCCGATCCAAACGGGCTATCAACTTAAAGCCCTCAATCCGTTGCCACAGGGGCAACTCCGCCAACACCCGTCCCTGGGGATGGGCATGGGAGCTGGCCAAGAACACCTGCCACCACTGCTGCACCACTTCATCCAGGGCAGACAAACGCGGCTCCACCTGCCGCCCGCGGCTGTGCCACTCCACCAAACGGTGAAACTGCCGTCCGCGCCTCTGCTCCAGCTCGTGCTCAAAAACACTGGCAGCGGGCCAGATCAACCGCTCCAGGTATACATAGCGAAACAGGCGGGGGCAATGGTCCAGCAGGGCCAGCGAAGAGGCGGAGAGGTTGACCTGCTCAAGACTCAACCTCTCCAGAGAAGGGGCAGCAGGGATCCCAGACAAAGTGCTCCGCACCGCTGTCGCGAAGGGGAAGAGCTGGCAAGAGGGGGCTAAGTTCCACTGCTCTCAGGATACCCCCACCGCCCCAGCGGAGGAGCTCATTTCCAACCTGCTCCAAATTTCCATCCTGCTGCTCCGCAACGCTTGCGCAGAAGGGCGTGGGCGGGATCTGGACTGCAACCGCCCGCTGGAGCTGGGATCCCTGTCGGGATGGCTAGACCCGGAACCGTCTGTGGTTGCGCTAGGTTCCCACCGAACTTGCCCAGACCCAGATGGCGACCATCCCATCCCAGAGCAACAGAAGCAGAGCAAAACATCCAAGAAGGCCGTACATCCAAGGCTGAACGTAGGGGCGCAGCCCGCCAATCTCCAGTTGAGCGTGCCGTCGAATCTCAGCCAACAGGCGCTTGAACCCAGCTACCCGCATCGGCAAAAGTACGCGATCCCCCCCTCGGCTGACCAAGTAATACACCATACCACCCTGGCTGGTGGAGCGGGGCTCAATGCGCTCGATATCGGCCCACCGGATCTGCCACTCCTGCCGCACAAAAGGCGGCACCCAACTGGGGTAGGTGGCCTGCATGCCCTCTTCGTCCAACTGAATCTGCTGGCTCAGGGATCCCAGGACTACCCCCCATCCCAGCAGCAGAGCAATCCAAAGGGATCCCAGCTCAAGAGGTGTTGCCTGTTGCCGAGCCAGCAGGATGGGTAGGGGCAGAACCAGTCCCCAGTACAGAGCCTGCACAGCGCAGCGAATTAAGGGAGAGATGGGGAAGGTCATCGTCGGCAAGATGAGGCTGGCTTTATCAAACTTAAGATAGCGCTAGATAGCGCTTAAAAAGGCACCTCCTCCTCCAAGGACTCCGTCCCGCTGAGGCGAACGGCAAGCTGAGAAGACTGCTCACGCCGGTAGGACGGATTCCTTACTGCATTGGGAAAGTCTACGGGATGAGGACTCCGCCCCGCTGACGCGGACGGCTCTGCTCCTGTTGGCGAGCCGTAGGTCTCACCGGAGAGCAGGTCAGGGGATCCCTCGGCTTCTATAGCCTCTATTGAGGAGAGCTCTTCCGTGGATCCCGTCACGTCAGACTCCAACACCCCTTCCAAATCCACCAAGCTGCCGTTGAAGTGGTCGGCAAAACAGCGGGCAATCTCCGCCAGCTCCTGGGTTAGCTCGAAGGACTGCCCACCGTGCAGGGTGTCGCGGCGCTCTGCACGACTTGGAGAATCGGTCGCGACAGCGGTGCGGAGCACTTTGTTCGCACCGGCGGGAGAAAGTCCTTGGGTTGCCAAGCCGGCCACCTTGGGGCCACCCATAGGATTGTCCCGCTCAGGCTCTGGCGAAGGTGGGTTGGAGTCAGAAGGGGAATGTTGCTGTCGCCGGGCAAGGCCGTGGCTCTGCGGTTCTGCTCTGGGCTCCCTTGAGGAAGCACGACTGTTGGTGCTATCGCTCTGCAACCCCGGCGTGGTGACAGGATCCGGGGCCACGGGGGCGGGGGGCAGGTCTGTTTCTCGGCTGAGCAGTGCCGAGGACTCCGCACCGCTGACGCGAATGGAAACATGCGGCCCGCTGGAGCGCTGCACAATCAAGTTGAGCTGCACAGGGCGCTGCAGCAGGTTGTGGAGCACCGACCGCAGTTCGGCTTCTTTGCTGCGCACTTTTTCCACCAGACCCTTGCTGGGAAAGGCGAGGGTAATTGCTTCAGGAGTCTCTTGGTGCAGGTGGCCGGATCCCATCAGAGCCTTGGTGAGGGGAGAGAGGCGCTTGAGGAACTCGTCCCAGTGGGGGCGCAGCAGCTTGACTGTGGCGGCGTCCCTTGCCGGTTCTCTGGGCTGCTCCGAGGACTCCGTCCGAGTAGCGCGATCTGCCTTCTGGCTCGACGCAACAGCAGGGGAGGCTGAAGGCCCAACAGTTAATTCATCTATCTCACCAACAGTTGATGGGCTTGATGGGCTGATGGTCGCAGCAGGGGCCGGAGGGGCTGTCCCGTCCGGGGGAGTTCTCTGGGGTGCAGGAGATAGGTCAAGGGCTGGGAAAGGACTCCGTTCCGCTGAATCCTCAGCCACCATGCTTGGGCGCAGCTGGCCCAGCAGATCCACTAGGGCAATTTCCAACCACAGTTGGGGCTGTCCGCTTTGACGAATTTGCGGCTCACACTGGCGCAGATGGCTCTGGGCTGCCAGCAGTATCTCCACCGAGTAGCGAGGGGCCCGTTGCTGCAGGGCTGCCCAGGTGGAGTCCGTTACAGCCACCAACTCCCGTTGCTGGGGGGCTGTCTTGACCAGCAGCAGATCCCGGTAAAGGGCCACCAAGTTCTGCAACAGGGCTAAGGGCTCTTTGCCCCGCTCCAACAATTGCCGAGTTTGGCTGAGCACCGCCTGCACATCCTGAGCCAGCAGCGCATCCATCAGAGCCAAAAGCTGCTGTTCCGGGATCCCTCCCACCAAGTCCCAAACGGCTTCAGGGGTGATGGATCCTTCCAAGAGGCTGAGCTGGTCCAGCAGGCGTTCGGCGTCCCTCAGGCCCCCTTGGGAAAGTTGGGCCACCAGTTGCAGCGCCTCTGGCGTGATAGGGATCCCTTCTTGGGCGGCGATCTTGCCCAGGTGGGCCACCATGTCGTCGAGGGGGATGCGGCGGAAGTCAAACCGCTGACAGCGGGAAACAATGGTGGGCAAAACCCGCTGCGGGTCAGTGGTGGCCAGGACAAATACCACGCGGGGGGGCGGCTCTTCAAGAGTTTTCAGCAAGGCGTTGAAGGCCGCATTGCTGAGCATGTGGCACTCGTCGATGACATAGACTTTGTAGCGGCTGTTCACCGGGGCAAACTGGGCCCGCTCGATCAGCTCGCGGATGTTGTCTACGCCGGTGTTGCTGGCCGCGTCAATCTCGAGAACATCCAGGGAGGCTCCCGCAGTGATGGCGCGGCATTGGCTGCACGCCTGGCAGGGATCCGGCGTCGGCCCCTGTTCACAATTCAAAGACTTGGCCAAGATGCGGGCGCTGGAGGTTTTTCCCGTGCCCCGCGGCCCGCAGAACAAATAGGCAGGCGCCACCCGCCCCAGCCGGATGGCATTGGCCAGCGTTTGCACCACCGCTCCTTGGCCGACCACATCGGCAAAGCGCTGCGGGCGGTATTTTAAATGCAGGGGTTCATAGTTGCCAGCGGTGGCCATTTCCGGGATCTCCAAGCAAGCAGCGCCCCAACCGGAACCGCGCAAGAGCTCTGCTCTGCTGACGCGATCCCACCGGGGCTCCCCTATTCTGGCTTCTCGATGGCGGGATCCCTCCCTGCCCATCAAGAGCAGGGCTGGACACCAGGGGGGGAGACCGGCAGAGCTTTTGTGCTCCGCTCCGCTGAGGACTTGGGATCCCGGCGACGCAGAGAGGGAAGCTGGATCCAGCCGGGCGAGTCGAGCTGATCTATGTGCTGCACGCGGTAGCTGAGCTGATACACCTCCTTCCTGAGCTGGCGATTCTCTGCCTGGATGGCGGCGATGCGCTGGCGGATGGGCTGCAGGCGGGCTTGCAGCTTGCGCCGGTAGAGCTCTGGCAACTCTTGAATCATCTGCTCCAGCAACTGCTTCTCTTGGTAAAGCTGCTCAATCTCCGCCTCATAGCTGCGAATTTGTCGGTGTTGCTTTTCTTGGCGCAGCTCCAGAAGGTCTACCTGGCCCTGCAAGATGCGATTGCGCTCTCGCAAAAGCTGGATTTCCTGCTCCCGCGCAGCCAGAGCTTGGGCAAACTCCGTCTTGCCGATGCAACCTGCTTCCTGCATCGTTTCTCCCTCAACCCATCCGTACATGGATACCAAGGGATCCGTCCCACCAGACCCTACCCGTCACTGTATCCGGCCCGCGGGGGTGAGGCAAATGGCCTCTGGCCCGCCGACGCCAAAGCTTGCTTCACCTGGGCTTCCAGCTCGGCCAGGGATCCGGAGTTGTCCAGCACCACGTCTGCACGGCGCACTTTTTCCGCCAAAGGCCACTGGCTGGCAATGCGAGCTTCGATTTCTTCCGGCGTCAGGGGATCCCGGCGGGCAAGGCGTTGCCGCTGCTGCTCTGGGGTGCAAGTCACCACCCAAATCTCGCTGGCCCAATTTTCCATGTGGGCTTCAAACAGCAACGGGATCATCAGACAAACGGTTTGGGATCCCTGCCCAGAAGAAAATCCTACCCCGCTACGCTTTTGGGAGGCAGGCTCTTCCTCAAGCGGCACCCCATGGACTTTAGAGCTCTGCTCCGCCAACGCGGACAGAAAATCTTGCAGTTGAGCTCTAACGAAAGGGTGGATTTGGGCCTCTAGCCAAGCCCGCTCAGCGGCATCTGCAAACACGATCTGGCCCAACCGCCGGCGATCCAGATCCCCGGAGGGTGTTTGGATGACCTTCCCATAGCGTTCCAGTACCCGCTCGCGAATGGGGGATCCCACCGCCAAGGCCTGGCGGGCCATTTGATCTGCATCGGCTACTGGGATCCCGTGCTGCTCCAGGATGCGGGCCACCGTGGATTTGCCCGTGCCCACTCCGCCCGTCAGGCCGATGATCCTCATCGAGCTGTAGGCCATAGTCAAGAAGAGGCCGCTGGTGCGGCCATTGCCGTTTGCGCTACTCGGACGGAGTCGTTAGAACGGTGCTCTGCAGAAGCGGGCAAGGGGGAGCTGGGCGGCAGCAGGCTGTACTCCAAGCCCTCCACCAAGGCCCGACAGGAGGCTTCGATGATGTTGGTGGAAACCCCCACCGTTGTCCAACGGCGGTGACCGTCGCTAAACTCCACCAGCACGCGCGTTTTGGCCGAGGTGCCGGCTCGCCCATCCAAAATGCGCACCTTGTAATCAGACAGGTGAATCGCCTCCAGTTGGGGATAGAACTCCAGCAGCGCCTTGCGCAACGCCCCATCCAGAGCGGCCACCGGCCCATTGCCTTCCGCCGCCGTCACCCGAGTCTGCCCCTGCACCGCGATTTTCACCGCCGCCAACGATTGCACATCCGTTGCCTCGCCACTGGGATCCCAGTCTTTGCTGTTCCAATCGGAGCGGGTGGTGGTCGTCACGTTGAAGCTGAGCACTTCAAACGGATGCGAGCGCTGACCCAACAACCCCCTCACCAACAGCTCAAAGCTGGCCTCAGCCGCCTCAAACTGATAGCCCTGCAGCTCCAAAGTTTTCAGCCGCTCCAAAATCAAGCGCGCCTGTGGATCCGACTTGTCCAGCCGGATCCCGAATCCGGCCATTTTGTGGAGAATGTTGCTCAGCCCCGCCTGTTCTGAGACCACGATGCGGCGACAGTTGCCCACTTGCTCGGGGGCGATGTGCTCGTAGGTGAGAGGGTTTTTCTGAACGGCGCTGACGTGGATCCCACCCTTGTGGGCAAAGGCCGATAGGCCCACAAACGGCGCATGGTCATCCGGGGCCAAATTGACCACCTCGCTGATGGAGCGGGAGATCTCCGTCAGGTGTTGCAGCTTCTCTTGCGGCAGACAGCGATAGCCCAGCTTCAGTTGCAAGTTGGGAATGACGCTGCACAGGTCGGCATTGCCGCAGCGTTCCCCATAGCCGTTGATGGTGCCCTGCACCATGCGCGCCCCTGCCTGCACCGCCGCCAGGGCATTGGCCACAGCAGTGCCGGAGTCGTTGTGGGTGTGGATCCCTAGGGGCAAGTGCTGCAGGTGATGGGATTCTGCCAAGACAGCTGCCGTGATCGCCGCAATCTCGTGGGGCAGGGATCCGCCGTTGGTATCGCAGAGAACCAGCCACTCCGCCCCCGCCGCCGCCGCTGCCGCTAGGGTTTGCAGGGCATAGTCGGGGTTGTGGCGGTAGGCGTCGAACCAGTGCTCGGCATCGTAGATGACCCGCCGCCCCTGGGATCGCAGATAGGCAATGGTGTCGCGGATCATGGCCAGGTTTTCCTGCAGCGTGGTGCCCAGGCCCTCGGTGACGTGGAGATCCCAAGACTTGCCGAAGACGGTTATATAGCGGGTGCCCGCCGCCAAAATGGCCTGCAGCATGGGATCGTCTGCCGCCCGCCGCCCCGGCTTGCGGGTAGAACAAAAAGCCACCAGCTCGGCTTGCTCTAGGGGCTCTTCCCGCATCTGCCAGAAAAACTGCACATCCTTGGGATTGGCTCCTGGCCAGCCCCCTTCAATAAACGGGATCCCCAGCCGATCCAACAGCTTGGCAATCTGTAACTTGTCTTGCACCGACAACGATAGCCCCTCTCGCTGGGCCCCATCCCGCAGTGTGGTGTCGTAGAGAGTGATGGTGGCTGAGCAACCCAGATCAATCTTCATATCGCATCAGTTTCTTGTAAAAGGCGGTGGAGAAATCCGGCTGTTGTCCGCGCTGCACCAAAGAGACGACATCAATCAGATAATCCACAAACTCGTAGTTGGCAATGGAGAGCTGATAGGTGAGATCTGCATCCTGAGCAAAGATCACCTGAACCACCGTCAGATCCGAGGGCAACGGGGACATGTGCCAACTGGCCAAGAAGCGGACAGGCCCCTCTCCCTCGATGGCCCTCTGCCCTTCCAGGCTGGCTTTTTTGTAGAGGCCCACCGCGAGGGCTAGGTACTGTCGGCGGGCAACGGCGTAATAGGGCTGATAAACGGCCACTTCTGGCGGGCTGGCGGGTTCAAGTTGCAAAGCCATGGTGCGCTAGGAGAGGGGTACCGCTTTTTCTAAGTTTCATGAAGTTCTGCAAGATAGGTGGGATCCCTATAACCAAGTAGATATCTCTGCATTGGCTGTAGCAAGTGTCGCCGGAAAAAGCTGTGAGGTCAATTGCGGCAGAGAACCCAGAAAAAATTATAAGGGGCCACTGCAACCCATCTTATTCAGCGTATCGCGAAGCGGTGCGGTTCCCGGTAGGGTGCCGGAGGCATAGCACCATCGCGACAGCAGGTCAGCGGACTACGGATAGATTGCCCAATTGTCTACTTTTCCTTGAGGGATCCCGCATCCCATGCTGGGGAGAAGCGTTGGAAAGTCGGGGATCTCTGGGAAAGAATAGAAAGAGGGGGGATCCCTGCCCCTGATAGCAACCGGCTTTTCTCCTGCCGGCGGTGGCGAGACGGTGCCCTTGCTTGGTTCTCCAAACGTTTGGCATCTCCTGGCTTCATGAACACAACCCAAGACCCAACCGCCTCTCGTCTCGACCTTCTCCCCCCGGGAGAGGGAGGAACAACGGCCAACCTCCTGCTGGAGTGGGATCCCGTCCTGCAGCGCAAGTTCCAGCAGCTTGTCCAGATCTTCGCCGAGATGGAGCAGGTCTTGGTGGCCTACTCTGGGGGGGTTGATAGCAGCCTGGTGGCCAAGTTGGCCTGCGATCAGCTGGGGGAGCGGGCCCTGGCTGTCACCGCTGCTTCTCCTTCGCTGCTGCCCGAAGATTTGGAAGAAGCAATTCAGCAGGCTCGGCAAATCGGGATCCGCCATCAGATCGTCGAAACCCACGAGCTGGAGGATCCGAGCTACGCTGCCAACCCTGTTAACCGGTGTTACTTCTGCAAAAGTCACTTGCACGATACCTTGCGCCTGTTGGCCCAAGCCCAGGGATATAACCATGTGGTGGATGGTCTCAATGCCGACGATCTGGCCGATTACCGACCGGGGACACAGGCAGCTCGGGAGCGCGGCGTGCGTTCCCCTTTGGCGGAGGTGGGGATGAGCAAGCTGGAGGTGCGGCAATTGTCTCGCCACCTGGGGCTGTCTTGGTGGGATAAACCGGCCCAACCCTGCCTCAGCTCTCGCTTTCCCTACGGGGAGGCAATCACCCCTGAGAAGCTGCGTCGGGTGGGAGCGGCGGAGCGCTACTTGCGCAGCTTGGGTTGGCGGCAGGTCAGGGTGCGCTCGGAGAAGGACACCGCCCGCATCGAACTTCCTCCGGATCAGATCGTGGAGTTTGTGCAGAAAACCAATCTGGAAGCGCTGGTCAAGGCCCTGCAATCCTTCGGCTATCTCTATGTCAGTCTCGATTTGGAGGGCTACCGCAGCGGCAAGCTCAACCGAGTCCTCAACCTTTCCCAGTTGGCCACAAGCTAGCGGGCTGGGGAAGCCGTAGGGGATCTGTGTTGAAGTTTTGCGCCGGGTGATTATGAGAGGGTTGCGGTTGCTCTGGCTCTGCTTGGGGGTGCTGGGGTTGGCAGTTGCCGGCCCTACTGCGGCTCAGGTGGAGTCCCAGAAGAAGGGGGGCGCTCAGCCCATGGATACGACTGACCTCAGCGCCGTTGCCGACCGAACGTTACGGCTGCGTTCTGACCGGCAAACCTTCGATCAACGGGCGGAAGTCTTCCAAGCAGAAGGCAATGTGGAGATGCGGCTGGGCCGCTCTGTGTTGCGGGCGGATCGCCTGCGCATTGAACTGCGACAGCGGCGGGCTGTGGCCGAGGGCAATGTTTCTATTCAACTGGATCGGCAGCGCATTCAGGGATCCCGGCTGGAGTACGACTTTGAGCAAGAGCGGGGATTTTTGGAAGAGGCCTTCGGGCAGGTGGATATTGGCCAGTTGCAGGCCAGTGGATCCCCGGCAGCCGCCCTCTCTCCGCAGCGGCTGGTGCGCTTTCGTGCCGTTCGCATCCGCTTCGATGCCACCACCTGGGAAGGAGAACAGGTGCGGCTGACCAACGACCCGCTGGATCCGCCGGAGTTGGAGATTCGTAGCCCACGGGTGACCTCCACTCTTCAGGCAGATGGTTCCAGCCTGCTGATTGCCGAGGCCGGCCAACTGGCCTTCGACCAGGTCTTGTTTCTGCCTCTGCCCATTCGGTTGCGCTTCGACTCATTAAACCGTCAGCCTCCGGTCAGCATCTTCTACGACGATTTCGACCGAGAAGAATTGCGACGGGGCCTGATCCTGCAACCCAACTTCGAGCTGCTGCGGGATCCCAACGTGAGCTTGGTGCTCTCCCCGCAACTGTATCCACAACGTCTTTGGGGCAGTGAGCAGGGCCTTTTGGATGGGATCGGGCTGCGGGCCGATTTTCGTTGGCGGCAACCGGAAGCCAACGCTCAAACCTCGCTGTTTGCCGAGCTGCGGGGGATCGTCTTCCAGGAGTTTGCTCAGCGCTTGCGAGCCCAGGTCGAACACCGCATCACCACCGGCGATGGCGGAGAAGTCGCCTACACCTACGCCTATCGGGAACGCTTCTTCAGCGGTCGCCTGGGGTTTCAAATTGTGGAAAACCGCCTCGGTGCCAGCTACCGCTCACCCACCCTCCGCCTGGGCAATACCGGCTTGGATCTCAGCTACCGCATAGCCGCCGACTACATTGATGCCTTGGGGCAGCCGGATGAAATCGACACGGATCCGGAGTTGGCCTTAGCCAACACCACCGACCGCATTCAGCTCTCCCGCCTGCAACTGGGGGCAACCTTGAATCGCTCCTTTCCCCTCTGGAGCCCTCCCAAGACGGCGGCGGATCCCCCACCCCGCTTTTCCGCTCTGCCCATCGAGCAAGGGATCTGGCTCAGCACCGGTGTGAGCAGCAGCCAGTCTTTTTACTCTAATGGCCGAGCCCAGAGCTATACTGCCGGCAGTATTGGCATTGATGCGGTGATTGGGGCTTTTGTGGCCGATACCTTCGACTACACCAACCTGAGGGTGACCTACTCCAACGGTTTTCTGGCCGGAGCCTCGCCATTTTTGTTTGACCGCATCACCACGCGGGAACAGCTCGTCCTGGGCTTTTTGCAACAACTGTACGGCCCGCTGCGGGTAGGGGCAGAGACAACGGTAGATTTGCAGTCGGGCCAGCAGGTGGATGTCGTCTATCGCCTGGGCTACGACCGCCGCACCTATGGCTTTAGCCTGCAGTACAATCCGGTGCGCCAGTCGGGGGCTCTGGAGCTGCGGGTGGAGGGCCTGAACTGGGATCCCGGCCAATCCTCGCCGCAGCCGACGACCGGATCGAGGATCCAAGAGCCCTGATCCCCAAACTCCAAGGGAACGGAAAAATGTAATCCTGACTACTACTCTGTGGAGATTTTCTATGAGAAATTGTCCCATATTGGGGAAAAATCCTAATTCAAATCTTCCTCGAATTGCAGAACCCTCTTGGAAATCGAAACAGTAAGGTAAAATACAGAAGTTATTTTTTCCAGGATTGATTTCTGCCAGTTGGGATCGCCGTATCGCAGACTACCGCAGTGATCCCCAGGCGGTGTTAGGGTAGATGATAGGCTGAGCAAAGTGGGCTGGTGATCTGAACAATGCAAACACTCGATGCAATCCCCGATAAAAAACGAGCAGAGCGAATAACCTGTAGCTACATCAATGCGACCAGCTCCATTCAGGTGGTTCGCATCACGAATATCGAAAACTGGTACTTTGAGCGGGTGGTCTTTCCAGGCCAGCGGCTGCTGTTTGAGGCGGTGCCTGGAGCCAAACTGGAGATTCACACGGGTATGATGGCCAGCTCTATTCTGGCGGATACCATCCCCTGTGAAAAGCTGCGCGTTCGAGAAACGGAGCCGGTGACCGTAGGCGCCTAAATCCCCAGAGGCCAGCGGTGCGGACTAGGTTTCGCGGCCTTGTTGCCTTCTCTCCTCACTCTCTGGGCTGGGGGAAGGCTGAGGCGAGGGGCTGGCGGAGCGGCGCGGCTTCGGGGGTAGTGGGATCTCCAGGAAACGGGCGCTCAATCTCACCAGGCTGGTCTCTTGGGGCGGCCAAGGGATCCCCAACCAACGGGCCGTGAGCTCCAGCAAGCTGGGGGGTGGTGTCGGCGTAGGAGTTGGCGTGGGTGGTGGGGTGGGGTACAGATCTAGGCGCGGTGGCCGTGGGGTGCTAACCCGAAAAGCATCGGGGGGCGGTTGGGTCAGAGGTACATTCGGATCCCCGCATCCCAGCAAGCCCAGTCCGCCGGCAAGCAACAGGCCGTACAATTTTCGAGTGCCTCTACTGCCCATGAATACGCTGCTGGACACCTCCAACAGGGTATCATCGGGATCCCAAGGCTCTGAGCTGGGCTTGCAAATCTTCCTCCAGCACAGATAGCTGGCGAGCCAAGGTCACGTAGCGGTTGGCGGTCAGGTTTTTGGCGGTAAATTGCTCCAACAGTTGCTGATCCCGGGCAACCATTTGGTTGAGATACTGAGCCACAGAGGCTTGTGGATCCTCGATCAAAGCTCGGCACACCTGTAGGGCCATCACCAGTTGGGCCCGCACTTGTAAAAACAGCGATTGGATGTACTTCTGCTCGGCCTCGCTGAGTTGCCGAAAATCCCGCCAATGCTGCCCCCCCTGCAGGGATTGTTGGAGCTCGTTGACCCAGTGGTTGTAGTCTTTTACTTTGCGGGCCAGATCGGTGGCAAACTTCATCATCTCAGGGGTGCTGTTGAGCAGGTGGGCTTCCTGCCAACGCTGGCGGATGCGATGCAGGCTTTTTCCCAAGCGCAAGTTGGCTCTCAGGATCCCCAACAGGAGCAGCAGTAGGATCCCGGCAGCCGCGGCATAGGGCACCCAAGAGCCGGGATCCCGCATCCCCAAGAAGATGACCAAGGCTATTGCTATCAAACCAAAGGCCAGCATGCCCCAGGAGCGTAGCCGCTGTTGCTGCAGACGCAGGTACTCCGCCCGCAAATCAAAGGCCTCGCAGCAAGCGTCCAGATCGGCGGCCATGAGCTGGCGAAACTCGTCCACAGAGATCGGTTCCACACTAATCATCGAGGGCACCCTTAACGCAAGTGGATCGAGGCCAAACGACATCAAGACCTGCCCTGCCAATCACGGGCAGCTTCCGTACTTTCTTGTAGAGGCTCCAGCGTTTCGCTGGCCGGAACCACCATCAACCCATACCCTCCGCTGCGGCAAAAATCGACGATCTCCTGCGTGTCAAAGCGTTCTGCCAAGGGCTTGGGCAGTCCCTGTTGAGCCAACCGCTGCGCATATTTTCTTGCCGCAAACGAGCTCTCGAAAGCAATGACGATATCTTGACCCCCAACCTGGCGCGTACAGATCCCCTCCTGCCCATTGGCTTGGTAAAGCAGCACAATCACCTGGGGGGGCAAGTCCTCTGGGCTGACCCAAGACAAACCCTTCTCAGCCTGGGATCCCCCGCTAAGCAATACATCCCGCGCCTCATTCAGCCGCGCCAGTTGCGCCTCTAGCAAGGGTCTTTGTCGCTCGTCCTCCAGTTCTGCGAGGGCAGTACTGAGGGTTTGGTATTCCTGAAACAGTCGCCCCCGGATCTGCCGCTCGGTTGCGTCCGGCGGAAGGTTGAGAATCTCAAGGGCTTCGGCGGTGTTCATCATGGGCTCTGATTTATTCAAAATCATTGCCTAGACTAGCTGCTTTGAGAGTCTCTGGAGAGAAATTCTCCTATGATCGTGGCTGCCCGCTTTCTCGGCCAGAAGAGAGGGTGGACTCACCGTTCGCGCCAGCGGGCCGGAGGCCTTGTGCGGCGATGATGACTTCCATCTTGGGGCTGCTCAGCAGGGGAATTGACCTGGGGTTGGTCAGATAAAGAGGGAAGGGGAAAGCCCAACTCAAAAGCCTCTCGTGCCAGCAAAGCCAGCAGAGATGGATTCAACTGGGCGCGTTTCACCCGCTCCTTGAGGCGATTCCACAGGTGTGCTCGGTGGATGCGTTCCAACTCTTGTCGCTGTTCACGTATCATGTTGTTCCCACCTCTCTTGTATCAATCCTAACTAAGCAACAGGGGAGCTGGTGTCAGGGAACTTTGATGGATTTTAGGAGATGGGATCCTCATTTTCTCCGAGTTGACCCGCCGGGATCCCTGGGGTTGCCAGCAGGGAACACCATTCACATCTGTAATTTCTTGTGTTGCAGCAAGCCCGTCTTCGGAATGTACAAGGGCGGGATCCGACAGTTTTTCTAGGGACATTTTGGGATCCCTGCTCGCCTTAGAGGTCTTCCACACAGGGAACTGCGGCCTTGACGGGGCCAGCTCGCCCCAATCTATCCAAAAAATGCTGCAGGAGCTGAAAACCGGGTGGGTTGAGGCTGTAGTAAATCCAGCGCCCCTGCTGGCGAGCATTGACCAATTTCGCATCCCGCAGGGTTTTTAGGTGAAACGAGAGCTTGGATTGGCTCACCTTCAGCTCCTCGCAGAGATCACAAACACACAACTCACGCCCCTGCAGCAGTTGCAGCACGCGCAGGCGAATCGGGTCAGAGAGGGCGTGGAATCCCTCCCGCACCTGCTCATCTGTCAAATTCCCCTCTACCTCAACCAGGAACGAAACCATCATTCAACCAGGGTAGCAGGAGTTTTGCGCTGCGGCTGCTGATGGATTCGATGGCAGGGGAAAGGCGCGACAATCAACCAGTTTGGCAGCATCTCACTCGAAGGCAAGCAAATACAGACCTTCCGATTCAGAAGGGATCAGTTGATACGGATCTTTCTGATTGGCCTGTTCACAGAGATTGGCAAAAGACTGCAAACCTTCCAAGCGTTCCGTGAGTTCGCTGAGGGTATCGAGGTACTCCGCCAAGCCCGCTTGAGTCAGGTACCAAGATTTGTCCAGCTCTCGGAAATAGGTCATGTAAACTACCCGACCCTGACTGCTTCGCAGTACAGGGCAGGCTTAAGGCCTCCGGCCCGCTGGCGCGAACGGTAGCCCTGTAGTTGGCAAGCCAACCACGTTCGCGAAGCGAGCCGTAGGCTTGACCTCTAGGCTGGTTTACAGCAGCCCCCAAAAGCGCAATCACATTTGCACCGTTAAAATCAGCATCCCCTTCCCAACCACAATGCCCGCACTTAAATCCCTTCCCATCCCGGTACGACTTACCAGAGTCGGGATGAATGGGCAAGCATTTGTGGCAAGTCTGTGAGGTATAGGCCGGTGGTACAGTTACCACTTTCTTCACAAGCTCTCCACAGTTTCGCTGAAATCAATCACTGGGATCCGTTATGCGAGAGACACAGTTGCACCGGCTATGGCTGGTGTTGCTGGAAAAAGCTGCTTTGAATCATCTGTTGAAAAGCCTGGGCTGCTCGCGAAGTGTGCAGAACCCTCGCGAGAGCATCTACAAACGGCTCATCAATCTTTTGCCAAGACGGAGACGTTAATCCCGACACAGGGATCCAATACGAGCTTGGCAGGTGGCGATTTCTTGGGGGGTGAGGTTGTCCCAATTGACGTCGCGGCGCAGCACCAAGCCATTGTGCCCAGTGATGAAACGGGGCAGCTCTGCTTGGTCGATCACGCTCAGATCCCGCATGTGATAGGTAGTGTAATAGGTAACATCTGGGCTCTCGAAATCCACGTCGATAAGGGTGAGGGTCTTGCGGGGGGGCAGAGGGCTGCCCAAGAGAGGACGAGGGCCAGAGCCGAGAATGCCGCAGTGAAGCAGTTGCAGTTGCCCTTTGTGGCCAGGGTAGTAGCCGTGGTCGTGGCCGCTGATGTAGGTGTGGACGCGGTACTTCTCCAGCAGAGCCCGTTTGGCATCCGCCTCCAGCAGCACTTCTCCCGGATCGTCGCGCCCGACAGTGATGGCGTAGAGGGGCAGATGGCCGATGACAATGCGCAACTTGGCCTTCTGAGCCCGTTCGCTGGCCAGAGCCGCTTCCGCCCAGGCCATTTGTTCGGGCGGGATGTAATTGCAGGTGGCATCCCAGACTAGGTAAAACACATCGTCTTTTTCAAAGGTGTAGTAGAAGGGAAAGTCCCCCCGATCCACAAAGTTCAAACCTGGGTCGTGGGCCGGATCGTTCCAAAACTCGCGGGCCAGATCCCGTTCTTTTTGAAAGAGAAAGCCGCCCCGGGTGGTGCGGGCACAGGAAGCATCGTGGTTGCCCAGCGTGAAGCCATAGGGGAGTTTGGCCGCACGGATTGGGCCGGCCACATGCCGGTCGAAGGCTGCCCACATGGCCCGGATGCGCTCCTCCGAGAGGCGGGGATCCTGACCGGCCACCATATCTCCTCCTCCCAAAACAATATCCGGCTGAAGATAGGGGATGAGGCCGATGCCCCGATCCACCTCTGGGTCGTATTCCACCGAGCCGTAGATGCCGTTCATGTCACTGATGACCAAGAGGCGCAGATCTCGGCGGGGGGGGATGTAGAGGCCATGGGGGGCATCTGGATGGGGGACGACGGTGGGGGTGGGCTGGGGGGTAGGAGAGGGGAGAGCGGCTCTAGGGGATCCCATCCCTGGGGCTAGATGAGAGGGCTGCTGCCGACTGGCCCAATAGGCTCCTGCCAATCCACTGCTGCTGGCCAACCCCAACAAACCCAGAATTACCTTGCGCCGCTGCATGATCTTTGCCCCCAACACTCCAGCGGTATTGTAGAAAATCAAAAGGCTGATGTTGGGCTCTTCCATCTGCGCACGGCCTGGACTCGGCTCGAAGATGGCTATGCGCGGCAGCTCTTGTAGAGTTCGGGGTGTTTTTTGAACAACTGTTGACGCACAAATGCTACCTTGGTAGAGATGAGCAACTACCTATCTCAGACTCGGTATGACTTGAGGTTTTCCATGCCTCGCCCCTTGGATTCTTTGGAAGCTGCTTTGGAACGGTGCCGGGAGTGCAATCTGCGTTTGAGCCGACAGCGCCGTTATATCCTGGAGCTGCTGTGGCAGTGTGGCGAGCACCTCTCCGCCCGCGAGATTTACGATCGCCTAAATCAGCAGGGCAAACCGATTGGCCACACGTCCGTTTATCAAAACCTGGAAGCTTTGGCCAGCCACAACATTGTCGAGTGCTTGGATCGTGCCGATGGGCGCCGCTACGGCAACCGCACCCATCCCCACAGCCACGTGAACTGTCTGGATAGCAACCGCATCTTGGATGTGGACGTGGAGCTGCCGCCTGAACTGCTGGCCCAAGTGGAGCAACAAACGGGCACCCGCATCCAAAGTTACCGCATTGAGTTTTTTGGGGTGGAAAAGCCTGCGGAGCCCCAGCGGTAACCTTGGCAAAGGGATCCCTGCTGCCCTGAGCAAAAGTTGGGCAAAGGTCAGTAAGCTCGATTTTGGCCTTTGCCGATTTGCGACTGGATTTGCTCGAGAGAACTGGCAGGGGCCAGGCATTTGTTGCCCCAGCACACCAGCCCTAGAGCTCCTTCCGGCAGAGGTTCGGCTTCGGTGGGGAGAGCAAAGACGGTGGTGGGCCAAGATCGTTGCTGAAAGGCGGGAATGGAATCGGCCTCCAGGGTGACTTTCACCCAATTGCTGTACCAATCCAGTCCGGCAAAAAGGCTGGGGCAGGTGCGCGGCTGGGTGCTCATGATGTGGGCAAAGGTTTTCAAGGCCTGCTCTGCCCGCTCCAGGTAGTCCAGATCTCCAGTGAGGGCGGCAAGGCGCACCAGGTTGGCAATGGCCACCCCATTGGCTGCAGGGGTAGCGTTGTCCTGGAACTCCTTCTCTCGCACCAACAGCTCAGGGGCACTCTGGGCATCGCTGACAAAGTATCCCCCCCTGGCCGGATCCCACAGTTGCGCATCCATCTCCTGCTGGAGCTGGAGGGCAGCCTGCAACCAGTCTTGAGGGGTGGGATCCCCCACCAGAGGCAGGCAGGCTTGCTGCAAGTCCAACAGGGCCTTGATCAGCAGGGCGTAATCTTCCGATTTGGCGGGCACCTGAGCTGTGCCATCGTAGTTCAGGCGCAACAGGGATCCGGTCTCAGGGTGGCGCTGCTGGCTGAGGATGAATTGGGCAGCCCGCAGAGCGAATTGCAGATAGTCTGCGTTGCCGAACACTTGATAGGCCCGCGCCAGGCCGGAGATCATCAAGGCGTTCCAAGAGACGATCATCTTGGTGTCGGTGACAGGTGGGATTCGCCCTGGCCAGGATTGCAGACGGGCCGATTGGGCATCCACTGCCGGAGGGAAGGGAACTCGTCGATCCGCAGAGCCATAGCGTGCCTGAAACAGATGGGTGGTCAAGGCGGCTTCAACTTCTGGCGGCAACGCTCCTCCCTGTTGGCGCTGCAAGACGATGCAGCCGGGCCGATCGGGGAAGTTGCCCCCCGGCGATAGGTCAAACGCCTGCTGCAAGGCGCGGAAGGTTTCTTCCCCCAAGAGCTCCTGCAGCTCCTGCCAGCGCCAGACGTAGAACTCTCCCTCCTCTGGCTCTCGATCTTCTGCCCGGGCAAAGCTGTCGGCATCTTGAGCGGCGTAGAAATACCCGGCAGGGGCGGTCATCTCTCGCGCCACCCACTCCACCGTCAGCCGCACCGCCCGCTCGATGGCCGGATCTTGGATACCGTGCGCCCACAGATCGGAGAGAAACTCTAGGATCTGCCCGTTGTCGTAGAGCATCTTTTCAAAGTGGGGCACCGTCCAGGTGGGATCCACGGTGTAGCGGTGAAATCCTCCGGCCACATGGTCGAAGATCCCTCCCAGCACCAAGGCCATGCCTCGCTCTTTGGCCCGTTCCAGAGCGCTCATGGAGCCGGGGATCCCTTCCGGTGGGTCGAAGCGGGCCGAACGCAATACCAACTGAGCGTAGGGCATCATGGGAAATTGCTGCACCGCCCCGGCATTGGAGAGCAAAGGCTGGATCTTGGGGATCCCAGAGCGCAGCAGGTCGGCGGGAATGTGGTCTTCCGGCACTAAGTCGCTGAGGGTGGTCAGAGCCGTCAAAATCTGGCCTTTCATCTCCTCTATTTTTTCCTTTTCCTGCCGGTAAAACTGCAGGATGCGCTGCAGCAAGGCCAGAAACCCCGGGCGGCCAAAGCGGGGCTCTACGGGAAAATAGGTGCCGGCGTAAAAGGGCACCAGGTCATCGGGCGTGAGGAAAACATTGAGGGGCCACCCCCCCTGCCCGCTCATGAGCTGCAACGCCTGCATGTAGATGCTGTCGAGATCCGGCCGCTCCTCGCGATCCACCTTGATGGGCAAAAAATGGGCATTGAGGAAAGCGGCGATCTCCGGGTTGGAAAAAGCCTCGCCCTCCATGACCGTACACCAGTGGCAACTGGAATAGCCGATGGACAGAAAAATCGGCCTATCCTCGGCCCGGGCTTTCTCCAGAGCTTCTGGGATCCAAGGCCACCAGTCCACCGGGTTCTCGGCGTGCTTGCGCAAATAAAGGCTGGAACTTGTGGCGAGGCGATTGGCCATGAGTACACCCTCTCACCCTTTTTGCTTTTCAGGCTAGCGCGTCCTCCTCCCAAGGCAGAGCCAACCCACTGTTGTTCAAGATACACTCACCCAGGATCCCTGTCGGTCAAGCCTGCTCCTGCTCGGCAGCCGGGATCAAAAACTCCAGAGGGCGCCCGTGCAAGACCAAGGTGGTGCTGGGGTTTTCCACAAAGCCGATCCGCTCGTAAAAGCCGCGCTGATGGGTTGTGAACAGGTAGATGCGCTCCACCGACTGCAGGTGGGGATGGCTGATCAGGGTTTCCACCAACTTGCGCCCAATGCCCTGACGTCGGTAGTCGTGATCGACCACGATATCCCAGAGGACGGCCCGGTAAACCCCATCGGAAGTGGCGCGGCCAAAGCCAATCAGGCGTTCCCCATCCCAGGCGCTGACCACCGGATGGCTGTGGGCAACGGCCCGCTCCATCTCCTCCCGCCGGCGATTCTGCGCCCAAAAGGCGTTGCGGTTCAACAGCAGGAGAAGCTGATCCAGATCCAGCTCGCCCCGCTCCAGAGAGAAGCGAATGTTGCGGTTGTCCACCGGCTGACGAGAGAGGGCAATGACAGGCTCAGGAGAGGGATCGGGCATGAAGCGGCCTTTGCAGTGGCGAGGGTTGACAATGGGGAAGGTCAGCAAAACACTTGGGCGTAAACTACCCGACCCTGACTGCTTCGCAGTACAGGGCGGGCTTTCGGTAGCCCTGCAGTTGGCAAGCCAACCACGGACCTCTAGGCTGGTTTACAGCAGCCCCCAAAAGCGCAATCACATTCGCACCATTCAAATCCGCATCCCCTTCCCATCCACAGTGTCCACACTTAAACTTCTTTCCACTGCGATAGGATTGCGTAGGATCGGGATGGATGTGCAAACACCGGTGGCAGGTCTGCGACGTGTAGGCAGGCGGAACCAGCACCACAGGTACTCCGGCAATGGCAGCCTTGTAGACCACGAACATCCTAAGCTGGTAGAATGCCCAGTTATTGGTTCTGCGGCGCTCAGCTTTGCTGCGTGGCTGTTGATTGACCCTTTCCCGGATCCCTGTCAAGTCTTCCAGAGCAATAGCGCTGTTTGTCGCCTTTGCCCTAGAGACAATAGCTTTGGAGATGCGATGATTGACCCACGCCTGAAAGCGCCTCTCCTTGCCAGACAGCCGTTGCAACAGTTGACGGCATCTGCGCCGCGAACTGCGGGTGCCCTTACTGGCTTTGCGTTGGAGTGCCGCCCTCAACCGGGAGTAGTGGTCTCGGACTTTGTTCAACTGCTGTCCATTCCAGTTATCCCCCTCTGACGTATGGGCAATATCTGTCCTTCCCAAGTCCACCCCCAGCACTCTGCCCGTGCGTTGCGGTGGGGATGGCTCCGCTTCCACACAGATCTGAATAGAGTAGGAACCGTCTTTACGCTTGACCAGAGTGGCGGATTTGGGGTTGGAGCCTGCCAACTGTTCTCTCTGGTAGCGGCCAATCGCCAGCTCAAAGCGCTCCCGACCCTCCACCGTGGTCAGCGACACCGTCCAGTCTTTCTCGCGAAACGAAAAGATACGGGCATCGTAGGTCGCAAAGCCTCTCTTGAACGCTTTGACCGGACGGTTTTTCTGTCGGGCAACTTTACGGGCACCGGCCAGCCGTCTGCAGACCTGCTGGGCCAGATTACTGGACAAGCCAAACCGAGCGCGAATCTGGTAATAGCAAAGGGACTGGAGTTTGACTGCGTTGACTACTTTTTCTGGTGTGTTTTGGTTGACCCAGTTCAACGCCTGCACAAAGGCATCCATTGTCGCATCCAACTTTGCGGCTTGCGACTGGGACACCTTGAGCTTGCAGGGGACGGTCAGGACTTGGGTCATGGTTCTACCATAACTTCCGCATTCCTCCCGACACTGACCCTACGGGTACAGTGCGGGGCTCCTGCGATTTCTAGCTGACAAACTGAGGCTAGCTGGCCGAGGCATTGTCGGCGGCTGGCCCCGCCTGCTCTAGGGCATAGGCTTTGAAGCGCTCCAGATCTGCCTGGATGGTGCTCTCCACCACTTTGCCCACAAACAGGCCATCCAAGATTTTGCCGAGGATCCCCGGGATCTTGTAGGCCACCGACAGCTTCACAATGGTACTGCCTTTGCGGTCGTAAAAGCGCAGCGCGCCCCGATTGGGCAGCCCCTCCACCGAACTCCAGCCGATGTGTTGGTGTTTCACCACCGTGTGGGTGCGGGAGATCCAACTGAAGGTGAGGCCGCGGGTATCCAGTGTCCACCGGGATAGCTCCTGATCCAGCAATTCCACCGAGCGGATCCACTTCATCCAACGGGGCATGAGGGTGAGGTTGGCCCACAAATCCCATACCTGCTCAATGGGAACAGGCACCTCCACCTGACAGGTATGCTCTAGCCAATCTGACTCTGACATAGGGCCTCCCACGCAACACCCGGCAGAAACACAAACCATCCAGGGGCTTGGCCACAACGCCTCGGGACGGGATCCCTGCCTTTACAAAATTTTATATCGACTTAAGATAGCATTATCGGCCTGATGAAAGTTTGGGGCTCTGCGCTTTTTGGCAGCCCGATTTCTTTTGCCGGCAAGTTGCGGCTGCCCCCCGTGAGGGCAACGCAGAAGGCAGGTATCATGATTGCCATCTGCAAGCTTCACTTGCAAGGGTTCGATGCATCCACTCGGTTGACTCGACGGGACGACCTCACCATGGTTTCACAATGGAAACAGCATCTGAAGAACTACTTCGTGGCGGGGTTGCTGGTGGTGATCCCTCTGGCAACTACCATTTGGCTGACGGTGGAGGTGGCCACCTGGAGCATTGGCTTTCTGACCAGCATTCCGAAGCAGTTCAATCCCATCCAGGGTTTGCACCCGATCTTGATCAACCTCATCGATCTGGCGGTGGGCCTGTTGACGCCGATTGTGCTCATCCTGTTGATTGGCTTCATGGCCCGCAACATTGTCGGCCAGTGGCTGCTCAATCTCAGCGAACAGTTGCTCCATGCGATTCCGGTGGCGGGGCTGGTGTACAAGACCTTGAAGCAATTGGTCAGTGTTTTGTTTGCCCCCAACAATCAGCGCTTTCGGCGGGTGGTGTTGGTGGAATATCCCCGACCAGGAGCTTGGGCGCTGGCCTTTGTGACGGGCACCATTCAAACTCCCATTCGGCCCGATGGGCCGCAGCGCTCCCTTGGCCTGTTTGTGCCCACCACCCCCAATCCAACGACGGGCTGGTACGCCATTGTGCCGGAAGACCAGGTGGTGGAAGTGTTCATGCCGGTGGAAGATGCTTTTAAGATGCTCATTTCCGGCGGCATTGTCACCCCTGAGAGTTTTGAAGCGGGGCTGCAGCGGCGAGAAGGAGCTTTGGCCGTGACCATGCCCAGTTTGCGGGAGCTGGTGGAGCAGGAGCGGGTGGCAGGATCCCCCAGGGCTGACTCGGTGGGCTCTGAGGTAGGTTTTGAGACTGAAGGGATCCCTTAATCCTGCTTTCCTGTCCCTGCAGAAGGGCCGGGCTGCCAGAGCTGGTATTCTTTGGCCTGTTCCAAGCGCACATAAAAAGGCCGCATTTGCCGATCCAATGCCTCCACTTGCTCGGAGGGAAAGGCCTTCCAGTCAGCACGGCTGGCCCAGCGGAGGATGAGGTGGACAAGTTCGGGATCCTCTTGATCCAGCCAAACTTCTTTGCCCAGAAAACCCGGATGCCGGCGCAGGGCGGATCCCCAAACCCGCTCGTCTTGCTCAAGAAAGGCTGCTTGCCCACCGGGAGGAACCCGGAAGCAGAGATGTTCGATGGCGATAGGGCCGGGCGGGCTGGGGCAGGTCGACATAGGAGCAGAGGCGGCAAAGTTAAAGATGGGCCCTCTCAAGACTCCAGGGGGGAAGCAGTCAATCGTTGCAGGGTGGGAATGAAGTCGGGGTAGGAGATGCGGGCACAGTCGGCTCCCCTGAGGAGGGTGGATCCCTGCGCTCCTAGAGCTGCCACCATCAGGCTCATGGCGATGCGGTGATCCTCGTGGCTGTCGACCTCGGCCCCGTGAAGAGGGATCCCTCCTTTGATTTCCAGGCCATCGGGATATTCGGCGACCTGGGCTCCCATGCGGCTCAACTCTTGGGCCATGGCTGACAGGCGGTCGCTTTCTTTCACCCGCAGCTCTGCGGCATCGCGAATCACCGTGATCCCTTCGGCAAAGGCAGCCGCCACCGCCAAAACTGGGATCTCGTCGATCAAGGTGGGGATGAGATCGCCGGCGATGGTGCAGCCGCGCAAGCGGGCCGAACGCACCCGCAGATCTCCCAGGGGCTCACCGGCCATTTCCCGGAGGTTCTCAATTTGGATGTCAGCCCCCATCTCCTGCAACACCCGTAGTGCACCGGTACGGGTGGGGTTGAGGCCCACATCCCTTAGCAGCAATTCGCTCTCGGGCACAATGGAGACGGCCACCAGCCAAAAGGCTGCCGAGCTGATATCCCCCGGCACCTGAACTCTCTGGCCCACCAGGCGGGATCCCCCCACCACGGCCACGGTTTTTGTTTCCGGATCCACCTGAATGTTGGCCCCGAAGGCCCGCAACATCCGTTCCGAGTGATCCCGAGAGAGAGCCGGCTCGGTGACTTGGGTGGTGCCTTCCGCCAGCAGACCCGCCAGCAAGAGGCAGGATTTTACCTGCGCTGAAGCCACCGGGGAGCGGTAGTGAATGCCCTTGAGGGATCCCCCTTGTACGGCCAAAGGTGCCAACGTCCCACCGGCCCGTCCCCAAATGCTGGCCCCCATCTGCCGCAGCGGTTCTACCACCCGCCCCATGGGCCGCGAGCGCAGGGAGCGATCGCCGGTGACGGCAAAAAAGCGCCCGGCCTGGCCAGCCAGGATCCCCAGCATCAGTCGCAGGGTGGTGCCGGAGTTGCCGGCATCCAACACGTCTGCCGGTTCTTGCAGCTGGCCCAGGCCAACTCCCCGAATGCGAACACACTCGCTGTTGAGCTCCGAAATATCTGCCCCCAGCGCCCGAAAGCAGGCTGCCGTACTGCGGGGATCCTCTCCCAGCAACAGCCCTTGGATGGTGGTTTCTCCTTCGGCCAGGGATCCCAGCATCAGGGCGCGGTGGGAAATGGATTTGTCGCCGGGGATGCTCACTTGGCCGCGCAGGCCCTTGGCCGGCGAGAGGGTCAAGATATCAGTAGCAGAAGAGTGAGTCAACACAGCAACTCTGATGGCAGACTGGGCAAAAGCGGCAGCAGTCTCATCTTACTCAGAGCGGGACTCGCGCCCCAGAGATTTTGCCAGGGATCCCAAGACAGCCTGTCTTTTGACGGCCACCCCTCTTTTCTCAGAGGATCACCTTAACAACATGGATTCCTCGGTCGGGGCCTGGCCTCGGCCTTTTTTTTTTGCAGATACTGAACTTTGTAGCAGCAGAAATAGAACCCCCGCAGACCGTGCTTGGCAAGGTGTATCAACACGATTCCGTTTTGACCGAGGAGGTGATGGCCTACCTGCAACCCCAGGGGGGCGGTATTTTTTTGGATGTGACGTTGGGAGGGGGTGGGCACAGCTTGGCGCTGCTGCGGGGGGGAGCTGCCCGAGTGGTGGGGTTGGATCGGGATCCGGCGGCTCTACAGGCGGCGCAAGCGCGTTTTGCAGCAGAAGGGATCCCCGGCAGCCGCATCCAACTGTGGCACCTCAATTTTGCCGATTTCGATCTGCAGCAGCACGGCTTTCGGGATGAGCAGGGGCAGGGGATCCCCTTCGATGGCATCGTGGCCGACTTGGGGGTGAGTTCGCCGCAACTGGACTGCCCTGAGCGGGGATTTAGCTTTCGCGGAGAGGGGCCGCTGGATATGCGCATGGATCCCAGTGCCGCTCAGGAAACCGCTGCCGATTGGGTTAATCATCGCCCGGTCGAAGAGTTGATCGAGATTTTCACCCGTTACGGCGAAGAGCGATTTGCCCGCCGCATTGCCCATCACATCGAGCAGGCTCGTCCCCTCGCCACAACTACCCAGTTGGCCCAGGTGGTTTGGCAGGCGGTACCTCCGGCAGCTCGGCGAGGCCGCATCCACCCGGCCACTCGGGTCTTTCAGGCGTTGCGCATTGCCGTGAACCGAGAACTGGAGGCTTTAGAAACCTTGCTGGCCCAAGCCCCCACTTGGTTGAAACCCGGCGGCAGGTTGGCCGTGATCAGCTTCCATAGCCTTGAAGATCGCTTGGTGAAATGGGCCTTCCGCAGGGATCCCCGTTGGCAGGTGCTCACCCCCAAGCCCTTGTCCCCTTCCGAACTGGAACGGCAACGCAATCCACGGGCCCGCTCTGCCAAACTGCGAGTGGCTGCCCGCAGCAGTCAGATGTAGGTTTAGGTTGGTTCTCCCGCTCTCAAGAGATCGGCTACTGTGAAGCGGACAGCTGTCCTGCTGAGGCCGGGAATCGGGAGAAGGGGGTTGCTGTTGGGGGGCGCGGGGAACTAGGGTGAAGCGGAACCGGCAGTCCTGCACCGTCGGATCCCTTGGTGTGTGTGAGGTTAAGCCCTATGGTTAGCCAGCCTTTGAACGCAGGTCTTGATCGTCCCAAAAGCCCTCGTCGCCACAGACAGCCTTCTGCTCTGAGCCGACCCCTCTCCGGTACAGTTCAAGCCAGCCGCACCCAGCCTTTGGATTTGAAGTTGAAATCAGCCCATCCTCGCAGCCAACATTCGGCTTGGGCAGAACACCTAGCTTGGTGGAAGCAGATCTCCACAGGGATGGCTATCCTCTCTGGGGTTTCAGTGTTAAGCCTTTACAGTTGGACTGTGCATACCCAAAGCCGGTGGAGCCAGCGTTACCAGGTGTGGCAGCAGATGCAGCGCAACGAACGACAGTTTCTGCTGACTCAAGAATCCATTGCCAATTCTCTGCGGGAAATCGCCGACCGCTCCGAAATGGTGCCGCTGGTACCGGATCGGATGATCGAGGTGCCAATTGCCTCTCCCAGCCAAGTTGAGCCGGATCCAGCCCACCAGGCAACGGCTTTGCCGGAAAGAGCGCTCCGCGCCGCTCACGCGACCGAAAAAGCCCCTCTTTTCTATCCGGTTGGGTACTAGTCCAACAGATCCAGTCGATGGCGGCTAGGCCAGCGTCTCTATCTTGCTCTCCCAAAAGCCCTGGGTCTTGTGAAGTCTCGGTGTATCTCTGTTCTCTAAAAGGCTAAGGGATCCCTGGGCCTCAGGATCTGGAATAGTAGTGGGCTACTCTTTAACCGCTTACAAAGCAAAGAAGAAGTCTGGCCCAGGTTTTCTAAGTTGGTGGGATGTGGCCCATCCAAAGCCCTGGGATTGCCGTTGGGATCCTGTTCACCCCTGGAGATGACATCCCCCCTGGCAGGATAGGAACTCCAGAGCAGGGGATGTATGATGCCTAGCACGGCTTTTTCGGAGCAATCGCAGAGAAAGCTGTACCGACAGGTTGTCCTGGGGATCAGCCAGGGCATGTAAAGGGGAAAGTCCGGTGCAAATCCGGCGCTGTGCCGCAACTGTGATGGGCTTAGGCTAGACCTATGCCCTCAGTCAGGATGCCCGCCTGCGGTTTTGGCTCGCATTTCTTCCGCGTCGCACGGAATCAGGAGCTTCAAGAAAGAAAATGAATCCCATTCTAGGTCTCAGCCTGGCGCTGGGGGGTCTTGCTTTGGGGATCCCAGCGTGGGCGCAGCCGGCGGCCTCTTCACCTTCAGCTCAAGAGGTTTTGGAAACCGGTGTTAGCGCCGAGATTTTAAATCAACCCGTCACCACACCTTTTCGCCGTCCTGGTTTGCTGCGGGATTCTTCCCGCCCGGTTTACGTCATTACCCGCCAGCAAATTCGAGAGCAAGGGGCAAGAACGGTTCAGGAGGCCCTGCGCTACCTGCCCGGGATCCTCAGCGACGGCACGGCGGGAACCCAGTTGGGAGCCCTTAGCTCCCAGTTTATGCGGGGAGGACGAACGGCCCAGGTGTTGGTGCTCTTGGATGGCCGCCCCATTAACGACCTGGGCTTTTTTGGCGGGTTTGATTTGTCCCAGATCACTACAGATGTGGTCGAGCGTATTGAGATCTCTCCAGGTGGGGGCTCCACTTTGTACGGATCCGACGCGGTTGGCGGGGTCATGAACATCGTAACCCTGGAGCCAAAGCCGGGATCCGAGACCGTGCTGGAAGCGGCTATCGGCAGCTACGGCCTCAACGAGCAAGGGATCCAAAACCGCGGCCAAGCGCAGGATCTGGGCTGGGTGGTCAGCTATCGCCGTCTGCAGAGCAACAACGACTTTCCTTTTGAAATTAGGCGTTTGGGCAAAGCCGGCAGGCGGGAAAACTCGGCGGTGGAGTACCACAACCTACAAGCCAAGCTCACCTGGCAATTGGCAGAAGGCCAAGTCCTAACCGGAAATGCCCTTTATCTCAACAAAGCGTTTCAGGTGCCTGGCAGCACCGAGTTTCCCTCCCCCGATGCAGTGCAAAACACCAACGACCTGCTGTTAGATCTCAGTTGGCTGTGGGATCAAGAGAGGGGATCCCTGCAAGCCAGGGTATTTTTTGACGACCTCAACTATCGCTTCAGCGCCCCACAAAGCCAGGGATCCCGGGATGAGATCCTGCGAACGGGGTGGGGATCCCAACTGCAATACACCTGGAAGGCTGCTGAAAACCTGGAGCTTACTCTAGGAGCGGATTACCGATCCATTTCAGCTCGCAACACCACCTTCTCCTTTGCCAGGGGATCCACCAACGTCAACTATGACAATACTGTGAATCAGGGGGCATTCTTCGCCCGCCTGGATTACAGGCCACAGCCCAACTTTTATCTCAACTTAGGTGTTCGCCAAGATTCGAGCAATCTGGTCAACGGTTCGGCCACCTCTCCTGCCGCAGGGATCCGCTGGGTTTTGGCAGAAGGCACCACCCTGAGGGCCAATTATGCCGGCAGCTTTCGCACCCCCTTGATCTCAAACCTGTTCTTTCGGCTGCGCGGCTTTTTTGAAGTCGACGGCAACCCCAATTTGCGACCGGAGCGGGGAGAGAGTTTTGACATTGGCCTGGATCAGGCTTTGGGAGATTTTGGCCTACTGCGCTTGACCTTTGCCCATAACCGCATCCGCGATGGCATTACCTTTGTCAGCACTGGCCCGCGCAGGGGAACCTACGAAAACATTGAGCTCGTGGAATACACGGGCTTGGAAGCAGCCCTGGATTTGCGATTGGGGGAAAACTGGACTCTTTTTGCCAACTACACCCTGAACGATCCCATCATCCGCTCGGCGCTGGATCCCAAAGCGGTTGGCAAACAGCTAGCCTTCGTGGGAGCAGACAGCTTCAACCTGGGCCTGAGCTACCGCGATGCAGAGGATCGGTATGCCTCAGTTTTCCTGCATCACATTGGCACTTTCTTTACCAACAACGCCAATACCCAATCTCTGCCCGGCTACACCAACCTGGCTCTGCGGGGAGGGATCCCAGTAGCAGAAAATCTCGCTCTAGAAGTGGGGGTTGATAACCTGCTGGATGAGCAATATGAGGTTTTCCCCGGCTACCCCGGAGTGGGTCGCACCGTTCGGCTTAATTTAAGGGGCCAATTTTAGAGCGACTTGAGGCTGACTTTTAGCTGTCTAACTCACTGCTGAATCCTTGGCCAAGACATTGAGATCGTCTTTGCCTCTTCTCACACCCTTTGCTTGGACAGAAACCTATGACTATATCAAGGAGCACCATGTCTCGATCAACTTCCCAGTTGCCCATCCAAGCTGGCAGCGCTGCCCAGCAACCCAGCAGCCATTGTCTTTGGGTTTGTGTCACTTGCGGATCTCGGTGGGTTAACGGCCAAAAAGAAGGGATTAGCAAGGGAGAAATGCTGCTGTCTGCCCTGCAATCTCAAACCCTCAATCCTCAACTGACCCTGAAGCCGGTTGCCTGTATGAGCGGCTGCAGCCATGCTTGTGTCGTTGCGTTGGCAGCACCTCAAAAGATGACCTATGTTTTTGGAGATCTCGATCCAAAAGATGTGGATCTCATTCTGCAGACAGCAGAGCTCTACCTCACCAAGCCAGATGGGATCCTACCCTGGGCCGAGCGCCCTCTCAAAAAAGGGGTGATTGCTCGTATTCCACCACTGCACTGAGGAGCTTTCTCATGGCCACTTTTACCCCCTGGATAACCCCCCTCCATCAAGCTTGGCAGGAAGTTTCTCTGACGGGTTGGACAACCCTTTATGAAGGGATCCCTGCCCATATTGACTGCTTGGGGCCGTTGCTCTACGAGCTGTTTCAAGAGCACTGGGCCGAGATCCAGGTGGGCCATGTGGCGGAAGGCGGGGTGCTGGAGCTGGCTTTCAAGAAACCTCCAGCTTTGTGCGTGCTCTACGATGGCTATCTAACCGTTGCCACCGAAACTTGGCACCTGCATTTGTGCCTGGAGGAGCACCAAGGCGGCCCCCATCGCAAGACCCCACCCGAGCTGCGCCGCAAAAGATTGGTTAGCCGTGCTGCTCTCTACCGGCGCCTCAATCCCCAAGGTCAGCCCCGCATGTGGGGGATCCAATTCTGGAATGGAGCAGAAGAGCCTTTGCTGCAGATTTTTCTGCCCAGCCCCTTTTTGGGGCCAGAGGAAGACTACCTGCCGGAAGGCAAAGCAGATTACCAAAAGCTTTCTCTTTACGAGCGCATCCGCGCCATCTATGTGCAGGGGAAAGAGCGGATCCCCTATGAGGATAACCCTCTTAAACGTCCCTACCTTGCCGTTTGTCGTTCCAGCCGTTGTTATCCTTCCCGCAACTACCAACCGGTTGTGGAAGCTCTGGAATCGGCTCTTCGAGAAGCCAACCTGGACGTACAGGTTATCACCTCAGGCTGCTTGGAAGTTTGCCAACAGGGGCCCGTGGTTTTTTACTCTGGGGATCGCACCTGGTACAAGCGGGTTACTCCCCAAGTAGCTCGGCAAATTGTTTTTGAGCATTTGCTTAATAGCTGTCCTCTGAAAGACCACCTTTTTCCAGGAGATTAAAGTCATGATTGGCCTGCAATCGAGTGCTCAACCTATCCCCATTCCCAGCTCTCGCCGCTTAATCCCAGCCCCACTTTGGATACAAGCTGCTCAAGATTTGGCCCAAGGCTGGTTCTGGCCCAGCTTGTTTACCACCGTCGGCTGTCTCAGCAATATTGCTTATACATGTACCCTTCCTTTTGTAACTGTTGGTATTGTTGCAGGCACAACTTTAACCCGCCAAAGGGCAGCCATTAGTGCTTTGATGATTTGGCTGGCCAACCAAATCTTTGGCTACACCTGGCACAACTATCCCCGCACTCCCGATTCGTTTGCCTGGGGGTTGGTGCTGGGGATCGGCACGGTGGGGATTGCTCTTGCTGGCGGTTACCGACCTCTGTTTTCTCAGTCCAAGCCGCTTCGGCCAAGGCAACTGCTGCTGAACTATCTCTGGATCCCGGCCATGCTCATCTTGGGGTTTCTGGCTTTTGAAGGGCTGATTTTGGCCGCCGGCCTGGTTTTGGGGGGAACGGAGGGCCTGACCCTGCCCATTCTGGGCAAAATCTGGCTGCACAACTGGCTGTGGACAGGACTTTGGATTGGGATCCACGCGCTGCTGGTGTGGGACAGAGGACGTCGCCGGGTGTGGCTGGGAGAGGAGAAACTGCGGTGAGCTGCTCCCGTACAAGCTCTTCCCATCCCGTCAGCGGTGCGGAGTACCTTTGCAGTGATCTAGAGCATCCCCAAGAGGGATCCAGGCCAAAATAGGGGCGACCTATGTGGGAGGGGATCCCTTTGCAACTCAGTCGCGTTAACAGTGAGGAGCATTCCTGCCATCCTCTGCTCTTGGCTTCCCAACGCCTCTTGCTGTTCAGCGGCAAGGGAGGAGTGGGCAAAACAACCTTGACCTGCGCGCTGGCTCGCCAACTGGCCCAGGTGGATCCCCAGCGCCGTCTGCTCCTGATGTCCACGGATCCCGCCCACTCGCTGGGGGACGTGCTGCAAATCTCGGTTACGGATGTGGCCCAACCCTTGCCGGATCGCCCCAATTTGCAGGTGCGGGCTTTGCAAGCGGAGATTTTGTTGCAATCTTTTCGGCAAACCTATGGGCCGGCCCTGGAGCTCATTGCCGAGCGGGGCAGTTGGTTTGGCCGAGAGGATCTGCTGCCGATCTGGGATTTAGCCTGGCCGGGGGTGGATGAGCTGATGGCGATTCTGGAGGTCAACCGGCTGCTGGCTGGGGAGGAGGTGGATACCGTTATCTTGGACACGGCCCCCACCGGGCACACCCTGCGGCTGTTGGAGCTGCCCGACTTTTTGGATAATCTTCTGGCTGTGTTTGCCACCTTTCAGGCCAAGCATCGGGAGATCGCCCAAGCCCTGACAGGCACCTATCGACCGGATGAGGCGGATGCGTTTTTGGCCCAGTTGCAGGGGGAACTTGAGGGGGGCAAAGCCCGCTTGACCAATCCGGAGAGCACCTCTGCTTGGCTGGTGATGATCCCGGAGCAGTTGAGCGTGGCGGAAACCCGCCGCTTTTGTCAGCAACTGCAAAACCGCCGCGTGCCCATCGGCGGTCTTCTGGTCAATCAGGTGCTGCTTGCAAGAGAGAATAACAGCCAACCTTCGCTGCCCGCTGCTCTCCCCTCTCCTCTCTACTCGGCGCGGCAACAGGAACAGGGGCGCGTGCTCAAAGCCCTGCAGGAGGAGCTGCCCGGATACTCTATCTGGGTCTGTCCTTATCAACTACAGGAGCCGGTTGGGTTGGCGGCCCTGGATGAGCTGGTGCAGCAGCTTCGCCCCTTGCCAGAGGTGCTGCTGGAGTTGGAAGGGATCCCAGAGCAAAAAGCAGAGAGCCAAGAGAAGAGAAAGTCTCTCTTCTCCACCCTCTTCCCTTCCTTCAAGGGGATCCCGTCCCTACCGGATTTTTTGACCCAAGGGATCCGACTGGTGTTGGTGGGGGGCAAAGGGGGTGTGGGCAAGACGACGGTGGCCGGGGCCCTGGCTTGGAACTTGGCCAAGCGCCATCCCGACAAGCAGCTCTTGCTGGTCTCCATCGATCCGGCTCACTCGTTGGGGGATCTGTTTCAGACGAAACTGGGTCAGGATCCCATTCCCCTGCTGCCCAACCTGCTGGGGCAGGAGATCGATGCGGCGGCGGTGCTGGAGCAATTCCGGCAGGATTACCTGGAGGAGGTGGCGGCCATCTTGGCGGGGGAGGGGACGGCAGGGGTGGAAGTCCAATACGACCCGCAGGCGTGGCGGCAACTGCTGCAGATGCCCCCACCCGGCTTGGATGAGGTGATGGCCCTGTTGAGTGTTCTCCGACAGGAGACGAGCGGGCAGTTTGACCTGGTGGTGCTGGACACGGCCCCCACAGGGCATCTCCTGCGGTTTCTGCAGATGCCCCAGGCTCTGGAGGGCTGGGTAAGCTTGGCCCTGAAGCTGTGGCTGAAATATCGGGATGTGGTGGGCAGGCCGGAATGGGCGCAGCGGATGCGGGAGCTCTTGGCCCAGGTGCGACAGCTCCGGCAGCAGCTCCAGGATCCCCAGTTTGTTACCTTTATCCCCGTCTTTAACCCCGAGCAAGCAGTTCTGGCAGAAACCGAGCGTCTCTTGGCGGAACTGGATGCTTTGGGGATCCCTCATCCCTACGCCGTTCTCAATCGAGTGTGGTTAGAGGATTCTACCCCCTTTGGAGAGGCCCTCCGCCGTCGTCACCAGACTCTTCTGGCCCAGCTCCCCCAGCTATTTTCCCAGCAGGCCATCTTGACCATCCCCTTCCTACATCCTCCCAGCTTGGAGAATATCGGCTCCTACTTGTTCGCTCCTCAGGAGCCCTAACCTAGGGGTAGACCTTGCTCACCCAAAGCGTTATGGATCCCAAGTTGGAAGAACGCGCCCGCGAGCTGCGCACCCTGCTGCAGAAGGCCAGCATTGCCTACTATGTCCACGATGCTCCCATCCTGGAAGACAGCGTTTACGACCGCCTCTACCGCGAGCTGCAAGAGCTGGAGCGGGCTTACCCTGAACTGGTCACCCCCGATAGCCCTACTCAGCGGGTGGGAGAAAAACCTGCAGAGCATTTTCCCACCGTCTTCCACCGCATCCCCCTCTACAGCTTGGAAAACGCTTTCAACCCAGAAGAGCTAGAGGAGTGGCAAGAGCGTCTGCTGCGAGTTTTGGGCCGTGCCCCTGTTCCCGACAGCAGGACAGAGGGAGAGCTGGAATATGTATGTGAGCTGAAGATTGATGGCGCCGCCTTGGCCCTAACCTACATCGAGGGTCTTTTGGAGCGGGGTGCTACTCGGGGGGACGGACAGGCCGGAGAGGACATCACCCCCAACGTGCGCGCCATTCGTTCGATTCCCCTGCGGCTGGCGACAGCAGATCCGCCTCCCGTTTTGGAGGTGCGGGGGGAAGTCTATCTGGCCCTAGCCGAGTTTGAACGGATCAACCAAGAGCGTCGTTCCGCTGGGGATCCCCCCTTTGCCAACCCGCGCAACTGTGCTGCCGGTACCCTGCGGCAGTTGGATAGCCGCGTTGTGGCCGCCCGCAAGCTCAGCTTCTTCGCCTACGCCCTCCACTGGCCGGAGGGATGGCCTGCCGGGGATCCCCCGCAAACCCAGTGGCAGTGTCTGCAGCAGCTCAAGGAATTGGGATTTCCGGTCAACCCCCTTTCCCAGGTCTGTCGGGGCTTGGGAGAAGTGATCCAATTTTATGAGCGATGGCGGGGTGCCCAGCTCCCCTACGCCAGCGACGGGGTGGTGGTGAAATTGAACTCCTTGCGGCTGCAGGAGGAGGCCGGCTTTACGCAAAAATTTCCCCGCTGGGCCATTGCCCTCAAATACCCAGCTCAAGAGGTTCCCACTCGCATCCGCGCCATCGTGGCCAGCGTGGGCCGTACCGGCGCCGTCACTCCAGTGGCAGAGCTGGAGCCGGTTCCTCTGGCCGGCACCCTTGTCAGCCGCGCCAGCCTGCACAATGCCGATCGCCTGCGGGAGCTGGACGTGCACATCGGCGATACTGCCATCGTGCGCAAAGCCGGGGAGATCATCCCGGAGGTGGTCGGGATCCTGAAGGAATTGCGCCCTGCCGATGCCGTTCCCTACAGCCTGCCCAGCCAGTGCCCCGAATGCCACACCCCCTTGGTTCGTCCCCCCGGCGAAGCCGTGACCCGCTGCCCCAACCCCGAGTGCCCGGCCAAGCTGCGGGGCCAATTGCAGCACTGGGCCAGCCGCGATGCTTTGGATATCGAAGGCTTAGGGGAAAAGCGGGCAGCCCAATTGGTGGAGAGCTTGGGGGTGCGCACCGTAGCCGATCTCTACCGCCTCACCCCAGAGCAGTTGCAGGGTTTGGAGGGAATGGGATCCCGCTCCAGCCAAAAGCTGGTGCAAGCCATTCAGCGCTCTCGTCAACAGCCCTGGGAACGAGTGCTCTACGGGCTGGGGATCCCCCATGTGGGGGTGGTCACTGCCCAGATTTTGGCCGGCCATTTTCCCACCCCTGAGCTTTTGGCCCAGGCCAGTGCAGAAACCATCGCCCAGATCTATGGGATAGGCGCGGAAGTGGCGGAAGCGGTGGTGGCCTGGTTTGCCGAGCCGGCCCATCGTCGCCTGTTGCAGGAGTTGCAGGCGCTAGGGATCCCCGCTCTTCCTCAGCAGGAGAACCCTGCCGTCTCCCAGATCCTGGCCGGGAAAAAATTCGTAATCACCGGCACCTTGCCCACCCTCTCCCGCCAGCAGGCCAAGGCTTGGATTGAGAGTCGGGGGGGCAAAGTCACCGCCAGCGTCAGCCGCCAAACCGACTACGTGGTGGTGGGCTCTGACCCCGGCTCCAAGCTGGAGCAAGCCCAACAACTGGGGATCCCCCTGCTGACCGAAGCGGAGCTGTTGGCGCTGGATCCCACCGTGGAATCCGGTGATCTGCATCCTTGACAGGGTGGATCCCCGAAAAACTTGGGTAGGGTGGGTTGTCTTAGCGGCAGGGATGATTTATGATTCAACCTTAGTGAGGAGTGGACGCCAATAGGGGGAAGCGAACGAAACACGGACAGTTCCTTCCCCTTTTTGGTTACAAAAAGGCGCGGCCACACCTCCAAAAAGTATCCAACTTAACTGAAGGATTCCTTTGCCAGTGCCAGATAAGTTCAACTATGATGGGATCAGCGGAGACGCATGTTTCCGTTCACTCCTCACACCATCTTCCGCTCGGCGTCAAGTCGGGCGGTTTTTCTATAAATCCGTCCAAAGGATGTATGACCATTCCCGATAGCAGCGAAACGGCTCACCCCTTCCATTTCCAGTTTTCCTCCTTGTAAGACACTTGGGGAGAACCGAGGCTGTGGCGTTTGCACGGGTAGCGCAGAGCGCTGGAGAAGCTTATGGTCACTTTGAAGCAAGAATGAAACACCTCCGTTGCATTGCTTCCCAGCTCCCTTTTGAAGAGTGGGTGGTCGCGGAAGCGGCACGGAGCGCTTGGGAAGTGTCTCAATCCAGTTTGAAATGACTATATCTCCAGTCTTTCCAGTTGATCCCCATGGGAATCTCTTGGCACCCTGCCCCCTTGGGGATCCGGAAACAAGCCCTACGAGCCCAGTGGAGATGCTAGACTAGTAGGTCAGTGAGATTCCACCAACTTCGGCCTCCTTACGCTTTCGCAGCCAATTTGCGACTGGATTGGAAGGTTTAGTTTTCTTCTGGCTTTTGCCGGATTAGGATAGCCAAGAGCAAGCAGCAACGAGGATCCCATGGCCAAATATGACTCCCATCTAAAGTGCTCCTTCTGCAACAAGTCACAGGATCAGGTGCGTAAGTTGATTGCGGGGCCGGGGGTCTACATCTGTGACGAGTGCGTGGAGCTCTGCAACGAGATTTTGGATGAGGAACTCTACGACGGCAACACTCCTCCTGCTGCCGCCCCTGCCGGCGGCCGTCGCGAAACCCCCAAAAAACCCTCCCGCAGCCTGCCTTCTTTGGCGCAGTTGCCCAAGCCGCAGGAGATCATGCGCTATCTCGACCAATATGTGATTGGCCAAGAAAAAGCTAAGAAGGTTTTGTCGGTGGCGGTTTACAACCACTACAAGCGTCTGGCTGCCAAGGCCAACCCCGGTAGCGTCGGAGTTTCGGAACTGGATGAGGTGGAGCTACAGAAGTCCAACATTTTGATCATTGGCCCCACTGGCTCCGGCAAAACCCTGCTGGCGGAAACCCTGGCTCGCATGTTGGATGTGCCTTTTGCGGTTGCAGATGCTACCACCCTTACGGAAGCTGGCTATGTGGGCGAGGATGTGGAAAACATCCTTTTGCGCCTGCTGCAGGTGGCGGACATGGACGTAGAAGAGGCCCAGCGCGGCATCATCTACATCGACGAAATCGACAAAATTGCCCGCAAAAGCGAGAACCCCTCCATTACCCGCGATGTCTCCGGCGAGGGGGTGCAGCAGGCTTTGTTGAAGATGCTGGAAGGGACAATAGCCAACGTGCCTCCCCAGGGAGGGCGCAAGCACCCCTATCAAGACTGCATTCAAATCGACACTTCCAACATCCTCTTCATTTGCGGGGGGGCTTTTGTTGGCCTGGAAAAAGTAATCGAGCAGCGCATTGGCAAGAAATCGATGGGCTTTATCAAGCCAGGGGAGCAATTGTCGGTTAGCCGCGAGCAACGTATGGCCAATGCCCTCAAGGCTTTGGAGCCTGAAGACTTGATCAAGTACGGCATGATTCCCGAATTCACGGGGCGGCTCCCGGTAGTGGCGACTTTGGATCCGCTGGATGAGAAGGCGCTGGAGGCGATCCTGACGCAGCCCAAAAACGCCATTCTCAAGCAGGCGCAGAAGCTGTTGCGCATGGACGGGGTGGAACTGGAGTTTGAACCTGCCGCCATTGCTGCCATTGCCAAAGAGGCTTATCGCCGCAAGACCGGGGCTCGCGCCCTGCGGGCCATTGTGGAAGAGCTAATGCTGGATGTGATGTACGAGGCACCCTCCCGCCGCGACCTGAAATACATCCGCATCACCGCAGAGATGGTGGAGCGCCGTTCCACCCGCGAGCTGATTCCTCACCCCTCTACGCTGCCCAAGCCTGAGTCGGCCTAGAGTCGCGGCCCTTCCGATCCCTGCTGGATGAACTTATGATCTGTTCTTGAAAGAGGGGGCAGGAGATCCTATGGCAGGGACTGCGTTCCGCCGGCGCGAACGACAGCGGGTGGATCGTGAATATGCGGTAATTGGTCTGGGGCGCTTTGGTTCTAGCTTGGCTCTCACCTTGATGGAGCGAGGGCACAATGTCTTGGGGATCGACCGCAGCCGTGAGATCGTGCAGCGCCTGGCGGATCAGCTGACGCAGGTGGTGGCACTCGATTCCAGCGATGAAGATGCGCTGCGAGCGGTGGATATCCTCTCCTTCGACACGGTGGTGGTGGCCATTGGCAGCGATTTCGAGAGCAATTTGCTGACGACGGTGGCCCTGAAAAGTCTGGGGGTGCGCAATGTGGTCTGTAAGGCGTCGACCGAGCGGCAACGCTCTATTCTCCTGCGAGTGGGGGCAGATCGGGTGGTGTTGCCGGAGCAAGAGGCAGGGCGCCGTTTGGCTCAGGTGTTGACAGCACCGGGGATCCTAGATCAGCTAGAGCTGGAGCCGGGCTACAGCATTACGGAATTACAGGTGCCGGAGGCGTTGGTGGGCCATACGCTGGCGGAGTCGGATCTGCGTCGCCGCTTCGGCATCACGGTGCTGGTGGTGAAGCGAAAGCAATCGCTGGTGGTCTCTCCCCCCGCAGACTACCTGCTGGAAAAGGGGGATTTGCTGGTGGTTCTGGGGGCCAATACCAACATCTCGCGGCTGAATGAAATGTAGGGAGGGCTCCGATGAGAGAGGGCTCCGTCCCGCTTCCGCCAGAGGAGGGCTCTGAGCGCTTGGTTCCACCGGTACCATCCCGCGCCCGCCACCTGCCGACACCGGGCTCGGCATTGTCTCAGTCCTCTAGGGCCTTTGGGAATCGTCTGCAGTGGTTTTTCGGGGGGGACAGGCGTCGCCCGCTGCCGCCGCCATTGCGGCTGGTCACAGGGTTGGGGCTCTTGGCAGTGGTGGGAACTTTGGTGCTCATGTTGCCGGGGATCGGGCGTGGGGATCCCTTGAGCTGGAATGAGGCGCTGTTTACGGCCATGTCGGCCCTGAGCGTGACGGGGCTCTCGACGATTGTGGCGGCGGAGGATCTCACCCTGTTGGGCCAGATTGTGCTGCTGATCCTGATTCAGATTGGCGGGGTGGGCTTCATGGTGTTGGCGGTGGTGGTGTTTCAATTGATCGGGCGGCGCATTTCCCTCCTCAATCGCTTGGCGCTGTGCAATTCGCTGGGGCTCATCGATCCGGGGGCGATCCTGGAATTGACTCGGCGGGTGCTGCTGGGGGTCACTCTCATTGAGTTGGGGGGGGCTTTGCTGCTCTGGGTGCATTGGCGGGATCTCTATGGGCCGGAGCGGGCGGTTTTTCTGGCTATTTTTCACGCGGTGTCCGCCTTTTGTAATGCGGGATTCGACCTGTTTGGCCGGGAAGGGATCCCTACAGATGGTCTGTCGCTGGCGATTTTGGCCGGTCTGATTTTTATCGGCGGTTTGGGCATCCCGGTTTTGTCGGATTTGTTAACCTGGCCGCGGGGCCACCGCCCCTCTCTGCACACCCGGATTACCCTGGGCGTGGTGGTGGTTTTGCTCTGCACGGGCGGCATTGGTTTGTTCTTGGGAGAGAGCTTGCCCGGTGGATCCCTGCTGGAGGTAAGCTGGCCCCACCGCTTGGGCCTGACGTTTTTTCAGTCGGTTTCTGCCCGAACGGCTGGGTTTGCCGGGATCCCCATTGAGGATTTGACCCCGGCAAGCCAGTTGCTGCTGATGGCTCTCATGTTTATTGGGGCAGCCCCAGCTTCTATGGGGGGCGGCATGACCACCGGCACCTTGGCGGTGTTGGTGTTGGCCCTCTGGGGCTATGCCCGCGGTTTGCCCAGCGCTCAGATTGCCGGGCGCAGCTTGGATCCCTCCATGGTGCGCAAGGCGGCAGCGGTGTTAACGGTTTCTCTGTTTGTGGTATTGTTGGCGGCTTGGTTGATTTTGCTGACCCACAGTAACAGTAGGTTGGATCCGGTGTTGTTTGAGGTGATCTCCGCCTTTGCCACCTGCGGCCTCTCGACGGGCTTTACCGGGGAGCTCAACTGGTTTGGCCAACTGATCATTGTGCTGGTGATGTTCTGGGGCCGGTTGGGGGCATTGACGATTGTCTTGGCCTTGGCTCAACAACAGCCCCGCCCGTTGGTAACCTACCCTGAAGAGTCGATCCTAATCGGTTAGTCCAGAACTGAGGAGAGAGCAGCCTCCGTTAGACTGAGTAAGGGATCCCTTCGTCCCTCTCGTTACCGGGAGCCATCCGTGTCCAAGTTCCTTTTAATTGGTTCTACTGAGCCCTTCAGCGGTAAGTCGGCTGCCATCTTGGGTTTGGCCAAGCATCTGCAGCAGCAAGGGATAAAAGTCACCTATGGGAAGCCCATCGGTTCTTGCGAGCGGGAAGATTGCTCGCTGGAAGGGGCCGATCCGGATATGCGCTTTGTGGCGGAGTCTCTGCGGCTGACGATGGATCAAATGCCGCCGATGCTGCTCCGGCTCAACGAAGAGGCTTTGCTGGCTCAAATGAAGCGAGCTCCCGGGGATCCAGCTCCAGAGTGCCCGGTTGCCCCTCTGTTGGAGTTTGTCCAGCGCTCCCCTGCCGATTTGGTGCTGCTGGAAGGCCCAGCCGATCTTTACGAGGGGGAATTGTTTGGCCTGTCGCTGGCCAAGATGGCCCAAGCCCTGGATGCTCCGGTACTGCTGATCAGTCGCTACCATTCCTCCTTGGCTGTTGATTCTCTTCTCTTTGTCCATCGTCAACTGGGATCCCGCTTGGCAGGCGTGCTGCTGAACGATGTGCCGCCCGACCAGGTGCAACCGGCAAAAACGATCATTCGGCCTTTTTTGGAGGGACACGGGATCCCGGTGCTGGGGATTTTGCCCTCCCATCGCATTTTGCGCAGCATCAGCGTTGGGGAGTTGGTGCGGCAACTGGATGCCGAGGTGCTCTGCTGTCCGGACCGGATGGACTTGATGGTCGAAGACATCGCGGTGGGGGCGATGAACGTCAACTCGGCCTTGAAGTACTTCCGTAAGCTGGATCACAAGGCGGTGATCACCGGCGGAGACCGCACCGATATTCAACTGGCCGCCCTAGAAACTTCCACCCTCTGCCTGATCTTGACCGGCAAGCTCCCTCTGGATCCCCGCATTCGGTCTCGAGCAGAAGAGCTGGAAGTGCCGATTCTCTCGGTGGATCTGGACACCTTCACCACCATCAACCGCATCGAACGGGTTTTTGGGCAGATTCGCCTGCACGAGGAGGTGAAAGTCCGCTGCATCCAAGAGCTAATGTCAGCGAATTTTGACTTTTCCCGTCTCTATGCTCATTTGGACTTGACACAACCCCTAGTGTCGGCGGTAGGTGCGTAGGATAAAGTCATTAAGGCTTCTCTACATCTGGTGTCTAAATAGGTAGTTCTCCGAGAGCGAGCACTATACCTGATCGAGATGAAATAAGCTCAGTTTTGATGCGCTGGCTTCTAGTGTCTGATGCTTTCCAGTATCTGCAATGATTTCTGCAAAAAAACGCAGGGATCTCTCGCCGGTTTGGCCTACTCACCGAATTTGAGAGATATCATGCGAGTATTCATCACCTCAACACACCACTCCTCCCCCAGATTTTCTGGGGGTTTTTGTTCGCGCCGTTTTGGCAGAATTTCCCTGTCTCTCTAACCTTACGTCACGTGAGCTGGTGTTGACGAGGTTTATACTACTGATAGTGTAAAGTAAAACTTTCCCGGAACTAGATACACTAAATAGTGGTGCTGGCACGCCCTTGTGCGGTAAGATGCAGTGTCTGTTGTCGAGCCGGGATCCCAAATGTTGCCGTTAGCGCCGGATGAGCACCATGGCCAAGGTTTCACGGATGCGCAGCCGCAAAGGAGCGCGCCCCAGCCGTCTGGCTGCCTGCCCCCGCAGCGGCATCTTCACGGACGGGGGATGTTCTCCCAATCCGGGGCCAGGGGGATGGGCCGTGGTGGTGGTTCAAGATGATCGGGTTGTGGAAGAGTTTTGGGGAGGGGATCCCGATAGCACCAGCAACCGCATGGAGTTGACCGGCCTCATCCGGGCTTTGCGGTATTGCCGCCACACCCAGGGCAACGGCGTCGATACCATCTACAGCGACTCCCACCTTTGCGTGCAGACTTACAACAATTGGATGGAGCGCTGGGCAGCCCAGGGATGGCGGCGGCGCACAGGGCCAGTGGAAAACTTGGATCTGGTTGAGGAGTTATATCAACTCAAGCAGGAGTGCCCTCAGGTGCGGGTGGTCTGGATCCCAGCCCACCAAGGTCTGCGCTGGAACGAGTACGTGGATGGGTTGGTTGCCCAGGCTCGAGCCAGAGTGACCGTTCCTCCAGAAGTTAGGGGTTGAGGTTCCACACCGGCAGTGGGGGCACTGTGAAACTGGTTAGCAGCAAGATGCTTGCCAAGACTACAAGGCTGTTAGGCTTGGCTTGACTGCAAGGTGCAGAACTTCCTGGATGGTTTTAGCCATGCGCTCCCAGGTAAAAGACTTAACCCACTCTAAGCCTTTCCTGACTTTCTCAGCGCGCAACTTGGGATCCAGAACCTGAACCAAGGTGTCCGACAAAGAGTCCTCTACATAAAATGCAGCTTCTCCTCCTACTTCCACTAAGGCAGAGTTGGGATAGATAATGACAGGGGTCCCACAGGCCATGGCCTCCAATACGGGTAGCCCGAATCCCTCATATGCACTTGGGTAAACCAGCGCCACGGCATTCTGGTAGGCTTGAACCAACTGCTGCAGATGAACCAACTGCTGCAGATCTAGATAAGCATTCATAACAGGTTGCGGAGCTGCCGCCTGTCGATAAGCCTCTGGAGTCGACCAGGAATGAGTGCAAAGGACAGGGAAAGGCTTATAGGACCACTGCTGATAAGCTTCAAAAAATAACTCATGTCGTTTGTAAGTGCCTTGCTGGCATCCAATCAGCAGCCAGTGCTTGGGAATAGCTGAGGGATCCGGCTTGAATACACTGGTGTCAACCCCAAGGTAAGCTACTACTGCCTCTTTGCCAGTTAGACGCAGCAAGTCACAGGCCGTGTTTTGGCTAACAGCTACAATGCGAGCGGCTGCTTCAAGGGCTGCGTGCTTTTGGCGCCACATGGGATCTGAGAGATCCCAACCCAGCACTTCTGGGATCATGTCATGGAGCAGGAGCACCTGCGGAATGTCAGAGGGCAGGTATGTATAGTAGGTGCTCATAAAAACATCAGCCCCTGACCAAATAAAAGCTTGTCTCAACTCAGGATCATCCCAGCGGGCGTAGCTAAAGGGGTGACCCTGCATTCTCTCGACACCCTGGGGTAGCTCTCCCATGCCACCCCGATCGTAGAAAGTGATGCGAATCCCCAGCTGAGGCAATTCCCGCAGTAAGTTGCGCCAAACTGTAGCAATACCAGCTTGGTGCCTCTGGAAGAACACCCCGTCCACAAATAGGTGAAGACGTTGCCGCACCTCTACCACCAAGGGATCCCCGTATGCCCAGGGGAAAAAGGGCTGCAGCGAGCAGGGCTTTTCCGCTTTTTGCAACTCTTCCCAAGCTCTGACAGCTCCTTGGTAGCCGTAGTAGGATTCCTTAAACTCCACCTGCTTTCGCAATGCATAGGCATAGTGGTCAAACACTAAGCCCTCTGCTTCCGTTTGGTCTGCGGTCAGAACCCTCTCGGGAAGTCGTCCCTTTCGGATCAATACAGGTGGCTCGTGAGTTTGCCACTCGCACTCAGAGGGATCCCATCTCCAGACCCGCCACCACTCCATCTGGGGGTTGTTGCCCCACTTACCTTTGTTGTCCAGGACAAGATTGGGGCCCACGAAGTAACGACAGTAGAACTGGGCCGCCTCTAGAGTGGGATCTGCTTCAAAGCGTCGATGAACCCGCCGGATTTGTTCGACTGTCCAAATTTCATCTGCATCCAACTGCCACAGCAAGCAGGGATAGTCAGGTTGGGCTGCCCTGACCATTTCAATTTTGCCATCCCAAAACTGGCCATCGGGCTTCTGAACAAGCCGAACACGGCTGTCTTTGGCTGCCAAGTCCCTCAAGTATTCGACCGTACCATCCAAGCTGTGCCCCTGGGAGTATTCCTCAGGGATGCGGCCGCCGTTGGCTAAGCTCCACCCTGTGTCATGGCGTAAGGCAGCAACGCCCTCGACCACCACCCACTGCCAGGGGATCCCTAGCTTATCCAACTCGCAGAGGGTGGAGTAGTGGCGCTCAATGTACGGCTCCCCGTCTAAAACAATGGTGAAGAAGTGAATGGGAAGAGTGGCTCTGCTGTCTTTAAAGATGGCAAAGCCTTCGCGGACATTTCCCCAGCAAATGAGTCGGTAGCCATAGCTGGGGAGCTCCGTCAAGCAACGGCTGTTCTTAAAAGCGAAGATGTCATCCAGGGCAATATACTTGGGACGAGCACCTCGCTCTAAAAAAACCTGCAGGTCATACCAGCCCGTAAACTCGCCGCCGTCAATGAGAAGAAGGTCGGGGTTGGGAACTCGGCTTGCCCCATCCGTGGGAACAGACTTGAGTAAATCTTGTCCCTCCTGGTGCCATTCCAGAGCCTGCTCTCGGCTATAGGAGGCCCAAAAGCTGGAGCAAGATTTCAGCCATTCTTCCACCTCCTCCACTGTAGCGATCCTAGGTTGGGCAGCAGCGTGAATGGGGATACAGCGGGGATCCTTGCTTACCCTTCTAGCCAACTCTTTGTAGCGCTCAGGATGAGCTTCTATGCTGTAGATGCGAACAGAGTCAGGAAGGGCGTAGCGCAAAACAGCTGTGGATCCTTCTCCACTACTGGCCCCTACCTCGACCACCACCCGCAGGGAGGGATCCCTGCAAATTTCTGCAAGAGCTGCTCCAAAAGGCTCATCTAGCCGGATTTCTGGTGGGATATACCACTCTGGCCAGGCGGAGTCGCCGTTCCGTTTCTGATTGACCCAGCGGCCATACGCAGCAGCAGCTTCTCGATGATAGAAGGAACTGGCTGTGGGTAAAAAGGCATCAGCCTCCTCCTGAGAGAGGTCACGAAGGTATTGAGTAACCTGAAATAGCCACAGGCGCGCCACTTCCTCGCCTGTCTGGGGATCGTAAAGAGAGTTGATAAAGGCATTTGGAGGCCAATCTTCTAGAATTTGCTTCAATACTAACCACACCCAATCCTCTTCCCCAGCTCTAGCGAAGCAGTCAAGGCTGTGCGCCAGCAGCTGAAGTCTATGGTGGTGGTGTACAGGAAGCTTTAGGGCTTCCTCCCGCATGCGTTCTGCAACAGGTTGATAGACAATCGACAGAACTTGCAAAAGTCGCTTTGTCTGTGGCCACAATAACCCTTCTAGAGATCCACCCCTGTACCTTTCTGCAAACTCAGGAGCGATGGAAAGAGCAATGGTCTCTAGGAGAATTGAGGGAATACTTTCTTGTTCGGCCTGGGCAAAAAAGGCAGAGTAGGATCCTTGCCAAAATAAAGTTCCCAGCTGTTCAAAGTTGGTGGCTTGCGTCACAGCTAATGACCCCCATTGATCTTCCTGCTAGAGAGAAGGAGTAGCTCTGCTTAAGCTCAAGCATAGCAAGGATTGCAACTTCTGGCAAAGGGAGAAGTGTCATTGCCTGGGGAAAAGCAACATGTACAGGAAAGCTTCAAGTTTGTTGCAGGAAATGTTCAACTGATAACTATTCCTGTCTTGGCTGCTATCGCCGCGGGGCAAGCATTTCGTGGACTTTGGTTCACTACAGCTCCTCCAGGCCGAGTTTGGGATCTTATTACGCTACAGCCTATTAAGAGGCTACAGGATACAGCTGTAAGCCTGCCTGTTCTGGACTCATCGGAATCAAGCCTCAGAAACACGACGTTTTGTATCCCTTGATCTGTGAACAGGCCGTAGGTTTACTCACAATTTAGACTATCTTGTTAGACTATCTTGACTTGTGCTAGAGTGGACTATTTTTTCACTTACAGAAAATTTGGGTTTGCAGGCTCATGCCTAGATGCTACGATTGGCTATATCCACTAGCTGCTTAGGTAGCCGCCATGCAAGTCCAGCTTCATTCTCGGCTGCGCCCTCTCTCTCTGACGTTGATGGCGGTGGGGAGCTCTTGGCTCCTGGGATCCTGCCAACTCAGAGGGCCACAGGTACAGTTGACCGGCGATGTTCTGCCGGAAACCGCGCTGGTTCCCCAGTCGGCGCCCCTGGTGCTGACCTTTTCTACCCAACCGGAAGAATCTTTTCGCACTCACCCTGACCTTTTGGCCCAGTGGGAGAGCTGGACGGCAGAAGCTTTGGCTGAAACCGGCAAGGAGTTCTCTCGGGAAGAGATGCAAGCTTGGGCTGGCGAGCAATTCACGATGGCAGTGGTGATCCCCAATCTGGTGCCCGGAGCTGCCGAGCCGGTGCCTGGGATCCTGTTTGGAGCCAGCACCCGCAACGCTGATTTGTCTGGGCAATTCTTGGCCCAGGTGCGGCAACAGGCAGCAGCAGAAGGGGCCAACTTCGAGCAGCGCCAGGAGCAGGGGGTCACCCTCTATGTGCAAACCAACGGGGAGCCGGGCGAGCGATGGGTAACTGCTGAGTTTGGCAACCGCTTTGTGGCAGTGGCCAACGACCCAAGGGTGATGCAGCAGGCGATTGCTGTGTATCGCGGCGAAGCAGAGCCGATTGGCCGCTCCGAAAGTTTCCGCACCGCTGTTGGCGATCTGTATAAGAGCGGCACGCTGGCCTTTGCCTACTTCAACTTCCAGGCTTTGCAGGAGGATCCCGAATCTTTCAAAGACTGGATGCAGGATCTGGATCCGGCGACGCTGGGATCCCTGCAACCCCTGCGCTCTTTGGCCATGGCTGCCCACTGGCAGGAGCAGGGCCTACGGCTGCGCATGTTGACCCAGACCGATCCGAAAACCCAGGTGCAGGGGGGGTGGCAACCGGCTCGCGGCGAACTTATTCAGCGGCTGCCCGGCAATGCCCTGGCGGTGCTGACCACCCAACAGATCGCCCAGCGCTGGCAAGCCGTTATGCCTGAGCTGGAGAAAGATCCGCCGGTCAAGGAGTCGTTAGAGGAGCTGCGGGCTGAGTTTCGCGCCAATACCCGTCTGGACTTGGAAAAAGATCTGCTGGCTTGGATGGATGGGGAGATGGCCCTGCTGGTGGCACCGGATGCCCAGGCCCATCCCCTGTTGCAGGGCATGGGAGCAGCCTTGGTGATCGAGACCAGCCAAAAAGACAAGGCCAACGCGGCCCTGACTCAGTTGGATCGGCTGGCCCAAGAATCGGGAGTAGGGGTAACGGAGGCGGGTGGACAGGTGACGTGGGCGGATCCCTTGTTTAACCGCCCGCTTTTGACCCGCGCCTGGGAAGGCAACTATTTGATCGTGACTAGCAGCACGGCGGCGCTGCAAACCCTCGCCCAACGCCAGGGCAATTTGCTTCCCCAAACCGAGCCGCTGAAAACCCTCTACGATCAGTTGCCCAAGCCCAACTACGGCTACTTTTTGCTGAATTGGCAAGGGATCCGAACAGTGCTGGAGGCCACACTACCGGGTGGTTTGGCAGGCTTGGAGCCGGAGGCCCGTGAGCTGCTGACCCGCATCGATGGGCTGGGCATTACCAGCTACCCTGCCGGGGATCACGCCTTTGGGTTGGAGCTGCTGGTTACTGTGCCACCAAAGCCCCAGCGATAAAACCGTGTCTCACGTTCTTCAGTCTTCCTAGGGGTTGGGGGTGAGGGCTATAGCCGAATTAGGCCATAGGTAAGGGCATAGCGAACCAGCTCGGTGCGGCTGCTGGTGCCCGTCTTGTTCAGCAGGCGGGTCACGTATTTTTCCACGTTGCGCACGCTGGTTTGCAGCTGCTTGGCAATCTCCTTGTTCATCAGCCCTTCTGCCACCTTCTCCAACACCTGTTGTTCCCGCGGCGTCAGCTCTACCTTGATGGGTGGGGGCAGGGGGGTGGGGGCAGAGGTCTGGGCAGGCGTGGCTGTGGCAAGGGTGCGCTCCGACAGCAGGGCGCGAATCGAGGCCAGCTCGCGGGCCACCACCTCCGAAGGGCTGGCAGCGCGGGATCGCTCAATGAGATTGGAGACAATGGCCACCAGCTCCTCCGGATCGAAGGGCTTGGGCAAATAGGCATCGACACCGGCCCGGTAACCCTGGATGCGGTCGGCGGTCATCCCCTTGGCGGTGAGGAACACCACCGGCAGATGGCTGTAGGGCTCGAGTTTTCGCAGTTGGGCCAAAAATTGATAGCCATCCATGCCCGGCATCATGATGTCGGAGATGATCAACTGAGGCTGGGCCGTGCTGAGCAGTTGCAGAGCCTGCTGGGCGTTGGCCGCCGGGATCACCTCAAAGCCGCTGTCCTCGAGGTAGGCTTGCACCGCTTCCCGTAAGCCGGGTTCATCATCTACTAGCAGAATGCGGGCTGCTGGACTGGCAGCAGGGGGTTCGGGTTTGGCTGGGGGAGAAGAGGCCATCTGCAGCTCCTGGGTAGCGTTCAAGCGTTTGGCGGCACCTGCCATCCCATATCTCTACAATCTTCCTACTAACCTGTGGGCAATCTCAGGCGAAAACAGGAGCCTTGGGGGGAGCTTTCCACCTGGAGATCTCCGCCCATCCGGGTGGCCAGGTCGCGGCTAATGGCCAACCCCAGCCCCTGCCCTGGCTTAGAAAGATCTGCCCGAAAAAAGGGATCGAAGATCCGCTCCAGGTTCTCAGGGTGGATGCCGGGGCCGTTGTCGCAGACGGCAACGAACACTTCCCGTTGCGAAGCAGTTGAGGGATCTTCACCCAGCTCCACCTTCAGCCGGATCTCACCTGGGGGCGGGGTGTACTTGCAAGCGTTGTCGATCAGGTTATCAAGCACCTGGCGCAGGGCGCGCGGATCGGCTTGTACAGGGGGTAGGGAAGGGGGCAGAACGGCTTGAAAGTGGTGTCCCTGGGTTTCGGCCAAGGCTTGATAGATGGGGATCCACTCCCGCAGCAGGTCGGCCAAGGAGAGGGGCTGAAGCTGGAGGGGGGCCGGGATCCCGTCCAAACGCTCGAACTCCGCGAGCAGCTCCTGCAAATGCTTGCACTCCTGTTCAATGCTCAGGCCAATCCAGTGGTTGCGATCCTCGGGGGGCAAGCGTTTTTGCAATAACTTGGCCAGCGTGCTCAGGGCGGTGAGAGGATTGCGCATTTCGTGAAGCAAAGTGGAAAGCTGCTGGGCAGAAAGAGTGACCCCCTTAACCTTGGGTTCTCCGGCTCCGCAGACGGGTTCAGGCTCTGGATGGTGTTCAGCAACTTTTCTGGCTCTCGGCATGGATCCAATCCCTAGACTCTCCCGGCGCTGGCAGATCGATCCTAGCCCTACCTCCCCTGCAATCCGCCATATCAATCCTGAGACGCTATCGGGATCCCAACTGGGTGGCTTATAGCTGGCGGGGCAGGTAGATGTTGAGAATTTCCCCCCGACGGGCGCGATGGCGCACGGTGAGGTAGCCCCCCAAGGCGCGGAACAGAGTTTGGGTGACGGGAAGGCTGAGGCTCACTGCACCGGTATCCGGCTGCACGACCAACAACTGCCCAATCGCCTGAGGGGATTTGGGCTCTGAGGCAACAGTGGCGTCGCTGCCCTCAGGTGTGTTGACCTGAAACTGAAGTTTGACCAGCTCCCCTGCGCTGACCAACTGGGCGCGAATGTGGCTGCCAGCCGGCGTGCTGCGGGCAATGCGGTCGACCATGCCAAACAGCACCGCTTCCAGCGCCTTGGGATCGCTGACCACATCCGGCAGCTCATCGGGAATCTCCAACTCCAGTTGGGATCCCCGCCGTTCCACCTGCTCCTGCCAGCGAGGCAGGTTTTGCCGCACCAAGTCCACCAGCGCAATGGGCTCTAGCTGAAGCCGACGCCCCTCCTGTGGGGTAGCAGCGGGCATCACCGTTTCTGTAGCCTGGAAAAACAGCCCGAAGCGGTTGATTTGCTCGGTACATTCGCGGTCAATTTTCTCCACGTATTCCCGTACCCGCGACGGCAGATCGTGCCGCTTCAGGATGAGACTAACCAAGGTGCGGATGGTGCTGAGGGGCGTCTGGATCTCGTGGATGAGAGCCCGCAACAGTTCTGCCTCCGAAAGGCTGTTCTGTTGGCCTTGACCGGCAGGCTGGCCATGGGAAGGAGGAGACCGCCGCTTCTGCCAATCTTCTGGCCGGGTTGTGGGCGCAGGGGAGTTCTCGGCTCTGGCGGGGGGTAAGCGAGCGGGCGGGGATCCCGACTCGGCCAGGTTTCCCAGCAGAAGAAGGCTGCTGAAGCGGGCCAGCACCCGCACATGAGGCTCCATGAGGGGATGGTGCTTGATCAGCTCCTGCCAGAAGGGCAAGCGATCCGGCCTACCCTGTTGAACCCGCTGCTCTAGGATCTGCCAAGCCCGATGCACCACTTCCGGCTCAAAAGACACCATCATCCCCCTCTGCCGCGTGTGGGGGTGATGCCCTTGGGCGGCCACCGCCGAAAAAACAGGGGTGAGCACCAGCAAAAAAGGCTCCTCCACCAGGGGATCCTGCGGCAGGAGAGGGATCACCGTCTGGCCAGGGGTCAGAATCGACTCAGGGGACAAGTCAGGGGTAAACAGCCAGGGATCTTCACGGGCCAGCTCCCGCAGCTTCAGGTTCGGTTCTGGAGCGTCAATGGGCGACGGCAGTTGAGGCAGCGGATCCCGAACCACCCAGGGGGGCCACCAAGACACCGGCCCACCGATCACCACCCCAAACTGTCCAACTTCTTGCCATAGCTGGAGCAGGGCTGCCACCGTCTGCTGCCAGGAGCGCTCTCCTGCCCCCGGCAACCATTCCGGCAAGGGCAGATCGGCCCACAAAGCTTCCATCAAGGACAGAAATCGGCGGCTGTTCACGGATCTCTTTGACCCATCCTTCCCTTGTAGGGTAGCGGTTGTGGCCCCTCTGGGGCAGGGGAAAACCTCACCTTTTCCGGGGCGGATCCCCGTCTCACTCAGGGACAAGAATCCTCGTCCTCATACGGTAGCGAGTCTGTCCAATCAGCCTACCCGTCCATCCGGCAGAGTTGCCCCGCGCAAATTGGCCCCGCTGAGGTTGGCTGTGCTCAGATCGGCTCGGGTTAGGATTGCCTCGCCGAGATCGGCATTTTCCAGGTTGGTGCGGCCCAAATAGGCATCCACCAGGTTGGCACACCGCAAATCGGCCCCGGCCAGATTGGCCCGACTGAGATCCGTCCGCGCCAGTTTGGCCGAGCACAAAGAACTCGCGGAAAGATCGGCCCCGGCCAGATCCGCCTCGCTTAAGTTGGCCTCTGTCAAATTCACCTGGCGAAGTATCGCCTCCTTCAAGTTGGCCCGCGCCATCTGCGCCCCTTGCAGGTCTGCCCCCAAAAAAGAAACCCCCCTCAGGTCGGTCTCGCTCAGGATGGCCCCTTGCAAACGGGCTTGCTGCAGATTGGCCCCTTGCAAGTTGGCTTTGATCAAACTGGCCTCTTTTAGGTTGGCCCCGCTCAGGTCGGCCCGTGTCAAATCCGCTCCCGACAGGTTGGCTCCGCTGAGATCAGCGCGGCTAAGATTGGCGTTGCGCAATACCGCTCCCCGGCGGCTATCGAAACGGAGATTAGCCCCCCGCAAGCAAGCTCCCCCCAAGTTGGCACTGGTGAGGTTGGCCCAACGCAAATCCGCATCCAGCAGGTTGGCATCGATCAACAGAGCCAGCGTCAGGTTGGCCCCATGCAAATCTGCTCCTTGTAGGGTGGCGCCGTGCAACTGGGCATCTCTGAGATCCGCCTCGCTCAAGTCCGCCTGGCTGAGGTTGGCCCCACCAAGGTTAGCCCCGACGAGGTTGGCCTTCTGCAGCTTGGCTCGCCCCAAGAAGGCGAAGATCAAATTGGCACTGTGCAGGTTTGCTTGGGAGAGATCCACCCCGATCAAATCGGCCCGGCTCAGGTCAAGGGCGGCCAGGTTTTCGCCCGCAAAGTTGGTTCGTCCTGCCCGGTAAAGCCGGAGCAGATCCTTGGCGTCCATAGATGGAGGGGGGAGAGCTCAGAAAAGCGAGAGGGGATCCAAACTAGCGGCCATTCTAGAAGAAAATCAAGGCGTTTCCCCAACACTCGGCGCGGCTGATCGTGAGTGTTGAACGGGATCCCCAAACAGCGGGTTTGAGCTTCAAACCAGCCCGAACAGACGGCGCTCTGCCTCCTCCATGCGATCCAAGAAAGCAGCAAATTTGGTGGAGATCTCCCCCACTTCCTGCAAAAAGGCGCGTAGTGTTTGGTACTTGAGAACCAAGGCTTCCTCTAGGGTGCAGGTTTGGAACTGCTCATCCAACGCCTTGCCCAACTCGCTCAGGGCCTGTTCGATAGCAGTCTTGACAGAGCCGACGCTGCGCTGCACCAAACGCATCACCTCCTGCTCCAACTGCGGCTTTTGCTGGGCCAGCTCGCTGCTGGCCAACACCTGTCTTAGGGAAGCATAGGGATCCGCCAGCTCAGCGGGCATTTCGGTAACCGCCTCCGGCAGAGCCTGTTTTGCATTGCTGACGCGCAGGGGCTGCACCAGGCGCCACTCCGATTGTTCTAGCTTTTTCAAGATCCCCATGAACATTGCGGCGGATCCCTCGACATCCCTCAAGAAGCCGCGCAGCACCTGGTGTTTGAGCGTCAGATATTGGGCGGGATCCTCATCCTGTAGCCCTTCGTCCAGGGCATTGCCCAACTCGCTTAGGGTATTCTCGATGGCAACCATCAGGGATCCGGCGCTGCGATGGAGCAGTTGGCAGCAGGGCTCTGGGAGCTCCTGTTGCAGGTCAGAAGAGGGGGCGGATGGTGTTGCCGGGGTCGCAAAAGCCGAAAGCTCTGCAGGCTCTTCCTCATCCTCTGGGATCCCAGCGTCAATCCAAGTCATGGAACCGGACAAGGACTCTGTCCTGCCGGCACGAACGGCATCTTCCGTATTCAGCCAATCCAGATCGGCAGAGGGGAGCTCGGCAGCCAACCCTCCAGCGGCGACCGTTTCCGGGGGCACCTCAACGTAAAGAGGCTTCAGCATCTGCAGCACGGCGTTGGCGGCTTGGCCATCCTGATCCGGCTCCTGCAACTGCTGCACCGCCTCCTTCAGCCGGGTTTCCAGTTCTTGGGGGGAGTGGCAGGCATCGTAAAGGGCTCTGAGCAGTTCGTCCAGGCTGTGGCGTCGCAGGGCGGCCAACCCTTGCAGGGTGGGCTCTATTTTGTGGTACAAAGCCGTGAACAGAACCAGCTTGGCCCGCAAAGGACTGGTTTGCCGCATCACCCCTGCCCGCAACTCGAAGGGATCATAGTCTTGCTTTTGCAGTCGTGGGCTTCCATACTCCAAGGACAAGATAGGCGAGGGTGCGGCCCAAGCTGATGGCTCCTTGGGCGAGGGCATGAGTGGGCTAGAGGGATCCGCTTGGGGCTGTTGATACAGGGGCTGTAGCTTGCTTAGCAGCATCTTGGCGATGCGAGCATACTCGGCTTTTTTGTTGATGCGGCTAATGGCATCTCGAAAGCGCTGGCCCAAAGCATCAAGGGTAGCGTGCTGGCGGCAGAGCTGCTCCAGCAGAGCTTTCAGGTCTATTTGGTTCAACTTGCTGACATCGCTTTCCCAAGTGCTGGTGCAGGCAAAGTAAACCAGCTTTTTCACTCGGTCTGCGTACCCGCCCTGCTGCACTTCTTGCACAACAAGGCCAAAGGGATCCGAGACAACCATAGGGAGCTGCCAAGCAGGAGTAGGTGGATCTAAGCTTACGAGGATCTTTGCGGTTTTTGAACAAGGACGGGTACCTTGCTGGGCAGAATAACACATCCTTCCCAGACCTGATGTTTGCCCAGGGATCCCCCAGCCATCAAGTGGGATTTAGCGGCCTATTTTTTGCAGGGCTCTTTCCACCTGTACTACATGGCGGTTCAGTCCCAAGTTTTTCGCCGGGATCCCCAGGGCCAGGCCCACCAATTGTGGCAAATGCAGGATCGGGATCCCCAGCTTGCGCCCGATCACCTCTTCCACCTCCGGCTGCCGAGAGTCCAAGTTGAGGTGACACAGGGGACAGGGGGTGACCAAACAATCCGCTCCCGCCTCTATGGCCTCCAGAAGATGCCGGCCTGCCATCGAGAAAGACTGCTGCGGGGCATAGCTGGAAATGGGCCAGCCGCAACACTGGGTGCGCCCGCGATACCAAACAGGGGTGGCCCCCAAACGCTCGAAGAGATCCTCCATCAAACGGGGATCCCGTGCCACATCAAAGCGGGAGATGTCGTAGGCCCGCAACAGATAACACCCGTAGAAGGCAGCGCAGCGCAGTCCCAGGAGAGGCCGTTTGACCTGTTGGGCCAATCGCTCCAGGCCGTAGTCATGAGCCAGCACCCACAGCAAATGGCGCACATCGCCTGTGCCCTGGTAGCAGCTCTCGCAGCCTCCTTTCTGGCACAGGGCCTGCACCTGGTGAAAGTACTCTGGATTCGCGGTTTTCGCAGCTTTTAACTTTTCATTCACGCGGCCCAACACCCCCTGACAGGTGCTGCAGTGGGTGAGCATCGGCAACCCCAGCGCTTCCGCCAAAGCCAGGTTGCGGGCATTCACCGTATCTTCCAGCAGCTCCGATTCTTCTTTGAAGGTGCCCGAACCACAGCAGGAAGCGGCTTCCAGCTCCACCAGTTCAATGCCCAGATGCCGCGCAATCTGGTCGGTGGAGTCATACAGCTCACGACAGGCCCCCTGGGCCACACAGCCGGGGTAGTAGGCGTAGCGCAAAGGTGAAGGAACAACCGCGGTCATGAGAAGACGTGAGAAGAAGAAGAGAATTGGGTTTGCGATCTCAACGGTAATAACAATCCATGGATCCATTGCCCACACAGCAGAGCACTGGCCTGCCTGCAGAGCGGGAACCCAGAGCTTAAGATCCTACACCCATGCGCTGCCACAGCACATCCGTTGCTGCCCAGGACAGGGAGTTTGTCAAAGCTTCCCTATTTATCTGCCCCTATTTTGAAACCATTCGGAGCCGATACCCTATTTTTCTCCCTGCCTAGTGCCTCTCTGGCCGATGTCGGGTAGATTTGGCGGTAGCCATCGCTGAGGAATCGGTCAACGCTTTATGAACAGCCCGATCCAGGATTGTGAGCCCCCCGTTTCACCTCGCTCTAAGCAGGGCAGTCTGGGTTGGAGCCTTCCTCTAAAAGGTTGGGGATTTGGCTTGTTTTTCGGATCCCTAGTTTGGGCAGGATGGGCAAGTCAACTCCAGCTATGGGCCCAGCCGGTCGAACAGCAACCCCAGGAGGAAGTCCTTGTGCCGGGGCGCAATCTCGATCCTGGGGCGCAAATCCGGGTGCGTAACGAGCTGGTCAAGACCTGTGGGGACTATCGTTGCGAAGGCTATCGCTTTTCGGTACGGGTACCGATCAGCCCTGAAGACACCCTGGAAACTCTGCTGGGGCGGCTGGATACGGAGATGCTGCGGGAGGTGGATCGGGTGTTTCAAACTCGGCCCGATCTGAATCGGGTCATTGTCGATGGCTACGTCTTCTCGGGTACTCCCGCTTTTGTCAGCCGGGAAGTGCTGCTGCAAACAATGTTTGTGCCCCGTCACCGTTGGGAAGTGGGGCGCTTTGGGCCAGAGCAAGATGCGATTTTCTATGCCGAGCTGTTGGGACAGGTGACGCCCTTTCTAACTCCATCCCCAACCCCCACGCCTACACCTGGGCCTGTGCCTGGAGAAGGTGTGCCCCCTCTGCCCCCGCCTCCTGGGGAAACTCCTCCCATAGAGGCAACGCCTACCCCTCAAGAAACCCCAGCCGCTCCACCTCCACCTCAAGGGGATGTAATTCAGCGGCAGCCGATTCAGCCCTGATGGGTTTGTTGGGTAGCTGAGTCTGGGTTGTGAAGGATCCCTCGTTATAGTCATTTCAAACCAGATTGAGATACTCCCCAAGCGCTCCGCGCCGCTGCCCTTACCCCCAGTTTCTCTCTGGGAGAGGGAGTTAGGAATCGACATAACGAACCGTTTCACTGCTGTTTGAAATAACTAACTATAATTTGTGACCAGGCCGGTGCCCTCCCAGTTGCCGTGGGGTTGAGTCCTGAGCCGAGGTGATCTAGGCTTCAAAAGTGGAGGGATCCCTCCAATTCATTGCTTGACTGGTGTGTGGCGGCATGGCAGGACACAGCAAGTGGGCCAACATTAAACGGCAAAAGGCCCGTGTAGATGCCAAAAAGGGCAGCCTCTTTACCAAACTCTCGCGGGCCATCATCGTGGCAGCTCGCAACGGCTTGCCAGATCCGGATGGGAATTTTCAGTTGCGGGCGGCAGTGGAGAAAGCCAAAGCAGCGGGGATGCCCAGCGAAAACATTGAACGAGCCATTGCCAAGGGAGCCGGCAACTGGAGCGACGACAGCCCCCTGGAAGAAGTTCGCTACGAGGGCTACGGCCCCGGTGGGGTGGCTGTGTTGATCGAGGCCATGACCGACAACCGCAACCGCACGGCTGCCGAGGTGCGAGAAGCCTTCAGCAAAACCGGCGGCAGCTTGGGAGAAGCCGGCTGCGTGAGCTGGCTGTTCCGGCAAAAAGGGGTGATCAGCCTGGAGGAGGTGTTGGATCCCGAAGCCCTGTTGCTGGCGGTGGCGGAAGCGGGAGGAGACGACTTCAAGGTGGAAGGCACAGGAGCAGAGGTGTACTGCGACTACTCTTTGCTGGAGCAGGTGGCCACCTACCTGAAAAAAGAGGGCTACCCAGTGCAAGATGCGGCCATCCGCTGGATCCCATCCACTGAGGTGCATGTGGAGGATCCCGATACGGCCAAGTCAGTGCTTGCCCTGATGGAGCGTCTCGACAACCTAGACGATGTGCAGAATGTCTACGCCAATTTCGAGATCGACGAGGCGGTGATGGAAAGCCTGGCCTGAGAACAGGCTGCCATCATCTTCCGAGAAAGGGAAACCTTCAACAGAAGCATCCGTCAGCGGAGCTTAACGGCGGTGCCGGCGGCGGTAACGAGGATCATTGTCGTGCTCATGTTGGTATGAATGCTAACGCCTAGGATGCCATTTGCTCCCAAACGTTTGGCTCGCTGCTCCAACTCTTCCAAAACCTTTTTCTGGGCATTCTCGAAAACTTCTTCATAGGTTCTTGTGCGTCCCCCGATGATGTTGCGGAGGGTAGCAAGGAAGTCCCGTAGAACATTGGTGCCATAAACTACCTCGGCGGTAACAATGCCCAAGTAACGCTCAACCTCTCTACCTTGGAGCACGTCTGTAGTGGTCAGCAACATCAGCTTGCTTCCTGGGTCAACACCCACCAAGATAGTCGGGATCCTCAACCTTTGGAATCGGGTTCTTGCCCTGTGTTTTCAGCAGAGTGGCGATATGTCGAAGGGCGACCAATCCCTACAGATAACCGTTCCACAACGCATAGTCATTTATCTCACCGTTGAGGTGAAACAAACGACCGGTTGCTTCCTGCTAAGGCCTCCGGCCCGCTAGCGCGATCAGTTGAAATAGATGGTAATAAAAGTTGAAATAGATGGTAATAAAAACCACGACTGCTATCAGCCCTTGTCGCGTGGTAGGGCGCTCAAGGGGATCCCTGGCCAAGACCGGCGGCTGATACAATAGCTGCCCAGGGATCCAAACCAAAGATCTCTGGATCTCTGCTTTTCCAACAGGATTTCCCCACAAGCCCGATGGCAGGCCCGATCCGAGTGGTGGGTAGCTTGAACATGGATTTGGTGGTGCAGGTGCCCCATCATCCCGGCCCTGGGGAAACGGTGCTGGGATCCGACTACGCCACCTACCCTGGCGGTAAGGGAGCCAATCAAGCGGTGGCAGCGGCGCGGGCGGGAGCCCAGGTGGAAATGTGGGGAGCGGTGGGATCCGATGAGTTTGGGCGTCTGCTCCAAGAGAACCTGGAGCACAACGGCGTGGATACCCGCCACCTGAGGCAGTTGGAGGGGCCCAGCGGCCTAGCTTTGATCACAGTGGATCCCGGCGGGCAAAACAGAATCGTGGTCAGCCCTGGAGCCAATGGTCGCTATCTGCCGGAGCATTTGCCTCCCTTTACCCCAGCGGCCCTGCTCCTGCTGCAGCTGGAAATCCCCCTGCCCACTGTGCAGGCTGCAGCAGAACAAGCCTCTGCCCAAGGGATCCCGATTTTGCTCAACCCTGCGCCCATCGTGCCATTGCCAGGATCCCTGTTGCGCCAGGTTCGCTACTTGGTGCTCAACGAAACCGAAGCGGCTGCCCTTGCCCAATCCCCTGTGGAGACGCCGGAACAAGCCCAAAAGGTGGCTCAAGAACTGCAGAAACACGGGATCCCAGCCGTTATCCTTACCTTGGGAGGGGCAGGGCTGGTCTGGGCAGATGGGGAAGAAAGTGGCCATTGGCCAGCTCATCCTGTGGAAGTGGTGGATACCACCGCTGCCGGAGATGGGTTTTGTGGGGCCTTAGCTGCTTGTTTGGCTGCCGGGGGATCCCTGAGGGAAGCCCTGCGTTTTGCCAATGCCGCCGCTGCCTTGGTTGTAACCCGTGCAGGAGCCCAACCTAGCTTGCCCCAACGCTCTGAGATCGAGGCGTTTTTGGCCTCTGCCGTAGAAACAGCATAGACTGCTGCTTATCAAAAGTTTTCGACGTCTGCGGTGGAGAAGTTCATTGGCCGTTTGCGTGAGCGCTATGGGGAAACCGCAACCTCCACAGGACAGAGCGGGGCCAAATCCTTTTTCCGAGCTGCTACTCATAGCCGGCGGAGGGGATCCCTTGCTCCTTTTGAGTACTGCTCAATAGTGCCTTGCCTTCCCTTGTGGGTGTTTTTAGAGTTAGGAAGTGAAAAGAAAGTATTCGGTAACTCTGATAAAGGCCTGTGAGTACCCTCCTTGCTGAAGATGACGCTCTCTACCGTCAGCATGTTCATAGCCTGCTAACACAACATTTGCCTGAGTTCGGCCCGGTGTATATAGCCTCGAATGGTAGAGAGGCGTTGGAACTCTACCGCCAGCACCACCCCAGCTTCGTGTTGATGGACATTCGCATGCCTGAGATGACCGGGATCGAGGTAGCGCGGCAGGTTTGGTCAGAGTGCCCCAGCACGCGCATCATTTTTTGGTCGCATTTTGCCGATGAAGTCTATGTGCGGGAGCTGCACAAGATCGTGCCTCCGCAAACTGTCTATGGCTACCTTTTGAAAAATTGCACCGATGAAAAATTGGTCAGCGCCATCCAAGCGGTGGTGCAGGATGAGCAATGCGTGATCGACCGAGAGGTGCGCGGGGTCGATTCCCGTTCACAAAACAAAATCACCGGTCTCAGCGATGCCGAGTACGAAGTGCTGATCGACATTGCCCTCGGCCTCACCGACCAGGCCATTGCTGCACGGCGCTTTTTGTCCCGCCGAGGGGTAACCAACCGTCTGCGCAACCTCTACGACAAGTTAGAAGTCAGCAACGACCAAATTGAGAGCGACGAGTGGGGAACCACCTTCAGCTTGCGGGCCAGAGCCATCCGTCTTGCCTTCAAACGGGGGTTGATCAACGCCCAACTGCTGGACGAGGAGGAAGTGCATTTGGATCACTGGCTCAGCCGCTACCGACTGGATCCGTTGGACTAGAGAGGGGGTGTTCGAGCCGTCATCGCTCTTGGCAAGCACTTGTAGTCAATTCCCTTGCCAGCGACCAAGGAGACTTGGGCTCAATGGCTGGCCACCCCGCCAAAGAACTGGGATCAAAGCTCCCTCGTACCGCTATGGAGAAGCAAGCCGGCAGTGTGGGGGGTCGCTAGCGGAAAATCATCTCGGCAACCGCCTCAAAGCCGGCATCCAACAGCCGATCCAAGACCGACTGGGCCTGGCTGCGACTGTCGTACAGGCCCGCCTGCAACACTGTTCTGCCGTTGAAAACCGTTTCCACCGCCTCGGGGATGAGCTGCCGCAATCGGTTCAAGTCATCGCTGCTCTTGGGGGTCACCAACACGCGAAATTGAGTTGCCGTTCGCGTTGGCGAAACGGAGTCGTTACCCACAGCAACCACAGGGGGGGCAACTGGAGTTGTAGTGGGAGCAGAGGGAGTGGCCGGGATCCCTGCCGATGAGCGACGGGCCGGCGGGGGCAGAAGGGTGGTGATATCTGTGAGGGGAGCCGAGGGTGGCCTGGGAACAGGAGCTGCGGGGGCAGGGTCAGCCGGCTGGGCAGGTGTGGTAGAGCCATCGGGGGTGAAGGGGACAGCCACAAACTGCTCCCCCGGAGGTTGGGGCTGGGGAGTTGCCTGAGGGCTGGAGGGATCTGGCAAGATGCGCCCTCCGGATCCTTGGGGCGGAGAGGGGGGAACCGGGGCAGTAGACTGGGGCACCGTTAAAACCGGCAAGGTGGAGGGGGTCTCAGCCGCTGGCCGGGGATCCCTGGGAGTAGCCGGCTGGGCCGGAGCGCTGGGCAGAGCCAAAGTGCCAGGGGCAATGGGGCGGGGAGCGCTGTCGGGAAGGGCGGCAACGGTGGTTTGACCGGACAGATCCAGATCCCCTTTGGCTTTGCCCCGCAGTTGGTTGCCGTTGGCATTGAGGCGCAGGCCGCGGGTGGCGTTGTTGATATCGTATTGGCCGTTGCCCTCAAAGATGTTGTTGCCGGGATCCGTGGCCGTGCCCAAATCCGGCTGGGCAGTGGTGATGGCGGTGAGGCCGGTCTCCAAGTTCTGGGCGATGAGATTGTTGCGCAGGATGGGCCTGGAGCTGCCCCCGACGATCACGCCGGTACGGTTCTGCAGGATGCGGTTGTTGCGCACAATAGGCGCCGAGCGCTGGTCGATGGTGATGCCAAAGCCGGTCTCCTGGAACAGGTTATTGATGATGGTGGGCTGGGAGGTGCCCAAGACGGAAATGCCGTTGGCCCCGTTTTTATAGAAGCGGTTGCCCTCCACCCAGGGATTGGCAGCGCCGGCAATGAAGATCCCATCGTGGATGCTGCCCACAAAGCTGTTGTTGAGAATGCGCGGGGAGGCAGATTCCACCCAGAGGGCATAGCCGCGCCGCCCCTGGTTGCGCAGGGTAATTCCTCGCACTTCTGCGCCGGTCTCTGCCAGCAGAGCAACATTTTGTCGGCCTAGGGTCGGGCTCATGTAGGTACCGCCGCCGGTGATGAGATAGCCCTCTCCCAAGGTGGACTCGTCCCCACGCAAGGTGAGGCCGGCTTTCAGACGGATGGGGAAGGTTTCGCCGCTCTCCTCGCTATACACCCCAGGAAAAAGCTGAATGACGCTGCCAGCCTCAGCCCGCTGAATGGCATAAGTAATCGTCTTGAAGGGGTTATTGCGGGATCCATCCCCACGGGTATCGCTGCCGTTGGCTGCATCCACAAAAATGGCCGGGCGATTGTCCGGGAGAGGGGGAGCTTGAGGCAGGGTCTGCTCACCGGTAATGCCGGTGTCCAGGGAAGTTTGCGCCCAGCCGGGATCCAACTTTGCTGTCAGCAGTAAGGTGGTGCCAAGCATCAGAGAGGTTGCCAGCCGCGTCAGCATTGCAGAACGATGGCGCTGCGCCCGCAGGCCGGGCAGGACTGCTGTAGATTGGTGTTCGCCGGATTTCTGCAGACCAATAGGCAGTAAGGACAATAAGGAAGAGATCATGGTGGTTATCCTCACACCAGGCTGGGCTAGAGAAGAAAGGCCGAGGTTATCCTACCAAACTGAGTAGGCGGGATCCTGCCCTATCCGCCAACTCCAAATACGGACTAACGCAGGCTTTTTTTGCAAGTCTAACACTAGCCCTAGAGTAACCTCCCTGCTTGCGCCATGACCTACAGAACCCTTGCCCCCGAACATCTGCCCCAAGAGCCGTCGCTGGTTGAATCCGGGATCCTGCTGTCTCCGGTCTCACCGTGGCAACCCCTGATTCATCTGCTGCTGTTGGGGATCCCGGCCTTCTTGCTGCTCTTGGGAAAGCTGATGGCTCAGCCGGTCTTGGGCTGGGGGGCGGTGCTGGCTTGGCTGGGCCTGGCGGGCTGGTGGGGGCGACCGCTTTGGGTGCAGATCGGACGCCGTCTTTGGCAGTGGCTGACCACTTGGCCTCAATTGGCCTGGGCGGGAGTGGCCCTCAGCTTGGCCGTGATGGGAGGGATTGCCGGGAGCGGGCTGTTTTCTGCCTTGGGATCCCTGAGTTGGGAAGCAATTGGGGCTTTGGGAGAAGTGTTCGGGGCCACAGGCCAAATCTTGATTGCCATCCTGGCTGCCTACATTGCCTGGCGGCAGTACATTATCTCCCGCGATCTCACCATTCAGCAGAACATCATTACCCAGCAGCAGACCATCGACGCCTACTTTGAAGGCATTTCCAACTTGGTCTTGTCTCCCGATGGGCAGTTGGACGATTGGCCCCTGGAGCGGGCCATTGCTGCCGGGCGCACGGCTGCTCTGTTGAATGGGGTGGATCGCTTCGGCAAAGCCAAGATCCTGCGCTTTCTCTCCACTGCTAACCTGCTCAGCCCTCTGCGGCGGGATCAACACCTGGGCCGACCCATTCTGGACGGCAAAGGGGGTTACCAGCGGGATCGCGTGAACGGCATCCGGGTGGTCAGCCTGGGCACGATGCTGGAGGGAGCCGACCTGCATGGCACCCTGTTGCGAGCGGTGGATTTCAGCGAAGCCAGCCTGGAGCGGGCCAACCTGAGCGGCTGCGATCTCAGCCACACCAATCTGTGCGGAGCTAACTTGCGGAATGCCGACCTGCGCGGGGCCGATCTCTACCGCGCTTTGCTGTTTGTGGGATCCCCTCAGACAGCTTCCCCTGCTCAGCCAGGGCAAAAGCCCGATTTCAAGACCGGGGCCTACACCGGCGCCATCGTGGCAGGAGCAGATTTTCGCCAAGCTCACCGCCTTTCCCCCGAACAACGGGCCTACCTGGTCACCTGGGGTGCCAAGCTGGATCCCGAGTCCGAACCTCCCCTCAACTCTCCTAGGCCGCGTTCGGATCCTGCCGACAAAACAGAGTCGTTTCCCCCCCCTGCTTCCCCAAGCCCTTGAGCGAGAATAAATCGATAAGCCTGGTTCAGGGCTTTTGCTGCCGATTTTTCGGCCATTGCAACTCGCCTCTCCCTTGGGGATGAGGGCGATCCCCTTCGATTCTCAAACATGGCACGGTTGCTCACCAAGTTCTGGCTGCTGGAGCGCTATCTGTTTGGGGAGATGCTCACCCCGGTGCTGGCCGGTGTTGCGGGGGGAACCCTGCTGCTGCTGGTGGGCCGGTTGTTTACCCTGGCCGAGCGGCTGGTCGAGGGATCCGTCCCCCCCCTGACGGTGTTGCGTCTTTTGGTTTTGGATCTGCCGGAGATGGTGGTGCTGGGCATGCCCATTGCCGCCTTCTTTGCCACCATGCTCACCTTGGGCAAGCTGAGCGGCAACAGTGAGATCACCGCTATGCGGGCAGCCGGGATCCCTTTTAGCCGGATTTTCCGACCCCTGCTGCTGGTGGGGTTGGCCATGAGCTTGAGCGCTTTTTTCATCAGCAACGTGTTGCTGCCGGCCAGCAAACAGCAAATCCGCCAGATCGATCAGCAGGCTTTGCTGGCCCAGGCCACCACCCCGGTGCAATACGATGTCTTTTTCAAAACCGAAGACAACCTCTGGTTCTTCATCCGCCAAGTGGACCCCCGGTTGAATACCATGCAAGATGTTACGATTTTGCGGGTGGATCCCTTGCCGGGAGGCAAATACCAGTTGGTGGAAGTGACCTTGGCCGCTCAGGCAGTGTGGAACGGACTGGAGTGGAGCCTGAGCGAAGGGGCAACCCACCTTTACGGCCCCACGGGTCTCAGCATTGCCGAGCAAACGTTTCATCGCAAGCCGTTGCAAGTTTCCCAGGATCTGGCTGCCCTGATGCAGCCGCCGGTTCCCCCCAGCGAGTTGAGCTTGCCGGAGCTGGCAGAGCGGATTTCCCGCCTGGCCCGCTCCAATCTCAATACTCAGGCTCTGCGCACCGAGTTCCACATGCGCTTCTCCCTGCCCTTGGCCAGCTTTTTTGCCGTGCTGATTTCGCTCCCCCTGGGATCCACCACCGCGCGGCGGGTGGGACGCTACGGGGGCGTCGTCTTCGGGATCCTGTTGGTGTTTGGCTACTACGTGGTTCTGAGCGTGTCTCGCAGCTTGGGAGAAGTGGGAGCCCTTCCCCCTTGGGCGGCAGCCTGGAGCTTCAACATCTTGTTCGGCGGCATCGGACTGGTGCTGCTGGCCCGTTTCCTGCGCTAGGGATCCACCCTAGAATCCGCCAGTCTCAGTTCTCAAGGATGTCTCGAAGAAGGCAGGGATCAACTTTCCTTTCTCTCTCCTCTCGCCTCGCGTAGCTCAGGTTTCCGTCCCCTTGCGGGGAAAAGGTAGGGATCAACGAGCCATACTTCGACGGTGAAAAGGTGTACTGTAACGGGTTTCCGTCCCCTTGCGGGGAAAAGGTAGGGATCAACAGGAAGTTTAACCGTAAGGTTGCTAAATCCGCAACTGTGGTTTCCGTCCCCTTGCGGGGAAAAGGTAGGGATCAACTCATTACCTTAACGTGGAGCGGGGTTTAGGTAGCCGTGGCGATAGTTTCCGTCCCCTTGCGGGGAAAAGGTAGGGATCAACTTAGCGTGCTACCCGCCACTGCCCACGCTGGTGGGTATTTTATGTTTCCGTCCCCTTGCGGGGAAAAGGTAGGGATCAACGTACGCCCGAGAGGGGTGCAAAAAGGGCGGTATGAGTAGTTTCCGTCCCCTTGCGGGGAAAAGGTAGGGATCAACGTGTTCACCTGTCGAAGCCGTTCGGTCTGCGGGAAGTCTCCCGTTTCCGTCCCCTTGCGGGGAAAAGGTAGGGATCAACGACAGCAATATTCTGTACCAACAAATGGAAAGAACATGTTTCCGTCCCCTTGCGGGGAAAAGGTAGGGATCAACTGAACTAGTCTTATATAAGGAGTGCCTACCTCAGGCGTTTCCGTCCCCTTGCGGGGAAAAGGTAGGGATCAACGCCTACCTCAGGCACTCCTTTATTTTTTAGAGCAGGTGTTTCCGTCCCCTTGCGGGGAAAAGGTAGGGATCAACAGCGAAGGAGCGGATCCGCAAGGCGAAAGCCCGCGGATTCCGCGTTTCCGTCCCCTTGCGGGGAAAAGGTAGGGATCAACCTCGGTGTACCAGGTTACTGTCTTTCGGCACCTAGAAACCGGAGCCGTTTCCGTCCCCTTGCGGGGAAAAGGTAGGGATCAACATGGTGTTGACGGTAGCGGTGGTCGCTGGTACGATAGGGTTTCCGTCCCCTTGCGGGGAAAAGGTAGGGATCAACGTCCGGTCGGCGGCATTGGGGATCCACGCGACGTCGCGTCTGTTTCCGTCCCCTTGCGGGGAAAAGGTAGGGATCAACGGGTGGAGGTAAGTTTCTGTAGAGTTTACCGTTTACTGTTTCCGTCCCCTTGCGGGGAAAAGGTAGGGATCAACCCGGTTCGCCGCCAAGCAACCTCACTGTGGAGCAGTTTCCGTCCCCTTGCGGGGAAAAGGTAGGGATCAACCCTACCCCCGGAAAAGCTTGAATCCATGCAGTTTTCAAGGTGCGTTCGCGAGGGAGTACGGAGACTTCGTGACATAGATGTTAACATTGCTCTTGGGGATAAGCGCAAGCAAGAAAATTGGGCTTTCTGAGGCTGTTATGTCTTGTTTTCGTGCCAATCATGGCAAGAGATCTAGGTTTGCCCTTGAAATCTTGAGCTAACAAAATTAGCCTGGCGATTGCTTGCCCCGACAGATCGCGCACAAAACTTTACAATTTTCGCTCTCCTGCTCAGGCCAGGGATCCCATCGGGGAGAGAGTCTGTCTAGACTGGAAAGCAGCCCTACGGGGATCCCTATGCGAATTGGCGTGCCCAAAGAGATCAAAGAGCAAGAGTTCCGTGTCGGGCTGACACCGGCGGCGGTGCGGGTCTTAACCGAACAGGGGCATCAGGTGTGGGTGGAAACCCAAGCAGGCCAGGGGGCGGGCTTCACGGATGAGGACTACCAAAAAGCGGGGGCCAAGCTGGCTGTCACTCCTGAGGAGATCTACCGGCAGGAGCTGGTGGTGAAGGTCAAGGAGCCCCTGCCGGCTGAGTATTCTCTGCTCCATCCCGACCTTATTCTGTTCACCTATTTGCACTTGGCCGCCAGCCGCGAGCTGACCCAGGCGCTGCTGCAGTCGGGAGCCACCTGCCTCGCCTATGAAACGGTGGAATGGGCGGATGGATCCCTGCCCTTGTTGATGCCCATGAGCATGATTGCCGGGCGGCTCTCGGTGCAGTTTGGCGCCCATTACCTGACCCGACAGCAGGGGGGGCGGGGCGTGTTGCTGGGCGGGATCCCGGGGGTGCCGCCGGGGCGGGTGGTGATCCTGGGCGGGGGAACCGTGGGCACTGAGGCGGCCAAAATGGCCGTAGGCTTGGGGGCACGGGTGCAGATTTTGGACATTAACCTGCAGCGGCTGAACGAGCTGGAGCTGATTTTTGGCTCGCGGGTAGAGCTGCTCTACAGCACGGCCCAAAGCGTGGAAGAGTGTGTTCGCGAGGCCGACCTGGTGGTAGGGGCAGTGTTGGTGCCGGGAAGGCGGGCGCCGGTCTTGGTGGGAGAAGAGTTGGTGGCCCAAATGCGTCCTCGCTCCCTCATTGTGGATGTGGCGGTGGATCAGGGGGGGTGCATCGCTACCACGCGGGTTACCACCCATGCCCAGCCGGTTTACGAAGCCCACGGGGTGTTGCACTACGGCGTTCCCAACATGCCCGGAGCCGTTCCCTGGACTTCGACCCAAGCGCTGGTCAACGCCACACTCCCCTACATCCTCAAGCTGGCCAATCTCGGCTTGCCCGCTGCTTTGGAACAAGACTCGGCCTTGGCCAAAGGGCTCAACATCAGGGCAGGAAAGATCGTCCACCCGGCGGTGCGGGCCACTTTTCCAGATTTGGGCTAGCTTGTTCAGGCATCGGTGGGATCCCCTGGAGCAGATGCTACTGTCGCCAGGACAGGACATAGCGCTCCAAAGCCGCAAAAAAGGTGTAGAGCAAAATGCCCATAATGCCGAGGGCAGCCAAACCCGCAAAGGCCAAAGGCACATCAAAAGAAGAGCTGGCCGACACGATCAGGTAGCCCAGCCCCTGGTTGGAAGCCACCGTCTCCGAGATCACCGAGCCGACAAAAGCAAAGGAGATGGCCACCTTCAACGAGGCAAACAGGTAGGGCATGCTGTGGGGTAGCCCCACCTTGGTGAAAATCTCCCAAGAGCTGGCCCCCAGCGAGCGCAGCACATCTCGCATCTCGGCTTCCACCGTCTCCAGCCCCACCGCCACATTGACTGCAATGGGGAAAAAGGCCAGCAAAAAGGCCGTGATCACCGCCGGGATCGTGCCCAAGCCAAACCAAATCGCCAGCAGTGGCACCAAAGCCACCTTTGGGATGGTGTTAAACCCCACCAGCAGCGGGTACAAACACAGATGGGCCAGGCGGGAGCTGCCGATGATCGATCCCAGCAATATCCCCCCCACCAAAGCCAGCGCAAAGGCCAGCAGCGTCGAAGTGAGGGTGGTTAGGGAGTGGCGCAGAATCACCGGGCTCCACTGGTTCATGGCTGCGAGGATCTGGGTGGGCGCCGGCAGAATGAAGCGAGGAACGTTGAACAGCCCCACCCCCACCTGCCAGAGCACAAGGGTCAAAACGATGGTGACAGCGGGCAAGACCACAGAAGCCGTTTGGGTCTGCAAAAATCGGTCAAATGATTTTTTCATGGGATCCCTCGGCAGAAATGCGCGGTAACCTGTCCAGCAAACCTTTCCAGATTTTTTGGATCAAGGGCTCTTTGGCCTAATAGCTGCGCCGAATGTGCTGGCGCACTTCCGAGACCAAGCGGTGAAACTCGTCCGTCAGGCAGATCTCCAGCGGGCGTGGACGGGGCAGATCCACTTTGAGGGAAAAGATGATCTCGCTAGGCCGTGGCCCCATCACATAAATGGTATCGGAGAGGAAAACCGCCTCCCGCAAATCGTGAGTGATCAAAATGGCGGTGCAGCCGGTGCGCAGCCACAGCCGCTGCAACATTTCCCACATATCCTCGCGGGTAAAGGCATCCAAAGCGGCAAAAGGTTCGTCCAACAACAACAGCTCCGGCTGATGGATCAAAGCGCGGCACAGGGAAGCCCGCTGCCGCATTCCCCCAGAAAGCTGCCAAGGATAGGCTTTCTGAAAACCCTCCAAGCCTACGGTGGCCAGCAGCTCCAGCGCCGACTTCTCGTGCTGGGCCAGGTTTTGCTTGAAGGTGCGCTTGTAGGGCTCTACCACCTCCAACGGCAGCAACACGTTCTCCAGGGTTGTGCGCCAGGGCAGCAGCACCGGGTTTTGAAAGGCCATGCCCACACTCTTCAGGGGGCCGGCGATGGGCTGCAACTGAAAGTAGAGGGTGCCGCCATGGTCAGTGTTCAGGCCGGCCATCATCTTCAAAAGAGAAGTCTTGCCACAGCCGCTCGGCCCAACAATGGAGACAAACTCCGAGTGGGCAACAGAAAAGCTGACGTCGCGGATGATCGTGACTGGGGATCCCTTGGTGGGGTACTGCAGCGAGACGTGGCGCAACTCCAGAACGGGCTTGCCCGAAACAGCGGGGGAAGATAACCCACTTTGAACCACCCTCTGCGACTCCAACATTGACTCAACTCCAATGATTTTCATAGTGGCCCAAGTGAGGGCTGATCCCCCTGATCCAGACAGATGATGGCGGGAGCAATGAGGGTTGCAGGCCGGTTTATCTCGATTGGTATGGCCAACCCCATCCCCACTACATCAGAGAGAGGGGCAGCCAGCTGTGTTGCCAGATACTTTATGCGCCGGTGAGGTCCCCCCATGTTCAGCCTCAGGAGATGTGGGATCCCCGAGGGCCCGGTCATCGAAGACAGTGACTGTCTATCAAGTAAAGCCCCGCCTACTGATGTTCGAAGACGTTACTGAAGCCCAACAGATCCAGCTCTACCAAAGTAGGCAAATGTTGGAAACACTGCTGCGCCAACTCCCAGCGTTCTTCCCGCCGTAACATCTCCGCCAACTTGTGGCGCACCGGGATCAAATAGCGAACATCGTTGGCGGCATATTCCAGCTGTTCGGCGGATAGCGCGTGGACGGCTCCCCAATCGGAGCTTTGGGCAGTTTTGTTGAGTTCGACCCCGCACAGCTCGCTCACCACATCCTTGAGGCCATGCTTGCTGGTGTAGGTGCGGGCCAGTTTGCTGGCAATTTTGGTGCAAAAGACGGGCCACGCCCGGATCCCCAGGTGATAGCGCAGCATGGCCAGGTCAAAGCGGGCGTAGTGGAAGATCTTCTCAATGCTTGGAGCCATCAGCAGCTGCGCCAAAAAGGGGGCCTGCTTTACCCCGCGGCTCAGCCGCAACAGCACCACCTCACCGGCGGAGTTGGCGATTTGCACCACGCAAAGCCTGTCCCGCTGCGGGATCAGCCCCATTGTTTCTGTATCCACGGCCAGGTAAGGTTCCCTGGCCAGGGCCTTTGCCACTGCAGGGGTGAGATCTTCGTCGCAGAGCTGGAAAGGTTGCAGGCCCACTCAGGATCTCTCAAAAGGATGTTTTGGCCGTTCAACCAAGCGGCGAAGGTCGGGTAGCTACCAGCTAGACTTAACTACGCCTGGCAGTAAGCCTCGGTGGGCCATTTCCCGCAGGCTGTTGCGACAGAGGCCGAAATCGCGGAAGTAACCCCGGGGACGCCCGGTTTTCCAGCAGCGGTTGCGCAGGCGTGTGGGCGAGCTGGCCCGAGGGAGTTTTTGCAGTTGGGCGTGCAGCTCCATGCGGGTGGCCTGGTCGATGTTGGGATCGGCCATGGCCGCTTTCAGTTGTTGGCGCTTCTCCCGATACTTCTCGACCAAGCGTTGGCGCTTTTTCTCCCGCTCGATCATGCTCTTTTTAGCCACGGCTCACTGTTTCCCCAGATTTTTCAGCTTTACTAGAATAACGGGGAGCAGCGGCCCCAAGCAAGGGGATCCCAGGCCCGCCCACGGCCATCCTCGCCAATGTTCATCCCTCCTTTTCCGGTCTCCGTAGGATCCCTGAGGCCAGCCCCTCGGCTTGGGGGCAACCTACCTCTATAGGCGAGGTTGGTGTTGGGTGATGGCCATTTCCAGAGTGATCCCGTTTATCGCCACCAAGTTTAGGGTTTCCCCAGAGCAGATCGAGGCCACGCGCGTGATTCTCCACAAGCCGCCGGCTCTGTTGGCAGTGCTGAAGTCGGCCTCTCCACTGCCCAAAGAGGTTTTGCAGGATCCCAGTTTGGCCTATATCTATCCTGCCGCCTTCATTCAATGGTCGAAGTGCATGCATGGCTTGGCGGATTGGGACACTGGGCCGGCACTGAGCTACGCCGATTATGTGGCGCAACTGAAGCTGGCCTTCCTGCCGACGGATATTGCCCTGAGCGGCCATTAGGGATCCCTTGGGTTGGCCATCCCATTTCGGAAGATGCGCCGGGCAGCCTCGCGGACAAACTCTTTGAGCCAACCGGATTTTTGGGTATTTTGCACCTGGGCTTTGACCACCGCCTGCATCCCCCCTTCTCCCCAGCTTTGGTTGTGCTGGAAATACTCAATGAAGCTCTTGCCGGCAATGCGGGTGAGATAGCCAGCACTGGCTGCCTGAATGGGGGCTGTCGCCAGAAAACCGACGACGCTCACTTCGGCAACGGTGGCCAAGATCCCCGTGGTCAGTTGGATCGCCCCTTCCACCAAGCCCAAGCCCGCTAGGGTTTTGGCCAGAGACAAGGCCAGCTCCCGCCCCTGCTGCAGGTTCATTTTGCAGCCGTAAAGGGATCCCAGTTCCACCACCATCTGGGCGTTGATGGCGGCAATGGCCAGCAGATCCACCGCCGGGATGGGGTTGGCGAACACCACTCCTGTAACAATCCACTGAAAGCGATCGATCACCTCCTCCGCCTGCCGGCGCAGTTGGGCTTGGAGAATCCGTTTGGCCTCTTCCCCCAACTGTTGCGATTGCAGCAGGGCATTGTCCAAGGCCAGGGATCCCCCCTCGGCATAGAGCACCGCCTGCACGCGATCCCGCACCGCCGCCACCTCCGGCTCCGGTCGCCAGGTTTGGGATCCCACCCGCACAGGGGCTGGAGCAGCGGCAGCTATCAACACATCCTGAGGTGGAATCAGGGGGTAGACCCGCTCCCGCAGGCGTTGCAAGAGGATCTGCCGTTCTTCTGAGGTGTAGCGATCCGCTTTGTTCAGGATTAGCAAGGCCCGCTTGCCCAGGGCGATCAACCGGCGCAAGGGATCCACCTCTGACTGGCGCAGATCCCCATCCACCACCACCAGCAGCAGATCGGCAGCTTGGGCTTGGGCTTGCGCCTCCTGTTCCCGCATCACCCCTGCCGGGCCGATCTCCAAAATGCCGGGGCAATCCAGGATCTGCACCGGCTGCGGGATCCCAGGCAAGTTCCAGTCGTAACAAGCCACCGCCTGGGTGGTGCCCAGAGTGGCCCCCACCGCCCCCGCCCGCCGCCCCAGCAGCGCGTTGACCAAAGAAGTCTTGCCCGCCGACCCAGTGCCGAAGACCACCACCTTCAGCTGGGGCTGGGCCAATTGTTTGGCCAGTAGGGCCGACCGTTCTGCCAGCGCTGCCCGCGCCACCTGATCCTGGATTTGCGCTAGCTGCGCCTCCAGTTGAGCCAAGTTCTGTTGCGCCGCTTTCCGCTTTTCCAAAGCCGTCTCCGGCAAGGCAAGGGGTTGGGTAATTTCCCTCCTGCTGGGGGCGGGTTGGCGAAACAGAAACAAGTAGTAGATGGCAGCGGCCAAAAACACCAGCAGCAGCAGCACCAGCACCCCAATCAACAGCCCCCCCAAAATCGGGTGGTAGCGGGTGGCGTAGTACAGATCGAGAAACGATTGGATCAGCCAGACGATCAGCCCGGTGAACGAGGCCAACAGCGCCAACAGCAGCAGCAAGCGCAGGTAAGGGAGCGACCGCATAGGGATCCAACAAGGCCACAACCGTTCGCGTCAGCGGGACGGAGTCCTTTTGACTCTACCCGCGGCTGAGCATATCCGGCTACCTAGATGTCGCCTTCTGGCTGCAGGGGCAGGGCTTCTCCATCCGACTCTTCCTTTTCACACCGAGATTCCCCCTCGATGACCTGAATGGCCTGCGGATCCCCGTCAACTTTCACTTGCAGATGGCGCAACTGCCATGCCGAGCCGGCCATGCCCCGCTCCGATTCCACCACCACATCGCCAGTGCGCTGGGCCCCTGTAATCAAAAAGAACAGACACACCCAACCGGCTTCCTCATCTTCCTGAAAGCGCAGCCGCGAGGGCCATCCCGGCCTCAGGGGCTCTCCCAAACGTTCCACCACCACGGCATTTTGTTCGAGCTGCTCCACCGCCAACTGGTAGGTGCGATAGGCTCCTGAGGCACGGATCCCATTCCAGACTAGGATCCCTGCCCCCGCCAGCCCCAAGCCCAGCACCGCCAGTAGGCCCAGACAGCCGCAGCCACAGCAGCCCAGAGGGGCAGCACAGCCGACTGTTTGTGGAGTTTCCGACACGGCCAATCGCCACTACAGAATGCCCCCACCCTAACACAAGGCTGTTGCTCATCCTCTATGCCTTCATTGCCGACAAGGTACAGACAAAAAGCCAAGCAACCCTACGCCATTTGTCGGTGACGAACATCGCTTCTCAGTTCCGTATTGCCACAGATATCTGTTACGGCCTCAAACAACAGCTCGAAAAATCATGGGATCAGCACCTCTTTGGCAAGTTCAAGCAACTCACTGTTGAGTCTAATTTTGTACTGCAGTGAGGATGGGATCCCTACGTATCCAATTGTTGGCTCTACTCCCACTTCGATTGGAAAGGCTTGTGAAGCAAGGATTTCAAGCTTTTCGCCTGAATAGGATCTGGATGGATCAGAAAGTCAATGGATACCTGGAAAGCCCTATTTCCTGAACATTGGGAAAGATGACAAAGCGCGCATATCGAATCCGCTATTTGGCGGAGTCAATACCAGAGGGATTTGTCGAGAATAAGAGCAGCAAAAGGTCTCCATCCAATCGCCTAAACCTATGGATGAAGCGACAACCATAACCGTGCAGCAGATCATTCAAACCGCCATGATGACCGGTTTGCTCACCGCTGCTCAGGAACACGAACTTAACGTAAGGCTATTTCGAGAGGAGTGCTCCGAAGCCGACCTCTTCCTGCTGCGCCGTCTACACCGCTGCCTACGCCAGGGATCCATCCGCCAGATCCCGGCCCTGAACAACACTGTAGCGGTTGGCCGCTTTGGCCCGCCCCTGCGCCTGGTACCGGACAGAGCCGAGACAACTCAGTCCCAGCCGACTGGGTTAAGCCTGGCGAGGGATCCCAAGATCGGGTAGTCAAGCAATTACAAGCAATTAGTGACGAGGGGGCAGAGGTAAGGCCGAGGGTTGGGCAACGGTCAAATCAGGGAAAGGGGGAGCTGAGGTTTTGCTTTCCCCGTCGCGCAGCAACACATATAAAGCAAACACATATAAAGCAAGGGATCACCAACGACGTCAACGGCAAGGCAATCTCGAATGAGCTACGGACTTCTACAGCACTTCCCTTTGCCTCTCTTCATCGCTGGAGCCCTTCCGAGTTCAGCCGCCTAGCTAAGCTTTTGAATAGGATCGATACGGGGATCCAAGATTTTCTGTTGACCGATAGCGGGAAACCTCACCGCAATCGTGACCCGTTCACCACTGCCGAACACATGGGTAATCTGGCCTTGTCCGAATTGGGGATGTTGCAAACGATCTCCAATCGCCCACTGTTCTGAACGGCTTTGGCGGCGATTGGGCCTGGCCTTGGGTGCATCTGAAAGGGACAGTCCACTGCCGTGGGAGAGCTGTCGAGAAACGGCTCCGCGTCCGTCGAATTCGATTATTAACTCTTGGGGCAGTTCACTTAAAAATACCGAAGGAATAGCTGGTTCGCGGTTGCCGTAGAGCATCCTTTCCCTGGCGTGGCTGATATACAACTGCTCACGGGCACGGGTAATGCCCACGTAGCAAAGGCGTCGCTCTTCTTCCAAAGCAGCGGGATCTTCCAAAGCCCGGAAATTGGGAAATAGACCCTGTTCCACCCCCACCAAGAACACAACAGGAAACTCCAAACCTTTGGAAGAGTGCAACGTCATTAGCGAAACTTTCTCAGCGCCTTCCTGAAGGTTGTCCAAGTCGGAAGCCAAAGACACATTGCTCAAAAAAGCCTCAAGGCTGGGATCCTCCTGTTCTTCCTCGAATTGGCGGGCGGCATTGTAAAGTTCCATCACGTTGGCCGCTCTTTCTTCGGCTTCGTCTGTACCCTGTGCCTTGAGATCCTCCAAATAGCCGGAATCCCTTAGCAACCCTTCGATAAGGGTGGCGGCTGAAGTCTGAGAAGCCTGTCGATGCCAATGCTGAATCAACTGAGCAAACTGAATGACAGGCTTAGCCGAACGGCCCGCCAAGCTACTTACAGAGGTTTCGTCGCTGAGAATTGCCCACAAAGGCACGTTTAGAGCAGCCGCCGCTTCGGTCAGCTTGTCCAGGGTGGATTTGCCGATGCCACGGCGCGGCACGTTAATAATTCGCAGCAGGCTAAAGGAGTCGGCAGGGTTGGCCACAACCCGCAAATAGGCCAGGACATCCTTAATTTCTTTGCGATCGTAAAATCGCAGTCCGCCTACCACCGTGTAAGGGATCCCCCACCGCAGCAAGACCTCTTCAAAAGGACGGGATTGAGCGTTGATGCGGTAGAGAATGGCAAAATCTCCCCAGGAAAAAGCATTGGCATTTTGGCCGTGTAATCGTCGGATGGTATTGACGACAAACTCCGCCTCTGCAATCTCGTCATCCGCCTGATGAAGAAAAATCGGATTTCCTTGCTGACGGGTTGGCCTGAGAACTTTATCAATGCGCTCTGTATTTTTCTCGATGAGAGCGTTAGCTGCCTGCAGAATGGTAGCTGTAGAGCGATAGTTCTCCTCCAGCTTGATCAGGGTGCGGGTATCGTCATCGGGGAGACCATCGCCAAAGGTCTCTTGAAACTCCAGCAAGATGGTAAAATCTGCCCCGCGAAAGCGATAGATGCTTTGATCCGCATCTCCCACCACAAAGATGGATCGGTTTCTCCAGTCCAACTGAGATCTGCGGGTCTCGCCGTTGGTAGCCAGCAGACGGATTAGCTCATATTGAGTGCGGTTGGTGTCTTGGTATTCATCCACCAAAATGTGTCGAAATCGTTGGTGCCAGTAAGCCAACACCTGCTCGTTTTGTCGAAAAAGCTGCACTGGTATCCAAATCAAGTTATCAAAGTCCAGAGCATTGTTGGCTGCCAGTTGGTCTTCATAGATTTCGTAAACTTGGGCAATGGTACGGCCACGGAAGTTGGGCTGATTGCGCTCCAGGTCGGCAGGAGTCCAACCTTGGTTTTTGGCATTGCTAATGGCGTAGCGTACCGACCTTGGGTCAAACTTGCGCTCATCCAAGTTCAGTTGCTTGGTTACAATCTCCTTCACCAGAGATTGGGCATCTGATTCATCGAAGATCGAGAAGTGGCGAGTCCACTTGCGCCCCTTGGGATCCTGATATTTTTCGATCTCCAGGCGCAGGATCTGGGCAAATAAGCTGTGGAACGTGCCAATCCAAAGAGGCTTAATCCAGCGGTGGTAAACAGCAGATTTTAGTCGCGTTGCCTGGGCCGGCTCCAATTCCTCTAAGGGGATCCCAAATTGTTCTTGAGCTTCTTGTTCGGCAAAGAGCTGCTCAATGCGCTCTTTCATCTCACGGGCGGCCTTGTTGGTGAAGGTCACGGCCAAAATTTCTCCTGGATCCACCCGATAGTGGCGAACCAGGTAGGCAATGCGGTGGGTGAGGGCGCGCGTCTTGCCGGAACCTGCCCCCGCCACCACCAGCAGCGGGCCACAAAAGTGTTGCACCGCTTGCCGTTGAGAAGGGTTGAGGGCATCCAGCAAAGAGGCGTGAGTCATGGCCAGCAAACCAGAAACTGCCTTCCATTATGGGCACCAACCCAATGGGGATGAGAAGCCCAGAGGGCATTTTGGAGCACCAAAGATGAAGATCGGTTAAGATTTGGCCGGCCCGCTCCAGAACTCCCCGCCATGAACCGAGTGCTGTCCTGCTGCTGTGCCCCGGCTAACCGCTGCTGGCTTTGCGTTCAAAAGAGACTTGTGGCTTTGGGGTTTGCCACCCTTGCCCTGCTTTCTCAAGGTGCGTTCGATCCCGCCCAAGCTGGCAACTGCCCCAGCAACGGCAACCCCAAAACATCTCTTGACCTCAAGGTGGAAAGCGTTTCTGGGGATCGGCTTGACCTAAGTCGGTATGAGGGCATTCAAGCGTTGATCTTGACCAACAGCCAAACCCGCTCGCAATCGGAAGCCCTCTCCAAAAGTTTGGCCCTGGAGTTTGGGCAAAACCCTCGGCTGCGCCAGATCGTGCTGGTGGATGGCAGGGGGCTGCTGCTGGTGCGCCACTTGGTTTTGCAGGCCATCCGGGAGAGTGTACCGACGGATCCCCGCCTGGTTTCTCCGTTTGTGTATGTCTCGGTCGATTTTGAGGGAGCAACCATCCAGAAGCTGCAAGAAATAGCCGCTGCAACCTTGCCTGGGATCAATTTTCGCCGCCAGGCTGTTTTGTTGCTGTTGGACGGCCAGGGAACTCTTCTGAGCGGATTTGCCGACTTGGAGCAATCCAACCTCAGCATTCGCCGGTGCATTCGCACCCTCATCGGATAGTCCCACTTCCCTTTCACACCGGCAACGCCTCTCCCCTGCTGCTCTGGCCCAAGCCATTAAACTGGTCATACCGGTCATGTTGAAGCTTGAAGTCAACCATTCGAACGACGGTTCACTGTTTACGGGATCCCATGCGCCGCCAGCTCAAAATCTTGAACCAAATCCTCGATTACAAGCTTGCCAACTTGCGGCTGTTTGGCCGAGCCGAGCTGAAGGGGCCTGTTCTCAACGTGCTGCTGGAACGGCTGCCGGGCGATGTGGTGGATACCCTGCAGGTGATGGAGGTGGTGCGCAGTGCGGTGGAAGCCTCTCTGCTGCAAGGGTTGCGCAAGGTCAACGTTTACCTTTGGTGCCGCGGACAAACCGAAGAAGCGCCGGAGTGGAGCGAAAGCTTTGCTGTAGAGCCATTGGTCTTGGCCCACCACAAGGAGCTCCGAAGCCTTGCTTTCAACTATCGACAAGACTATCCCGGCATGCGGGTGCTGTTTTTCTGCCTGGGCCTTTGTCTGGGCGGCTTTTACCTGTTGGGGGGCTGGGAGCAGACAGGTTGGATCGATTGGATCCCCGTAGGACTGGCCTTCGCCTTGGGGGTGATCTTCCCCTGGCTCAAACGCTCCCTCAGCCAGTTTGTACACCCTCTATTTCTCCGCCTTGGCCTGGGCTTGGGCTTGGTCTTATTGGGCCTGGCAGTGGCGCTGATCTGGCGGCAGGGCTGGAGCGTTGCCTATGGGATCCTCGGCCTCCTGGCCATCCTCCTGTTGGGTCTGGGAGCCTAGTTCTCAACCGGCAGTGGTGCCGCTGAAGACGTGTAGGGCAGGGCCGGTCATCCACACGTGCTGTGTGCTCGGATCCCAGCGAATTTCCAGATTTCCTCCCGGCAGTTCTACTGTAGCTTGCGATTCTGCGCGCTCCTCCAAAACAGCAGCCACCAAAACAGCACAGGCACCCGTCCCACAAGCCAGCGTTGCCCCTGCTCCCCGCTCCCAAACCCGTAGGCGCAGACGAGTCGGGCTGAGCACCTGCACAAATTCGGTGTTGGTGCGCTCAGGAAAGGCCGGATGATGCTCAAACAGGGGGCCCACAGCTGCCAAGTCCAGCTCCTCCAGGGATCCCTCTTCTTCCAGGAAGACCACACAATGAGGATTGCCCATGCTCACCGCCGTCACCCGCCACTCTCGCCCGGCCACTGCAAGCGGCTGCCGAATGACCTTCTCATCCGGTTCGACCAGGGTGGTGGGGATCTGCTTGGCCAAAAGGCGAGGGATCCCCATGTCCACTGTGACCAGCCCATCTGCCCGCACCTGCGGCACGATTCGCCCCGCCAAGGTGTGGATCTGGTAGGCGCCATCCCGACCTGGGATCCCCAAGTCCTGCAGAAAGCGGGCCAAACAGCGGATCCCATTGCCGCACATCTCCGCCTCGGAACCGTCGCTGTTGAAGAGGCGCATGCTGAAATCTGCCCCCTCCTGCCCCGGCAGCAGGAAGATAACCCCATCGGCTCCTACCCCAAAGCGGCGATTGCAAAGGGCGACGGCCTCTTCCGGGCTCAAGCAGGGTTGAGACTGCCAGCGGTTGTCCACCAAGATAAAATCGTTCCCCAACCCCTGGTACTTGTGAAAGGAGAGACGGGGGGTCAACCGAGCAGACATTTACCCAGATATCCCAACGACAGGCCTTAATCCTCGTGCATCTCGTAGGGATCCTGCAAGTCCTTGGAAGGGGGGCCAAAGGCCGTGTAGATGGCAAACGCAGTGATGCAGATGGTAACTGCCGCAATCGCCACAATCAGGGAAAAGGTGGGCTCCATATCGTTGTCTTTGATCCTGAGAGTATTCGACTACAGTATTACACAAGTTTACAATTCATTGCCCAAGACAAAAAGGTTCGGCCAGATTCTGATAGCGTGATTTTAAAAGGCGGCTGCTTTGGCGGTGCTGAGCACCAGGGATCCGCCTTCGAGCCTGCTATCTTCGACTTCGTCAACGTGTTCGGTTTCTAAGCGAGAACCTATGGCCATTCGTACCAGACTGGGCGATCTGCTGCGTCCCCTCAACTCGGAATACGGTAAAGTGGCTCCCGGCTGGGGCACCACGCCCCTGATGGCGGTCTTCATGGCCCTATTCGCCGTCTTCCTGTTGATCATCCTGCAGATTTACAACAAGTCGCTGCTTTTGGAAGACATTAACGTCTCCTGGGAGAGCCTCAGCTTTTGAGTTCCCAGGCCCTACTCTGGGGAAAGTCCCTGTCCCGCCAAAGAGCTGCCCAGCGGGAGCAGGATAGTTTCCGTCATCTCCTAAGCCGGTGCCTTCAGGGTGCTGGCTCCAGGCGCAGCAGGGATCCACTGGGGGCATCGGTCAACAGGTAGAGCAAGCCATCCGGCCCCTGCCGCACATCGCGAATGCGACCCACCGCCCCTTCCAGCAGGCGCTCTTCCGCCACCACCCGCTCTCCATCCAGTACCAAGCGCGCCAGGTGTTGCCCGGCCAGCGCCCCCACAAATAGGTTGCCCCGCCATTCGGGGAAAGCCTCCCCTGTGTAGAAAGTCATGCCGGAAGGGGCAATTGAGGGTGTCCAGTGCAGCAGGGGCGAAGCCAATCCAGGAGCTGCCGCCAGTCCTTGGCCGATAGGTTCCCCCGTATATTCTCGACCGTGGGTGATCAAGGGCCAGCCGTAGTTGACGCCGGGGGCCAAGATGTTGATCTCGTCTCCACCCTGGGGCCCATGCTCGTGGGACCAAATCGCTCCCGTCTCGGGGTGGCGGGCTATTCCCTGAATGTTGCGGTTGCCGTAGGTAAAAATTGCCGGCAAAGCCCCCGCTCGGCCGACAAATGGGTTGTCCGCCGGGATCCCGCCCGCATCCGTAATGCGCAACACTTTACCGGCAGAATCCCCCAAATCTTGGGCTCGATCCCGTTCTCCCCGGTCTCCGGTGCTGATGTAGAGGAATCCTTCTTCGTCAAAGACCAAACGGGAGCCAAAGTGCTGCCGGGCAGGGGTTTTGCGCTCCATATCAAAAATCACTTCCAGATCCTGTAGGCCCCCTTCCCCCAGACGGGCTCGCGCCACCCGCGTGCCTCCCCCACCGGGCCCAGGAGCGGCATAGGACAGGTAAATCCAGCCGTTCTCTGCATGGTTGGGGTGCAAGGCGATGTCCAGCAGGCCCCCCTGCCCCTGGGCAAACACCTCGGGCACACCGGCTATGGGCTGGGGATCCAATCCCTGGGGGGTAACTCGGCGCAGCCGCCCTGGGCGTTCGGTAACCAAGAGAGTTCCATCCGGCAAAAAGGCCATCCCCCAAGGGTGCTCCAAACCCTGGGCCAAAGTAACCACCCGAAACGCTTGCTCCGTTCTGGCCCTGGGCAAGGCTTGGGCATGATCCCCCTGTTGCAGGGTCATCACCATCTCCGGGCTGACCGGGTAGGCCGCCACGACAGCGGGGACGGACACCCCCCCAAAAAGCAGCAGTGAGGAGAGAAGCTTGATCGCCGGGATCCTCATGGCCATTGCCGCCTCGTTTTCGCGATGGATTCTGGGGTCTGAGCTAGTCGATTATTACCGCTGCTCTTCTGGAGATGGGTACCGATGAGGGTAAAACCCACTGCAGACCAGAGTGGGCAACCCCCTGTCCCCTCCCGGCCATAGGCTAGCCTTGAGAGCAGCAATCTGTCTCCAAAGCATGCTGGAACCTGGCGAGATCTTGGGACTCGATCCCGCGGGCGCGAACGGCCAATCCCCCGCCCGCCCGCCCCAAAGGCAAACTTGTGGATCCCTGCAGCAGCTCCAGCCCCACTCCAGAGGGATCCACCTCATCTGTGCCCAGGGCCGCTGGTCTATGCAGGTGCTCACCCCCCGTCTGTTTCGGCTGCGCTTTAGCCCCAGCGGAGCGTTTTTGCCCCGTCGTTCCTGGGATGTGGCTCCAGCCGATGAAGAGTGGCCGCCGGCTCCCTTTGAACTGCAGGAAAGCTCCACCCAAATCCACCTGTCCACCTCCCAGGTGCAAGTTCAGATCGGTCGGGATCCCCTCCGGTTCAGTTTTCAAGACTCTCAAGGGCAAGAGTTTTGCGCCGATGTCTCCTCTGGGCTTACCTGGGGATCCGATAGCATCCGCCTGGTCAAACACCTCCACCCTGCCGAGCACATCTATGGCCTAGGGGAACGGGCGGGGCTACTCAACAAACGGGGTCGGCGCTACAGCCACTGGACTCGCGACTGCTGGAACTACGACGCCCACAGCGACAATCTCTACCAGGCCATTCCCTTCGCCCTGTTTCTTCGCCCCAACCTCTGCTACGGGCTCTTCCTGCACTGCACCCACTGGAGCCAGTTCGACCTGGGCCAGATCGATCCCGAGCAGTGGGCCATCGAGGTGCGCGCCCCCGAGCTGGATTACTACCTGATCTACGGCCCCACCCCGGCCTTGGTGCTCGAGACCTACACCCAACTCACTGGGCGGCCTCCCCTTCCTCCCCTCTGGGCCTTGGGCTACCAACAGTGCCGCTGGAGCTACGCCAGCGCCGCCCAGGTTCAAACCGTTGCGCAGCAATTTCGCCAGCGGCAGATCCCCTGCGACGTCATTTACTTGGATATCGACTACATGCGCGGCTACCGCGTCTTCACCTGGGATCCCCGCCGCTTCCCCGAACCGGCCCGGCTCATGGCCCAACTCCACGAGGCTGGCTTCCGGGTGGTAGCCATTGTGGATCCCGGCGTCAAGTTCGAGCCCGAAGCCGACTACGCCGTCTTCGACGAGGGCTTGGCCCAGGATTTCTTTATCCGCCGCGCCGACGGCCACCTCTTCCATGGCTACGTTTGGCCAGGCAAAGTCCTCTTTCCCGACTTCTTGCGCCCCGGAGTGCGGCAGTGGTGGGGATCCTGGCAACGGGTTCTCACCCAAGCCGGTGTGGATGGCATCTGGAACGACATGAACGAGCCGGCCCTCAACGACCGCCCCTTTGGAGACGGCGGCCAGATCGTCGATATCCCCCTCGATGCCCCCCAAGGCCCACCCGACGAACCCACCACCCACGCCGAAGTTCACAACCTGTACGGCCTGCTGATGACACGCGCTTCCCGTGAAGGCTTGGAACAGCTCAACCCCAACCGGCGCCCCTTCGTGCTGACTCGCTCCGGCTTTGCTGGGATCCAGCGCTGGGCTGCCGTCTGGACAGGCGACAACCAATCCTCCTGGGAACACCTGGAGATGTCCCTGCCCATGCTCCTAAACCTGGGCCTGTCGGGAGTTAGCTTTGTCGGCGCGGACATCGGCGGCTTCGGTGGCAATGCCACTCCCGAGCTGTTTGCCCGTTGGATGCAAATGGGAATTCTTTACCCCCTCATGCGTGGCCACAGCGCCCTGGGCACCCGCCCTCACGAGCCTTGGAGCTTTGGCCTCGAAGTGGAAACCATCTGCCGGCAGGCCATTCAGTTGCGTTACCAGCTGCTGCCCTACCTCTACAGCCTCTTTTGGGAGTCCAGCCAAACCGGATCCCCCATCTTGCGCCCCCTTCTCTACGAGTTTCCCGACGATCCGCAAACCTACGAGATCTCAGATCAAGCCATGCTGGGATCCGCCCTCCTAGCTGCCCCTGTGGTTCGGCCTGGCGTGCGGTGCCGCGCTGTTTACCTACCCCAGGGCACTTGGTTTGATTGGTGGACAGGTCAGGCCCACACCGGCCCCCGCTACATTCTCGTCCCTGCCCCTCTCGAACAACTGCCGCTGTTTGTGCGGGGTGGCTCCGTTCTGCCTTTAGCTCCCCCCTGCCCGTCCACCGCCCACCTGCGCCGTGACCAACCGCACCTCAAACTCTACCCCGGCAACGGCAGCTTCACCCTCTACGAAGACGACGGGGAAACCCTCGCCCATCGAGCAGGAGCCTGGGCCACCACCCTCTTCCGCTTGCGACAGCAAAATGGCCAGCTCATTCTGGAGATCGAGGCCCGCCAGGGCAACTGGAGCCCGCCCCAGCGTAGCTGGCTTCTGGAGCCCCTTGGCCACACTCCCCTCTCCCTGCCGGACACCGGACAGCCGCAACGGGTTCTCTGGCCCACCCCAGAGGATCCCCCGTTTAGGTGACATACTCCCATCACTGACCCTACAGGTACAGCGTGGGCTTCTCGCTTCATCGGGGAGCTACTGCAAGAACCCTCTGCGAGCAGACACGGGATGCCCCACCGCGTAGTTGCACCAGATTCCGGCAACGCCGTTTTGTACAACCATGTTGATTATAGTACAGAATATATCCGCCTTTCATCCCGACCCTCCTGCTGTTGCAGAGAGTGCGGGGCTTCCCGGCGAGCTAGCTAATCGCCCTCACGGCCTCCAGCAGCTCCCGGTTGTCTCGCTTGAACAAGGGCAGCCACTCCACATGCTGGTAGCGTAGGATCCCTTGGCTATCCACCAAAAAATAGGCCCGCCGCGTCCCCAGCAGGCTGTCCACCCCGTACTGCTGGCTCACGGTTCTGTCCACATCGCTCAGCAAAGGAAACTCCAGCTTAAGCTGCTCGGCAAAGGCTTGGTGCCTGGAGAGGGGATCGCTGCTGATCCCCAAGATCTCGCAGCCCGCGGCCCGGAAAGCTTCCCAATCCTCCCGAAAGCAACGCATCTCGCTCGTGCATACCGGGGAAAAATCCGCCGGGTAAAAGGCCAGCAACACCTTGCTCTTGCCCCGGTAGGCCGCCAGTGAAATCTGGGCTCCCTTTTGGATCCCTTTCCCCACCGCAGGCAAGCTAAAGTCAGGAGCAACAGCCCCAATCACAATCCCCATAGACCCGTCTAACCCAATCTGAGCTCACTTCAACAGTCTAACGGTGGATCCGGATCCCTTCTGGCTTCAAAAAATTTTGGGTTGGATATCTTGACGGGGTGGTGGGGGTGGGGATAGGGTAGTAAAGCGCCACAAGGCCACCCAGCCCCGGCGCCCCAGAACCTTGACAAGTAACTCGTTCAGTCAACCATCGCCAAGCAGCACAGCAGGCTCCCTGAGTCGGCTGGTGGCTGCATGTTCAACCCTGTCAAGTTTCCATTTTTCCAGAGACAAGCTCTTGAATTGACACGGAGAGTTTGATCCTGGCTCAGGATGAACGCTGGCGGTATGCTTAACACATGCAAGTCGCACGGACACCTTCGGGTGTTAGTGGCGGACGGGTGAGTAACACGTAGGAATCTACCCTCAGGCGGGGGATAACAGCTGGAAACGGCTGCTAATACCCCATACAGGCGGAAGCTGAAAGGAGCAATCCACCTGAGGATGAGCCTGCGTCGGATTAGCTAGTTGGTGGGGTAATGGCCTACCAAGGCGACGATCCGTAGCGGGTCTGAGAGGATGGCCCGCCACACTGGGACTGAGACACGGCCCAGACTCCTACGGGAGGCAGCAGTGGGGAATTTTCCGCAATGGGCGCAAGCCTGACGGAGCAATACCGCGTGAGGGAGGAAGGCCCTTGGGTTGTAAACCTCTTTTCTGGGGGACGAAAGCTGACGGTACCCCAGGAATAAGCCTCGGCTAACTCCGTGCCAGCAGCCGCGGTAAGACGGAGGAGGCAAGCGTTATCCGGAATTATTGGGCGTAAAGGGTACGTAGGCGGCTGGTCAAGTCTGGGGTCAAAGGCCACAGCTCAACTGTGGGAAGGCCCTGGAAACTGACCGGCTAGAGTGAGGTAGGGGTTGCGGGAATTCCCGGTGTAGCGGTGAAATGCGTAGAGATCGGGAAGAACACCTGAGGCGGAAGCGCGCAACTGGGCCTCAACTGACGCTGAGGTACGAAAGCTAGGGGAGCGAATGGGATTAGATACCCCAGTAGTCCTAGCCGTAAACGATGGACACTAGACGTTGGCCGTATCGACCCGGTCAGTGTCGGAGCTAACGCGTTAAGTGTCCCGCCTGGGGAGTACGCACGCAAGTGTGAAACTCAAAGGAATTGACGGGGGCCCGCACAAGCGGTGGAGCATGTGGTTTAATTCGATGCAACGCGAAGAACCTTACCAGGGCTTGACATGCCGCGAACCCTGCGGAAACGTGGGGGTGCCTTCGGGAGCGCGGACACAGGTGGTGCATGGCTGTCGTCAGCTCGTGTCGTGAGATGTTGGGTTAAGTCCCGCAACGAGCGCAACCCTTGTTCCTAGTTGCCAGCATTGAGTTGGGCACTCTAGGGAGACTGCCGGTGACAAACCGGAGGAAGGTGAGGATGACGTCAAGTCAGCATGCCCCTTACGCTCTGGGCTACACACGTGCTACAATGGCGCGGACAAAGGGTCGCGAGCGCGCGAGCGTGAGCCAATCCCAAAAACCGCGTCTCAGTTCAGATCGCAGGCTGCAACTCGCCTGCGTGAAGGCGGAATCGCTAGTAATCGCAGATCAGCATGCTGCGGTGAATACGTTCCCGGGCCTTGTACACACCGCCCGTCACACCATGGGAGCTGGCCATGCCCGAAGTCGGAGCACCCGCCGAAGGCAGGGCTGGTGACTGGGGTGAAGTCGTAACAAGGTAGCCGTACCGGAAGGTGCGGCTGGATCACCTCCTTTTAGGGAGACCTACCTTGGGGCATCTGAGGGGAGTTAGACCACCCTCAGGCCAGCAAAGGTTATCCCAGGTCGGTCGGGGTTGAAGAGATGGTTGACTGGGGTTCTGGAGGGGAACCGAGGGGAGGGCTATTAGCTCAGGTGGTTAGAGCGCACCCCTGATAAGGGTGAGGTCCCTGGTTCGAGTCCAGGATGGCCCACTGTTTGTCCTGGAGAAGGGAGAGCTAGCAAGCTAGAAGCGAGCTGGCCAAGCTGAGGGCAAAGCCAGAGGGTGGGTGCAGTCTGGATTGGGGGTATAGCTCAGCTGGTAGAGCGCTGCCTTTGCACGGCAGAAGTCAGCGGTTCGAGTCCGCTTACCTCCACCACTTTGGTGAGGAGCGGGGAAGGGGTTCTCCAGTTGGATAGGTTGACGACCGGGCTAGGGGTTTGGGTCCGAGCACAAGCCTCCAGCCGGGTTGAGCCGGCCAGCACTTTGAAAACTGCATAGCAAGAGAGCAGCATGCTTCTGGGTTGAGCCCTCCGAGCCTTGGCTTGGGGGAAGCAGCAGCAACCTGGGGGCATGAGGCAGGTAGAACACCAATGTTACGTGAGGTGAAAAGGTCAAGTCAGTTAAGGGCGCACGGTGGATACCTAGGCACGCAGAGGCGAGGAAGGGCGTGTTACCGACGAAACGCTGCGGGGAGCTGGACAAAAGCGGTGATCCGCAGGTTCCCGAATGGGGCAACCCGGCAAGGCGCAAGCCTTGTCACCTTTGGCTGAATCCATAGGCCAAAGGGGCGAACGCGGCGAACTGAAACATCTTAGTAGCCGCAGGAAAAGAAAACAAAAGTGATTTCCTCAGTAGCGGCGAGCGAACGGGAAAGAGCCTAAACCGCTCAGCTACGGCTGGGCGGGGTTGTGGGACGGCCAAACGGCAGCCGGCGGGCTAGGGGAAGCAGCTGGAATGCTGCACCAGAGAAGGTGAAAGTCCTGTA